>NZ_SROY01000002.1:0-558378 GCF_005862345.1 Thermomonas fusca | reverse complement strand
GTCCATCAGCACGTAGGCATGCAACCGGCAATCGAAGCGGGCAAGCGCAACCAGCAGGCACTGCAGGTAGCGCTGGCGGTCATCGTCATCGAGGAAACAGGGCAACCGATTGTTACCCCGCTGCACTACGTGCTGGGGAATACCGGCGAGATCGGGGCGAGGCAGGCGGGCCATGACCACAGCCTCCCCGCCCGCGAGGCGTCAGTCGATCAGCCTCTTGCGCAAACGCACATCGGAAATTGTCCCTGACACCTTTTTTTCCCTCGCCCGCACACCCCAATTGGCGAGGAATTGTCCCTGACACCTTTATTGCCTGAAATCAGACGCCATAAACGCCATTCGGCCCGCATTCTTCAACACTTCTTCCTTCCATTTAAGCGGAAGGACCTGGTCAACTAATACCGCAACCCGAAATTCAATTGCGTAAGTATCATTGGGAGTCTGAGATAAGCGATTGAACTGCGAGATTGCGCTCATGTCGAAGTCGAGTTCTCCCGCCCACCCTTGTTTGGCTGAGTGCCTCTTTTCTTCAAACGCTTGAAACTTCCGACGAGTCAGCTCGCCTTCGGCCCCAATCTCCAAACACGCGCGGAAAAGCCAGTAATAGACAGGAATCAAGCCAACCTGCTTCAACAACGGGTCACTGGCTTCGAACACCGATGTCATGGTGTCCAGAACGACCCGAGCCCGATCGATTGCATCCTCGAGCTGTGCTCGCGCTTTCTCCTCATTTTTGGCACGACGCACGAATCCATCCAGAAATTCCCGCTTCGTGTCAGCAACGGCACCGACCGCTTCAAGATACGCAATCTTACTTGCCACATCGAAGTAGCGAGCCCGATGGTCACGAAAGCTGATGCTTCTGATAAAGAACTCGTGGCTCGCCAGTTCGGAAATCATACGAGAGGCCGCGCCACCGCCAGTCCTCCGCTTCTCTGCAGAACTCAATGGAACGGCTTCATTGAGCCTACTGAACATTTCCTCGATGAACTCAAGATCCGCTGCTTCCACGCGAAAGACAGATAAACTCGTTGCGTCAAGTCGAATCTTTAGACTAGGAAGCTTCTTTGATATCTCGGAATACTTGAGTCCAGCGATTGACACATCACTGTTACCATACAAAATGAAGTCATCCGAAAGCGGGAAATCATCATCCAAGAAGCCCCATATGGCTTGCAGCCGCTGCTTCCCGTCGATGACAGCATAACGTTTAGAACCCGCTGGACCGGTATCGTGAAAATATATCTTCGGAATATCAAACCCGTTCAGCAGAGAGTCGATCAAGAGCTGCTTTTTAAACAGCGACCAAATCTCTCCTTCTCGTTGATAAGCAGGATCTAGATCGATCTTATCCCTAATAGAGTACAAATAAAGCACACTCGACTGAGGCATCTGTGTAACTTCGAATGGCGCAGCCTTCATGCGACCCCTCCAGCAGAGACCATGCCGCCCAGCTTATCAAGTTCAGGAAAAAGAGCGAACTCATTCATTTGCAGCACTGCAAGTTCCTCTCTTATTCTCTGTTTTGATGCGGAGGGAATCACATAGCGCCATATATGACTTTCATCGCCGATCAATTCCAACGGCGAAAAATCCGCATGAAAAACCGTAAAAACACCTAGCTGCGCTGCGATTCGCGCGGAGGTTCGAGGAGCCACCGCCGCGATCGGGCCTGAACCGGATCCCGCCGGCGTATTAACTACATTAGAGGTCAAATACGCTTCCAGTTGTTTGTCCATCCCGAAGAACGGGATACCCGCCTTGGACTGAAGCTCTTCCCATCCCGTAAGTTTGTTTAGTGCGGCGGGCAATATTACCCACAAGGCAGCATCACTGTTGTCTTCAGCACCTTTTAAGACCGCAAAATAGAGTGCAACCAGCGGACTTTCCGTCCAGTCAAGCAGTCGCGTTTTCACGGCGTAGTGCTGCATCAGGAAGAGCCACTCCCACTCATCTCTCGGTTGCAGGTCGATGAAGCGAGGAGCCATCTGGCGGAACCTTTTTAGGTTCTCGTACTCACGCTTTAGCGGATCACCCTCATTGCGCGAAATGCTAGGCGTCAACTGCCACGTGGAGTTTTCCTGCCCGCGAAACCACCGAGCCTCGCCACTAGTTTCCGCCGCATGAGTCTTTAACGTGGTAATAAGCTCAGCAACAGAATTAATTTGGACATCATTGAACTTCACCCTTCCCCCTTGCAGCAGCAGTCAAAATGACTAACCTTTACATATTCCGCCGATATTCCCCACCCACGTCATACAACGCATGGCTTATCTGCCCAAGGCTATGCGTCTTCACCGCCTCCATCAGCGCGGCGAACACGTTCTGGCGGTCGCGGGCGGTTTTTTGGAGGTAGGCGAGGCCGGCGTCGCGATCGGTGTTCGCGATCGGGGCTGAAGCCCCTCCTACAAGGGCGTTGCGGAGCTGCTGGTAGTTGCGGACATTGTCGATCTGCTGCCCCTTCTCCTCTTCGGTGGAGCGGATCAGCTCGATCTCGGTGACGATGTCGCCGCCGTGTTCCTTGGGCAGGAAGGTGTTGACGCCCACCAGCGGCAGGCTGCCGTCATGCTTCTTGTGCTCGTAGTACAGGCTTTCTTCCTGGATCTTGCCGCGCTGGTACATGGTGTCCATGGCGCCCAGCACGCCGCCGCGCTCGCTGATGGCCTCGAACTCCTTGTAGACGGCCTCTTCCACGATGTCGGTGAGCTTGTCCACGATGAAGCTGCCCTGCCACGGGTTCTCGCAGAAGTTCAGCCCCAACTCCTTGTTGATGATCATCTGGATGGCCACGGCGCGGCGCACGCTTTCTTCCGTCGGCGTGGTGATGGCTTCGTCGTAGGCGTTGGTGTGCAGGCTGTTGCAGTTGTCGAACAGCGCGTACAGGGCCTGCAGCGTGGTGCGGATGTCGTTGAACTGGATTTCCTGCGCGTGCAGGGAGCGGCCGCTGGTCTGGATGTGGTACTTCATCATCTGGCTGCGCGGGCTGGCGCCGTAGCGCTCGCGCATGGCGCGGGCCCAGATGCGGCGGGCCACGCGGCCGATGACGGTGTATTCCGGGTCCATGCCGTTGCTGAAGAAGAACGACAGGTTGGGCGCGAAGTCGTCGATGCGCATTCCTCGCGCAAGGTAGTACTCCACGATGGTGAAGCCGTTGGACAGGGTGAAGGCCAGCTGGCTGATCGGGTTCGCCCCGGCTTCGGCGATGTGGTAGCCGGAGATGGACACCGAGTAGAAGTTGCGGACGGCGTTGTCCACGAAGTACTGCTGGATGTCGCCCATCATGCGCAGGGCGAACTCGGTGCTGAAGATGCAGGTGTTCTGCGCCTGGTCTTCCTTCAGGATGTCGGCCTGCACGGTGCCGCGCACGGTCTTGAGCGTTTCCGCCTTGATGCGCGCGTAGGTCTCGGCGTCCACCAGCTGATCGCCGGTGACGCCCAGCAGGGCCAGGCCCAGGCCGTCGTTGCCCTGCGGCAGTTCGCCGGAATACGCCGGGCGCTGGCGGCCTTCGAACAGCTGCGCGATCTTCTGCTGCGCCGCCTGCCAGCGGGCGTCGTCGGCCTTCAGGTATTTCTCCACCTGCTGGTCGATGGCGGTGTTCATGAACATCGCCAGGATGATCGGCGCCGGGCCGTTGATGGTCATCGACACGCTGGTGGTGGGCGCGCACAGGTCGAAGCCGGAATACAGCTTCTTCATGTCGTCCAGCGTGGGCACGTTGACGCCGGAGTTGCCGATCTTGCCGTAGATGTCCGGGCGCGGCGCCGGGTCTTCGCCGTACAGGGTGACGCTGTCGAAGGCGGTGGACAGGCGCGCGGCGGGTTGGCCGACGCTGAGGTAGTGGAAGCGGCGGTTGGTGCGCTCCGGCGTGCCCTCTCCCGCGAACATGCGGATGGGGTCCTCGCCGGTGCGGCGGTACGGGTACACGCCGCCGGTGTAGGGGTAGTAACCCGGCAGGTTTTCCTTCTGCAGGAACACCAGCAGCTCGCCCCAGGCCTTGTAGGTGGGCGCGGCGATCTTGGGGATCTGCTGGTGGCTGAGCGACTCGCGGTAGTTCTCCACCCGGATGGTCTTGTCGCGCACCTGGTATTCGTTCACCGGCTCGGTGATCGCCTTCAGGCGCGCCGGCCAGTCGCGCAGCAGGCGCAGGGCGTCGGAATCCAGCGACTGGATGGCGTCGTTGTAGCGCTGGCGCAGGGTCTTCAGGCTGCGGTCGTCGCCGTCGGTGAGGGCTTCGGCCGGGTACAGGTCCAGCGCCTTGGGCAGCGCGGCATCGCCCAGTTCCTTCAGCGCGTCCCACAGCGACTGCGCGCGGTCGGCGATCTCCGCCTGCGATTCGATGCGGGCGTTGATGCTGCGGCCCTGCTCGGCGATCTCGGCCAGGTAGCGCACGCGGTTGCCGGGGATGAGGACGGTGGCGCGGGGTTCGCGCAGCGAAATGGTGTCAGGGACAATTTTGGCGAAGAGGGTGCAGCCGGTGCGATCGGTGCCGGGAAATTGTCCCTGACACCATTTCGCGTCGAGCAGGCGGCACAGGTTGGCGAACATCCAGTTCAGGCCGGGGTCGTTGAACTGGCTGGCGATGGTGGGATAGACCGGGACGTCCTCGTCCTTGGTCTGGAACGCCACGCGGTTGCGCTTCCACTGCTTGCGCACGTCGCGCAGGGCGTCTTCGGCACCGCGCTTGTCGAACTTGTTGAGCACCACCAGTTCGGCGAAATCCAGCATGTCGATCTTCTCGAGCTGGCTGGGCGCGCCGAAGTCGCTGGTCATCACGTACATGGGGAAATCGACCAGGTCGACGATCTCCGAATCGCTCTGGCCGATGCCGGCGGTCTCGACGATGACCAGGTCATAGCCCAGCGACTTCAAAAACGCCACGCAGTCCTTCAGCACCACGTTGGTGGCAGCATGCTGGCGGCGGGTGGCCATGGAGCGCATGAACACGCGCGGGGAGCGCAGCGAGTTCATGCGGATGCGGTCGCCCAGCAGCGCGCCGCCGGTGCGGCGGCGGGTGGGGTCCACGCTGACCACGGCGATGTGCATGCCCGGGAAGTTGGCCAGGAAGCGGTTCAGCAGCTCGTCGGTGACCGACGACTTGCCGGCGCCGCCGGTGCCGGTGATGCCGACCACGGGGGTCTTGCCCCCGGCCAGCTGCCATTCCTTGCGCAGGTGGGCCAGTTCGGTTTCGTCCAGCGCCTGTTCCTCGATGGCGCTGAGCATGCGGCCGATCTCGATCTCGTTGTCGAACGCGACCTTGTGCGGCGTCTCCACCGGCATGCGACCGGCTTCGGCGCGCTTGACCACGTCCTCGATCATCGCCACCAGCCCCATGTGCATGCCGTCATTGGGGTGGTAGATGCGCTCGACGCCGTAGGCTTCCAGCTCGCGGATTTCCTCCGGGGTGATGGTGCCGCCGCCGCCGGCGAACACGCGGATGTGCGCGGCGTCGCGCTCTTTCAACATGTCCACCATGTACTTCAGGTATTCCACGTGGCCGCCCTGGTAGGACGACAGCGCGATGGCGTCGGCGTCTTCCTGCAGCGCCGCGCGCACCACGTCTTCCACGCTGCGGTTGTGGCCCAGGTGGATGACTTCCGCGCCCTGCGACTGGATCAGCCGGCGCATGATGTTGATGGCGGCGTCGTGGCCGTCGAACAGGCTGGCGGCGGTGACGAAACGTAGCGGCGTGCGGTGTTCGTCCAGTGCGGTGGGCTGCTGCGGTTCGGGAAGGTTGGCGGCGGGGGTGCTCATCGCTCGAATCCACGGGTGTTCGGGTAATCGCCGATTGTAACGCGGGGTCCCTGCCCCGCCCCCCGCCTTGCCACGCGGTGCCGGGCAAATCCGGCCAGCGCTGTGGCAAGCTGCGCTGGACTTCCGGGTGATTTCCATGCGCCACGCCGTCCTGTTTCCCGCCCTGCTGACCGCCCTTGCCGCCTGTACGCACGCCGCCCCGGCCAGCGCGCCGCGGATGCTGCTGCTGGGGGAGGTGCACGACAACGCCGACGGCCACGCCGCCCGCGCCGCGCTGCTGCGCAAGGAACTGGAAGCGGGCTGGCGGCCGGCCATCGCGATGGAACAGTTCGACACCAGCCAGCAGCCGGCGCTGGACACGGCGATGGCCGAATGCGGCGATGCCGCCTGCGTGGTGGCGCGCGTCGCCCCGGCGAAAGCAGGCTGGACCTGGACGCATTACCAGCCGGTGATCGCTTTGGCGCTGCAGTACAAGTTGCCGCTGCTGGCCGCGAACCTGTCGCGCGCCGATGCATCCAGGGTGGTGAAGGAAGGCTTCGCCGCGGCGCTGCCGGCCGAACTCATCGCCCGCTACAGGCTGGACGCCCTGCCCGCGGACGTGCTGGCCGCGCAGGAAGCCGAGGTCCGCGACAGCCACTGCGGCGCGCTGCCGGAGACGCTCGTGTCGCCGATGGCGAAGGCGCAGATCGCCCGCGACGTGGTGATGGCCGAGACCATGCGCACGCACGCGGCCAGCGGCGTCGTGCTGATTGCCGGCAACGGCCATGTGCGCGGCGATATCGCGGTGCCGTTCTGGCTGCGCCGCGACGGCATGGCGCCGCGCGCGGTGGGTTTCCTGGAGCCCACGTCCAGCCCGACCGCCTTCGATGAGGTCCACCGCATCCCCGCGGCCCAGCGCCCGGATCCCTGCGCCGGTTTCAAGGCACCGAAAGCCGCGGGCTGATTGCGGCGCGCGGCGCCACCGCCGCATCGCCACCCGCACTGCGCAACGCGCCCTGACGGCCCCGCCGGCGGCCGTACCCATCCGTATGCCGGCCCCGCTCCGGAGAATGGCCTAAAATGCGTGGCTGTGACGGGGGGTTCACCCGGCCACAGCCAACATATCCGCTTCCATTCCCATAGCCACCGGTTCCGTTGTTCGCGGCGGACCCGGCCGGAGTTTTTGCAATGATCTTCGAAACGCTCGACATCTACGGCCACGAGCAGGTCGTGTTCTGCCACAACAAGGACGCTGGCCTGAAGGCGATCATCGCCATCCACAACACCGTGCTGGGCCCCGCGCTGGGCGGCACCCGCATGTGGCCGTACAAGAGCGAGGCCGAGGCGCTGAACGACGTGCTGCGTCTGTCGCGCGGCATGACCTACAAGAACGCCGTGGCCGGCCTGAACATCGGCGGCGGCAAGGCGGTGATCATCGGCAACCCGGCCACCGACAAGTCCGAGGCGCTGTTCCGCGCGTTCGGCCAGTTCGTGGAATCGCTGGGCGGCCGCTACATCACCGCCGAGGACGTCGGCATCGACGTCAACGACATGGAATACGTGTACCGCGAGACCGAGTACGTGACCGGCGTGCACCAGGTCCACGGCGGCTCGGGCGACCCCTCGCCGTTCACCGCCTACGGTTCGCTGCAGGGCCTGATGGCCACGCTGAACCGCAAGTTCGGCGACGAGGACGTGGGCAAGTATTCCTACGCCGTGCAGGGCCTGGGCCACGTCGGCATGGAATACGTGAAGCTGCTGAAGGAACGCGGCGCCAAGATCTTCGTCACCGACATCAACCAGGCGCTGGTGGACAAGGCGGTGACCGAGTACGGCGCCGAGGCCGTGGGCCTGGACGAGATCTACGACGTGCCGGCCGACGTGTATTCGCCGTGCGCGCTGGGCGGCACCGTCAACGAGCAGACCCTGCCCCGCTTCAAGTTCAAGGTGATCTGCGGTTCGGCCAACAACCAGCTGGCCAACAACGAGATCGGCGACGAAGTGGTCAAGCGCGGCATCCTGTACGCGCCGGACTACGCGGTGAACGCGGGCGGCGTGATGAACGTGGCGCTGGAACTCGACGGCTACAACCGCGAGCGCGCCATGCGCATGATGCGCACGATCTACCACAACCTGTCGCGCATCTACGAGATCGCCGACCGCGACGGCATCCCGACCTATCGCGCCGCCGACCGCCTGGCCGAAGAGCGCATCGAGACCATCGGCAAGCTGAAGCTGCCGCTGGGCCGCGGCCGCACCCGCTTCCAGGGCCGCATCCGCGGGAATTGATCGGGCGCTGCCCGATCAATTCTTGAATTGGCTTCCACAACCCCGCCGCTGTCGCGGCGCCCCCTTGACTCAAGGGGGCTTGGCAAGCGGAGCTTCCTAGCTGAAACGCCCGGCTCGCCGGGCGTTTTTGTTGCGGCGCCGGGGCCATGTTGCCGCTCAATTACAATTGACCTATCCGGCCCGCCGCCAGCGGGCCTTCCGACACCTTCGAGGAATCCCATGCGCCCCTTCCCCCTTGGCGAAGACATCGATGCCCTGCGCGAGGCGGTCCGCCGTTTTGCCGAAACCGAGATCGCGCCGCGCGCGGCCAAGGCGGACGAGGACAACTGGTTCCCGCAGGAGCTGTGGCCGATGCTGGGCGAGATGGGCCTGCTGGGGATGACCGTTCCGGGCGAGTACGGCGGCAGCGGGCTGGGCTATCTGGCCCATCTGGTGGCGATGGAGGAAATCAGCCGCGCCTCGGGCGCGATCGGCCTGTCCTACGGCGCGCATTCCAATCTCTGCGTCAACAACCTGCATGCCAACGGCAACGAAGCGCAGCGGGCGAAGTATTTGCCCAAGCTGTGCAGCGGCGAGTTCAAGGGCGCGCTGGCGATGAGCGAACCGGGCGCCGGTTCCGACGTGGTGGGCTCGATGAGCTGCCGCGCCGAGCTCAAGGGCGACGTGTGGATCGCCAACGGCAACAAGATGTGGATCACCAACGGCCCCGAGGCCGACGTACTGATCGTTTACATGCGCACCGCCAGCCGCGAGCTGGGCAGCAAGTGCATGACCGCCTTCATCGTCGAGAAGGGCATGAAGGGGTTCTCCACCGCGCAGAAGCTGGACAAGCTGGGCATGCGCGGCAGCAACACCTGCGAGCTGGTGTTCGAGAACTGCGAGATCCCGGCCGAGAACGTGCTGGGCGAAGTCAACAACGGCGTCAAGGTGCTGATGAGCGGTCTGAACACCGAGCGCCTGGTGCTGTCCGGCGGCCCCATCGGCCTGATGCAGGCGGCGCTGGACATCGCCCTGCCCTACGTGCGCGAGCGCCGCCAGTTCGGCCAGGCCATCGGCACCTTCGAGCTGATGCAGGCCAAGATCGCCGACATGTACACGGCGCTGCAGTCCAGCCGCGCCTTCGCCTATCAGGTCGCACGCGATTACGATTCTGGCCACAAGAGCCGGATCGACGCCGCGTCCTGCCTGCTGCATGCCTCCGAAGCAGCCGTGCAGGTGGCGCTGGAAGGCATCCAGACGCTGGGCGGCAACGGCTACATCAACGAATTCGCCACCGGCCGCATCCTGCGCGATGCCAAGCTGTACGCCATCGGCGCCGGCACCAACGAAATCCGCCGCATGCTGATCGGCCGCGAGCTGTTCGCCGGCAACCACTGAGGCACGCCCGCGGTAGCCGGCGCCGGCAACCGGCGTCGGCGCAGGTCAGGCCTGGCTGGCCGCGCGGCATCCGGGCGGCGGCTGATCCCAGCTGCGCGCCCGCATCGATTCCGGCCCGCTGGCACCGGCCAGGCATTCCGCGCAGCCGGTCTTCTCGAAGCGGTCGCGCCCGTTGCGCTTGGCCCGGTACAACGCGGCATCGGCCCGCTGCAACAGGGACGCTGCCGACACATCGGCATCGCAGGCCTCGGCGCCGCCGATGCTGGTGGTGAGCGGCCGCAGCGGCCAGTCGTTGGCGCGGACAGCGTGCAGCACGCGCTCGGCAATCGCAGGCAGCTGGTGCAGGTGGATGCCGTGGATCACCAGCACGAATTCCTCGCCGCCGTAACGGAAGGCCGCGTCTTCCGGGCGCAGCGTGGCCCGGAGCAGCCGGCCGATCTCGCGCAGGGCATCGTCCCCGGCCTGATGGCCGAAGGCATCGTTGTAGGGCTTGAAATGATCCAGGTCCAGCATCAGCAGCGAGAACGGCAGCCGCTGCCGGCGATCCGCGTGCAGCAGGCCCTGGAGTACGGCGTCCAGCTTGCGGCGGTTGCCCAGGCCGGTGAGCGCATCGGTATCGGCGGTATCGCGCAGGCGTTCGCTGCGATCCAGCAGCGCAGCCACCAGCCAGATCATCCACGCCAGTGATCCACCGGTGAACACTGCGCCGAGCGTGGAGGCGACGATCTGCGACACGCCAAAACGGGTTTCCAGCAGCTTGAACGCGAAGGTATAAGCCAGCGGCAGCAGCAGCGCCGGCAGCAGCAGGCTGCGCGCCAGCACGCCACCCAGCGTCGCGGCGGTACTGACCCGGGTCAGGCCGGTGGTCGGCACCGACGACATCCACCCCAGCGTGCCAAGCAGCATCAGCACGCCGGTGAGTATAGGCAGGCGCTCCAGCAGGCTCTCGCCGTGCTGGGCCAACACGAACGCGAAACTGGCCAAGCTCGCCATCGCGATCGCCAGCACGCCGAGTCCGAACAGCTCACGCAGGACCAGCGCGCGCCCGTTGAGGATCAGCAGGCCCTGCCCGCCCAACAGCAGGAAACCGCAGGCAGCCAGTTCCGCCATCCGCGTTGATGGACGCAGCCCTTCGCCCAGTGCGCTGTCCAGCCACGCGGCGATGCCGCGATAGCCGATGCCGCTGTATTCCAGCAACGAGTTGGCCGCCAGCCCGATCACGATCGCGCACAACAGGCTGGCCAAACGTCGGATCCAGCGGCGCCCGGTACCGACGGCCGCCAACGCCAGCCCCGACAGCAGCACGCAGAACGCGGCGGTCAGGCGCATGTCGCGACCGCCCAGGTCCGGCACCAGGTTGATGCCTGCGGCCCATTCCACGCTGCTGCCCAGGCCCACGACGATCATCATCAGGCTGGCCAGACGCCAATACAGCCGGTAACCGCGCATGGCCCAGCGGCTCTGAACGAAGTCCAGGTTCATGCGGCCCGCCCCCCGCCGACGACCGTGTTCCCAGGCAATAGCGGGGCTTGCGCGGAAAAGCGCCTGCGGATACCGCGTGTGAATCGCGGACTGCTGCCCAAGTGCTTCCCCTGTAGAGGCCGCCGGATGCGCCACGGCGGCCAGTCTGAGGCTAGGCCGGCGGAGGCGCCAGATTCTTGATCGCAATCAAGATTTCCACCGCTGGCTCGGGCTCAAGAATTGCCGCGGCCAGCCGATGACATGACTGCCAAGACCATGACCCCGGATATTCCATGAATAGCCCCGCAGCGCCGCATTCCGCCACCAGCACCACCGCCAAGGCCGCCACCGCCGGCGAATTCCTCACCTTCACCCTCGGGCAGGAGGAATACGGGGTGGACATCCTGAAGGTGCAGGAGATCCGCGGCTACGACGCGGTCACCCGCCTGCCGGATGCGCCCGACTACATCAAGGGCGTGATCAACCTGCGCGGCACCATCGTCCCGGTCATCGACATGCGGGTGAAGTTCCGGCTCGAGGCCAAGGTCGACGCGCTGACCGTGATGATCGTGCTCAACGTGGCCGACCGCGTGGTGGGCATGGTGGTGGACAGCGTGTCCGACGTGGTGCAGCTGACCACCGAGCAGATCCGTGCGATGCCCGAGGTGGGCACCGGCATCGACCGCCGCTTCCTGACCGGGATCGGCGCGCTGGACGAACGCATGCTGATCCTGCTCGACATCGAAGGCCTGATGACCAGTACCGAAATGGGTCTGGTGGTCGAAAGCGCAGCCGCCCAGGCGGCCTGATCCGGAAGGGCTTACGCCCACCCCCGCTTTACCAGCGCCGGCAACGCGCCCATGCGCAGCTCCGGCCCCGTTCTTCTCCGGTATCCACATGAACATCCTCGCTGCGCTCTCGAACAAGCTCGCCAACCTGTCGGTCCAGCGCAAGCTGATCCTGCTCACGCTGATCAGCGCGATCGGGGTGATCGCCGTCGCGGTGACCGCGGCGCGTTTCCAGTACCTGGACGTCAACAATACCCGCAAGATCGCGTTGGACATCCGCGTGCAGCTGGCCAGCAGCGTGCTGACCCATTACCAGCAGCTGGCCGAGAGCGGCCAGCTTCCGCTGAAGGATGCGCAGCAGCAGGCGTTGGCCGCACTGGCCACGATGCACACGGACGACAACGACAACTACTTCTACGTCCTCGACACCGGCAACCGGATGCTGATGCACCCGCTGCGCAAGGACCTGATCGGGCAGGACCTTAAGGACTACCGGACCGACCACGGCGACCGCCTGTTCTACGACCAGCTGGCATCGGTCCGCAACGGCGACGGCTTCACCACCTACCACTGGGCCAAGCCCGGCCACGGTGACGAGCCGGTGCTGAAGATGGCCTACGCCCGGCTGTTCCAGCCGTGGAACTGGGTGGTGGCCACCGGCGTGTACATGGACGACGTGCAGGCGCAGGCCTGGCGCTTCACCGGCGTGATGACAGTGGCTGGCGGCATCCTGGTGGTGCTGGTGTTCGCGCTTGGATGGCTGATCGGCCAGCGCATCGTCGTTCCGCTGCGCAAGGCCACGTCTGTCGCGGACGCGATCGCCCACGGCAAGCTGGACAACGCGATCGTGCAGACTTCGCGTGACGAATGCGGGCAGCTGCTGGGCAGCATGCGCGGCATGCAGGACCGCATCCAGGCGGTGCTTGCCGCGCAGCACGAGATGGCCCGCCGGCACGAGGCGGGCGAGATCAGCTACCGGATGGATGCGGCCTCCTTCCCGGGCGACTACGGCGCCATGGTGGCGGGTACCAACCAGCTGGTCGGCGACCATATCGGCGTGAAGATGCAGGTCATCAGCCTGGCCCAGCGCTATGCCATCGGCGACCTCAGCCAGGACATGCCGCAGCTGCCTGGCGAAAAGGCCGAGATCACCGAGACGATGGCTGCCATCAAGCGCAATCTCGGCGCGATCAGCCAGGGCATCCGCCAGTTGAGCGATGCCGCCGCCCAGGGCGATTTCAGCCAGCGCGGCGATGCCGGCAGCTACCAGTACGACTTCCGCGAGATCATGCTCAGCCTCAACCGGCTGATGGAGACCACCGACGACAACCTCGGCGAGATCTCCGGCCTGCTGCAGGCCATCGCGCGTGGCGACCTCACCGCGCGCATGGATGGCGATTTCCAGGGCGTGTTCGCGCGCATGCGCGACGATGCCAATGCCACCGTGGCCCAGCTCACCGGAATCGTCTCTGGCATCCAGCAGGCCGCCGGCAACATCAACGCAGCCGCCAGCGAGATTGCCGCCGGCAACGAGGATCTGTCGCGCCGCACCGAGCAGCAGGCGGCCTCGCTTGAGGAAACCGCCGCCTCGATGGAAGAGCTCACCTCCACCGTCAAGCAGAACGCCGACAACGCCCGCCAGGCCAACCAGTTGGCGCAGGGCGCGGCCGGCGTGGCTGCGCAGGGCGGCCAGG
The DNA here is from genome assembly GCF_005862345.1 of Thermomonas fusca. NCBI lineage: Bacteria > Pseudomonadati > Pseudomonadota > Gammaproteobacteria > Lysobacterales > Lysobacteraceae > Thermomonas > Thermomonas fusca. Next base: position 545,039 of record NZ_SROY01000002.1, on the reverse strand, counting down.
TGGTCGAGCAGGTGGTGACCACGATGGGCGCGATCGAGGCCTCGTCGAAGAAGATCTCCGACATCATCAGCGTGATCGACGGCATCGCCTTCCAGACCAATATCCTGGCGCTGAACGCGGCGGTGGAAGCCGCCCGCGCCGGCGAACAGGGCCGCGGCTTCGCGGTGGTGGCCGGCGAAGTGCGCGCGCTTGCGCAGCGCTCGGCGGGTGCTGCGAAGGAGATCAAGCAGCTGATCGAGGAGTCGGTGGGCAAGGTGACCGACGGTTCGGTGCTGGTGCGCCAAGCCGGCAGCACCATGCACGAACTGGTGACCTCGGTGCAGCGCGTCACCGACATCATGGCCGACATCTCCGCCGCCTCGCAGGAGCAGAGCACGGGCATCGAGCAGGTCAACCGCACGGTGACCCAGATGGACGAGACCACCCAGCAGAACGCGGCGCTGGTGGAAGAAGCCACCGCGGCCGCCCGCTCGATGGAAGAGCAGGCGCGCCAGCTCAGCGCGGCGGTGGCGGTGTTCCGGCTGGAGCAGGGCGTCACGCGCAGCCACGTCCGTGCCGGGGCGGCCGAACTGGACTACGACGCTGTGTTGGGTGCATTCAACGCGGCGTGATCCCTGCACGGCCCCACGGGCAGCGCCCGGCCGTTCCTCTCCCCGGCTGACGCCGATTTCGGCAGCGGCATCCGCGTAGCGCGATGCGTGCGGCGCGTCGCATGCCGCTGCACGCGGCACGACGGCCCCCCCCTGCCCACTCAAGAATTGCCTGCCGCAGCCGTAGCAGGAAAAGCGCCCTGCCGTTTCGCACAGACGGGCGATCAGTTGTCCCTGCGATTTCGCCCGGAGTTCCAATGCGCCGTCCACTGCCGCCCATTCCCCTCATCACCCTCGTGGCGGCCGCCTGCGCCGCACCTGCCGCCGCGGCCGAGCTGCCGTTCGAGATCGCCCCGATCGCCAACGTGCAGTACGAGTGGGCGCGGGTGGACTCCGACCTTGGCCCGCTGCAGACCGAGGACGGCTTCCGCCGCGCGCGGCTGGGCTTCCGGCTCAAGGGCGACAACAAGCGCTGGCAGCTGGTGGTGGATCACGACTTCGCCGACCGCACCCCGCCGGACGCGTATCTTGAATTGACCCCGGGCGAGGGCCAGTCGTTCCGGCTTGGCCAGTTCAAGCAGCCGTTTGCGCTGGAGGACGCGATTGCCGACAAGCAGACTGCCTTCCTCGAAGCGTCGCCGGTCGGCGCCTTCGTCATCAGTCGCCGGATCGGCGCGGAATACGCGCGCTGGGGCAAGCGCGGCGCCTTCAACGCCGCGCTGTTCGGCCATCGCCTCGACGGCACCAGCGATTCGCCGGGCGCCAGCATGCGCGGCACCTGGCTGCTGCGCTCGGGCAAGCAGGAAAACCTGCATGTCGGCCTGAGCCTGGCCAGCGAATCGCCGCGCAGCCACAGCGCCAGCTACAGCCTCAATGCCGGCAGCGTACTCAGCGACCTGAGGGTGGCGTCCACCGGCGGTATCGCCGGGGTGGAGCGGATCGACCGCGCTGCGGTGGAAGGCCTGTGGGTGCGTGGCGCCTGGTCCTTGCAGGCCGAAACCGCGCGGGTGTTCCTGCGCCGCGACGCCGGAGACTTGGCCGGCGACGCCAGCAGCGTGCAGGTGACCTGGTCGCCCACCGGCGATGGCCGCAGCTACAAGCGCGGCGTGGCCACCGCCCCTTCGCCCAAGGGCCACGTGGGCTGGGAGCTGGCCCTGCGCTACGGCGTGATGGATCTCAACGACGGCCCGGCGATGCGCGGCGGCCGCGCCGAAGTCTGGGGCCTGGCCGCCACCTGCTATCCGCACCCGAACGTGCGGGTGATCGCCAACCTCCTGCAATACGACAGCAACCGCCGCGGGGTCGCCAACGATCCGCTGACCGCCGGCCTGCGCCTGCAGTTCACCTACTGACCGGGGATCGCCCATGCTCCAGAACCTCACTATCGGCAAACGCCTTGCCATCGGATTTTCCGCACTGGCGATCCTGATCTTCGCCACCGGCGCGTTCTCGGCGCTGCGCATGGGCAACACCCAGCGCATGGTGCAGAAGGTCACCGACGAGTCGGTGCCGGCGATCCGCGACCTGGGCCGGCTGGCGACGATGCTGGCCGAATACCGGGTCAGCGAACGCGGTCTGGTGGCCAGTGCCGACGACGCGGCCAAGCGCGAGGAATACGCCGGCGAGCTGGCGGAAGGCAGCAAGGCCTTCTTCGCTCTGGCCAAGACCTACGAATCCAAGATCAGCGACGCCCGCGACCGCACCCTGTACAAGGAAACCATGGCTCGCGCCAACCGCTACTTCGACAACAGCCGCAAGCTGGTCGAGGCATTGAAGGTCGGCGACATGACCCCGGCCAAGGGCGCCGCGGACCTGCGCCAGGCCACCGCCGACCAGCTGGGCAGCCTGCTGGACTACAACATGCAGCGGCTGGACCAGGCGGTGGATGCGCAGCAGCGCAGCTACCGGCTCAGCCTGCTGGCCATCGCGGTGCTGCTGGCAGTGGCGCTGGCGTTGGCGATCGCTGCGGCGATCGGCATCAGCCGCTCCATCGTACGGCCGCTGCGCGAGGTGGTAGGCGTGGCCAACGCGGTATCGCAGGGCAACCTCGACAGCCGCATCGCCTGCAACGACGGCAGCGAGATTGGCGACCTGGCCCGCGCCATGCGCGGCATGGTGACCACGCTGGGCCACTTCGCCACCGCCCAGTCGCAGCTCGAGCAGCAACACGAAGCCGGCAACATCGACTTCCAGATGGACGCCGCGCGTTTCCCCGGCGCATACGGGCGCATGGCAGAAGGCATCAATTCGGTGGTGGCGGCACACGTCCAGGTCAAGATGAACGCGATCCGGATCGTGGCCCAGTACGCCCGCGGCGACCTGGCCGAGGACATCGAACGCTACCCCGGCCAGAAGGCGCGCGTGACCGAAGCCGTGGACGCGGTGAAGGCCGGCATGCTGGCGATCAACGCCGAGATCAAGACGCTGGTGGAAGCCGCGGTGGCCGGCGATTTCGGCAAGCGCGGCAACGCCCGCCGCTTCGAGTTCGTCTATGCCGAGCTGGTCGAGGCCCTGAACAACCTCATGGCCACCGCCGACCATGGCCTCTCCGAAGTGGGCGAAGTGCTGTCCGCGGTGGCCGACGGCGACCTGACCCGGCGCATCGACACCCACCTGCCGGGCCGCTTCGGCGAGCTGGCCAACGACACCAACCGCACCGTCGAACACCTCACCGGCATCGTCGGCCAGATCCGCACCGGCAGCGAATCGATCAACGCCTCGGCGTCCGAGATCGCCCGCGGCAACGAGGACCTCTCGCGCCGCACCGAACAGCAGGCGGCGGCGCTGGAAGAAACCGCCTCGTCGATGGAAGAGCTCACCTCCACCGTCAAGCAGAACGCCGACAACGCCCGCCAGGCCAGCCAGCTGGCCCACGGTGCCGCCGGGGTGGCGGTGCGCGGCGGCGAGGTGGTCGGCCAGGTGGTCGAAACCATGAGCGGCATCACCGCGTCCTCGCACCGGATCGCCGACATCATCGGGGTGATCGACGGCATCGCCTTCCAGACCAATATCCTGGCGCTGAACGCGGCGGTGGAAGCCGCGCGTGCCGGTGAGCAGGGCCGCGGCTTCGCGGTGGTGGCTGCCGAAGTGCGCACGCTGGCCCAGCGCAGCGCCGGCGCGGCCAAGGAAATCAAGCAGCTGATCACCGACTCGGTATCGCAAGTGGAAACCGGCAGCGCGCTGGTGGACCAGGCCGGCCGCACCATGGGCGAGATCGTCGACAGCGTGAAGCGCGTCACCGACATCATGGCCGACATCTCCGCGGCCTCGCAGGAACAGAGCGCCGGCATCGAGCAGGTCAACCAGGCCATCACCCAGATGGACGAAGGCACCCAGCAGAACGCCGCGCTGGTCGAGGAGGCGTTCGCCGCGGCGCAGAGCATGGAACACCAGGCCAACGAGCTGGTGGGTCTGGTCGCCGCGTTCAACACCCGGCGTTGACCGGGCTGCCTTCTCCCCGCATGCGGGGAGAAGGCATCCGCCGGCGCCATCCGGACACAAAAAAAGAACGCGCCGGCAGCCGGCGCGTTCCGATTTCCGGACGTGGCCGCCGGCTCAACCGGCGGCGCAATGGCTCAGAGCTTGAACTCGAGCTTGACCTTGCCGCGGCTTTCGCCGGGGGCGAACTCCCACTGCTTGACCGCCTTCACCGCGGCGGCCACGAACACGCGGCCGGGCTTGGCGTCGACCACCGACACCTCGGTGACCTTGCCGTCCGGACCGATGCTGTACTCCACTTCGACGTAGCCGGTGGTGCCGGAGCGGGCGGCGTCGGCGGGGTACACGGGGTCGACGCGCTTGGTCGGGTTGCCCGCCAGCGCCGGCAGGGACAGAGCCATCGCGCCGGCGAACATCGCCGCTTTCAGGATCCGATGGAAGGGTCGGGACATGGCAGGAACTCCGTAGGGGTATGCAGGCGCGTATGCGCTCGACATCCACATCGGCTGCCACCGGCCGGACTTGAGCACGACGCCCGGCGCGATTCCCCGGACTGCGATGCCGGTCACGGTTGCAAGTCATCGGCATCGCCGTCGACAGGCAACCGTTAAAGATTCCACGGTGCGGGCCGATGCCGGCTTTGACCAAACCATTCGATTGCGTTCACAGGGGTCCCACAATGCCGCAAAGCCTTTCTCTTGCAGATCGCCTGCTCGCTCCCGCCACCAACCTGATGGGGCGGTTGCGCTTCAACCAGAAGGCGATGCTGATCGGTGCGGCATTCACCCTGACCTGCGGCGTGCTGGCAGGGCTGGTGGTGACCCGCTCGCTGGGCGAAATCTCCGATGCGCGCACCGCCCGTTCCGCCACCGTCGGCCTGGACATGCTCCACGACGCCCAGCTGGCGATGCAGGACCATCGCCAGCTGCGCGCGCGCAAGCTGGCCAACGACCCCACCGCCACCGACCAAGGCATCACCGATGCCGCGGCGCGCGCGGACAAGGCGCTGACCAACTTCGACGCATGGCGCAGCAACGCGGGTTTTGACAACCGCGACCTGGTCGAATCGATGAAAGCCACCGGCACTGCGTGGAAAAAAGCGGTTGCGACCGAGGGCGAAGCCGGCCCGGACGCCGATTCCGCCGCACTGGAAGCGCTGCGCGTGGAAATCGGCAAGATCGCCTTCACCGCGATCACCGCCGTCGCCAACGACACCGCCATGCTGCGCGGCGGCGAGATCGGCGGCATCCTGCTGCCCGAACTGGCATCCGCCAGCGCCAAGCAGGCCGTGGTCGGCATCCGCGTGCTCGGCGAAGGCGCGATCTGGGTGAGCGACCGCACTGAACTGGCGGTGCGCAAGAACATGCAGGGCTACCTGTCCGGCCAGATCGGCGACGGGCGCAAGTACATCGAAAAGGAACTGCCCGAAGGCGCCGCGCTGTTCGGCAAGCCGATGTCGGCAGCGCTGCAGGCGATGGAAGCGCAGAACAAGATGATCCAGGAGCAGATCCTGGACGCCGAAACGCCGGAATCCCCGGTGGCCGGGCTGGCGCGCCAGGACCAGGCCACCCGCATCGCCATGAACAAGGCGATGAAGGCCACCAGCGCGGCCATCAACGCCGCCGGCGACCGCAGCATCGCCAGCCTGCAGCTGAAGGCGTTCGCCACCCTCGGCTTCGTGGCGCTGGCGCTGCTGGCCGCGGCCTATCTGTTCATGGGCTTCACCCGCGGCACCCGCAAGGCACTGCAGACCATCGAAAGCGGCGCCCGTTCGCTGGCCGCCGGCCAGTTCTCCGAGCGCATCCACGTTGCCACCCGCGACGAACTGAACGACATCGGCCGCGGCATGGAAGACGCCGCCGCCGCGCTGCGCAAGTTCGCCCAGGCGCAGCAGGTCCTGTTCGATGAACAGAAGGCCGGCGACCTGGACAGCCGGATCGACGCCGAGAACTTCCCCGGCGCGTTCGGGGTGATGGCCGAACAGGTCAATGCGCTGGTGGCCTCGTTCATCGATGAAAACCTGCACATCATCGATGTGATCGGCGACTACGGCCGCGGCGACCTGTCGCGCGACGTCAACCGCATGCCCGGCAAGAAGGCCGAGGCGATCAAGTCGGTGGACGCGGTCAAGGCCAGCCTGCTGGCGGTCAATAGCGAGATCAAGACGCTGGTGGACGCAGCGGTAGCCGGCGACTTCAGCAAGCGCGGCGATGCCAGCCGCTTCGACTTCGTCTATCGCGAGCTGGTGGAGCGCCTGGACCAGCTGATGGCCACCTCGCAGAACGGCCTGACCGAAGTGGGCACCCTGCTATCGGCGGTGGCCGATGGCGACCTGACGCGTCGCATCGAGGTGCAGCTGCCCGGCCAGTTCGGCCAGCTCGCGGGCGATGCCAACCGCACCGTGGAGGGGCTGGCGCAGATCGTCGGCAACATCCGCCAGACCTCCGACGGGATCAGCGCCGCTTCCGGCGAAATCGCCGCCGGCAACAGCGACCTGTCGATGCGCACCGAGCAGCAGGCGGCGTCGCTGGAGGAAACCGCTTCGTCGATGGAAGAGCTCACCTCCACCGTCAAGCAGAACGCCGACAACGCCCGCCAGGCCAACCAGCTGGCGCAGGGCGCGGCCGGCGTGGCCGCGCAGGGCGGCGAGGTGGTGCAGCAGGTGGTCGCCACGATGAGCGCGATCGAAGCCTCGTCGAAGAAGATCGCCGACATCATCAGCGTGATCGACGGCATCGCCTTCCAGACCAACATCCTGGCGCTGAACGCGGCGGTGGAAGCCGCCCGCGCCGGCGAACAGGGTCGCGGCTTCGCGGTGGTGGCGGGCGAAGTGCGCGCACTGGCGCAGCGCAGCGCCGGTGCGGCCAAGGAGATCAAGCAGCTGATCGAGGAGTCGGTGGGCAAGGTGACCGACGGTTCGGCGCTGGTGCGCCAGGCCGGCAACACCATGGGCGAGATCGTCTCGTCGGTGCAGCGCGTGACCGACATCATCGCCGACATCTCCGCCGCCTCGCAGGAGCAGAGCAGCGGCATCGAGCAGGTCAACCAGGCCATCACCCAGATGGACGAAGGCACCCAGCAGAATGCGGCGCTGGTCGAGCAGGCTTCCGCCTCCGCGGAGAGCATGCGCCAGCAGGCCACCCAGCTGGTCGAGGCGGTGTCCGCGTTCCGCACCGCCGCGGCTGCCGCAGCGCCGGCCCGCGCCGTCGCCACGCCCGCAGCGCCGCGCGCCGCGGCGGCGCCACCGGCCGCAGCGCCAGTGCGTCGCCAGTCCACGACGGCGCGCAAGACCGGCGCCGCTGCAGCGCCCGCGCCCACGCCGTTGCGCTCGCGCGCCCCGGCGACCGCGGGCAGCGGCGGCGACCAGCACTGGCAGGAGTTCTGATGCCATCCGCGGGCGGGGTATTCCCCCGCCCTGCTTTCGTTTTTGCCGTCCCTTTCTTTCCCGGCCCCGCCTTGCGCAGATGACATTCGAGCTGCCCCCCGCCCGCGATCTGCACGACGCTGCTTCCGCCACCACGGCCGTGCCGTCCGGCGAAGCCTCGGCGCGGCTGGCGGACCTCGCCACGCTGGCCGCGACAACGCTGCAGGCGCGGGTCGCGGTGGTCGCCACCAGCGAGGACGAACGCGTGCTGATGCTGGCGAGCCACGGCGGCGACCACGGCCACGGCCAGCTGTCGCGCGACCACCTGATCGTGCGCACCTGGGAGCAGCACGCCCCGCTGCTGGTGCTGCCCGACATGCCGGCCGACCCGCGTTGCGGCGCGCGCTTCTATGCCGGCATCGCCCTGCGCGGGCGCGCGGGCCAGCGCCTCGGCACCCTGGCGGTGTTCGACCACGAGCCGCGCGATCCGCCGACGCAGGCGCAGCTGGACGCGCTGACGCGGCTGGCGCGGATCACCGCCACCCTGCTGGAACAGCGGCATCTGGAGCGCCGCGCGTTGATCGTTTCCCAAGCCGGCGAGCAGGCGCGCGAAGCGGTGCTGGTGGGCGACCGCCACGGCCGGGTGCGCTGGCAGAACCGTGCCGCCGAACAGCTGTTCGGCAACCAGCTGGCTGGGCAGCCGGTGTTCTCGCTGTTTCCGCTGCGCCTGCAATCCGACCAGGACATCGCCCAGGCGTGGCTGGCTGGCCGCATCGAAGGCAGCCAGCTGCTGCGCATGGTGGCGCCGGACGGCAGCCTGCGCCTGCTCGACGCCACCCGCTCCATCTGGCGCTACGGATCCGACCGCGGCGTCACCCTGATCCTGCATGACGTCACCGAGGCAGCCCACCAGCGCGCCCAGCTCGACCGGCTGGCGCACTTCGACCCGCTGACCGGGCTGCCCAACCGCAATGCCCTGCTGGACGCACTGGCCGCGCACCCGGACTGGGGCGTGGCGCTGTTCGCCATCGACCGCTTCAAATGGATCAACGACGGGCTTGGCCACGTGGTCGGCGACCGCGTGCTGCAGGCCGTGGCCGACCGCCTGCAGACGAAGGCCGATGCCCAGGTCTGCCTGGCACGGGTGGGCGGCGACGTGTTCGCGGTGGCCTGCAGCGACGAGCGCCTGGCTGCCGATGCCGATGCCACGGACGACGAGGCGGTGGTGCCGGCGCTGGTCGAGCATCTGGAGCAGACCCTGCGCGTGCGCGGGCACGAGATCAACATCGACGTCAGCGTCGGCATCGCCCTGCGCGGCGACGTTCGCGGACAGGGCGACCTGCTGGCCAGCGCCGACCTGGCGCTCAACCGCGCCAAGTCCGCGGGCGGCCACCAGGTCTGCCGCTACCAGGAGGCCATGCGCACCGATGCGCTGGCGCGCCGCGACCTCGACCGCGACCTGCGGCGTGCGTTCGCCAACGGCGAATTCGAACTCCACTACCAGCCGCAAGTCGAGCTGGGCACCGGCCGCATCTGTGGCGCCGAAGCGCTGCTGCGCTGGCGGCATCCGCAGCGCGGCATGGTGCCGGCCAGCGAATTCATCGACCTGCTGGCGCGCAGCCCGCTGGGCGCGGAAGTCGGCGCCTGGGTGCTGCGCCGGGCCTGCCTGGATGCCGCCCAGTGGCCCGACCCGGACACCTCGGTCAGCATCAACCTGTTCCCCGCCCAGCTGGTCGAATCGCTGGTGGCCGAGGTGCAGCTGGCACTGGCCGCCGCCGCACTGCCGGCCGAGCGGCTGGAGCTGGAGATCACCGAAACCATCGCCCTGACCCAGGACAGCGCCGGCGCCGAGGCGCTGGCGGTGCTGCGCTCGCGCGGGGTGAACCTGGCCTTCGACGACTTCGGCACCGGCTATGCCTCGCTGTCGATGCTGCGTCGCTTCCGCATCGACCGGGTCAAGATCGACCGCAGCTTCGTCAGCGGCATGCTGGAAAACGGCGAGGACGCCGCGATCGTGCGCTGGATCCTGATGCTGGCGCGCGCGCTCGGGCTGCGGGTGGTGGCGGAGGGCGTGGAAGCCATGCCGCAGGCGGACTGGCTGCACGACCACGGCTGCGAAGAGGCCCAGGGCTACCTGTATGCCCCGGCGCTGGACGCCGGCGCCCTGCAGGTGCGGCTGCGGGCGCAGCAGGTGGAGATGGCGCATGGCTGAGGGTTCCGCTGACCGCGACAACACCGGCGCCGGCTTCGAATTCAACGACCGCGACTTCCGCCGCGCCTGCCGGATGATCTACACGCGCGCCGGCATCCACCTGGCCGAACACAAGCGCGACATGGTCTACAGCCGGCTGTCGCGGCGCATCCGCGCGCGCGGGCTGTCCAGCTGCGCCGACTACCTGGACCTGGTGGAGGCCGACCCGGACAGCGAGGAACAGGCGTTCATCAACGCGCTGACCACCAACCTCACCTCGTTCTTCCGCGAAGCCCACCACTTCGATGCCCTGCGCGACCAGCTGCGCGCCTTGCCGCGCGGCGAACCGGCGGACATCTGGTGCTGCGCCGCCTCCACCGGCGAAGAGCCGTGGTCGCTGGCGATCACCGCCTGCGAGGCGTTCGGCTCGGACACCCCGCCGGTGCGCATCCTCGCCACCGACATCGACACCAACGCGCTGGCCAGCGCCGCAGCCGGCAGCTACGGCATCGAGCGCATCGCCGAGCTCTCGCCCGAGCGCAAGCGCCGCTTCTTCCTGCGCGGAACCGGCCCCAACGAAGGGATGGTGCGGATCAAGCCGCAGCTGCGGCAGCTGGTCGAATTCCGCCAGCACAACCTGCTGGCCCCCGACTACGGGTTGCGGCAGCGCTTCCTGGCGGTGTTCTGCCGCAACGTGATGATCTACTTCGACAAGCCCACCCAGTACGAGGTGCTGCGCAAGATCGCGCCCCTGCTGGCGCCCGGCGGCCGGTTCTATGCCGGGCATTCGGAAAGCTTCGCGCACGCACTCGACGTGGTGCAGCCCTGCGGCCGGACCATCTACCGCGCAGCCCAGGAAGGACGATGACCGGCCTGCCGGCCAGCGCCGCAAGCGTACGGACTGCGCCCGCGGGCACGTACTACGACCCGGCGCTGGACGCCGACGTGATCAAACTCCTGCCGGCGGAGTGGCGGGTGTCGTCCGACCCGCTCGCCCTGGCCACGGTGCTGGGTTCCTGCGTTGCCGCCTGCCTGTACGACGCCAGCGCCAAAGTGGGCGGAATGAACCACTTCATGCTCCCGGACGCCGCGCCGGGCGACGCCAGCGCCCGCTACGGCGCCCACGCGATGGAATTGCTGATCAACGGGCTGCTCAAGCATGGCGCCATCCGCTCGCGCCTGCAGGCCAAGGTCTTTGGGGGCGGCAACGTCCTGCCGGGAATGACGCTGGACCCGATCGGCACCCGCAACGGCAATTTCGTGCTCAACTACCTCGGCGCGGAACGCATCCCGATCATCGCCCAGGACCTGTTCGGGGTGCAGCCGCGCAAGGTTTGCTTCTTCGTCCGCACCGGCCGCACCCTGGTCAAGCGGCTGCCGGCGGCGGGCGAGATCGCGCGGGTCGAACGCGCTTACCGCAGCCAGCTGGCGCAGAAGCCGGTGGCCGGTTCCGTGGAGCTGTTCTGATGGCCATGCAAACCCCCCAGCGCCCCGGCAAGGTGCGCGTGCTGATCATCGACGACTCGGCGCTGGTGCGTCAGGTGCTGAGCGAAATCCTGTCGCAGGACCCGGGCATCGAGGTCGTCGGCACCGCCTCCGACCCGCTGATCGCGCGCGACAAGATCAAGCAGCTCGAACCCGACGTGCTCACCCTCGACGTCGAAATGCCGCGCATGGACGGGCTGACCTTCCTGCAGAACCTGATGCGGTTGCGGCCGATGCCGGTAGTGATGGTGTCCTCGCTCACCGAGGCCGGTGCGCAGGTCACCCTGGACGCGCTGGCGCTGGGCGCGGTGGATTTCGTCACCAAGCCCAGGCTGGACGTCGAGCGCGGCCTGAACAACTACGCCGGCGAACTGTGCGAACGCGTGCGCAACGCCGCGCGCGCGCGGGTTGCAAGGCTGCAGCCGGCCAGCGCCGCCGCGGCCGCGCAGGCCACGCCGATCAAATACCGCACCACCGACCGCCTGATCGCCATCGGCGCTTCCACCGGCGGCACCGAGGCGATCCGCGTCCTCCTCGAGCAGATGCCGGCCGACGCGCCGGCCACCGTCATCACCCAACACATCCCGGCGGCGTTCAGCAAACCCTTCGCCGAGCGCCTGGACCGGCACAGCAAGATGACCGTGGTGCAGGCCGAAGACGACATGCCGCTGCTGGCCGGCCACGCCTACGTCGCTCCCGGCGGGCTGCACCTGCGCGTGCAGCGCAGCGGCGCGCGCTGGCGCTGCCGGCTGGGCGAGGACGATCCGGTCCGCCGCCACCGCCCCAGCGTCGATGCGCTGTTCGAATCGGTGGCGCAGGCCGCCGGCGCCAATGCCAGTGCCGCGCTGCTCACCGGCATGGGCGACGACGGCGCGCGCGGCCTGCTGGCGCTGCGCAAGGCCGGCGCCGCCACCATGGTGCAGGACGAAGCCAGCAGCGTGGTCTGGGGCATGCCCGGCGCCGCCTATACCCTCGGCGCCGCGCAGCAGGTGTTGCCACTGGCGGAAATCGCCGGCGCGCTGCTGATCAGCACCAATGTCGGCGGAACCTGACCGCGACCGCCGGTTCGGCTAAAGCCGACGGCCCCCTCGGCCGTTATCTCCATCGAGTCCCCGACGAGATCGACGATGGAACCCCGTGCCCTGCTTCGCATCGCCGCACCGATGGTGCTGATGCTGCTGTTGTTAATCGCCGAGGCCCTCGCCTGGCCAATGGCCGTTCGCATGGCCCTCGTGGTCACCGCCGCTGCCGCCTGGTGCGTCGTGGCCTGGCGTTCGCTGCCCAACAAGGCCGAGGCGCAGGTGCTGCGCGACCACGCCAAGCTGCTGGGCGAACTGCGCGGCTTCGTCGGCAACGAGGTCAGCGGTTCCCACGCGGAAATCGAGCGCACCCGCTCCCTGATCCGTGAATCGGTGGCCAAGCTCGGCGGCAGCTTCGATGCGGTCAACCGCAAATCGCGCGAACAGAGCACGGTGGTGGCGCGGCTGGTCGAGCGCACCGGCGACGACAGCGGCTCGATCGACATCTCCCGCTTCGCCCAGCAGGCCACCCAGCAGATGGAGCAGCTGGTGGAAGCGCTGGAAGCAGCCAGCGGCCAGAGCGGCGTCACCGTCAGCCATATCGACGCGATGGCCGGCCACCTCGATGGGATCTTCGCGCTGCTGGAAGACGTCAAGTCGATCGCCGACCAGACCAACCTGCTGGCGCTGAACGCCGCCATCGAAGCGGCCCGCGCCGGCGAGGCCGGGCGAGGCTTCGCGGTGGTGGCCGACGAAGTGCGCAACCTGTCAGAGCGCAGCACCGCGTTCAACGAGCAGATCCGCAAGCTGGCCCACAACGCCAAGGAATCCATCGCCAAGGTCCGCGAAACGGTGTCGCAGACGGCCTCGCGCGACCTCGATCGCGCCCGCGTGGCGCGCAACGAATCGGCCTCGATGATGGACCGCGTCGAAGGCATCCACCGCAGCCTCGGCAACGGCATGCGCGACATCGCCGACTGCGGCCGCGCGATCGACGCTTCGGTGGCGGAAGCGGTGCGCTCGCTGCAGTTCGAGGACATCGCCACCCAGGCGCTTGGCGCCGCCGCCGTGCATCTGCAGCGGCTGGAGCAGATCAATACCGAAGCCACCACCCTGCATGACCTGCTGCGCGGCAGCCACGGCTTCCAGGACCCGGAAATGCGCAAGGCGCTGGCCAATATCGGCAACCGCATCGCGCAGATGCGCGGCGAATGGGAACGCCCCCCGCACAAGGCCGTCCTGCAGCAGTCGATGGACGCCGGCAGCGTCGAACTGTTCTGATCTTGCCCCCACTGGGCGCCCCTGGAATCCCGGCCACGGCCGGGATTTTTTTCGCGACGCCGCCCACACTCGGCGCTGCGACCGCCGCCCCGCGAAAAGCCCCGAATGCGGGGCAGGCGCGCACAAAAAACCCGGTCTCGCGGGCATTGCGCCTGGAGGGGACCGGGTCGGGTCCGGAGCGATTCTCCGTAGCGCTTTGCGCGCGGCGAAGTTTTTCTCCGGTGCAGGGAGGTTACTGCCGGTGGGGTTAGGAAAAAGCTAAGCGACGGCCATTCAGACGAGCCGTTGGTCGGGGTTCCGCATTCAGTCCCGCTGCCACGGCCACCAGCCGCGGCCGGTGCGCGCGTAGCGGTCCGCGGCGCGCTCGAACGGATTGCGCGCCGCCACCCCGCCGTGCAGCAGGTACAGCGGCAAAAACAGCACGCCCAGCGCCATGTACTGCAACACGTGCGCGTGCTCGTGGTCGCACAGCAGGATGCGCGGCTCGTGGCGGTGGCCGGCGTCGTGCGCATAGGTATTGCAGGAACGACCCAGGTCGTCGCCGGTGTCGAGGATCACGTTGCCCAGCGTCAGCGCGCCGCCAGGCCCCCACGGCACCCGGTGAAAGATGCAGGCCAGGTCGCGCCGGCTCAGCTGCAGCCGCGCCCCGCCCGCCAGCGCGGCGAGACCGGCCACCAGGCCGATCATGCTGACCGGCGACGCCCACAGGATGCCCAGGCACTGCGCCGCACGCAGCAGCCAGCGCGGCAGCACGCGCATCTTCAGCGCGACCGCTTCGCCAGCCAGTCGTGGATGGTCTGCGGCACTTCCTTCTGCGCGCGGCCGGACACGTAGATGCCGATATGACCGCCCTTGAACGACAGCTCGGTGTAGTCGTCGCTGCCGCATAGCCCGCGCAGCGCACGCGAGGCGTCCGGCGGCACCAGATGGTCCTGTTCGGCGTAGATGTTGAGGATTGGCATTTCCAGCATGCCCAGGTGCACCTCGCGCCCGCCCACCTTCGCACCGCCGGTGACGAAGCGGTTCTCCTGGAAGAACTGCTTGCTGAACTCGCGGAACGCCTCGCCGGCCTGGTCAGGCGAATCGAAGATCCACTTTTCCATGCGCAGGAAGTCTTCCATCGCCTGCCTGTCGTCGAGGATGTCGACCATGCCCACGTACTTCTGCGCGAACAGCCGCCAAGGCTTCAGCATCAGGTAGGTGAAATTCATCATGTCGGCCGGCACGTTGCCGAGCGTGTCCACCAGCAGGTCCACGTCGATCTCGCGGTTCCAGTTCGACAGCATGTTGTCGCTGGTGTGGAAGTCCACCGGCGTCACCATCGTGATCAGGTTTTTGACCTTGTCCGGGTGCAGCGAGGCGTAGCACAGCGAGAACGCGCCGCCCTGGCAGATGCCCAGCAGATTGATCGACGGCAGGCCGTGGGCATCGCACAGATACTCCACCGCGCCGCCGATGAAGCGCTCGATGTAGTCCTCCATCGCAAGGAAGCGGTCGGAGCGGTCCGGGTAGCCCCAGTCGATGATGTAGACGTCCTCGCCGCGCGCCAGCAGGCCCTTGACCAGCGAGCGGTCGGCCTGCAGGTCGACCATGTACGGACGGTTGACCAGCGCGTAGGCGATCAGGATCGGCACCCGCGCGGTGGGCGCATGCTCCCCTTTGAAGCGGTACAGCACCACCTTGCCGTCGCGCCAGACCTCCTCGCGCGGGGTGACGCCGAAATCCACGTCACCCATCTCGCGCAGGGTTTCGACGCTGGCAGAGAGTTTGCGCTGCAGCCGGCCGGTTTCCTCGGCCAGCGAATCCAGGGTGATGTTCAGCGGCCCGATCATCTCAACGCCTCCTGGCGGCGGGCTTGCCCGCGCGCACGTTCGCTCCGGCCGCGCTGCCCTTCGCAGCCGGCTTCACGACCTTTCTCGCAATTTTCTTCGCCACTTTTTTTGCCGCAGCCGCCGCCGGCGCTTTCTTCGCCGGCGCCTTGGCGGGAGCAACCTTGGCTGCGGGCGGTTGCTTGGCCGCGGGCGTCCGCTTCGGTGGCGGCTGGCGCAGCTCCACGTCGCCGGCAGCCGCCGGCGCAGGTGCGCGCTGCATGCGCCGCAGCTGCCGCTCCAGTTCGGCGATCTTGCGGTGGGCGCTGTCCAGCTCGCCGCGCTCCGGCCAGCCATAGGTGCTGGCGACCTGTTCGCCGATGGCCTGCGCCGCGGCGCGCTGGCGCATCTGTGCGTTCACCAGCGCACCGAAGGCGTGGCGATATTCCTGCGACAGCGCCAGCTCGGCCCAGCTTTCTTCCGCGGCCTCCACCCACAGGTCGAACAGCGCACGCACGCTGTTGATCTGCTGGCCCGGTTCCTCGTGGTTGGCCAGCTTGGATTCGAAGCGCGAGAACGCATCGCGCGACGCCTTGGCCATCAGCATCCCGTAATCCTGCTGCGCCTCCTGCCAGCGCAGCTGCGCCAGTGCCAGCGCCTGCAGTCGCTCCTGGTGTTCGCGACTGAAGCCGAACGCCGGCATCCGCATGGCGGCCGCGGTTTCCGCACGCAGGCCATGCAGCGACGGCATCCCCGCCTCGCCCCACTGGGCGATGCTCTCCAGTCCCGGCCCGCGCATGCCCTCCATCAGGCCGGCGAACGGGTTGCTGCCGGCGAACGCCTCGCGCCAGGCGGCGGCAACGTCGCCGGCGCTGTGGTCGCGGCCGCTGAAACGCGCCGCCACCTGCTGCATCTGCGCATACCAGTCACTGCTCTGCCGGCTGAAATGCCCAAGCGCGGCGCCGAAGCCGGGCTGCCCATCGCTCTGGCGCGTCCACGCTTCCAGCATGTCGTTCAGCCCCGGCACGCCCACAGCGGCGATGGGCTGTGGCGCGGAGCCACGCAGCGCCTGCCCCCACAGATCCAGGTATTGGCGTGTCAGCGCCGCGAAATCGTTGGTTGTGTCCGCCATGTCCCCTCCGTCCATGCACCGATGCTAGCAACGCCGCGATGACACCGCCATTGCAGGGGCTTCAAGGCTTGGGGATGCGCAGGGTCTTGCTGATCATCAGCGCGCCGGACAGTGCGAACACCAGCGCCAGCGGGTGCAGCTGCCACGGGCCCAGCTGGATCATGCCCAGCCAGATGTCTGGGCCGATGGCGCCGCGCCAGGCCGCCCACGCCAGCAGGCCGACGATGACCACGCTGGTCGGGATCGGCGTGCCCTCGAAATACTTCACCTTGTCGCCGCCGTCGGCCAGCGTTTCCGCGGTGACGTTGTAGCGCGCCAGCCGGCTCACGCCGCAGCCGACGAAGCCGCTCAGGATCAGCCAGTCCCAGCCGCCCTGCAGGCCGCAGGCATAGCCCAGCGCCGCCGGCGCGACGCCGAAGCTGATCACGTCGGCCAGCGAATCCAATTCGCGCCCCAACGTGGAAGACACCTTGCGCCAGCGGGCGATGCGCCCGTCCAGGGCGTCGAACACGAACGCCAGCGGAATCAGCGCCATGCCGATCAGCAGATCGCGCACCACGCCGTCCTGCAGGAAACGCATCGCCGCGAAGATCGCGCCGGTGCCGCAGAAGGCATTGGCCAGGGTGAACCAGTCGGCGAGGTGGAAGTCCCGCAACATCGAGAAATGGCGCTGCTTCATCGGCGGCTCCTGTTTGCCTGTGCGCAGAGCCTAACCCACGGCGCGAATAGCCTGCGTGGAGTGGCGATGCCGTCAGCGTGGCATCGCCAGATGTTCCGCCGCCAGCGGCTTGCCCATCCGCGGCACGGTGGCCACCACCGCATCGGCAGGCAACGCGCCCTTGCCGTCCAGATGCGCATCGACACGGTCCAGCGCTTCATACACGTAGGGCAGTAGCGGCAGGTAGGCCGCGGCCATGTGCGGCAGCACCAGGAAGCCGTCGAAGTGCTGGGCGTTGCGCACCTGCCAGTAACGCACGTCGCGGCCGGCAGCCCTGGCCATCGCCACGTACGGCGCACTGGAGAACGCCTGCGGCACCAGCCCGTCGTCGGTGCCGTGGACCACCACCACCGGCAGGCCATCGCGCGGCGCGCTGGCGCGTGTTGCCGCGATGCCCTTGCGCACCCGCTGCGCGTCCGCGCCGTCGCCTGTCCACAGCGCACGCAGGCACTGCAGGCCGCTCAGGCCAAGATCAGCGGGCGACTGCGGATCGATGATGCCCACGCCGGCGCCGGGCGGAATGCCGCTGCCGTCGGCCAACCAAGCCGCGCGCTCCGCATCGGTTACCGCGCGCGGCTGCAGGTCCGCACCCAGTGCCGCGTAGCGATACCCACAGGGATGGGCGTCATGCGGGTAGCGGCCGTAGGCAGAGGCGTAGCCCACTGCCACCGCGCGCCACAGGTCGAAGCCCACGCTGATCGCGCCGGCGCGCAGTGCGGCATCGCTCCAACCGGCGGCATGCAGCTTCGCCAGTGCGTCCTTCTGCAACGCGTCCGCGGTCGCGCCGGACAGCACACCGCGCGCCGCCAGCGCCGCGCATTTCGCGTCCAGTCCCGGGATCGCCGGGATGCCCAGCTGCGGCAGCGCGCAGGGCATCAGCAGCGCGGCTTCGGTCGTGTAGTCGTACAGGCTGCGCGCGCCGGCGCCTTCGGCCAGCACGTTGGGTTCGCCGGCCACGACCGCGTCCAGCCACGGCGCGCCGTCTTCCGCCGCGCGCAGCACCGCGCCGCCGCCGTTGGAGATGCCCACCGCGATGACGCGGGTGTTTTCGAAAGTGAACGGCGCCTGCTGCGGCAGCTGCGCATCCAGCGTGGCCAGCGCGAACTGCGCCGCCTGCTTGACGTGGCGGCCCCAGTCGGCCTCCGGGTTGTCCTGCGAATGCGCGTGCTTGAACGCCACGCCGCTGCCGCTGGCCGGTTGCGGAACAAATGCCAACGCCGCATCCGCAGATGCCAGCGTGCCGTCGGCGGCAACGCCCTGCCCGGCATCGAGATCGAAGTAGTCGGTGCCCGCGCCCTTGTCGGTATAGGCCACCGCACAACCGCGCGGCAGCCCCCAGGCACCGGCGACCGCGATCGCGCCGTAGATGCCGCGCGAACCCGACGATGCGGCCACCACCACGCAGCGCTTGCCGGCATCGAAGGCGTCCGGCAGCTGCACCAGCACGCGATGCGGCTGCGCTGCGCCCGCGAGTCTGGCGAACGCGCTGAATTCGCGGCCCGGCACGGCGGCGACGCTGCCGTAAACGCTGCCGTAGCCGCCGCCCGGCGAAAGATCCGCGATCCCGCGCCAATTGCCCCACAGCGCGCGTTTGCGCAGCTCGGCCGGGGTTGGATGCGCAGCGTCGGCGAAGCCCGGCGGCAGCATCGACTGCAGGCCGGCAAGCCCCAGCCCGCCGGTGAGCAGGTCATCCTGCCCGCGATGTTCGGTGGCGCGCGGCTGGCTGAACATGGCGGCGGTTTCCTTCGCGGCGGGCAGGCCAGCGCAGCCGGTCACAAGGGCGACGATCGCGGCGAGGGCACAATGGCGGAGTGTGTTCATGCCGCGACCATAACTGCTGCCGCGGCGCGTCGCATCGTACTTTCGTACCAGCAGGCGCCACCGCGTTCCTGCTAGCGTATGTGCCTCCCATCGTTGCAGAGCCGCACCATGAGCGACACATTCCTGCATGGCCGCACCGCGCTGGTGACCGGCAGCACGTCCGGAATCGGTTTGGCCATCGCCAAGGGGTTTGCAGCCGCCGGCGCGAGGGTGGCGATCAACGGCCTGGGCTCGCCCGAACAGATCGCCTCCGCGATCGTCGAGGTGGATGCCGCGGGCAGCGGCGGCACGGTGCACTTCGGCGCCGACCTGCGCGACCCCGCCGCGATCGAGGCGATGATGGGCCAGCTTGCCGGCTGGTCGAACGGCGGCATCGACATCCTGGTCAACAACGCCGGCATCCAGCACGCGGTGCCCCTGCACGAGATGCCGGTTGCGAAATGGAACGACATCATCGCCATCAACCTGTCCTCGGCCTTCCACACCATGCGCCTGGCGATGCCGGCGATGGCCGGCCGCGGCTACGGTCGCGTGGTGAACATCGCCTCGGTGCACGGGCTGGTGGCCTCGAAGGACAAGGCCCCGTACGTGGCCAGCAAGTTCGGCATCGTGGGCCTGAGCAAGGTCGCGGCGCTGGAATACGCCGCGCAGGGCGACCGCGACTCCGGTGGCGTCACCGTCAACTGCATCTGCCCGGGCTGGGTGGAAACCCCGCTGATCGAGCCGCAGATCGAGGCGCGCATGCAGGGTGGCAGCCGCGACGACGGCGTGCGCGCGCTGCTGGCGGAAAAGCAGCCCAGCCTGCGCATGACCCTGCCCGCCGAGATCGCCGCCTTGGCGGTGTTCCTGTGCCGGCGCGAAGCCCACAACATCACCGGCACGGCGATGCCGGTGGACGGGGGCTGGACGGCGCAATGACCCTTCCAACGTCATGCCCACGAAAGCGGGAATGACGAGTAGAGCACCCATGCCTTCCCTGCTGATCGCCGACGACCACCCGCTGTTCCGCGCCGCGCTGCGGCAGGCCGCGCGCGACGCGCTGGGCGACGTGCAACTGTTCGAGGCCGGCGCGCTGGAGCAGGTGCTGGCGTTGCTGGACGCGCAGCCGCAGGTCGACCTGGTGCTGCTGGACCTGCACATGCCGGGCAACCACGGCCTGGCCGGGCTGGCGGCGATCCGCGCGCAGTTCCCGGGCGTGGCGGTGATCGTGGTGTCGGCGAACGACGACCCGCGGGTGGTGCGGCGCGCGCTGGACCACGGCGCGGCCGGCTACCTGCCCAAGAGCGCCGGCCTCGACGAGCTGCGTGACGCCATCCGCAGCGTGCTGGCCTGCGAGACCTGGTTGCCACCGGCGCTGCGCGCCAGCGTGTCGCGGGCGCAGAGCGCGCCGCAGGACGCGGATCTCGCCGCGCGCCTGGCCAGCTTGTCGCCGCAGCAGTTCCGGGTGCTGGCGCTGGTCGCCGAAGGCCTGCTCAACAAGCAGATCGCCGACCGCCTGGACGTGCAGGAACGCACGGTGAAGGCGCACCTGACCGCCATCTTCGAGCGCCTCGGCGTGCGCAACCGCACCCAGGCCAGCGTGGTGCTGCGCGAGCTGGAACTGACGGATCCCGCACGCCACATCGAAACCTGAGCGCCCGCCGCACGCGCGGCACATCTGGCGAATTTTTCACCACGCCTATTGACAGCCGCATCACGCCTGCCGCTGCTGCGGTTATCCACACCGTTATACGATTTCCATCCACAGCCGCTGTGGACAACCACTGCGTGCGCCCGGAAAACCGGCTGGACAATTTTTCGCCACACCTGTTGACAGCCGCGCCAAATCTCAGGATCAGGCGGTTATCCACACCGTTATACGACTTCCATCCACAGCGGTTGTGGACAACCGCCGCGACTCACATCGTCGCGGCGTCGATCACGAAGCGGTACTTGACGTCGCTCCTGAGCATCCGCTCGTAGGCCGCGTCGATGTCCTGCGCGCGCACCATCTCGATGTCGGCGACGATGCCGTGCTCGGCGCAGAAGTCCAGCATCTCCTGGGTCTCTTTGATCCCGCCGATCAGCGAGCCGGCGATCGCCCGGCGCTTGAAGATCAGGTTGCCGATGTTGGGCGAGGGGTGCGCATGCTCCGGCACGCCCACCAGGCACAGGGTGCCGTCACGCTTGAGCAGCGAGGAGAACGCATCGAGATCGTGGCTGGCCGCCACGGTATCCAGGATGAAATCGAAGCTGTTGCGCTGCGCCTTCATCTGCGCGGCATCGCGCGAGATCACCACTTCGTCGGCACCGAGCCCGTGTGCTTCGGCGCGCTTGGATTCGCTGGTGGTGAACGCCACCACCCGCGCGCCCATCGCGTGCGCGATCTTGATGCCCATGTGGCCCAGCCCGCCGATGCCGACGATGCCGACCTTCTTGCCGGGCCCGACGTTCCAGTGCCGCAGCGGGGAATAGGTGGTGATGCCGGCGCACAGCAGCGGCGCCACTGCCGCCAGCTGTTCCTTCGGGTGGTGCACGCGCAGCACGAAATCCTGGTCCACCACGATGCGCTGCGAATAACCGCCCAGCGTATGGCCCGGCGCGTCCGCGGTGGGGCCGTTGTAGGTGCCGACCATGCCCTGCTCGCAGTACTGCTCCAGCCCCTCGCCGCAGGCGGCGCAATGCCGGCAGCTGCCGACCATGCAGCCCACGCCGACGGTATCGCCCACCTTGAAGCCCGAGACTTCGACGCCGACCGCGCTGACATGGCCGACGATCTCGTGCCCCGGCACGCAGGGATACAGCGTGCCCGCCCATTCGGCGCGCACGGTATGCAGGTCGGAATGGCAAATGCCGCAGTAGGCGATTTCGATCTGCACGTCGCGCGGCCCCGGCGCGCGACGCTCGATGTCGAGCGCGACGATGGGCTTGTCGGCGGCGTGGGCGCCCCAGGCTTTGATGGTCATGGCGATGTCCTTGGCGGAAAGCGCCGATTCTGCGCCAGCGCGACCGCCTGCGCGAGCCCCACCCGGCGTGGCCTCAAACGCGTGAATAGGCCCACGACAGCATGCGCCCGTCGCGGTACGGCATCACCCCGTGGAAGGCGCGCGGATCGTCGTCGAACACCAGCGGCAGGAAGTGGCGGTCGCCCTCCCACAGCGGCAGTTCCGGGATGCGCTCGCGCGCCACCCATTCAAGCGTGCCTTCCGGATTGCACTCCAGCGGCGTGCCTTCGAACGCATCCACCACGAACACGAAACCCAACCAGTCCTCGCCGTGCTTGCCGAAGCCCGGCCAGCTGATCGTGCCGCGCAGGCGCAGCGCCGTGCATTCGATCCCGGCCTCTTCGCGGATCTCGCGGCGCATGCCGGCCAGCACGTCCTCGTCCGGTTCTATCTTTCCGCCCAGGCCGTTGTACTTGCCCAGGTGATGATCTCCCGGACGCGCGTTGCGATGAATCATCAGCACGCTGCCGCCGTCAGGCGAGAGCACGTAGCCGAGGGTGGCGACGATGGGGGTGTAGGGCATGGATGGCCGGCATCGCAGGGGATGCGGGATTCTAGCGACCGCAGTCGATCAGGCCGCCGTCGCGGGCACCATTTCCACGGTGACATGGGCCAGCTCGTCATGCACCGACAGCGCGCGGCGGACATCCTCGGCAGCTACCCCCGGAACGGCCACCACCTCCACCACGCAGGCGAACTTGCCGCGCGCCACCTGCCAGACATGCAGGTCGCTGATTCTTGCCGAAAGCGGACCAGCCTCGATGGCTTCGCGCACTTCCTCCACCACCGGCAGGTCCATCTGCGCGTCCAGCAGGATGCGCCCGCTGGACCGCACCAGGCCCCAGGCCCAGGCCGATACCAGCGCCGCACCCACCAGTCCCATCACCGGATCCAGCCACGCCGCGCCGAAATACATCCCGCCCAGCAGCGCGATGATCGCCAGCACCGAGGTCACCGCATCGGCCATGACGTGCAGGTAGGCCGAGCGCAGGTTCAGGTCATGCGCGTGGTCATGGGCGGGGTCGTCGTCACCGTCATGGTGATGATGGTCGTGGCCGTGGTCGTGATGGTGTTGCGCATGATGGTCGCGCAGCCACCATGCGCAGATCAGGTTCACCAGCAGCCCCACCAGCGCGATCGCGATCGCCTGCCGGTACTGGATCGCGCCCGGGTTCAGCAGGCGCTCCACCGACTGCACCACCATCAGTACCGCGACGCCCAGCAGCAGGATGGCGCTGGTATAGCCGCCCAGGATTTCGATCTTCCAGGTGCCGAACGCAAACCGCCTGTCGCGGGCGTAGCGGCGTGCGCAGGCGTAGGCGAACGCCGACAGCCCCAGCGCGATCGCGTGCGAACTCATGTGCCAGCCATCGGCCAGCACCGCCATCGAGTTGAACCACCAGCCGCCGGTGATTTCCACCACCATCATCGCCAGGGTCAACCACATCGCCCGGCGGGTATTGCGTTCGGCCAGCGGGTTGCCCTGGTCGAAGGCATGGCTGTGGCGCCTGGCGGCGGCAAGGGCATCGAGATTCATGGCGGCTCGCAGGCTGGAGAAATACCCCCATAGGGTATATCGTCAACCGCCATGGCGCACGTCATCCACGAACGGAAAAAACTGCTGGCCCGCGTGCGCCGTATCGGCGGCCAGGTCGCTGCGCTGGAGAAAGCACTGGAGGCCGACGCGGACTGCACCGACGTGCTGGTGCAGGCGGCCGCGGCCAAGGGCGCGATGCATGCGCTGATGATGGAGATCCTGTCCGGCCACCTGGCCGAACACGTGGCCGCCGAACCCGACGAGGCCCGGCGCACGGACCAGGCGCGGGTACTGCTGGACCTGCTGCGCCATTACGCGCGCTGAGCGATCCACTGAAGACCACCCCGCATGCGCAGCGGCCGCGCCCCGATTCCAGCGCGCGGGGCGCCATGCGACAATCGCCCCGCAACGGAAGCGTGGCCGAATGGTTCAAGGCAGCGGTCTTGCTCGCGCAGGCAGGATGCCGAAGCGAACAGCGGAGCAGCCGCTGGCCCGCAGGGCGAGGCACCGGATGTGCCGAGTAAAACCGCCGTGAGACAATCGGCGAAGCAACGGAAGCGTGGCCGAGTGGTTTAAGGCAGCGGTCTTGAAAACCGCCGATGGGTCAAACCATCCGTGAGTTCGAATCTCACCGCTTCCGCCACCCCTACACCGCCTTGGCCTTCCCGCCCGCACGCGCTTTCGCCTTCGCCTTCAGGCATTCCGGGTCGCTGCATTCCAGCCGTGCTTCCTCCAGCATCTTCGGCAATTTCTGGGCGAGGAAATCGATGAACACCCGCACCGCCGGCAGCATGCCGCGACGCGAGGCGAACACCGCGTGCGCGATGCCTTGCGGCAGTCGCCAGTCCGGCAGCACCACTTCCAGCGCGCCGCTGCGCACCGCCTCTGCGCAGATGGTTTCCGGCAGCAGCGTGATGCCCACGCCACCTTCCGCCATCGCCTGCATCATCGGGAAATCGAAGCCGGTGACGCGCGGCTGCAGCTCGATGCGACGCACCTCGCCATTGGGGCCGTGCAGCTCCCAGCGCTGCCGCGCCTCGTCCTCGCTCACGCTCAGGGTAACGTGGTCGGCCAGTTCCTCCGGCGTGCGCGGGCGACCGGCGCGGTCCAGGTATTTCGGGCTGGCGACCAGCAGCTCCTGGATCTGGCCGAAGCTGCGCATGACCAGGCTGCCGTCCTCGTCCAGCTTGCTGCGCACGCGGATGGCCACGTCCACGCCTTCGTTGATGACGTCGATGCGGCGGTTGCTGACGGTCAGCAGCACCCGCACCTTCGGATGCAGGGCCATGAACTCCGGCAGCAGCTTGGGCATCTGCTGCTGCGCCATCGACACCGGCACGCTGACCCGCACGCTGCCGCGCGGCTCGGCGCTGAGCCGGTCCACCGCCTCGCGCGCGGCCTGCGCTTCGGCCAGCATCGACTGCGCGTGGCGATGCACGCTGGTGCCGACATCGGTGACCGCGAAACGACGGGTGGAACGTTGCAGCAGGCGCACGCCGAGTTCGGCCTCCAGCGCGCTGATGCGCCGGCTCAGGCGCGACTTGGGGATGCCCAGCGCGCGTTCGGCAGCGGCGAATCCGCCGTGGTCGACCACCGCGGCGAAGTAGTAGAGATCGTTGAGATCCTGCATCGGGGTAATTCCAAATATGGAACGTAAAGTAGCATTTGACTGACTTTATCCCAAAAAAGCAACAATCTACATTGATCCCATCGCGGCTCGCCGCACCCACAGGGATCGCACACCATGAAACTGCTGCATCTTGATTCCAGCATCCTCGCTGAAAACTCCGCCAGCCGCGAGCTGTCCGCCGCCATCGTGGCCCGCTGGCAGCGCGACGTGGCCGGCATCGAGGTGATCCACCGCGACCTGGCCGGCGGCCACGCCCTGCCCCACCTCGACGGCGCCGGCCTCGCCAAGGCGGACGCCGTGCAGGCCGCCCGCGCCCAGCGCGCGCTGGACGAGTTCCTTGCCGCCGACGTGGTGGTCATCGGCGTGCCGATGTACAACTTCGGCATCCCCAGCCAGCTCAAGGCGTGGATCGACCGGGTGGCGGTTGCCGGGCAGACCTTCCGCTATACCGAAACCGGCCCGGTCGGGCTTGCCGGCGGCAAGAAAGTCATCGTGGCCGGCACCTACGGCGGGCTGTATCCGCTGGAGGAAGGGCGCAATTTCATCGAGCCCTACCTGCGCCAGGTGTTCGGTTTCTTCGGCATCGAAGATGTCAACTTCGTCACCGCGGAAGGGCTTGCCATTTCCCCTGAATCCCGCAGCGCGGCCATGACCGAGGCGCACTCCCGGATCGGCGAGTCATTGGCACTGGCCGCCTGAGCTTTCCAGCATACCCACGGAGCACGGGCTGCGGGGTGGAGCGCTGCGCGACTCTCGGCGGCAGGGATGCCGCCGAGAAGCCTCCATGGACGGATTCACGGCATGTCGCGCAGTGCTCTGCCCCGCAACCCGTGCGGCCCCGCAGCCCGCGCCTCCGATTTCAGCTGCTTTTCATGACAACGGGCCCCTGCAGGCCCGTTTTCGTTGACACATGTCGGCGCGCTCAGCCGATCCGTTCGGCCCCGCCCATGTACGGGCGCAGCACTTCCGGCACGTCGATGCTGCCGTCGGCGTTCTGGTAGTTCTCCATCACCGCGATCAGCGCGCGCCCCACCGCCACGCCGGAACCATTGAGCGTGTGCACCAGCTCGGGCTTGCCGGTGGCCGGGTTGCGCCAGCGCGCCTGCATGCGGCGCGCCTGGAAGTCGCCACAGTTGGAGCAGGAGGAGATCTCGCGGTAGGTGTCCTGCGAGGGCAGCCAGACTTCAAGGTCGAACGTCTTGGTGGCGCCGAAGCCCATGTCGCCGGTGCACAGCAGCACCTTGCGGTACGGCAGGCCCAGCTTTTCCAGCACGGTTTCGGCACAGCGGGTCATGCGCAGGTGCTCGGCGTCGGACCCCTCCGGTTTCGCGACGCTGACCAGTTCGACCTTCTCGAACTGGTGCTGGCGGATCATCCCGCGCACGTCCCGGCCACCGCTGCCGGCTTCGGAGCGGAAGCACATCGAATGCGCGGTCATCCGCAGCGGCAGGCGCTCGGCATCCAGGATTTCATCGCGCACGATGTTGGTCAGCGGCACCTCGCTGGTCGGGATCAGGTAGCGCTTGTGTTCGCCCAGCTGGGTTGCGAACAGGTCTTCCTCGAACTTGGGCAATTGCCCGGTGCCGCGCATCGACTCGGCGTTGACGATCACCGGGACGTTGGTTTCCTCGTAGCCGTGCTCGCCGGTGTGCAGGTCCAGCATGAACTGCGCCAGCGCGCGGTGCAGGCGGGCCAGATGGCCGCGCAGCACGGTGAAGCGCGAGCCGGACAGCTTGGCCGCGGTCTCGCCGTCCAGCCAGCCATGGCGCGCGCCCAGCTCGACGTGATCCTTGACCGCGAAATCGAAGCTGCGCGGCGTGCCCCAGCGGTGCTGCTCGACGTTGTCGGCCTCGCTACCACCCAGCGGCACGCTGGCGTCGGGCAGGTTGGGAATGCCGGAGGCGATGGCTTCGATCTCGCCGCGGATACGCTCCAACTCCACTTCGGAAGCCTTCAGCTCCTCGCCGAAGCCAGCCACTTCCGCCATCACCGGCGCTACGTCCTCGCCCTTGGCCTTGAGCATGCCGATCTGCTTGCTGCGGGTATTGCGCAGGTTCTGCAGCTCCTGGGTGCGGATCTGGATCTGCTTGCGGCTGGCTTCCAGCGCTTCGATGCGGGCGACGTCGAGTTCGAAGCCGCGGCTGGTGCGCAGGCGTTCGGCAAGGTCGGCAGGATTGGAGCGCAGCAGGGCGGGATCGAGCATGGGAGGTTCGCGGTGCAAGGTGAACGCGCATTATCGCCGAGCGCGCCCGCGATGAAAGCGCGGTGCGGCGGCTGTGCAAGAATGCGGCCATGTCCGCGTCCGACCCGCAGCTCCCGCAGCGCAAGCCGCTGCTGCCGCCCCAGCTGGCGATCCGCCTGGCCATCGCCTTCGGCGTCGGCCTGCTGCTGTTCCTGCTGGTCTGGCTGAATTCACGCCGCAACTACGACTTCTACAAGGCCGATGGCACCGAGGCGGCCGCCGGCCAGTCCGACGCCCTGCCGGTTCCACTGCCGCCGGATCTGGCCGGCAGCGACGGCGGCGATGGCAACGCCAGCGGCCTGCGCACGGTTGGCCGCGACGGCGTCACCGACCCGGCCGCAGTCCCGGCCAGCGACCAGCCGCGGATCATCGATGCACCCGTACGCCCGGCACCGCCGCCCGTGGCGCAGGCCGCCCCGGCGCCCGGCGACCGCGCCCAGCCACAGCCGCTGTCCACCCCTGCCCCGCGCTACCCGCGCGAAGCGCTGCGCATGGGCGCGGGCGGCACCGTGCGGATCACCGTGACGGTGGCGGCCGATGGCAGCGTGGAACGGCAGGAGCTGACCGATAGCAGCGGCAACCGCCATCTGGACCGCGCGGCACTGGAGACGGTGCGCCGCTGGCGCTTCCAGCCGGCCACCCGCAACGGCAAGCCCGTGGCGGCCGAGGTGTCGGTGCCGATCGTGTTCAATCCCGACCCCAACTAGCGATCGCTTCGATTCCGCGGCTCCGCGCGCCAGTGGCGCGCGCTCAGCCCTTGATCCCGCCCTTGGTCAGTGCCGCCGGGTCCAGCAGCTTGCGCAGCTGCTTTTCGGTCAGGCCGCTGTCTTCGAGCGCCACTTCCAGCACCGGGCGGTTTTCCGCGTAGGCGCGCTTGGCGATCTTCGCGGCCATTTCATAGCCGATCACCGGGTTGAGCGCCGTCACCAGGATGGGGTTGCGCTCCAGCGTCTGCGCCACCACGTCGCGGCGGATCTTCAGGGTGGCGATGGCATCGTCGGCCAGCGCACGCATGGCGCAGGCCAAAAGACCAATCGCCTCATCCAGATTGCAGGCCAGCAGCGGCAGCATCACGTTGAGCTGGAAATTGCCGCTCTGCCCGGCAACGGTATTGGCCTGATGCAGCCCCATGACCTGCGCGCAGACCATGCACAGCGCCTCGGGAATGACCGGATTGACCTTGCCCGGCATGATCGAGCTGCCCGGTTGCAGCGCCTGCAATTCGATCTCGCCCAGGCCCGCCAGCGGGCCGGAATTCATCCACCGCAGGTCGTTGCCGATCTTCATCAGCGCCACCGCCAGCACGCTCAGCTGGCCGGACAGTTCCACCAGGTCATCTTGCGCCGCCAGCCCCTCGAAGGTATTGGAATTCTGGCTGAAACCGAGGCCGGTGGCGGCGTTCAGTGCCTTCGCCACCGCCTTGCCGAACTTCGGGTGCGCGTTGATGCCGGTGCCGATGGCGGTGCCGCCGATCGGCAGCCGCGCCACCCGCTTCAGGCTGTCCTCGATCCGCGCCTGCGCCGACGCCAGCTGCGCTTCCCAGGCGCCGAACTCCTGCGCGAAGGTCAGCGGCATCGCATCCATCAGGTGGGTGCGTCCGGTCTTCACCACCGCACCGATCGCCTCGGCCTGGGCGTCGATGGTGTTGCGCAGATGCTCCAGCTGCGGCAGCAGCGCGGCTTCGGTTTCGCGCACCGCCATCACCCGCAGGGCGGTGGGAATGGTGTCGTTGCTGCTCTGGCCAAGATTCACATGATCGTTGGGATGGATGGCCAGCCGGCTGGCCTTGCCGGCCACGTGCGCGATCACCTCGTTGGCATTCATGTTGGACGACGTGCCCGAACCGGTCTGGTAGCGGTCGATCGGGAACTGTTCGGCATGCGCGCCGCCGGCCACGGCGGTGGCGGCTTCGACGATGGCGTCGGCGCGCTTGCCATCCAGCAGTCCCAGATGCCCGTTGACCAGCGCCGCCGAGGCTTTCACCAGCGCCAGCGCGCGGATGAACGCCGCCGGCATCGGCCGTCCGGAGATGTGGAAATTGTCCACCGCGCGCTGGGTCTGTGCCCCCCACAACGCATCGGCGGGCACCTGCAGCTTGCCCATGCTGTCGTGTTCGCTGCGGAAACCGCTGGATTTGCTGGCCATGTCGCCCTGCCGTTCAATGGAGTCCAGGCAGGAGCTTGCGCCGCGCGGGCGCTCTTCCACAAGGCAGCGGCGCTGCCGCCGCTCTACAATATCGGCCCCGTTGCCAGCCGCTGACCCCATGTCCGACGCCCTGACCGCCCTGTCCCCGCTCGATGGCCGCTACGCCGGCAAGGTCGATGCGCTGCGCCCGATCTTTTCCGAATACGGGCTGATCCGCGCCCGGGTGAAGGTGGAAGTCGAATGGCTGCTGGCGCTGGCGGAGGCGCCGGGGATCCCCGAACTGGCCCCGTTCTCCGCGGCCGCCGCCGGCCGCCTGCGTGCGCTGGCCGATGGCTTCAGCGTCGAGCACGCGGCGCGGGTCAAGGCCATCGAAGCCACCACCAACCACGACGTCAAGGCGGTGGAATACTTCATCAAGGAGCAGCTGAAGGACGACGCCGAGCTCGGCCCGGCGCTGGAATTCGTGCACTTCGCCTGCACCAGCGAGGACATCAACAACCTGTCCTACGCACTGATGCTGAGCCAGGCGCGGCAGGACGTGCTGCTGCCGAAGCTGGACGCACTGATCCAGAAACTGCGCGCGATGGCGCACGAGCACGCGGCGCTGCCGATGCTCTCGCGCACCCACGGCCAGACCGCTTCCCCCACCACCGTCGGCAAGGAGCTGGCGAACGTGGTGGCGCGCCTGCAGCGCCAGGGCGAAGTGCTGGCCGGCCTGCCGATGCCGGGCAAGATCAATGGCGCGGTGGGCAACTACAACGCCCACGTGGCCGCCTACCCGGACGTGGACTGGGCGGCGTTCTCGCGCCGCTTCGTCGAGTCGCTGGATCTCGACTGGCAGCCCTACACCACCCAGATCGAACCGCACGACGGCGTGGCCGAACTGTGCGACGCGGCCAAGCGCATCGACACCATCGCCATCGATCTCTGCCGCGACATCTGGGGCTACATCTCGCAGGGCTATTTCAAGCAGGCGGTGAAAGCCGGCGAAGTGGGCAGCAGCACCATGCCGCACAAGGTCAACCCGATCGACTTCGAGAACGCCGAAGGCAACTTCGGCATCGCCAGCGCGCTGTTCGAGCACTTCTCGATCAAGCTGCCGATCAGCCGCTGGCAGCGCGACCTCACCGACTCCACCGTGCTGCGCGCACTGGGCACCGCCTTCGGCCACATGCTGATCGGCTTCGACGCCCTGCAGCGCGGCCTCAACAAGCTCAGCGTCAACCCGGAGCGGCTGGCCGCCGACCTCGATGCCAGCTGGGAAGTGCTGGCCGAAGCCGTGCAGACGGTGATGCGCCGCCACGGCCTGCCGAACCCCTACGAACAGCTCAAGGCACTGACCCGCGGCCATGGCATCACCGCCGACTCCATGCGCGCCTTCGTCGAGTCGCTGGACCTGCCCGCGGCCGACAAGCAGCGCCTGCTGGACATGACCCCGGGCAGCTACACCGGCCTGGCGGAGCGGCTGGCGCGGGAGGTCTGAGGTGACCCCGCACGCGGCGTCGCCCATCGAGATCGACGCCGCCCGCGGTCCGTCTCCGCTGGGCATGCCGCCGGCGGCCTTCCTGCGCGACTGCTGGCAGAAGCGCCCGCTGCTGGTCCGCAACGCCTTTCCCGGCTTCGTTTCCCCGATCGAGCCGGAAGACCTGGCCGGCCTTGCCTGCGAGGACGGCGTCCTGGCGCGGCTGATCGAACACGACCGGGCCAGCGATGGCTGGAAGGTGCGCCACGGGCCGTTCGCCGAGGACGACTTCCCCGGCCTGCCCGACCACGACTGGACCCTGCTGGTGCAGGACGTGGACAAGTGGGACGCCGACATCCGCGCGCTGCTGGCCCATTTCGGTTTCCTGCCGCGCTGGCGGATCGACGACGTGATGGTCAGCTTCGCCGCCACCGGCGGTTCGGTGGGCGCGCACGTGGACCAGTACGACGTGTTCCTGCTGCAGGCGCACGGCCAGCGGCGCTGGCAGATCGATGCCTCGCCCGCGCCGCCGCTGGATTTCCGCAACGACGTGGACATCCGGCTGCTGCGCGAATTCCACCCGACCCACGATTGGGTACTGAACCCCGGCGACATGCTCTACCTGCCGCCCGGCGTGCCGCATCACGGCGTGGCGGAAAATCCCTGCCTGACCTTTTCGGTGGGCATGCGCGCGCCGGCCGCCGCGGAGCTGCTGGGCGACTACGCCGACACCCTGGCCGCCGACGCGCCGGACGAACTGCGCTATGCCGATCCGGACCTGGCCCTGCCGGGCGACGCAACCGAAATCGACGAGGCCGCGATCCAGCGGGTGGAAGCCGCCCTGCACCAGCTGCGGATGGACGACCCGGACCGGTTCGGCGACTGGTTCGGCGGCTTCATCACCACCTACCGCAGCGCGGTGCTGCCGGCCGCCGACGACCACCCGCTGCCGCGCGCCGCGATGGAGCAGGCGCTGACCGACGGCGCGCTGCTGTGGCGGCATCCGTGGTCGCGCATGGCCTGGCGGCGTGCCCGCCAAGGCAGCGGCGCGGACGC
Source organism: Thermomonas fusca (assembly GCF_005862345.1). Lineage (NCBI taxonomy): Bacteria > Pseudomonadati > Pseudomonadota > Gammaproteobacteria > Lysobacterales > Lysobacteraceae > Thermomonas > Thermomonas fusca. Next base: position 513,136 of record NZ_SROY01000002.1, on the reverse strand, counting down.
GGCCCGGCTGTACGCGGGCGGCATCGCCTATCCTCTGGCCACCGACGACGCCGGCCGGCTGGCCGCCGCGGACAGCATCGACGCCGCGCTGTACGCTGGGCTGGGCGAGGCGGGACGGGCGGCGGTCGCTGCCCTGCTGGCCGCCGGCCATTACCGGCTGGAACAGGAGGAGGACGAGGCATGAACGGCGACCCCGGCAGCGAACCGATCCGCATCACCGACCACCCGGCGGCCGTCGAAGCCGCCACCCGCATCGCCGCGGACGCGCGCCGCGGCCTGTGGATCCGCAGCCTCGACCTGGAGGGCTGGCTGTTCGACCACACCGATTTCCTGGCCGCCCTGCGCGGCTTCGCCACCTCCGGCCGCGACGTGCAGGTGCAAGTGCTGCTGCACGACGCCGCCGCCCCGCAGGCCGCCCACGCCAAGCTGCTGACGCTGGCCCAGCGCCTGCCCAGCGTGTTCCAGTTCCGCGAGGTGGACGACCCGGTCTACCGCGAGGAACGGGTGGCGCTGATCGCCAACGACACCGGCGGCTATTACTTCCGCACCCAGGGCGACCGCGTCGAGGGCATCGCCGCATTCGACTCGCGCGCGCGGGTGCGCCAGCTGCAGCAACGCTTCGAGGAAATCTGGGAGCGTTCCCGTCCGGTAACTGAATATCGCGCCCTCGGGATATGAAATCGCCGCGTTCTTGACTTTGGTCGCATGCGCCCGCGACCCCCCTGCGGCTATAATTCCGGCTCTTTGCTTGCGCGCATTCAGAATTTGTTCCGCCCCGGTCTGACGCCAGTACCGGCGGGCACACCCCCCACCCCACCGATAGGTTGCTAGCCACACCGTGGACAGTCTCCTCAAGCAGTTCGCTCAAACCTCCCAGCTCGGCGCCAACGGCGCGTTCATCGAAGACCTCTATGAGCAGTACCTGGTCGCGCCCGACAGCGTCGATCCCAAATGGAAGCAGTACTTCGATGGCCTGAAGGGCCGCGAAGCCGGCGATATCCCGCATTCCGCGGTGATCGACCAGATCGCCGAGGCCGGCCGACAGGCCGCGCGCGGCGTGGTTGCCGCCAACAGCGGCAGCGGCGACGAGCGCGAACGCCACGTCGGCCGCCTGATCACCGCCTACCGTTCGCGCGGCCACCTCGGCGCGCACACCGACCCGCTGGGCCTGACCCCGCCGATCAATCCGCCGGATCTCGACCTCGCCTTCCACAAGCTGTCCGGCAGCGACCTCGACACCGAATTCAGCACCGGCGGCGTCGGCGGCCAGGCGCGGATGAAGCTGCGCGACCTGTACGCGCGCCTGCGCGCCACCTATGCCGGCAGCATCGGCGCTGAATTCATGCACATCACCGACGCCGACCAGCGTCGCTGGCTGTACGAGCGGCTGGAAACGGCGGCCGGCAACTACGGCCGCAGCAAGGAAGACAAGCAGCGCATCCTGGAGCGGCTGACCGCCGCCGAAGGCCTGGAACGCTACCTGCACACCAAGTACGTCGGCCAGAAGCGCTTCTCGCTGGAAGGCGGCGATTCGCTGATCCCGCTGCTGGACGTGGCGATCCGCCGCGCCGGCCAGGCCGGGGTCAAGGACGTGGTGCTGGGCATGGCCCATCGCGGCCGCCTGAACGTGCTGGTCAACACCCTCGGCAAGCCGCCGCGCAAGCTGTTCGACGAGTTCGAAGGCAAGTTCGAGCACAGCCGCCAGGGCGACCACGCCCACACCGGCGACGTGAAGTACCACATGGGCTACAGCGCCGACGTCGCCACCCCCGGCGGCCCGGTCCACCTGGCGCTGGCGTTCAATCCCTCGCACCTGGAGATCGTCGATCCGGTGGTGGTTGGCAGCGTGCGTTCGCGCCAGCACCGCCGCGGCGATGGCGAGCGCAAGCAGGTGATGCCGGTGCTGATCCACGGCGACGCCGCGTTCGCCGGCCAGGGCGTGGTGATGGAGCTGCTGCAGATGTCGCAGGCCCGCGGCTTCCGCGTGGGCGGCACCCTGCACGTGGTGGTCAACAACCAGGTCGGCTTCACCACCAGCGCCGCCGAAGACGCGCGCTCGACGTTCTATTGCACCGACGTGGCCAAGATGGTCGGCGCGCCGATCCTGCACGTGAACGGCGACGACCCGGAAGCGGTGGCATTCGTGGCCGAAATGGCATTCGATTTCCGCCAGGCGTTCGGCAAGGACGTGGTCATCGACCTGGTCTGCTACCGCCGCCACGGCCACAACGAGGCCGACGAGCCGGCCGCCACCCAGCCGGTGATGTACAAGAAGATCCGCGCGATGAAGACCACGCGCGAGCTGTACGCGGAGAAGCTGGCGGCGGAAGGCACCGTGGCCGCCGCCGACGCGCAGGCGCTGGTCGATGCCTGCCGCGACCGCCTCGACGCCGGCGAAGTCACCACCGACGTGGTCAAGGCCCAGGCCGACGCGCTGACCGTGGACTGGTCGCCGTACCTGGCCGGCAAGCTGTCCGACCCGGTCGACACCAAGGTGCCGCGCAAGGCACTGGATCAGCTGGCCACGCAGATCAACACCATCCCGGACGCGGTCAAGCTGCATCCGCGCGTGGCCAAGATCTATGACGACCGCCGCAAGATGGCCGCCGGCGAACAGCCGGGCGACTGGGGCTTCGCCGAGAACCTGGCCTACGCCACCCTGCTGCAGGACGGCTACCGCCTGCGCCTGGTCGGCCAGGACTGCGGCCGCGGCACCTTCTTCCATCGCCACGCGATCCTGCACGACCAGAACACCGACCACTACCACCTGCCGCTGCGCGAACTGGTGCAGAACCCGGAAGACGTCACCATCATCGATTCGCTGCTCAGCGAGGAAGCGGTGATGGCGTTCGAATACGGCTACGCCACCGCCGATCCGATGACCCTGGATATCTGGGAAGCGCAGTTCGGCGACTTCGCCAACGGCGCGCAGGTGGTGATCGACCAGTTCCTGGCCGCCGGCGAAGCCAAGTGGGATCGCCTGTGCGGCCTGGCCCTGTACCTGCCCCACGGCTACGAAGGCCAGGGCCCCGAGCACAGCTCGGCGCGCCTGGAGCGCTTCCTGCAGCTGTGCGCGCTCGACAACATGGTGGTCTGCACGCCCACCACCCCGGCGCAGGATTTCCACATGATCCGCCGGCAGATGCGCCAGAGCACCCGCAAGCCGCTGGTGGTGATGACGCCGAAGTCGCTGCTGCGTCACAAGCTGGCGGTATCGAGCCTGGACGAACTGGCCAACGGCGAGTTCCAGCGCCTGATCCCGGACACCACCGCCACCGCGAAGAAGATCAAGCGGGTGGTGGTCTGCGCCGGCAAGGTCTATTACGACCTGCTGGAAGAAGCGCACAAGAAGGAGATCAAGGACGTGGCGCTGGTCCGCGTGGAGCAGCTGTACCCGTTCCCGCGCCCGGAGCTGGTGGCCGAACTGAAGCGCTTCGGCTCCGCCACCGACGTGGTCTGGTGCCAGGAAGAGCCGCAGAACCAGGGTGCGTGGTACCAGATCCAGCACCATCTGCGCGCCTGCCTGCAGCCCAAGCAGGTGCTTGGCTACGCCGGCCGCCTGCGCTCGCCCTCGCCCGCCGCCGGCCACATGGCCGAGCACGTGGCCGAACTCAACAAGCTGCTTGCCGACGCACTGGTGAACCCGGTCGGCAACGACAGCGACGCCGACTAATCCCCCTCCGAATTCCGACAGGACGCCCTCATGGCCATTGAAGTCAAAGTCCCGGTTCTCCCCGAATCCGTTTCCGACGCCACCATCGCCAGCTGGCACAAGAAGGCCGGCGACGCGGTCAAGCGCGATGAAAACCTGCTCGATCTCGAAACCGACAAGGTGGTGCTGGAAGTGCCCTCGCCGGTCGATGGCGTGCTCAAGGAGATCAAGTTCGAAGCCGGCGCCACCGTCAACAGCCAGCAGGTGATCGCGGTGATCGAGGAAGGTGCAGTGGCCGCTGCCGCGCCCGCCGCCGAAGCGCCCAAGCCGGCCGCCGGCGCCGAAGAGGTGATGCCGAAGGCCAAGGCTGCAGCCCTGCACGCGGCGGCGCCCGCCAGCACCACGCCGAACCCGGTCGGCGGCGACCTGCCGCCGGGCGCGCGCTTCACCGCCACCACCTCTGGCGTGAACCCGGCCGACGTGGCCGGCACCGGCCGCCGCGGCATGGTCACCAAGGAAGACATCGTCAACTACGCCAGCGGCAAGACCGCCGGCGTGACCGGCGGCGCGCGTCCAGAGGAACGCGTGCCGATGACCCGCATGCGCGCCCGCATCGCCGAGCGCCTGATGCAGTCGAAGAACTCCATCGCCATGCTGACCTCGTTCAACGAGGTGAACCTGGCGAAGGTCATGGAGATGCGCAAGGAGCTGCAGGACGACTTCGTCAAGGCCAACGGCATCAAGCTCGGCTTCATGAGCTTCTTCGCCAAGGCGGCGGCGAATGCGCTGCAGCGTCATCCGGCGGTCAACGCCTCGGTCGATGGCAACGACGTCATCTACCACGGCTATGCCGACATCAGCATCGCGGTGTCCACCGACAAGGGCCTGGTCACGCCGGTGCTGCGCAACGTCGAGCGGATGGGCTTCGCCGAGATCGAGCAGGGCATCGCCGACTACGCCAAGAAGGCGCGCGACGGCAAGCTGGGCCTGGACGACCTGCAGGGCGGCACCTTCACCATCACCAATGGCGGCACCTTCGGTTCGCTGATGTCCACCCCGATCGTGAACCCGCCGCAGAGCGCCATTCTCGGCATGCACGCGATCAAGGAACGCGCCATCGTCGAGAACGGCCAGGTCATCGCCGCGCCGATGATGTACATCGCGCTGAGCTACGACCACCGCATCATCGACGGCAAGGACGCGGTGCTGTTCCTGGTCGACATCAAGAACCAGCTCGAGAACCCGCACCGCATGCTGCTGGGGATGTGATTCCGGCGACGGGAACCGGCAACGGTTCCCGTCCTGTTTCGGGGCACCGCAGGTTCGGATCCTGCCCCGCTACCAAGTTCAGGAATGAAGCAATGAGCGAACAACAGCAATTCGACGTCGTCGTCATCGGTGCCGGTCCGGCCGGCTACCACGCCGCCATCCGCGCCGCGCAGCTGGGCCTGAAGACCGCCTGCATCGACGCCGCGCTGGGCAAGGACGGCAAGCCGGCGCTGGGCGGCACCTGCCTGCGCGTGGGCTGCATCCCGTCCAAGGCGCTGCTGGATTCCAGCCGCCAGTTCTGGAACATGGGCCACATCTTCGACCAGCACGGGATCAGCTTCGACAAGCCCGCGATCGACGTGAAGAAGATGGTCGCCCGCAAGGACGGCATCGTGAAGCAGTTCACCGGCGGCATCGCCGCGCTGTTCAAGGCGAACAAGATCACCGCGTTCCACGGCTACGGCCAACTGCAGCCGGGCAACGTGGTCAGCGTGAAGCAGCATGACGGCAGCACCGTCGAGCTGAAGGGCACCAACGTCATCCTCGCCGCCGGTTCCGATTCCATCGAGCTGCCGTTCGCCAAGTTCGGCGAGCACATCATCGACAACGTCGGCGCGCTGGACCTCGAGAAGGTGCCGAAGCGCCTCGGCGTGATCGGCGCCGGCGTGATCGGCCTGGAACTGGGCAGCGTGTGGAAGCGCCTGGGCGCCGAGGTCACCATCCTCGAAGGCCTGCCGAACTTCCTCGCCGCCGCGGACGCGGAGGTGGCGAAGGTCGCCGCGCGCGAGTTCAAGAAGCAGGGCCTGGACATCAAGCTGGGCTGCAAGTGCACCGCCACCGAGGTCAAGAAGGACGGCGTGCACATCAGCTACACCGACGACAAGGGCGCGGCGCAGGAACTGGTGGTCGACAAGCTGCTGGTGGCCGTTGGCCGCCGTGCCGCCACCAAGGGCCTGCTGGCCGATGGCACCGGCGTGCAGCTCAACGAGCGCGGCCAGATCGTGGTCGACGAGCATTGCCACACCGGCGTCGACGGCGTGTGGGCGGTCGGCGATTGCGTGCGCGGGCCGATGCTGGCGCACAAGGGCTTCGAGGAAGGCATCGCGGTGGCCGAGCTGATCGCCGGCCTGCCGGGCCACGTCAACTTCGACACCATCCCGTGGGTGATCTACACCGAGCCGGAAATCGCCTGGGTCGGCAAGACCGAGGAGCAGCTGAAGGCCGAGGGCATCCCGTACAAGGCCGGCAGCTTCCCGTTCGCGGCGGTCGGTCGCGCGGTGGCGATGGCCGAGCCGGCGGGCTTCGTGAAGGTGCTGGCGCATGCCGAGACCGACACCATCCTGGGCATGCACCTGGTCGGCGTGAACGTGTCCGAGTTGGTCCACGAAGGCGTGCTGGCGATGGAGTTCAAGGGCAGCGCCGACGACCTGGCGCGCATCTGCCACGCCCACCCGTCGCTGTCCGAAGCCGTGCACGACGCCGCAATGGCGGTGCACAAGCGGGCGATCCACAAGGCCAATTGAGCCGGCTTTGTCGCCCCCACCCGTGCCATGCCGCCGCCAGTGGCAGCTTGGTGCGAGGCTGATGGCGACAATCGGCGGCATGGGTTCGGCGCATTGCGCCGAACGGGCAGGCCAGGGATGGTCTGCCCAGGCCCTGCCGCATGCGCAGGAAAGCGCATGCGAGCAGGCCACCGATTAGCCTACATGGACGTACTTGCGGCGTGTCGCCATCAGCCTTGCGCCGCGCTGGCACATCCGCATACCAACGAACGCCCGTGCTGATGCTGCATGAGGCCGGGCAGAAACGGCGCACCTCGGTGCGCCGTTTTCGTTGGCGGCGGGCGATAATCGACGCATGAAAACCCTCTGCGTCTATTGCGGCTCCAACGCCGGCAGCGACCCGGCCTATGCCGCGCTTGCCCGCGACCTGGGTAGCCGCCTCGCGCGCGACGGCATCGCGCTGGTGTATGGCGGCGGCAACGTCGGCCTGATGGGCATCGTCGCCGATGCGGTGCTTGCCGGGGGCGGCGAGGTGATCGGGGTGATCCCGCAGCAGCTGGTCGACTGGGAAGTCGCCCACAGGGGCGTCACCCGCCTTGAAGTCGTCGATTCCATGCACACCCGCAAGGCGCGCATGTTCGAACTTGCCGACGGCTTCGTCGCCCTGCCCGGCGGCTTCGGCACCCTCGACGAAATGTTCGAGATGCTGACCTGGCGCCAGCTGGGCCTGGGCCGCAAGCCCTGCGCCTTCCTCGGCGTGAACGGCTTCTGGGAGCCGCTGATGGCGATGCTGGACACGATGGTGCGCGAGCGCTTCCTGCACCCCGAACAGCGCACCGACATGTGGCACGGCACCGACATCGAGGCGCTGCTGGCATGGATGCGCGGCTACGTGCCGGCCCAGGCCGACAAATGGCTGGACGAGAAGCGCCGCAGCCAGCTCAACCTCACCACGGAGGATGTATGACCATTCCGGCGACGTTCCGGGCCTTCCGCATCCACAGCGACGCCGCCGGCTACCGCAGCGGCATCGAAACCCTGTCGCTGGACGACCTCAACCCCGGCGAAGTGGTGGTGAAGGCCGCCTACTCCTCGGTCAACTACAAGGACGCGCTGGCCGGGACCGGCAAGGGCAAGATCCTGCGCAGCTTCCCGCTAGTCGGCGGGATCGACGTTGCCGGCCACGTCGTCGCTTCGACCGATCCCGCCTTCAGGGAAGGCGACGCCGTGCTGGTCACCGGCAGCGGGCTGTCGGAAACCCGCGACGGCGGCTATTCGGAAGTCGCGCGGCTGGATGCGCGCTGGGTGATCCCGCTGCCCGCGAGCCTGAGCCTGCGCGAAGCGATGATCCTGGGCACCGCCGGCTTCACCGCGGCGCTGGGCCTGCTGCGGATGACCGAAAACCGGCAGACCCCCGCGCTCGGCCCGTTGGCCGTGACCGGCGCCACTGGCGGCGTGGGTTCGCTGGCGGTCGCCATCTACAGCAAGGCCGGCTATGAGGTGCACGCGATCAGCGGCAAGCCCGAACATGCGGCCTACCTGAAGTCACTGGGCGCGTCCGACGTGCTGGGCCGCGACGCGCTGGCCACCACCAAGCCGATGGACAGTGCCCGCTTCGGCGGCGGCCTGGACAACGTCGGCGGGCCGATGCTGGCCGCCCTGCTGGCGCAGACCGCCCCCTACGGCAACGTCGCCAGCTGCGGGCTGGCCGCATCGCATGAGCTGCACGCCACCGTGATGCCCTTCATCATCCGCGGCGTCTCGCTGCTGGGCGTAGCCTCGGCCGGCACCGCCCGCGACATCCGTGACGAGGTCTGGCGCCGTTTGGCCGGCGACTGGAAGCCGGACAACCTGGCCGCGATCTGCACCCGCGAAGCCAGCCTGGACGAACTGCCGCAGGTGTTCGACGGCATGCTTGCCGGCGGCGCGCTGGGGCGTACGGTGGTGCGCATCGCGCCTGTCATCTGACCGCGCTTGCAGGCCGCGGGCCTGCGGCTACAATCGACCCGCATACCCGGGGATTCACATGGCACGCATCCTGATCGTCGACGATTCGCCCTCCCAGCTGATGAGCATCCGACGCATCGTCGAGAAGCTCGGCCACGACGCACTCACCGCCGAGGACGGCGCCGCCGGCGTGGAAGCGGCCAAGCGCGAGCTGCCGGACCTGATCCTGATGGACGTGGTGATGCCGAACCTCAACGGTTTCCAGGCCACCCGTTCGATCAGCCGCGAGGCCACCACCAAGCACATCCCGGTCATCCTGGTCACCACCAAGGACCAGGACACCGACCGCGTCTGGGGCATGCGCCAGGGCGCCAAGGCCTACATCACCAAGCCGTTCAGCGAGTCCGAACTGGCCGATGTGATCAACCAGTATCTGGTCACCGGCCCGAGCGCCGCGTAACTCCTGCGGGCGCGGCCTCAGCAGCGAACCTCACCGCAGCCGGTGGGGCTTGACCTGAAACCCCATCCGAGAGGCCGGCTCACCCCCGTCGCCAGTCGTCGCCGAAGGCATCGCGCATCTTCGCGTAGGCCTTGCGCTGCGCGTCGTTGTGCGCCTTCGGGGCGAGGACTTCCAGCTCGACGATCTGGTCGCCATCCGCCGCGCCGCCGCTGCCCGGCAGGCCGCGCCCGCGCAGGCGCAGCTTGCGGCCGGATTCGGAATCGGCCGGAATCTTCAGTTCCACCGGCCCGCCCAGCGTGGGCACGCTGAGGGTGGCGCCCAACGCCGCTTCCCACGGCGCCACCGGCAGCACATGGATGACGTTGCGGCCATCGACCTCGAACTGCGGGTCGGCGGCGTATTCCACTTCCAGCAGCAGGTCGCGGCCGCCGTTGCCCTGCCGGGCCAGACGGATCACCTGACCGGGGCGCACGCCCTTGGGCACGCGCACATCCAGGGTCTTGCCGCCCACGCCGATGCGCACGCTGCTGCCGTTGTAGACCGCGCTCAGCGGCACCGCCAGCTTGGCGCGGGTGTCGCCCACCGGCTGCCCAGGGCGCCCACCGCCGTTGCCGCGGGCGCGCTGGCCGAACAGGTTCTCGAAGAAATCGGAGAAACCGCCGCCGGCACCACCGCCGGCGAAGATCTCGTCGTAGTCGAAATCCGGCTGCCCGCCCTGCCCGCGGCCGAAGCCGCCGGGCGGCGGGCGGATCTCGTCGCCGGGGCGGTATCCGCCGGCGCGCAGCTGGTCGTAGGCCGCGCGCTTCTGCGGGTCGCGCAGCGCTTCATAGGCTTCGTTGACCGCCTTGAACTTGTCCTCGGCGCCCTTTTCCTTGCTGACGTCGGGATGGTATTTGCGCGCCAGCCGGCGGTAGGCGGTCTTGATCTCGGCCTCGCCCGCGCTGGCTTCGACCCCGAGGATCCCGTAGTAGTCCTTGAATTCCATCGATGCTCCCTGCGGTCTGCGTACGGGGATTATCCCACCGCGCAGCCCAAGCGCAGTCACAGGCCTTAGACTGCCTGCTCATCGAAGTGAGGCCCGGTCATGTCGATTCAAGTCGGTCAGCACCTTCCCGAAGCGGTTCTGCAGTACATCGACAACGGTGTGCACCGGATCGACACCCACAGCCTGTTCGGCGGACGCAAGCTGGTGCTGTTCTCGGTGCCGGGCGCGTTCACGCCGACCTGCTCCGAACGCCACCTGCCCGGCTTCATCCAGCATTTCGATGCGTTCCGCGCCAAGGGCATCGAGGTCGCCTGCATGGCGGTGAACGATGCCTTCGTGATGCAGGCCTGGGGCAACAGCCAGGGCGTGCCGCAGGGCATGAAGATGCTGGCCGACGGCAATGCCGACTTCACCCGCGCGCTGGGGCTGGAGCTGGACGCCAGCGGCTACGGCATGGGCGTGCGCAGCAAGCGCTTCGCGCTGTATGCCGAGAACGAGATCGTGCGCGGCCTGTGGGTGGAGGCGCCGGGCGAATACCGGGTGTCGTCGGCGGAAAACGTGCTGGCCAATCTTCCGGCCTGATTGCACCTGCCACCGCGGCGCGATGCGCATTCGCGCATCTTTGCCCGGCGCGTCACGGTGACCGCGGCAGGATCGCGAAACGCAGGCTGTCCCAGGCGCCGCTGTCGGCCAGCGCGGTGAGTTCGTGCCGGCCCGGCTCCGCGAACTCGCGCAGCAGGGGCCGGCCGCCTTCGGTTTCACCGATCCAGCGGCCGTCCAGCAGCCACTGCACCCGCGCGCCGGCGCCCAGCGCACGCAGCGCAAGCCGCACGCCGGCGCCGCGGCCCGGCGGCGCAGCGAGCACGGCGCCATCGTTGACGCCTTCGATACGCAGGGTTTCCAGCGCGCCGCGGCCGTCGTCCGCGCAGTCGTCGGCCAGAGGCGGCAGGGTCGCGCCGGCACGCCAGGCCGTCGGCAGCCACGGCATCGCCAGCGCCGGCCAGCGCGCGATCTGTCGCGCCTGCGCGACATGCGGCAACCGGCAGTCGGCGGACAGCCGGCGCCCGCTGCCGGCATCCACTTCGAAGCGCTCGATGCCGGCGCTCCACAGCCGCGCCTGGCGCTCCGGCAGGGTCGGCGGCACCATCCCGTCGAGCGTCCACGCCCCTCGCCGCCGCTGGCACAGCGCGTCCGGCTGCGCGCTGGCGGCAGTGCCCAGCGGCCAGCAGATGTCGATTTCGGCCACGCTGGCCGGCATCGGCACGCGCCGCGAATCGCCGGGCGCGCGCGGCAGGCTGTCGACCACTTCGAACAGCAGCGGCAGTGCGGTGACCGCGCCGTACTGGCCGGGCAGCGGCGTGCCGTCCGGCCGCCCCACCCACACGCCCACGCTGTAGCGCGGCGTTGCGCCGATCGCCCAGGCATCGCGGAAGCCGTAGCTCGTGCCGGTCTTCCACGCCACCTGCGGGCGCCGGCCGGTGTCGAACATGCCCTCGGCCTCGCCGGGGCGCGGATGGGCGGCCAGGATCTCGCGCACGATCCAGGCCGCGCCGGGCGATAGCAGGCGGCGTTCGAGCTTCGGCGCATCGCCGGTATAGCGCACCCGCCCGGCGATGCCGCCGCGCTGCAGGGCGGCAAACGCGCCAACCAGATCCTCCAGCCGCGCGCCGGTGCCGCCCAGGATCATCGACAGGTTCGGCGCCGCCCCACGCGGAAGCCGCAGGGTGATGCCCGCGTGCTCCAGCCGCGCCGCGAAGCGCGCTGGCCCGACCCGGTCCAGCAGGTCCACCGCCGGCACGTTGAGCGACAGCCGCAGCGCCTCGGCCACGCTGACCGGGCCGTTGAAAGCGGTATCGAAATTGGACGGCCGGTAGCCGCCGAACGACTGCGGCGCATCGACCAGCAGGCTTTCCGAATGCACCAGGCCGTAGTCCAGCGCCATCCCGTACAGGAACGGCTTGAGGGTGGAGCCGGGCGAACGCCAGGCCTGCACCATGTCGACATGGCCCAGCCGCGCCTTGTCGGCGAAGGCCAACGAGCCCACGTAGGCGCGCGCTTCAAGACTGGCGTTGTCGACCACCAGCAACGCCGCCGAGGTGCGCGGCGGCAGGTCGGAGAAATACGCCGCGACCCGTTCCTCCAGCGCACGCTGCAGGGCCGGCTCCAGCGTGGACACGATGCGGCGTGCCTGCGGCCGCGCGGCGTGCAGGCGCTGCGCCAGCAGCGCGGCGTCCATCGGCGCGCGCAGGCGGCGCGACACCACGTTCTCGATGCGCGCATCTTCCACCTGTGCGCGCGTCCACACGCCGCGCGCGGCCATCCGCGCCAGCAGCTTGTCGCGCGCAGCCTGCGCCGCCTCGGGGTAGCGGTCCGGGCGCAGCCGGCTGGGCGCCTGCGGCAGCACCGCCAGCAGCGCGGCCTCGGCATGCGACAGCCTTGATGCCGGCTTGCCCAGGTAGGCCCAGCTGGCGGCCTCCACGCCTTCGATGGTGCCGCCGAACGGCGCGCGCTCCAGGTACAGGGTGAGGATCCCGCGCTTGGACAGATGCGCTTCCAGCTGCAGCGCACGCAGCAGCTGGCGCAGCTTGCCGGCGACGCTGCGGGTGCGCGCGCCGTGCAGGCCGGGATCGATGATCCGCGCCACCTGCATGGTCAGGGTGGAGCCGCCGGAGACGATGCGCCGGCTGGCCAGCATCTGCGCGCCGGCGCGCAGCATCGCCACCGGGTTGATGCCGGGATGGCGCCAGAACCAGCGGTCCTCGTAGCCCAGCAGCGCCTGCACGTACAGCGGCGACACCTGCTCCGGCGTGGCCGGATAGCGCCAGACGCCGCCCGCGTCGGCAAACGCGCGCAGCGGGCTGCCGTCGCGGGCGGTCACCACGGTGGCGGAATCGCGGCCCTTGGGCAGCGGCAGCGGAAAGGCGAAATCAAGGACCAGCAGGGTCAGCAGCAGTGCGGCCGTGCCCCAGCGCAGCCACGCCAGCAGGCGCCGCCAGCGCTGGCGGCGCAACGCACTTGCGAACGTCATCGCGGCCTCAGGGCTGCACCACCGTGATCCGCTCCGGCACCGCCTTGCCCACCCCGCGCAGCGCCGGCCGGTACATGTCCTCCGCCAGCGGCGGCGGCACGGTGTAATTGCCGGGGGTGACCGCGCGCACGAGGTAGAACAGCTTGGCGGTGCTGCCCGCGTCCAGCTTGAGCGCCGCCACGTAACGGTCGTCGCGGAACTCCTCGTGGCGCAGGTTGACGCTGTCACCACGCTCGCCGATGCCGATGCCGTCCACCACCACCTCGGCCCACTGCTTGGCATCACCGAGGTTGAAGTTCTCGATCTCCAGCCCCGCGGGCAACAGGTCGGTGAGCAGCGCGTCCGGCATGTCGCGGTCTGCCGTGACGGCAACGCGCACGATCAGCGCTTCGCCCTCCTTCAGCGCCCGCGGCGCCCACGGCTTGCCGTCGGTGCCGAACAGCGCCCGCTCGACCTTGATCACGCTGGCATCCGGCGCAGGCGCGGCGCGGGGCACGCCGGCCACGTCGAGGCTGGCGTAGAACGGCGGCTCGCCGGCCGGCAGGAAGCGCAGGCCCTTGGCCAGGGTGGCGTAATCGACGTCGCGGGCAAAGCTGCGCGCCTTGGCGATGGCTTCCTCGGTGCCGCCGGTGACCAGCTTGCCGGCCACCTCCTTCTTCACGTCCATCAGCAGCGCCTTGCCCAGCCGCGCCAGCGCGATCTGTTCCTGCGTGCTCAGCCAGAACCACGACGACGCGCGACGGCGCGCATCCAGTTCGCGGCTGACCTCGATCACCTTGGCATCGAACGCCGGCCTGGCATAACCGCGCTCGTGGGTCATCGCGATCATCAGCGCCATGTCGCGCAGCGGCGTGCCGTAATCGCCCAGCCAGTCGTGGCGGTCGCCTTCGAAGGCGAAGCCGGCGGCGATCGCCTTGCCGCCGCGCACCTTGTCGCCCTGCATCGACAGCGCCAGCCCGAGGTGGACCAGCGGCAGCCCCTTCAGCGCCTGCTTGCGGTCGTTGTCGTACAGCGCCCGCAGTGTCCCCAGCGGCGCGCGGTTGACCCGCGCCAGCACGTAGCCGGCATGCGTCTGGTAGGCGAACTTGAGGTACTGGCGGTGGCTGCGCCCGTAGAACTCGTTGCCTCCGGACAGCAGGTCTTCGCTGAGCCGCTGCAGCGCCTTCTGCAGCACCGCCTCGGGCACCACGAAGCCGGCCTGGCGCGCGTCCAGCAGGAACTCGGCGATGTACGGCGTCAGCAGGGGATCGACGTTGTCGTCGTCACCCCACATCGAGAAATGGCCGTTGCCCGCCTGCATCGACGCCAGCCGGCCGAACGCGCCCTCCATGCGCGCGCGCCGCTTGCCGGCGTCCAGCCCGGCCACGCCGAAGCGCCGGGCGGTTTCCGCATCCAGCGCCAGCGCCGCGTAGCCCTTGCTGGTGGTCTGCTCGGCGCAGCCATAGGGGTAGTCCAGCGCGCCCTTCAGCGCGGCGCCGAACGGGATCGGCGGCAGCGCGCTGACCAGCATGCGCGCACGCACCGAGCCCGGCAGCAGCCCTTCGGCAAGGCCGGCATCCATCGATGCCGCCTCGCCCGCGCCCAGCACCTGCGTGCGCGAGCGCAGCACCTGCGGCCAGCCCGCGCGCACCGGCAGGTCGTACCTGCGGTCCACCTTGAAGCCGTTGCCATCCACCCGCACCCGCACCTGCGCCACGCCATAGCCTTCCTGCGCGGTCAGCGGGAAGCTCAGCGTGGACTTGGCTTCGCTGGCCAGCTTCAGCGTGCGGCTGGCCTCGCCGATCGCGGCCGGGCCAATCCCGTCCAGCTGCACCTTGAACTCGCCACTTTTGCCGGTGAAGTTGGTGATGTCCAGGCTGACCATGCCGCGATCACCCGGCGCCATCGCGCGCGGCATGCTGGCCTCGGCGACGATCGGCGCGCGCACCACCACTTCGGCATCGCGATTGCCGTACTGCGCATCGGCATAGACCAGCGCCGACACCCGCAGGGTGCCGTTGAAATCCGGCACCGGCAGCGACACGCGCGCGGTGCCCCTGGCGTCCAGCTTCACCGGCCCGGCGAACAGGTCCACCGTCTGCACCCGCGCGGTCGGCCGCCGCGCCTGCGGCAGCGCGGCCAGCGCCATGTCGCCACCGAAGCGCAGCTTGGCGATGCCGCCGTCGAAACTCTCGATGACCCGGCCGTAGATGTCGTACGCATCCACGCCCAGGCGGCGCTGGGCGAAGAAATGCGCGCCGGCATCCGGCACCGGGAAGCGGGTGATGTTGAGGATGCCCACGTCCACCGCCGACACCGTGGCGTAGGCCGTCTTGCCGGCCAGCTGCGGCGCGCTCAGCGTGACCTGCAGCGGCTGCTCGGGGCGCACCTGTTTCTTCACCGCCAGGCCCACGGCGATGCGGCGGTCACGACGGTCCATCGGCACGAAGGCCTCGCCCACCGCGCGCGCCGGGGTGATCTTGCTGGACGCGCTGCCGCCGCGGAACACCAGCGCGGTCACGTACACGTCGTGGCGTTCCCAGTCCTGCGTCACCGGGATTTCCACCACGGTGCCGGGCTTCACATCCACCGACTGCACGAACAGCATGCGGTCGCTTTCCACCATCACCACGCCCTTGCCGGCATGCGGCGGCGTCAGGGTGACCTTCAGCTTGTCGCCGGCGCGATAGGCGGTCTTGTCCAGCGCCAGCTTGACCTTGTCCGGGCGCGCGTCCAGCCCGCGGTTCTCGTCGCCCCAGCCCCAGCCGGCGCGGAACGGGTAGCGCATGGTCAGCCTGGTCGCCGGGTCGAACACCTCCAGCCGGTAGTCGCCCCACTCCACCGGGAAGTCGATGCGCGCCGCGGTGGCGCCGGCGTCGATGCTGCGCGTCTCCACGGTCTGGAAACGACGGGTGAAATCGTGGCGCCAGCCGCTGTCCTCGTCGTGGCTCCAGTGGTAGTCGCGGAGTTCGCGCACCAGCGACACCTTCAGCCCGGCGGCCGGCCGCGGGCGGCCGTCGCTGCCGTAGCGCATCAGCTCGAAGCCGGCGCTCGCATTGGCATTGGCGCCGTCCTCGTCGTCGAACAGCGGGCGCACGCCGACCAGCGCATCGGCCGGCCACAGCGTGCGCACGAGGCTGCGGTTGACGCTGCGGCCGCCGGACTCGAACAGGCTGCCCGCCACGATGGCCTGCACCGGCGTGGTGCCCTTCACTTCCTCGGGCAGCGGAATGTCCTTGCGCAGCTCGCCTTTCGCATCCAGCTCGGCATCGATGGCATCCGCGGCGTCCTTCGGCAGCGCCACGGTGGGATCGCCGAAGAACCAGCCCTTCAGATTCTCCAGCGGGTGCTGGTCCACCCGCACCGTCAGCTTGGCGGTGAAGCGGTTGCCGGCGGCCGGCGCGCCGTAAAGGTAGGCGCCCTTGGCATGCAGCGCCAGCGGCTGGCCGGGGCGCAGGATCGGCGCCGCGCTGCCGAGGTCCAGCTTCATCCGCTCCGGCAGGAACTCCTCGATGCGCAGGCTCATGCCCTGCACCGCCTCCTTGCTGGCCGGATCCGTGCGGAACTCCACCTGCCAGCGACCGGTGGGCGCTTCGACCGGGATGGTTTTCTCGAAGCGGAAGTAGCCCTGCGCACCGGGCTGGATGCGCGACTCGACGAAGGTCCTGCCATCCGGCTGTTTCAGCCGGACGAACAGGGATTGCGACTTGCCGCCCTTTGCCTGCACCGGCCGGCCGTCGAAGTCGCGCAGCAGCGCGGAGACGCGCACGGTTTCATCCGGGCGGTAGAGGTCGCGGCCCGACCAGGCGAACACGTCGAACCAGGCCTGCTCGCGCCCGGCCACGGCGAATTCGGACAGGTCCAGCGCCGGCTGGTTGAACGGCAGCATCGACATGTCCTTGCCGCGCAGCGCGGTGAGCACGTGCCCGGCGTCCAGCCGGTAGTCGAGCAGCGCGTTGCCGTTGCCGTCGGTGCTGCCCTTGAACACCGGCTGGCCGCGCGCATCCAGTACCCGCAGCTCGACGTTGGCAAGGCCGGCACCGCTGGCCAGCGAGGCGGTATGCACGAACAGCTTGTCCTTGTAGGCGCGCGCGTGCAGGCCGATGTCGCTGACGCTGAAGTAGGCGACGTCGAACTCGCCCTTGAAGCTGCCGGCCTGTTTCATCACCGCGAAGTACAGGCCGGGCTTCTGCAGCTCGGCGATGTCCTGCAGCGGCAGGTAGGTCAGCACCCGCTCGTTGCGTTCGCCCCCCAGCACGAAGCGGTTGACGTACACCGGTTCGGCCAGCTTGCCGATCGGCGCGCGGCTGTCCGCATCGTCCGGGTCGTACCAGGACGGGTCCAGCTCCCAGCTGCCGCGACGGCCGCCGCGCTGGTAGTCGGCGAAGAACTTCGGCAGCGCGTCGTCGCGCACGCGGAGGAACTCGACGTCGACCTCGTCCACGTTCACCGACACCACCGGCAGCCCGCGCGATTCCTTCGCCGGGATCACGCTGCCCTGCGAAGCGAAACCCACCGCGGGTTCCAGCTCGCCGGTGAACACCTTCAGTTCCAGATCCTTGCCCAGCTTGCTGCCGTCGGCGGCGGTCAGCGCGGCGGAAATCCGCAGCGTGTAGTGCTTGTTCGCCTCGACATAGGGAAAGCGCAGGGTCTTGCCGTCGTCGGACAGCGCCCAGCCGCTCTGGCCGTCGCCCTTGGCATCGATCACCAGCAGCTTGTCGAAATCCTGGGTGCCCACCAGCGGGCGCGAGAACTCCACCGCCACCGCCAGCCCGTCCGGGCGCTGGTCGGGCCAGGCGCGCGCCACCGCGAAGCCGGTGATCTTCGCGCGCTCGGCCTTGATCGCCTCGCCGCTGGGAGCCGGCAGTTGCCCGCCCGGGTCGCGCTTGCAGCCGGCAATTCCCGTCGCCAGCAGCCCAAGCAACAGCAGCGCCAGCAGGCGCGCGGGCAGAAAGGTCCGTGCACGCATCATCGCGATATCCATTCCGTGGGATCGCGCCGAGTATAGGGGGCCTACGCGGGCTGGCACGCAGGATGGCGCGGCGCGGAACGCCCGGCGCAGGACGCGCGGTCAGACCAGCAGGCGCTCCCACATGCCGGCGAAATCGGCGTGGATCCGGCGGTGCTGCGCCCATGCCTCCAGCATCGCCAGGCCTTCGTCGCGGCTGAATTTCCCCTGCCGGGCCAGCATCGCCAGCGCCGCCGCCAGCCGCCCGGCGCGCAGCGCCCGCCCCAGCGGATCGGCCGGCATTCCGTCCGCACGCTGCGCATCCAGTGCGGTGCCGATCCGCTCGGACAGCTCCCACGACACCGCGATGCGGTGCGCCATCGGCGCCGTCTGTTCGTCGAGCACGCGGGCCACGGTGCGCGGGTCCGGCGGCAGGTGCGGGTGCAGCGCGTAGTTGTCGCGCAGCACCTGCGCCACCATGATCGCGCCCAGCCCGTGCAGCAGCCCCACCATCTGCGCGGCGAATGCGTCCTCCTGCCCGCGCCCGCCGCGAATCATGCCGGCGGCAACGTCAGAGGCCAGCTGGGTGTGTTCCCAGATCACCCCGGGCAGCCGGCCCAGCGGGCCTTCGCCGGTCTGCATGACCGGCTGCACCAAGGCCGCGGCGATGACCGGGCGCAGCCCGTCCAGCCCGAGCAGGGTGGCGGCGCGCATCAGGCTTTCGACCGGTTTTTCCTGGATCCGGTAAAACGGGCTGTTGGCGATGCGCAGCAGGTTGGCCGACAGCGCAGGGTCTTCGCTGACGATGCGCGCGATGTGTTCCAGCGATACGTCGGGATCGTTGATCGCCCGCATCAGCTTGGGCAGCAGGTAAGGCCGGCGCGGCATGTGCCGGGCCTGGAACTGCGTCCGCGACAGCAGGTTGGCGCAGGCCGCGGCGATGGCCGCATGCGCGGACGCTGCTTCCTCCGGCGCAACCGCCACTGGCGCGGCCCCGACGGTCTTGGTGTCCACCGCCAGCGCATACAGTTCGCGCACCAGCGTGCGACCGCGCGGGATCCCGGGGTCGGCAACGTCTCCGGCATCTGTCGGCGGCCAGTCTTCGTCGTCATCCTGCGCATCCGCAGGATCGATTGTCGGGCGCCGATCCGCCGCATCGGCATGGAACGACCACCATGCGCCGATCCCGGCCAGCACCGCCACCGTGCCCGCTACCGCCACCCATCCCACAGCATCCATCCGCGACTCCACCGGCCCCGTTGCACGTCCTGGATCCCGCTGCATCCTGTGCGGGAAGGGGACAGGCTAGCCGATGTAAGCACGGAGTGGCAGCCGCGCGCGCGCCGGGCCTCGTCGGCCCGGCGCCAGGACTCAGGCGACGGGATCTTCCGCGCCGTCGCTGCTTTCGTCGTCCAAGGTGGCATCCAGGCGCTCGATCGCCTGCAGCTTCTCGTCCGCCGCCAGCCGCATCAGGGTCACGCCCTGGGTATTGCGGCCGACCTGGGCGATCTCCGCGGCGCGGGTGCGCACGAGGGTGCCGCCGTCGGAAATCAGCAGCACGTCGTGGCGTTCGGTGAGCTGGATGGCGCCGACCAGCGCGCCGTTGCGCTCGTTGGTCTTGAGCGCGATCACGCCCTGGGTGCCGCGGCCCTTCTTCGGGAACTCGTCGATCGGGGTGCGCTTGCCGAAGCCGCGCTCGCTGGCGGTCAGCACGTCGCCGTCGCCATCCACCACGATCAGGCTGCGCACTTCCTCGCCGTCGGCCAGCTTCATGCCGCGCACGCCGGTGGCGGTACGGCCCATCGGGCGCACGCTGTCGCCACCGAAACGCACGGCCTTGCCATTGCTGGCGAACAGCATGATGTCGCGGGTGCCGTCGGACAGCTCGGCGTTCACCAGCGCATCGCCCTCGGCCAGGTTGATGGCGATCTTGCCGCGCGCCAACCGGAACGCGTATTCGGTCAGCGGGGTCTTCTTCACCGTGCCGTTGCGGGTGGCGAAGAACACGTACTTGCCGTCCTCGTACTCGCGCACCGGCTGCACCGCCTGCACCTTCTCGCCTTCTTCCAGCGGGATCCAGTTGATGATCGGGCGGCCGCGCGCGTTCGGCCCGGCCTCCGGCAGCTGGTACACCGGCAGCCAGAACACGCGGCCGTGGCTGGTGAAGGTGAGCAGGGTGTCGTGGGTGTTGACCAGCCACAGCTGGTCGATGAAATCCTCGTCCTTGGTCGCCGCCGCGTTGCGGCCCTTGCCGCCGCGCTTCTGCGCGCGATAGGTGGTGGCCGGCTGGCGCTTGGCGTAGCCGGCGTGCGACAGCGTGACCACCACGTCTTCCGGCGCGATCAGGTCGAGGATGTCGAGGTCTTCCTCGGAGGCGCGGATCTCGCTGCGGCGCGGGTCGTTGAACTCGGCCTTGACCAAGCGCAGCTCCTCGCGGATTTTCTCCAGCAGCACGTCCGGATTTTCCAGGATCAGGATCAGCCCGGCGATTTCTTCCAGCAGCTGGCGGTATTCGTCGGTCAGCTTCTCCTGCTCCAGCCCGGTCAGGCGGTGCAGGCGCATTTCCAGGATCTGCTGGGCCTGCGTCTCGGTCAGCTGGTAGCCATCCGCCTGCAGGCCCACGCCGGCCGGCAGGTCTTCCGGCCGGCTGGCCTCGGCGCCGGTGGCGGCCAGCAGCGCGCCCACCAGCCCCGGCTGCCAGCGCCGCGCCAGCATGCGCTCGCGGGCGACGCCCGGGTTCTCCGAGCTCTTGATCAGCTCGATCATCTCGTCGATGTTGGCCAGCGCAACGGTCAGGCCTTCGAGGATGTGCGCGCGCGCGCGCGCCTTGCGCAGCTCGAAGATGGTCCGGCGGGTCACCACTTCACGGCGGTGGCGGACGAAGGCCTCGAGGATCTGCTTGAGGTTCAGCAGCCGCGGCCGGCCATCGACCAGCGCCACCATGTTGATGCCGAACACCGACTCCATCTGGGTCTGCGAGTACAGGTTGTTCAGCACCACGTCGGCGGATTCGCCGCGCTTGACCTCGATATAGATGCGCATGCCGTCCTTGTCGGACTCGTCGCGCAGTTCGCTGATGCCCTCGAGCTTCTTCTCCTTGACCAGCTCGGCGATCTTCTCGATCAGCCGCGCCTTGTTCACCTGGTACGGGATCTCGGTGACGATGATCGACTCGCGGCCGTTGTCGGCCACTTCGATGTCGGCACGGGCGCGCATGCGCACCCGGCCCTTGCCGGTGCGGTAGGCGACGTGGATGCCGCCGACGCCGTTGATGATGCCGGCGGTGGGGAAATCCGGGCCGGGGATGTATTCCATCAGCCCGTCGATGTCGATCTGCGGGTCGTCGATCAGCGCCAGCAGCGCGTCCACCACCTCGCCCAGATTGTGCGGCGGGATATTGGTGGCCATGCCCACCGCGATGCCGGCCGAGCCGTTGACCAGCAGGTTCGGGAACCGGGTCGGCATGACCGTGGGTTCCAGTTCCTTCTCGTCGTAGTTGGGCTGGAAATCGACGGTGTCCTTGTCGATGTCGGCCATCAGCTCGTGGCTCAGCCGCGCCATCCGCGCCTCGGTGTAGCGCATCGCCGCCGCGGAGTCGCCGTCGACCGAACCGAAGTTGCCCTGCCCGTCCACCAGCAGGTAGCGCAGCGAGAACGGCTGCGCCATGCGTACCAGCGTGTCGTACACCGACTGGTCGCCGTGCGGATGGTACTTGCCGATCACGTCACCGACGATGCGCGCCGACTTGTAGTACGGCTTGTTGCTGTGCGCGCCCAGTTCATTCATCGCGAACAGCACGCGGCGGTGCACCGGCTTCAGGCCATCGCGGACGTCCGGGAGCGCGCGCCCCACGATCACGCTCATCGCGTAATCGAGGTAGCTGCGACGCATCTCGTCTTCCAGCTTGACGGGGATGATTTCCTTGGCGGATTCGGCCATCGTGCGTCCGTTTTTCGTGGTGGTGCCTATCGTGAATTCCGGCCCGCAGGCGACCAGCGGAAACCTGTTCCGCAAGTGCGTCCGGCGGGAATATCAACAACACGGAATCATACCATCCGGGTGCCTTTAAAGCACCCCGATTCCATCGGAAATCAAGCAGTTGCGCGGCTTCCAGGGCGCCATGCGTCGCCCCGCAGCGGCATTTCCCGGTGCCTGAAGCGCGATCGCGGCCAAGAGGGCGAAGTCCACGCCGCCCGCCCGATCACGGGAACGCTGCGAAAGCCGCGTCTCAGGCGCCGAACAGCGCCCGCATGCGCGCCGCGTCCGGGCGTTCGACCACCCCTTTTTCGGTGACGACGGCGTCGATCAGCGCATGCGGGGTCACATCGAAAACCGGATTCCACGCGCTCACGCCGTCGGCCACCACGCGCTTGCCGCGGAACGACAGCAGCTCGGCCGGGTCGCGCTCCTCGATCTCGATCAACTCGCCGGAAGCCGTGCCCATGTCGACGGTGGAGGACGGCGCCACCACCATGAACTTCAGCCCGTGGTGGCGGGCCGCGATGGCCAGCTGGTAGGTACCGATCTTGTTGGCGGTATCGCCGTTCGCGCAGATGCGGTCGGCGCCCACCACCACCCACTGCACCTGTCCGGTCTTCATCAGGTGCGAGGCGGCGGCGTCGGCGATCAGGGTGGCGTCGATGCCGTCCTGCGCCAGTTCCCACACGGTCAGCCGCGCGCCCTGGTTCCACGGCCGGGTCTCGGTGGCGAACACGCGCGCGATGCGGCCGTCGGCCACGCCGGCGCGGATCACGCCCAGCGCGGTGCCGAAGCCGGCGGTGGCCAGCGAGCCGGTGTTGCAGTGGGTCAGCACGCCGCTGCCGGGCGCGATCAGCGCGGCGCCGGCGCGGCCCATCGCGCGGTTGGCGGCCAGATCCTCGGTTTCGATGGCAAGCGCCTCGTTCTCCAGCGCCGCGCGCCAGTCGTCGCCCGGATCCAGCGCAGCCAGCGCGTCGCCCATGCGCGCCAGTGCCCAGGCCAGGTTGACGGCGGTGGGGCGGGCGGCGTTGAGTCGCTGGATGGCGGGCTCCAGCAGGCGCGAAGCTTCGGCCGCATCGGCGGTTTCCAGCCCGCGGCCGGCCAACACCACGCCCCAGGCCGCGGCGATGCCGATGGCGGGCGCGCCGCGCACGGTCAGCGCGCGGATCGCTTCGGCGACCTCGTCGCTGCTGCGGCAGATCTCGTGGACCACGGTGAACGGCAACACGCGTTGGTCCAGCAATTCCAGCGTCTCGCCGTTCCAGCGGATCGGGCGGACGTGGTCGTAGCGGTCGTAATCGATGGCGGAATCGTTCATGCCCGCATTTAACCACGGCCATCGCGGGGTGCCTGCGCACCCCGCGATGCCGTCACGCGCCCGCTGCGATCAGAAGCTGCGGAATTCGGCGCGGCAGCCCTGCGCCACCCAGATGCCGTTGCGGCCATAGCCCCAGCTGCGACCTTCGATGCAGGACGCGCGCGACAGCTGGCGAACCAGCTGCACGCCGGCGCGGGTGTTGGCCGCGCATTCGACGTAGCGCCCGTCGTTGGATTCGCAGCGGAACATGCGGCCGCCGTAGCCGTAATCCGGGCGGTCCCAGCTGCCACCGCGGCGCACCGCGAACTCGCCGCGGCAGCCCTGCGACACCCACACGCTGCCGCGCTCGGTACCCCAGCTGCGGCCCTCGATGCAGGCCGAACGCGACAACTGCCGCACCAGTTCAGCGCGTCCGCGACCGGGGAACGCGCAGCGGTTGTAGCGGCCATCGTTGGAATCGCAGCGCACGATGTTGCCGTAGCCCTGCCCGTATCGGTCGTCCCGGCCATAGCGGTCACCGCCCCGGTCGGTCAGGCGGAAGTCGGCGCGGCATCCCTGCGACACCCACACGCTGCCGCGCGCGGAACCCCAGCTGCGGCCCTCGATGCACGGCGCTTTTGATAGCTGCCTTTCCAGCATCGCCCGCGCACCTCCGGTGGGGCATTCGCGGGTGCGGCCGTCGTTGGATTCGCATCGGATGACCTGATCGCGATAGCCGTCGCCGCCGTAGTACTGGGCGGCAGCTGGAGCCGCGGCGGAGCCGGCGAACAGGGCGATGGCAATGACAAGCTGGCTACGCATGGGCTGGCTCCTCCTGGCTCGGCCCGGCATGGGCACGATTCACGGCTCCGACTGTAGGCGCGCCGGATTAACCGCAGGCAAAAATAGCGCGTCCGCCAGGCGTATGGACACGACGCATTCAGATTTAGCTTCGGCTGCCTTCGCGCTCAGGCGCGGGCGAAATCGAATGCCAGCACATCGGCGATGCGTGGCGTGCCCAACAACGACATCAGCAGCCGGTCCACCCCCAGCGCCACCCCGGCGCAGGCCGGCAGGCCGTGCTCCAGCGCCGCCAGCAGCGCGGCATCCAGGGGGATCGCCGGCTGGCCGCGCTGTGCGCGCACCTGCACATCGCGTTCGAAACGCAACTGCTGCTCGCGCGCATCGCGGAGCTCGTGGTAGCCGTTGGCCAGCTCCAGCGGGCCCAGATACAGCTCGAAGCGTTCCGCCACCGGCGGATCCTCGGCACGGATGCGCGCCAGCGCCGCCTGCGACGCCGGCCAGTCGTGCACCGCCAGCAGCACGTCGTTGCCGAACAGCGGCTGCAGCCGATGGGTCATCAGCAGGTCCAGCCAGTCGTCGCGGGTCAGGCCGTCGGGATCGATGCGCACCTCGCCCAACGCGTTGCGCAGGGTGTCGATGTCGGCGGTCAGGGGATCCAGCTGCAGGCGCTGCCAGTACAGATCGCGGAAGGTCGTGACCACCGGCGCGGCGTCGCGCCCGACCAGCGCCAGCGCGGCGCGCACCAGCGCCACGGTTTCGTCGAGCAGGCGCAGGTGGTTCCAGCCGATCCGGTACCACTCCAGCATGGTGAATTCGGGGTTGTGGCGACCGCCAGCCTCGCCGTCGCGGAACACCCGGCCCAATTCGTAGCAGTCGCCGATGCCCGCCGCCAACAGGCGCTTGAGCGCGAACTCGGGCGAGGTGCGCAGCCAGCGCGTGCGCGGCGCGCCGTCGGTGCGGCCGCAAAACTGCAGCGAAAACGAGGCGATGTTCGGCTCGGTATTGCCAGCCAGCGACAGCACCGGGGTTTCCACTTCCAGCACGCCGCGGGCGTGGAAGAATTCGCGCACCAGGCGGTTGAAGGCGGCGCGCAGGCGCAGCGCGTCAGGCAGCGCGGTCGGTTCCCAGCTCATGCGTGCTGCGCCAGGAACGCCAGCAGCTTCGCTTCGTCCCAGACTTCGATCCCGAGCTCCTCGGCCTTGGCCAGCTTGGAGCCCGCCTCGCTGCCAGCCACCACGAACGAGGTCTTCTTCGACACGCTGCCGGCCGCTTTCGCACCCAGCGCTTCCAGCTTCTCCTTCGCTTCGTCGCGGCCCATCGACACCAGCGTGCCGGTCAGCACGACGGTCTTGCCGTCCAGTGGTCCCGCCGCCTGAGCGCCGCGCTCGGGCAGGCGCGCGCGCAGCTCCGCCTGCGCCTGCGCGGTGCGCAGCAGCAGGCCGGCGTTGGCCTCGATCTCCAGCCACGCAACCAGCGCGCCGGCGGTCTCGGCCGGCAGGCCGGCGGTGACCAGGTTGTGCACCGGCGCATCCAGCAGCGCCTGCGCGTCGGCGAATGCGCGGCCCAGCTGGGCCGCGCGCAGGTCCGTGACTTTCGGAATTTCCAGGTCCAGCAGCAGTGTCGCCAGGTCCAGCGCCTCGGCCAGCTTCGGATTCGGCGCCCGCGCATCGGTGATGCGCACGCCGCGCGCCAGCAGGCGGTCGATCACCTGCTGGTTGCCGGGCTGGTCGAGGAAATGACCGAGCGCGCGCGCGACTTCGCCACCGATGTCGGGCACGCGCTTGAACAGCGGCCAGGGCAGGTGGCGGATCAGCTCGAGGTCGCCGAACCACTGCGCCAATGCCTTGGCGGTGCTTTCGCCGACGTGTTCGATGCCGAGCGCGTACAGGAAGCGGGCCAATGTCGTCTCTCGGCTGCGGTCGATCGCCTCGATCAGGTTGTCGGCCCACTTGGTCGCGACCTTCCCGGCCTTCACCGTCTCTGGAATGGAGCCGTCGCGCTCGTCCACGCGGCGCTTCATTTCCAGCAGGTCATCCAGCGTCAGCCGGTACAGGTCGGACACGTCCTGCAGGTAGCCGAATTCGGCCAGCGATTCGATGTAGCGCTCGCCGAGGCCGTCGATGTCCATCGCGCGGCGCGAGGCGAAGTGGAACACCGCCTGCACCCGTTGCGCCGGGCAACTCAGTTCACCCGAGCAGCGCCACACCGCCGCGCCCTCCTCGCGCACCACCTCCGCGCCGCAAACGGGGCAGCGCGTCGGCATCGACCACGGCTGCGTGCCCGGCGGGCGCTGTTCCAGCACCACCTGCACCACTTCCGGGATCACGTCGCCGGCGCGGCGCACGATCACCGTATCGCCATTGCGCACGTCCAGCCGCGCCACGTGGTCGGCGTTATGCAGGGTGGCGCGGGTGACGGTGACGCCGCCGACCTGCACCGGTGTCATCAGCGCCCACGGCGTCACCGCGCCGGTGCGGCCGACGTTGACTTCGATCGACTCCAGCACGGTCATCTGTTCCTGGGCCGGGAACTTGTGCGCGATCGCCCAGCGCGGCGCGCGTGAAACGAAGCCGAGCTCACGCTGGCCGGCGTAGTCGTCGAGCTTGTACACCACGCCATCGATGTCGAACGCAAGGCCGTCGCGGGCGGCGCCGATACGCTGGTAATAGGCCAGCAGCCCTTCGACGCCCTGCACCACCGTGGCCAGGTCGCTGACCGGGAACCCCCATTCGCGCAGCAACGCCAGGGTGGCCGAATGGGTGGCCGGCAGCGCGCCGCCCGCAACCTCGCCGATACCGTAGGCGAAGAAGCTCAGCGGCCGCTGCGCGGTGACGGCCGGGTCCAGCTGGCGCAGCGAACCGGCGGCGCCATTGCGCGGATTCGCCAGCACCTTGCCGCCGTGCAGGCGCGCGTGTTCGTTGTACTTCTCGAAGTCGGCGCGCGGCATGTAGACCTCGCCGCGCACTTCCAGCACCTCCGGCCAGCCGCTGCCGCGCAACTTCAGGGGAATCGCCTTCAGCGTGCGCAGGTTCGCGGTCACGTCCTCGCCGCTGGCACCGTCGCCGCGGGTGGCGCCCTGCACGAACACGCCATGCTCGTAGCGCAGGCTGATCGCCAGGCCGTCGAGCTTGGGCTCGGCGGAAAACGCGAGCTCGCCACGATCCAGCGTCTCGTCGATGCGGCGCACGAAGTCGCGCACTTCCTTGTCCGGGTCTTCACCAGGTTTCGGATCGGGGTTGCTGAACGCATTGCCCAGCGACAGCATCGGGATGGCGTGGCGGACTTCGGCAAACCTGCCCGATGGCGCGCTGCCAACGCGCCGGGTGGGCGAATCGGCAGTCGCAAGCTGCGGGTGCGCGGCCTCCAGTTCATCCAGCTCGCGCAGCAGGCGGTCGTACTCCGCATCCGGGATATCCGGCGCATCGAGGACGTGGTAGCGGTAGCTGGCGTCTTCCAGCTTCTTTCGCAGCTCGGCGGCGCGTTCGGCGAGGGTGGCGGTCATGCCGCGATTTTAGCGTTGCCGCGGTGAGCGCCAACGGACGGTGGCGGGTTCCGGCTCTGTCCGCATTCGCCCCGGTCGATCACGCCAAGCCCAAGCCCACCAAAGTCCGACCCGGAATCGAGGTGGGTTTCAGAGCATCCGCGGCGCGCTGGAAAAGTACCCGCCGGTGGTTTCGTAGCTGAGCGCGCTGCTGGCGTTGAACAGCGCGGCGGTGGCGGTGAACTGGGTGGGACTGAGGAACACCTGGGTGGTCGCCGACGAGCCTTCCAGGGTGTAGTAGAGCCAGTATCTCTTGTCGCTCGGCTTGTAGCCGAAGCTGTAGCTCTCGACCTTCTTCCACGCCATGGCCTGTCCCCGCTTTGTGTGTGTCCCTGCAACAACGGAGGATCCGGGCCGGACAGGCCGGCGCTACCAGCGCGACGTCTTGCCCAGCGGCGGCGCGGCGTTCTGGCGGTCGTAGGCACGCAGTTCGTCGCGGATGTGCTGGATGCGCTGGCGGCCCAGCGCGCTGCGCTCCTCGTCCAGCACCACACCGTCCAGCAGGTCGGCCATGCGCTGCGCGGCGGGCTCCATGGTTTCCCAGGCGTTCAGTGCCGGCAGCGGCGCCGGCAGGGTGAGGAAGAAGGCGATGGCAGGGGTTTCGACCTCGGCGATGCGCGCCATGTCGAAGCTGCCAGGCTTAATGATGTTGGCCACGCTGAAGATCGGGCCGGCTTCGGGCCGGCCGTCCACCAGGCGGTGGAACACGTCCATGTAGCCGAAGGTCAGGCCGGCCTTCTCGGCGGCGACCACGATGTCGGACCCGCGCAGCTTGTTGCCGGCCTTGGCGGCGACGTACAGCGAGATGATGCGATCGAACTGTTCGCCCGGGCGCCGGCCCAGCTCGCTCTGCGGCGCGCCGGTGGCCAACGGCAGTTCCTCCTGCTCGACCTCGGCGTCGCCCCAGCTGTCGGCCAGCTGTTCGCCCAGCGAGGGCTCGGCGCGGTCGGCGGCGTCGCGCGCGGACTCGCGGGGCACGCGGCGGCCCTGCCCGTCCTTGCGGCTGCGGCCGAAAAAGATGATCGCACCGAGCAGCAGCGACATCGCCACCGCGATGCCGATCCGGAGCAGGGTCATGTCCGACATCAGGCAATCTCCACGAAACAGGTTATGCGGCGCCGGCCAGGCGCGCGGCCTCGGCCAGGTCGACGGATACCAGGCGCGACACGCCCGGCTCGCGCATGGTCACGCCCGAGAGCTGCCGCGCTGCTTCCATCGTCGCCTTGTTATGGGTCACGAACAGGAACTGTACCGCCTCGCTCATCTCGCTGACCATCGCGGTGAAGCGGCCGACGTTGGCTTCGTCCAGCGGCGCGTCCACCTCGTCCAGCAGGCAGAACGGCGCGGGGTTGAGGCGGAAGATCGCGAACACCAGCGCCACCGCGGTCATCGCCTTCTCGCCGCCGGACAGCAGGGTGATGTTGGACACGCGCTTGCCCGGCGGCCGCGCCATGATCGTCACGCCGGTGTCCAGCAGGTCGTCGCCGGTCAGTTCCAGATAGGCGTGGCCGCCGCCGAACAGGCGCGGGTACAGCTCCTGCACGCCGGCGTTGACACGGTCGAAGGTGTCCTTGAAACGGCCGCGGGTTTCGCGGTCGATCTTGCGGATCGCTTCTTCCAGCGTATCCAGCGCAGATGTCAGGTCGGCGTCCTGCGCATCCAGGTATTCCTTGCGCTGCGCGGCCTCGGCATGTTCGGCGATGGCGGCCAGGTTGACCGGCTCCAGCCGCCGCAGCTTGCCGTCCAGCTCGCCAACCGTGCGCTCCCACGCGCCCGCGTCGGCGTTTTCCGGCAGCGTGTTCAGAACCTCGTCCATGACGAAGCCGGCCTCGACCACCGCCGCGGTGAACTGCTCGGCCTTCAGCGCCAGCGCCTGCTGGTCGAGGCGGCGCTGGCCGATGGCCTCGCGCTGCTCCAGCGCCTGCGCATCGCGCTGCTGGCGCACCTGCTCGTGCTGGCGCAGATCGGCGTCGACGCCCTCCAGCAGCGAGCGCGCCTGCGCCAGCTCGCGATCCACCCGCACGCGCTCTTCCAGCGCGGACTGGCGCTCGGCTTCCAGCGTCTGCACCGGCGCGTCGCCCTCGGCCATCTGCGCGGCCAGGTCGCCCAGCCGCGAATCCAGCTGGCCGCGCTGGCCGCCCATGCGTTCCAGCGCCTGCGCCAGCGCCACCGCCTGCACGCGCTGCGATTCCAGCGTCAGCGCCAGCGCGTGGGCGGCGTCGCGGGCCTCGCGGGCGGCGGTGCGCGCGGCCTCGCGCTTGTCGGTGAGGTAGCGACGCTCGTTTTCCAGGGTCTGCCGCGCCGACTCCAGATTGCCCATCCGGCCCAGCGCGTCGTCGATGCGGATGCGCGCCTCGGCGGCCTGTTCCTTGTTCGCCTCCAGCGCTTCGCCCAGCTGCGCCAGCTCACCGTCGATGCGGGCGATGCGGTTGCGCGCGTTCTCCAGCCGGCCCTGCTGGCTCTGCAGCTGGCCGGCCAGTTCCGACACGTTGCGATGGGCCATGTACAGCTGGCGCTGCGCGTCCTCGCGCTGCTGCTCGGCCGCCAGATGGGCGTCGCGCAGCTGGATCAGCGCGGCGTCCAGTTCGCGTTCGCGCTGCTGGTGCTGTTCGATGTCGCCGCGCAGGCTCTGGATTTCCTTCTCGCGCAGCAGCGCGCCCTGCTTGGCCGCGCCGGAACGGGCGATGCGCACCCAACCGTCGCCAAGCCGCTCGCCGCCACGGGTGATGACCGAATCGCCCTCGCCCAGCGTGGCCTGCAGCGCGCGCGCATCGGCCAGCGTGTCAGCGGCGTGCAGCCGCGCCAGCAGGCGCCGGATCGCGCGCGGGCCCTGCACTTTCGCCGCCAGCGAGGTGGCGGGATAGTTGGTGTCATCGGCGGCGCCGGCGACCAGCGCCAGCCGGCCTTCGCCGAGTTCGCCCAGCGCATCGACCAGCTGCTCCGGCGCCTCCACGATGACCGCTTCGATCAGCTGGCCCAGCGCGGCTTCGACCGCATTTTCCCAGCCGGCCTCGACCTGCAGGCGTTCGCCGACGCGGGCGGCATCGTGCAGGCCATGCGCTTCCAGCCACTGTTTGGCCGCGCCTTTTTCCTGCCCCAGTGCCGCCGCCTGCAGGGTTTCCAGCGAAGACAGGCGGCCGCGCGCGCCCTGCGCCTGCTTGCGCAGTTCGGCCAGTTCCGACTGGGCAGCGCGCTGGCGCTCCTGCACCTCGCCGCTGGCCTGCTTGCGCGTTTCCACTTCACCGGTCAGCGACTCCAGCGATTCCTTCTGGGTTTCGTGCTGCAGCTGCAGCTGCTCGAAGGCATCGCTGAGGGTGTCGAGATCCAGTCCGGCGCGCTCTTCGCGCAGCTGCTGGCGGCGGCGGTCGGCGTCGAGGATCTGCCGGTCCAGGTGTTCGATGCGGGTGCGCTCGACGTCGCCGGCGCGCGCGGCTTCGGCCTGGTCGCGGCTGTGCGTGTCCCAGCGCTGCTGCCAGTCGGCCAGCCGGGTTTCCGCCTCGCGCAGCGCGTCCTGCCGCAGCAGGTCTTCTTCCTGCAGCAGTTCAAGCCGGGGTTCGGCGTCGGCCAGCGCCTCGCGCAGCACGTCGAGCTTCTGCTGATCGCCGCTGATATGGCTGCCCAGTTCGGCCAGCGCTGCCTGCGCCTCGTCGCGGGCGCGCTGCAACCGCACCGACAGCTCGCGCTGGTGGGCGATCTGCTGTTCCACCCGCGCCAGCGTGCTGCCCACCTGATAGACCGCGGCCTGCGCGGTATTGAGCGCGTCGCTGGCGGTTTCGCGGCGCTCGCGCCCGGTTTCCAGCTCGCTTTCGGCGTGGCGCTGCTCGGCGATCAGCTGCTCCAGCCGGGTTTCCTCGCGCGCCAGTTTTTCGCGCAGTCCCTGCAGGCGGGCGTCCAGCGCGCGGAACTCCAGCGCCTTCCATTCGGCGTCCTTGACCCGGCGTTCGGCCTGGATCGCGGTGTACTGCTCGGCCTGCTTGGCCTGCCGCGCCAGGTGCTGCAGCTGCTTGCCGACTTCCTCGCGCAGGTCGTTGAGGCGGTCCAGGTTCTCGCGGGTGTGGCGGATGCGGGTCTCGGTTTCCTTCCGCCGCTCCTTGTACTTGGAGATGCCGGCCGCCTCTTCCAGATAGACGCGAAGTTCCTCGGGCTTGGCCTCGATGACCTGCGAGATCATGCCCTGCTCGATGATCGAATAGCTGCGCGGTCCCAGACCGGTGCCGAGGAACAGGTCGGTGATGTCGCGGCGACGGCACTTGCCGCCATTGAGGTAGTAGCCGCTCTGGCCGTCGCGGCTGACCGTGCGCTTGACCGAGATTTCGTTGAACGCCGCGTATTCGCCGGTGATGGTGTGGTCGCTGTTGTCGAACACCAGTTCCACGCTGGCCTGCGACACCGGTTTGCGCGCCGAACTGCCGGAGAAGATCACGTCGGTCAGCGAATCGCCGCGCAGGCGGCTGGCGGCGCTCTCGCCCATCACCCAGCGGATCGCGTCGATGATGTTGGACTTGCCGCAGCCGTTGGGACCGACGATGCCGGTCATGTTGGTCGGCAGGTGCAGCGTGGTCGGATCGACGAAGGACTTGAAGCCGGACAGCTTGATGGTGGACAGGCGCATGCGCGTCGGTGAACCCTTGGCGGCGCGAACCCGCGCCGCTGGAAAATTGGACTGAATCGATCCCCTAAACCATTGTTTTATCTAAGGGAAACTCTGCGGCAACCCGATGCCGACAGATGAGTATAGCGGCGCTATGCGACCTCGTCGGGGGTTCGCGCGCGGATCGCCAGGGCGTGGATGTCGGTCTGCATCATCTCGCCCAGCGCGGCGTAGACCAGCCGGTGCCGGGCCAGCGGCAGCTTGCCGGCGAAGGCGGCGCTGACGATGTCGACGCCGAAATGCCCCTGCCCGCCACGGGCGCCGGCATGTCCGGCGTGCCTGTGGCTGTCGTCGCTGACCTCCAGCGACAGCGGCGACAGCGCCTGCATCAGCAGCTCGCGGATGCGCTCGACCCGCGCCGGGTTCAGGCGCGGAATGTCGGCCTCGCTCCAGCCGCCGCTCACGGCAGCACCTTGCGGAACGGGCGCACGTCCACCCGCGCGTACACGCCGGCGGCGCAGTAGGGATCGGCATCGGCCCAGGCGCGGGCGTCCTGCAGCGAATCGAAGCGGGCCACCACCAGGCTGCCGGAGAAGCCCGCCGGGCCCGGATCCTCGGCGTCGATGGCCGGGCATGGACCGGCCAGCAGCAGCCGGCCCTCGTCGCGCAGCGCCTGCAGCCGCGCCAGGTGTTCCGCCCGCGCCGCCTGCCGCCGCGCCAGCACGTCCTGTCCGTCGTAGCCCTCGATCACGTACCACATCGCATCCGCCCTCCATGAACCGTTACCGCCATTGTAGGGGCGGCCAGTGGACAGCCGCGGCGGCAGCCCGTACCCTTGACCGATCGTGTAAGGCCCGATCCCGCGGCCGGTGCGGCCATCCGGCGCTCCACGCCGTCCCGCACCCGCCGATCCGGCCTCCCGCCACCCGTTCCGATGCCGCCCGCTGGCCGGGTGCATGCGCGCAGTGGCGGATTGCTGCAGGCGCAAGGTGACCCGGCCGGTACGGCCATCGACACATGCCGTGGCCCGGAGGGGGCCGCAAACCAGATGACATCCGAATCCAGCAGCGGCCCGGCGGCCGATGCCCCCGCCCACAATCCGAGCATGCGCCCCGAACAGCAGGCCGCGCCACAGCAGCAGGAAATGCCGCTGGCGATGGTGCTTGGGCAGCCGGTGGTGGAAATCCCGAGGGACCTCTACATCCCGCCGGACGCCCTGGAAGTCATCCTCGACGCCTTCGAAGGTCCGCTGGACCTGCTGCTGTACCTGATCCGCCGACAGAACCTGGACATCCTCGACATCCCCGTCGCCGAGATCACCCGGCAGTACGTGGACTACATCCAGGCCATGCACGAGATGCGCTTCGAGCTGGCCGCCGAATACCTGGTGATGGCCGCGATCCTGGCCGAGATCAAGTCGCGCATGCTGCTGCCGCGCCCGCCCAGCGAGGAAGGCGTGGAAGACGACCCGCGCGCCGACCTGGTGCGCCGGCTGCAGGAGTACGAGCGCTACAAGAAGGCCGCCGAGGACCTGGACACCCTGCCGCGGCAGGACCGCGACACCAGCGTGGCCACGGCCCACCTGCCCGATCGCGCCGCGGTGCGGCTGCCGCCGCCGGTGGAACTGAAGGAAATGCTGCTGGCCCTGCACGACGTGTTCAAGCGCGCCGAGCTGTACACCCAGCACGCGATCAAGCGCGACGCGCTGAGCGTGCGCCAGCGCATGGGCGAACTGCTGGAGCGGCTGGCCGGCGGCGCCTTCCACCGCTTCGAATCGCTGTTCACGGTCGAGGAAGGCAAGCTGGGCGTGGTGGTCACCTTCCTCGGCCTGCTCACCCTGGCCAAGGAACAGCTGATCGACATCGTGCAGGACGAGCCTGTGGACGTTCGCCAAGGCGAACGTCGGCCGCTGGCGCCGATCTACGTGAAGTCGCTGACCACGGGCGAAGACGCGCCCGCGCTGGACGAGCTTTCCAGCGAGTTCGATGACGCAACCGGGCCGAATGCATGACCGAAATCGACCAATCCCTTGTCACCCGCATCGTCGAAGCGGCGCTGCTGGCCTCCAGCCAGCCGCTGACGCTGGTGCAGCTGAAGGGCCTGTTCCCGCTGGACGAACCGGCGCCCGAGGACAGCGTGGAAACCGCGCTGCGCGAGCTGCAGGCCGGCTGCGACGGGCGCGGCGTGGAGCTGGTTGAAGTCGCCTCCGGCTGGCGCTTCCAGATCCAGGCCGACGTGCACCCGTGGGTGGCGCGGCTGTGGACCGAGCGGCAGACCAAGTACACCCGCGCCACCCTGGAGACGCTGGCGCTGATCGCCTATCGCCAGCCCATCACCCGCGGCGAGATCGAACAGATCCGCGGCGTCACCGTGAACAGCAGCATCATCAAGGCGCTGGAAGAGCGCGAGTGGATCCGCGTGGTCGGCCATCGCGACGTGCCCGGCAAGCCCGAGCTGCTGGCCACCACCAAGACCTTCCTGGACTACTTCGGACTGAAGCGGCTGGACGAACTGCCGCCGCTGTCGGAACTGAAGGAGATCGGCGAGCTGGAACCGCAGCTTCCGTTTGCCCCGGCCATTCCGGCCGGGATGGAAACGGGGTCGGAGAACATTTCCAGCCAAGCAAGCCCGAACGAAGACAGCGATGGGGAAATGGTCTCGGACCCCATTTCCGTACACGCTCTGCCCGAACAACCCCAACCCAACCAAGACCCACACGGAGACGACGCGAATCCCTCGGCTGACAGCCGCGCATCGTCGGAGCAAGCACATGAGCAATGAAGATTCCAAGACCCGCCGCCCGCTGAGCCTGAAGCGCGCCGCCACCGAAACCGCCGCCACCCCGCAGATCAGCGAACGCCTGCACAAGGTGCTGGCGCAGGCCGGCCTGGGCTCGCGCCGCGCGCTGGAAGCACGCATCGCCGAGGGCCTGGTCAAGGTCAACGGCGAGGTCGCGCAGACCGGAATGAGCATCACCGGCGGCGACAAGATCGAGATCGACGGCCGCACCTTCGTGGCCAGCGCGCTGACCGATCCGCCGCGCGTGCTGATGTACAACAAGCCGGAAGGCGAAGTGACCACCCGCGAAGACCCCGAAGGCCGCCCGACCATCTTCGACGCACTGCCCTCGCTGAAGGGCGCGCGCTGGATCGCGATCGGCCGGCTCGACATCAACACCACCGGCCTGCTGCTGCTCACCACCGACGGCGAGCTGGCCAACGCGATGATGCATCCCAGCCACGAGGTGGAACGCGAATACGTCTGCCGCGTGCGCGCGCCGGAAGGCGAGGAAAGCGTGTCCGACAAGCTGGTGGACCGGCTGGCCCGCGGAGTTGCGCTGGAGGACGGCCCGGCCAAGTTCGACGAGATCGAGCGCGTGACCGGCGCCAATGCCCCGCAGGAAAGCAGCCACGACTGGTTCCGGGTGCTGTTGAAGGAAGGCCGCAACCGCGAAGTACGCCGGTTGTGGGAATCGCAGGGCTGCCAGGTCAGCCGCCTGAAGCGCATCCGCTACGGCCAGGTGCGCCTGCCGCAACCGCTGCTGCGCGGACAGTCGCAGGAGCTGCCGCAGGCCGAGGTCGAGGCGCTGCGCAAGGCGGTGGGGCTGGAAGACGGCGCGCCGTCCGCGCTGACGCTGATGCCGGTGCTGGGCCAGCGCAAGGCTGGCAAGACCGTGGTGACCGGCAACGCCCGTGGCCACGGCTACGTGGGCGGTCACACCACCGCAGACGAAGGCCGCGAACTGCGCCGCTTCGACGCCTTCCGCGAGGATCGCGGTCGCCGCGGCGCCCCCCGCAAGCCCGGCGGCCTGACCGTCAGCGGCGAGATGGCCGCGGCGCAGCGTGACAAGCACCTGAAGATGAAAGGCCCGCGCCAGCCCGGCCAGCGCATGAAGCCCGGCGAGCAGCGCGGCGACAATCCGGCGGCGATGCGCACCTGGTTCGTGCCGGATGGCGTGGACACCGGCCCGTCCGGCCACCGCAACCCCGGCCAGCGCGGCCCGAAGAAGTTCGGTGACAAGCCGTTCGGCGAACGCAGCGGCGGCGCTGGCCGCCCCGGCGGCGGCAAGCCGCGCGGACCCGGTGCCGGCTTCGGCGGCGACGCTCGCGGCCCCAAGCCGTTCGGTGAGCGCGGCCCGCGCCGTGAAGGCGGCCCGGGTGCCGGCGAAGCGCGTCCGCAGCGCGCGCCCAAGCCTTACGGCCATCCGGGCAACGCCCCGCACTTTCCGTCCGACCATGCCCACGGCGGCGGCTTCAACCCGTACGGCGGCAGCGGCCACGGTGACGCCCGTGGCCCGCGTGGCCCGCGTCCGGGCGGCCCGCGTCCAGCCGGCCCGCGTCCGGCCGGCCCGCGCCCGGGCGGCAACCGCAATGGCCCCGGCAATGGCCCGCGCGGGCCGCGTCCGGCCGGCGGCAACCGCGGCCCGCGCGGCGGCAGCAAGTAAGCCGCAGCGTTTTCCAGTTGAAGCCATGCCATCACGCCCGCAGCTGCGGGCGTGATGGTTTCAGCGGGGCAAAGCCTGCGCGCTGACGCACCGCAGGCAGCTTCGACGTCAGCCCTGCGTCGGCGGCGCGTCCCGGTGCTCGGGCCCGCCGCCATGGAGCGGCTGCACCGGCCCTTCGACCATCTGCCACTCGGCCTGCGCCGCCTCGCGCAGTCGCGCCAGATCGGCTTCGCTGCAGGCGGCATCAACCTCGACCCGGGTCAGGCAAATCGCCTGATTGCGGCCGCTGGCCTTGGCCAGATACAGCGCGGAATCCGCGAGCCCAAGCGCAGCCGCCCACGACTGTCCCGGCATCATCGGATAGGCGACCACGCCCAGCGACACGCTGACCGGAATCGCCTGCCCCTCGAACATGACCGGATCGCCGCCGATCGCATCCAGCACCTTTTTCGCCACCAGCGGCAGCGCCGCGGCCAGGGTGGTGGGCAACACCAGCACGAACTCTTCGCCGCCCCAACGAGCCACCACGTCGTTCTGGCGCAGCTTCGCCTGCAGGCGCCTGACCGTTTCCACCAGCACCGCGTCGCCTGCCGCGTGCCCGCGGGTGTCGTTGATCCGCTTGAACAGATCCAGATCAAGCAGCATCAGGCCGATGCTTTGCCCACTGGTCGCCTGCTCCATCTGCTGCTGCAGCCCGTCCAGCATGGCCTGGGTGTGTCGGCGGTTGAATGCGCCGGTCAACGCATCGGTAGCCGACTGCAGGGCCAGCGCGGCATTGACATGGGTCAGCTTGCGGTTTGCCAGCCGCGCGCGCTTGATCGATTGCCAGGATCCCAGCAACACCAGCCCCAGAATCACCGCCAGCGCGATCCACAGGCGCTGCTTCCAGCTCTCTGCCTCCAGCTGGCTCTGTTTGGCCGTGTTCTGGGCAGCGAGCTTCTCGATCTCGTCGGCCTTGCGCTGGGCAGAGTATTTTTCCTGCAGCTCCAGCACTGCGGTCTCGCGCGCCTGAACCGCGCGCTTTTCCTGCAGCTCGGTGATCGTCTGCAGGGCATCCAGCGCTTCTTCATACCGCCCGGCCTCGCGCAGCACCCGCACCAATTCCTGGGTGATGCCCAGCGTGTAGACCTCGATGTCGGCCTGTTTGGACAGCTCCACGGATTCACGCAGCACGGCCACGCCCCGGTCCACGTCTCCCATCCCCGCCAGTGCGATGCCGATGTTGGCCAGCGGCGCGATCATTTCCCGCTGCAGTCCCTGCTCCCGCGCCAGGGCCAGTGCCTGCCGCGCATACCGCAGCGTCTGCGCGTAGCCGCCGGGCTGCGACAGCCAGAAATCGGCCAGGTTGTTGAGGATGATGATCCTGTCTCGCAACAGGTCCGGGTCGTCACCCACCAGCGCCAATGCCTTTTCCAGCGCAGCGCGCTGCTTCGTGCGTTCCCCGGCAAGCGAATAGGCGTGGCCCAGGTCGAGCAGAATGGTGGGCCGCCCCACCAGATAGCCAATCTCTTCCGCCAGCCGGTAGGCCTCGTTCCCCATCTGGATCGCGCGCTTGGGATCGCCACGATCCGCATTCAGCGCGGCCATCAGGCCCAGGTATTCCACCTGCGCCGCGTTGCGGCCTTCCAGCTTGGCCAGCTCGCTGGCGCGGACCAGCAGGGCGATCGCGTCGTTGTAGTTGCCCTTCCGCCTGTCCAGTTCGGCCTGCGCCGCCAGCAGCTTCCGCAAAGCGTCCCGCGAATCCAGCTGCCGCTGCAGGATCTCCATCTCCGCCAGTCGTGCTTCGGCATCCGCGCGCGTTGCCTTGTTGATGACTCCCTCGCGGAACGCCGACAAGGCCAGGTCGAACCTGCAGCGCACGCAGCCTTCCTTGTCTGCCATCAGTTGCAGCGCAGCGGCGCTGGAGCGATGCACCTGCGGATGCCGGCCGCCCCTGGACAGGTCCAGCAATACGCCGTGATAAGCGGCGCGGCGCGCCAGCGGCGCGTTCTGGCCGGGCACGTCCTCGACCGATTGCAGGCGCTCGATCGCCGCCGCCACCGACGGATAACCATGCTCGCTAAAATCCTTCAGCACGTCGTCCATGCGCGCCTGCGCCGCGGCCAGCGACGACAGCATGCACAGCAGCAATCCGGCGACCAGCCGTAGTCCAGACTTCATCGGCACCCCATGCTCCCCATGCGATTGTTGTACTCCACCGCGCATCGCCGCGATGCGACTCCTTCGGCAAAAACCGCCACCCGTCCGCCCGGCCCATGACCCGGGTAAGCTCGCAGCATCATCACGGAGGCCTCCATGCACGTTGTCCTGTCGCTACTGCTTCTGTTCGCCGCCCCGCAGGCAGCAACCACCACGGCCATGGACTATAGCGAAGCCAAGCGCCTGGCCGATGCCGACGAGGCCGCGGTGACCGGCCCCGCCAAGGAAAGACTGCTGGCGGCGCAGGCAGCGCTGCTGGATGCCGGGGTGGCCGAATGCAATCGCTTCGATCTGCGCGGCGACGTCACGCCGTTCGTGGTGGTGATGCAACTGGATGCACAGGGCCGGGTTCAGCAGACCTGGCGACAGGGCGGCTCGCCGCTGGCGATCTGCCTGCAACGCTATGTGCGCGGCCGGACGCTGGTGGCGCCGCCGAAAGCCCCATTCCACGCTTCGCTGGAAATCAGCTTCGACAAGTAGCGAAGCGGATGCGGCACAAATAGAACAATCCGTAGTTTTATACAGAATTGAACGCAATTTTCAGACAATCCATCATGACACCCAAGGCAACCGGCATCGCGCCGGCCCGCATTGGAGCAAAGCCATGAAGAAGGTCCTCGAAGTCGCCGGTGCGCCCGGCCGACACTGGGTCGGCAACGGGTTTCCGGTGCACGGCATGTTCGGCTACAGCGGCGCGGGCGTGGCCGAGCGCAGCCCGTTCCTGATGCTGGATTACGCCGCACCAATCCGGTTCGAGCCCACCAGCGAGCGCCGCGGCGTCGGCCAGCACCCGCATCGCGGGTTCGAGACGGTGACCATCGTTTACGAGGGCGAGGTGGAGCATCGCGACTCCACCGGCAACGGCGGCATCATCGGCAAGGGCGACGTGCAGTGGATGACCGCCGCCGGCGGCATCCTGCACGAAGAGTTCCATTCGCCCGCCTACGCCGCCGCCGGCGGGCCCTTCGAAATGGTGCAGCTGTGGGTCAACCTGCCGGCCAAGGACAAGATGGCGCCGCCCGGCTACCAGGGCATCCTGGACGCGCGGATCCCTGCCATCGCCCTGGCGTACGGCGCCGGCACGCTGCGGCTGATTGCCGGCGAACATGCCGGCCAGAAGGGGCCGGCGCGCACCTTCACCCCGATGAACGTGTGGGACCTGCGGCTGGCCGCGGGGCAGCGCGTATCGCTGCCGCAGCCGGAAGGCTGGACCACCCTGCTGGTGGTGCTGGACGGCACCGTGCAGCTGAACGGCGAAGCCATCGTCCGTGCCGCGCAGGTGGCCACGCTGTCCACCGCCGGCAGCGGCGTGGAGATCGAAACCAGCGGCGAGGCCAAGCTGCTGCTGTTGGCCGGCGAGCCGATCGACGAGCCGGTGGTGGGCCACGGCCCGTTCGTGATGAACAGCCAGCGGGAGATCATCCAGGCGATTGCCGACTTCAACAGCGGCAAGTTCGGGCGCATGGCGGGGTAGCCCGGCCGCGAACGCGCGCCGCGGCCACAAACGGAACCGGCGTCCCTGCCACAGGGACGCCGGATATCGGGGCATATCTGGAAACGCGCCCGGGCCGATGGGCGCGCTGAGGCTTCAGCCCAGCGCAGCCAGCGCCGCGGCG
Organism: Thermomonas fusca; assembly: GCF_005862345.1. Taxonomy (NCBI): domain Bacteria; kingdom Pseudomonadati; phylum Pseudomonadota; class Gammaproteobacteria; order Lysobacterales; family Lysobacteraceae; genus Thermomonas; species Thermomonas fusca. Next base: position 472,896 of record NZ_SROY01000002.1, on the reverse strand, counting down.
TAGTCCGGCTCGTCGGTGATTTCCGGCACCAGCTGGGTGTACAGCACCTTGTCGTGGTCATCCAGCACCACCACCGCGCGCGCGGCCACGCCGGCCAGCGGGCCGTCTTCCATCGCCACGCCATAGTCGCGGAGGAACTCGCGCCCGCGCATGGTCGAGAGCATGGTGACGTTGTCCAGCCCTTCCGCGCCGCAGAAGCGCTGCTGGGCGAACGGCAGGTCGGCGGAAATGCACAGCACCGCGGTGTTGGCCAGCCCGGCGGCGTCCCGGTTGAAGTGGCGCACCGAGGCCGCGCAGACGCCGGTATCGATGCTGGGGAAGATGTTGAGGATCTTGCGCTTGCCGGCAAAGTCCGCCAGCGCGCGGTCGGACAGGTCGACGCCGACCAGACGGAACGCCGGTGCCTGATCGCCGATCTGCGGAAGCTGGCCGCCGACGCTGACGGGATTGCCCTTGAGGGTGACGCTGGACATGTGGAACTCCTGAACGGAACGATGAATGGGACGCCCATGCTAGGGCGGCAGACGTAAGCCTGCCGTCACGGCACCACGGCCGTCCATGCGCGGGTGGCGAACTTCTCCAGCACCAGCGCCTCGGCCCGCGCCAGCTCGTCCGGGCGGACGGCGGCGTCGGACAGTCCGTGCGCCTCGCGGAAGGTGTCGATCATCCGCGCGATGACTTCCGCGCGGGCCAGCCCGGTCTGGCTGCGCAGCGGGTCCACCCGTTTGTTGGCGCTCTGGGTGGCCTTGTCGGACAGCTTCTCGCGGCCGATCCGCAGCACCTGCAGCATCTTGTCGGCATCGATGTCGTAGGCCATGGTCACGTGGTGCAGCACCGCCTTGCCGCGGCGCATTTGCGCGGCGCCGGCGATCTTGCCGGCCTTCGAGGCGATGTCGTTGAGTGGCTGGTACCAGGCCTCGATGCCGAGCGTGCGCAGCGCCTCCAGCACCCACGCGTCCATGAACGCGTAGGACTGCTCGAACGACATCCCGGCCACCAAAGACTCCGGCGCCGACAGCGAATAGGTGATGGTATTGCCCGGCTCGATGAACATCGCGCCGCCGCCGGTGATCCGTCGCACCACCTCGATGCCATGGCGCGCCGCGCCGTCGGGATCGACCTCGTTGCGCAGCGACTGGAAGCGCCCGATCACCACCGCCGGCGACGCCCATTCCCACACCCGCAGCGTCGGCGCCCGGCGGCCGGCCGCCACCTCGTCGGTGATGACCTCGTCCAGCGCCATGTGCAGCGCCGGCGACTGCGGCCCGGCGTGGACCAGCTGCCAGTCGAATGCACGCCAGGCGCTCATGCCGCCTCCGCCGCGTCGATGGCACGCCGCACCGCGACCGCAACCGCGTCGGCGCTGATCCCGTACATCCGCACCTGCACGGGCAGCGCCGCCTGCACCACCGCGGCCAGCACATCCGCATCGGCATCCGCGCTCTGCCCGGCCAGCGCCGCATTGATCGCGTCCAGCGCCTCGTCCGGTTCGAGGAAGAAATCCCCGCTCACCGCCACCTGCGCCAGCCGGCCGCGGTCGATGGCCACGTCGGCCACCACCAGCTTGCCGCCGGGCATCTTGTACTCGCCATGTCCGTGCATGCCGGCATTGTCCGCCGGCGCCGATGCCGCCGCCATGACCCCGGTCACGCCTCGAGGTTGAAGGCATCCGCATCGCGCAGTGCCGGGAAGCGCTGGCGCTGCGCGTGCAGCTCCGCCGCCTGCAGGGTGGTGGTGGCCACCACTTCGGCGTCCATGCACTCGCTGACCGGCTGGCCGAGGAAATCGATCACCGCGCTGTCGCCGCTGTAGTGCAGGCCGTTGCCGTCAGTGCCGACCCGGTTGACGCCGACCACGTAGCTGACGTTCTCGATCGCGCGCGCGCGCAGCAGGGTCTTCCACGCATGACTGCGCACCGACGGCCAGTTGGCGACGTACAGCGCGAGGTCGTAGTCCGGCAGGCCGGGACGGGCGGCGTCGAAGCGATTGCGCGAGAACACCGGGAAACGCAGGTCGTAGCAGACCTGCAGCAGGATATGCCAACCATTCCATTCCACGATCACCCGGCGGTTGCCGGCGGCGTAGCGCTCATGCTCGTTGGCGAACGAGAACAGGTGGCGCTTGTCGTAGTGGGCCAGCCCGCCACCCGGCGCGGCGAACAGCATGCGGTTGTAGACGCCGTCGCCATCGCGCAGTTGCACGCTGCCGGTGACCGCCGCGCCAAGCCGGTCGGCCTGTTCCAGCATCCAGTCCACGGTGGCCCCCTGCATGTCTTCGGCGGCGGCAACCGCGTCATTGGAAAAGCCGCTGGTGAAGGTTTCCGGCAGCACCACCAGGTCGGTGATGCCGTGCAGGGGCGCGATCAGCCCGGCGTAGTGGTCGCGATTGCCCGCGGGATCGTGCCAGCGGGTCTCGCCCTGCACGATCGAGACGCGCAGGTCGGACTGGGGAACGGAATCATCCATGGAGATCATGCCTTGGGCGGATCGGGAAGGAATTTCAGCACGTTGCCGTTGATGCAATAGCGCTTGCCGGTGGGCGGCGGGCCGTCGTCGAACACATGCCCCAGATGGATGCCGGAGCTGGTGCTGCGCACCTCGACGCGTCGCATGCCGTGACTGTCGTCCTGCAGGAACTCCAGTGCACCGGCCATCGGCTCGAAGAAGCTGGGCCAGCCGCAGGCGCTGTCGAACTTGGCGTCGCTGCGGAACAGCGCGGCGCCACTGATCGGGTCGAAATAGGTGCCGGGGCGGGATTCGGACAGATGCGCGCCGGTGCCGGGCAGCTCGGTGCCGGATTCGAAGGCGATGCGTTGCTGTTCCGGGCTGAGCAGGTGGAAGCCCAGCCACTGCCAGAACTTCCTCGGATCACCGGCATAGCCTGTGAAACGCGCGACCTCCTTGCCCTGCTGGAACAGCACGATGGTCGGCGTGCCCAGCAGCGGCCCGGCCAGCGTCCAGCCGCTCGGCGCCTTCTGCGAACGGGTCTTGGCGAACGGCACGTCCGCGTTCCAGCCCGCCAGCACCTGCGCCTGGAACTTCTCGCAGTACGGGCAGTCCTCGGCGTCGTACACCACCAGCTGGCGATCATCACGCAGCGTGCTGCCATCCAGCGGCGGTGTGGTCACGACATCGGCATCGAGGCCGTACTTCACCCCGGTGCCGCCCAGCCCGCAGTAGCCGTCGGGATTCTTCAGCAGGTAATCCTGATGGTTCTCCTCGGCGCGGCTGTAGTGGCGCAGCGGCAGGATCTCGGTACTGATCCGGCCGTGGCCGGCACGCGTGAGGTTCTTCTGGTAGAGATCGCGGCTCTGTTCGGCCAGGATCTTCTGCGCCTCGCTGGTGAAATAGATCGCGCTGCGGTAGTTGCTGCCGATGTCGTTGCCCTGTCCGCCCACCTGGGTGGGATCGTGGTTCTCCCAGAACGCCACCAGCAGGGTCATCAGGTCGAGGCGCTTCGGGTCGTAGCGCACCCGCACCACCTCGGCGTGGTTGCGGGCCTGGCTGCGGCCGGCGCGGATCAGCCGCTCCTCGCGCAGCACGTCTTCGTAGGTCACCTTGGGCGCATCGCCACCGGCGTAGCCCACTTCGACATCAGCCACGCCCGGCACCGCGCGCAGCCGTTTTTCCGCGCCCCAGAAACAGCCCATGCCGAAATAGATGTCCTGCAGCTGTTGCGTGTCCATGGCGGTGACTCCTGTCCGTGGCATGACCGGTCGGGCCTGCAAGGCCCGCCATCCCAGTAATGCGGCTGCGCCCGTCAGCAGCAGTGCAAACAACAGGGCGATGGTCTTGTCGGCCTGCATCATGGCCTCCGGGTTGTGGCGTTACAGCTTGGACAAACGTTCGATGGCACGGTTCACCGTGTCCTCGTTCTTGGCGAAACACAGCCGCAGCAGGCGCTGCCCGGCCGGCGCCGAGGCGTAGAACGGCGACAGCGGAATGCCGGTCACGCCGTGCTCCACGGTCAGCCAACGCGCGAACTCCAGATCCGGCAGGTCGCTGACGGCCGAATAGTCCACCAGCTGGAAATACCCGCCCGGCACCGGCAGCGGCTTGAGCCGGGTTGCGGCCAGCTGCGCGCGGAAGCGGTCGCGCTTGTCCTGGTAGAACGCCCCGAGCTGCTCGTAGTGTTCCGGCTCCTGCGTGATCATCTCGGCAAAGGCGTGTTGCGACGGCGTGAAGCTGCAGAACACGTTGTACTGGTGGACCTTGCGGAACTCCGCCGACAGCGCCGGCGGCGCGATCGCGTAGCCCAGCTTCCAGCCGGTGCAGTGGTAGGTCTTGCCGAAGCTGGAGATCACGAAGCTGCGCTCGCGCAGCTGCGGGTAGAGCAGCGCGGATTCGTGGCGCGCGCCGTCGAACACGATGTGCTCGTAGACCTCGTCGCTGAGCAGCACGATGTCGGTGCCCTGCAGCAGGTCGATCAGCGCCTGCATGTCGGCGGCGGTGAACATCGCGCCGGACGGGTTGTGCGGGCTGTTGACCATCAGCATGCGGGTCTTCGGGGTGATCGCCGCGCGCACCGCGTCCCAGTCGGGGGCGAAGGTAGCCGGGTCCAGCGGCACGTGCACCGCGGTGGCGCCGGCCAGCTCGATGGCCGGCTCGTAGCAGTCGTAGCAGGGGTCGAGGACGATGACCTCCTCGCCGGCGCGCACCACCGCGTGGATGGCGTTGAAGATCGCCTCGGTGGCACCGCTGGTGACGGTGATTTCGGTGTCGGCATCGGGGCGCCAGCCGTAGCAGCGCTCGGTCTTGGCGGCGATGGCCTGGCGCAGCGCCGGGATCCCGGTCATCGGCGCGTACTGGTTGTGGCCGGCCTGCATCGCGCGGGTCAGCGCGTCCACCAGCCGCGGCGGCACCGGGAAATCCGGGAAGCCCTGGCCGAGGTTGACCGCACCGTGCTCGGCCGCCAGCTGCGACATCACGGTGAAGATGGTGGTGCCGACCTTCGGCAGTTTGGTGTCTGGACGCATGGCGATGCCGTTTGCAGCGGGCATTCCAGTGTACGGAATCCACGCGCAGGCGGATGCGCAGGCAGGCGCAGGACGGTGGGCGCGCGTCGGAGCGGGCCGGTAGAATCGGCGGCCCATGCCCGATTCCCGCACGCCTTCCCGACCCCTGCTCGCCGCGCACGGGCTGGCGTTCTCGCGCGACGAGACGCCGGTGTTCGGGCCGCTGGATTTTTCCGTCGATGCCGGCGAGGCGCTGCTGGTGCAGGGCGGCAACGGCGCCGGCAAGACCACCTTGCTGCGCGTGCTGGCCGGCCTGCTGCGCGCCGAGGCTGGCAGGGTGGAGATCGACGGCCTGCCCGCACGGCCCGCGTCGCGCGCGCGCCACATCGCCTATCTAGGGCATTTGCCGGGCCTGAAGGCCGATCTGTCGGCGCTGCGCAACCTGGATTACCTGTGCGGGCTGCATGGCCGTCGCGCCCGGCAGACGCCGGAAGCGGCGATGGCCATCGTCGGCCTGGGCGGTTTCGAGGACGCACCGCTGCGCACCCTCTCGGCCGGGCAGAAAAAACGCCTCGGGCTGGCCCGGCAGTGGCTGTCGCCGGCGCCGCTGTGGCTGCTCGACGAACCCTACGCCAACCTCGATCTGGACGGCATCCAGCTGGTCAACCGGATGGTGGAAGCGCATCTGCGCGAAGGCGGCGCGGCGCTGATCACCACCCACGGCGCCTACGCCGCGCCGCCGGTGCGCACCCGCCTGCTGGAACTGAAGAGGCCGGCGGCATGATGTGGCAGGCCGCGCGCGCGCTGATGACCCGCGACCTGCAGCTGCTGTGGGCGCGCCGCGGCGACGCCCTGCAGCCGGCGCTGTTCGCGCTGTTGACGGTGGTGCTGTTCGCGCTGGCCCTGGGCGGCGATGCCAGGTCGCTGGCGCCGGTGGCGTCGGCGGTGTTGTGGCTGGCCGCCCTGCTGGCCGGGCTGCTGGCGCTGGACAACCTGTTCCGCGGTGACGCCGAGGACGGTTCGCTGGAACAGTGGATGCTGGCGCCGGTGCCGCTGTGGTGGCTGGTGCTGGTGCGCACCCTGATGCACTGGGCCACCACCGCGCTGCCGCTGATCCTGGCAGTGCCGCTGCTCGGCGAGTTGCTGCACCTGCCGCATGCGCAGCTGCCGGTGCTGATGCTGTCGCTGCTGCTGGGCACGCCGATCCTGAGCCTGCTGGGGGCAGTGGTCGCCGCGCTGACCGTGGGCATGCGCCGAGCCGGCATCCTCGTCGCCCTGCTGGCGCTGCCGCTGTACGTGCCGGTGCTGGTGTTCGGTGCCGGCGCGGTGGCCGCGCACGCGCAGGGCTTCGATGCGGTCGGCGCGCTGCTGCTACTGAGCGCCGGCCTGGTGCTGGCGCTGGCGCTGGCGCCGGTCACGGCCGCCGCCGCCTTGCGCATCGCCCATTCATAAGACAGCGCAGGCTTGAGATGGATCAATGTTTTTTTAACGAGCGGCGTCCGACAATGACGCGCCTGGCCGATGCGGCCAGCCCCACATTCTTTGGAGCATTCGCAATGAAGTCCCGTCATATCCTGCTCGCCGGTGCGGTTGCGCTGGCCCTGTCCGCCTGCGGCAACTCGTCCGCGCCCGCCGATTCCGCCGCCCCCGCCGATGCAGCGCCGGCGGCCGAAGCCCCCGCCGCGGCCCCGGTCGAGGCTGCTCCGGCCGAAGCCGCGCCCGCTGCCGCCAGCACCAAGCCGGCCGTGGTCGAAAACTGCGCCACCACCATCGAATCGAACGATGCGATGCAGTACAACGCCGACTCGATCACCGTGCCGGCCAGCTGCACCCAGTTCACCATCAACCTGAAGCACGTCGGCAGCATGGCCGCCAACGTCATGGGTCACAACCTGGTTGTCGCCAAGGAAGCCGACATGGCCGGCATTTCCGCCGACGGCGCCTCCAACGCGGCCGAACACGTCAAGGAAGGCGACGCCCGTTCGATCGCCCACACCAAGATCATCGGCGGCGGCGAATCCGCGTCGGTGACCTTCGATGTGGCCAAGATCAAGGACGGCGGCTACAAGTTCTTCTGCAGCTTCCCGGGCCACCTGGCGCTGATGCAGGGCAACATCCAGGTCCAGTAAGCCGCGCCACCCACGGGCGGGCGGCCCATGCCGCCCCGCCCGTTACCGGAAGTCCGGGTACCGGCCCGCCCGCGGGCTGGTATCCTTCGCAGGATTGACCACGGCGCGTCCACGCCGCTCCTGCCAAGGCCAAGATGTCTCCGCTGATCCGCTGGTTCCACCAACTCGGCTCGCCCCCGTACTTCGATCGCTTTGCCGCCCGCTGGACGCCGTGGGCTTGGCTGCTGGGGCTGGTGGCGATGGTCGTGGGCCTGTATGGCGCGCTGTTCCAGGTCCCCGCCGACTACCAGCAGGGCGACAGCTTCCGCATCCTCTACATCCACGTCCCCGCGGCCTGGATGAGCATGGCCATCTTCGGCCTGATGGCGTTCTATTCGGCGATCGCGCTGATCTGGCGGATCAAACTCTGCGAAATCCTGGCGATGGCCTGCGCGCCCACCGGCGCCGCCTTCACCTTCGTCACCCTCGCCACCGGCTCGATCTGGGGCAAGCCGATGTGGGGCACCTGGTGGGACTGGGACCCGCGCCTGACCACCGAGCTGATCCTGCTGTTCCTGTACCTGGGCGTGATGGGCCTGTACGCCGCCATCGACGACCGCCGCAACGCCGCCCGCGCCGCCGGTCTGCTGGCCATCGTCGGCGTCGCCCTGCTGCCGGTGATCCGCTGGTCGGTGGTGTGGTGGAACTCGCTGCACCAGGGCCAGACCATCCGCGTGTTCGGCGAGTCCAGCATGGACGCCAGCATGATGTGGCCGCTCATCTGGATGATCGTCGGCACCAAGCTGTGGTTCGTCGGCTCGCTGCTGGCCCGCGCCCGCGCCGACAACCTGCGCCGCGAAGCCGCCAAGGACTGGGTCTCGAAGCTGGCCGCCGGAGTGCCGCGATGAGCTACCGCGAATACGTCATCGCTGCCTATGCGGTGTTCGCCGCGATGCTGCTGTGGGACTTCCTGGTGCCGAAGCTGCAGATCCGCGCCGCCCTGCGCGCCGCCAGGCTGCGCAGCACCCGCCAGCAGGCCGCCCCTCCCCCCGATACCGAACGCCCGCTGTCGCGGGACTGACCTGGACGCCATGCACCCCACCCGCAAACGCCGCCTCCTGCTGATCCTCGCCCTGGTCGCCGTCGCCGGCGTGGCGACCGCGCTGATCGCGATGGCGCTGCAGCGCAACGTCGCCTATCTCTACACCCCGCATGAAGTGCTGGGCGGGACCGCCGGCGACAACGTGCGCAGCGGCGAAGCCCGCTTCCGCCTCGGCGGTATGGTCGCCAAGGATTCGTTCAAGCGCGCACCCGGCTCGATGGAAGCCCATTTCGAAGTGGACGACGGCGATGCGCGCCTGCCGGTGGTCTACACCGGCATCCTTCCCGACCTGTTCCGGGAGAACCAGTCGGTGGTGGCCACCGGGCGGATGCAGGGCGACGTGTTCGTGGCCGAGGAAGTGCTGGCCAAGCACGACGAGACCTACATGCCCAAGGAAGTGGCCGACAAGATGGGCGCCGCGCACAAGAAGCACAACGTGCAGGACAAGACGACGCCTGCGGAAGGCGCGCCGTAATGCTTCCGGAACTCGGACAGATCGCGCTGCTGCTGGCGCTGCTGGTAGCGGCGCTGCAGGCGCTGCTGCCCCTGCTGGGCGCCCAGCGCGACGTGCCGGTGCTGATGGCGGTGGCGCGGCCCGCCGCCTGGATGCAGCTGCTGCTGGTGGGCCTGGCCTTCGCCATCCTCACCTACGCCTTCGTGGTCAACGACTTCTCGGTGCAGTACGTAGCCGAGAACTCCAACTCGCTGCTGCCCACGCTCTATCGCTACACCGCGGTGTGGGGTGCGCACGAAGGCTCGCTGCTGCTGTGGGCGCTGGTGCTGGCGCTGTGGACCGCGGCGGTGGCGCGGTTCTCGAAGGCATTGCCGCTGCCGGTGGTGGCGCGGGTGCTGGGGGTGATGGGAGTCGTCTCGGTCGGCTTCCTCGCCTTCCTGGTGTTCACCAGCAACCCGTTCATCCGCATCCTGCCGGCCGCCGGCGAAGGCCGCGACCTCAATCCGCTGCTGCAGGACCCGGGGCTGATCGTGCACCCGCCAATGCTGTACGCCGGCTACGTCGGCTTCGCGGTGCCGTTCGCCTTCGCCATCGCCGCGCTGCTGGAGCGCCGCATCGACGCGCAGTGGCTGCGCTGGACGCGACCCTGGACCAACGTGGCCTGGGCCTGCCTCACCCTCGGCATCGCGCTGGGATCGTGGTGGGCCTATTACGAGCTGGGCTGGGGCGGCTGGTGGTTCTGGGACCCGGTGGAAAACGCCAGCTTCATGCCGTGGCTGGCCGGCGCCGCGCTGCTGCATTCGCAGGCGGTCACCGAAAAGCGCGGCAGCTTCGGCGGCTGGACGCTGCTGCTGGCCATCGCCACCTTCTCGCTGTCGCTGCTGGGCACCTTCCTGGTGCGCTCCGGCGTCCTGACCAGCGTTCACGCCTTCGCGGCGGATCCCGGCCGCGGCCTGTTCGTGCTGATCTTCCTCGGCATCGTGGTCGGCGGCTCGCTGGTGCTGTACGCGTTGCGCGCGCCGGACACCGAGAGCAACGCCAAACCCTTCGCCGCCGGCTCGCGCGAGACCCTGCTGCTGCTCAACAACCTGCTGCTGACCACCGCCTGCGCGATGGTGCTGCTGGGCACCCTGTACCCGCTGCTGGCCGACACCCTGGAACTGGGCAAGATCTCGGTGGGTCCGCCCTATTTCGCGATGATGTTCATCCTGCTGATGGCGCCGCTGGTGGCGCTGGTGCCGCTGGGCCCGCTGACCCGCTGGCAGCGCGAGCAAATGGCCACGCCGCTGCGCCTGCTGCTGCCGTGGGCGGTGCTGGCGCTGGTGGCCGCCACCATCGCGTTCTTCCTTGCGCCGCAGGGCCAGTGGAAGACCGGTGCCGGCATCCTCGGCGCGGTCTGGGTGGGCGCCGGCACGCTGCGCTTCGTCTGGACCCGCCTGCGTTCCGCCGGCGGCCGCCTGACCCGCGAAATGTGGGGCATGGTGCTGGCCCACCTGGGCATCGCGGTGTTCCTGGTCGGCGCGCTGCTGGTCGAAGGCCTGAACCTGCAGCGCGAGCTGGCGGTGAAGGCCGGCGACACGGTGACGCTGGGCGATTACGCGTTCCGCTTCGACGGCATCGTCGAGCGCGAGGGCCCGAACTACGTGTCCGACCGCGGCACCGTGCAGGTGCTGCGCGATGGCCGCATCACCCACACCCTGCATCCCGAGAAGCGCCGCTATCGCGCCGGCGGCCAGGTGATGACCGAATCCGGGATCGCCCGCGGCGTGTTCGCCGATGCCTACGTGGCGATCGGCGAATCGCTGGGCAACGATGCCTGGGCGCTGCGCGTCCATATCAAACCATTCGTGCGCTGGATCTGGGCCGGCGCACTGCTGATGGCGCTGGGCGCCATCGTCACCGCTTTCGACCGGCGCTTCCGCAGCGTGCGCAAGGATCTCCAATGAAGGGCCTCGCATGAAAACCTCCCGCTGGCTGCCGCTGGCCGCCTTCGCCCTGCTTGCCGCGCTGCTGGCGGCGGGCGTGTGGATGAGCCGCAAGCCCAACCGCGACGCCCTGCCCTCGCCGCTGATCGGCAAGCCGGCGCCGGAGTTCGCGCTGCCGGTGCTGCACGACCCCACCTACACGGTGAAGCTGTCCGACCTGCGCGGCCAGCCGTTCCTGATGAACGTCTGGGGCAGCTGGTGCGTGGAGTGCCGGGTGGAGCACCCGGTGCTGACCAAGTTCGCCGAGACCAAGCGCCTGCGCGTGGTCGGCTACAACTGGAAGGACGAGCCCGCCGACGCGCTGCGCTGGCTGGAGCAGTTCGGCAATCCCTACATGGTGGTGCTGTCCGACGTCGAAGGCCGCACCGCGCTGGACTGGGGCGTGTACGGCGCACCGGAATCGTTCCTGGTCGATGGCCGCGGCATCGTGCGCTGGAAGCACGTCGGCCCGCTGACGGACGAACTGATCGCCAAGGAACTGCTGCCGCTGGTCACCAGGATCGAGGCTGAACGATGAGCCGGGTCGCCAACTTCCTTGGCCGGGGCAGGATCGCCGGCCTGTCCCTGGGCCTCATCCTGGCCTGCGGACTTGCGCCGCCCGCCTTCGCCCAGGCCAACCAGCAGGCCGACGCCGCCCCGCTGCAGTTCCAGGATGCCGCCGAGGAAGCCCGCTTCCACGCGCTGACCCTGCAGCTGCGCTGCGTGATGTGCCAGAACCAGTCGCTGGCCGACTCCAACGCGCTGATCGCGCTGCAGCTGCGGCGCGAGGTGCTGGAGCTGATGCGCAAGGGCATGAGCGATGCGCAGATCAAGGATTACCTGGTGCAGCGCTACGGCGAATTCGTGCTGTACAAGCCGAAACTGGAAGGCGGCACCCTGCTGCTGTGGATCGGCCCGGCGGTGGTGCTGCTGGCCGGCGCCGGCGTGGTCGCCGCGATCGTACGCCGACGCAGGCCCGCGGCCAACCGGGATGCCAGCGACGACGGGCAGGAGTGGTGATGACCGCTTTCGTCGTATTCGCCGCGCTGCTTTGCCTGATCGTGCTGGCCGCCCTGCTGCGCCCGCTGTGGCGCGATGCGCGCGGCGTGGCGCTGGGCATCGGCCTGATCACCCTGCTTTCCACCGGCCTGCTGTACCGGCTGGTGGGCACCCCGCAGGCACTGGACCCCGCCGCCCGGCAGGCGCCGCGCACGCTGGAGGAAGCGGTGGTCCAGCTCAAGGCCGCGCTGGCGCGCGACCCGCAGCAGGCGGAAGGCTGGGCCCTGCTCGGCCAGGCCTATCTGCGCATGGAAGACGCCGCCAACGCCCGCGACGCCTTCGCCAAGGCCGCCAGGCTTGCCCCCGAGAACGCCGACTTCCTCACCGAAGCCGCGCAGTCGCGCGCGATGGCCAATCCCAACCGCAGCTTCGACGCCGAGGCGCTGACGCTGCTGCAGGCCGCGCTCAAGGCGGACCCCAACCACCAGCGCGCGCGCTGGTTCCTCGGCGTGGCCCAGCGTCAGGCCGGCAAGCATGCGGAGGCCGCCGCCACCTGGGCGCCGCTGCTGACGCAGGTCAGCGCCGACACCGCCACCAGCCTGCGCAAGGAAATCAACGCCGCCCGTGCCGATGCCGGCCTGCAGCCATTGGCCGAAGCCGCCGCCCAGCCTGCCGCGACCGCCCTGCTGAACGTCGAGGTGGCACTGGATCCCGCGCTGGCCGAACGGGTGCGCCTGCGGGCCGATGCCACGGTGTTCGTGATCGCCCGCCAGCCCGGTTCGCCGATGCCGGTGGCCGCGCAGAAACACGCGGTCTCGGAACTGCCGTTCAGTGCCGCGCTCAGCGACGGCGACAGTCCCATGCCCACCCTCAAGCTGTCGCAAATGCAGGAAGTCGAGCTGGTGGCGCGGCTGTCGGCCAGTGGCGATGCCAGTCGCCAGGAAGGTGACCTGGAGTCCAGGCCGGTGCGGGTGAAATTGCCGGCCGACAAGCCGGTGCGGCTGGTGATCGGCGCGCAGTAACCGCCGGTTCATGCCGGCATGCCTAAAAGGCATGACCGTCCGCTTCGTCAGGGGGGATGATGGCCTACCGGTCTTTTCCCCCCGCACTTCCATGGCCGAATTCATTCCCCCCGGCACCCGCTGGTTCGATCTGCCCACGCCGTTTCCGATGAAGCGCGGCGGCGCGCTGCACGGCGCGCGCCTGGCCTATGAAACCTGGGGCCGGCTGGATGCCGACGGCGGCAACGCCATCCTGATCCTCACCGGCATGTCGCCGGACGCCCACGCCGCGTCCAGCGATGCCGCCCCCGCGCCGGGCTGGTGGGAATGGATGATCGGCCCCGGCAAGCCCATCGACACCCGCCGCTGGTTCGTGGTCTGCATCAACCCGCTGGGCAGCTGCAAGGGCAGCACCGGGCCGGCGTCGGTCAACCCCGACACCGGCCAGCCCTACCGCCTGGACTTCCCCGAGCTGTCGATCGAGGATGCCGCCGATGCCTCCGCGGCGCTGCTGCGCGGGTTGGGCATCGCGCAGCTGGCCTGCCTGGTCGGCAATTCGATGGGCGGGATGGGCGCGCTGTCGCTGCTGGCCCGCCACCCCGGCATTGCCCGCAGCCACGTCAATATCTGCGGCGCGGCGCGCGCGCTGCCGTTCTCCATCGCCATCCGCTCGCTGCAGCGCGAGGCGATCCGGCTGGACCCGCAGTGGAACGGCGGCGCCTACGACGACGCGGAGAATTACCCGGAAAACGGCATGCGCATGGCGCGCAAGCTCGGCGTCATCACCTATCGCTCGGCGCTGGAATGGGACGGCCGCTTCGGTCGGGTGCGGCTGGATTCCGACCGCCGCGAGGGCGAGGATCCGTTCGGGCTGGAGTTCGAGGTGGAAAGCTACCTCGAGGCCCATGCGCGCCGCTTCGTGCACAAGTACGACCCCAACTGCTACCTCTATCTCAGCCGTTCGATGGACTGGTTCGACCTCGGCGAGGCGCACGCCGGCGACACCGCGCGCGGGCTGGCCGCCATCGAGGGCGTGCGCCATGCGCTGGTGATCGGGGTCAAGACCGACATCCTGTTCCCGATCCAGCAGCAGGAAGAGATCGCCGCCGGCCTGCGCAACGCCGGCTGCGACACCCGCTTCCTGCCGATGCCGTCGCCGCAGGGCCACGATGCCTTCCTGGTCGATGAAGAACGCTTCGGCCCCGCCGTCGCCGGCTTCCTGCGCGCGCTGCCGGCCGCGGCCCTGCCCAGCGGCAAGGTGGCCTGAACGCGCCGCATCGGAAGGACTGGAACCAGCAGAGGCGACGGCCACGCTCCCGCCGCCGGAGGCGTGCATATAGGCGCGCCGTCACGGTAAGATAAGCGCATGCCGGTGTGGCGGAATGGTAGACGCGGTGGACTCAAAATCCACTGGCAGCGATGTCGTGTAGGTTCGAGTCCTATCACCGGTACCAGCGATCCGAAGGGTCGGGCCTTGCGCCCGGCCCTTTCGCGTTTTTCACGGCCCCTGCGACCGCCACGGCGTCCGGCCGCGCAGGAACCGCCGCCGCGCTGGATTAGACTCCGGGGGTGAATCTTCCCCAGCCCAGCGCACCGACGCCGCAGATCGCCTTCCCCGGAAGCGCGCGCTTCCAGGCCATGCTCGATGCCGCCGTTGCGCTGGATGGAGTGCAGGCGGTCACCGCTGCGCTGCGCGACGCGCTGACTGCGCTGATCGTCGACCCCGGGGTTTGCCTGCCGGACTGCGTGCACGCGCCGGTGGCCGGGCACTACGCGCGACGCGAGCTTTACCGCAGCCCCGAGCACGGCTACAGCGTGGTGGCCATGACCTGGGGCCCCGGGCAGGGCACGCCGCTGCATGACCACGACGGTCGCTGGTGCGTGGAAGGGGTCTGGCAGGGCCAGCTGGACATGGTCCAGTACGAATTGGTGGAACAGGCAGGCGAGCGGTTCCGCTTCCGCGTCGCCGGGCGCAGCAGCGCTGGCCTCGGCAGCGCCGGCAGCCTGATCCCGCCGCACGAGTACCACACCATCCACAACGCGGATCCGGACCACATCGCGGTCTCGGTGCATGTCTACCAGGCGCCGCTGGAAAGCTGCGCGAGCTTCTGCCCGCAGGAAGACGGCTGGTTCGTGCGCGAATCCACACGGCTGGCCATCGACGAAGCTGCCTGAGCCGGCAGCCGTATCCACGCGCCTCGCTCAGGTCGTCGGTGCCGCCCGCCCGTCGAGCGTCGCGCGCAGGTGATCGGCCAGCGCCTGCGCCTGTCCGCGCAGCTCCGGAATCGCCAGGCTTTCCCACAGCGTGCCGATCCGCATCGCACCGAGCACGAACAACCCCGGATCTGGCTGGCCACGTGCATCCAGCACGCGCCCCGGTTCTTCACTGGCAATGCCGATGCCATGCGGGCCGGGCAACACGCGGCCGCGTACCCGCAGTGCGCCCAGCAGCGTGTCCGGCTGCAGGTCGATATGGGTCTCGACGCCGGTGGCATTGATGAGCCAGTCGGCGCGGAACGCGCACTCGCCGTCGGCGTGGCGCGGCCGGTAGCGGACATCGAGGCCGCCGTCCGCGCGTGCCGCGACCGATTGCAGCCGTCCGGCCAGGACTTCCAGCCGGCCACGCTCTCGCAACGCCCCCAGCGTCTGCGCGACCTGGGGCGCGATGCGGTGTCGATGGATGTCCCAATAGCGCACCAGATGACGCAGGAACCGCTGCTGCTCCACGTGCCCCAGCGAGCGCCAAAGCGCCTGCCCGTGAGGGCGCAGGCGGTCGAACACCCATTGCCAGGGCTCGCCGGCTGCGGTCGCCTCCCGCGTCCACGCACGGATCCGGCGCAGCCGCTCGCGCAGGCCCAGCGCGAGCAGCCCATCGATCGCGACGAGGTCCGCGCCGCCGGTCGCGGCGTGCGCCAGCGGCATCAAGCCGTGCCGCGACAACACGTGGATGCAGCCACGGTGGCCGCCGTGGACCAGGCTCAGCACGGCGTCCACCATGCTCAGCCCGGACCCGATGATGCAGACATCGGCATCGGCGGGAACGGCGGCGACGCCTTCGTAATTCCAGGCGTCGGCCAACCGCACTGCGCCGTGCAGCCGCGCAGCGGGAATGCGGCGCGGCGTATTGCCCACCGCCAGGACCACTGCGCGGGCGGCAAGGGTGGCGCCGGACGCGAGCGTCAGCAGGCTGTCTGTATCGCGCCTTTCGATGTCGGTCGCGCGTTCCTGAAGCCACTGCAGCGCCGGATAACGCGGCTGCGCGCGCAGCGTGTCGCCCAGATAGCGGCCGTAATCGCGACGTGGCGCGAACCCGGTCGCCAGCGCCGCGGCCGTGCCGGCATCGTCGCTGCCGGACAGGAAGCGGACGAAATGCCCCGGGTCTTCGGCCAACGCGCTCATCCGCCCGGCGGTGACATTGAGCAGGTGGGCGGGCTGGGTGGTCGCATACGCGGCGCCGCGGGCCAGCTCGGCGGCGGGCTCGATGATGGCAATGCGCAGCCGCGAGGCGGGATCGGACAGCAGCCGGATGGCGACCAGCACACCGGCCGCACCGCCACCGACGATGGCGACATCGACGCCGGAAGACCCGGCGGGTTCAAGGGACATGGGCAGGGGCCGAGGACTCCGGAGCCCGCATTGTAAGTGGCGCGCGACCGGTGCCGGCCGTCATCCACGGGTCATCCGCGCGACACCGTCCGTTCACCGCCATCGCCGACGCTGTGCCGCGACCAGCCCGTGCTGGCGGAGTCGCCCATGCGCTACGGCATCGTCACCGAAACCTATCCGCCCGAAGTCAACGGCGTGGCGCTGACCGTGCAGGGGCTGGAGCACGGCCTGCGCCAGCGTGGCCACGAAGTTGCGATGGTGCGCCCGCGCCACGATGGCGAAGCCGAGCCTGCCGTGGATACGCTGCTGGTGCGCGGCGCCGCCCTGCCCCGCTATCCCGGCCTGAAATTCGGCCTGCCGGCCACCCGCCTGCTGCACAACCACTGGCGGCAGGCCCGTCCCGACGCGATCTACGTGGCGACGGAAGGCCCGCTGGGCTGGTCGGCGCTGCGCGCCGCGCGCAGGCTCGGCATCCCGGTCGCCACCGGCTTCCATACCCGCTTCGACGACTACGTGCGCAGCTATGGCGCCCCGTGGCTTGAGGGCACGGCGCTGCGCTGGATGCGGCATTTCCACAACGGCGCGCAGGCGACCCTGGTGCCGACGCGCGAACTGCAGGCGTTCCTGCAGACGCAGCGGTTCCGCAACGTGGTCCGGCTGCCGCGCGCGGTGGACACGGTGGCGTTCCATCCGGGCCACCGCGATGAAACGCTGCGGCGCGAATGGGGACTGGATCCGCACGCGCTCGCGGTGATCCACGTTGGCCGCATCGCCGCGGAAAAGAACCTGCCGCTGGCGGTACGCGCGTTCCGCGAGCTGCAGCGGGTGCGCCCGGAGGCGCGCTTCGTGTGGGTCGGCGACGGCCCCGCGCGCGAGGCCCTGCAGCGCGAGAACCCGGACTTCGTCTTCCGCGGCATCAAGCGCGGCGGAGCGCTGGGCCGGCATTTCGCCAGCGCCGACTTGTTCCTGTTCCCCAGCCGCAGCGAAACCTTCGGCAACGTCACCCTGGAAGCGCTGGCCAGCGGCGTGCCGGTGGTGGCGTTCGACTACGGCGCCGCGCGCGAATTCCTGCGCGACGGCATCCACGGCGCGGCAGTCGCCGTTCCCGATGACGCCGGCTTCATCGCTGCGGCCCTGCGCTTGGCCAGTGACGACGCGCTGCGCACGCAAATGCGCCCCGCCTGCCGCGAAGCGGTGGCGGCGCTGCGCCCGACGCAGGTCGCCGACGCGTTCGACCGTCTCCTGCAATCGCTGACACGGAGCGATTCCCATGCCGCGCCCACCGTCCCCTGAGCGACCGCTGTCGATGGAACACGGCTGGTGCCTGCGCGCCAACGCCCTGTGTGCCCGCCGGCTGCCGTTCCGCTGTTTCGCCACCGTCAGCCGGCTGGGCGATGGCGTGTTCTGGTACGTATTGATGGGCGTGCTGGTGGCGCTCGACGGCCTCGACGGCCTGCGCGCGTCGCTGCATCTGGCCGCCACCGGTTTTGTTGCGCTGCTGCTGTACAAGCGGCTGAAGCGCTGGACCCGCCGCCCGCGCCCGTCGGCCCGCGATCTGCGCATCCGCGCCTGGGTGGCGCCGCTGGACGAGTTCAGCTTCCCGTCCGGGCATACCCTGCACGCAGTCGCCTTCAGCGTGGTGGCGGTGGCGCACTACCCGGCGCTGGCCTGGCTGCTGGTGCCGTTCACCGCCAGCGTCGCCGTCTCCCGCGTCGTGCTGGGCCTGCATTACCCCAGCGACGTACTGGCTGCCACCGGCATCGGCGGCGTGCTGGCGGCGGCATCGCTGTGGCTGGCGAGGGCGATCGAGCTGGCACCGCAGTAGGCTCGCTGCAGCGGCCGTGCACCGGTGCTGGAGGAGCCGCCGTTACAATCGGGATCTGACCAGGGAGCCCGCATGAACCTCGATCTTTCCGGCAAACACGCGCTGGTCTGCGGCGCCACCGAAGGCATCGGCCGCGCCACAGCGATGGAACTGGCCGAACTCGGCGCCAGCGTCACCCTGCTCGCGCGCCGCGCGGACGTACTGGGCGAGATCGCCGCCACGCTGCCGCGCGCGCAGGGACAAGCACACGGCTGCCTCGTCGCCGATGTCGCCGACACCGATGCGCTGCGCGACGCCGTCGCCGCACTGGCGGCGCGCACGCCGGTGCACATCCTGATCAACAACACCGGTGGCCCGCCCGGCGGCCCGGCGCACAGCGCCTCCATCGATGCCTACCTGGATGCCTTCCGTAAACATTTGGTCGCCAACCAGACGCTGGTGCAGGCGCTGCTGCCGGGCATGCGCGCCGTGCGCTGGGGCCGCATCGTCAACGTGATCTCGACCTCGGTGTACGAACCGATTCCCAACCTCGGCGTGTCCAACACCATCCGCGGCGCGGTGGCCAGCTGGGCCAAGACCCTCTCGCGCGAACTCGGCGGGGATGGCATCACGGTCAACAACGTGCTGCCCGGCTACACCCGCACGCGCCGGCTGGAGCAGATCCTGGCCGACCGCAGCGCGGCCTCCGGCAAGACCCGGGACGAGGTGGCGCAGGCGATGCTGGCAACGGTGCCGGCGGGCCGCTTCGCCGAAGCCGAAGAACCCGGCGGCGTGATCGCCTTCCTGTGCAGCCCGGCCGCGGGTTACGTCAACGGCCAGTCCATCGCGGTGGACGGCGGCCGCATGCAGTCGATCTGAGCCGATGCCCGAAGGCCCGGAAATCCGTCGCGCCGCCGACCGCCTGGCCGCGGCGGTGGCCGGGCGGACCGTGCTGCGGGCGCAGTTCGCGTTCGCGCGACTGCAGCGTTTCGAGCGCGAACTGGCGGGCAGCCGCATCCTCTCCATCATCCCGCGCGGCAAGGCACTGCTGACCACCTTCGACAACGGCTGGACGCTGTACACCCACAACCAGCTGTACGGCGTGTGGAAGGTGGCGCTGCCGGGCCAGCGCCCGGACTCCACGCGCAGCCTGCGGGTGGCGCTGGACACGGCCAGTGCCGCGATCCTGCTGTATTCGGCCTCCGACATCGAACTGTGGCGCAGCGACGAGATCGAGGCGCATCCGTTCCTGCAGGGGTTGGGGCCGGACGTGCTGGATCCTGCGCTGGATGTGGATGCCGTCGCCGCGCGCCTGCAGTCGCCGGCCTTCCGCGGCCGTGCGCTGGGCGCGCTGCTGCTGGACCAGGGCTTCCTTGCCGGGATGGGCAACTACCTGCGCGCGGAGGTGCTGTTCGACGCCGGCCTGCATCCGGCCTCTCGCCCGCGCGATCTGGACGCAGCACAAACCGCCAAGCTCGCACGGGCTCTGCTGGCGATCCCGCGCCACAGCTACGCCACCCGCGGCATCGAGCCCACGAAGGGCATGCGCGCGGACTACCTGGCGCACGAAGGGGAGCGCTTCCGCTTCCACGTATTCAAGCGCGAGGGCCAGCCCTGCGAGCGCTGCGGTACGCCGATCGTTCGCATCGCCAGCCAGTCGCGGCCGCTGTTCCTGTGCCCGCATTGCCAGCCGGGACGTCCATCACAGTAAACTGGCGGGATGCGACGGTTCGGACATGTCATCGGCGCGGCCCGCGGCGAAGCGACCAGCACCCGCTGGCAACCGGTTTTCGATCCCGCACATGCGCAACCGTATGCACAGGTCGCCGATGGCGATGCCGCCGATGTCGAAGCGGCGGCCGCTGCCGCCGAAGCCGCGGCACCGGCCTGGGCGGCGCTGCGGCCGAGCGAGCGCGCGCGCCATCTGGAACGATTGGCCGATGCGCTGGAGGCCCAGCTCGACGCGTTCGCCCATGCCGAAGCCATCGATGCCGGCAAGCCGCTGGCGCTGGCGCGCGACATCGAGATCCCGCGGGCGATCGCCAACCTGCGCTTCTTCGCCCACGCCGCCACCCAGTTCGCCAGCGAATCCCACCATGGCGAAGCCGGCCTGAACTACACCCTGCGCCTGCCGCTGGGCGTGGTGGGCTGCATCAGCCCGTGGAACCTGCCGCTGTACCTGTTCACCTGGAAGATCGCGCCGGCGCTGGCCGCCGGCAACGCGGTGGTGGGCAAGCCTTCGGAAATCACCCCCGCCACCGCCACGATGCTCTGCCAGCTGGCGCTGGATGTCGGCCTGCCGGCGGGCGTGCTCAACCTCGTCCATGGCACCGGGCCGAACGTCGGCGAGGCGCTGGTCGCGCACCCGCGGGTCAAGGCGATCTCGTTCACCGGCAGCACCGCGGTGGGTCGGCGCATCGCCGGCATCGCCGGGCCGCTGCTGAAGAAGGTGTCGCTGGAACTCGGCGGCAAGAACGCCACGCTGGTGTTTGCCGACAGTGACTGGCGCGCCAACCTCGACACGCTGGTGCGCAGCGCGTTCCAGAACAGCGGTCAGATCTGCCTGTGCGGTTCGCGGCTGCTGGTCGAACGCGGTATCCACGACGAGTTCCGCGATGCCTTCGTCGAACGCGCCAGCGCGCTGCGGCTGGGCGCGCCGCTGGAGCCCGATACCCAGCTCGGCCCGATGGTGTCGCAAGCGCATTTCGACAAGGTGCAAGGCTGCATCGAACGCGCCCGCGGCGAAGGCGGCCGCGTGCTCTGCGGCGGCACAGCCGCGGATCGTCCCGGCTGGTTCATTGCGCCGACGGTGATCGAAGGCCTCGGCCCGGACTGCGCGACCAACCGCGAGGAAATCTTCGGCCCGGTGGCAACGCTGCAGGCATTCGACAGCGATACCGACGCGCTGGCGCTGGCCAACGCCTCGGACTACGGCCTGTCCGCCAGCGTGTGGACGCGCGACCTTGCCCGCGCGCACCAGCTGGCCGCGCAGCTGCGCACCGGCATCGTCTGGATCAACAGTTGGCTGATGCGCGACCTGCGCACGCCGTTCGGCGGCAGCCAGGCGTCCGGGCTCGGCCGCGAAGGCGGACTGGAAGCCATGCGCTTCTTCACCGAACCGCGCAACGTCGGCATCGCCCTTCCCCCCATTCCCCCACAAGGCAACACATGAAAAAGGAACTCGACACCCTACTACGCAACAACCAGGGCTGGGCCGAACGCGTCACCCGCGAGGACCCGACCTTCTTCGAACGCCTGTCCAAGCAGCAGGCACCCAAATATCTGTGGATCGGCTGCTCGGACTCGCGCGTGCCGGCCAACCAGGTCATCGACCTGGTGCCGGGCGAGGTGTTCGTCCATCGCAACATCGCCAACGTGATGGTGCATACCGACCTCAACTGCATGTCCACCATCCAGTTCGCGGTCGACGTGCTCAAGGTGCGGCACATCCTGGTGGTGGGCCATTACGGCTGCGGCGGCGTCGGTGCGGCCCTGCACGGCACCCGGCTGGGGCTGGCCGACAACTGGATCCGCCATGTCGGCGACGTGGCTCAAAAACACGCCGGGCTGCTGGGGCAGCTTCCAGCGGAAGCGCGCCACGACACCCTGTGCGAGCTCAACGCCATCGAACAGGCGGAAAACGTCTGCCTGACCACCGTGGTGCAGGACGCCTGGGCGCGCGGCCAGCAGCTGGCGGTGCACGGCTGGGTCTACAGCCTGGCCGACGGCAAGGTGCGCGAGCTGGCGATGGACGTCGATGCGCCGGAGGCGCTTACCTCCGTTTACGCCGCCGCCATCGCCAGCGTGCGCGAGCGTCGCGGAATCAGCGGGTGACGCTCTCCGGCATCCATGCCGCCGCCGCGCCCAAGGCGGTAGGCCACTACCCACATGCGCGCCGCATGGGTGACCTGCTGTTCCTGTCCGGCATCGGGCCGCGTGATCCGGCCGACAATTCCATCCCCGGCAACGACTACTTCGCCGACGGACGGGTGCGCCGCTACGACATCGAGGCGCAGGCGCGCGCAGTGCTGGCGAACGTGCGTGCGGTGCTGGACGCCAGCGGCGCGCGCTGGGAAGACCTGATCGATGTGACCGTCTATCTCACCGACATGGCCCGGGATTTCAAGGCCTACAACGCGGTCTGGGCCGAGCACTTCCCGGATCCGGCCAGCGCGCCCTGCCGCACCACGGTCGGAATCTCCGCGCTGCCCACGCCGATCGCCATCGAACTCAAGTGCATCGCCCGGATCGAGGACTGAAGCCATGTTGCCCGCCGCCTTCAACCTGCACGCCTGGATCGAGCAACACCGACACCTGCTGCAACCGCCGGTGGGCAACAAATGCATCGTCCAGGACGACTTCATCGTGATGGTGGTGGGCGGACCGAACGCGCGCACCGATTTCCATTTCGAGGAAGGCCCGGAATGGTTCTTCCAGCTGGAAGGCGAGATGGTGCTGCGCGTGCAGGAGGATTTCAACGGCGAGCGCGGCACCCTGCGCGACATCCCGATCCGCGCCGGCGAGATCTTCTACCTGCCGCCGCGGGTGCCGCATTCGCCGCAGCGCATGGCCGGATCGGTGGGGCTGGTGATCGAACGCAAGCGCCTGCCGCACGAGGACGACGCGCTGATGTGGTTCTGCGTGGCTTGCAACCACCGGCTGTACGCGGACTTCTTCCACCTGGTCGACATCGAGCAGGATTTCTTCCGGGTATTCGAGAAGTTCTACCGCGACGACCACCTGCGCACCTGCAGCCAGTGCGGCACGCTCAATCCGCGGCCGGGGCGGTACGAGCAGCCAGCGGAGTAAGCGCGCCCCTCACCCACCTTCGGCATCCTCTTCCCGCGAACGGGGGGAGAGGGAAGAACAAAAAAAACGGGCCTTTCGGCCCGTTTTTTCATGCGCGGGTGGTGCGGCGATTACTCGCCGGCGCCCTCGCCTTCGGTCACTGCCTTGATCGACAGGCGGATGCGGCCCTGCTTGTCGACTTCCAGCACCCTGACCTTGACCAGATCGCCTTCCTTCAGCACATCGGAAACCTTCTCCACGCGCTCGCTGGAGATCTGCGAGACGTGCACCAGGCCGTCCTTGCCGGGGGCGATGGTGACGAACGCGCCGAAGTCCATGATCTTGGCGACCTTGCCTTCGTAGATCCGGCCCGGCTCGACGTCCGAGGTGATCTGCTCGATGCGCGACTTGGCGGCCTGGCCGGCGGCGGCGTTCACCGAGGCGATGGTGATGGTGCCGTCGTCCTGGATGTCGATCTGGGTGCCGGTTTCCTTGGTGATCGCCTGGATCACCGAGCCGCCCTTGCCGATCACTTCGCGGATCTTGTCCGGGTGGATCTTGATGGTCAGCAGGCGCGGCGCGAATTCGGACAGCTCGCCGCGCGGGGTGGTCAGCGCGTTCGCCATCTCACCGAGGATGTGCAGGCGGCCGGCCTTGGCCTGCGCCAGTGCGACCTTCATGATTTCCTCGGTGATGCCCTGGATCTTGATGTCCATCTGCAGGGCCGAGATGCCGTTGCTGGTGCCGGCGACCTTGAAGTCCATGTCGCCGAGGTGATCCTCGTCGCCGAGGATGTCGGACAGCACCACGAAGTCGTTGTCTTCCTTCACCAAGCCCATGGCGATGCCGGCCACCGGCGCCTTCACCGGCACGCCCGCGTCCATCAGCGCCAGCGAGGAACCGCAGACCGAGGCCATCGAGGAGGAGCCGTTCGACTCGGTGATTTCCGAGACCACGCGGATGGTGTACGGGAACGCTTCCATGGTCGGCATGACGGCCAGCACGCCGCGCTTGGCAAGGCGGCCGTGGCCGATCTCGCGGCGCTTCGGACCCATCATGCGGCCGGCTTCGCCCACCGAGTAGGGGGGGAAGTTGTAGTGGAACAGGAAGTGTTCCTTGTACTCGCCGGCGACGGCGTCGATGACCTGGCCGTCACGGGCCGTGCCGAGGGTGACGGCGACGATGGCCTGGGTCTCGCCGCGGGTGAACAGCGAGGAGCCGTGAACGCGCGGCAGCACGCCGACCTTGGAGCTGATCGGACGCACCGTGTCCAGCGCGCGGCCGTCGATGCGGATCTTGGTGGCTAGCACCGAGCCGCGCATGGTCTGGTATTCCAGCTCGCCGAATTCCTTCGAGGCTTCGGCGGTGCTCCAGCCGTTGGCTTCGATCTGCGGGGCGATCTCGGCCAGCACGGCCTTCTTCAGCGCCGAGATGGCGTCCTTGCGCTCCAGCTTGTCGCGCACCTGGAAGGCGGCCGACAGCTTGTCGCCGATCGCGCCCTTCAGCGCACCGATCAGCGCATCGTTCTTGGCCGGGGCGGCCCAATCCCACTTCGGCCGGCCGGCTTCGGCGACCAGCGCGTTGATGGTGTCGATCGCCACCTGCATCTGCTGGTGGCCGAACATCACCGCGCCCAGCATCACGTCTTCCGACAGCTCGGCGGCTTCGGACTCGACCATCAGCACGGCGTCCCTGGTGCCGGCGACCACCAGCTCGAGCTGCGATTCCTTCAGCGCGCTGACGGTCGGGTTGAGCAGGTACTGGCCGTCCTTGTAGCCGACCTTGGCAGCGCCGATCGGGCCCTGGAACGGGGCGCCGGTCAGGGCAACGGCGGCGGAGCAGCCGATCAGCGCCAGGATGTCGCCGTCGACTTCCGGGTTCAGCGACATCACCGTGGCGATGACCTGCACTTCATTGCGGAATTCTTCCGGGAACAGCGGACGGATCGGGCGATCGATCAGGCGGCTGGTCAGGGTTTCCTTCTCGGTGGCGCGACCTTCGCGCTTGAAGAAGCCACCCGGGATGCGGCCGCCGGCGTAGAACTTCTCCTGGTAGTCGACGGTCAGCGGGAAGAAATCCTGCCCTTCGCGCTGGGTCTTGGCCGCAACGGCGGTGCACAGCACCACGGTGCCGTCGCACGACACCATCACCGCGCCGCCTGCCTGGCGCGCGATCTCGCCGGTTTCGAGGGTGACGGTCTGGTTGCCGTACTGGAAGGTCTTGCTGATCTTCGCCACTTGGGAATCCTTGGTTTGACGGGTTCATCGACGCAGGCAAGCCCCGCTTGCTGCGCTGCATCGCGACATGCGATGCGAAGTTGCGGGCTGGCCGCGATCGGGTGGAACGGTAGGGCAAAAACGAACCGCGGCGCATTCCTGCGCCGCGGTGGGTGTTCTCTTAGCGACGCAGGCCGAGCTTGCCGATCAGCGCCTTGTAGCGGTCCGCATCCTTCTGGTGCAGGTAGTCGAGCAGGCTGCGACGGCGGTTGACCATCATCAGCAGGCCGCGGCGGCTGTGGTGATCCTGCTTGTGCGCCTTGAAGTGCTCGGTGAGCAGTTCGATGCGGGCGGTCAGCAGGGCGACCTGGACTTCCGGCGAGCCGGTGTCGTTGTCGCCGCGCTTGTGTTCGTTGATGACTTTCTGGGTATCGATGGACATGGTTGCCTCGTAGTCGCGTGACCGGCAGGAACGGGCGAAAAGAGCATCGCCCGCACCGCACGGCTCGCCGTGATGATGCGGATGGAAAGAAGATTTGCCCGGATGAGCAGCGGGATTATAGCCCGCGCCGGGAGTCACGGGCAATGCGGGGTGTCGATGTGCCCGCCGGTGAACGCGGCCCAGCGGAACAACCGGGCCGGATGCAGGCCCCCTTCGGCATCGACATCGCCCAGACCCAGACCGCGGCCCTGCTCGTCGAGGATCGCCACCTGCAGGCCACGCGGCGGATAAGGGCCGCGCAGGCCCTGCCCGCGCCCCAGCCGCTGCGCCTGCGCCGCGTTGACGCGAACCTCCGGCCACGAGGTCATGCCGGCTTCGATCGGCAGCAGGCAGGCGTCGAGCACGCGCTCCCCGGCCTGTTCGCGCAGTTCCTCCAGCGCCGCCAGCGTCCACATCCGCGGCTCGCGGAACGGGTCCACCCACAAGCGGCGCAGCTGCGCCACGTGGGCCCCGCAGCCCAGCAACTCGCCGAGATCGCGCACCAGACTGCGCACATAGGTGCCGGAGCCGCATTCCACGTGCAGCCGCAGGTTGGGCGATGCGCCGTTCTCCAGCTGGCCGTCCAGCAGGTCGGCGGCGTTGAGCAGGTCGAAGGCGTGCACTTCGACCTCGCGCGGCTCCATTTCGATCGTTTCGCCACGGCGCGCCTTGAGGTACAGCGGTTCGCCGCCGCGCTTGAGCGCCGAATAGATCGGCGGACGCTGCTGGATGCGTCCGCTGAAGGTCTTCAGCGCAGCGTCGATGGCGTCGATGGTCAGCGGCGGCACCGGCCGCTCGCGCAGCACCTGGCCGTCGGCGTCGTCGGTATCGGTGACCACGCCCAAGCGGGCCACGGTTTCGTAGGCCTTGCGCGCGCCCAGCAGGCCGCCGGCGATCTTGGTCGCTTCGCCGAAGCAGACCGGCAGCAGCCCGGTGGCCAGCGGATCCAGACTGCCGGTGTGGCCGCCCTTTTCGGCGCGGAACAGGTGGCGAACGCGCTGCAGGGCCTGGTTGGACGACAGCCCCTGCGGCTTGTCCAGCAGCAGGATGCCGTCCAGGCGACGGAACACGGTGCGCGGGCGACGCTCGCGCGGGTTATTCGGGCTCGCCACTGCCGTGCAGGTCGGGCAGGTCGCGCAGCAGGTTGTCGATGCGTTCGCCGCGGTCCACCGATTCGTCGTAGTGGAAATGCAGCTCCGGCACGTGCCGCAGCTTCACCGCGCGCGCCAGCTGGTAGCGGATCTCCGGCGCCAGCGCCTTCAGCGCCTTGACCGTCTCCGCGGCCCGGTCGGGCTGCAGCACGGTCACGAACACCTTGGCGTGCGCCATGTCGCGGGTGACTTCGACATCGGACACGCTGGACGATGCCAGCCCGTGCTCGCGCACGGCCGCATGCACCAGCGTGCCCAGCTCGCGGCGGAGCTGGGCGGAAACGCGGTCGGTGCGGTGGAAGGATTTCTGCGCCATGGCGGAAGGCACGCCTTACAGCGTGCGCTGCACCTCGATGCGTTCGAAGCATTCGATCTGGTCGCCCGGCTTGACGTCGTTGTACGCCTTCACGCCGATGCCGCACTCGGTGTTGACGCGGACTTCGTCCACGTTCTCCTTGAAGCGGCGCAGCGATTCCAGCTCGCCCTCGAACACCACCACGCTGTCGCGCAGCACGCGGATCGGCTTGGACTTCTTGACCACGCCTTCCACCACCATGCAGCCGGCAACCGCGCCGAACTTGGAGCTGCGGAACACGTCGCGGACTTCGGCGATGCCGATGATCTCCTCGCGGATTTCCTTGCCCAGCACGCCGGAAGCGATCTGCTTCACCTGGTCGATGACGTCGTAGATGATCGAGAAGTAGCGCAGGTCGACGCCGTTGCCTTCGATGACCTTGCGGGCGGACGCGTCGGCGCGCACGTTGAAGCCGATCACGGTGGCCTTCGAGGTCATCGCCAGCTGGGCGTCGGACTCGGTGATGCCGCCGACGCCGGAGCCGATCACGTTGATCCGGATCTGCTCGTTGGACAGGCCGGTCAACGCTTCGCGCAGGGCCTGCATGGTGCCGTGCACGTCGGCCTTGACCACCAGGTTGAGCGACAGCTGCGCCGCACCCTCTCCCATCTGCGCCATGATGTCTTCCATGCGGTTGCCCGCCGAAGCCACCAGCCGCATCTCGCGACGCTTGGTGTCGCGCTGCTGGGCCACGTCCTTGGCCAGGCGCTCGTCGGCGACGACGACGAAGTCATCGCCCGCCTCCGGCACGCCGGACAGGCCGAGGATCTGCACAGGGATCGACGGGCCGGCGGCCTGCACCTGGGTGCCGGTCTCGTCGAACAGCGCGCGCACGCGGCCGTACTGGATGCCGCAAACCAGGTAGTCACCCTTGGCCAGGCTGCCCTGCTGCACCAGCACCGTGGCGACCGGGCCGCGGCCCTTGTCGAGCGCGGATTCGATGACCACGCCGGTGGCGCGGCCTTCCGGCACCGCCTGCAGGTCGAGCACTTCCGCCTGCAGCGAAACCGCGTCGAGCAGGTCGTCCACGCCCAGGCCGGTCTTGGCCGAGAGCTCCACCATCTGCACGTCGCCGCCGAAGTCCTCGGCCACCACGTCGTGCGCCAGCAGGTCGTTCTTGACCCGCGACGGATCGGCGTCGGACTTGTCGATCTTGTTGATGGCGACGATCAGCGGCACCTTCGCCGCCTTCGCGTGCTGGATCGCCTCCACCGTCTGCGGCATCACGCCGTCGTCGGCCGCGACCACCAGGATCACGATGTCGGTCAGCTTCGCGCCGCGCTGGCGCATGTGGGTGAACGCCGCGTGGCCGGGGGTGTCGAGGAAGCTGATCACGCCCTTCGGCGTGGTCACGTGGTAGGCACCGATGTGCTGGGTGATGCCGCCGGCTTCGCCGGTGGCGACCTTGGTGCGACGGATGTAGTCCAGCAGCGAGGTCTTGCCGTGATCGACGTGGCCCATGATGGTGACCACCGGCGGACGCGGCGCCTTGTCGCCCTGCACTTCCTCGGTGTGCGCCAGCAGTTCGGACTCGGCGTCGCCCGCATCGGCATGCACGGCCTTGTGGCCGAGTTCTTCGGTGACCAGCGCCGCGGTGTC
Organism: Thermomonas fusca; assembly: GCF_005862345.1. Lineage (NCBI taxonomy): Bacteria > Pseudomonadati > Pseudomonadota > Gammaproteobacteria > Lysobacterales > Lysobacteraceae > Thermomonas > Thermomonas fusca. Next base: position 444,314 of record NZ_SROY01000002.1, on the reverse strand, counting down.
GTGGTCGATGGTCTGGGTGATGGTGGCCATCACGCCCATCTTGAACAGCGCCTTGACCACTTCGCCGCCCTTCATCGCCAGCTTCTGGGCAAGGTCGCCCACGGTGACCGCATCGCCGATGGCGATTTCGCGGATCACCGGCGCGGTGGGCCTGTTGAAGCCGGTGCCCGTGCGCGACTGGTCCAGCGAGCGCCTGGCCGGCTTGCCGCGGCCACGCGGCGCATTGCTGCGACGCGCGCGGTCGGACGGGGACAGGTGCAGCTGGCCGGCGAAACGCGCGGTGCTGTCGTCGTCCTCGACGCCCGCCTGCATGACGTGCGAGCCGCGGTGCGCGGGCTTGCCCTTGGCATGCGCGGCGCCCTTGTCGGCTTCGCGCACCGGCGCGACCGGCTTCGGCGCATGACCGTGGCCATGGGCGTGGCTCTTGGGCTTGCCGGATTCCTCCAGCGCGACTTCGGCGGCAGCGGTGGCTTCCGCGGCGGCGCGCTCTGCGCTTTCCTGCTCGCGGCGACGGATCTCCGCCAGTTCCTCGGCGCGCTGCCGGTCCTTTTCGGCCAGCGCCTGCTGCTCGGCGACGTTGCGGGCGCGGGACTCCTCCAGCTTGCGCAGCGCATCGGCGCGCTCGGCATCCAGCACTTCGGCGGCGCTGGGCGCGCGGCCGCTGCCCGGCTTGATGGTGATCTTCTTGCGGGTCACCACTTCGACGGTGCTGGCGCTGCGGCCGGCCTTGCCGCCGCCGCCGACGGTGATCTCCTGCTTGCGGCTGCGGTTCAGGGTGATCTTGCCGGGCGCGATGACCTCGTCGGCAGGCTTGTCGGCCTTGCCGTGCGCGCGGCGCAGGAAGCCGTGCAGCTTGAGTTTCTCGGCGCTGGTGATGACCTGGTCGGGACCGCTGAACTTCATGCCGGCTTCGGCCAGCTGTTCCAGCAGTTTATCGACCGGCGTATTCACCAGTTCGGCCAGCTTGCGGATGGTGGTTTGCTGCGACATTCGGTTTCCGGTGTCTTTGGCCGCCACGCGGGCGACCGAATCTGTGGATTGTAGGGCGGGCTCCAGCCCGCCGGCCAATCAGGCAGCGCAGGCCGGGGCCCGCGCCGTGCCAGGCGTCATTCGAACCAGTGCTTGCGCGCTTCCATGATCAGCACCGCGGCGCGTTCCTCGCCCATGCCCTCGAGATCGGCGATCTCGTCGGTTGCGGCTTCGGCCAGCTCTTCGCGGGTGCGCACGCCACGCTCGGCCAGTGCATAGGCGGTGGTTTCGTCCATGCCGTCGAGCGACAGCAGGTCTTCGGCCGGCTGATGCTCTTCCAGGTTCTCTTCCGCCGCCAGCGCTTCGTTGAGCAGCGAGTCGCGGGCGCGGGAACGCAGTTCCTCGACGATGTCCTCGTCGAAGCCCTCCACCGCCAACAGCTCCGCCATCGGCACGTAGGCCACTTCCTCGACGGTGCTGAAGCCTTCGCTGACCAGGATGCCGGCGATTTCCTCGTCCACTTCCAGCTTGTCCATGAACAGCTGGCGGGCGGTGGCCTGCTCGGCCTCCGACTTGGCCTGGACCTGGTCGGCGGTCATCACGTTGAGCTGCCAGCCGGTCAGGCGGCTGGCCAGGCGCACGTTCTGGCCGCCGCGGCCGATCGCCTTGGCGAGGTTTTCCTCGGCCACCGCGAGATCCATCGAGTGCTTGTCCTCGTCGACGATGATCGACTGCACTTCGGCCGGCGCCATCGCGTTGATGACGAACTGGGCCGGGTTGTCGCTCCACAGGATGATGTCCACGCGCTCGCCGTTGAGCTCGTTGGTCACCGCCTGCACGCGCGAACCGCGCATGCCGATGCAGGCGCCGATCGGATCGGTGCGGTTGTCATGCGCCAGCACCGCGATCTTGGCGCGGTCGCCCGGATCGCGGGCGCAGCCCATGATCGAGACCAGGCCCTGGCCGACTTCCGGCACCTCGAGCTTGAACAGCTCGATCATGAATTCCGGCGCGGCGCGGCTGATGAACAGCTGCGGGCCGCGCGGCTCGCTGCGCACGTCGAACAGGTAGCCGCGCACGCGGTCGCCGGTGCGCAGCACGTCGCGCGGGATCCCCTTGTCCTTGGAGATGATCGCCTCGGCGTTGCCGCCCAGGTCGACGTAGACGTTGCCGCGCTCGACGCGCTTGACCACGCCGGTGACCAGTTCGCCCACCCGGTCCTTCCAGGCATCGACCACCTGCTGGCGCTCGGCCTCGCGCACGCGCTGCACGATCACCTGCTTGGCGGCCTGCGCGGCGATGCGCCCGAAATCCGGGTTCTCGATCTGCTCTTCGATGTAATCGCCGACCTCGGCTTCGTCGCTCTCGTCCACCGCGTCCATCAGGCGCACCTGGCGGTCGGGCGACTCCATCACCACGTCATCGGCCACCACTTCCCAGCGGCGGAAGGTTTCGTAGCTGCCGTCCTTGGGGTCGATCTGCACGCGCACCAGCACGTCCTGCTCGACGTAGCGCTTCTTCGCGGCCGACGCCAGCGCGGCTTCGATGGCCTCCAGGATCACCGACTCCGGTACGCCCTTTTCGGCCGCAACCGCATCGACGACCAGCAACAGTTCCTTGCTCATGCCCGCTTACTCCGCATCAGGCGACCCGCTGGCCGCCGCCTTGTTGGTTGGATTCTTCTTCGCCGCGGGCTTGCCCGCCGCGCCTTGATTCTTGCCCTGCTTCTGCTTGCCCGGCCGCGCGTCGCGCCCGGACTTGTCCTGCGCCGGCGCCAGGCCCAGCGCCACCCAGTCGGGAACCAGCCGTGCCTTCTCGATGTTGACCGCGGCCGTCGCGAATTCCGCGCCGTCCACGTCGAACACCACGGTGTCGCCGTCCACGCGCAGGATCGCGCCCTGCAGGCGGCGACGGCCGTCCTGCGGCAGCTTCAGGGTGACCTTGGCGCTCTCGCCCACGTAGCGGGCGAACTGCGCCGCACCGAACAGCGGGCGGTCGATCCCCGGCGAAGACACCTCCAGGGTGTAGTTGCCGCTGATCGGGTCTTCGACGTCGAGCTGCGCTGACACCTCGCGGCTGACCGCTTCGCATTCCTCGATGCCGACGCTGCGGGCCTCGGCTTGCGCCTGCGGCACGTCGATATACAGGCGCACCGTGGCGCCGCCCGGCGCGGGCAGGTATTCGATGCCAAGCAACTCCAGCCCCATCGATGCGACGGTGGGCGAAAGCAGCGCGGCGATGTCGTCGGCCTTGTCTGTCACGTCTTTCCTGTCGGAAATCTGAAATGCGGAACCAACACCCGGAAACGAAAAAAGGGCCCTCTGGGCCCTTTTCCGATGACGCTGGATTGCGAAAGCTTGGAGAGACTTTCGCGGCCCGAGCCTAGTGTCGAAACGCAACACTGAAACTTGGTAGCGGGGGCAGGATTTGAACCTGCGACCTTCGGGTTATGAGCCCGACGAGCTGCCAGACTGCTCCACCCCGCAGCAGAGTGGCGCATTGTAGGGAAGCCGGCGCATTCGCGCAAGCACTTTCATCAAAGTCATTTCATGAAGTCATCGCTTGCCGTGCCTGCGCGCCGGCAGGCACCGCGGCGATGCCGTCACGCCAACGGAAACGGCGGACGGATGCCTGCCGCCAACCGCGTCCCCAGCCAGACCAGCAGCAGCCCCGCCGCCAGCGTCGTACCGAGGTAGACCAGCGCCATGCCCGCGCGCGGCGAGCGCGCCAGCAGCAGGCATTCCAGCATCAGCGCGGAATAGGTGGTCAGGCCGCCAAGCAGGCCGACGATCAGGAAGGCGCGCCAGTACAGCGCCTGCGGGCCGCGCCCCTCCAGCCAGACTGCCAGGAAGCCGATCGCGAACGAGCCGATCAGGTTGGCAGCCAGCGTCCCCCACGGGAAACCCTCGCCCAGCCGACGCAACAGCGCGCCACCCAGCCAGAAGCGCCCGGCCGCGCCCACCGCGCCGCCGCACATCACCAGCGCCAGCTGCTGCCACCAGATCGTCGCCATCTTCGCTCCCCGCCAGCCCATGTTTCGCGGCGCAGTATGCCTAGCCGCCGGGCTCGCCGCGCGCGCGGGCGCGCGCCTCGCGCAGGGCATCGAGTTTTTCCTTGAGCCTGATCTCCAGCCCGCGCGCCACCGGGTGGTAATAGATGCGTTCGCCCATGCCGTCGGGGAAGGCGGTCTGGTCAAGGGCGATGCCGCCTTCCACGTCGTGGTCGTACTGATAGCCCTTGCCGTGGCCCAGCGATTTCATCAGCCGGGTCGGGGCGTTGCGCAGATGCACCGGCACCGGCTGCGTGCCCTGCGCGGCGATGTCGGCGCGCGCCGCGTTCAGTGCCATGTAGCTGGCATTGGACTTGGCGGTGCTGGCCAGGTAGATGGCCAGATTGGACAGCGCGATGTCGCCCTCCGGCGCACCGATGCGGTCGTAGGCGTTCCACACGTTGATCGCCATTTCCAGCGCGCGCGGATCGGCCAGCCCGATGTCCTCCACCGCCATGATGGTGAGCCGGCGCAGCAGGTAGGACGGATCGCAGCCGCCATCGAGCATGCGCGCCAGCCAGTAGATCGCCCCGTCCGGATTGGAGCTGCGCACCGACTTGTGCAGCGCGGAGATCTGGTCGTAGAACTGGTCGCCGCCCTTGTCGAAGCGGCGGGTACGGTCGGCCAGCACCTGGTGCAGGGTCGCTTCCGTGATGGTGCCGCCCTCGCCTTCCGCGATATCCGCGGCGATCTCCAGCAGAGTCAGCGCGCGGCGCACGTCACCGTCGGCAGCCGCGGCGATTTCACCCAGCGCCGCATCGTCGATGCGCAGGCCACGCCCGCCCAAACCGCGCTCGTCGTCATCCAACGCCTGCCGCAGCGCACGCGCGATGTCCGGCGCCGACACCGCTTCCAGTACGTGCACGCGGCAGCGCGACAGCAGCGCGGAGTTCAGTTCAAACGAGGGATTCTCGGTGGTGGCACCGACGAACAGGATGGTGCCGCGCTCGATATGCGGCAGGAACGCGTCCTGCTGCACCTTATTGAAACGATGCACCTCGTCCACGAACAGCAGGGTGCGGCGGCCGGCGTCGAAGCGCGCCTGTGCCTGCGCCAGCACCTCGCGTACCTGCGGCAGGCCCGACAGCACCGCTGAGATGGCAACGAACTCGGCATCGGCATGCAGCGCCAGCAGCAGCGCCAGCGTGGTCTTGCCGCAACCCGGCGGCCCCCACAGGATCATCGAATGCATGCGCCCGGCCTGGATGGCGCGGCGCAGCGCGGAACCGGGCGCCAGCAGGCGCTGCTGGCCGACCATGTCGTCCAGCGTGCGCGGGCGCATGCGCTCGGCGAGCGGGCGCAGCGCCCCGTTCTGGGCGGCCAGCAGGTCGGGAATGGGATCAGGCGGGCGCGGACGCGACATGGGCGGATTCTACCCGCCGCGCTGCAGGCTCAATTGCCGATCACGTCCACGCCCTTGCCCGGCGCATAGGCAAAGGTGCCCTTGGCGAAGGCCGGGTTGCGCTTCCAGCCGGAAAACGCGATCACGGTGCGCTGGCCCAGCGCATCCACGTATTCCAGCCGCGCCAGCTTGCTGCCGGCAAAGCCCAGGCGCGCGGTCTTGAAGCTGGCGTCGGTCGAGCGCGGCGCCACTTCCAGCCAGGCAACGCCATCGCGACTGCCGCCGTCCTTGACCGCGAAATCGCGCTCCAGCCGCGCCGGTTCCAGCAGGATCGCCAGCGGGCTGTTGGCCTCTTCCGGGCCCTGCGGGCGGCGGGTGGCCTGGTTCAGGTCGGGGTCGACCACCCACACGGTCTTGCCGTCGGCCACCACCAGCTGCGCATAGGGCTTGGTGTACTCCCAGCGAAACAGGCGCGGCGCGGCCACCGCCACGCGGCCGCTCGAAGCTTCCTTCTGCTTGCCGCGCACGTCGAACACCTGCTGGCTGAACTGCCCGTCCAGCCCCTTCAGGCCCTTGGTGAAGACGGCCAGATCCTCGCGCGCAGCGGCGACGGCGAAGTTGCTGGCCAGCAGCAGTGCGGCAGACAACACGGTGGGGACGATGCGCATCGGAAATTCTCCTGACGTGGATGCGGTGCAGTGTCCCGCAGGGAAGCTGAATGCGCCGCGATGACCGGCGCCAGATCAAACCCGCGACTGACCGCGCGTTGCCGCGGATTCAGGCCCGCGGCGGCGGCGGCGCCAGCACCGTGCGATCGCCGTTGTGCTCGGGCGTGCTGACGATGCCGGCCGCTTCCATCGCCTCGACCAGCCGCGCGGCACGGTTGTAGCCGATCTTCAGCCGGCGCTGAACGCCGGAAATCGAGGCGCGGCGGGTTTCGGTGACGATCTGCACGGCCTGGTCATACAGCGGGTCGGCTTCCGGGTCGTCGCTCGCCGCCGCCTCCGGCAGGCCGTTTGCGCCCACGCTGCTGCCGTCGTACAGGGTCTGCGCCTCTTCCAGCACGCCTTCGATGTAGTCCGGGCCGCCGACCTGCTTGAGGTGTTGGACCACGCGATGCACTTCCTCGTCGGACACGAACGCGCCGTGCACGCGCTCCGGCATCGCGGTGCCCGGCGGCAGGTAGAGCATGTCGCCATGGCCAAGAAGGGTTTCCGCGCCGCTCTGGTCGAGGATGGTGCGCGAGTCGATCTTGCTCGACACCTGGAACGCGACGCGGGTGGGGATGTTGGCCTTGATCAGGCCGGTGATGACGTCCACCGACGGCCTCTGCGTGGCCAGGATCAGGTGGATGCCGGCGGCGCGCGCCTTCTGCGCCAGCCGCGCGATGAGTTCTTCGACCTTCTTGCCGACGATCATCATCATGTCGGCGAATTCGTCGATGAAGACGACGATGAAGGGCAGCGGTTCCAGCGTCGGCGGCGCCTCGTCCATGCCCGGGGTGGGCTTGAACAGCGGGTCCAGCAGCGGCTGGCCGGCGTCGGCGGCATCCTTGACCTTCTTGTTGAAGCCGGCGAGGTTGCGCACGCCCACCGCGCTCATCAGCTTGTAGCGGCGCTCCATCTCCGCCACGCACCAGCGCAGGCCGTTGGCGGCCTCCTTCATGTCGGTGACCACCGGCGCCAGCAGGTGCGGGATGCCCTGGTAGACCGACAGCTCCAGCATCTTCGGGTCGATCATCAGCATCCGCACGTCCTTGGCGGAGGCCTTGTACAGCAGCGACAGCACCATCGCGTTGACCGCGACCGATTTGCCGGAACCCGTCGTGCCGGCCACCAGCAGATGCGGCATGCGCGCCAGGTCCGCGACGATCGGCTTGCCGGCGATGTCCTTGCCCAGCGCCAGCGTCAGCGGGCTGGCGGCCTTGTCGTATTCCTTCGACCGCAGCAGCTCGCTGAGGTAGATCATCTCGCGATGGGTGTTCGGCGTTTCCAGACCGATCACCGATTTGCCGGGAATCACGTCGACCACGCGCACCGATTTCACCGACAGGCCGCGGGCGATGTCCTTGTCCAGCGAGGAAATCTGGCTGACCTTCACCCCCGGCGCCGGCTGCACCTCGAAGCGGGTGATCACCGGACCCGGATAGGCGCCGACCACCTCGGCATCGATGCGGAAGTCCTTGAGCTTGAATTCGATTTGCCGCGACAGCGTTTCCAGCGTCTGCGCGTCGTAGCCCTTGGGCTGCGGCTTGGGGTCGTCCAGCAGCGCCAGCGGCGGGATGCCGGAACCGTCGTCGGCGTGGAACAGCGGGATCTGCTGTTCGCGCTTGGCGCGTTCGCTTTTTTCCACGGCGGGCGCGGCCGGCGGCTCGATCTTGACCTTTTCGCGGCGCAGGCGGATTTCGCTGTCGGCCTTGCGCGCCACCCCGCGCTCCTCGCGCAGCGCGCGCGCCTCGTTCCACTCACTGGCCTGCTTCACCCCCTGCCGCGCACCGCGATCCAGCAGCCCCGGCAAGGCCAGCACCCAAGCGCCGATGCGGTCCATCACCGCCAACCAGGACAGCCCGGTGGCCAGGGTCACCGAGATCAGGAACAGGCTGATCAGGAACAGGTTGGAACCCAGCGGGCCGAAGCCGCGCTGCAGCGACCGCCCGGTCAGCTCGCCGAGGATGCCGCCGCTGCCGGCGGAAAAATCGTTGCCGCCGCCGACCCGCAGGTACAGCAGCCCGCAGGCCGCGACCAGGAAACCGACGATGCCGACCAGCCGCAGCGCCGGCCCCAGGTCGGCTTCGCCATCGCCGTCCGTATCCATACCGAACAGCGCGATCCAGGCGATCGCGCCCAGCACCAACGGCAGCAGGAAGGCAACGTAGCCGCACAGGAACAGCAGGAAGCTGGCGATCCATGCGCCGGCCACGCCTCCGACATTGTGGATGGGCGCCAGCAGGCTGGAATCGCGATCCCAGCCCGGGTCGGCAGGCGAAAAGGTGAACAGGCAAGCCAGCAGGTACAGCAGCAGCGGCGCGATCACGATCAGGGCGAGATCGCGCCACAGGCGCTGCCGGCGCGGGCTTTCCGCCGCGCGCGCACCGCCTGTTTTGGCCGCCGTTTTCCGACTGCCACCGACCTCGGATACCGCTTTCGCCACCTGCGATCAGACCTCAGGAAATCCCCATAGGCCTTTGATAATACGTCAAAGGTCCATGCCACGCAGTGCCGGATGCACGATCTTCCCGGCATCCACGTTGATGCCCTTGGCCAGCGCCGGATCGCTGCGCCAGCCGACATCGCTGGCCAGCCGGTTGACCCACGGCAGGATCGCGGCGCAGATCGCCTGCGAGGAAGTCTGCGGCACCGCGCCCGGCATGTTGGTCACGCAGAAGTGGGTCACCCCGCCTTCCACGTAGGTCGGGTCTTTCCACGTGGTCGGGCGCGAGGTTTCGAAACAGCCGCCCTGGTCGATGGCGATATCCACCACCACGCTGCCCGCCTCCATGCCGGCCAGCATCTCGCGGGTCATCACATGCGGTGCGCGGGCGCCGGTGACCAGCACCGCCCCCACCACCAGGTCGGCGGCGGCAACCTCGCGCGCCACCACGTCGTGGTAGGGATACAGCGCAGTGACGTTGTGGCCCAGCCGCATCATGTCGTCCATGCGGTCGTGGCGCATCTCGAACACGGTGACGTTGGCGCCTTCCGCGGCGGCCAGAGCGGCGGCGGTGCCGCCGGCCTTGCCGGCGCCGAACACCACCACCCGGCCGCGCTCGGTGGCCGGCAGCCCGCCCAGCAGCTTGCCCTTGCCGCCCAGCGGCTGGTGCAGCAGGTGGGTGCCCACCTGCACCGCCAGCTTGCCGGCGATCACCGACATCGGCGCCAGCAGCGGCAGGTCGCCGTTGGGCAGCTCCACCGTTTCGAAGGCGACGCCGGTCAGGCCGATCTCCAGCAGGCGGCGGGTCAAGGCGGGTTCGGCGGCCAGGTGCAGGTAGCAGAACAGCAGATGGTCCTTGCGCAGCAGCGCGAGGTCGCCGTCGATTGGCTCCTTGACCTTCACGATCAGCTCGCCCTTCTCGTACAGCGCGGCGGCGTCGGCGGCGATGTTGACGCCGAGGCGGGCGTACTGCTCGTCGGAGAAGCCGCTGCTGGTGCCGGCGTCGGCCTCCAGCCAGACCTCGTGGCCGCGCTTGACCAGGTCGCCGGCGGCGGCGGGCACGAGCGCGACGCGCCCTTCGAGGGTCTTGGTTTCCCTGGGGACACCGATGCGCATGCTTCGCTCCTGGGCGGATGGTCGTGGATGGTCGCGGATGGACGACAGCGTTGCGGCGTTCGTGGCTTGTATCGGGGCGCTGCCGCCGCCAAGCTAGTGACGAACGACGCCCTGCGCGACTCCAGCCGATTATAGGGAAACCGCTTCAAGCCATGACCACGACCAAGCACACCCGCCTCCTGATCCTCGGTTCCGGCCCCGCCGGCTGGACCGCTGCCGTCTACGCCGCCCGCGCCAACCTCAAGCCGGTGGTGATCACCGGACTGCAGATGGGCGGCCAGCTGATGACCACCACCGAAGTGGACAACTGGCCGGGCGACGCTCACGGCCTGATGGGGCCGGACCTGATGACGCGCCTGCAGGCGCACGCCGAGCGCTTCGACACGGAAACCGTGTTCGACCATATCCACACCGCCGATCTTTCCAAACGGCCGTTCCGGCTGGTGGGCGATTCCGGCGAGTACACCTGCGACGCGCTCATCATCGCCACCGGCGCCACCGCCAAATACCTCGGCATTCCGTCCGAGGAAACATTCAAGGGCCGCGGCGTGTCCGCCTGCGCCACCTGCGACGGCTTCTTCTACAAGGACCAGGATGTGGCGGTGATCGGCGGCGGCAATACCGCGGTCGAAGAGGCACTGTACCTGTCCAACATCGCCCGCAAGGTCTACCTGGTGCACCGCCGCGACACCCTGCGCGCGGAAAAGATCATGCAGGACAAGCTGTTCGCCAAGGTCGCCGCCGGCAAGATCGAAACCGTTTGGCACCACACCGTGGACGAGGTGCTGGGCAACGACGCCGGCGTCACCGGCATGCGCCTGAAATCGGTGCAGGACGGCAGCAGCCGCGACATCGACGTGCAGGGTTTCTTCGTCGCCATCGGCCACAGCCCCAACACCTCGCTGTTCGAAGGCCAGCTGGAGATGAAGAACGGCTACCTGAAGATCCACACCGGGCTGGACGGCAACGCCACCCAGACCAGCGTGCCGGGCGTGTTCGCCGCCGGCGACGTGGCCGATCAGGTCTATCGCCAGGCCATCACCTCGGCCGGCTTCGGCTGCATGGCCGCGCTCGACGCCGAGAAGTTCCTCGACGACGAGTGATCGCCCTTGCGGATTGCCCTGCCGGCAATCCGCGCGACTGCGGGCGACCGGCCATGGATGGCCTGGCCGAACCGAGCCATGGATGGGAGCCGCGCTGGTCTTCGCCAATGCCTGCAATCCGCCTCCACCGCACCATGTCCGAGCTCCCAGCCGCTGCCTGGGACGCGCTGCACGACGGCCGCAACCCCTTCGTCGCGCATGACTTCCTGTGCGGGCTGGAAGCCACCGGCTGCCTGCGCCCGGACTGGGGCTGGTCGCCCTGCCACGTGGGCCTGTGGGAGAGCGAGACGTTGGTCGCCGCGGCACCCGGCTACCTGAAGACCAACTCGCACGGCGAATTCGTGTTCGATCAGGCCTGGGCACAGGCCTATGCGCAGCATGGATTGCACTACTACCCGAAGTGGCTGGGCGCGGTGCCCTACTCACCCGTGACCGGCCCGCGGCTGCTGGCCCGAGACGAGGCGGCGAAGCGCCGGCTGCTCGATGCGATTGCCGGCTTCATCGGGCGGAACGGCCTGTCTTCGGCGCACGTCAACTTCCACGATGACGCCGACGAGGCGGCGTTCGACGGCCACCCGCAGGACGACGGCTGGCTGCTGCGCGAGGACATCCAGTACCACTGGCGCAACGACGCCGGCTGGGCCACGTTCGAGCACTGCCTCGACGCCATGGACCGCAAGCACCGCAAGAACATCCGCCAGGAACGCCGCAAGGTGCGCGAGGCCGGGATTTCCTTCCGCATCGTCCATGGCGAAGAAGCTGCGGACGACGATCTTGCCGCGATGCACCGCTTCTACCTGCAGACCTTCTCCGACTACGGCAATTCGCCGGCGCTGACGCTGGAATTCCTGCGCCATCTCGCGCGAACGATGCCCCGCCAGCTGGTCATCGTGCTGGCCGAACGCGGCGGCGCGGCGATCGCCGGTGCGCTCTGCCTGCGTGGCGGCAACACCCTGTACGGACGCTACTGGGGCGCCGCGGAACAGCACCCCGGCCTGCATTTCGAAACCTGCTACTACCAGGGCATCGACTACTGCCTGCGCGAAGGCCTGACCCGCTTCGAACCAGGCGCGCAGGGCCGCCACAAGATCGCCCGCGGCTTCCTGCCAACCCTGGTGCGCAGCCGCCACTGCATCGTCGATCCGCGCTTTGCCCGCGCCCTGGATGAGTGGTGCGCGCAAGAACGCCATGAGGTGCGGCAGCACCTGCAGCAATTGCAGGCACATTCGCCGTTCCGCGACGGTGCACCGGCATGAGCCTGCAGCTGTTCGAACTGGACGCGGACCCGGCCTCGCCATTTCCCCCGGTCGAGCTGGCGCTGTCCGACCCCGATGGACTGCTCGCCTTCGGCGGCGACCTGTCGCCCACGCGCTTCCTCAATGCCTACCGCAGCGGCATCTTCCCGTGGTTCTCCGAGGGCGAGCCGATCCTGTGGTGGAGCCCGTCGCAGCGGGCGGTGTTCCGAAGCGACGGCGTGCACCTGCCTTCGCGCCTGTGCCGGCGGCTGCGCAACAGCGGCTGGACGGTGCGCGCCGACAGCGTCTTCACGCAGGTCGTCGCCGGCTGCGCGGCGCCGCGCGCGGGACAAGGCGGCGGCACATGGATCACCGCCGACATGCAGGCGGCCTACCTCGCCCTGCACCGACTCGGCCTCGCCCACAGCATCGAAGTGTTCGATGCCGAAGACCGGCTGGTCGGCGGACTGTTCGGGCTGTCGTTCGGGCACATGTTCTGCGGCGACAGCATGTATTCGGGGGAATCCGGCGCCTCCTCGCTGGCGCTGGCGGCGCTGGCGCGGCGGCTGCGCGATTGGGGCTGGCCGCTGCTGGATGCGCAGGTGCCCAATCCGCACACCCGCCGGCTGGGCGTGGAAATCTGGCCGCGCGCGGACTATCTGGCCGCCCTTGCCCGCCTGCGTGACCTTCCCGCCACGCCGGGAAATTGGCAGGAACGCTTCGGCCAATGGCCGGCTTCTGCGCTTGCCTCCGCCTGAACGATTAACGGGTTTTTTGCAAGACCCGGCCCGACGTGGCAGAATGTCGGACTTTCGGGCCCCGTATTCATGGCGCCCTCCCCAGATACAGGACACGCTCCGGCAGACACATGGCGAAAGACGACGTCATCGAATTCGAAGGCACGATCTCCGAAACCCTTCCGAACACCATGTTCCGGGTGAAGCTGGAGAACGGCCACGAGATCATCGCCCACATCTCCGGCCGCATGCGCAAGAACTACATCCGCATCCTGACCGGCGACCGGGTCAAGGTCGAAATGACCCCCTACGACCTGACCAAGGGTCGGATCACCTACCGCCACCGCTGAACCACGCCGGTTCGGCCCTGACGGCCATCTCCGCAGACGCCCCGCAAGGGGCGTTTCGCGTTCCTGCGCACCGTTGACCTGCATCATGGGGCGGCGACCGGCGCCGGCGCAGACTGCAGGCCACCCCGCAGCGGAGCAAGCCCGTGTCCACCCGCCATCCCGGCATTGCCAGCAGCATCCTCGGCGCCATCGGCGACACCCCGCTGCTGGATATCGACGGCGTGCTCGCCAAGTGCGAATTCCTGAATCCGTCCGGCTCGATCAAGGCGCGCATCGCCCGCTACATCGTCGAACGCGCCGAACAGGAAGGCCTGCTCAAGCCCGGCGACACCATCGTGGAGGCTACCAGCGGCAATACCGGCAACGCCTTCTCGATGGTGGCCGCGGTCAAGGGCTACCGGATGCTGGTGGTGATGCCGGAAGGCCTGTCCAGCGAGCGGGTGGCGATTTCCCGCGCGTTCGGCGCCGAAGTGCTGTTCTGCGGCAACTTCCACGTCAATGCCGCGCTGGAACGTGCGCGCGAACTCGGCCAGCAGCCCGGCTACTTCTTCCCCGGCCAGTTCGAGAACGAATGGAACGTGGACGAGAACCGCAGCTGGCTGGGCCAGGAAATCCTTGCCCAGCTGGGCGGGCGGGTGCCGGATGCGTTCGTGCACGGGGTCGGCACCGGCGGCACGTTGATCGGCGTCGGCCAGGCGCTGCGCGCGGTGAATCCGAACGTGCGCCTGTTTGCGATGGAACCTTCGGAATCGCGCACCATCCTTTGCGGCGAGGTGGCGCTGCACAAGATCGAGGGCATCTCCGACGGCTTCATTCCGGCCATCTATGCCCGTCATCGTGAGCTGGTGGATGCCACCATCAGCATCTCCAGCGAGGATGCGGTGGCGCAGATGTACGCGCTGGCACGCGAGCGCGGCCTGCTGTGCGGCCCCAGTTCCGGCGCTCATGTGCTGGCGGCACGCCGCCTCATGGCGCAGTACCCGGAACTGAAGACGGTGGTCACCATCCTCGACGACGAGGGTGAGAAATATCTGCACGATTTCCACATGCAAACCGCTCCCGGCAACGGCGCATAAGCGATCCCGCAAGGCAACGCGCACCGGCCGGCCCGAAACGGGCCCGGCTTGATAGCGCACGGCCGGTTGCCAGCTCACGGCACGTCTAGTATGAAGACCCGGTCATGGTGGCTTGCTCCACCCCGGCTGGCCAACGCTTCATTCCCTCGACGAGACCCTACGTGCTGCACAACCGGCCGCGCACATCGCTGATCCAACGGCTGTCCCTGAGCATCTGGGGATTGTTTCTCGCCCTACTGCTGCTGCTGTCCGCGCTGGGGTACCTGGCGATGCGGATGACGGCCGACAGGCTGGTGCCGATGGTTGCCCGGCACGCGGTGGAGCTGCGCGCCAATGCCAGCGAGGGCTTGTTCCTGCAGGCCGAGCAGAGCGTGCAGCGGCTGCAGGGGGAACTGCTGCTGCGGCTCACGCAGGCCGACCGCGATGCCACCCTGGCGCGCTTCGATGCGCTGTTCGCGCGCAGCGCCGACGGCCTGTGGCGGCTGCGCCCGGAGCTGGTGGATGTGCAGCGCGCGCCCACCCTGTACCTGCACCAGCCGCCGCAGGGGCTGGGCGATTCCGCACGCCTGCGCGCCGTGGTCGCCTACGACCTGTTGCGCGAGCAGGGTCCGGCGCTGGCGCCGCCATTCTTCTCGGTCTACATGGACTTCGTCGAAGACGGGCTGATGGTCTACGCCCGCGGGGTGGATTGGGGCAGCGGCGCCGATGCCGCCGCCACCAATACCGGCTATCCCACCATGCAAGGCTCGGAGCCGCGCCGCAACCCGCAGCGCAAGGTGTTCTGGACGCCGGTCTACTTCGACAAACAAGCCGCCACCTGGATGGTCTCGGTGATCAAGCCGTTGGATTGGCAGGGCCGGTGGGTGGGCACGCTGGGACACGACGTCTCGGTGCAGACCCTGATCGACCGGACAACTGCCAGCCACGCTGAGGAAGGCACCCAGCTGATCCTGAGCACCGAAGGCGAGCTGATCGCACACCCGCAGCTGGGCCGGCGCATCGCCGCCGCCGATGGCCAGCTGAAGATCGCCAGCCTGGACGACCCGGTGCTGGAGCAGGTGCAGCGGATGGTCGCCACCGCCGCGACCGACAGCGGCGCCGGGCGCACCCCCGACGGCAGTCAATGGGTGGCGTGGTCGAAGATCCACGGTCCGGGCTGGTTCCAGGTCTATCTGTTGCCGCAGTCGCGGGTGGACCAGCTGCTGATCTGGGGCATGGCCGCGCTGTTCTGCATCGGCATTGCCGGCCTGCTGCCGGCGATGTGGATGCTGCGGCGGCGCGTGCGCCGGTTGTTCGCAATCCCGCTGAAGCGGCTGGCGGTGGCGGTCGACGAACTGGGCCAGGGCCGCGATCCGCAGCCCATCGCCATGGGCAGCCGCGACGAACTCGGCCGGCTGGCCGATGCCTTCGACGACATGGTGGAGGAGTTGATCCAGCAGCGCGCAATGCAGTTCGCGCACGCACAGGCGCTGCAGACCGAGATCGACGAACGCCGCCAGTTCATGACCAGGCTGGAGGAAGAGCGCGCGCGCCTGCTGGCGTTGCTGGGCGCGATGAACCTGGGCATCGTGTTCGTCGGCAACGGCAACCACATCACCTATTGCAACGCGGCGTTCCTGTCGATGTGGGAGCTGCCCGAGGGCACCACGGTGGTGGGCCGCAGCACCCGGGAAACGCTGGAAATCGCCAAGCGGCTGATGGCGGCCCCGCAGGAAGTGCTGCCGCAGCTGGAGGAGTCGCTGACCCACCAGGAGCGGCCCCGACAGCTGGAAATCCGTCTGTTCGACGACCGGGTGATCCTGCACAACGCCTACCCTGTGCACGACGGCCATGACCATTTCATCGGCCACCTGTGGGTGCAGGAAGACGTGACCCGCGAGCGCCAGACCGAGGCGCAGCTGACCCGCTTGGCCGAACACGACGCGCTGACCAATCTCTACAACCGCCACCGTTTCGGCGACGAGCTGACGCGGTTCTTCCACGATGCAGAGCGCATCCCGGCCCAGGCTGCGCTGCTGTTCTTCGACGTGGACGAGTTCAAGTACGTCAACGATACCTTCGGCCATCGCGCCGGCGATGCGGTGCTGAACCGGGTGGCGATCGAACTGCGCACGCTCGTCCGCGAGGGCGACATCCTGTTCCGCCTCGGCGGCGACGAGTTCGCCGTGCTGATGCCGCATGCCAGCCAGGACGATGCCGAGCACCTGGCCGAGCGGGTCGTGCGGCGCATCTCGCAGACGCCGATGGCGATGCAGGACCAGACCGTGCGCATGACCGCCAGCCTGGGCATCGCGCACTACCCCACCCATGCCGGCAACGCCGAAGAGCTGGTCGCGCACGCGGATGCCGCCATGTATCAGGCCAAGCACACCGGCAAGAACCGCTGGAAGGTGTACCGCGTCGACCGCGATACCTCGCGCGAGATGGCGGGGCGGCTGGCGTGGAACGACCGCATCGCGCGGGCGCTGGAGAATGGCCACCTGCAGCTGCACTTCCAGGGCGTCTATCGCGCCGGCAATGGCCACCTCGCCCATCTGGAAGCGCTGATCCGGATGGAGGACGAAACCGCGCCGGGCCAGCTGATCCTGCCCGGGCAATTCATCGACCAGGCCGAGAAGAGCGGCAAGATCCTGGAAATAGACCGCTGGGTGGTCAACGAGGCCATCCGCCTGCTGGCCGCCCATCCGCACCTGCCGGCAATGGCCATCAACATCTCCGGCCGCTCCTTCGATGATCCCGACCTGCCCGCCTACATCAGCGCCCAGCTGCAGCGGCAGCACGTCTCGCCCAAGCGGCTGCTGGTGGAGCTGACCGAGACTTCGGCGGTGTCCGACATGGGCGATGCCGCGCGCTTCATCGCCGCGCTGCGCCGCACCGGCTGCCCGATCTGCCTGGACGATTTCGGCACCGGGTTCGCGTCGTTCGCCTACCTCAAGCACCTGCAGGCCGACATCCTCAAGATCGACGGCATGTTCATCCGCGACCTGCCGCTGGAACGCGACAACCAGGTATTCGTGCGCGCCATCATCGAGGTTGCACACGGCATGGGGAAGCAAGCCGTTGCCGAGTTCGTGGAAGACGGCAAGACCCTGCTGATGCTGCGCGAAATGGGCGTGGACATGGTCCAGGGCTACCACCTCGACCGCCCCAAGGCCGACCACCCGGCGCTGCACGCGGGCGCGTCGGTTCTGCGGCCCTGAGCGAACCCGCCGGTCTCCCGCCCAGGCCGCTCGAAGCATCGCGGGGCCGAAAACCAAAAACCCCAGCCGCGGACGGCTGGGGTTTGGATTTGGTGGAGCCAGGGAGGATCGAACTCCCGACCTCGTCATTGCGAACGACGCGCTCTCCCAGCTGAGCTATGGCCCCATAAGGGAATGGCGATTATACGGATGCCGCGACGCGCTGCCAACTCCCCGCGCGCAGGACCACCTTGCTTGACGAGCCGCCGCTGGCATGGCTCAAGATTGCGCCTGCTGCGGCGACGGCGGTGAACAAGGGCGGGCCCCGGGAAGGCCTTGCCCGGGTCATCTTGGCCCGCGGGGACGTCATCAAGAGCCGGTGATGTTCTCAACACTTAACCCCGATGCGCACCGAACCACGTTCGATGTGTTCGGCGCCTTCGCCATGCCCACCCAACCCGTCGGCCTCGCCAACAGGATCACACCAATGAACGCCGCCCTTCGCAATGCCTCCGTACTTCGCTGCGCCGCGTTCGCCTGCCTGCTGGTCGCCCCTGACGTTGCCGCGGCCGCCACGCCACCCAGGATCGAGGCCGACGACCAGGTACAGCTGACAGCCACCCGGGTGGAATGGACGCTGGACGGCCCTTTCGCCCTGCGCCGGATCGAGCTGATCATCCGCAATCCCCACGACCGACCGCTGGAGACCACCGTGCAGGTGCCGCTCGCCGGCAACGAACGCCTGCACGGGTATGCGCTGGACATCGAGGGTCAGCTGCGCGATGCGGTACCGGTGGAGCGGGTTCGCGCCCACGCCGCCTTCGAGGAAACCGTGCGCAACCGGGTGGACCCGGCGCTGGCGCAGAAGGATGCGGGCAACCGCTACGGCATCCGGGTGTTCCCGATCCCCGCCCACGGCGAACGCCGCCTGCGGCTGGATATCGCCAGCCTTGCCGCGCGCAAGGCCTGCGGTTGGCGCCATCGCCTCGACGCAGGCCTGCCGCTGGGTAGCCAACCGACGTCGCGCGTCACGGCCACGACCAAACCGGTATCCGCCGGCACCACGTTGCCTGGCTGGCATGCCGCGCAATCCGTGCATGCGGCCAGCTGGCAAGCAGCCGCCGCCAAGCCCGCGCCCAGCGCATGTCTCGCGGCGCCGACGACAGATGCCAGCTTCCATGCAAGGTTCGAGGACGGCCTGGAAATGCATTGGCTGGAAGTGCCCGCACGCCGTCCGGCGGCGGTGCCAACCCCGCCCGCAACCAGCCGCATCGAGGTGGTCTGGGATGCTTCCTACAGCACGCTCGGCAGCGACCGCACACCGGAACTCCAGCTGCTGGATCGCTACCTGCGCGGGCGCACCGTTGACGTCACCGTGAGCGTTGTGCATGAAACCGTGCAGCGGCGCCAGCTTCGCATCGACTCCGCGAGCGCACTGGCGAAGTTCCTCTCCACCTTGGCCGACGAACGACCCGACGGCGCCACCGCGCTGCCAGCCTGGCGCGCCGACCCGCGCGCCCGGCAGGTACTGCTTTTCAGCGATGGCGTCGCCACCTTGCCGGGCGCGGTGGATCCCGCCACCCGCGCACCGGTGTTCGTGATCGCCAAGGGCGTGGCGGATCCCGCCTTGGCCCGTTGGATCACGCACAGCGGCGGCCAGATACTCGACCTTGCGACGCTGACGCCCGACCAGGCCCTGCGCGCCCTGCGCCGCACGCCAACCCTGCAGGCGACGCTGGGCCCGCTGGATCGCAACTGGTACCTCGAGCAGTACGCGGTCGACGACGGCGCGCTCCGGGCCTGTCACGTGGCCCGGGCCGCGGGCGCCGCTCCACGCCTGCCGGTGATCCATGCCACGGCCTCCGGGCCTCGCGAGCAGGCGCACCGGGCGCTGCCCGCGCGCAACTCCGCACTGGCCGAATTCTGGTGCGCCACCTGGCAGGCCGAGGCGCTGGAAGCCCAGCCAGACCAGCACCGCGCCGCGCTGGCTGCACTGGGCGAACGCTTCGGCGTGGCCAATCGCGAGACCAGCCTGCTGGTGCTGGAAAGCGACGATGATTACGTCCGCTTCGGCATCCTGCCGCCGGCGGCGGACGTCGCCTTGCGCGACCGCATCCAGCGGCGGCGCGCCCAACTGGAGACCGAGAAATCCACCGCCTGGATGGAAAACCGGCGGGCGATCCAGCGCGGTTGGGAGGCGCGAACTGCGTGGTGGAACACCGTCTTCCCCAAGGACGATCCGCGTCCACGTTGGGCCGAACAACGCCGCCAGACGGAAGCCCAGCGCGCCCGCGAAGAGGCGGAGATGGCACGGGAGCGCCGGCCTGCACCGAGTCGGCTGGTCGGCGCCACCGCGGCAATGGCGGCGGATGCGGCGGCAGCACCTGCCTCGATGCCCACACCACCCTCGCCGCCCGCACCTGCACCGTCCGAACCGGATACACAGACGGGCGACATCGGCATCCAGCTGCAGGCCGTGACCATGGATTCGCCCTACGTGGCCGAACTGCGCGCCGCGCATGCGGCGGCGGCGCTCTACCACCGCTATCTGGACCTGCGCACGCAATACGGGCAAAGCCCGGCCTTCCACTTCGACGTAGCGCAGCGGCTGTTCGAGCTGGGCGATGCCGAGCGCGGTTGGCGGGTGCTCAGCAACCTTGTGGAGCTGATGCCGAACGACCCCGCCAGTCTGCGGCTGGTGGCTTACCGGCTGCAGGAAGCTGGCCTGCAGGAAACCGCCATTGCACTGCTGCGCAAGCTGCGCGAGCTCGCCCCGGACGAACCGCAGTCATTCCGCGACCTGGCGTTGGCACTGCGTGCGCCGGCAACCTGCGCCGAAGCGCTGGCCTTGCTGGACCACGTGGTGGATGCGCCGTGGTCGCCGCGCTTCGCGGACATCGGGGTGATTGCGCTGGCAGAGCGCAACGACCTGCGTACACGCTGCCCTGCTGCGACGATCACGACCGCTGGCGACCTGCTCGCGCAGCCTCTGCCGGTGGGCCTGCGCGCCGTGCTGCGCTGGGACCTCGACGACACCGACATCGACCTGCACGTGACCGATCCGAATGGCGAGGAGGTTTATTACAGCCATCGCCTCAGCTACCAGGGCGGCACCATCTCACGCGACTTCACCGCCGGCTACGGCCCCGAAGAGTTCATCCTGCGCAACCCCAAACCCGGCATCTACGAGGTGGCGGTGAACTACTACGGCAGCCGGCTGGCGAAGCTGACCCGCGGCGCCACCCTGAACCTGAGCCTGCAGACCGGCTTCGGCACCGCCGGCGCGCACGAGCAGACCGTCAACCTTCGCCTGCTGGAGCAGACCGGCAAGATAGTGGTGGGGCGTTTCATCGTGCACGCGGACGGCACGCTGGGGCTGACGCAGGCAGGCAGCGGCAAAACCTCGCCGTGAGCCTCCACCAGCCACCGCTCACCGTTCGGGCAGTGGCGGTGTTCCGTCTGCGCTGAAGTGCAGGCGGGCGCGCCCGCTCAATCGCGCAGGAACAGCGCGCCGATCTCCAGCGCGGTCCTGTACGGCTCGGGATCGTTGCGATTCGTCAACAGCACCACGGTGAGCTGCCGCGCCGGCCAGCGCACGATCACGTTGCGGAAGCCGATGGTTTCGCCGGAATGCCACCGGGTGTCGCCGGTGATGCGCCAACCGAAGCCGTAGTGTGCGTCGAAACCCTCGCCCACCACCTTCACGTGCGGGGCGAACGCCAGCGCGCGCGAGGCGTCCGACAACAGGCGGTCGTCGTACAGCGCCGCGTCCCAGCGCGCCAGGTCGTCGATGCTCGAATAGATGCCGCCATCGCCCAGCACCGCGCTGGTCGAACTCTGGTCGGTGCGCTGCCATCTTTCGACAGGCGCGGCGCCGCTGGTTTCGCTGTGGCCGAAGGCCCGGTGCGGCACCTCCGGCCCGCCGGCCACGTAGGCCAGGCTGCCTTGCATGCCAAGCGGCTGGAAAATCCGGCTGCGCAGGAAGTCCGGGTAGGCCATGCCCGAGGCGCGCTCCACGACCAGCGCCAGCAGCGCATAGCCGCTGTTGCTGTAGCGGTAGGCGCTGCCCGGCGCGAAGTACAGGCGGTTTTCCTTTTCCAGCAACGCCAGCACCCCGGCGTCGCGGATCTGCCCGTCGTACGGCTCCTGCATCAGGTCTTCGTAGTCCACCAGCCCGGAGGTGTGGGTGAGCAGCTGGCGCAAAGTGATCGCGGCGGCGGCGTCCGGCAGCGTCGGCAGCGTCGGCAGCCACTTGCGCGCCGGATCGTCGATGGACAGCCTGCCGTCCTGCGCCAGCAGCAGGATGGCGGCGGCGGTGAACTGCTTGCTGATCGAGGCCAGCCGGTAGGCGGTGGCCGGGCCGGCTTCGATGTCGCGCGCCAGGTCGGCGCGGCCGTAACCGCGCGCCACCACCGCCGCGCCGTCCTTCAGCACCAGCAGGGAAGCGCCGGGCGCTTCGCCCTCATAGCGTTGCATCAGCGCATCGATGGCGGCGTCGCGGGTCGGGGGCGCGGTCACGGGCACGTCGTAATACCGGTCGGGGGAAGGTTCGGGATCGAGGCGGAAGTGCCACCACTCCTCGGGCAGGTTGGCGAAACCCTCGGCCGCCATCGCGTCGCGCAGCCGGTGGCGGTTGGCGCGCTGGGCGGGGCTGGCCTCGGGACTGTCGGTATTGGCAAGGGTGCCGAAGAAATCGAAGGCGGTGCCCATGTCCAGCGGTGTGCAGGCCGCGCCCTGGGCATCGCACTGCAGCAGGGTCAGGTCGACCGTGCCGCCGCGGCTGTGCCCGGAGACTGGTGCGATGTAGACGCCGCGCAGCTGAGGCTTGTCGAGGTCCGGATAGAACTCGGCCTTGGTGCGGGTATCGGCCGCATCGTCCATCCAGCGCACGAACTGCGCCACCGCACGCGCCGGGCGGTAGCAGTCGTACACGCGCAGGCGCTGGTGCTGCTTGCGCAGCGACGCCTCGACCCGCGCCAGTGCCTGCGCGGTTTCGCGCTTGAGCCAGCAGCGCGGCGCCAGGTAGCCGTCGATGGGCACGCCGACGAAGTTGTGGCTGCCGGCATATCTGATTTCCTGGGACAGGTCCGGCACCAGCGTGCGGATGTCCACCAAGCCGGCCTCGTCCATGCTGCGCGCGGGCGACAGCACCGGCGCTTCGCCGGCATGCAGCGGCGCGACGCAGGCCAGCAGGGCCGCCAGCAGCAACGCCCTACTCACAGCCGCGCTCCCGCACGAAGGCCAGGTCCTCGTAATCGGAACTGAAATCGCCGTCGGGATTGAACTTGGCCATGCGCAGCCGGGCCTTGCCGCCCTCGCGGGAGAATGCCAGCCACGCGTCTTCGTCCACGGCCTCGTCGTCCCAGACCAGCAGGTGACGGCCGTCCAGGCGGCCGATCCGGCCGTGCATCTTCGGCGACTTGGCCGCGCGCCATTCCACCGCCTCGCCGACCGCGCAGATCCGCACCTCGCCGAACCACGGGTCGCGCCAGACGCCCAGCCATTCGCGCAGCTCGCTCGCGGAAACCGGCTGGCGCCGGGCAATGTCGGGCAGCGCGGCCTTGGGCGCCGCGGCCGGCGGCGGCGTGGCCAGCACGTCGGCGTAGCCGTCCACGCCCAGGGATTTCCCCGGCGCGGTGAACAGCTTCAGCAGCGCGGTGCCGAGCACGGTGCGGGCGCTGCCGCCGTCACCATTGATCATGAACACGAAGCCGGAACGGCGGTCCGGCAACAGCATCATCATCGAATACATGCCGCCCAGCGTGCCGGTGTGCGAGACCGTCCACTCGCCGTCCACGTCGGCCAGGCGGAAGCCGTAGGCATAGGCGTAGTAATGGGTATCGTCCCACTGCCGCTTGAGGCGCGAGATCGGCATCGGCGTGCGCGCCTTCCACATCTCCGCGCGCTGCGCCTCGCCCAGCCACGCCTCCTGCGCCGCGGTCGGCGCCAACCAGCTGTTGGCCCAGATGAGCATGTCGTCCAGCGTGCAGCGGATGCCGCCGGCTGGCGCGGAAGCAATCGCGGGGATGATGTCGGCATCGCCGCGGGTACGCACGACCTGGTCGCCATCGCGGCCGTGCGGCTGCGCCACGCTGCCGGCATCCTTCAGGGCGAACTCACCCAGCCGGCAGCCGGACAATCCCAGCGGGGCGAACAGCTCGCGCCGCACCAGTTCCTCGTAGGAGGCGCCGCCTGCCGCGGCAGCCACCTGCCCCGCCACCACGTACAGCAGGTTGTCGTAGGCATAGCCGGCGCGGAAGCCGTAGGCCGGCCTGATGTGGCGCAGCCCGCGCACGATGTCGTCGCGGGTGAAAAGATTGGGTTCCGGCCACAGCATCAGGTCGCCGCCTCCTTCGGGCAGGCCGCTGTTGTGCACCAGCAGGTCGCTGACCGTCATGTGCGCGGTAACCCACGGGTCATGCATCGCGAACGCCGGCAGGTGCTTCACCACCGGGTCATCCCACTGCAACTTGCCCTGCTGCACCAGCCGCGCCAGCACCGCCGCGGTCATCGCCTTGCTGTTGGAGGCGATCTTGAACAGGGTCTTGTCCGTCACCGGATCGCCGCTGCCATGCACGGTCTCGCCGTAACCACGGGCGAAGACCACCCTGCCGTCTTCGATCACGCCCACCGCGATGCCCGGCAGCCGGTAGCGGGCGATGACCTGGCGCACGGTGGCGTCGATTGCCTGCGGGTCCGGCCCTGCCGGCGCTGCGGCGGATCCGACGACCGGCAGCAGCAGGGCCAGCAGCAGGACAAGGGCGGGCTTCATGCGCTTTTCCATTCGTTCGCGGGGCGTTCGTCGGCGATCATCGCATCGAAATCCTGGCGCTTGCGGATCAGCGCGTAGCGGCCATCCTCCACCAGCACTTCCGCCGCCAGCGGGCGCGAGTTGTAGGTCGAGGCCATCGACGCGCCATAGGCGCCCGCGCCGAGAATGGCGACCAGGTCGCCGGCATCGCAGCGCGGCATGTCGCGCTGCCGGGCGAAGGTGTCGCCGGTTTCGCAGACCGGCCCGACCACGTCGTAGGCCACGCGCTCGCGGCCGACATCGCCACCGACCCGCACGATGTCATGCCAGGCCTCGTACAGGCTGGGCCGCAGCAGGTCGTTCATGCCCGCGTCCAGCACCAGGAAGCGACGCGCGCGGCCCTGTTTTTCCAGTACCACGCGGGTCAGCAGCAGCCCGGCTTCGGCCACCAGCCAGCGTCCGGGCTCCACCAGAATGCGCCCACCGAAGCCGGCCAGTGCTTCGCGGATCGCGGCCGCGTACTCGGCTGCGTCCGGCGCCACTTCGCCATCGCGGTAACGCACGCCAAGGCCACCACCCACGTCAATACTGGCGATGGCGTGGCCGGCGGCTTCCAGCTCGCGCCAGAACGCGGCCATCCGCTGCAGCGCCTCGCGCACCGGCTGCAGGCTCAGCAGCTGCGAGCCGATGTGCATGTGCAGTCCATCCAGGCGCAGGTTCGGCCACTGCGCGGCGCCATCGAACCACGCCCGCGCCTCGTCCGTCGGCACGCCGAACTTGTTCTCCGCCTTGCCGGTGGAAATCTTGGCGTGGGTCAGCGCGTCCACGTCCGGATTGATCCGCACCGAAGCGACCGCGGTGCATCCGCGTGCGGCGGCAATGCGCTGGATCGCATCAAGCTCCGCGCGCGATTCCACGTTGAAGCGACCGATGCCCGCGGCCAGCGCCGCGTCGATCTCCACGTCGGTCTTGCCGACCCCGGAAAACACGATGTCGGCCGCAGCGATGCCGGCACGCAGCGCACGCTGAAGCTCCCCGCCGGAAACGATGTCGGCGCCCGCGCCTTCGGCTGCCAGCAACTGCAGGATGGCGCCGTTGCCGTTGGCCTTGACCGCATAGCGGATGCCGGCATCCAGGCCCGCCAGCGCATCGCGCAATGCGCGAACGCGCCCGCGGATCGCCGGCGCCGAATACACGTACAGCGGCGTGCCCTCGCGCGCGGCCAGCGCCACCAGTGCCACGCCATCGACCGTGCCCGTTGTCGCATCCATCCAGCGCACTTCCGTTCCGTTCAAAAAAAATGGCGGCCCGGCTAGGGCCGCCTCCAGGGGGAACCGCAAAACTGCATCAATGTCCGATCAAGGGATCAGAAGTTGTAGGTCACGACGAGATTCATGTAGCGCGGCGACTGCCAGACGGTGGCCTGCCCGAAGTAGGGCATCACCACGCCGGGGGTACTTTCGTGGCGCGAATGCACGTTGATGGCGGTCTGGTTGTTCAGCAGGTTGTAGACGGAGAAACGCGCCTTCAGGTCGACACCTTCCACTGGAAGCGTCCAGGTCACGTTCGCGTTCAGATCAGTGACCCAGGGCATGCGACCAAATGCTCCGCGCTCCGAATAGGTCAACTGCCGCGTCGCCCACTTGGAGCAGTCGTTGCTGGCGGACTGCTCACACAGCCAACCCGAGCCACCGCCGCTGAACTCGCCAGAACCACCCGCCGCCCGATTGTCGTTGGGCCAGACCACGCCGAACGCGGTGATCGGACCGCCCGAACGCGCCGACAAGGTGGCACCAAAACTCCACATGTCGTTCAGCTTGAAGCTGCCACGCAGCTTGATCTGGTGGCGGAAGTCGTTGAACAGCACGCCGTAGCGCTCGTTCACCGCCGGGTGATCGTAGTACTGCACTAGGTTGGTGTCGGCATAGCCGGTATCGGAGTTCACCGGCCCTTCAATATTGCCCTCGCTCCTGGACCAGAGATAGCTGGCGTTGAACGCCCACTTGTCATCCCACGCACGGTCGAGCTGGAACTCCACCGCCTTGTAGGTGCGCTTGGGCTTCTTGTAGCCCATGATCGCGCCGCTGCCCAATGCCTTGTAGCCATCCTCGGAGCTGTCGAAGGTCACCCAATCATTGGTGGTGGGACACCACAACGTGTTGGTCTCGCCCGGATTGATGATCGGCCAGTCACCGGAATACCAGGGGCAGCCTTCCACATGATTGATGCGAACGTCTTCCACAGAGCGCGTCATCCGCCGGTAGGTGGCATTGACGCCGTACGACCACGCCGGGTTGATGGCGCGCTGGAACCCGAGGATGAACTCGTCCTGGAACACCATCTTCAGGTCCCGCGCCACGGCAGTGCGGAAGTCCTGCGGTGCCGGGACGTTGCCGTTGGTATTGATGCCGCCGATCTGCGCGCCGAGGATCGGCAGCAGATAGGTGCCTGCCACCGGATGCTGCATCTGCTGCCAGCCGTCAAGCACGTAGTAGGTGTGTTCGTCGGTGGTGCCGGCGAAGTAGTCAGGCAGCTTGTTGGTCAGCGGCAGGTAGTAGCGACCGGCGTTGCCGAACACTTTGGTCGAACCATCGCCCATCACATCCCAGCTGAAGCCCAGGCGCGGGGAAAGCATGTCGGAGAAGTCCGCCTTGGCGAAGGTCACGCCCGAGGCGTATTTGTTGTGGAACTTGTCGGCGCGCAGCCCCAGGCTCAACAACAGATTGGGGGTCACGTTCCAGTTGTCTTCCAGGTAAAGCGCTTCCGCCTCGGTGGTGACCGGCGTCCCGGTGAGGTAGCGACGTGCATCCACGATTGCGGTGGTCCCCGCAGGAATGACGGTGCCATTGAGTGCGCTGCCTGCCGTAGCACCTTGCACCTGGTAACTGCGGCCGTCACCGGGATAGCGCACCGAACTGCTTGAGTCCATCACCTCGCGGTCAACTCCGAATCGCAGCAGATGGTCGCCCAGCGCCCACTCGAAATCCAACCGGGCCGCCTCGCGCCTGTCAAAACGCGTGCCGATACTGCTTTCGGTCGGGTGGCAACCTTCCGGCGTGGTTTCCGCACCGAACTTCGCGGTATAGGTGCTTGAACGCGTCACGATGCTGCAATCGGCATCCTGGGTGCTGCTGTTCGCGGCACTGCGCTTGTTCACGCCGTACATCGCCTTGGCGGTGAAGTTGTCAGTGAAGTGGCCGGTATAGGTCAGCGACCAGTTCTTGCCGCCGGAGTTCGCGATGCTGTCACCCTTCAGGCTGTCCAGCGTTTCGGTCTCCCATGTGTACCGGTAAACGTCGGTTGCCGAGTCGGCCTTGTCGGAAAACGCCAGCAGTTCCAGCAAGTGGTCGTCATTGATGTGCCAGTCCAGCTTGCCGCCCCAGAATCCATTGCCCCGGCGAGTGAGCCAGGCTCCGGTGGCGTCGTAATCCTTGGAGTTGTTGTCGCGCTTTTCGTACATCGCGAAGAAGAACAGCTTGTCCTGCACGATCGGACCGGAAGCCCATACGTTGGTCTTGAACAACGGATTGGTGTCACGGCTGGTGCGGTTGCGCTCGTCGAGCGTGCCGTCGGAATGGAAGTGATCCTTTCTTTCCGCGGCCCAGTCCGCCGGCTCCAGCGTCACCTCCATGCCAGCCTTGAAGTCGTTGCCGCCGGAGCGCGTTACCGCGTTGATGACACCGCCGGTGCTGCGTCCGAACTCGGCCGAGTAGCCGCCGGTCTTGACCTGGAATTCTTGGTAGAACGCGAACGGCACCGAAGAGAACCCTTGGCGCCGATAGGGGTCGGTCACGTTCAGGCCATTGATGTACGCGGCGTTTTCGGCCACCGATGAGCCACCAAAAGTCAGCCCTCCGAAGGTGGCGCCCGACGCCACCACGCCCGGCGCCAGCAGCGCCACCGCACCGATGCTCTGGTCAACTGGCATCCGCGATAGCTCCTCGCGGGTCACATTGGTGGCGGTCTCGGTGGAATACACGTCCACTCGATTGACTACCCGCGAACCGACCACTTGCACCGCATCGATGTTGGTCAGGTTGCCTTCGTTGCCGAGATTGACCGTGGTGGTACCGCCCAGCGACACGTTCACCGACAACGACTGGCCCACATCCTGCCCACCGCGTTTGACCTGCAGGCTGTAGTCGCCCACCGGCAGCTGGCTGACGCGGTAACTGCCGTCGCTGTTCACGGTCACCGTGCGGCTGGCGCCGGTGGCGTTGTTGACCAGCACCACCTGGTCGCCAGCGCTGGCGCGCCCCGCCACGGCACCGGTGGCGCTCTGCGCGAAGACCGGCGAGGCTGCCAGCGATGTCAGGCACAGGCCCATCGCGATACTGAGTACGGACTTGCGCAAATTGCGGGTGCTGCTCATAACCTCTCCCCGGTCGATGATTGAGTTGTTCTGGTGCCGCGGCGCGCGGGATTCCCGCTCCTCGCCCGCCGCCGGCAGCGACTGTCGTGGCTGTGTAACACGCTGGGAAAATATGGTCAATAATTTATTCTTGGCGTATAACAATCACGAATCAGATATTCCGCAGTGCACAATCCGCAACACCGCCCGCAGTGCCTTCACCCGGCTGCGTGCTCCACCTGAAGGAGTCGGAATGACACCCACGCGATCCCCGCGCGCCGGCATGCCGGCCGTACGCCTGCTGGCGCTGGCGCTGGCATTGGCAGCCCTGCCCGGCACCGGCATGGCGCGCACGCCGCAGGCCAACCCACTGCCGGTGCCTGCGCACGGCGTCGTCGGCGTCGCGGACGCCCAGCTCACCCCGGATTTCTGGATCGCCCGCGCCAAGGCGCCGGACGCACTGCTGCTGGCGCGCGCCGCCATCGACGCCCGCAACGCGCGGCTGCTGCGCGAAGACACCTCGATGCACGACCTGTCCGCGCTGCCGGCCACGCTGGCGCGCGCGCAGGTTACCGGCTGGATCACCGACCTGGCCTCGCCGCCAACCCGCGCCCTGTGGGACGAGGCCGGCCAGCCGGTGGCGAAGGCGACGCTCGACGCCATCGTCGCCAACCGCGCGCTTGACGCCGTCCCCGCCAGCCAGCCGACCCGCTTCGGCATGGCCGTCCATCGCGCCTCGCTGCGCGCGTTTCCCACCGCGCTGCGGGTGTTCAACAGCGACGACGACGCCGACATCGACCGTTTCCAGGAAAGCGCGCTGTTCCCGGGCGATGCGGTGGTGATCGCGCATGCCAGCGGCGACGGCAAATGGCTGTTCGTGGTCAGCCCGCGCTACGCCGCGTGGGTGGAAGCCGATGTCATCGCCGCGGGCAGCCGCGACGCCGTGCTGGGCTACGGCCAGCGCGCGCCCTACCGGGTGATCACCGGCGCCAAGCCGCGCACCGTGTTCACCCGCGAGGAGCCGCGTCTGTCGGAACTGCAGCTGGACATGGGCACGCGCGTGCCGCTGGCGCAGGCCGCGGCGGACCAGCCGGTCAACGGTCAGCACCCCTACACCGCGTGGACGCTGGAGCTGCCGGTGCGCAACGCCGACGGCGGCTTGGCGTTCGCGCCGGCGCTGCTGCCGCGCATCGAGGACAGCCGCGCCGACTACCTGCCGCTGACCCGCGCCAACCTGATCCGGCAGGCGTTCAAGTTCCTTGGCGAGCGCTACGGCTGGGGCCATGCCTACAACGCGCGCGACTGCAGCGGCTTCGTCTCCGATGTCTACCGCAGCATGGGCGTGCAGCTGCCGCGCAACACCAGCGCGCAGGCGGTCAGCCCGGTGTTCGCGCGCACGCATTTCGAGGCGGGCGATACGCGCGAGACGCGCATGGCCGCGGTCCGGGCGCTGGAGGTGGGCGACCTGATCTACATTCCCGGTCACGTGATGATGTACATCGGCGACATCGACGGCATGCCCTACGTGATCCACGACACCAACGGCGGCACCGTGCTGGGCGCGGACGGCAAGCCGCATTCGCTGCGCCTCAATGGCGTTTCGGTCACTCCGCTGCTGCCGCTGCGCTTCGGCAAGGACCACGACTACGTCGACCGCATCACCAACATCGTCAAGGTGGCAGCCGCCCAATGAAGATCACTGACATCCGCTTCGGCATGCTGCGCGTGCCGCTGAAAACCCCGTTCAAGACCGCGCTGCGCACCGTCGAGCAGGTGGAGGACGTGGTGGTGATGGTGCACACCGACGATGGCCACGTCGGCTACGGCAGCGCGCCCGCCACCGCGGTCATCACCGGCGACACCCACGGCTCCATCGTCGAGGCGGTGCGCCACTACATCGCGCCGCGCCTGATCGGCCACGAGATCGCCAACCTCAACCACCTCACCCACCTGGTGCAGGGCGCGATGGAGAAGAACACCAGCGCCAAGGCGGCGGTGGAGATCGCCCTGTACGACCTGTGGGGCCAGCTGTACCGCGCGCCGATCTACCAGCTGCTGGGCGGCGGCGACCCGGCCATCACCACCGACATCACCATCAGCGTGGACTACATCGACAAGATGGTGGCGGACTCGCTGGCGGCGGTGGAGCGCGGCTTCGAGTCGCTGAAGATCAAGGTAGGCAAGGACATCGGCGTGGACATCGAGCGCACCAAGGCGATCCATGCCGCGGTGGAAGGCCGTGCCCTGCTGCGGCTGGATGCCAACCAGGGCTGGACCGCCAAGCAGGCGGTGTATGCGCTGCAGACGCTGGAAGACGCCGGGGTCAAGCTCGAGCTGGTCGAACAGCCGGTCAAGGCGCACGACCTGGCCGGGCTGCGCTACGTCACCGAGCGCGTGCACACGCCGGTGATGGCAGACGAAAGCGTGTTCGGCCCGCGCGAAGTGGTGGAGCTGATCCGCATGCGCGCCGCCGACATCGTCAACATCAAGCTGATGAAGACCGGCGGGATTTCCAACGCGGTCAAGATCGCCGATATTTGCAGCCTGTACGGGATCGACTGCATGATCGGCTGCATGCTGGAATCCAGTATTGGCGTCGCCGCCGCCGTGCATCTGGCGGTGGCGAAATCGGACGTGATCAGCAAGGTGGACCTCGACGGACCATCGCTGTGCCGCTTCGACCCGGTGCAGAGCGGCGTGATATTCAACGAATCGGAGATCAGCGTGACCGATGCACCCGGCCTTGGCATCCGCCACATCGAAGGCCTCGCGCCCGCGCATGACCTGGCCGCCTGAGGCGATCCCGGTGGGCACGGCGCTGGTCAAGATCCGCTCCGAGCGCGACCGCATGTCGGCGATCGAGCGGCGCATCGCCGACTTCATCGTCGAGAACGCCCAGCTGATGCGCGACTACTCCTCGCAGCACCTGGCCAACGCGCTGGGCATCAGCCAGTCCAGCGTGGTCAAGTTCTGCCAGAAGCTGGGCTTCAAGGGCTATCCGGACCTGAAGCTGGCGATCAACGAGGCGGTGATCCGCGCCGACAGCAACGGCAGCGCGCAGCCGCAGCCGCAGGATGCCTCGCAAGCCGCCGCGCAGGGCTACGGCCTGTGGCTGCGCAAGTCGGAGGCCGAAGAAGCCACCCGCCTGATCAACCCGCCCGGCACCCTGACCGCCGTCGCCGAGGCGATCGGGCGCGCCCGCACCGTGTTCATCATCGGCCAGGGCGAAGACGACCTGCACGCGCGCACGCTGGCGCTGCGGCTGGCGCAGCTGGGCATCCTCACCGTGCACAACTTCGACGCCGCACACATGACCGCCAGCCTGTCCGCGGCCAGGCCGGACGACGTGTTGCTGGCGTTCTCCGAGCACGGCCAGCAGCCCGTGCTGGGTCAACTGGCGCGGCACATGCGCAGCCAGCGCGGCAAGGTGGTCACCATCACCCGCCACAGCGCCAACGCCCTGCGCGCGCAGGCCGACCTGGCGATGCTGGTGTCCGCGCACGACGAGCGTACGCACATCGAACCCCTGCTCTACCACTCGGCCATGCAGCACCTGCTCGACCGGCTGTTCATCCGCCTGTACGAGGCCGACGGCGCGCGCCGCACCCGCTTGCAGGAAACGCTGGAGCGCATCCAGCCGCTGCTGGATCCGTGATGGCCCGGGCTCGTCTTGCACCAGCGATGACGGCATTCCCGCGCAGCCGGAAACCTCCGGCAAAAGCCCGCTACGATTCCACAATTTCCCGGACCCCATGACGATGCCGATCCGCCGCACCGCCACCGCCCTGCTCGCCCTGTCGCTTGCCGCCTGCGCCCATCGCAGCGCACTCCCCTCCGCAGATGCGCGCAACTGGGCGGACGCGCAGCAGATGGTGCTGGTGACCTCCGCCGACTGGGACGCCCCCGGCGGCGAGTTGCGCCGCTTCGAACGCAACGGCGAGGGCGACGGCTGGAAGCAGATCGGCGAAGCGGTGCCGGTGACCCTGGGCCGCAACGGCAGCGGCTGGGGCCTCGGCCTGAATCCGCAGCGCGGCGACGGCCCGGTCAAGCGCGAGGGCGACGGCAAGGCGCCGGCCGGCGTGTTCGCCATCGGCACCGCGTTCGGCTACGCCGACAGCGCGAACACCGGGCTGCGCTACCAGGCGATGACGACCAATGACTGGTGCATCGACGTGCCGGCCTCGAACTACTACAACAGGATCATCGACCGCAGCACGGTCAAGGCACCGTACCTCGACCAGTCCAGCGAGCCGATGCGCCGCGATATCCATGTCGACGGCGACCAGCGCTATCGCGAAGGCTTCGTGATCGAACACAACCAGGGCGGCGCGGCGCGCCAGGGCGGCAGCTGCATCTTCGCCCACCTGTGGAAGGCGCCGGGCGAAGCGACCGCCGGCTGCACGGCGATGGCGCCGGCCAGCATGGACGCGCTGCTGGCGTGGCTGGATGCGCGCCGCAAGCCGGTGTTCGTGCTGTTGCCGATGGCGCAGTACGCGGCGCTGAAGCAGGACTGGAAGCTGCCGGAAGTCGCGACCCCGGAGGCCCGCCCGTGAGCCAGACTGCGCGCGTCCTCACCGGCCTCGTCGCCGGCATCGTCTTCGGCATCCTGCTGGCGTGGCTGGCACCGGACACCGGCCTGCGGATCGCCGCCGTGGTCGAGCCGTTCGGCAAGCTCTGGCTCAACGCGCTGCAGATGACCGTGGTGCCGCTGGTGTTCGCGCTGGTGGTGGTGGGCATCAACCAGGCCAGCGACGCCGCCCATTCCGGGCGGGTGGCGCGGCAAGCCATCGTCAGCTTCGTGGTGCTGCTGGCCGCCGCCGCGGCGATGACCGCGGTGCTGGCGCCGCTGGCGCTGTCGATGCTGCAGCCCGATCCGGCCGTCGCCGCCGCGCTGCGTGGCCATGCGCAGGACATCGCGCCCCCCGCCGGCGGCTGGGCCGAGGCGCTGGTGGCGCTGGTGCCCAGCAACGCCGTCTCCGCCGCCGCGGCGTCGGCGATGTTGCCGCTGGTGACGTTCGCCCTGTTCTTCGGCTTCGCGCTCACGCGCCTCGCGCCGGAGCCGCGCGCGCAGGTGGTGGGCCTGCTGAAGGCGATCAGCGACGCCATGATCGTGATCGTGCACTGGGTGCTGTGGGCCGCGCCATTGGGCATCTTCGCGCTGGTGCTGGCGCTGACCGCGCGCGCCGGCCTGGGCATGTTGCAGGCGCTGGGCATCTACATCCTGCTGGAGTGCGCGCTGTACGTGCTGGCGGTGGTGCTGCTCATCGCGGTGGCGGTCACCGTGGGCAAGCGCCGCTTCCGCCACTTCATGGCCGGGCTGGTGCCGGTGCAGGCGGTCGCTGCCAGCACCCAGTCGTCGTTGGCGACGCTGCCGGCCATGCTGGACAGCGCGCAGAACCGGCTGGGCATCCCCGCCCGCGTGTCCGGGCTGGTGCTGCCGATGGCGGTCTCGCTGTTCCGCATCACCTCGCCGATCCAGTACATCGCCACCGCCTGCTTCATCGCCTGGGCGCTGGGCGTGGACCTGACGGCGGCACAGCTGGCCACGGGCGTTGCGCTCAGCGTGCTGGTCAGCATGGGCTCGGTGGGCCTGCCCGGCCAGGCGATCTTCCTCGCCACCAACCTGCCGATCACCCAAGCCATGGGCCTGCCGATTGCCGCGCTGCCGGTACTGATGGCGGTCGATGCCATCCCCGACGTGCTGGCGACGGTGGGCAACGTCACCGGCGACATGACCGCCACGGCGGTGGTGGCGGCGCGCAGCGGCGAGCCGGAGCGATCGGTTCCATCCGAAACCGCCGCTTGACAATTTTCGTTGCAGTGCAGCAGAGTCGACCCATGTCCCGCCGCATGACCACCACCACGACCATTACCACCGGTACCACGCCGGTGCGGTCGGTCATGCCTGGATAACCATCCCAGACACACGGCCCCCGCAGCGAAGAGGCGGGGCGCGAATCCCGACTCGACGCGACGCGGGGCTTCCACCGGAGGCTCCATGGATTCGTCGCAACCCGCACCGCCAAAACCCGTTTGCCGCGCACACAAGTTCGGCGGCAGTTCGCTGGCCGATGCCGGGCGTATCCGCCATGTCGCCGGCCTGCTGCTGGCCGATGGCGCTGCGCGACAGATCGCCGTCACCTCGGCGATGCACGGCACCACCAACGCACTGGTGGCACTGGGTGAAGCCGCCACCGGCGGCGGTGGCTGGCAGGAAGGGCTGGCCGCCCTGCGCCAGCGCCACCGCGACACCGCGCGGGAACTCCTGACGCAGCCCGAAGCAGTGCTGGCGCGGATCGACGCGCTCTGCGGCGAGCTGGCCGAGCTGCTGCAGGCCACCTCGTTGCTGCGCCAGCCGGGCCGCACTGCGCTGGAGCGCATCCACGGCATGGGCGAAGTGCTCTCGACGTCGCTGCTGCATGCGCACCTGCTGGAACGCGGCGGCGACTACGCCCTGCTCGACGCGCGCGAGGTGCTGGTGGTTCGCCATACCGACCTCGGCGCGGTGGTCGACTGGGATGCCAGCGCGGCGCTGCTGGCCGACTGGCGCGCGCGCCACCCGCAGGCGCGTGTCAACGTGACCGGCTATGTCGCCCGCGACGAACACGGCCTGCCCACCACGCTGGGCCGCAACGGCAGCGACTACTCCGCGGCGATCTTCGCCAGCCTGTTCGAGGCCGACGAGCTGCATATCTGGAGCGATGTCGACGGCGTGCTGTCGGCCGATCCGCGGATCGTGCCGGAAGCGGTACCGCTGACCGCGATGAGCTATCGCGAGGCCTGCGAGCTGGCCTACTTCGGCGCCAAGGTCATCCACCCGCAGACGATGACGCCGGCCATCGCGCGCGGCCTGCCGATCCTGATGCGCAACACCTTCCATCCCGATTTCCCCGGCACCCGCATCGACGCCGATGGCGACCGCAGCGCCGCCGGCCCGGTGAAGGGACTCACGCTGGGTGGCGAGTTGGCGCTGGTGTGCCTGGAAGGCGCCGGCCTGATCGGCGTGCCCGGCACCGCCGAGCGCGTGTTCGCCGCGCTGCATGCCGCGCACATCTCGGTGGTGATGATCTCGCAGGGCAGCTCCGAGCATTCGATCTGCTGCGTCGTCCACCAGCGCGAAGCCGCCCTCGCGCGCGACGCGCTGCGCGAGGCGTTCGCCCGCGAACTGGCCGGGGCACAGGTGCAGGGCGTGACGATGCTGGCCGGCGTCAGCGTGCTGGCCGCGGTGGGCGACGGCATGGCCGGCACGCCGGGCGTGGCGGCGCGCATGTTCGATGCGCTGGCGCGCGCGCGGGTCAACATCCGCGCGATCGCGCAGGGCGCCTCCGAGCGCAACATCTCGGTGGCGATCGACTCCAATGATGCCGCCCGCGCGCTGCGCGCGGTGCACGCCGCGTTCTGGCTGTCGCCGCAGACCATTGCGCTGGCGGTGATCGGCCCCGGCAAGGTCGGCAGCGCCCTGCTCGACCAGCTGCAGGCGGCGCTGCCGCGGCTGCGCGAGCGCCACAACATCGACCTGCGCCTGCGCGCGCTGGCCAGCCGCAACTCGCTGTGGCTGTGCGAACACGGCGACGAAGCCGACTGGCGCGCGCGCATGCAGGCCGCACCGTCCGCGGACGGCCTCGATCTGCTGGCCACACACCTGCTGGACGCGCACCTGCCCCACGCCGTGGTCATCGACTGCAGCGCCAGCGACACCGTCGCGCAGCGCTACCCCGGCTGGCTGGCCGCCGGCATCCACGTCATCACCCCGAACAAGCAGGCCGGCGCCGGGCCGCTGGAGCGCTATGAAGCAATCCGCGCGGCGAAGGCGAAAAGCGGCGCGCGCTTCCGCTACGAAGCCACCGTCGGCGCCGGCCTGCCGGTGATCTCCACCCTGCGCGACCTGCTGGATACCGGCGACGAACTGCTGGCCATCGACGGCATCTTCTCCGGCACGCTGGCCTGGCTGTTCAACATGTTCGACGGCAGCAAGCCCTTCTCCACGCTGGTGCGCGAGGCGCATGCGCTGGGCTATACCGAACCCGACCCGCGCGACGATCTCTCGGGCACCGACGTGGCGCGCAAGCTGGTGATCCTGGCGCGCGAATCCGGCATGCCGCTGTCACTGGCCGACGTGCAGGTGGAAAGCCTGGTGCCCGAAGCCCTGCGCGGCGCCGACCGCGACGCCTTCATGGCCGGGCTGGAAACGCTGGACGCGCCGATGCGGGCGCGCTTGGAGGCCGCCCGCTCCAACGGCTGCGTGCTTCGATATGTCGCGCGGTTGGAGCGTGATGGCAAGGCGTCCGTTGCGCTGCGCGAGCTTCCCGCCGACCATGCCTTCGCCCACCTGCGCCTGACGGACAACTGCGTGTCGTTCACCACCCGCCGCTACTGCGACAACCCGTTGGTCGTTCAAGGCCCCGGCGCCGGGCCGGAGGTCACCGCCGCGGGCGTGTTCTCCGACCTGTTGCGGCTGGCCGCGGCGCTGGGAGCCAGGCTGTGAGCGCCGCGCGACGCGAAGCGCGGGCCTTCGCGCCCGGCTCGGTCGGCAATGTCGGCGTCGGCTTCGATGTACTCGGCCACAGCATCGCCGGCATCGGCGATGTCGCCACGGTACGCCGCATCGAGGAGCCGACGGTGCGGATCAAAGAAATCCGCGGCACGGTCACCGACCTGCCGCTGGAGGCCGCGCGCAACACGGCCGGGATGGCGCTGATCGCGCTGCGCGAGGCGTTGGCGCTGCCGTACGGCTTCGAGATCGGGATCGACAAGGGCATCCCGCTGGGCTCCGGGCTGGGCGGCTCGGCCGCGTCCTGCGTGGCCGCGCTGGTGGCGGCGAACGCGTTGCTGGAGGCGCCGCTGTCGCCGCACGCCCTGTATCCGCACGCGCTGGCCGGCGAGGCCGTGGCCAGCGGCGGCCGCCACGGCGACAACGTCGGGCCGATGCTGCTGGGCGGGTTGGTGCTGGCCACCGAGGATCGACTGACCAAGGTCCACGTGCCGGCCAGCTGGCACGCCGCGGTGGTGCATCCGCATGCCGTGCTGGAAACCCGCCGCGCACGCGAAGCGCTGGCCGGTGCCTATGCGCTGCAGGAATTCGTGGCGCAGAGCGCGAACCTGGCGCAGGTGCTGCTGGGCTGCGAACGTGGCGACGCGTCGCTGGTGCGGGCCGGCCTTTCGGACGTGCTGGTGGAACCGCGCCGCGCGCCGCTGATCGCGGGCTTCGCGGCGGTGAAGCAGGCCGCGCTGGATGCCGATGCCATGGGCGCCAGCATTTCCGGCGCGGGGCCCAGCGTGTTCGCCTGGTGCGAAGACGCGGCCAGCGCTCAGCGCGCGGGCGCGGCGATGCAGGCCGCCTTTGCCGCCGCCGGCATCGACAGCGATCTGCTTCTCACCGCCATCGCCGGACCGGCCGCACGGGTGCTGGCATGAACGCATACAGCACGCGCGGCCGCGCGCCACTTGTTTCGATCGCGGATGCCATCGCCGCCGGCCTCGCGCCGGACGGCGGCCTGTACATGCCCGAAACATGGCCATCGCTCTCGCTCGCCCAGTTCGATGGGGCGGACACGCTGGCCGACATCGCCACCCGCTTCCTCGTCCCGTTCTTCGCCGGCGGCGCGCTGGAATCCGCCCTGCCCCGCATCTGCGGCGACGCGTTCGCCATCGAGCCGCCGCTGGTGGATTTCGGCAAGCGCGGCGACTTCCTGCTGGAGCTGTTCCACGGGCCCACCGCCGCGTTCAAGGACTACGGCGCAGCCTTTCTGGCCGGTTGCCTGGCGGCGCTGCCGCGCGGCGACAAGCCCTTGACGATCGTGGTGGCCACCTCCGGCGACACCGGCGCAGCGGTGGCCGCCGCCTTCGACGGCCGGCCCGGGTTCCGCGTCGCCATCCTCTATCCCGATGGCCGCGTCTCCCCGCGGCAGGCGCACCAGCTGGGCTGCTTCGGCGACAACATCCGCGCGTTCCGCGTGGACGGCAGCTTCGACGACTGCCAGCGCCTTGCCAAGACCCTGCTCGCCGATGCCGCCTACCG
The DNA here is from genome assembly GCF_005862345.1 of Thermomonas fusca. NCBI lineage: Bacteria > Pseudomonadati > Pseudomonadota > Gammaproteobacteria > Lysobacterales > Lysobacteraceae > Thermomonas > Thermomonas fusca. Next base: position 405,888 of record NZ_SROY01000002.1, on the reverse strand, counting down.
CGCCGAGGTGCCGCTGGGCTCGGCCAACAGCATCAGCCTGGGCCGGCTGCTGCCGCAGGCGGCCTATTACGCGCACGCAGCCCTGCAGCACTGGCGCAGCACCGGTCGCACGCTGAACTTCGTGGTGCCCACCGGCAACCTCGGCAATGCGCTGGCCTGCCTGCTGGCCAAGCGCATGGGCCTGCCGATCGGCGAACTGGTGCTGGCCAGCAATGCCAACACCGTGCTGCCGGACTTCTTCGCCGGCGGCGACTACGCGCCGCAGCCCAGCATCGCCACCCTGGCCAACGCGATGGACGTGGGCGCGCCCAGCAACTTCGAGCGCCTGCAGTACCTGTATCCGGACGACGCCGAACTGCGCGCCACCCTGCGCGCCGAAGCGGTGAGCGATGCGCAGATCCGCGCCGCCATCGTCCGCATCCACAACGAACGCGGCCAGGTGATCTGCCCGCACACGGCGTGTGCCGCCGAGGTGCTGGACCGCCTGCGCACGCGTGGCGCGCAGGGCGACTGGGCCGCCGTCGCCACCGCCCATCCGGCCAAGTTTCCGGAAGTGGTCGAACCGCTGCTGGGCGAGACCATCGTCCCGCCACCGGCGCTGGCGGCGATGCTGCAACGGCCCAGCCACGCGCAGACGCTGGGCAACGATGTGGCGCTGCTGAAGCAACGCCTGCGAAACGCGTGAGCACAATCGGCAATGCGACCAATCCATGCGGACGAATCAGCAGAATTACCGGCGGACTGGCGAATTCCTCCGCGATTGCGATAATGGCCGGTCAAGGCCCCGTAGCTCAGCTGGATAGAGCGTCCCCCTCCTAAGGGGAAGGTCGCCCGTTCGAATCGGGCCGGGGTCACCAGGGAACGGGAACATGGAGCAGCGCGGCGCGAGTGGGGATTTCCCACGGGCGTTCGTCCTCCCATGGATTCCCGAAATCCCACCCACTTCGTCAAACCCGCATCCCGGAGCCTGCCATGTCCCATCCCGTCCTCACCGCGCTCGGCCTTGCCGCCGTCGAATCCGGCACCTATCTCGGCAACGGCGAATGGTCGAAGACCACCGATGCCGGCGTGATCGAGCCGGTCAACCCGTCCAACGGCGAGGTGCTGGGCCGCGTGCACGCCTCCTCGCAGGCCGACTACGACCTGATCGTCGAGCGCGCGCAGGCCGCCTACAAGGTGTGGCGCACCACCCCGGCGCCGCGCCGTGGCGAGGCGATCCGCCTGTGCGCCGACGCGCTGCGCGCCCACAAGGACGCACTGGGTTCCCTGGTCGCGCTGGAGATGGGCAAGTCGAAGCCGGAAGGCGACGGCGAAGTGCAGGAAATGATCGACATCGGCGAATTCGCCGTGGGCCTGTCGCGCCAGCTGTACGGCCTGACCATGCACAGCGAACGCCCCGGCCACCGCATGTACGAGCAGTGGCACCCGATCGGCCTGGTGGGAATCATCAGCGCGTTCAACTTCCCGGTCGCGGTGTGGGCATGGAACAGCTTCGTCGCGGCGGTGTGCGGCGATATCTGCATCTGGAAGCCCTCGCCCAAGACCCCGCTGTCGGCGATCGCCAGCATGAAGATCTGCAACGAGGCGCTGCGCAAGGGCGGCTTCCCCGACATCTTCTTCCTGTTCAACGACGCCGGCAGCGATCTGGCCCAGGCGTTCGTGGACGACAAGCGCATCCCGCTGATCAGCTTCACCGGCAGCACCAAGGTCGGGCGCATGGTCGGCGAGCGCTGCGCGCGCCGGATGGGCCGCAGCCTGCTGGAGCTGGGCGGCAACAACGCGATCATCCTCGATGAAACCGCCGACCTGAAGCTGGCGATCCCCGGCATCGTGTTCGGTGCGGTCGGCACCGCCGGCCAGCGCTGCACCACCACCCGCCGCCTGATCGTGCACGAAGCCGTGTACGACGACGTGCTGGCCAAGCTCATCACCGCCTACAAACAGGTGGAAGGCAAGATCGGCGATCCCACCGACCCGGCCAACCTGATGGGCCCGCTCAACAGCAAGGACGCGGTGGACGCCTACCTCGACGCCGTCGCCAAGGCCAAGGCCGCCGGCGGCAAGGTGGAAACCGGCGGCGCGGCGATCGACCGCGCCGGCAACTTCGTCCTGCCCACCATCGTCACCGGGCTGACCAACGACGCCGAGATCGTCCAGCACGAGACCTTCGCGCCGATCCTCTACGTGATGAAGTACAAGGATCTCGACGAAGCCATCGAGATGCAGAACGCGGTGCCGCAGGGCCTGAGCTCGTCGATCTTCACCACCAACCTCAAGCGCGCCGAAGCGTTCCTGTCCGCGGCCGGCAGCGACTGCGGCATTGCCAACGTCAACATCGGCACCAGCGGCGCCGAGATCGGCGGTGCGTTCGGTGGCGAGAAGGAAACCGGCGGCGGTCGCGAGTCCGGTTCCGACGCGTGGAAGGCCTACATGCGCCGGCAAACGAATACCATCAACTATTCCGACTCACTGCCGCTGGCGCAGGGCATCAAGTTCGACCTCTGAGGATCGCCAATGAATGCACCCATCCGCCAGACCAGCACGCTCGCCGTGGTGAGCCTTGTCTTCGGCATCCTCGGCTGGACCCTGCTGCCGTTCCTCGGCAGCCTGGTCGCGGTGGTCTGCGGCCACATGGCGCGGGGCGAGATCCGCCGCGCGCAGGGCAACCTGGAGGGCGACGGCATGGCCGTCGCCGGACTGGTGCTGGGCTACATCGTGATCGGGTTGAGCCTGCTGGCAGTGCTGGCGGCGATCCTGTTCTTCGGCGGACTGGCCGCGCTGATCGGCCTGGCCGGCATGAACGGATCGTTCTGACCGGCACGTGTACGGACTGACCCGCCCGCTGCTGTTCGCCTTCGACGCCGAGCGCGCGCACGGCCTCGGCCTGGCCTCGCTGGAGGCGGCCTACCGCTGCGGCCTGTCTTCGCTGCTGGCGACGCCGCCCAAGCCGCTGCCAACCAAGGCGCTGGGGCTGACCTTTCCAAACCCGGTGGGCCTTGCCGCCGGGTTGGACAAGAACGGCGCGCATATCGATGCGCTGCTGGCGCTGGGTTTCGGCTTCGTCGAAGTGGGCACGGTCACGCCGCTGCCGCAGCCTGGCAATCCGCGCCCGCGGATGTTCCGGCTGCCGCAGCAGCAGGCGGTCATCAACCGCCTCGGCTTCAACAACCAGGGCGTGGACGTGCTGGTGCGCAACGTCGAACGGGCGCAGCGCAAGACCGGTCTGCTGGGCATCAACATCGGCAAGAACAAGGACACCCCGAACGAGGACGCAGTGGCCGACTACATGGTCTGCCTGCGCCGGGTGTACCCGCTGGCCGACTACGTGACGGTCAACATTTCCTCGCCCAATACCGCCGGCCTGCGCGAGCTGCAGGAAGAGCAGGCCCTGCGCAAGCTGGTCGGCACCCTGCGCGACGAGCAGGAAAAGCTGGCCGTGCGCCACGGCAAGCGGGTGCCGTTGCTGGTGAAGATCGCCCCCGACCTGTCGGAAAACGACATCGATGCCGCCGCCCGCGTGCTGGGCGACCTGGCGGTGGATGGCGTGATCGCCACCAACACCACGATCTCGCGCGAAGGCGTCGAGGGGTCGCGCCACGCGCAGCAGGCCGGCGGCCTGTCCGGCGCGCCGCTGATGGGCCAGGCCACTACCGTGCTGCGGATGCTGCGCACGCGCCTGCCCGACACCATCCCGCTGATCGGCGTGGGCGGCATCCTGCACGGCGCCGACGCCGCCACCAAGCAGGCGGCCGGCGCACTGCTGGTGCAGACCTATACCGGCCTGGTTTACCGCGGCCCGGCGCTGATCGAGGAGTGCGTGGACGCGCTGCGTCGGCGCAAGGAAGCCCCCAGCCGCGGCACCCTGCCACCCGAATGAACGTCGCCCGCGGCAACGGCTATCGCATTGCCGAAAACGCCCGGCTCGACGCGCGCAACACCTTTGGCGTGCGCGCCACCGCGTCGATGCTGGTGGAAGCCACCGACGCCGCGGCGCTGCCGGAGTTGTTCGGCTACGCGATGCTGCGCGACGCATCCACGCTGGTGCTGGGCGGCGGCAGCAACCTGCTGCTTGCCGGCGATCCGCCGGGTGCGGTGCTGGCGCTGGACACCCGCCGCATCGACATGGTCGAAGACGACGGCACGCGCGCCATCGTCCGCGCCGATGCAGGCGTGGGCTGGCACGACTTCGTGCTGTGGACGCTGGGCCACGGCCTAGCCGGGCTGGAAAACCTGGCCCTGATCCCCGGCACCGTCGGCGCCGCGCCGATCCAGAACATCGGTGCCTACGGCGTGGAGGCGTGCGAACACGTGCACGCGGTGGAAGCCTTCGACCGCGACGGCGGCGGCTTCGTGCGGCTGGCCGCGGCCGACTGCGCCTTCGCCTACCGCGACTCGCTGTTCAAGCATGTGCCCGACCGCTACGTGGTGAGCGCAGTGGAGTTCTCGCTGTCACGCACATTCCAGCCGCGGCTGGGTTATGCCGGCATCGAGGACGAGCTGCGCGCGATGGGTGTCGACGGCAGCCCGCGCGCCGCGCAGGTGGCCGAGGCGGTGATCCGCATCCGCCGCCGCAAGCTGCCGGACCCGGCCGTGGTCGGCAATGCCGGCAGCTTCTTCAAGAACCCGATCGTGCCGGCCGCGCAGGCCGAAGCACTGCTGGCGGCGCATCCGGCGCTGCCGATGTTCCGCGGCGCGGACGCGGATTCGCGCAAGCTCTCCGCCGCCTGGTTGATCGACCGGTGCGGCTGGAAGGGCCATCGCGACGGCGACGCCGGCGTGTCCGCCGAGCACGCACTGGTGCTGGTCAACCACGGCCAGGCAAGCGGGTTGGAGCTGCTGGCGCTGGCGCGCAGGATCGCCGAATCCGTGCAGCTGCGCTTTGGTGTGGCGATCGAGCCGGAGCCACGGATTATCGGGGCGACCTGGTGACGACACCGCGCAGCACCCACGCGCGCGCCGCCCTGCTGATGCTGGGCAGCACGCTGGGGTTCGGCCTGATGGCGATCTTCATCCGGCTGGCCTCGAAGACCATCCCGACCTGGGAAGTGGCGTTCTTCCGCAACAGCTTCGGCTTCCTCACCCTGCTGCCGCTGCTGGTGCTGCCGGCGCTGCGCCAGCCGCGGCCGGCCGCCGCGTTCGCCGCCAGCGTGCGCACCGACCAGCTGCCGCGCTACGTGGTGCGCACCGCGATCGGCATCGCCAGCATGTTCTGCGGGTTCTGGGCGATCGCCCACCTGCCGCTGGCACAGGCGGTGTCGCTGGCGTATTCGTCGCCGATCTTCGTCACCATCGCCGCCATCCTGATGCTGGGCGAGCGCGTGCGGGCGCGCCGCTGGACCGCGGTGGCGCTGGGTTTCCTCGGCGTGCTGGTGATCGTGCGGCCGTGGTCGCATGCGTTCAGCATGGGCTCGCTGGTGGCGGTGTCGGCGGCGGTGCTGAGCGCACTGGTTGCGATCCAGATCAAGCAGCTCTCGCAGGTGGACAAGGCCGACACCATCGTGTTCTGGACCTATGCGCTGTGGGTGCCGATGTCGCTGCTCCCGGCGCTGTTCGTCTGGGTCTGGCCCAGCGGCATCACCTGGCTGTGGCTGGTTGCCACCGGGCTGATGGGCACGGTCGGCCAACTGCTGTGGACGCGCGCGCTGAAGCTGGGCGACGTGTCCGCGCTGACCCCGATCAGCTTCATGCAGCTGCCGGTGGTCACCCTTGCCGGCTGGGTGCTGTTCGACGAGGCGCTGGACGGCCCCACCCTGCTGGGCGCCGGCATCATCCTCGGCTCCACCTTCTACATCGCCCACCGCGAGGCCAAGCTGGCGCGCCAGCAGCGCAGCAATGCGCCCAGCGAGGCGGTGGAGCCCGGCAACTAGCGGACCGTGCATTCCGGCACGGGTGAGTGCCGGCGCGGGGTGCTATTTCTTCAGGGCCTCCCTGCTGGATGAACCGCGATGCGCCCTGCCCTGCTGCTCCTGCTCGCCGCGCTGGCCGTGCCGGCCTCCGCCCAGAACGCCGCGACCGCCACCGCGCCGCCCGCACAACCGGTGAATTTCACCGTGCCCGCCGCGGCGGCGCAGGACGTCGCCAGCATCGATGCCATCATCAAGACGCTGTATGCGGTGATCTCCGGGCCGGTCGGCCAGGCCCGCGACTGGAACCGGCTGCGCTCGCTGTTCGTTCCCGACGCCAGAATGATGCCGGTGGGCGTGCGCGCCGACGGCGGCACCGGCATGCGCCTGCTGCGGGTCAATGACTACGTGGCGCTGTCCGGCCCGATGCTGGTCGAACGGGGCTTCCGCGAGACCGAGCTTGCGCGCCGCACGGAGCAGTTCGGCCATATCGCCCATGTGTTCAGCACCTACGAGGGCAAGGTGGAAGCGGGCACCGCGCCGATGCGCGGCATCAACAGCATCCAGCTGATGCATGACGGCCAGCGCTGGTGGATCGTGTCGCTGATGTGGGAAGCGGAGAACCCGAAGCTGGCGCTGCCCGCGCAGTACCTGCCCGCCGGCAGGTAGGCGCCGCTCAGCGCACCGCCTGCCGCGCCTCCTCGCGCTCGGTGTCGATGATGTCCTGGCGCTTGGCCAGCCGCGCCTCGCCCAGCGTCTTCGGATCCGCCCGCAGCAGCGGCTCGATGTAGCGCGCGCGCAGTTCGCCAGCCGCGCCGGCCTGCCCGCGCTTGCGCAGCAGGCCTTCCAGTTGCCAGGCCGCATCGATGGTGCGGGCATCTTCCTTGCCCAGCGCCACTTCCCGCAGCGGCAACAGCTCCTGGTAGGAAGCGATGGCCAGCGTGGCGTTGCCCAGCGCATCGGCAGCCTGCGCGCGGATGTCGTAGCCCATCATCAGCTCGCGATGGCGCTCCCCCAGCACCTGCCGGGCGGTGGGCAGGTAGCGGTCGAGTTGGGCCAGCGCGTCTTGCGCGCGCCCGGCCTGGTACAGGGTGGCGGCCCGGTTCAGCTGGATGACCATGGTGTCCGGGTGCGACGGGCCCAGCAGGCGCACCCGCGCGTCGGCAACCTGCGCCTGTAGCGGGATCGCCCGCGCAAAGTCGCCGGAGCGGGCGTAGAAGCTGGACAGGTTGAGCAGGCCGCGCAGCGTCTGCGGGTGGTCGGCGCCCATCACCCGGGTGCGCGCATCGACCACCGCCTGCGCGATCGGCAGTGCCTGCGCGTTGTCGCCGCTGTCGCTGAGCATGTTCGCCAGATTGCCCAGCTCGCCCAGCGTGGTCGGATGCTCGGCCCCGAGGCGCCGGGTCTGGATCGCCGCCAGCTCGCGCTGCATCGCCACCGCGCCAGCCTTGTCGCCGGTCATGATGCGCATGATCGCGAGGTTGTGCTGGGCGCCGAGGGTATCGGCATGGTCCTTGCCCAGGGTGGCGGCGCGGATCGCCACCACCGTTTCCAGCAGCTTGCGCCCTGCATCCGGTTCGCCCATCCGCCCCAGCAGCGTTGCCAGGCTGTTGGTGACTTCGGTCGTGGCCGCGTCCCGTTCGCCCCGCAGGCGGATCGCATCGGCGCGCAACGCCTCCAGCAGCGCGCGCGCGCGCGGGCGATCGCCCAGCGCGGCGATGGCATCGGCCTGGTCGAGCCGCAGCTTGATCCACAGCGGATCCTCGGCCGGCAGCGACGCCGCATCGCGCAATGCGGTGTCCGCCAGTGCCAGCCCCTCCTTCGTGCGGGCAGCCTCCAGTAGCGCCCGCACTTGGGCTTGGCGTGCCCTGAGGGTTTGCGGCGCCGAGGCGCCCAGCGCCCTGGTGCGGTAGTCGGCCACCTGCGCGAACCCTGCCGCGGCCTCGGCCGGCAGTCCCAGCGCCAGGCGCACCCGCGCCACCGATTCGCGCAGGTCGGCGGCCAGCGCCGGATCATTGGCGAAGTCGTGTTCGATGGCGCGCTCGGCGTTGGCCAGGATGCTGCGGTCGATCACCGAACGTGCGACATCCGGCGTGCTGGTGCGCGCCAGGCCGCGCTCGAACGCCGGCACGTCCCCGCCCGCCTGGCGGGCGACCTGCGTGCGCAGATCGCGGCCGATATCCACACCCATCGCTTCGACGTCGACCCCCTCCAGCATCGACTGCTGGAACGCCGCCACCCTTTCCAGCTGCGCATTGCGCTGCTCGGCAATGGCGCGCTGGGCGCGGGCCTGCAACAGGCCGTAGACCGACAGCGCCAGCCCGCCGACCAGCGCCAGCACCACCGCAGTGGCGGCGATGATGCCGGTGCGATGACGCTGCGCGAACTTGCGCCAGATGTAGCCGCGGCCGTGCGGTGCGGCCAACAGCGGCTGGCCGTCGAGGAAACGCTGCAGATCCTCGGCCAGTGCGGCGGCGGACTGGTAGCGCTCGTTGCGCTCGAAGCGCATCGCCTTCGCCACCACCCAGTCCAGCTCGTTGCGCAGCACCCGCCGCATCCGCGGCAACGGTTCCCGCCGCGCCTGTGCGATCCGTCCTGCATCAACTGGCGACAGGGTCGACAGCTGCTCCGACGGTAGCCGCAGCGTATGCACGCCGCTGGCCGCGGTTTCGCCGTTGGCATTCGGCCGCTGGCCCGTCAGCAGTTCGCAGAGCACCACCCCCAGCGCATACACGTCGCTGCGGGTATCGACCAGCGCCTGGTCGCCGCCGGCCTGCTCCGGGCTCATGTAATCCGGCGTACCGGCGACTTCGCCGCCCGAGCCCGCCGCCGTGGCGGTGGCGATGCCGAAATCGATGATCTTCGGCAGCGGCCTGCCGTCCACCTCGTCCACCAGCAGGTTGCCCGGCTTGAGGTCGCGATGGATCACGCCTTTTTGGTGCGCGTGCTGCACGCCCTCGCAGACGCGCACGAACAGGGCGATGCGCTCGCGCAGCGACAGCGCGTGCTGGTCGCAATAGGTGGTGATGGGGCTGCCGGCGATGAATTCCATCGCGAAATACGGATGGCCATCGGCGGTGGTGCCGGCATCGTATATCTGGGCGATGGCCGGGTGCCGCATCCGTGCCAGCAGCTGCCGCTCGACTTCGAAATAGGCCACCCGCCGCGCGTCCATCCGCTGCGCACGCAGCAGCTTGAGCGCCACCGTGCGGCGCACAGGCTGCAGCTGTTCGGCACGATAGACATCGCCCATGCCGCCGCGCCCGAGCAGCGATTCGATGCGGTAATGGCCCAGCTGCACCCCTGCGGCCAGCGCTTCACCCGCAGGCACCGTTGCGCTCGGCATGGCTTCCAGCAACTGCGTGCGTTCCGGATCGTCCGGCGTGTCCTGCGTCATCGGCACTCTCCCCTGCCGCGCAATTCTAGCCGCCTGCTGGCCTTGCCCCGCGCTGACGTTAAACTCGCGGGTCAGCCAGCTCCACACTGCCATGACCACGACGGACACCGGCTCGCACGACACCACCCAGCGCACGCTGTTCAGCGAGGGCCCGCTGCGCCCTGCGCCGCGGCCGGCTTGCGTGGTGGTGATTCACGGCGAGGGGCTGGGCCGGCGTGCCGACATCCATGAAGCGCCGGTGCTGATCGGCCGCTCGCCCGAGGCCGACTTGTCGCTGCAGCACAAGAGCGTCTCGCGCCAGCACTGCCGGATCTGGCGCGACGGCGATATCTGCCGCATCCAGGACCTGGGCGCCACCAATACCACCTGCGTCAACGACGCCAGTCTCCGCGCGGAAACCGTGCTCGCCGATGGCGACCGCATCACCGTGGGCGAAAGCATCCTCAAGTTCATCGCCCAGGACAGCGTGGAAGCGCGTTACCACGAGGAGATCTACCAGCTGGCGGTGAACGACCCGCTGACCGATCTCTACAACCGCCGCCACTTCTGCGAGATGGTGGACAAGGAGATCGGCCGCGCCGTGCGCCACGGCCGCCCGCTGGCGCTGTGCATCATCGATGTCGACCTGTTCAAGCCCGTCAACGACCGTTATGGGCACATCAGCGGCGACGAGGTGCTGCGGCGGATGGGCGCGCTGGTGCAGGCGCATGCCCGCGGCGACGACGTGGCCGCGCGCATCGGCGGCGAGGAATTCGCCCTGCTGCTGCCCGAATGCGCGCTCGACGATGCGGTCGCACTGGCGGAACGGTTACGCGCCGCGGTAGCGGATGAGGTTTTCGCGCCCGGGGGCGAGCCGCAGCAGATCACCATCAGCATCGGCATTGCCGGGCTCGCCCCAGGCCGCGACAGCCGCAGCACGCTCATGACTGCAGCCGACGTCGCCCTGTACCGGGCCAAGAGCGAAGGCCGCAACTGCGTGCGGATCGAAGCCTGACCGGACACGGACGGGTCAGTCGGCCCGCGCGGCCCCGTAGTGCGACTGCACGTAGCCGTCGATCAGCGCAACGAACTCCTGCGCGATGTGTTCGCCGCGCAGCGTCACGGTCTTCTCGCCATCCACGAACACCGGCGCCGACGGCGCCTCGCCCGTACCCGGCAGGGAAATGCCGATGTTGGCGTGGCGCGATTCGCCCGGGCCGTTGACCACGCAGCCCATCACCGCCAGGGTCATGTTCTCCGCGCCGGGGTGGCTGATCTTCCATTCCGGCATCTTCGCGCGCACGTGCTCCTGCACCACCTTCGCCAGTTCCTGGAAGAACTCCGAGGTGGTGCGGCCGCAGCCGGGGCAGGCCGTCACCATCGGCGTGAACGCGCGCAGGCCCATGGTCTGCAGAAGTTCCTGCGCGACCACCACTTCCTGCGTGCGCGAGGCGCCCGGCTCCGGGGTCAGCGAGATGCGGATGGTGTCGCCGATGCCTTCCTGCAGCAGCACGCCCAGCGCCGCGCTGGAGGCCACGATGCCCTTGCTGCCGATACCGGCTTCGGTCAGCCCGAGGTGCAGGGCGAAGTCGCTGCGCCGGGCGAGGTCGCGGTACACCGCCACCAGCTCCTGCACGCCGGACACCTTGGCGCTGAGGATGATCTTCTCCGCCGGCAGGCCCAGTTCCACCGCGCGCTGCGCCGATTCCAGCGCCGACAGGATCAACGCTTCGCGCATCACCCGGCCCGCGTCCCAGGGCAGCGCGCGCTGCGCGTTTTCGTCCATCAGCCGCGCCGCCAGCGCCTGGTCCAGCGAACCCCAGTTGGCCCCGATCCGCACCGGCTTGCCGTAACGGATGGCGAACTCGATCAGCTGGGCGAACTGGGTGTCCTTCTTCTTGCCGAAGCCGACGTTGCCGGGGTTGATGCGGTACTTCGCCAGCGCTTCGGCACAGGCCGGCTCGTTGCTCAGCAGGGTGTGGCCGTTGTAGTGGAAGTCGCCGATGATCGGCACGTTCACGCCCATCATCGCCAGCCGCTCGACGATCCTCGGGATCGCGGCTGCGGCTTCGGCGGTATTCACCGTCACCCGCACCAGCTCGGAGCCGGCGCGCCAGAGTTCGCCGATCTGCTTGCTGGTGGTCGCCACGTCGGCGGTATCGGTATTGGTCATCGACTGCACCACGACCGGCGCGCCGCCGCCCACCTGCACGCCCCCGATCTCGACGGGGCGGGTGATGCGGCGGGCAAGCGGGCCGAAGCGGTCTGGAGCGAATGTGGTCATGCGGGCATTTTAGCGACTGCGACGCACTTCCATGCACGGCTTGGCTGCGGGGCGGGCCTGCTTCGAGCGCGCCATGGATGGCGCGCGGGCGCGCATCGTGGCTGGATGCGAAGCCCAAGCGGCGAAGCAGGCTTGCCCCGCAGCCAAGCCGTGCAGCGACAAACCGCGTAGTGCCCACCGCGAAATAACGCATTTCGCTACGATGCCCCCATGCAACGCGACGCCAACGTCCTCACCCCCAGCCAGCTGAACACGCTGGCGCGCGACCTGCTGGAAGGCAGCTTTCCCAGCGTCGTGGTGGAGGGCGAGATCGGCAACCTCGCACGGCCGTCGTCGGGCCACCTGTATTTCACCCTCAAGGACGCGCGTGCGCAGGTGCGCTGCGCGCTGTTCAAGCCCAAGAGCCAGTGGCTGAACTTCATCCCGCGCGAAGGCCTGAAGGTGCTGGCGCGCGGGCGGCTGACCCTGTACGAGGCGCGCGGCGACTACCAGCTGGTGCTGGACGGGATGGAGGATGCCGGTGAAGGCGCGCTGCGGCGGGCCTATGAGGAACTGAAGGCGCGGTTGCAGGCGGAGGGACTGTTCGATGCCGCCCGCAAGCGCGCCCTGCCCGCCTTCCCGCGCCGGATCGCGGTGCTGACTTCGCCCTCTGGCGCGGTGATCCGCGACATCGCCAGCGTGCTGCGCCGCCGTTTTCCGCTGCTGGACGTCGAGCTGCTGCCGGTGCCGGTGCAGGGCGAAGGCGCCGCCGCGCGCATCCGCAGCATGCTCCTGCGCGCCGACGCCAGCGGCCGTTTCGATGCCATCGTGCTGGCACGAGGCGGCGGCTCGCTGGAAGACCTGTGGGCCTTCAACGACGAGGCGCTGGCGCGCGCGATCGCCGACTGCATGACGCCGGTGGTCTCGGCGATCGGCCACGAGACCGACTTTTCCCTGAGCGACTTCGCCGCCGACCTGCGCGCGCCGACGCCTTCGGCCGCCGCGGAACTGCTGGCGCCCGACGCCGCCGGCCTGTCGGCGCGGCTGGCCGCCCTGCAGCGACAGCTGCAGGCGCAGCAGGCCAATGCCCTGCGGCAAGGCATGCAGCGGGCGGACCGCGCGCTGCTGCGGCTGCAGGCGCAGCGTCCGCAGGCGCGGCTGGAGGCGTTCGCGCGCCGCGCCACCCAGGCCCGGCAGCGCCTGCACAACGCCATGCAGCGGCGGCTGGAACGCCAACATGCCGTGCTGCGCCACGCCGACGCGACGCTGCGCGCGCAGCATCCGCAGCGCCGGCTGGAACGGTTGCGGCAGCGGCTGGCGGAACTGCGGCCACGCCCGCGTGCGCTGCTCTCCCGGCAACTGCAAGCTCTGCAGCTGCAGCTGCAATCGCTGCAACACCGCCCGCGTGCGCTGCTGGTGCAGCGCCTGCAGCACGATGCGGTGCACCTGCGCGGGCTGGCGCGTTCGCTGCACGCGATCAGCCCGCTGGCCACGGTGGCGCGCGGCTACAGCATCCTGCAGCGCGAGGACGGCCAGGTGGTGCGCAGCATCGACGAGGTAGCCGCGGGCGACCGGCTGCGCGCGCGCCTGCACGACGGCGAGCTGGCGGTGCGGGTGGAGACCGCAATCCCGTCCCGCTGAGGCGGCACCTGCCGGCGCCCCGGCGCGGTGCGGGCGAAATCGTCAGGCTGCGGGCAGCGGCACCGGCGGGCTGAACAGGAACCCCTGCGCATAGATGCAGCCGAGTTCCAGCAGGCGGTCGCGCTGGTGGCGGGTTTCCACACCCTCGGCGATCAGCTCGATGCCCAGGCTGGTGGCCAGCGCCACGATCGCGCGGATCACCGCCACGCTTTCGGCATAGCCGTCGCTTTCCAGCCCGGCCACGAAGCTGCGGTCGATCTTCAGGCTGGCAATCGGAAAACGGTGCAGGTAGGACAGCGCGGAAAACCCGGTGCCGAAATCGTCCAACTGCGCCAGCACGCCATGGCTGCGCAGCAGCGCCAGGCTTTCCAGCGTGCGCGGGGCGTCGTCCAGCAGCGCCACCTCGGTGATCTCGATCCGCAGCCGCTCCGGCGCCACGCCCGCTGTCTCCAGCAGCGACAGCAGCCGGATGGCGAAGTCCGGCGCGCGGAAATGCCGCGGCGAGACGTTGATGGCCGCATAGCCGGGCAGCGGATGGCGCGACAGATCCTCGATCACCCGCGCGTACAGCAGCCAGTCGATCTGTTCGATAAGGCCGCTGTCTTCGCCGACGTCGAGGAACTCGCCCGGCACCAGCAGGCCCTGCTGTTCATGCCGCCAGCGCAGCAGCGCCTCCTGGCCCACCGGCTCGCCGGAATCCATCCGCACGATCGGCTGGTAGTACGGCACGAAGCGCTCGGCCTGGATCGCGCGGCGCAGGTCGGTTTCCATGTCCAGGCTGCGGGTTGCCTCGCGGTGCATCTGTTCGTCGAACATCGCGCAGCGGTCGCGGCCGTCGCTCTTGGCGCGGTACATCGCGGCGTCGGCGTCGCGCAGCATTTCCTCGCCGCTGCGGTAGCGCGGGTGCCACAGCGCGATGCCGATGCTGGCGCTGGGAAACAGCTCGCGCCCGGCCACCCACAGCGGCGCATTGAGCGACGAGAGCACGCGCCGGCCCAGTTCCTCGGCCATGCCCGGGCCGTCCAGCCCTTCGGCAAGGATGGCGAATTCGTCGCCGCCAAGGCGCGACACCACGTCGTCGCCGCGGACCGTGCCGACGATGCGCCGGCCCGCCTCGACCAGCAGTTCGTCGCCCGCCGCGTGACCGGCGCTGTCGTTGACCAGCTTGAACCGGTCCAGATCCATGAACAGCACGGCGAAGCAGGCCTGCGGGTCGTCCGCCGCCGCCGTGATCGCACGCGCCAGCCGTTCCAGCAGCTGCAGCCGGTTCGGCAACCCGGTCAGCGCATCGTGCCTGGTCTGGTGGATCAGCCTGCGCTCGGCGCGCATGCGCTCGCCGATCTGTTCGACCAGTTCCGCATTGGTCTCGGCCAGTTCGCGGGTGCGCTCGCTGACCCGCTGCTCGAGGTTGGCATGGGCCTGCATCAGCCGGTCCTGCGCCTGTTTGCGCGCAAGGCTGCTGCCGATATGGAAGGCCACGAAGGTCAACAGGTCCTGGTCGCGCACGCTGAAGTGGATGTCCGCGGAATAGCTCTGCACCGCGATCACCCCGACCACCTTGTCCTCGTGCATCAGCGGTACGCCCAGCCAGCAATGGGCCAGGCTGCCGTGGCTGCGCACCGTGCCCTGCGCCTGCAGCGCCTCGATGCGGGCGCGATCGGCCAGCAGCGGCTTGCCGTTGCCGAGAACGTATTCGGTCAACCCGGCAGCCAGCTTGCGCGGCGCGCGGTCGACGTCGCGTTCGTCCACCGAGTACGGGAATTCCAGCATGCTGCCATCGTCGGAAACCATCGCGATGTAGAAGTTCTGCGCATACAGCAGCTCGCTGACGATGTCGTGGACCTCGGCGTAGAAGCTGTCCAGGCTGTCGCTGGTCATCGACAGCTCGGCGATGCGGAACAGCGCGCGCTGGATCTCCTGCATGCGCTTGCGTTCGAACACCTCCGCCTGCAGCTCCTCGTTGGCGCGCCGCAGTTCGGTGGTGCGCTCGGCCACCCGCGCTTCCAGCCGCCTGCGCGCATCGCGCCGCTCCAGTGCGGTCAGCACATGCTGGGCCACGTAGGCCAGCAGCACGCGATCATCGTCGCTGTAGACATCGGCCTGATGGTAGTTCTGCACCACCAGCGCACCGGCGATGCGCTCGTCGCGGCTCATCGGCACGCCCAGCCAGTCCGCGCTGTCCGGCCCGCTGTCGTCACCGCGCGGGATACCGAACTGCGCGCGCAGTTCCGCCGAGGGTCCGCGCAGGGTGTCGCCGCTGCGCAGCAGGCGCATGGTGAGGGTGTTTTCCTCGTCGGTGACCGGGATTTCCTGATCCGGGTCGTTGCGCCACGGATCCAGCTGGTCGACGAAGTACAGGAAGCGCATCGTCCGGCGGATGTGGTCGTAGAGAACGATGTAGAAGTTCTCCGCATACATCAGCTCGCCGACGATCGCGTGCACCCGCCGCAGCATCACCGGCAGGTCGAGGTTGCTGCCGGCGAGATCGGCGATCTCGTAGAGCGCCTGGCGCAGCTGTTCGGAGCGCTGCAGCGAAGCGATCCGCTGCTCCGCCAGCGCCTGCCGCACCGCCTGCTCCAGCAGCTGCCGCGCACCCGCGAGCCAGTAGCTGGCTACGCCTTCCGGCCACGGCTGCGGATGGCTGGCAACGATGGTCAGGTCCGCGCCGTCCGGGCCGCGCCATTCCTGCCGCAACAGGCCGGCGCCCTGGGCTTCGCCGCCGGCCGAGTCGCTGCCCGCACCCAGCACCGACTGCCGCCATTCCACCCGCACGCACGCGCCCACGGGCAGCGTCTGCGCCAGCGTCCCGGCGATGCCGGCCAACGCGCCTTCTCGCCGCCGCTGGGCGGTTGGGATGGGCGTGGGCGGAATGGAGGCCGAGGAACCGTTCATCTGCGGGACATATTGCCTGCAACGGCAAACCCGCGCCATGCCGGCAAACCCCGCAGCGCCCGCATGGACGTTGGCGGTTTTCATGGACCGCCAACCGCTGCCTGCGCACCCCTTCCCGACAGCCGTGGCTGCCCGTAGGCTGGTGCCGGTGGATGCGCCGGAAAGCAGCGATGAATGCCTGATGCTGGCCTGGGTGGCCGGCGACGCCGGCGCGTTCGAGCAGCTCTACGCCCGCCACCGGCTCAGGCTCTACCGCTACCTGCTGCGCCAGCTGCGCGACAAC
This sequence comes from Thermomonas fusca, assembly GCF_005862345.1. Classification (NCBI taxonomy): domain Bacteria; kingdom Pseudomonadati; phylum Pseudomonadota; class Gammaproteobacteria; order Lysobacterales; family Lysobacteraceae; genus Thermomonas; species Thermomonas fusca. The sequence continues at coordinate 389,590 of NZ_SROY01000002.1, read as the reverse complement.
GCCCTGGCCGACGAGCTGTTCCAGGACGTCTGGCAGCGGGTGATCGCCGCCCGCGCGGGCTGGTCGGTGCAGGAAAAAACCGCGGAAGCCGGGTTCGCCACCTGGCTGTACACCATTGCCCACCATCGCCTGGGCGACCACTGGCGCAGCCTCAAGCATCGCCCCGCCGCACCGGTGGACGCCGACGAGCGGCTGGCGCGGATTGCCGATGCCGACACACCCGAGCGCGTATTGTCGGAATTCGAGCGCCGCCGCCAGCTGCAGCTCGCGCTGGACGGCCTGCCCGAGGAACAGCGCGAGGTGCTGCTGCTGCGGCTGGAGCAGGAACTGACCCTGGAGGAGATCGGCGCAGTGACCGGGGTGGGCCGGGAGACGGTGAAATCCCGGCTTCGCTACGCCATGGACAAGCTGCGCGCGAGACTGCCGTCATGACCCGTCTGCCCCGCCCACCGCTGGATGCCGAGGAGCGCGCGCTGGCCGCGCAGCTGCCGCGTCCGCACGGCCGCGACGAGCCCGGCGCCGGCATCGATGCGCGCATCCTGGCCGCCGCGCACGCAGCCGCGGCAGCACCGGTCCCGGCCGCAAGCCGCAGGCGGCGCTGGCTGGTGCCGGCCGGGCTGGCCGCCTCGCTGTGCCTGGCGGTGGGGCTGGCCTGGCGGGTCCAGCTTGCGCCGCCGGACGCCGCGCCTGCGGCCGCCAGCGCCTACACGGAGCGGGCGCCTGCGGCAGCGCCCGTCGATGCATCGCCGGCACCGCCCGCAGCCGCGGTTGTGGCGGCGCCGGTGCAGCCGGCGCCGCAGCAGGTACCTGTAGCCGCGCCAGCGCCGCCGACTTCGCGCCGCCGGCCTGCTGCCGACGCGGCGCCGATGATCGAGGAGATGCCGTCGGCAACCGCCAGCGCGGCGTCCACGACCGGGATCGCAGCGACCCCGATGGCCGCGTTCCCCGCACCGCCTGCGCCGCCAGCACCGCCCCCGCCGCCAACTGCCAGCGATGCCGCGCCCCGCGCCTTGGCAACCGAATCGGCCGCGGCACCTGCCGCTCGCGTCGCCGCGCCGCCGGCGGCTCCCACCGCCGCCAAGGCGCGTGCCGCCCAGCCGGCAGTGCTGGCCGAGGACGCCGTTTCCGACGCGCCGGAAGCGGACATTCCCCCGGCCACCGCGGATGCGCCGGAAGTGCGCGAGGCGTGGCTGCGCCGGATCGGCGAGCTGCAGCGCGAAGGCCGGATCGCCGAGGCCCGCGCCAGCCTGGCGGAGTTCCGTCGCCGCTATCCGGACGCCGTGCTGCCGGCGGAGCTGCGCGCACTGGAAGCGTCGGCGGCGGAACCGGCTTCGCAATAACCCAACGACCGCTTCACATCCACCTGACCTGGATCGCGGCAACGGCGGGACGCCCCCGGTAAACTGCGCGCATGAACTCCACCGCCCCGGCGCCGGCAAAGGCGCCCATCGGTTCCCTGCGCACGCTGTGGCCCTTCATCCGCCGCCACTCCGGCCTGTTCTCCGCGTGGCTGGTGGCGCTGGCCTGCTCGTCCACCGCCACCCTGAGCCTGCCGGTGGCGTTCCGGCAGATGATCGACCACGGTTTCAGCAGCGGCGCCAACATCGACCGCACCTTCGCCTTCGTGCTGGCGGTGATCGTGGCGCTGGCGCTGGCCACCGCCGCGCGCTACTTCTTCGTCACCCTGCTGGGCGAACGCGTGGTCGCCGACCTGCGCAGCCGCCTGTACGCGCACCTGCTCGACCTCGACGCCGGCTTCTACGATCGCAGCCGCAGCGGCGAACTGGTTTCGCGCCTGACCGCGGATGCCGAACTGCTGCGCAGCGTGATCGCCTCCAGCATGTCGGTGGCCCTGCGCAGCAGCGTCACCGTGATCGGCTCGATGGTGATGCTGTTCGTGACCAGTCCGAAGCTGGCGGCGTGGGCCCTGCTGGGCATCCCGCTGGCGGTGGCGCCGATCGTGATTGGCGCGCGCCGCATCCAGAAGGTCTCGCGCGCCAGCCAGGACCGCATCGCCGACGCCAACGCGCTGGCCACCGAAGCGCTGGGCGCGGTGCGCACGGTGCAGGCGCATTCGCGCGAAGCGTACGAGCGCGGCCGCTACGCACAGGCGATGGCGAGCGCCGTGGCCACCGCGCGCAAGCGCATCGGCGCGCAGGCGCTGGTGACCGGGGTCGCCATCACTCTGATCTTCGGCGCGGTGATCGTGGTGCTGTGGTCGGGCGCGCACGACGTCATCGCCGGCCGCCTCAGCGCCGGCGCGCTGGGCCAGTTCGTGATGTACGCGCTGATCGGCGGCGGCTCGGTGGGCGCGCTGGCGGAAGTCTGGAACGAACTGCAGAAGGCCGCCGGCGGCATGGGCCGCATCCACGAACTGCTGCAGGAAGCGCCGGCCATCGCCGCACCAGCCCAGCCCAGGGCCCTGCCGGTGCCGGTGCGCGGCGAGATCGCGTTCGAGAACGTTACTTTCCACTACCCGCAGCGCCCCGACACCGCCGCGCTGGCCGGCTTCAACCTGCGCGTGCGCCCGGGCGAGACGGTGGCGCTGGTGGGGCCGTCCGGCGCCGGCAAGAGCACCGTGTTCGGCATGCTGCTGCGCTTCCACGATCCGCAGTCCGGCCGCATCGCGCTGGATGGCATCGACCTCCGCGACCTCGATCCCACCGTCCTGCGCGAAGCGCTGGCGCTGGTGCCGCAGGCGCCGGCGATCTTCGCCGCCAGCGCCGCCGACAACATCCGCTACGGCCGGCTGGAGGCCAGCGATGCCGATGTCCGCAAAGCCGCGGAATCGGCCGAGGCCGACGACTTCCTCGACGCCCTGCCCGACGGTTTCGCCAGCGAGCTGGGCGAACGCGGCGCGCGCCTGTCCGGCGGCCAGCAGCAGCGCATCGCCATCGCCCGTGCGCTGCTCAAGGACGCGCCGGTGCTGCTGCTGGACGAGGCCACCTCGGCGCTGGACGCGCACAGCGAGCGCGCCGTGCAGACCGCGCTGGAACACCTGATGGAAGGCCGCACCACGCTGGTGGTGGCGCACCGCCTGGCCACCGTGCTCAAGGCCGACCGCATCGTGGTGATGGACCACGGCCGCATCGTCGCCGAAGGCACCCACGCCGAACTGCTGGCGCAGGGCGGCCTGTACGCGGAGCTGGCGAAGCTGCAGTTCCTCGACTGACGGCGCAAAACAAAACGCCCGGCATTGCCGGGCGTTCTGCTTCACCTGCCTGCGCTTACTTCTGCTTCCAGCTGCCGCCGGACTGGTACCACCAGCCGGCCTTCGCGCTGGCGATCCACTGCTTGGCGAACACGCCGCGAATCTGCTCTTCCCACTCCGGATGGCCGTTCGCCACCGCCACTTCGCGATAGACCGCCTTGCGGTCGCGGTTGTCGTCGGCAACCGCCGAGTTCATCGCCACGCGATCCTTCAGCTCCACTTTCGAGGCGTCGCGCACGGTGATCAGGCCGTCGGCGGTAAAACCCAGTGCGCCGCTGTCGAAGCCCGCGCGCAGGGTCGCGTTGAAGCGGGCTTCCATGCGCGACTGGATGGCCTGGATGGCCGGCGTCTTCAGGCTGATGTCGGGCGCGGACTGCGCGCGCGCGCTGCCGATGCCGACCAGCGCCCACGGGTCGATACCGGACAGGTCCAGCTCGATGCGACGCTCCAGCATCGCCATGCCGCCACCGGCCGGGGGTTCCTTGATCTCGACCTTGTCGGCTTCGTTGATGACCTTCTCGACGAACTCCTTGGCCGCTTCCTTGGCTTCCGCCGCCGGGAAATACACGTTGATCGTCACGCACGCGCTGAGCAGCAGCACCGCCGCGACCGGCATGCCCATCCAGTGTTTCATCGCCTCGCTCCTTGGTTCGTCCAACTCGATTGCATCAGTCCACCACCGGCGCCACGTCGCCCTTGCCGGCCGCGATCAGGCGTTCCACCAGCGTCGGCCAGTCCACCGCACGATTGAAGCCCACCACGTCCAGGCGCGGCAGGCCGCTGCCTTCGACGATAGTAAAGGCGTTGCCCGCTGAACGCAGGCCCGACATCGCGCAGACCTGGTTCTCCAGCCGGCAGCCGATGCCGATGCGGCGGTAGCCGAAGTCGGAGAACAGGCCGATCAGCTGGCCCTGCAGGCTGGTGATGAAGGAGGCGTCGCCGACGCTGCTGATGTCCTGCACCGCGCGCTGGCTGATCCGCTGGCGCACGCCCGGCGCCTCGTCGGTGATGAAGCGCGCATCGAAGGCCACCGGCGTCCAGTCCACCAGCCGCAGGCCGTGGACGCGGCCATCCAGGCGCCCGGTGATGCTGCCGAAACCCAGCACTTCGGTCAGCCGCAGCAGGTCCAGATCATCCATCGCGATGTCGGCACTCAGGCTGGGCGCGGTGCCGAACGGGCGCTCCAGCGCCAGCGAGGAAAACGCCACCCGGCCGTCGAACAGGCCCAGCGACAGCCCACCGTCGAAATCGATGCGGTCGTTGGCGTAGTGCACGCGTGGCAGGTCGCCGTCCAGCCGCCCTTGGAACGCGGGCAGACCCAGTGCCTGCGAGACCTTGCCGAAATCGATGCCCGCCAGCCGCATGCCGAAGCGGATATCGGCACCGGCGCCATGCTGTGGCGGCCGGATCACCACGTCGCGCAGGCCCAGCCGGCCACCCAGCATCGGCATCTCCACCGTGCCGTCCACGCGCAGCGCACCATCGGCGCTGGCGAACGGCAGCCGGGCCGCGCCGAAGACCAGCCCATACAGCTGGCCGCCGTCCCACTGCAGTGCGCTGGCAACCGGCGCGCCGGCGGAATAGCGCAGGTCGCCGCGCAGGCCGTCGAACACGAAACGCCGGGCGGGGTCGCGCAGATCCACGCCGTGCAGGTGCGCGTCGATGCCGGCCAGCTGGCCGCCGGCCATCCGCGCGTCGATGTCGATGGCACCGTGCAGGTCGACCTCGCCCAGCCCCATCAGGCCCATCCAGCCGGACAGGTAGCGCGGCCGCAGCGGCGCCATGTCGGCGCTGCGCGCGTGCACGTCCAGCGCCTGCAGGGCGCCGTCCGGCGCCAGCGCGGCGCTGGCGTTGGCCACCAGCGCATCGCCGTCGCGCCATTCGATCCGCGGCAGCTGCCAGCCGGCGTCGCCGCGCCGCTCCGCCTCCACCCGCAGCCCCACCGGCGTGGCCGGCAGCGCAACGTAGGTGTTGCCGGCGAGGAACTCGCCGCCATGCAGTTCTCCGATCACCGCCACCTGCGCCAACCCGCCGCCGCTGCGGTAATCGAGCTGCAGGGCGCCGCCCAGCCCCTCGCCGACGATGCTGGAATCGGCATTCTCGAAGCTCGCGCCGCGCAGCCGCAGCGCGCCGTCCACCAGCAGCGGCGCGCGCGCGGGCGTCGCCAGCCGCAGCTGTCCGTCCAGCGTGCCCGCCTTCAGCCGCCCCTGCGGCCATGCCTGCGCCAGCAGCGCCTGTGCCCAGGCCAGCGGCACCGCGCGCAGGTCGAAGCGGGTGAGATCAGGCGCGGCGACGGTGCGGTCCAGCGCCAGCCGGCCATCGCCACGCGCCAGCGAGGCGTGGGTGGTCGCGGTATCGAAGGCCAGCGCCAGCCGCAGCGGCGCGGCGCGGCCCTGTCGCAGCTCCCCCTCGCACTGCCAGCCACCGCGCGCGGTGCGCAGCAGCGGGCAGCGCCAGTGCAGGTCGCGGAAGCGGTAGCCGAGGTCCGGCGCATCCACCCGGCCGGCCCACAGCTGCAGTTCGCCGGCCGACGCGCCATCCGGCCAGTCCAGCCGCAGCCGCACCTGTTCCAGCGTCGCCACCGCGGTGGTGACCTTGGCCACCCGCGCCTGCGCTACCCGCGCCGACGCCGCCGGAGCGGCAAGCACCGCCAGCAGGCACAGGCAAAGCGTTAGCATCGGGCGCGACATGCACGCAGCATACAAAGCCCCGATGGTGCCGCGATGAATCATTCCCCCGCCCCTGCACTGCCGCGCCTGCTGCTGGTCGAGGACGACCCCGTCAACGCCGCCTTCCTCGCCGGCGCCAGCGCCGCGTTGCCCGCCGAGGTGGTGCAGGCAGGCAGCCTGGTCGAGGCCGAAGCGGCGTGCCGCGACGCGGACTTCGACCTGTTCCTGTTCGATGCCAACCTGCCCGACGGCCGCGGCGAAGACCTGCTGCGCAGCCTGCGCGGCGCAGGCATCGGCACCGTTGCGCTGGCGCATACCGCGGATGTGGACGATGCGCTGCACACACGCCTGTTGGCGGCCGGCTTCGTCGCGGTGCTGCGCAAGCCGCTGCCGGTGGCGACGCTGCATGCCGCGCTGCGTCGCTGGCTGCCGGCTGCCGAAACGGCGCGGCCCTGCTGGGACGATGCCGCGGCGCTGGCCGCGCTGGGCGGCCAGGCCGCGCACGTGCAGGCGCTGCGCGGGATGTTCCTCGACGAGTTGCCGGCGCAGCGCGGACGCATCGCCCTGGCGGTCGCGGACGGCGACGCCGCGACGATCCGGGCCGAACTGCACAAGCTGGTCGCCAGCTGCGGCTTCGTCGGCGCGGCGCGACTGGGCGATGCGGTGCAGGCCATGCGTGCGGCGCCGCTGGATGCGGAGGCGCTGCGGGCGCTGGACGCTGCCGTTGCCGAGCTGTTGCCCGGATAACCACCCGGCGCGGAACCGGGCGGGCTGCGGCGCGTCGGGCACGGCGCGGGCGCTGCCTGCGCCGCGCATCCCTCAGGAAGCGGCGCCCCGCAGTTCCGCCAGCAGCGCGCGGGTCACCGGATCATCGGCATCGCGCTCACCGCTCAGCGCCGGCAGCAGCGCGTTGGCGACCTGCTTGCCCAGCTCGACGCCGAACTGGTCGAAAGCATTGATGCCCCACAGCACCGACTGCAGATAGACGCTGTGTTCGTACAGCGCGATCAGCATGCCCAGAGACTGCGGGGTCAGCGCGTCCAGCAGCAGCAAGGTGCTGGGACGGTTGCCCGGATAGCGCCGGTGCGGATCGTCGCTGTCGCGGCCATTGGCCAGCGCCTCGGTCTGCGCCAGCAGGTTGGCCAGCAGCGCAGCGTGGTTGGCAGCAAACGGATGGTCGGCTCTGGCCACGCCGATGAAATCCGCCGGCACCACCTGGGTGCCCTGGTGCAGCGCCTGGAAGAAGCTGTGCTGGGTATCGGTGCCGGCGCCACCCCACCACACCGGGACGGTGTGCCATTCAATTTCGCGGCCATCCAGCCGTGCCGACTTGCCCAGGCTTTCCATCACCAGCTGCTGCAGATAGCTGGGCAGCAGGCGCAGGCGATCGTCGTAGGGCAGCACGGCCTGGGTGGCCGCATGCAGGCCGTTGCGGTTCCAGATCGCGGTCAACGCATGCCAGACCGGCAGGTTGTCGCGCAGCGGTGCGTGCAGGGCGTGGGCGTCCAGCGCCGCCGCGCCGTCCAGCAGCGCCTCGAAGCGGTCCATCCCCAGCGCCAGCGCGATCGGGAAGCCCACCGCCGACCACAGCGAATAGCGTCCGCCCACCCAGTCCCACATCGGCAGGGTGCGTTCGGGCGGAATGCCGAAGTCGGCAACCCGCGACGCATTGGTGCTGACCGCGTACAGGCGCCCGCTCTCGGCAGAAGCGAGGTCGCCCAGCCAGGCGCGGACGATGCCGCCGTTGAGCAGCGTCTCCTGCGTGCCGAAGGTCTTGGAAATCATGATCGCGGCGGTGCGCCGCGGGTCCAGCCCGGCCAGCACGCGGCGCGCCGCGTTGCCGTCCACGTTGGACAGGAAATGCACCCGGAAGCGCGCATCCGGCTGCGCCAGCGCATCGACGATCAGGCGCGGCCCGAGGTCGGAGCCGCCGATGCCGATGCTGACGATGTCGGTGACGTCGCTGGCGGCCAGCGCGTCGACCAGCTCGCGCATGCGCAGCTGCGTGGACAGCGCCTGCGCACGCGCCGCCAGCGCGAAGGCAGTGCCGGCAGCGTTGCCGCGCAGAGCGCCGTGCAGGGCCGCCCGCCCTTCGGTGACGTTGACCTCTTCGCCCGCCAGCAGCTGACGCAGCGCCGCGGCCAGGTCCGCGCGTTCCGCGATCGCGAACAGCGCATCCAGCGCTTCGCGGTCATACCGCTGGCGCGCGAAGTTGGCGTAGAGCGGGCCGCAGCGCAGGGCGAAATCGCCGGCGCGGGCGGGATCGGCGGCCAGCAGCGCCGGCAGCGTGGTGCCGGAAAGCCGGTCGGCGTGCGCCTCCAGACCTTCCAGCAAGCCGGCCATCCCGGTCAGGCCGCCTGCTTGGGCATGGAGTGGTTGGTGTGGGTCAGCCGGTTGTCGCGGTCCACGTACACGCAGGTCGGCTTGTGCGCCGCGGCCTCCTCGGCATCGCACTGCACGTAGGCGCAGATGATGACCAGGTCGCCGACCCGCGATTTGTGCGCGGCCGCGCCGTTCACCGAGATCACCCCGCTGCCTTCCTCGCCGCGGATCGCGTAGGTGGAATAGCGCTCGCCGCTGGTGACGTCGTAGATGTCGATGCGCTCGTATTCGCGGATGCCGGCGATGTCGAGCAGGCGACCGTCGATCGCACAGGAGCCTTCGTAATGCAGCTCGGCGTGGGTGACGGTGGCGCGGTGGATCTTGCCCTTGAGCAGGGTGAGTTGCATGGTTTTCGACTCCGGTGGAACCGGCCGGATGTCCGGCCTGCGGGAAAAGTATAGGGCGGGCTTTCCGCGCTGCAACAAACAGGACCTTCACGGACCCGGCGCTGCGCCCGGGTCAGGCGTGCCCGGCGAGCCCGAATTCGAGATTGTCGATCAGCCGCGTACGCCCCAGCCGGGCGGCGATGAGCGCCACCAGCGGGCCGGGCTGGCCGTCCACCGGCTCGCTGAAATCCGGGCGCCGCAGCACCGCGTAATCGGGCACGAAGCCGGCGGCGCGCAGGGCGGCGTCGGCCTCGGCCTCGACCTGCGCCCGCGGCGCGCCGGCCTGCGCGGCATCGCGCATCGCCAGCAGGGTGCGGTGGATCGCCGGCGCGGTCGCCCGCTCCTGTGCCGACAGGTACTGGTTGCGCGAACTCATCGCCAAACCGTCGTGCTCGCGCACGATCTCGCCGGCCAGGATCTGCACCGGCACCTGCAGGTCGGCCACCATCTGCCGGATCACCGCCAGCTGCTGGAAATCCTTGCGCCCGAACGCGGCCACGTCCGGCTGCACCTGGTTGAACAGGCGCGTCACCACCGTACACACGCCATCGAAATGGCCGGGCCGGCAGGCGCCTTCCAGCACCGCGCTGACGCCAGGCACCTGCACCTTCGCCGCCAGCTCCACCCCGAACGGATACATCGCCTCCACTTCCGGCAGCCACAGCACGTCGCAGCCGGCGGCTTGCAGCCCGCTGGTGTCGGCATCGGGGGTGCGCGGATAGCGGGTGAAGTCCTCGCTCGGGCCGAACTGGGTGGGATTGACGAACACGCTGGAGACCACGCGGTCGCTGTGCTGCCGCGCCAGCGTCACCAGCGAATAGTGGCCGGCATGCAGGTTGCCCATGGTGGGCACGAAGCCGACCCGCAGGCCCTCGCGCCGCCAGTTGGCGATGGTGGCGCGCAGTTGTTCGAGTCGGGTGATGGTCTGGATCACATGGGTCGCCTGGATGGCCGCCGGCTCTCCCGCCCGGGGAAAGCGTGGCTGCGCTGCTAGCTGTAGGAATGCGCCTTGTCGGGGAAGGCGCCGCTGCGCACCGCCTCGGCATAGGCGCGCAGGGCGCCGGCGATGGAACCGCCTTCGGCAAGGAAATCCTTGACGAACTTGGGCTTGCGGTGGCCGGTATCGATGCCCAGCAGGTCGTGCAGCACCAGCACCTGGCCATCGCAGCCGGGGCCGGCGCCGATCCCGATGGTCGGGATCGGGCTCGCCGCGGTGATCTCGGCGGCAAGCTCGGCGGGCACGCCCTCCAGCACCAGCAGGGCTGCGCCCGCATCGGCCACGGCCAGCGCTTCCGCGCGCAGGCGCTCGGCGGCGGACTGTTCGCGCCCCTGCACCTTGAACCCGCCCATCTTCAGCACCGACTGCGGGGTCAGGCCCAGGTGCGCGCAGACCGGGATCTCGCGGTCGACCAGGAAGCGGATCGTCTCCAGCTTGTGACCAGCGCCCTCCAGCTTGACCATCGCCGCGCCGGCCTGGATGAAGCGCACCGCCGCCGCATGCGCCTGTTCCGGCGTGGCGTCGCTGCCGAACGGGAAGTCGGCGATCTTCAGCGCGTGGCTGGCGCCGCGAGCGACCGCGGCGGTGTGATAGACGATGTCCTCCACCCGCACCGGCAGCGTGGATTCGTGCCCCTGCACCACCATGCCCAGCGAATCGCCGATCAGGATCAGGTCGATGCCGACATCGTCCAGCACCCGCGCGAAACTGGCGTCGTAGCAGGTCAGCATGGTCAGCCGGCGGCCCGCCTCTCGTGCCTGGGCGAGCTGCGGCACGCTCCAGGACTTCTGTTCGGCATGTACGCTCATCGCGGTTTCCGGCAGGTCGGGGGCGGCATTATCGCGCAGAACCCGCAGCGGGCCGCTTGCGCCGGGTCAAGCACCTTCGATTGCGTCCACGCCGGCGCTGTCGACATGCCGCAACGCTTCGCCCACGCTGCCGTGGCCGGGGAACGGCTGGTCGGCGGCGATCTCGGCCAGCGGCACCAGCGCGAACGCGCGTTCGTGCAGGTGCGGATGCGGCACGCGCAAACCCGGAACATCGATCCGTTGCTGGCCATACAACAGCAGGTCCAGATCGAGCACGCGCGGGCCCCAGCGCGTTGCGGCCGCCTCGCCGTCGCGCAGGCGACCGGCCGCGCGCTCGATGGCCAGCAGCTGCGCCAGCAGCGCCTGCGGCGCGAGCCGGGTTTCCAGCAGCGCCGCCGCGTTGACGTAGTCCGGCTGGTCGGTGCGGCCCCAGGCCGGCGTGCGGTACAGGCGAGAGGTCGCCAGCAGGCGGCTCTCGGGCAGCGCCGCCAGCGCGCGGAAGGCAGCGCGCAGCGCCTGCGCGGGATCGCCGAGGTTGCCGCCCAGGCCGATGCAGGCCCTTGCCGGCATCGAGGCGGCTGGTTGTTCGCTCACGACCTGCGGCGGCGGCGACGGCGGCGCGGCGCGGCGGCGGCATCCGGATCAGCTTCGGCTTCCGCCTCCGCGTCGTCGTCCTCAGGCTCGCTCGCGTCGTCAGCCTCGCTGGCGGCCACGGCGACCGCCGGCTGCAGCTGCACTTCGCGCCAGAACGCGACATCGTCGGCATGTGAATCCGACGCGGCCAGGCGCAGTTCGAGGAAGTCGATGGCGGCGCGGAAGCGCGGATGCGCCAGCAGCCGGAACACGCGCTTGCGCTGGCGCAGCGAGAACCGCGGCTGCATCAGCCAGATCTCCTGCATCGGCAGCGAGAAGCGTCGCGGCAGCGCGGTGCGCGCGACCTGGTGCATGGTCACCCGATCAGCGGCGCGGCGCTGCGCCTCGACAGCGTGCACGCCCTGCGCCTGCAGCTGCGCCAGCGCGCGGCAGTAAGCCGGCCACAGCAGCACCGCGAACAGGAAGGCCGGCGACACCGGCTCGTCGTTGGCCACGCGTGCGTCGGTATTGCGCAGCCCCTGCACCAGCATCCGCCGCAGCGCGCCGGACTTGTTGGAAGTCAGCGCCTTGGCGGTTTCCGGCAGCAGCGCCGACAGCAGGCCGTGCGCTTCCAGGTGTTCGAAGCCGGCGACCGCATGGCCGGACAGGAACAGCTTGAGGGTTTCCTCGAACAGCCGCGCCGGAGAGGCGTCGGCAAGCAGCGGCGCCAGCCGCGGCAGCGGTTCGGCGGTGGCGGCCTCGATGGTGAAGCCCAGCTTCGCCGCCAGCCGCGCCGCGCGCAGCATGCGCACCGGGTCTTCGCGGTAGCGCGCTTCCGGCTCGCCGATCAGCCGCAGCAAGCGCGCCTCCACGTCGGCATAGCCGCCCACGTAGTCGCGCACCGAGAAGTCCTCGATCGCGTAATACAGCGCGTTGGCGGTGAAGTCGCGGCGCACCGCGTCGTCCTCGATGCTGCCGTAGATGTTGTCGCGCAGCAGGCGGCCACCGTCGTCGGTCTGGCGGTCGCCGTCGTCGTCGCCGCCGTTGGCGCGGAAGGTGGCGACTTCGATGATCTCGCGGCCGTAGACCACGTGCGCCAGCCGGAACCGGCGGCCGATCAGCCGGCAGTTGCGGAATAGCGCCTTGACCTGCTCGGGGGTGGCGTCGGTGGCGATGTCGAAATCCTTGGGCTCGCCGCCGATCAGTAGGTCGCGCACCGCGCCACCGACCAGATAGCCGCCGAACCCGGCTTCGCGCAGGCGGTACAACACCCGCAGCGCATTGGGACTCATCTGTTTGCGGGAAACACCGTGAACGTCGCGCGTGATCACGCGCAGCTCCGGGACGACGGGGAAGATTGGGCTTTCGGTTTGGGTCATGCGCTGCGATTGGCGGAAACGGGGGCGTTGCCAGAGGCAGACGCAGCCTTTTATACTAGCAAGCTCGACGCGCCATCCGGCAATGTCGGGCCGGTCGTCCAACCGGCTGCACCCAATGCTCCCTTCGTCTAGAGGCCCAGGACGTGGCCCTCTCAAGGCTAAAACACGGGTTCGAATCCCGTAGGGAGCGCCAATCATGAAAAAAGCCCGAGTCATTCGACTCGGGCTTTTTTCATGATGCGACCGGAGCGATGAGAACCCGCAGGGTTCGACAGATTCGCCGGGAGCGAATCTGGACAGCCGCAGGCTGCCCGAAGGGGTGAGCCGCCGCGCTTGCGCGCCACCGATGCGCGCGGCGGCAAACGCCCGGAGGCTATGCCGGAGGGCCGGAACGGCACATGGATGTGCCGCGTCTATCCCGTAGGGACGCGATCGCCTGCTTACTTGGTCGGGGCTGAAGCCCCTCCTATATAAGCCGCGAGGATTTCGCGGGTGCGTCGGCATGCAACCCCAACGGATCCGCCATCGGCCGCGATCCCGGTGCCTGCGACGCCCCGCCCTGCACCCCCGGCTCGCGCAGCAACGCCACCTTCGCCGCGTGCGTATCGGCGGGCGCCAACCCCGGCGAAGCGCGGAACTCACCGCCCACCAACGATGCCACCGGCACGCCGTCGCGCAGCAGCAACCGCGCGCCCGGCTGGCGCGGCACCTTGTCGCCGGCCAGCAGGATACCGGCCAGATTGAGCGGGTCGCTGGCCGACACCGCGATCATCACGCCATCATGCGGACGCTTGCGGATCGCGCGCAGCGCCGCCACCGCTTCCGGCAGGGCGAACTGCTGGCAGACCACACCGGCCAGGAAGCGCCCGCCGCGGATCTCGCCCCGCGCTTCCAACCGCTGGTACTCGCGCAGCAGTTCGCGCCAGGGCGGCAGCCACGCGGCTTCGCGTTCCAGCAGCCGCCAGCAGACCACGCCGTAGCGGCGCAGCAGCACGCGGGCGACGTGTTCGATGGCGGCGGGATCCTGCGCAGCCTCCGCCGCGGGCCGCACCATCAGGCTCCACCGCCCCGCATCCGCAATCCCGGTCAACGAAGCGCGGCGACCGTTGCGCGCATAGCTGGACGGCTTCTTCGCCGCCGGCAGCAGCAGCGCGCGCAGCCCGGAGAAGCTGTCGCAGCTGGCGCGGCCACGCGCAACCAGTTCAGCCAGCGCGTTCTCCAGCTCGGTTTCCAGCAGGCGCGCGGCGTCCAGCAGTTCCTCGAAGAACAGCGCACCGCGCTGGCGCAGGCAGTCCTCCACCTTTTGCGCACGCGACGACAGCGGCGCCTCTTCGCCGCCCTGTTGGCTTGCCGCAAGGCCTGTCCAGCGGCCAAGTTCTCGACGCGGCAGCAGCACGATGGGCGCGGCGCGCACCAGCGTCGTCCCGCCCTCGCAGCCCATGCGCAAACGCGTCCAGGCGATGCGCCCGGCGCCGCACAGGTCGTCCAGCCAGGCGATGGAATAGTCCTTGACCCTGGCAAGCAGCAGCTCGCTTTCCCACGCGCCGGCGGCGGCCTCGAAGCCCTCCAGCTGCGCCAGCACGCCGGCCAGCGCATCCGGGCCCTGCACGCGCGTGGCAGGTGACAGCCGCTGCCAGTCGCACAGGAAGCGCACGTAGTCGCGCACGTCCACCGGCTCGATCTCGCGCCGCAGCCGCGCCAGGGTGTTGCGGTGGATGCGCGCCAGCAGCAGCCGTTCGCACCACTCGTCGCAGGCGGCACCGGGACGGAAGCGGCCGCGCATGGCGTAGCCCTCCTGTTCCAGCGCCATCAGCGCGAAAGCGACCTCATCCGCTGGCACCGTCAGGATGGCGGCGAGCGCCTGCGCGGTGGTGACCCCCGATGCGGACAGCCGGCTGCGCACCAGTTCGCGCAGGGCATCCTCGCGCGACCAGTCCGCGGCATGGCTGGCGGGGACCGCGACATCCGGTGCGACGGCAGCGCCAAGATGCAGCGCGCGCAGCTGCGGCAGGCGTTCGGTGGCGGTCCACAGCCCTGCCCCGGCGCCCAGCACGGTGGCGCGCGCTTCATTCGCCAGCTGCCGCAGCAGCGGCGTCCAGCCCGAGGCCTCCGCTTCGCTGGTTGCCAACGCACCCAGCGCCATCAGCGCGTCGTGCATTTCATCAACGCTGCCGGCCAGCGGCCAGGCGTCCTCGGCCACTGCGTCGATCGCGGCGGGATCGAGCCTGCCGAGGTCGCCGGCTTGGCCGGCCCCGCCGCGGCCGCGCGCAACCACCGCCTGGGTGCGGCGCTCTTCCAGCGGGGCGTCGTCGAGGAAGGCGTAGGGCCGCGCGCTCAGCACCTCGGCGGTGAACGGCGATGGCCCGGTCAGGTCGCGCGCGGTCACCTGCACTTCGCCCGACTCCAGCCCGCGCAGCAGCGCCAGCCAGCCGTCCACGTCCATCGCCTCGAACAGACAGTCCTGCAGGGTCTGCGCCACCAGCGGGTGGTCGGGCACCTCGCGCTCGCCGACGATGTTCTCCAGGCACGCCACCTGGTCGGGGAACACCGTCGCCATCAGGTCTTCCGACTTCATCCGCTGCAGCTGCGGTGGCACCTTCCTGCCGCCAGTGAATCGCGGCAGCGCCAGCGCGGTGGTGGCATTCCAGCGGAAGCGCGCCGGGAACAGCGGCGCGTCCAGCAGCGCCTGCACCAGCACGTCCCGGGCGCTGGTCGAATGCAGGTAGCTGATCACCTCGATCAGCGGGAAGCTGTGGCTGGTGGACAGCGACAGGATGATCGCGTCCTCGGTGGCCGCCGCCTGCAGTTCGAAGTTGAACTTGCGGCAGAAGCGCTTGCGCAGGGCCAGTCCCCAGGCCTTGTTGAGCCGGCTGCCGTAGGGAGAATGGATCACCAGCTGGGTGCCACCGGATTCGTCGAAGAAGCGCTCCAACGCGATGTGTTTCTGCGTCGGCAGCATGCCGAAGCCCGCCAGCTGCGCCGCGGCGTAGGCGACGATCTG
Source organism: Thermomonas fusca (assembly GCF_005862345.1). Taxonomy (NCBI): domain Bacteria; kingdom Pseudomonadati; phylum Pseudomonadota; class Gammaproteobacteria; order Lysobacterales; family Lysobacteraceae; genus Thermomonas; species Thermomonas fusca. The sequence continues at coordinate 374,183 of NZ_SROY01000002.1, read as the reverse complement.
CGCGGCGGCGGATTCGCCCAGCGCCAGTTCGTCGCGCAACCAGCGCAGCGTCGCGGCTTCGCCCTCGTGCCCGAGCTTCTCCTGCAGCAATTCGCGCAGGCGCGACACGCTGGCCGAGAGCTCGATGCTGCGCCCCGGCGCCTCGCCCAGCCAGAACGGGATGCTGGGCGGCTGGCCCTGCGCATCTTCCACCCGCACCCGCCCGCTCTCCACGCGCAGGATCCGGTAGCTGGCGTTGCCGAGCTGGAACACGTCGCCAGCGATGCTTTCGATGGCGAAGTCTTCGTTGACCGTGCCGATGGTGATGGCCTGCGGCTCCAGCACCACCGCGTAGTCGCCGACGTCGGGAATGGTGCCGCCGGACTGCGTCGCGGTCAGGCGCGCGCCCTTGCGCCCGCGCAGCTTGCGGTGCACGGCGTCGCGATGCAGGTAGCTGGCGCGCTGGCCATAGCGGGTGGAAAAGCCCTCCGCCAGCATCTTCAGCAGGCCATCGAACCCCTCCCGCGGCAGCGACGCATACGGCCATGCCCGCCGCACCAGCGCGAACAGTTCGTCCTCGTCCCATTCGCGCGCCGCCACCTCGGCCACGATCTGCTGCGCCAGCACGTCGCGCGGCGCCGGCGGCATGATCAGCGCGTCCAGCTCACCGCGGCGCACTGCGTCCAGCAGCGCCGCGCATTCCATCAGCTCGTCGCGGGTGGTGGCGAACAGGCGCCCCTTGGGCACGCCGCCGACCTGGTGGCCGGCACGCCCAACCCGCTGCAGGAAGGCGGCGATGCTGCGCGGCGACCCGATCTGGCAAACCAGCTCGACATCGCCGATATCGATGCCCAGCTCCAGCGAGGCAGTCGCCACCAACACCTTCAGCCCGCCGCGCTTGAGCCGCTGCTCGGCATCCAGCCGCAGCTCCTTGGCCAGCGAACCGTGGTGCGCGGCCACGTGCTCCTTGCCCAGCAACTCGCCCAGGTGGCGGGCCGCGCGCTCCGCCATCCGGCGGGTATTGACGAATACCAGCGTGGTCGCGTGCTGCTCCACCAGCTCGGCGATGCGCGCGTACACCAGCTCCCACTGGGCGTTCGACATCACCGCTTCCAGCGGTACCGGCGGCAGTTCCAGCGCAAGATCGCGCTGGCGCGCGTGGCCGATATCGACGATGGCGCAAGAAAGGGGGTCAGGTTCACTTTCCACCGAAGTGGACCCGCCGGTCACGACGGCATCTTCGGAAAGTGAACCTGACCCCCTTTCTCCCCCAGCCAGGAACTTCGCCACCCCCTCGATCGGCTTCTGCGTCGCCGACAGCCCGACGCGCGTGGCCCGCCGCCCGGTCAGCGCGTCCAACCGCTCCAGCGACAGCGCCAGGTGGCTGCCGCGCTTGTTCTGCACCAGCGCGTGGATTTCGTCGACGATCACCGTGCGCACGCCGGCCAGCATCGCCCGCCCGGACTCCGAGCCCAGCAGCACGTACAGCGATTCCGGGGTGGTGGCGAGGATGTGCGGCGGGCGCTTGCGATGCAGGGCGCGCTCGGACTGCGGCGTGTCGCCGGTGCGCACCGCCGTGCGGATGGCGACGTCCGGCAGGCCCAGCGCCGCCAGCTCGGCGCGGATGCCCTCCAGCGGCGCGTCCAGGTTGATGTGGATGTCGTTGGACAGCGCCTTCAGCGGCGAGACGTACAACACCAGGGTGGCATCCGGCAGCCCCTGCGACAGGCCTTCCCGCACCAGCGCGTCGATCGCGGTGAGGAAGGCGGTCAGGGTCTTGCCCGAGCCGGTGGGCGCAGCCACCAGGGTGTCGCGGCCGGCGGCAATGGCCGGCCAGGCCGCGATCTGCGCCTGCGTGGGCGCCGGAAACGCGTGCGCGAACCAGCCGGCGACAGCTGGATGGAGGCCGCCCAGGGCTGCATGCAGCGGCACTTGCTCAGGCATGCCGGCATTATCCGTCGCCCCGGGAGGCGCAGGATGAATGGCGTGCTGAAAGGCGAAGCGGATCTGCGCGTTCACCCGCGCAGGCTGCGGCGCGTGTGTCTCACCGGCTGCGACTCAGCGGATCTCCTGCAGTCCGCCCGGCACCCCGCGCGGTGACAGCAGCAGCTGCCAGAGCTGGTTGCGGCGCACCCGGAAGCTGGCCATCGATGCCGCCAGGTAGAACCGCCACATGCGCCGGAAGCGCGCGTCGTAACGCGGCGGCAGCCGCTCCCAGGCGCTCTCGATATTGGCCCGCCATGCCTGCAGGGTGCGGTCGTAGTCGGGGCCGAAGCCGTGCCAGTCCTCGACCACGAAGCGCCCCTCCAGCGCCGCGGCGATTTGCGCGGCGGAGGGGATCATCGAATTGGGGAAAATGTAGCGGGCGATCCACGGGTCGGTATGGCTGGTCGAGGTATTGCTGCCGATGCAGTGCAGCAGCGCCAGCCCGCCGTGCTCTCCTGCCGGGTCGAGGCTGCGCCGGGCCACGTCGAAAAAGGTGGCGTAATTGCGCGCACCGACGTGCTCGAACATGCCGATGGACAGCACCCGGTCGAACGCGTTTGGCTCGATATGGCGGTAATCCTGCAGCCGGATCTCCACCGGCAGGCCCGCGCACAGCTCGCGTGCATAGGCCGCCTGCTCGGCGGAGATGGTCACCCCCACTCCCTGCACGCCGTAGCGTTCGGCCGCGAATTTCAGCGCCTCGCCCCAGCCGCAGCCGATGTCCAGCAGGCGCTGCCCCGGGCGCAGCCGCAGCTTGCGGCAGACCAGGTCGAGCTTGGCTTCCTGCGCGGCGTCGAGATCCTGCGCATCGCGCCAGTAGCCGCAGCTGTAGATCAACCGCTTGCCGAGCATGGCGGCGTAGAGGTCGTTGCCCAGATCGTAGTGGCGCCGGCCGACCTCGCGGCTGCGGCGCTCCGCCTGCAGATTGAGCAGCCGCGCGCGAAGGCCGTCAGCCAGGCTGGCCAGGCCGTGCACGCGCTCGTCGAGCTGCGCCGCCAACAGCCGGGCCAGCATGCCATCCAGCGACGCCACGTCCCACCAGCCGTCCATCCACGTCTCGCCCAGCCCAAGCGAGCCCTGCGCCAGCACCCGGGAATAAAAGCGCTGGTCGTGGATTGCCGGGTCGCATTCGCCGCCGCCATCCGGATGGATATCGGCGCCGGCCAGCAGCGCGGCCACGCGGTCTCGGAGCGGATGGATCGCAGGCATGTTCGCCTCCGACCGCCAGCTTAGCGCAGCCCGGTGAGGTCAGCCCTGACGGAACAGCGGACGATATTCGGAGGCCACCAGCGGCAGCAGCACCCGCGCCGGCACGTCGACGGTGACGGTGCCCTCCACGTACGGGGCGACCTGGTACGGCGGAAACACGAAGCGCAGCGCGCGGATGCTGCCATCGGCGTTCATCACCGGCTCGAAGCGGGCGAAATTCGCCGCCGACGGCGCGGTGCCGTCATCGATCATCCGACTGCGCAGCGACATCTGCCCGGCACGGGCGTCGCCCTCCAGCGCCTCCTCATCCAGCGATGCCGACAGCCCGGTCATCAGCTGCTCGCGCACGTAGGCGGAAACCGGCGTCCAGCCGTCGGCGGCGGGGATCAGCTGCTCCGCCGCCAGCATCTGCTGCAGCTGCGGCAGCCACACGAAGCGCTCTACCAGCGGGGCGCCGTGCGCGCCCCCGGTGTAGGTACTGCCGTCGGCGGCCACCGCCACCACCCGCGGGGTCGCAACCACCATGCTGAACTGCAGGCTGAGGTCGTACGGCGCGCGCGGTTTCGCCCCCTTGAGTCCGGCGACGGCCTGCATCAATTCGGCCCGCGCCGCCTCCGCATAGGCATGCAGCGCCTGCGCCAACGGCGGGTAGGCAGCAGCCTGCGACGGGTAGCTGATGCCGACGATGTAGCCCGGCGTGGTCTCGATGACGTCCTTCAATGCCGGCGGCGCGGCGGGCACGGCAGGCGTGGCGGCATGTCCCGGTGCAGGCGCGGCAGCGGCAGGCGGCGTATCGCCGTGGTTGCAGCCCGCCAGCAGGACCAGCAGCATGGCGAAGACCGCGGCGCGTGAACTCGGACGAAGGGAATCGCTCATGGCGGAACAGGGGATTGGAGAAGTGGCCGGGGGACCGCACGCATAGTTTGGCATGCACGCCGCAGGCATCCCTCACCGGGCCTTGCCCGCCCGCATTTTTTCAAAGCCCCGGAAACGACAAAGCCCGGCCGAAGCCGGGCTTTGCGTGCGCCAAGGCGCAGGCGAATTACTCCGCCTGCACTTCGTCGGCCTGCAGGCCCTTCTGGCCCTGCACGACCTTGAAGGAGACCTTCTGGCCTTCCTGCAGGGACTTGAAGCCGTTGCCCTGGATCGAGCGGAAGTGGACGAAAACGTCCGGGCCGCTTTCCGGGGTGATGAAGCCGAAGCCCTTGGCGTCGTTGAACCACTTGACGGTGCCGGTCTGACGATCAGACATGTTGTTACTCCATTGAACAGTTGGTCATGGAAACACGGCTGGCGATACCGGCCGCGACTGTCGAGCAAGGGGTAACGCACACGATGAGCGGATCACGACGGATCTACCACATCGGGTCACGATGTACCGTGATCCCGCTTGAAACAGTGGGCGAACCTTAACCTGTTTTTGACGGCAATGGGGCATTCCCGCGAAGATTTTTTTCGGCCAGTCGCGAATGCTTACCAGTCGGCGTGATCGGGCAGCAAACCGCGCAACTCGGGGTCGGTGAGGTTCCGCCATTGGCCAGGCTTCAGGTGCCCCAGCTTGACGTTGCCGATCCGCGCCCGGTGCAGTTGCTTGACCCGGTAGCCGAAGTGGGCGGCCATCAGCCGGATCTGCCGGTTCAGGCCCTGGGTGAGCACGATGCGGAAGCCGAATCGGCCCAGCCGGCCGGTCTTGCAGGGCAGCGTCGCCTCGCCGTGCACCGGCACCCCGCCGCGGGCCATGGCGCGCAGGAAATCGTCGGTGACCGCGTTGTTCACCGCCACCAGGTATTCCTTCTCCAGCTTGTTCTCGGCGCGCAGGATGCGGTTGACGATGTCGCCGTTGCTGGTCAGCAGGATCAGGCCTTCGGAATCCTTGTCCAGCCGGCCGATCGGGAAGATCCGCTGCTCGTGGCCGACGAACTCGACGATATTGCCCTTGACCGCCTCGTCGGTGGTGCAGGTGATGCCCACCGGCTTGTTCAGCGCGATGTAGATGTGCCGGCGCTTGCCCTTGGCGGCCACGCGGGCGGCCAGTGGATTGCCGTCGATACGAACTTCGTCGTCCTCCCCGACTTCGGCGCCAATGCGGGCGCGGATGCCGTTCACGGTGACGCGACCCTCGGCGATCAGGCGGTCGGCCTCGCGGCGGGAGCAGTGGCCGGTATCGGCGATGTGTCGGTTGAGGCGCATGGGGCGGGCATTCTACCCGCCTCTGGCTGCTCAGGCGCGCAGCGCGTCGAATTCCGGATGTCGGCGCATCCAGGTGTCGGCGTAGGAGCACTGCGGATCAACCTTCAGCCCGGCATCGCGGGCATAGGCCAACGCCGCCCGCACCAGCTCGCTGGCAATCCCGCGGCCACCGATTTCGGGCGGCACGATGGTGTGGGTGATGGTCAGGCGGCCTTCGTTCTCGATGTAGTCGAGGCGTGCGGCGTGGCCTTCGGCCTGGGTGACGAACCGCTGTTCGGGGACTTCGTGGAGGATCTCGGTCATGGCTGTTCTCCGTGTTTGCGGGCCTATCCCAGCAGGCTGCGCGTGAAGTGGCCGGCAACGCCGGGCCGCAGCAGCAGGGTGAACAGCACGCCGTAGGCCGCGCCCCACAGGTGCGCGCTGTGGTTGACGTTGCCGCCGCCGCGCCGGTCCATCCAGATGCTGTAGCCCACGTACAGGACCGCGAACAGGAAGGCCGGGATCGGCAGCGGGATCGGGAAGATGATCAGCTTCGACCACGGATCGAACAGGATCGCCGCGAACAGCACCGCCGCCACCCCGCCGGAGGCACCGAGGCTGCGGTAGTTCGGGTCGCGCTGGTGCTTCATGTAGGTGGGCAGGATCGAGACCACGATCGCCGACAGGTAGAACAGCAGGTAGCCGAGCGGCGAAATCCATTCGGAAAACACCCGCTCCACCTGCATGCCGAACGACCACAGGGTGATCATGTTGAACAGCAGGTGGGTCCAGTCGGCGTGGATGAAGCCGTAACCCAGCAGGCGGTCGTACTGGCGGCTGCGGGTGACCGCCGGCGGCCACAGGATCAGCCGGCCCAGCAGGCGCTGGTCGTTGAAGGCGCGCCAGCTGACCAGCACGGTGACGGCGATGATGGCGAGGGTGAACATGGCTCAGGCCGCCCGGTAGTTGTCCTGCATCGGATAGGTGCGCGCGTAGGCGGCGAAGGCCAGCGCGGCCACGAACGCGAACGCGGCGAAGAAGAACATCAGCACCGCGTTCTCGCTGTAGCCGGTGGCGGCGATTTTCGCCGTGACCACGTCGTTGCGCACCGCGGCGTTGGTGAGCAGCACCCACAGGCTGCCGAAGGTGCTGGTGAGGTACCAGAACGCCATGATCACGCCCTTCATCGCCACCGTGGCCTGGCTGTAGGCGAATTCCAGCGCGGTGGCCGAGACCAGCACCTCGCCGAAGGTCAGCAGCAGGTAGGGCCAGGTCTGCAGCGCCAGCGAGGTCTGCGCGCCGCTGTCGATCTGCAGCTGGATCAGGCCCGCGATGATCCACGCGACGCCGGAGAATGCGATGCCCCAGCCCATCCGCCGCAGCGGGGTGGGCTCGAAGCCGATCCGGCGCAGCGCCGGGTACAGCAGCATGTTGTTGAACGGGATCAGCAGCATGATCAGCAGCGGATTCAGCGCCTGCATCTGCCCTGCTTCCTTGACCAGCCAGCTGGGCCACCACCAGGCTTCGTGCGGCACGGTCATCGCCTTGCCCTGGATCACCCAGGTGCTGGCCTTCTGGTCGAACAGCGACCAGAACGGGGTGGTCAGGGCGAACACGATCAGGATCCGCAGCACCGCGCGCACGCCGTCCACCGCCGCATCCGGATGCAGGCCGCGCGCACGCTCCAGCTGCATCGACACGCCGATCCCGCCGAATGCGATCAGCGCGCCCAGCGCCAGGCAGGCGGTGATGACGAAGTGGAAGTCGGCCGGCCAATACGGCACCGAGATGCCGAACGCCGCCTGCAGCGCCCAGCAGGCCAGCATCGCCAGCGCCAACAGCACGCCGAAGCCGGCCACCAGCAGGCCGGCCCTGCCCTGCCCCGGCGCCTGCGCCAGCAGCGCGCTGCGCGCGACGTTGAAGAAGGAATGCGGGTCCTCGCCGCGGGTGGGCGGCACCCGCACGTACTGCTTGCGGCCCAGCCAGAAGATGAAGGTGGCGATGAACATCAGCACGCCGGGGATGCCGAACGCCACCGCCGGGCCGAAGTTGCGCAGGAACAGCGGCATCAGCAGCGAGGCGAAGAAGCTGCCGAAGTTGATCGTCCAGTAGAAGCCATCGAACGCCAGCTTGGCCAGGTGCTTGTTGGCCTGGGTGAACTGGTCGCCGCAGAAACTGACCACCAGCGGCTTGATCCCGCCGCTGCCCAGCGCGATCAGGAACAGGCCGGTGTAGAAGCCGTTGCGGCTGTCCTCGAACAGCGCCAGGCAGGCATGGCCGGCGCAGTAGATCAGCGAGAACCACAGCACCGTGTTGTATTTGCCGAACCAGCGGTCGGACAGCCAGCCGCCCAGCAGCGGGAAGAAGTACACGCCGATGACGAAGCTGTGGAACACGTCCTTGGCGACGCCCTGCCGCTCCGCCTCCGGCACGTAGGCCAGGATCACGCTGCTGACCAGGAACTGCACCAGGATGTTGCGCATCCCGTAGAAGCTGAAGCGCTCGCACGCCTCGTTGCCGATGATGAAAGGGATCTGCCGGGGCAGGCGTGCGGTCGGTGTGGCCGTCGTCTGGCTCATGCGGGGCTCTTTGCTTGAAGTGCGGGAAGCCTAACCGATGCGCGGCTTACGCCCATTCGGTCAGGCCTTCGCGTTCGTACAGGGTCTTGAAGCTGGGGCGCGCCTTCATCCGCCGCGCCAATGCCGCCAGTGCCGGCACGTCGGTCGCGGGCGACGGCGAATTGCGCGACCAGCGCATCAGCATCACCAGGTAGAAGTCCGCCACGCAGGGCGCCGTGCCCAGCAGGTACGGCCCGTGCGCCTGCAGATGGGCACCGATCCGCTGCCAGTGCGCGCCCAGCCGGCGCGCGCAGTGGGCATGCACCGCTTCGGCATTGGCCTCGCCGGCCACTTCGCCCGGATACCACCACTGCCGCAGCAGCGGTTGCACCTCGTTGGCAAGGTCGAACATCCACTGCAGGAAATCCAGCCGCTGCGGATCGCCGACAGCCGGCATCAGTCCCGCCTGCGGATGGGTTTCCGCCAGCCACAGCGCCAGCGCCGCCGCCTCGTGCTGCGGCCTGCCGTCGATCACCAGCGTCGGCACCACGCCATTCGGATTCAGCGCCAGATACTCGGGCGCCTTCTGCGCGCGACTGGAAAAATCCACCAGCCGCAGCTCGTGCGGCACCTCCAGTTCCAGTAGCAGCCAATGCACGAGGAAGCTGGCGGAACCGGGGGCGTAGTAGAGCGTGGCGGACATGGCGGGGATCCGATGGAATGAAGCCTTCATCTTCGCACGCCGTCCACCACGACTTCCGGCAGGCAACGCGCGGAGTGCGCTGGGCTACCATCGCCCGGCTCACCCGGAGATCCACGATGCGCCGCCACCTGCTCGCCCTTGCCCTGCTCTTCATCGCCACGTCCGCCGCGCCTGACTTGCACGCGGCCAAGCCCGACCTGGCCACCGTGGCCGAGCGCAGCGGCTACCGGCAGACCGGTCGCTACGACGAGGTGATCGCGCTGTGCGACGCCTACCAGCAGGCCTATCCGCAGGCGGTGCGCTGTTTCGACTTCGGCACCAGCCCGCAGGGCCGGCCGATGAAGGCGCTGGCGGTGTCCACCCGCGGCGCGCTGACGCCCGAGGACGCGCGCGCGCAGAACCTGCCGGTGGTGCTGGCGCAGGGCGGCATCCACGCCGGCGAGATCGACGGCAAGGATGCAGGCTTCGGATTGCTGCGCGACCTGCTGCGCGGCAAGGCGGGCAAGGGCCTGCTGGACAAGACCGTGCTGCTGTTCGTGCCGGTGTTCAACGTCGACGGGCACGAAAACTTCAGGGCCTGGAACCGCCCCAACCAGCGCGGGCCAGAGCAGATGGGCTTCCGCACCACTGCCCAGCGCTACAACCTCAACCGCGATTACGTGAAGGCCGACGCGCCGGAAATGCGCGCGATGCTGGCGCTGGTCAACGCCTGGGACCCGCTGGTGGCGCTGGACCTGCACGTCACCGACGGCGCCAAGTTCCGCCATGACATCTCCATCACCGGCGAGCCGATCAACTCCGGCGACCAGGCGCTGCGCGCAGCCGGGCGCGGTTTCCGCGACGGCATCATCGAGAAGCTGAAGCAGCGCGGCTCGCTGCCGGTGGCGTTCTATCCCAGCTTCGAGGAAGAAGACGATCCGACCTCGGGCTTTGTCGACGGCGTCAGCACGCCGCGCTTCTCGCACGGCTATTTCCCGCTGCGCAACCGCGTCGGCATCCTGGTGGAAACCCATTCCTGGCAGCCCTATCCCAACCGCGTGCGCGCCACCTACAACAGCGTGCTGGCCACGCTGGAGCTGGCCGCCGAACACGGTCCGCAGTGGCGGCAGCTGGAACTGGAGGCCGATGCCCGCGCCGCCGCGCTGGGCGGCCAGCCGGTAGCGCTGGACTACGCCACCACCGATGCCAAGCGCTTCATCGAGTTCCTGGGCTACGCCTATACCCGCACGCCGTCGGAGATCTCCGGCGCCAGCATGACCCGCTACGACGAGCGCACCCCGCAGCTGTGGATGCTGCCGCTGCGCGACACCGTCGTACCCGGTCGCAGCTTGCCGGCGCCGAAGGGCGGCTACGTGGTGCCGCCGGAATACGCCGCGCAGGTGGGCGAGCAGCTGCGGGTGCACGGCATCGACTTTCGCACCCTCGACGCCGCGATGCCGCAGGCCGCGGTGGAAGCCTTCGATGCCGACAGCGTGAAGTTCTCAGCCACGTCCGTGGAAGGCCACCAGCGCGCCACCGTGGCCGGCGCCTGGAAGCCGGCCACGGCCGACCTTGCCGCCGGCGCGCTGTTCGTGCCCATCGCGCAGCCGAAGGCACGCCTGCTGATGGCGATCCTGGAGCCGCTGGCGCCGGATTCGATGGTCGCTTGGGGGGCGTTCAACAACAGCTTCGAACAGAAGGAATACATGGAGGCTTACGTGGCCGAGGAGCAGGCCAGGCTGATGCTGGCGCGCGACCCGGCGCTGAAGGCCGAGTTCGAGAAGAAGCTGAAGGATGACCCGGAGTTCGCCGGCAATCCCCGCGCGCGGCTGGACTTCTTCTACCGCCGCCACCCGGCCTGGGACGCGGGCTACAACCGCTACCCGGTGCTGCGCACCGACGTGGCGCCGTGAGGGGCTAGCAGGCCTCGTATTTCCAGTTGCGGCGCTTGCCTTCGGCCATCCATGCGATGGCCTGCGCCAGGCGCCTGGCGCGGGTGTCCTCGCGCCTGGCCTCGACGATCCATTCGATGTATTCGCGCCGGCACCCCGGCGGGAAGGCGGCGAAAGTCGCTTGCGCCGCATTGTTGTTCTTCAGCGCGGCGGCGAGATCTTCGGGTGTTTCCGACGGCGGTTTCGGCGCGGCCTTGCGTGCGGGGGATTTCACCCCGGCTTCGTTGAGCCGCATCGCCTTGCGCAGGTGCATCAGCAGGGTCTTGTCCGGCGGCAGGTCCTGCAGCGAGGTCATCTTGCCGTAGCTGCCCATGCCGTCGCGCGGCTCGCCTTCGCCCACCACCAGCGCGTGCTTCCAGAACCCGAACGAGGCGTGCTGCTTGAACGCCGCCATCCCGCACAGGATGCCGCCGGCATGGCTGAAGCTTGGCATGCCCCATTTGATCGATTCCTCGACCCCTGGACAGGCCGCGTGCACCAGCTCGCGCACATGCCGCAGGATCGGCTGCGCGAACGGTGCGGCGTGTTCGATGTAGGCGTCGATGCGGGGATCGCGGGCCATGCGCTTGCCTGCCTGGGAAGTCCGCGCCATTCTGCACCCACCCTTCCATCGGCGACACGCGCCCATGCGGCTACGCAATCCGATCGTCTGGTTGTTGCTGGCCATCGCGCTTGCAGCAGGCTGGCAGCAGTGGCGCTCGCGGCAGCAAGCACCGGCGGCGACGCACGATTTTCCTGCCGCGCATGCGCCCGCGCTGCCAACGGCAGTCGGCGCAACAACCAGCGCGGATTCGTCTGCCAGCAACAACCCGGCGCTGCCCGCGTTCCTGCCACCGGAAGCCCGCGCCACCCTCGGCCTGATCCAGCGTGGCGGGCCCTACCCGTACCGGCAGGACGGTCAGGTCTTCGGCAACCGCGAAGGCCTGCTGCCGCGCCAGCCGCGCGGCTGGTACCGCGAATACACCGTCGATACCCCCGGCCTGCGCCACCGCGGCGCGCGCCGCATCGTCACCGGCGGCAACCCGCCGCGCGAGTGGTACTACAGCGACGACCACTACCGCAGCTTCCGCAGCTTCAGCGCCGGGATGCAGCCATGACCGGCCTCGCCCAGATGCTGGAGGACCCCCGGCAGGCCGGGGTGTACTTCGTCCTCGACGAGGACATCGCCCTGCTCGACATCGCCTGCGGGGGCGCCGGCCTGCACACGCTGCGCATCGACCTGCAGGGCTGCGACGGCAAGGAGGCTTTGCTGCAGCGGCTGGCCGAGCGGCTGGCCACGCCGGCCGGCCAGGGCCGCAACTGGGATGCGCTCAGCGACCAGCTGCGCGACCTGTCGTGGTGGCCGGCCTCCGGCTACGCCCTGCTGCTGCCGCACGCGTCGGCATTGCGCGATGCCGACGCAACCAGCTTCGAAACCCTGCTGGACATCCTCGATGAAGCCAGCGTGGACTGGCAGGCCCGCGACATCCCGTTCTGGGCGTTCCTGGCCCTGCCCGACCGCGAGCTTGCGGATGAACCGGAGCCGCCCGCACGCTAGCATGTGCGGATGCAGACACCCGCCTTCCGCAACGCCACGCCCGCCGACATCGACACCATCGTCGCCCTGGTGACCTCCGCCTACCGCGGCGATTCAAGCCGCGCGGGCTGGACCACCGAAGCCGACCTGCTGGACGGCAACCGCATCGACCCGGAGGTGCTGCGCACCGACTTGGCGCGGCCGCGCAGCCGCGTGTTGCTGGCCGAGGCCGACGACGGGCTGCAGGCCTGCGCACACGTGGCCGACGAGGACGGCGCCGGCTATTTCGGCATGTTCGCGGTGCGCCCCGGGCTGCAGGGCGGCGGCCTTGGCAAGCGCTTGCTGGCCGAGTGCGAACGCATCGCCCGCGACGAATGGGGGCTGCCGGTGATGCGCATGACCGTGATCGACGTCCGCGACGAGCTGATCGCCTACTACGAGCGCCGGGGCTACCGCCGCACCGGCGAGCTCAAGCCGTTCCCCTACGGCGACACCCGCTTCGGCCAGCCCAAACGCGACGACCTGCGCTTCGAAGTGCTGGAAAAACCCCTGCACGCGGAGGCGACGGCATGAGCGAGACCTGGACCTTTGTGTGCACCACCGCCGAGCTGCTCCCGGGGGAAATGAAGGTGGCCTTCGATGAGGTCACCGGCACCCCGATCGCGGTGTTCAACCTCGACGGCATGTTCTACGCGCTGGAGGACCAGTGCACGCACGAGGATTTCGAGCTGTCGGCTGGACATTTCGACGCCGCCTCCGGCCAGGTGGAGTGCGTCCTGCACGGCGCGAAGTTCGACGTTCGTGAAGGGACCGCGCTGTGCGCGCCGGCCTACGAACCGGTGGCGAAGTTCCCGGTGAAGGTGGAAGACGGCGCGGTGTTCACGCGCGACGACCGCTGACCGCGGCGCAGCTTCCCCTTCCTCCGTTCACAGCCGCCAGCTGGAGAACCTGCCGGAAAGGCAGCCCGGACGCTGCTGGAAGGGGTTTCCTGCACTTTTGATTGCCAATACGAATCGTTCGCATTAGCATGCGCGGGTCGCAGCATTCAGCTGCCTTGTCTGTCCCCGAGGATTCGATGCTCCAGCTCCAGCTCCAGCACCCGCGCCTGCGCTTCCGCCGTCCGTCCCCCGCCCCGTTGACCCTCGCCATCGGGCTGGCGCTGTGCGCACCTGCTTTCGCATCGGCGGTCGAGGACGACGCCAGCAAGCGGGACCCCGCCAAGGACGTGGACGCGGTGATCGTGGTCGGCCAGCGCTACCTGCCCGACTACCAGGTGCGCAACACCCGCGGCGCCACCAAGACCAACACGCCCCTGCTGGACGTGCCGCAGGCGGTCACCGTGGTCACCGACAAGCTGGTGGCCGACCAGGCCGTCACCAGCCTCAACGAAACCTTTCGCTACATGCCCGGCGTCGGCACCGCGCAGGGCGAAGGCAACCGTGACACCCCGGTCATGCGCGGCATCAGCTCCACCGGCGACTTCTACGTAGATGGCATCCGTGACGACGTGCAGTACTTCCGCGACGTCTACAACCTGGATCGGGTGGAAGCGTTGAAGGGCCCCAGCGCAATGATCTTCGGTCGGGGCGGCAGCGGCGGCGTCATCAACCGCGTCACCCGCATGGCCGACGGCATGAACCATCGTGGCGGCACCCTGCAACTGGGCTCCAACCAGCGCCAGCGCGGTACGCTGGACTTCGGCCAGGGTTTCGGCGAATCCGCCGGCTTCCGCGTCAATGCCGTGGTCGAGGATTCGCAGACCTTCCGCGATGACACTTACCTGAAGCGCTACGGCGTGAATCCATCGCTCAACTTCGATCTGGGCAACGCCACCCGCGTGGTGCTGGCCTACGAACGTTTCCACGACGACCGCACCACCGACCGCGGCGTGCCTTCGTTCAACGGCCGCCCGCTGGCCACCGATCCGGCGACCTTCTTCGGCAACCCGAAGCTGAGCCGGACCGAAGCCGACGTGGACGCCTTCGATGCGATCATCGACCACGCCTTCAGCGAAGGCCTGAACCTGCGCAACCACCTGCGCTGGGCCGATTACGACAAGTACTACCAGAACGTGTTCCCGAGTTCGGTGGATGCCACCGGCACCAGCGTGACGCTGGCCGCCTACCGCGCCGACACCACCCGTCGCAACCTGTTCAACCAGACCGACCTGGTCTGGGAAACCCGCAGTGGCGCGCTGCGGCATACCGTGCTGGCCGGCATCGAGCTGGGCAGGCAGGTCACCGACAACTTCCGCCAGACCGGTTACTTCGCGCCCGGCACCAATGTCGTGCCGATCTCCAATCCCAACGTGGACCTGGCGATCGACTTCCATCAGAGCGCCACCGATGCCGACAACCACGGCGTCGCCCGCACCTCGGCGGTATACCTGCAAGACCAGATCGAGTTCTCGCCGCAGTGGCAAGCGATCGTCGGCGTGCGCTTCGACAACTTTCGCGTGGACCTGCGCAACAACCGCAACGGACAGTCGTTCCGCAGCGACGACAACCTGCTCTCGCCGCGCGCCGGGCTGGTCTACAAGCCGCTTCAGAACGTGTCGTTCTACGCCAGCCTTAGCAAGGCGTTCCAGCCGCGCGCGGGCGACCAGCTGGCCTCGCTCAACCTGGGCAATGCGGCGCTCGATCCGGAGAGCTTCCGCAACCGCGAAATCGGCGCCAAGTGGGACATCCACAAGGACCTGCAGGCGACCATCGCCGTCTACCGCCTCGACCGCAGCAACGTGGCGGTCACCGACCCGGCCGACTCGACCAAAATGCTGCTGGTCGACGGCCAGTACACCGAGGGCGTCGAAGTGGGCCTGGCCGGCCGCATCACCGATCGCTGGCAGGTCATGGGCGGCTATGCCTGGCAGTCCGGCGAGATCACCACCACCCAGTCGGCCACCGCCATCGAGGGCAACCGGTTGGCGCAGCTGCCGCGCCATTCGGCCTCGTTGTGGAACCGCTACGACTTCAACGATACGTTCGGCGCCGGCCTGGGCATCGTGTACCGCGGCGAGATCTACGCCAACGTGGACAACAAGGTGGCGCTGCCGGCCTTCACCCGCGTCGATGCGGCGGTCTACTGGACGCTCTCGCCGTCCCTGCAGCTGCAGCTCAACGTGGAGAACCTGGGCAATACCCGCTATTTCGCCAGCGCCCACAGCAACAACAACATCAGCCCGGGCGCGCCGCGCAGCGCATGGGTCGGCCTCAACTTCCGCTACTGAGCTGACCCATGGGCCAGGACATCTCGGCACGTCGCCGCAATACCCGCTACCGCTGGATCCGCCAGATCCATTTGTGGATTGGCGCCTGGGGCGCGCTGGCGGCCATCCTGTACGGCATCACCGGCCTGGTGATGAACCACCGCTTCGGCGATGGCGCCTGGCCGCAGGGCGAAAGCAGCGAGACCTCGCGCGTCGAGCTTGCGATCCCGGCCGAGGCGCGCGCAACGCCCGAACAGCTGTCGCTGTGGCTGCGCGCCCGGCAGCAGCTGGATGCCCAGGTCATCCGCAAGGGTGGGCCCGGTGGCGGCGCGGGCAAGCCGCCCTCCAAGTGGACCTTGAGCGGCGGCACCGCGGGCAGCTCTTGGGCGCTGGAGTATGCCCCGGGCGACGAGAGCGCCACGCTCAAGCACAGCAGCCACTCGTCGCTGGCCGCCTTCAACCGCCTGCACAAGGCGGTGGGCGGTGGCCTGTTCTGGATCCTGCTGGCCGACAGCTTCGCCATCGGCATGCTGCTGCTCGGCCTGTCCGGGATCTGGATGTGGGCGCGCGGACGCAACCTGCGCCAGATGGCAGTCAGCATGATGGGGCTGTCTACCCTGGCGTTCGTCGCGGTGCTGGGGTTGGCATTGAGCTAACCCACCGGCCGATAGAACCAGGCGACAACGTCGCTCTGGCCTTCGGTGAAGAATAAAAAAAAGGTGCGGCACATCCCTGTGCCGCAGCGACGTCAATTCCTTCGACGCCGCCTTTGACCTTAAAAACCCCAGGGGGATGAGGGTTGAGCAAAGCCGCTCGGCTTTGGTCAAGCCTCGTCTCGCCCGACTACCCGGATCAGCAGCAGCTCACCAGCGCCATCCAGCGCAAACCGGTTGCGTGCACCGTGACCCCGCAGGATCGCGGTGTCGCCGCACTCCATCTCGCCCGGCCCGATCGAGCCGGGGAAATGCGCCTGCCCGGACAGCATGTGCACCACCCAGGTTTCCCCGGGGCCCGCAAACAGCACCATCGCCCCGGCCAGCGGCCGCCGCCACAGCTGCGCATCGACCTGCTCGCGCTTCCACATCAGGTTGAAGTCGCGGCTGGGGCCGTCCACCAGCTGCCCCACCAGCGGGCGTTCGCCGGAGAAACACAACACGTTCGACGATGGCAGCAGCTCCCGCGTGTCGCCATCGTCGAAATGCAGGCGCATGCCGTTGCCTTCCAGCAGCACCAGCGCGCGTTCCACGCCCGGGAACGTCGAGAACGGCGCGTCGGTTTCCACCTCGGCGATCGACAGCCGCCAGCCCCAATCGTCCGCATCGGGAAAGCGGAACACTTCCGAAGTCCAGCCTGCCCCGTTCTTCCAGCGCATCCGCCGGTAGTCCTGAGCGCGCAGCACCAGGGCTGCCGGCGTCGATCTTCCGTTCATCGCCGAAGTATCGCCGGCCCGGGAAGGGCCGGCGCAGATCCGATCTGCATTCATCGACGCACGACCCGCTGCGGCGCTGCCTTCGCAGGTGCGGCCGCGGTCTTCGGCGCGATGCGCTGTCCGCCCACCACGATCCGGTCGCGGTTCTTTTCCACCGTCTTCAGGCCGATGCCCTTGACCAGCGCCAGCTGCTCGGCGCTGCGGAACGCGCCGTTGGCCTTGCGGTAATCGATGATCGCCTGGGCCTTGGCCGGACCGACGTTCACCAACACGCGATCGATGGTGCCGGCATCGGCGGTATTGATGTTGACGGTCTCGCCGGCGATGGCGCTGCCGGCCAGAGCGAACAGCAGCACCAGCGGGGACAGCAGGGTGGTCAGCGACTTCATGTTCATGGCATGGCTCCTTGGTTGGGATCTGTAGCCGGTCCGCGCTTGCGATCCGGTGTGTACAGGTTGCCCACCGCGACAGGAACAGCCTATCGGCCGCCGCCCCGGCGCGCGTCGGGATTACCGCCCGGTTTTCCGTAGGAAAAGTCTGATCTCCTCCCGGCCAAGTACCGTCCGGACGAAGGCCGCCCTGCCCTGCGGCGCTACAATGGCGGCTTCAGATCACGCTTCGGAGACAGGCACGCCATGCATACCGCCACGTTCGACGCCAACCAGGTCCGCGACTTCGTCGGCGCCAAGTGGGATGCCGAAATCGTCCCGCAGCTGGTCGACTACATCCGCATTCCCAACAAGTCGCCGATGTTCGACGCCGACTGGGTGCAGAACGGCCACATGGATCGCGCGGTGGCGCTGATGGAGACCTGGGCGAAGGCGCAGGCCATCCCCGGCATGCAGCTGGAAGTGGTGCGCCTGGAAGGCCGCACGCCGCTCATCTTCATCGACATCCCAGCCGCCAACGGTGGCCGCAGCGACGACTGCGTGCTGCTCTACGGCCACCTCGACAAGCAGCCGGAAATGACCGGCTGGGACGACGACAAGGGCCCGTGGGAGCCGGTGCTGGAAGGCGACCGCCTGTACGGCCGCGGCGGTGCCGACGACGGCTATGCGATCTTCGGCTCGCTGACCGCGGTGATGGCCCTGCAGGCGCAGGGTGCCGCACACGCGCGCTGCGTGGTGCTGATCGAGGCCTGCGAGGAATCCGGAAGCTATGACCTGCCGTTCTACGTGGATCATCTGGCCGAGCGCATCGGCAAGCCCTCGCTGGTGGTCTGCCTGGACTCCGGCTGCGGCAACTACGAGCAGCTGTGGTGCACCACCTCGCTGCGCGGCCTGGCCGGCGGCAATCTCACCGTCAAGGTGCTGAGCGAAGGCGTGCACTCCGGCGATGCGTCCGGCATCGTGCCGTCCAGCTTCCGCATCATCCGCGACCTGCTCTCCCGCATCGAGGACGAGGACACCGGGCGCATGCTGATCGACGGCATGCACGTGGACATCCCCGCCGAGCGCCTCGCGCAGGCCGCCAAGGTGGCCGAAGTGCTGGGCGACGAAGTCTTCGACAAGTTCCCTTTCCTGCCCGGCATGTCGCCGATGCACGAGGACCGCACCGAGCTGGTCCTCAACCGCACCTGGCGACCGGCGCTGTCCATCACCGGCGTCGACGGTATCCCGCCGCTGGCTTCGGCCGGCAACGTGCTGCGCCCGCATACCGCCCTCAAGCTCAGCCTGCGCCTGCCCCCCACCCTCGACGGCAAGCGCGGCGGTGAACTGCTGCAGGAAGCCCTGTTGAAGGACCCGCCCTATGGTGCGGAGGTCAGCCTGAAGCTGGAGAAGGCCAGCACCGGCTGGAACGCCCCCGCACTGGCACCGTGGCTGGAAGCGGCCATCGACCAGTCCAGCCGGGAGTTCTTCGGCAAGCCGGCGATGTACATGGGCGAAGGCGGCACCATCCCGTTCATGGGCATGCTGGGCGAGAAATTCCCCGGCGCGCAGTTCATGATCACCGGCGTGCTGGGCCCGCATTCCAACGCGCACGGCCCCAACGAGTTCCTGCACATCCCGATGGGCAAGGCGGTCACCGCCTGCGTGGCGCGGGTGATGGCCGAGCACAATGCGGCCAGCCTGCGCGGCGAAACCACCGGAGTGGCGGCGGCAGCGATCAATTCGTTTGCGGATACGCCGGGGGGGTGCTGCTGACTACCTGCAGGGACGCTGGTAGCACAAACGAAAAACCCGCCTTTCGGCGGGTTTTTCGTTTGTGAAGACCGGGGCTTACCAGCAGCCTGCGGTGGTCGGCGACTTCGCACCGGCCTGGTCGATGGTCAACGTGCCACAGGCGCTGTCATTGCTGGCCTGCGTTCCCTGCGGGGTCGCCGAGATCGCGTAGGTGGTGGCCGTCGGTCCTGCAGAAAACGCGAACGCGTAATGCGCCGCCACCTCCGTCGTGCAAGGCGTAGCTGGCGCAGGTGCCCCGCTGTAGCTCATCGTCGTGGTGTAGTACCGCTCCATGAATTGGGCCTGCTCCAACAGGCACGATGCACCTGCGGAGCGCCTTGCCTTCACCATGTGCTGCGTATACACGGGAAAGGCAATCGCAGCGAGGATGCCGATGACGGCAACCACCACCATCAGCTCGATCAGGGTGAAACCACGCGTGTTGGATTGCATGCTGTGTCCTCTGCTCACTGCTTCGGCACGAGTTCGCGCCAGTTGACACGGCGGGGCTGACCGCCCACCGATGTGCCGAGTTTCTCGCTTACGGTATTCGTCGCGCCGCCTTCGCTGGAGAACGCGCCAGTGCCAACAGTCGCCAATCCGCTGGTGACGTTGACTTCGGTCGGCATGCCGCCGGTCACGCCGACAGAACCAACCAAACCGCCGGTCACGGTGCCCGAATTCGGGAAGTAACCCCCCGAGTTGGAATTGGGACTGGTCCCGGTGAAGAGGTTGATACCGTTGAGGAAACCACTGCCAGTTGCGGCTTCGCAGCCTTGCCCGCCAGAGGAAGGAATCACCGAGGCGACGAACATTGCCGTGCCATAGATCGTAGGCGCCGAAATCACCCGCTCCGGCGCCGTGAAGTCGAGGTACCAGCCCTTCTTCCCACCCGGCAGGGCGCTGTAGCCCTCGAAGCCGCGCAGCGGCCTGCCATCCGGACTAGTGCCGCTCAACGGGATCGTCCGCGCCTGCAAGTCATTGCGACCCGAAATGGTCGCGGCTTCATCAACCAGGCCGTACAGGGATTGAGTCCCGCCAGCAGCCAACGTCGTGGGAACATCGGAAGTCGAGATGAAGCGGCCGGTGCCGAAACCGACGAACACCTTGCCCGACAGCTCGTCGCGGCCGACACCGATACCTCCGGTGATCGGCTGACTGGTGCCGGTGGAATCCACCGCTTGGAACAGCTTCACTGCGGCAGTCGGGACATTGGTTCCCGAGAAGTCCCAGCGCCAGACGTTGCCCTTCAGATCGCCGCCATACACGGTATCCACGGTGCCGTCGCCGTTGAGATCGGCCATGCCCAGCGACATCAGGCCGTTGCCCGTCCCGGCGTCCGCCACCAGGCGAGTGGTGCTCACCACGGCACCGCTGGTGGCCAGTTCATAAACGAACAGCGTAGCGGAGCCGTTCGGGCTATCGATACCGTTGGGAACGAAGGCATAGGTTTTGTCACCGTTGCCCTTGCGGATCCGCACCGCACCCAGCACATAGCCCATGTTCGGATCGGTGGTGGTGTCCTGGGTGGTGTTGTCCCACAGGACGTCACCAGTCCCCATGCTGCCCGGCGCGGTCACGTTGAGCGCGAAGACGCCCCGCCCACCGCGCCCCAGCGCGCCCACCAGCACGTTGATGAAGTTGCTGCCGTTGCCGTCTATCTGGCCGACATCGAGCTGCCCATCGACGAAATAGTGGTGGTCATAGGCAGTGGAGCTCAGGTTGGCCAATGCCGTGTAATCGAGCCCCTTCGGCATATAGGAGAACAATACCTTGCCGTTGGCGGCATCAATTCCGTGCAACATGCCGTCGTTGGCACCGATATAGACGGTATTGGTGCCAGCCACGTATGCGGGCGAGGAGTCAACGATGTCGCCAACTGGATGGGTACGCTTACGCAGGGTGCCCGAAGTCTGGCCAAGTTCCTTGCTCTGGACGCCTCGCAGATAGTCGACGTTTTCAGCGGCGGTGACCGCATCGCTCTGGCCGGTGCGGGCGGCAAAGTCCGAATCACCGGTGAAATTGGCAGAGGTGAAAAGCTTCGCGGTGCCGCCCTTGCTGGTCAGGACCGTCCGGCCGGAGAAAGCCGCGTTTACACCGGTAGGCTCGAAGGTCTTCGACAGGACCCACAGCGGAGTAGTGGACACGCCGGTCAGGGCGGCATTGAACGGACTGGCGATCAAGTCGCCCAACCATGTGCTCGAGGTAAAGCCGGCCACGAAGGTCAACGTGGTGGTGTCTGTCTTGGTGGAGCTGGATGCGATATTGGAGCCCGAGGCAGTCCGGCCGTCGATCGCCTTCAGCGCGTCACTCAATGCCTGGGCAAAACGGTCTGTGTCCGAGGCCACAACGAACGCACCGCGACCGTTCAGGGCCGCGTGCCAAAGATCGTCAATGCGCTCGGCACCGGAATTGTTGATCGGATCGACGCTCCAGGGTGACGGCGGCGGGTTATTGGGATTGAGGGTTCCCTGCAAACCGATCGAAACGCCGAACGTCACCATGTGCTGCCAGTTGGCCGTATCGGAAGAACTGGTGCGGACGTTATCCGTCATGTCCGTACGCAGGTCATTGGCCCAATAATAGTAGGCGACGTCGGCGAGCGTGTTCGAATAACTGTCCCGGTAGCGCCAGGAAGCGACGTTGTCGGAATTGCCGACGTTGGTGTATCCGCTGTCGCTGTTCCAGTAGCCATCAGTGGTCAGGATGGCGTAGTTCTGCCGGCAGGTCAGAAGGCTCCCGTTGGAGTCCTTCCACGGGTCATCACTGTTCTTGAAGTATCTTGCTGCTCGCTGTAGCGCGCCCTTCAGGGGCGTGGTGCTGCTGGCACCGGCCGCATGGAGCCTGCTGTAGAAATCCGTACGGTTGGTCCCTTCAAAAAGGCCGCCGTTCGTCGCGAACGGAATTGGATAGGCCGGCGTCGACCCCGCAGTATTGGCGCCGCTACCGCCCCGATTCCAGATGGTGTCAAACCCCACCCGGTAATTCTTGCCCAGCTTCCCGAATGCCTCGGAAGCGCCCGCCTTGGCCATCTTGTTGCGGGTGCGGTGGTACTGGTACCAGTTGGCGAAATTCTTGAGCTCAGCCTGCTGCAGAGCGCTGGTATTGCCGGCAGGAGTCGTGTCGTCCCAGCGCAGCCCATCTGCCGTGTATGTAACCGTGTTGTTGCTGATGGTTCCATCCGCATTGACATCGAAATAAACAAAGTTCGCACCGCCATTCGGGGTGATGGTCAGGCTCTTTGGATTTCCTCCGCTCCGATCACGATCAT
Source organism: Thermomonas fusca (assembly GCF_005862345.1). Classification (NCBI taxonomy): domain Bacteria; kingdom Pseudomonadati; phylum Pseudomonadota; class Gammaproteobacteria; order Lysobacterales; family Lysobacteraceae; genus Thermomonas; species Thermomonas fusca. Next base: position 352,065 of record NZ_SROY01000002.1, on the reverse strand, counting down.
ACAAACCACTATTGCACGTGCTGGAGCTGTACACATAAAGGTCCGCACGCCCACTCCCACTAACGGAGATAGTGACCTGACTGTAACCAGACACCGGCACCGCGTAGCACTGCGACCAGTTCTCATCTTTAATCCCCGGCAGTTTCCCGGAGAGGATATTGGTAATGGTTTGTTTCTGGACAACACCACCGCTGTAGCTGGTGGATGAGGACGAACTAGTAATCCTGTACTTGTCGTAATTGCTCGGCGTCGTGCCGGGATTGGCAACCTTTGGCACGTAGAAATACGTTTCGCTCTCGTTGGAGCCGCTTGTCAGGTTGATCTTGCTCGATGTCGGACTGGTCGTACTGCTTGCTACCGACTTGAAATCAGCCTGAGTCAGGCGCGCATTCAAATCCGTACTGTCGGTGCGCCAAGGCAGGTAGGTCTTGCCAGGGTTGTAATAGAGCGTATTGTTCACGTAGGAACGGTCGACAACATTATCGGACAAGTTGTCCTTGTCCACCGTCCCGTCCTTGTCAGCGGTCATCCACGCGCCTTCCATCGACCCCGAGTCATCCAGAATCAGCAGGATGTTTGGCGGAATCGTGCTGCCACCGGTCATCAGCGGATATTGCGGGAACGATGTGGTGGCCGCATTGACCGGCAACCCCAACAGGGTGGCGACGGAAGCCGCAAAGACGACGCCGGCACGCTGCATCGGGTTCGACGAATTAGGCTTGATCTTCATGGGATTACCTCAGCGCCGATACAGCGACTGGAGAATGACCTCGGCGCCGTTCGGCGTCGCGGCATAGGACGTGATGCGATAGACGCTCTGGGACACGCCCGAAAAACAGGGTTTGGAAAGATCGATGCAGGACGAGGCACCCGACCCCGTCACCGCGGAAGTACCAAAGTTTTCAATGACGAATTTCGGGGAAATCGACATGTCCTCGCTGATCTTGACCGCGGTGCCCGTCTGGTAACCCCCGCCACCGTCGCTCCAGAAACCGGCCACGTCCCAGGACGCGTCCGCACAGCGGCCGCCGGCGCAACCACCGCCGGTGGGGAAAGTAATGGTGCCGTCACGTGCGATGACCTCAGCCTGGCGCAAACCAGCTTCCGCGACCTGGAACGACATGCCGCGAGTGGTGATGTTTGCGGCCATTCGCTCCTGCATGATCGCGCCGCGCATGGAGGCGATGCCGAGTACGGTAATGATGACCAGCAGCATCAGCACGACGATCAGCGCGGCGCCCTGCTGGCGGCCGCGTTTCGGGACGGATATAGAAGCGACCTGTTTCATTGGATGTCCTGGTGATTCCGAAGCAGGATGTAATCATTCAGCGCCCGGGTAATGACCCCGTCATCAGTGCCCTCGGTGTCAGCCTTGGTCAGCGTCCCCTGCGCGGCGCGGAACACCATGTTCACGTGCACGGCAGTAACCCGCCCCCAATCCAGACCAGCCGAAGCGTCCACATAAGCGGCGGCATCGCCCACCTTGTAGGTAATCTGCATATTGGTGACGCCTTCGGCGATTTCGTTGCTCGTCCCGACGGTCGCGCCACCGTTGCTGGTCTCCTGGCGGTAAAGCGAGGTGCCCCCGCGCCCGTTGGCAGCCAGGAACCATCGCACCGCCGTGGGCTTGACCACCTGGACAGGAGATTTGCTGGGCTCGTTCAGGCAGTTCGAGTTTTTGGGCGTTTCCGGGAGGAAACAGTAGCCTGGCGCGTTAGTGCCGCCCACCGACGCATCAAACGCTTCCTGGGTGATCTGGAACGGCTTGGCGAGATTCCCGGGAGTGCCCTGGCCACTGTTGTGCTGGATGGACGTCCCCGAGGGCAGCGCAGTCGCCTGGAAGATGGCAGCGACATCGGCGTTACATACCATCAGGATGTCGCCCGCCGCCAAACCCGTGGTACCGGTGACTTCGATATTTGCGCTGGGCGTCTCGTTCTTGGTGACTGCAATGGATGTGCCGGTAGCCTGACTGAGCGTGATGCTGTCGGATCCGTTCGGCCCGCCGTTGTTCGCGCCGGACACGCCGTTCTGCCAACCCGCGTAGTAGGAGCCGCCTGGCTTGGTGGTATCCAGCATGTTGACGACATTCCGGGTGCAGGGATTACCACCCGCTTCGCGGATATCGCGCGCAAGCATTTCATACGCGCTGCGCTGGTTTTCCTGGATGCGGCTGATCGCTTCCGTGGAGCCGTAAACCTTGCGGTTCGAGAAGAACATGCTGCCGGCCGCGCCAATCACCAGGATCCCCAGCAACAGGCTGATCATCAGCTCCACAAGCGTGAAACCCCGCTGGCGACGCTGCACCACTCGATCCGTATGAGTCATAGCTGGCTCGTGATGTTGATTTCTGACGGAGTGCTGCCGCCCCCTGTAGCGCGGGCATCGCTCCACTGGATGCCGACACTGCAGGTCATGGTGTCGGCGTTGCATACGACTTGGCCTTTCGCATCCGGTGCCACGGTGACTTTCAGCCCGTCCAGCCAACCGGCCATCGTGCCGGGCGCGCCGTCCCCGGGACCGTCTGCATAGATATTGGTGTTGTAGGCACTCAGGTTATTCCGATCGGCGCGGATGATGTCCATCATCGAGTACATCTGCAGCGCAGCCTGCGTGCGATACGCCGACGCGCCCGCATTCTTGAGCGTGATCGACTGCATGGCGGCGATTCCAAGCATGCCTACCGACAGGATAAGCACGGAGATCATCACCTCCAGCAGACCAACGCCACGTTGCCGCTGACCGCCGATTACATGGTTGCTACGCGTCATATTCACCTCAGTTGTCAGTCGGAGCAGTACAACCGGACGATGCCGCACGTCGCGCCGTACTGATTCGGCCAATACTTGCGGATACGTCGGCCGCATTCAGTCCGGACATTGCCGGGGAGCAGAGGCTCACCGTTCCGCTTCCGTTGGCGCCCACCGACGAGAATCCCGAAGGACTGAAGGTGAACTTGTTGGATGCGCCGGACAGGTTGGCACTGGCACTGACGGTGATAGCCGGAGACAGGCTCGCTTCGCGTAAGACGGTGACCACGTCGCCACCGCCGGTCTTCTTCGTCATCAGCGCGATCCAGCGGCTGCCGGCGCCGGCGGCGCAAGTACTGCCCGTACTGGGGCAGACCTCGACGCGGGCCCTGTTGGTGATAGCTGCAGAACGCGCTGCCTGCAACATCGCCACCATTTCATTGGCGGACGAGGTCAGCCGGTTGGCGCGGATGAGGTTGGTGAAGCTGGGAACCGCGACAGTCGCGATGATGCCCAGGACCGCGACGGTCACCATCAGCTCCACCAGGGTGAAGCCGCGCGAACCGCGGTGCAGCGGGTGTGGGTACAGGTGTGACAACGTGGCGCCCCTCCCAATTTGGCTAGTCAACCTTATCCATCGTGCCACGGGGTTGCCAGTCAGGACCGACGGGCGGGCGCTCGCCGGGGGCAGGCGGTGGGTGGCCGCACCCCTTGGCCAGCTCAGGCATCCCCAATGGCGCCTCTGCTACCCTGAGAAAAAGCTGCCGACCCGCCTTGAACGCCTCCCCGGATCCCCTTGCCGCGCTCTGGCGCCCGCCCGCCCTTCTCGGCGTGATGCTGGGTGGCGAGGCATTGGCGGCGATCCTGGCGCTGGCACCGGCCCAGAACGGTGGCCGGCTGGTGCAATTCGGGCTGGCCTCACTGGGCATCCAGTGGGTGGCCCTGGGCACGCTCTGCGCACTGTATCTCCTGCGCAACCGCCTCGGCCGACTGCCACCGATGACATTGGCCTGGGTCTGCCTTGGCTTGTTCCTGGCAATGAGCCTGCTGGTGTCGATGGCGGCCTGGAGCGTCCTGGCCGTGGGCGGACTCGGTGACGGCAGCCGCCGGGCCTTCGTCCTGCGCACACTGGCGATCGCGCTGGTGGTGGGATTGATCGGCCTGGTGAGCTACCAGAACTACTGGCATTCGCGGCGGCTGGCGGTGCGCGCCAAGCAGTTGGAACTGGAGGCACTGCAGGCGCGGATCCGCCCCCACTTCCTGTTCAATACCCTCAACACCGGCGCCGCCCTGGTGCACGCGCGGCCGGATGAGGCGGAACGGGTGCTGCTGGACCTGGCCGATCTGTTCCGCAGTGCGCTGCGCGGGCCGCAGCTGATCCCGTTGGCTGAGGAGTTGGCGCTGACGAGGCGTTATCTTGAGATCGAAGCCCTGCGCTTCGGGCCACGGCTGCAGCTGACCTGGAATGTTCCGGCAACGCTACCGGAGGTGCAGGTGCCGTCGCTCTCGATCCAGCCGTTGGCCGAAAATGCGATCCGCCACGGCATCGAACGCCTGCCAGAAGGTGGGCGGCTGGATATCAGCGTGCATGCGGGCGAGCGCGGCGGGATCGAGGTCGTCATCGCCAACGATCTGCCCGCCGTCGAAAGCAGCCACAAGGGCCATGCGGTGGGCTTGGCCTCGGCACGCGAGCGGGTGCAGGCGATGACGGACGGTCGCGGGCGGATCGATGCGTCGGTGGAGGATGGGCGCTTCGTGGCGCGGATGCGTCTGCCCGCGTGAGTCCCAGCCGGAGCGCGCCGGATTGTCGGCGCGCCAAACGCATTCGCTGCCACGAGCAGCCCGCCTTGCAGGGTCAGCCCACCACGCGATAGCAGGGCCTGTACTCGCCGGAGATCTTCATCCGGCGCTGCTCCACGAATGCGCGCAACAGCGCGTCCAGCGCCTGCATGATGTCCGGATCGCCATGGATCTCGAACGGCCCGTGCGCCTCGATCCGGCGCATGCCGTCTTCCTTCACGTTGCCGGCGACGATGCCGGAGAACGCGCGGCGCAGGTCGGCGGCCAGATCACACGGCTTGCGGCCGTGGTGCAGGTCCAGACCGGCCATCAATTCGTGGGTGGGCACGAACGGCTGCTGGAACTCCAGCGGCACTTCGATGCCCCAGTTGAAGAAGAACGAGTCCTTCTGCGCGATGCGCTGGTCCTTGACCTTGCGGATGCCCATGTCCATGCGCTTGGCCACGCGCGCGGGATCGGCCACGATGATCTCGTAGAGCCGGGCCGCATCCTCGCCCAGCGTCAGCCGGATGAAGCGATCGATCTGCTCGAAGTAAGGCGCCGCGCCGGTCGGCCCGGTCAGGATCAGCGGGAAGCGCAGGTGCGCGTTTTCCTCGCGCAGCAGGATGCCGAGCAGGTACAGGATCTCCTCGGCGGTACCCACGCCGCCCGGGAACACCACGATGCCGTGACCCATGCGGACGAAGGCCTCGAGGCGCTTCTCGATGTCCGGCATGATGACGAGGTGGTTGACGATGGGATTCGGCGATTCGGCCGCGATGATGCCCGGCTCGGTGACGCCGATATAGCGGCTGCGGCGTCGGCGCTGCTTGGCGTGGGCGATGGTGGCGCCTTTCATCGGCCCCTTCATCGCACCCGGGCCGCAACCGGTGCAGATGTCCATCCCGCGCAGGCCCAGCTCGTAGCCCACCTGCTTGGTGTACTTGTATTCCTCCTGCCCGATCGAGTGGCCGCCCCAGCACACCACCAGGTTGGGGTCTGACGGCTGCAGCACGCGCGCGTTGCGCAGCAGCCGGAACACCGCGTCGGTGATGCCACGGGAGGTGTTCAGTTCCTCGTCGCCGTTGAGATCGATGGCGGTGAAGGCCAGGTCGCGCACCACCGCGAACAGCAGCTCGGCCACGCCGGCGATGATGCGATCATCGACGAATGCCATCGCCGGCGCATTGGTCAGCTCGATGCGCACGCCGCGGTCCTGCTGGCGCACCTGGATGTCGAAATCCGGGTACAGCTCCTGCGCCGCGCGCGGGTCGTCCGACGCGCTGCCCGAGGTCAACACCGCCAGCGCGCAGCGGCGCAGCAGGTCGTGCAGGCCACCGGCAGAGGCGTCGCGCAGGCGCGCGACTTCCTCGCGCGACAGCACGTCCAGCCCGCCGCGCGGGTAGATGTGGGTCGAAACGGTGGGAAGCGTGGGAGTGAAGGGAATGGCCGCGCCCTGCGGCAAGGTGGTGGTCGTATCGTTCATGCGGTCAGTCTAGCGCGCGGCCGCGGATCCGGTCAGGGGGCCGCGACGATCAGTGCCGATAGCGTGCCGTTTGCAAGCCGCAAAAGAAAACGGCCGGGTTGCCCCGGCCGTTCCGTGGAACCATCCTGATCGTGCGGATCAGAACTTGTACTTGAAGCCCACCTGCACCGACCACTGCGAGATGCCCTGGTCGAAACCATCGGCGTCGCCGTTGGCAACGGTCGGCTCGTCGGCGAAACGGTAGTTGTACACGTACTTGCCGTTGTAGATGCCCTGGAGGGACGCCACGCGCGAATCGGCATAGAAACCGTAGTCCAGCACGTTGCCCCAATCCTTGTTGAGCATGTTGCCGACGTTCTGGATGTCCACCCAGATCTCCGACTTGTGGCCGTTGAAGAAGCCCGGCAGTTCCTGCGCCAGGCGCAGGTCAAAGGTGTTGACCCAGCTCGCGCGGAAGGCATTGGTCCCGGCCACCGAACCACGCAGCTTGTTGAGATCCTTGTTGCCATCCAGCCACTCGAAGAACGCCTTCTCCATCGCGGCATCGGCGGTGAACACGCCGCTAGTGTTGAGGGTGCCGAACAGCACGTCACCCGGGCCGGTCGGCACGTAGAACAGGTCGTTGGCGCTGCGGGTGTCGCCGTTGGCGTCGTTCACGTAGACATAGCTGAACGGACGGCCGCTGCGCCCTTCGTAGACCAGGCCGACGCGGGTCTCGTAGTCACCGAAGAACTTGTGCTTCCAGTTCAGGCTGCCGCTGAAGCGGTCCTTGATCTGGTAGCGGGCGGTGGTTTCGACTTCGTCGTTGGTGTTGAACGCGTACTGGTAGTTGTAGCCCGAGCTGGCGGTGGAGCTGGTCAGCGGGCCCACTTCGGTGGCATGCGTGTAGGTATAGCCGATGTTCCAGTACCAGTCGCTGTTGCGGCTCCAGGGCTTGCTCAAGCTGACGGTCAGCTGCTGGGTGCCGCCCTTGTCGGTGTTATCGATCAGGTAGACGTTGTTGAAGCGGGTGTCCCGACCGAAACGCGCGTCGCCCGAAGCCCAAGCCTTGCCGGTCTTGGACGGGTTCCAGTACAGCTCGCGGCCGTCCGGACCAAGCAGCGCATAGGCCGGATCCTGGCCCGGCGCGTTGATCTTGCCGATGCCGAGGCTCTTGTAGAACAGAGCCGCCTTGACCTTGGTCACCATCAGCTCGGTCGAGAACACGGTGTCCATCCAGCCCGTCTCGGTATCGAACGCCAGATTGGCCTTCCAGATCGACGGCAGTTCGAAGTCGTTGCCGACGAAGTTGACGTTCTGCGCACCCGCGCTGCCACCACCCGCCGGCACGGTCTGGTTCTGGCCATCCGGGTTGAACGGGAACAGCGCGTTGTAGGTCTTGAAGTCGTACGAAACGTAGTTGAAGCCAGTGGTGTTGTAGCTGTTGCCGATCCACACCTGCGGGGCGTCGCCCTGGAACAAGCCAATGCCACCGCGCATCTGCATCTGGCGGTCGCTGTCGAAGGTGTAGTTGAAGCCGAAGCGCGGCTGGATCAGGAAGCCGCCGCCGAACACTTCACTGTTGTTGTATCCGAAGTACTCGGAGGCGGCCTGGTTGTAGGCCGGGTCCGGCGTCGCCGTCGGCTTGTCGGCGCGCAGGCCGAAGGTCAAGGTCAGGTTGCTGTTCAAGTACCAGGTGTCCTGGACGAACAGGCCGAGATTCTTGCTGTTGTAGTTGACCGCGATCGAGCCGGGCGCGGTTTCGGCGCTCAGCACGTAGGTGTTCCACTTGCCGGTGGCGAAGTTGTCCAGGCCCCAGAAGGTGTAGGTGCCCCAGGAGTTGGCGCCGTAATAGTTGTAGATCTTGTTGTCGCTGTAGTTGAAGCCGAACTTCAGATCATGGTCGCCCATGGACAGCTGGCCGGCGCCATAGGCGTCCCAGGTTTCGGTGGTCAGCGCGTTGCCGTGGGTGTTGGCCTCGGTGCCGAGGTAGAGCGAATCGCCACCCGGCTGGGCTTCGGTGCCGCCGAAATAGATTCGGATGCTGGGCGCGGTGCTGTCGGTCACGCGCAGCGCGGCGTAATCCCGATAGGACACCTTGAACTCGGTACTGAAGTTCTCGGTCCAGTCACTGAAGATCTGGCCGACGTAGCTTTCCACCGACTTCTGGTGGGTGTACCAGTAAGAGCTCAGCGACACGCCGCTGGAGCTCATGCCCTGCACGCGCAGCTTGTTCTGCTCCAGCTTGCTGTAGCGCAGGCTGGCGCGGTGGTTGTCGTTGATGTTCCAGTCGAGCTTGAGCGCGTACTCTTCCAGATCGGTATTGGCGTTGCTATCCAAGCCGCCGGCGTTGATGTTGTAGCCGGTGGCGATCTGCTGGGCGCGCGCAACGTCATCCATGTCGATCATGGGGTTCGTCTTGCCCAGCGCGGTGGTGCTCAGGTCGACGCCCGGCGCCTTCTGCTCGAACTTCTCGTAGTTGGCGAAGAAGAACAGCTTGTCCTTGACGATGGGGCCGCCGAAGGTCACGCCGTAGGTCTGCTCACTGTCGAAGCCGTTGAACTCCTGACCGACCGGGTTCTTGCCGAACCAGCCCTTGTCACGATAGGTGCCGTAAAGCGAGCCGTGGAATTCGTTGGTGCCTGACTTTGTCACCGCGTTGACGGTGGCGCCCGAAGCCGCCGGCGTGCTGACGTCGTAGCCCGACAGCTTGATGTCGATCGCCTCGATGGCTTCCATCGACACCGGCTGGCGGCGCGTGGTCATGTTGTTGCCTTCAAGACCGAAGGTGTCGCTGGCCGACACGCCATCGATCGAAATCGAGTTGTAGCGCGGATTCTGGCCACCGGCGGAGATCGCGCCCGACGCGCGGTCGATGAAGGTCACGCGCGGATCCAGGCGCATGAAATCCTGGATGTTGCCGCCGATCGAAGGCAGCGACTCGATGGTGGTCTGGTCGATGTTGGTACCGGAGCCCATCTTGGTGGCGCTGAACACTTCCGAGCCGCCGCTGAAGCCCACGACCTGCACGCTGTCCAACGTGGTCACGCTGTTGTTGAGCTGCGCATTGACCGTATTGATCTGGTTCAGGCCGAGGAAAACGTTGTCTTCGGTCTTGCTGCCCTCGCCCGCCTTGTTCACGACGATCGTGTACGGGCCACCCACGCGCAGGCCGCGGGCGTTGTAGCGGCCGCTGGCATCGGTGGTAGCGCGGCTGACCGTGCCGGACTCTACGTGGGTGATGGTGATTTCGGCGCCAGCCACCGGCTGCCCGCCTGCCCCGACGATCTGGCCGCCGACGCCGGCGGAGGTGCTCTGGGCGAAAACGGGAGCCGCAGCGAGCGCGACCATCAGGCCCAGCGACAGCTTGGAGAGCCGGGCGCGGTTCGGATGCTTCATGGTATGACCTCTGAGGATGGAGAAATGACGACGGGCTGTGAACGGCAGGCCGGCACGCCCGTCATGCGACGGTTGTCGGCATTTTCGTGGGGCTCCCGCCGCCGTACCGTGGCGCACGGGATTACCAAAGTTTAACACGGTACCCCGGGCGGATGACCGCGACATGACAGCGGCGTGACCCCCGTCATCCTATGGCGTACGGCTCAGGAGGCGACGCGCAGGTAGGAGGCGATGCCGTCCAGCAGCATCTGCACGGAGATGGCCACGATGACCATGCCCATCAGGCGTTCGACCGCCGTGAGCACGCGGATCCCCAGCCATTTCTTCAGCCAGGTGGCGGAGAACAGGATGGCCGCGGTGGCGCCCCAGGCCAGCACCAACGCCAGCATCCAGTCGCCCATGCGGTCGGGCTCCTGGCTACCCAGCAGCATGACCGCCGCCATGCCCGAAGGGCCGGCGATCATCGGCACCGCCAACGGCACGATGAAGGGCTCCCCGCCTGGCACATCCCCCATCACCCCATCGGCGGTCGGGAAGATCATCCGCAGGCCGATCAGGAACAGCACGATGCCGCCGGCGATCGATACCGACTCTTGCCGCAGATGCATCACGTTGAGGGCGTACTGGCCGCCCCACAGGAACAACATCAGCACCGCCAGCGCAATCAGCAGCTCGCGTGCCAGCACCGTGCGCTGGCGGGCCGGCGGCAGGTCCTTGAGCACGCTCAGGAACACCGGGATGTTGCCCAGCGGATCGAGGATGAAGAACAGCAGCAGGGCGGCGGCAGCGATGGTCATCGGCGGATTCTCGCACGCGGGCGATGGCGGGGATATTGCATGGAGGGCGGCAAGAAACGCCCTGCGCAAGCGTCTTGCGCTGCGGCACGACCTCCCACGCGCCCTGCCCGGATGATCGGGGTCGAAGCCGCTCCTACGGTGCGGACACGTCGCGGATCGCGCCCCGCCACGCCGCACCCGCCGGCGACAGCAGCTCCACGCAGGCCGCGGCGTAGTGCTCGGCTGGACGCGCCTTCAGGTCTGCATTGGCCTGGTAGGCCTTGGCGCGCAGGTTGGTCCGCATCGGGCCGGGTTGCAGGCCGCTGATGCGCGGGCCGTGTTCGCCCAGCTCGGCCTGCAGCATGCGGATCAGTGCCGACTGCCCGGCCTGGGCGATACCGTAGCCGCCCCAGAACGCGCTGCCGCTGCGCGCCGGGTCGTCCAGCACGAACACCGCCGCGCCGGCATCGGATTTCGCCAGCAGCGGCAGGCAGGCCTGGGTCAGCCACCAGCGCGCGGTCAGGTCAACGTGGATGGCGCGGGCGAAGTTGGCCGGGTCGGTATGCGCCAGCGGCGTCAGGCCCTTGAACTCGGCGGCGCAGTGCAGCAGGCCATCGAGGCGGCTGAACTCGCCGTCGATGGCCTGGCCCAGCTGGTCGAAGTCATCGGGCGAAGCGCCCTCCAGATCCAGCGGATACAGGATCGGCTCGGGGCCGACCGCTTTCACCGCGTCATACAGGCGATTGAGCGGCGCCAGCTTGCGTCCCAGCAGCACCAGCGTGGCGCCGGCCTGCGCGCAGGCAAGTGCCGCGGCCGAGCCCAGCCCGCCGGCCGCGCCGGCAACCAGCACGATGCGCCCATCCAGCGCCCGGCCCTGCGATGCGTCCGCCATGCTCAGGCCTTCCGCGCGTCGGCGACCAGGCGCGCCAGTTCGCCGGACTCGGCCAGCTCCACGGTGATGTCGCAGCCGCCGATCAGTTCGCCGTTGACGAACAGCTGCGGGAAGGTCGGCCAGTCGGAAAACCGCGGCAGGTTGGCGCGGATCTCGGGCTCTTCCAGCACGTTGACGGTGTGCAGGTCGGTGGCGCCCGCGGCCTTCAGCGCCTGCACCGCGCGGCTGGAAAAACCGCACATCGGGAACAGCGCGGTGCCCTTCATGAACAACACGATGGGATGGGCTTCGAGCTCGGCGCGGATGCGCTCTTCCACGGACGACATTGGCAAAACTCCTGCAACGGTGTGGCCCGCGCGCTTCACCGCGCGGCAACGGACGAGGGGGATACAATCGCTGATTGTAATTGTTCGCGCGGCCCCGGCCGCATCCCCATCCGTCATGCACCAGGAGCTTTCCGTGGCCATCGAACTGCCCGCCCTGCCCTACGACCGCACCGCCCTCGAGCCGCACATCTCGGCCGAGACCATCGACTTCCACTACGGCAAGCACCACCAGGCCTACGTGACCAACCTCAACAACATGATCGCCGGCACCGAGTTCGCCGACATGTCGCTGGAGGAGATCATCCGCAAGTCGCAGGGCGGCATGTTCAACAACGCCGCGCAGGTGTGGAACCACACGTTTTATTGGAACTGCCTGAAGCCCGCCGGCGGCGGCGCGCCGGAAGGCAAGCTGCTTGAGGCCATCAGTGCCGCGTTCGGCAGCTTCGAGGCATTCAAGGAAGCCTTCACCAAGACCGCCGTCACCACCTTCGGCTCCGGCTGGGCGTGGCTGGTGCAGCGCCCGGACGGCGCGCTGGCGCTGGTGAGCACGCCGAACGCAGCCACGCCGCTGACCGGCGAAGACACCCCGCTGCTGACCTGCGACGTGTGGGAGCACGCCTACTACATCGACTACCGCAACGCCCGCCCGAAGTACGTGGAGGCGTTCTGGAATCTGGTGAACTGGGACTTCGCCGCGGCGCAGATGAAGTAAGCCGCGCAGCGCGCGACACGCGAACGGCCGGGGCGACCCGGCCGTTTTCATTTGCCTGCCCGGGCCTCAGGCCTGCGGGGGATGTTCGCCCAGTTCGCGCATGCGCAGGATCAGGCCGATGCTGTAGTACAGGGTGTATGCCACCAGCGCGGCGGCGATCGCCATGGTCAGCACGCTGGGCTGTTGCTGCGCGCCCTGCATGCCGCCGCCGTGGGTGAAGCGCCAGATCATGCGCACGGCCAGCGCCAGCGTCAGCAGGGCGCCCACCCATGGATTCGGTATGTAGGTGCGCACGCCGTTGCGCCACTCGGCATGGGTGTGGCGCAAGCCCACCCAGCCCAGCAGGACGCCCACTGCCGCGCCGCCGGCCATCGGCAGCAGCGCATGCGGGACGAAGGCGGCGGCCACCGCGAGCACCAGCGCGACCAGCGTGATCAGGACCAGACGGAACCAGGTGCGCTTTGGCTTCCACGCCTGCGGCCCGAAATTGCGGCGCACGCGCCGGTACAGCACCCAGCCGACGAGCACCGGCATCGCGTAGGGCAGCATCTGGCTGGGTTGCAGGATCATCGGCATTCGCTGGCGCGGGCTCGCCCGCATCCTGACATGGATCGCCGCGATCCCGCAGCGGTCAGCCGAGGCGTTCGATGACCGGCGCCACCTGCGCCCGACGATCCAGCGCATCGCCGATACGCCGCAGCGCCTCGGCCAGCTCCTGCCGCGAGTCGGCGCGCAGCGTCGCGTGCCCGACCTTGCGCCCTTCGCGCGGCGCCTTGCCGTAGTCGTGCCAATGCCCGCCGGCTTCGCGCAACACCGGCTCCGGATCCGGCATCTCGCCCAGCCAGTTGAGCATGCAGGCGTGGCCGACCATGCGGGTATCGCCGAGCGGCATTCCCAGCACCGCGCGCAGATGGTTCTGGAACTGGCTGGTCTCGCTGCCCTCGATGGTCCAGTGCCCGGAGTTGTGCACGCGCGGCGCCATCTCGTTGGCCAGCAGCTCGCCGTCGCGGCAGAACAGCTCCAGCGCGAACACGCCCACGTAGTCCAGCGCCTCGGCCAACCTGCGCGCGTGCGCCAGCGCGGTGTCGCGCAATGCGTCATCGACCTGCGCCGGGGCGAGACTGGCGGACAGCACGCCATCGACATGCCAGTTCTCGGTCAGCGGCCAGGCGCGGAATTCGCCGTCGCGGCCGCGCACCGCAATCACCGACAGCTCGCGCTGGAAGGCGACGAAGCCCTCCAGGATCAACCCGACCTTCGCTGCCTGCGCACCCAGCGCGCCCCACGCGGCATCGACATCGTCCGGCGACTTGATGCGGAACTGGCCCTTGCCGTCATAGCCCAGCCGGCGGGTCTTGAGGATGCAGGGCGTGCCGATTTCCGCCACCGCCGCCTGCAGCTGCTCGCGGGTGTCGATGGCAGCGAACGGCGGCACCGGGATGCCCTGCTCGCGGAACAGGGTCTTCTCGGCCAGCCGGTCCTGTGCGGTGGCCAGCGCGCGCGGGTTCGGGAATACCGGCACCCGCGCGGTCAGCCACTGCGCCGATTCCGCCGGCACGTTCTCGAAATCGAAGGTCGCCACGTCCACCCGGGCCGCGAATTCCGCCAGCGCGGACTGGTCGGTGTAGTCACCCACCACCATCGGCGCGAACTGGCCGGCGCAGGCGTCGCCCACCGTGTCCAGCACCAGGAAGCGCAGCCCCAGCGGCGCGCCGGACAGCGCCATCATCCGCGCCAGCTGGCCGCCACCAAGGATGCCGACGGTGGTCAAATCACGCGGCTCGCTCATCGGCGCGGATCGTCGTGGGCCACGACGTCCTCGGTCTGCTTGGCCCGGAACGCAGCCAGCGCCTCGGCGATCTGCGGATGATCATTTGCCAGCATCGCAGCGGCGAACAGCGCCGCATTCGCCGCACCCGCATTGCCGATGGCGAAGGTGGCCACCGGGATGCCGGCCGGCATCTGCACGATCGACAGCAGCGAATCCATGCCGTTCAGCGCCTTGCTCTGCACCGGCACGCCCAGCACCGGCACGGCGGTCTTGGAGGCCAGCATGCCCGGCAGGTGTGCAGCGCCGCCGGCGCCGGCGATGATCGCGCGCAGGCCGCGCGTGGCGGCGGTCTCGGCATAGGAGAACAGCACGTCGGGGGTGCGATGGGCGGACACCACCCGCACCTCGTGCGGCACGCCCAAGGCTTCCAGCCGCGAAGCAGCGTGCTGCATCGTCTCCCAGTCGGAGCGCGATCCCATGACGAGGCCGACCAGCGGTGCGGCGTTGTTGGCTGCGGACATGACAATCCCCGGTCGCTAAAGACGTATTCTAACGGCCCCCGTTTCTTGTTGCCTCTGCCGATGGATCGCAAGCTGCTCGACATCCTGGTCTGCCCTGCCACCCGCCAGCCGCTCTCGATGCTGGACGGGGCCGGGCTGGACGCCCTCAATCGCGCCATCGCCGGGGGCGGCGTGAAGCGCGGCGACGACAGCCCGCAGGCCCAGCCGCTGCGCGCCGCGCTGCTGACCCGCGACCGCAAGACCGTCTACCGCATCGACGACGGCATCCCGGTGCTGCTGGCCGAGGAAGCGCTGGCCACGGCGCAGGTGCCGGACTTCCCCGGCGCATGAACAGCGCGCACTGCGCCCCGCCGCCGGCGGACGTGGTGGCCGCCAACGTCGCCGCGGCGCTGGCCGAGGACATCGGTCCCGGCGATGCCACCGCCGCGCTGCTGGACGATGCCGCCGACAGCGCCTACCTGCTGTGCAAGGAAGACTGCGTGGTGGCGGGACGACCGTGGTTCGACGCCTGCCACCGCGCGCTGGATCCCGACGTGCGCATCGACTGGCGCTGCGAGGAAGGCGAGCGCATCGCCAAGGGCACCGTCATCGCCACGCTGGCGGGCCGCAACCGCGCGCTGGTCAGCGCCGAGCGCGCGTCGCTGAACTTCCTGCAGACCCTCAGCGGCACCGCCACCATCACCGCGCGCTACGTGGACGCGGTGCGCGGCACCGGCGCGGCGATCCTGGACACCCGCAAGACCCTGCCCGGCCTGCGCGTGGCGCAGAAATACGCGGTCCGCGCCGGCGGCGGCATGAACCACCGGCTGGCGCTGTACGACGCGGTGATGCTGAAGGAGAACCACATCCGCGCGTTCGGTTCGGTGGCCGCGGCCATCGCCCGCGCGCGCGCGCTGCACCCGGCGCTGCCGCTGATCGTCGAAGTGGAAACGCTGGACGAACTGCGCGAGGCGCTGGCGACCGGCTGCACCCGCGTGCTGATCGACGATTTCGATGCCGACGCGCGGCGCGAGGCGGTGCGCATCGCCAAGGGCGCGCCATACCACGGCCGCATCCCGCTGGAAGTCTCCGGCGGCGTGGATCTGGCCGGCCTGCGCGCGATCGCCGGGGACGGCGTCGACTGCATTTCGGTGGGCGCGCTGACCAAGCACGTCCATGCCGTCGACTTCTCGCTGAAGCTTGGCCCGCCGCCGCGCGCGGATTGATTCAGCGCGACAACCAGTAAGCCACGCCGGCCGCTGCCAGCAGCAGCGCCCCCAGCCACGGCCAGCGGTTGGGCATCGAGGTGCCTGCGACCTTCGCCCGCATCGGCTGGCCGGGCATCAGCAGCTGGAAGCGCTGGGTATCGACGCGGATCTCGTCGCCATGCACCGCCGACGCGCGGGTGATGCGCTTGCCGTTGAGCCAGGTTCCATTCGCCGAACCCAGGTCCTCCAGCAGCACCTCGTCGCCGGCCGGGGTGAGCCGCGCATGCAGCCGCGAGATGCTGTCGAGGGGAATGCGCAGCCCGGCATCGTCGGCGCGGCCGATGGTGAGGCTGGCCTGCAGTGGGAAGCTGCGGCCGAAGTGATCACCGGACAAGCCGCGCAGGACGAACTTCGGCAGCACCGGCCGCACCATCGTGGCGTTGCGGTCTGCGGCTTCGGGGCTGCGCATCGCAGCGGGATTCGCCGTGCCCTCGGCCGCCGCGTCCAGCAGCCGGATGCGGCTGGCGGCCAGGTCCAGCGTATCGCCGGCGCGCAGCGCGATCAGGCCCTCGACCGGGCGCTCGTTGACCAGCACGCGGATGCCGTTGGGCACGCGCATCTGCACGCCTTGCGCGCCTACCTGCAGTTCGCAGTGCAGCGGTTCGACGCCGTCGGCAGCCAACACCACGTCGGCATCCGGCGCCGATCCGATCCGATACGCGCGCGGCTCGAGCAGCATCTGCGGTCGGTCGCCCTCGGGAAATACGAGTTTCATCATCGTGCAGGAGCCTGTCTCTTCGATGTCAGGGGCGCGCTTGCGCTTCCGGCCGGGTACCACCACATTAGGGCGATGCCGACCTTGCTAATTCTAATGATCGTGGGTGCCACGATGTTCTTCACGTTCACCGCCGCGCGCGCCGCCGCCGAGCGCGCCGCCGAGATCGGCCGCGACGCCTGCGCGTCTGCAGGCGTGCAGTGGCTGGACCAATCGGTACACGCCAACGGCCTGCGCCTGCGGCGCAAGGACGACGGCTGGCTGGGCCTGGAGCGCAGCTTCCACTTCGAGTATTCGGAGGACGGCCACGACCGCCACATCGGCCGGGTGGTGCTGCTGGGCGGAAAGCTGGTGGGCTTCAGCGGTCCGACACGGGCGGCGCAATCCATGGTCCGCAGCTTCAACTCCTAGCGGCGGACACCTCCGCACAACGATCTGCCACATCGGCCACACGGGCCCCGCTGCCGGCTACTTGACGATGCGGAGGTGCGCGCCACGCTTGGGCGGATCGGCTTCCGGTGGGGTTTCATCGGCAGCCGCGGGAACAGAAGCCGCTGCATCCGCATCCACTTCGACCTCACCGGGCTCGCTCGAATGCGGGTCCGGCGGCAGCGCCATGCCCTGGCCGGTTTCGCGGGCGTAGACGGCGATCACCGCGGCCATCGGCACCACCACCGATTGGCTGGCGCCATTGAAGCGCGCGGAAAAGCGCAGCGCGTCGTTGTCCATTTCCAGACGCACCACCGCCCGTTCGGCGATGTTGAGCACCACCTGGCCGTCCTTGACCGTGTGCGGCGGCACCCGCACGCCGTGCATGCGCGCATCCACCAACACGTGCGGGGTCATGCCGTTGTCGGCAATCCACTCGTACAGCGCGCGCAGCAGGTACGGGCGCTGGCTGGTCATCGGCGGCGGGACCGGCTCGCCCATCAGAGCGAGAGCTCGCGCAGGTTCTTTTCCTGGTCGGTCAGGCTGCGCACGAAGCCGGGATTGCGGAAGATGCGGTTGCCGTATTCCTCGATCACCTTGCCGTCCTTCGGCAGCGCCACGCCCAGCGCCTCCAGCCGCCAGATGATCGGCGCCATCGCGCAGTCGGCCAGGCTCATCTCGCCGTTGAGGAAGAACTTGTAGGCCTTGAACAGCGGCACCGACTGGGCCAGCAGCTCCTTCAGGCGCTTGCGCCCGGCTTCGGCCTGCTGCTTGTTCCCCAGCTGGATGGCCTGCACCTGCGGCACCCAGTCGTGCTCGATGCGCAACATGGCCAGGCGCAGGCGCGCGCGGGCCAGCGGTTCCACCGGCATCAGCGGCGGATGCGGGTAGCGCTCGTCCAGGTATTCGCTGACCACGCTCGCCGCGTACAGCACCAGGTCGCGTTCGACCAGTGTCGGCACCGAATGGTAGGGATTCAGGTCGATCAGGTCCTCCGGCGGACTCTGCGGATCGACGGGAATGAGGTCGTAGGTGACACCCTTGGCCGCCAGCACCAGCCGGACGCGATGGCAGAGAACATCGTCGACAGCGGAAAACAGGGTCAAGGCATTACGCATGCGCGGACTCACAGCCATCATCAGGACCACTCCCGCGCCCGGCCGTTGCCGGACGCACCTGCGCCGCCCGCACGATGCGGGCGGCCGTCAAGCTTCGTTCCCCATGGCGGGCGTCCCTGCCATCAGCAGCCGCCCTGTCAGTGAACGTCCCGCCAGTATTCGTGCTTCAGCAACCAGGCGATGAAGGCGAAGAAGACCAGGAACAGGATCGCCCACACGCCGACGTTCTGCCGCTTCAGCGCCACCGGCTCGCCCACGTACTCGAGGAAGGCGGTGATGTCGCGCACGGTACGGTCGAACTGCTGGGCGTTCTCGCTGCCCGGCTGGCTGATGGTGAAACCTTCGACCGGCATTTCACCGGTCGCGTCCTTCTTGCCGTACACCGGCTGCTGCACGCCCTGCAGTTCCCACAGCGGGTTCGGCATCGAGGCGTTGACGAACAGGGTGTTGTTCCAGCCCACCGGACGGGTCTCGTCCAGGTAGAACGACTTCAGGTAGGTGTAGACCCAGTCGCTGGTCCGCACGCGGGCAACCAGGCTGAGGTCCGGCGGCGCCTTGCCGAACGCGGCCACGCCCATTTCCGGGGTCATCGCGGAGATCACGTGGTCGCCGATCTTGCCGCCGCTGAAGTTGAGGTTGGCCATCACGTCCTCTTCGGACAGGCCAAGGTCTTCGGCGATGCGCGCATAGCGGATGTACTTCAGCGAATGGCAGCCACCGCAGTAGTTCATGTACAGGGCGGCACCCCGCTGCAGCGAGGCCTTGTCGTTCAGGTCGACGCCGGACTGCTGCAGGTTGCCGCCGACATTGGCGAGCGCCACGGTGCTGAGCAGGAGGCCGGCAGCGAACACCGCCGTGCGGGTCAGGAAGTTCTTAGTCATGCATCGTCACCCGGTCAGGCACCGGCTTGGTCTTGTCCAGCTTGGACCAGACCGGCATGGTGATGAAGAAAGCGAAGTAGAGGAAGGTCAATATGCGGCCGATGATGGCTTCGACCGGGTCGGTACCCGGGCCGGCGCCGATCTTGGCCAGCCACAGGAAGCTGACCGCGAACATCAACAGCATGCTCCAGCTGATCCAGCCGCGGTAGCGGTAGGACTTGACCGGCGAACGGTCCAGCCACGGCAGCAGGAACAGCATCACGATCGCGCCGAACATCACCAGCACGCCCCACAGCTTGATGCCGAAGAACGAGGGCACCACGCGCAGCATCGCGTAGTAGGGGGTGAAGTACCACACCGGCTTGATGTGCGGCGGGGTCACCAGCGGGTTGGCCTCGACGAAGTTGTCGTGCTCGAGGAACCAGCCGCCGAAGGTCGGCGCGAAGAAGATCACGAACGCGGCGATGATCAGGAAGCAGCCGATGTAGAACAGGTCCTTCACCGTGTAGTACGGGTGGAAGGGAATGCCGTCGGTGGGCGCCTTCTCGGACCAGCGGTTGCCCTTCGGGCCCTTCTTGATCTCGACGCCATCGGGGTTGTTTGAGCCGACTTCATGCAGGGCGAAGATGTGCAGCACCACCAGCAGCAGCAGTACCAGCGGCATCGCGATCACGTGCAGCGCGAAGAAGCGGTTCAGCGTCGCGTCGCCCGGATTGAAGTCACCCATGATCCATTCGGTCAGGCCGCCACCGATCACCGGGATCGCGCCGAACAGCGAGATGATCACCTTGGCGCCCCAATAGGACATCTGGCCCCACGGCAGCACGTAGCCCATGAAGGCCTCGGCCATCAGCACCAGGTAGATCACCATGCCCAGCAGCCAGACCAGCTCGCGCGGCTTGCGGTAGCTGCCGTACATCAGCCCGCGGAACATGTGCAGGTAGATGACGATGAAGAACAGCGATGCGCCGGTGCTGTGCATGTAGCGGATCAGCCAGCCCCACTCCACGTCGCGCATGATGTATTCGACCGAGCCGAAGGCTTCCGCCGCGCTCGGCTTGAAATGCATCGTCAGGAAGATGCCGGTCAGGATCTGGTTGACCAGCACCACCATCGACAGCACGCCGAAGATGTACCAGATGTTGAAGTTCTTCGGAGCGTAGTACTCCGACATGTGCTTGCGGTAGGCCGGCATCATGCCGGGGGCGCGCTCGTTGACCCAGTCCATCACGCCGTTGGCGGCGTTGCAGGCGGTCTGCACGATCTTGTTCGTCATGGCTTACGCGGCTCCCTTCGGATCAACACCGATGACCAGGGTGCTGTCGTTCTCGAAGTGATAGGGCGGCACCGGCAGGTTGGCCGGCGCCGGCTGCGCCTTGTACACGCGACCGGCGAGGTCGTAGCGCGACTTGTGGCAGGGGCAGAAATAGCCGCCCTTCCAATCCGGATCGAACGGCTGCGGCTTGACCTCGGCATGCAGCTCGGGGGCGCAGCCCAGATGGGTGCAGACGCCCACCAGCACCAGGATTTCCGGCTTGATCGAACGCCATTCGTTCTTGGCGTACTCGGGCTGCTGGTCGGCGTTGTTCGACTTCGGGTCGGCGACCAGCGCATCCATCTGCGGCAGGATGTCCAGCATCGCCTTGGAGCGACGCGCGATGAAGATCGGCTGGCCGCGCCAGTTGATGACCAGCTGCTGGCCTTCCTCAAGCGCGCCGATGTCCTGGGACACGGGCGCACCTGCGAAACGCGCACGCGCGCTGGGGCTCCACGACTTGATGAACGGCACCGCCGCAAAGCCGGCGCCCACCGCTCCCACCACCGCGGTCGTCGCGGTGAGGAACCGGCGTCGACCGGTGTTGACCTCTTCGTTGGCCATCCCGCACTCCGAAAGAAAATTGCACGAAAACACGCTGCGGCTGGTCGGCGCGAACGCTGGCCGGACGCAAAAGACAGGGAAGTGTAACGGAACGCTTAACGAGCCGACAATCCGCCGCGCAGCGGAGACGCCACCGGATTGAGCACGCCGCGATAACGTTCGGCCAGCACGCCCACCCGCTGGACGTAGCGCTGGGTCTCGCTGTAGGGCGGCACGCCGCCGTACTTGTCCACCGCACCCTCGCCGGCGTTGTAGCCCGCCGCGGCCAGGGTCAGGTTGCCGTTGAAGCGCTTCAGCAGCCAGGCCAGGTAGCGCACGCCGCCGCGGATGTTCTGGGTGGCATCGAAGGCGTTGGCCACCCCGAAACGGCTGGCGGTGGCCGGCATCAGCTGCATCAGCCCCTGCGCCCCGACCCGCGACAGCGCCCTGGGGTTGAACGCGGATTCGGCATGGATGATGGCGCGCACCACGGCCTCGTCCACCCCGTGTTCGCGCGCGGCGGCGCGGATCTCGTCCTGATAGGCGACGGTATTGAGCCGCAGGGTGCGGAAGTTCATCCCGGGCATCGCGCCGCAGGCGTAGCACTTCTCGATATAGCTGTAACTGATGGTGCGCACCGACGCCGTCGGCAGGCCGGCAGGCCGCACGCTGGTGTAGTTGCGCACGCCGGCAGCATCCACGAACGAATACACCTGCCCGCGCACCACCCGCGGTGCCGCAGGCGTGGAGGCGGATGCTTTCTTCGCGACCGTGACCGGCGCGGCGGCCGCTGTCGCCACGACCATCGGCTGGACCACGGCAGGCTGGGCGGCCACCGGCTGCGGCGCGATCCGCGGCTTCGGCGCACGGCCGGCGCGGTAGCTGCCCACCAACTTGCATTGGGCGCCCGGCAACCGCTTGCTGACGTAGCTGTCGACGCCGTCGCGGCCGGCGCACTTGTAGATCCCGCCGGCAAACGCAGGCAGAGGCAGCGCAAACAGCGCGCACAGCAGCAGAGAAACGAGCCTTCCCCTCATGGGCGGCAAGTCTCCGCGCATCGGCGCAAGTTGGCAAGTCCATGATTTTAAATGGCTCTCGTTCAGATGGCGTGACCTGCCGGTAGAATTGTCTCCCCATCACCGGCCCGGATTCCCCGCCGCGCCCCGGACACCCGCCATGACCGATCTGCATCCGCTGCCCTCGCCGCCC
Organism: Thermomonas fusca; assembly: GCF_005862345.1. Taxonomy (NCBI): domain Bacteria; kingdom Pseudomonadati; phylum Pseudomonadota; class Gammaproteobacteria; order Lysobacterales; family Lysobacteraceae; genus Thermomonas; species Thermomonas fusca. The sequence goes on along the minus strand of NZ_SROY01000002.1, from coordinate 330,217 downwards.
GCCGCCCGCCCAGCGCGTCCGGGGGCGAAAAAGCTGTTCATCCAGACCCACGGCTGCCAGATGAACGAGTACGACTCCGCCCGCATGGCCGACGTGCTGCACGCCGAAGAAGGCATGGAACTGACCACGAACGCCGAAGAAGCCGACGTGATCCTGATCAATACCTGCTCGATTCGCGAAAAAGCGCAGGAAAAGGTGTTCAGCCAGCTGGGCCGCTGGAAAGGCCTGAAGCGCGGTGACCGGCCGGTCCTCATCGGCGTCGGCGGTTGCGTGGCGTCGCAGGAAGGCGCAGCGATCCTCGATCGCGCCCCCTACGTGGACCTGGTGTTCGGCCCGCAGACCCTGCACCGGCTGCCGGAATTGCTGCGCGGGCGCCGCGAATCCGGCCAGCCGCAGGTGGACATCAGCTTCCCGGAAATCGAGAAATTCGACCGCCTGCCCGAGCCGCGCGCAGACGGCCCCACCGCCTTCGTTTCGATCATGGAAGGCTGCAGCAAGTACTGCTCGTACTGCGTGGTGCCCTATACCCGCGGCGAGGAGATCAGCCGCCCGTTCGAGTCGGTACTGACCGAAGTGGCCGAACTGGCGGCGCAGGGCGTGCGCGAGATCAACCTGCTGGGCCAGAACGTCAATGCCTACCGCGGCCCGTTGGGCGATGGCGGCGATGTTGCGGATCTTGGCCTGCTGATCCGCGCGATTGCCGAAATCGACGGCATCGGCCGCATCCGCTTCACCACCTCGCACCCGCTGGAGTTCGGTGATTCGCTGATCGAGGCTTACCGCGACGTCCCCAAGCTGGCCAATTACCTGCACCTGCCGGTGCAGGCCGGCAGCGACCGCATCCTGTCGGCGATGAAGCGTGGCTACACCGCGTTGGAGTTCAAGCAGAAGATCCGCAAGCTGCGCGCGGTGCGGCCGGACATTTCGGTCTCCTCGGACTTCATCGTCGGCTTCCCCGGCGAAACCGAGGCGGATTTCGAGAAGACCATGAAGCTGATCGAGGACGTGGGCTTCGACCAGAGCTTCTCCTTCATCTACTCGCGTCGGCCGGGCACGCCCGCAGCCGATCTCGAGGACACCACCGGCAGCGAGGAAAAGCACGCCCGGCTGGACCGCCTGCAGAAGCACATCAGCGCGCACGCAGCGACCATTTCGCAGGCGATGGTGGGGACGGTGCAGACCGTGCTGGTGGAGGGCCCGTCGCGCAAGGACCCGAACGAACTGACCGGCAAGACCGAGAACATGCGCTCGGTGAACTTCGCCGCGCCGAAGCGGCTGGTCGGCCAGTTCGTGGACGTGCTCATCACCGAAGCACTGACCAATTCGCTGCGCGGCAGGGTGGTGACGGCAGGCGAAGTCGCTGCCTGAGGCGGCCGGGAAGCGGTCGGCGGACCAGACGCCGCGGAGCGGCATCGCCCCGGGACACGCTCAGATGCTGCCTTCGCGTTCGACGACCAGGATCCTGGCTTCACCAATGGGATGGGCGACGTGCTCCGTGCCGATCGCGGCATAGAACACGTCGCCGGTTCCAAGCACCGTGCGATGTTCGACGCCGCTGTCCCTGTAACGCATCTCGACGCGACCATCGAGCACGGCGAAGACCTCCTCGCCGTCGTTCACGTGCCATTTGTACGGCTGGTCGGTCCAGTGCAACCGCACGGTGACGCCGCCCATGTTGGCGATGTCCAGTGCGCCCCAGGGTCGGTCGGCGGTGAAGGCGCTTGCGCGAAAGACTTCCATGGTGCCGCCGGCTCCCGCTACGGCTTAGCCGCCTCGTAAACCGGCTTGCCGTCCACATAAGTCGCCTTGACCGTCAGCGTGCGCAGGGCCGCATCCGGCACTGCCAGCGGGTCTTCGGCCAGCACCACGAAATCGGCGCGCTTGCCGGCGGCAAGGCTGCCGACTTCCGCCTCGGCGAAACCGGCATAGGCGGCCTCGAGGGTGAAGCCGCGCAGCGCTTCGAAGGCGGTCAGCTTCTCGTCCGGGTACCAGCCACCCGCCGGCAGTCCGTTCGCATCGGCGCGGCTGACCGCGGCGTACAGACCCAGCCGCGGGTCCACCGATTCCACCGGGAAGTCCGAACCCAGCGCCAGATGGGTGCCGGCATCGCGCAACTGGCGCCAGGCATAGGCACCAACGATGCGTTGCGGCCCCACCCGATCCTCCGCCCACGGCATGTCGCTGGTGGCGTGGGTGGGCTGCATCGAGGCGATGACGTGCAATTGCGCCAGCCGCGGCAGATCCTCGTGCGAGAGGATCTGCGCGTGCTCGATGCGCCAGCGGTGGTTGCCGGCGGCGTCCTTGCCCAGCTCGCGGGCGTAGGCGTCCAGCGCGATCCGGTTGCCGCGGTCGCCGATGGCATGGGTAGCCACCTGCACGCCGCAGCGGTGCGCCTTGGCCACCGCGGCAGCCACCTCCTCGGGCGACATCACCAGCAGGCCCAGGTTGCCGTGGTCGTCGCTGTAGTCGGATAGCATCGCCGCGCCGCGGCTGCCCAGCGCGCCATCGGCGTACAGCTTGACCGCGCGCATCTGCAGGCGGCCGGATGGGTGCCGGTAAAGGCCGTTGGCGCACAGGGATTCCAGCGCGGCGGCATTGCCGTCGGCCATCGCATAGACGCGCAGCGGCAGCTGGCCGCGGTCGGCCAGGCGCTGGTAGCGCTGCAGTTCCACCAGCGGGATGCCGGCGTCGTGCACGCCGGTGAGGCCGTGCTCGACCGCCGCGCGCATGCCCAGCTCCAGCGCCTTTTCGGCGGTGGCTTCGCTGGCGGCGGGCTGGGCGGCGTCGACCAGCGCCATCGCGTTGTCGATGAACACGCCGGTCGGCTGGCCCTTGTCGTCGCGGCGGATGCTGCCGCCATCCGGCTGCCAGTCGCCGGACAGGTCGCGCTTCACCGCGCGCATCGCGGCGCTGTTGGCCCAGCCGGCGTGGCCGTCGATGCGCGACAGCCAGACCGGGCGGTCGGGGAATGCGGCATCCAGGTCGGCGGCGGTCGGGAACGCCTTCTCCGGCCAGTCGTTCTGGTCCCAGCCGCGCCCGATCAACCATTCACCGGGCTTCAGTTCCTTCTCCTTGACCCGCAGCCGCTCCACGATCTCGGCCTTGCTGGCGGTGTCCACCAGGTCAGCGGTGAGCATCGCCCAGCCAAGCCCGGACATGTGGCCGTGGGCGTCGATCAGACCGGGCACCACGGTGGCGCTGCCCACGTCGAGCCGCTTCGCACCAGGATGGCGCGTCAGAACTTCCTTCGCGTCGCCGACGTCGAGCACCTTCCCCGACGCATCGAAGGCCATCGCCTGCACCTGCGGGCGCGCGGCGTCCATGGTGTGGATGCGGCTGGCGGTCAGCACGGTGACATCGGCGGCCCACAGCGGTATGGCCGCCAGCGCCAGCAGCACGGCACAGGTGAGTTTGCGCATCTTGATTCCCGGGTAAAAACAATCCTGCAACAATGCGGCAAGCCGCCGGCGGGAGGCAAGCCGCGCTGCCGCAACGTGGCGGGCGGGCGCCGGTCGCGCTACCCTGCGCGGTCTATGCCACACCGCGATTTCACCCTCGAGCCGGACGACATCGAACGTCTGGCCAACCTGAGCGGGCCGTTCGACGCCCACCTGCGCCTGATCGAGCTGCGCCTTGGCGTTGCCATCGCCAATCGCGGCGGCGTGTTCCGCATCGAGGCGGAGGATGCCGATGCGGCCGCGCGCGCGGAATCCTTCCTGCGCCAGCTCTACGAGGACGCCGCCGACGAGCCGCTGGACGAGCACGCCGTGCACCTGCGGCTGGGCGCGTTCGCGGGTGACGAACCCGCACCCGCGGCGCCCGCAAGCCAGACGCCGGAAGACATCGCGGTGCGGGTCAAGCGCGGCACCCTGCGCGGGCGCGGCGCCAACCAGCGCAGGTACCTGCACGAAATCGCCAGCCATGACATCAACTTCGGCGTCGGCCCGGCCGGCACCGGCAAGACCTTCCTTGCCGTGGCGATGGCGGTGGATGCGCTCAACCAGTCGCGGGTGCAGCGGCTGATCCTGGTGCGGCCGGCGGTGGAGGCCGGCGAGAAGCTCGGCTTCCTGCCCGGCGACCTGACCCAGAAGGTCGACCCCTATCTGCGCCCGCTGTACGACGCCCTCTACGAAATGCTGGGGGTGGAAAAGGTGGCGCGGCTGCTGGAGCGCAACGTCATCGAGATCGCGCCGCTGGCCTACATGCGCGGACGCACCCTGAACGATGCCTTCGTGATCCTCGACGAGGCGCAGAACACCAGCATCGAGCAGATGAAGATGTTCCTGACCCGGCTGGGCTTCGGCAGCACCGCGGTCATCACCGGCGACCTGACCCAGATCGACCTGCCCAAGCACCAGAAATCCGGCCTCAAGGACGCGGCGGAGGTGCTGCACGGCGTCGAGGGGGTGAGCTTCACTTTCTTCGAGGCGCGCGACGTGGTTCGGCACCCGCTGGTGGCGCGCATCGTCAACGCCTACGAGGCGCGCGATGCCGGCAACGGACAGGCGTAGGATGCGCCCATGACCAAGGGCCCGATCCGTCTCGATGTCGCCGTCGGCTATGCCGCGCCGCGCGCCGGCGTGCCTGCCGCGGTGAGCTTCCGCAAATGGGTGGCGGCTGCGCTGGAAGGCCGCATCCGAGAGGCCGACCTGGCCATCCGCATCGTCGACGAAAAGGAAGGCCGCGCGCTCAACCACCACTATCGCGGCAAGGATTACGCCACCAACGTGCTCAGCTTCCCGGCGGAGCTGCCGGAAGGCCTGCCGAAAGGCGTCAGGCTGCCGCTGCTGGGCGATCTGGTCCTGTGCGCGCCGGTGGTCGCCCGCGAAGCACAGGAACAATCCAAGCCGCTGGGCGCGCATTACGCCCACCTGACCGTACACGGCTGCCTGCACCTGCTGGGCTGGGACCACGAGGACGCGCAGGAAGCCGAGGCGATGGAGCAACTGGAGCGGGAGATCCTGGCCGGCCTGGGCCTGCCCGATCCCTACCTCGACGCCTGAAACGCACCGTTCCTGCCGCTTCCACGCGGATTCGCTAGACTCCCCACCGTTGCAACCACGAGGCCCCCACGCCCCATGTCCGAGGACGACAGTCGGCTCCCGGCCGACTCTGAAGAAAAACCCGCCGAAAAACCGCACCGGTCCTGGCTGGAGCGCATCAGTGCGGCGCTGTCCGGCGAGCCGACCAGCCGCGAGGACCTGATCGAGTTGCTGCGCGACGTGCAGGCCGATGGCCTGATCGGCCCCGATACCCTGCGAATGATGGAAGGCGCGGTGAACATCGCCGACATGACCGTGGGCGACGTGATGGTGTCGCGCTCGCAGATGGTCGCGCTGCCCGCGGACGGCAAGTTCCTCGACCTTATGAAGCAGGTGGTGGAATCCGGCCACTCGCGCTTCCCGGTGCACGGCGAGGACAAGGACGAGATCCTCGGCATCCTGTTGGCCAAGGATCTGCTGCGCGGGGTAGTGGCCGACAACGGCCCTGCCAGCATCCATGAGCTGCTGCGCCCGGTGGTGCTGATTCCGGAATCCAAGAACCTCAACGTGCTGCTGCGCGAGTTCCGCCAGTCGCGCAACCACATGGCCATCGTGATCGACGAATACGGCGGCGTGGCCGGGCTGGTCACCATCGAAGACGTGCTGGAGCAGATCGTCGGCGACATCGACGACGAGCACGACGATGCCGCCGACGAGGGCGTATTGATCGCGGCGCAGGCCGACGGCCAGTTCGTGGTCGATGCGCTGACCCCGATCGACGATTTCAACGAGCGTTTCGGCGCCGACTTCGCCGAGGACGAGTACGACACCATCGGCGGCCTGCTCACCGCCGCCATCGGCCACCTGCCGGAAGCCGGCGAGGAGCTGACCCTCGGCCGTTTCACCTTCCGGGTGGCCCGCGCCGACGCGCGCCGGCTGCTGGCGCTGCACGTGGGCGTGCATGCGGAACCGTAGCGTGACCGCTCCCGCGGTGGCGGGATCGGCGCGCCTGAGGATGGGGATCGCCAGGCTGCTGTTGGCCGCCGTTCTTTTCGCCTGCCTTGTCGGCAACGCACTGGCGCAGGCGCCCCCTGCCCCGCGCATCGGCGTGGTGACGATGGGTCCCGGCGACATTTTCTGGGAGCGTTTCGGCCACGACGCCATCGTGGTCGACGACCCCACGCAGCCCGGACCGGTCAGCTACAACTTCGGCTTCTTCGACCTGCAGGAGGACGGCTTCGCCCAACGCTTCGCCAAAGGCGAGATGCGCTACCTGCTGGTGGCGCTGCCGCTGGAAGAAGACCTGGCCTACTACCGCGAGGTCGGACGCGGCGCGAGCCTGCAATGGCTGGACCTGGAGCCCGCACAGGCGCGCCGGCTGGCCGCCGACCTGGCCGAGAACGCCAAGCCCGAGAATGCGCGCTATCGCTACGATTACTACACCGACAACTGCGCCACGCGGGTGCGCGACGCACTCGACCGCGCGCTGGACGGGCGCCTGCGCAAGCAGCTGGAAGGCCGCTCCAGCGGCGACACCTACCGCAGCGAATCACTCCGCCTGGCCGCGCCCGCGCCGTTGATGTGGCTGGGTTTCGACATCGCCATCGGGCCATTCGGCGACCGCGCACTGACCCGCTGGGAGCAGGGCTTCCTGCCGCGCCGGCTGGCCGACGATCTGCGCAAGGTGACCCGCGCCGACGGCCGCCCGCTGGTGGCGGCGGAGGTCGAGCTGCTGCCGCAGCGGCAGGCCGCCGAACCGGTCGAGCATGCGCAGCCACTGTGGCCGTGGCTGCTGGCGGGCACCACCCTTGCACTGCTCGCGCTGGCGCTGGGCAGGCGCTACCCGCGCACGCTGGCCGGACTGGCCGGCGGCTTCTGGTTGCTGTGCGGGTTGCTCGGCGCGGTGCTCGCGCTGAGCTGGGCGTTCACCGAACACCGCGCGCTATGGACCAACCGCAACCTGCTGCTGATGGACCCGCTGTGCCTGCTGCTGCTGCCCGGTGCCTGGGCGCTGCTGCGCGGGCGCATGCCATCGAAGCGCTTCCGCGCGCTGCTGCTGGCGGTGGCGGTGCTGGCGGCACTGGCCTGCCTGCCGCTGTGGCTGCAGGCGGTGCCACAGCGCAACGGCCACTGGATCGCCCTGCTGCTGCCGCTGCATCTGGCGTTCGCGCGGCTGTGGTCGCGTCCTGTCCGCGCTTGATGGCCCGGATCCGCGCAGGCAGGATGCGGCGATGAGCAGCCCGCCCCTCCAACCCGCCTGCGTGGTCAACTGCGCCGCCTACGACCGCAGCGGCCAGCGCCGGGACATCACCCTCGAGCAGATCAGCGACGTGCTCGCCGTCGACGACGGCAGCTTCGTCTGGGTGGGCCTGTATGAGCCGGAGGAGTCCCTGCTCGACGCGCTGCAGGAGGAATTCGGCCTGCACGACCTGGCGGTGGAGGACGCCCACCATGCGCACCAGCGACCCAAGCTGGAGCCCTACGGCAGCACTCTGTTCATCGCCGCGCATACCGCGCAGCGGATCGATGGCCATGTGCGCTTCGGCGAGACCCACGTCTTCATCGGCCCGCGCTTCCTGATGACGGTGCGGCACGGCGCCTCCCTCAGCTTTGCGCCGGTGCGGCAGCGGCTCGAGCGCGAGCCGGAGGTGCTGGCGCACGGACCCAGCATCGCCCTGCACGCGGTGCTCGACTTCATCGTCGACAACTACCAGCCGATCGTCTCCGACTTCGAGGCCGAGCTGGACGCGCTGGAACAGGATGTGTTTGCCGAAAGCTACAAGCGCGGCACCATCAAGCGCCTGTATGCGCTGCGCAAGGAATTGACCCAGATGCGGCTGTCGGTGGCGCCGATGCAGGACATCCTGTCCCAGCTGATCCGCACGCCGGTGTTCGCCATCCCCGACGACGTGAAGCCCTATTTCCGCGACGTGCTGGACCACGCCGCGCGCGTCGGCGACAGCATCGACACCCTGCGCGAGATGGTGGCGGCGGCGATGAACGTGAACCTCTCGCTGGTCACCGTGGCGCAGGGCGAGATCGTCAAGAAGCTGGCCGGCTGGGCCGGCCTGCTGGCCGCGCCGACGCTCATCGCCAGCTGGTACGGGATGAATTTCCAGCACATGCCGGAACTGCAGGGCCGCTACGCCTATCCGGTGCTGATCGGCGTGGTGGCGCTGTTCTGCGTGCTGCTGTACCGCTACCTGCGGCGGATCGGCTGGCTCTAGCGCGAGGGGGCCGAGTCCCAGCCATGGTGGCGACGATCCTTGCCGCTGCGCCGCTCGCCGCGATCAAGGTCGAAACGGATCATCTCCCGACGCTCGGCGTTGATACGGCGTTCGCCGCGACGGCGCTCCGGGCCGGTGTAGCCGACGCGGTACTGTGGTTCCCTGGAATGAAACATCGGCCTCTCTCCCTGGCGGTACAGCCGCCCCCATGACGGGCAACGAAGTTTTCAGCCGGCGCCGGCCAGCGAGCGCAGCATCAGCCCGGTGAAATAAGCCAGCACGGTGCCGGTGGCATAGCCCAGCGTACCCAGCAGCGCGCCCACCGGCGCCAGCGAGCGATGGAAGGCCGAGGCCACCACCGGCGCACTGGCCGGGCCGCCGATATGGCTCTGCGAGCCGATCGCGAAATAGAAGAACGGCACGTTCAGCAGCCGCCCGACCAGCCACAGCAGGACGATGTGGATGCCCAGCCAGACCACACCGAGCAGGAACAGCAGCGGCTTGTCGAATAGCGCGCCGATTTCCATCTGCATGCCGATCGCGGCAATGAGGAAATACAGCAACAAGGTGCCGATGGTCGACGCGCCGGCGCCTTCCAGCGCGCGCGCGCGGGTGAAGCTGAGGCCCAGGCCGGCCATGGTGCACAGCCCGATGATCCACACGAACGGCTGGTCCAGGCTGACCGTATGCGCCCAGCCGACGTTGGCGCCGAACCACGCCGACAGCGGGCCGGCCAACGCGTGCGCCAGCCCGACCGCGCCGAAGGCGATGCCCACGATCACCATCATGTCGGCCAGGGTCGGGATCCGCTCGTGCTGCGCGCGATAGGCCTCCACCCGCTGCTTCAGGTCGTCCAGCGCAGTGGTGTCGGCGCCGCTGCCGGCGTCGATGCGCGCGGCGCGCTGCGCCATGAACAGCAGCAGCGCCATCCAGGCATAGCCCACGCCCACGTCGACCACCGCGAACTGGCCGAAGGTGGTGGCGTCGACGTCGAAGATCTCCTTCATCGCCATCATGTTGGCGCCGCCGCCGATCCAGCTGCCGGCCAGCGCCGCCATCCCGGCCCAGGTGTCGCCGGCCATGGTTTCCGGCGCGATCGCGCGCATCGCCAGGAACGACAGCACCGCACCCAGCATGATGCTGGCCGAGGTTGCCGCGTACATCGCCAGCAGCTTGGGCCCAAGCCGCAGGATCGCCTTCAGGTCCACCGACAGGGTCAGCAGCACCAGCGCCGCCGGCAGCAGCACCCGGCTGGCAACCGGGTTGTAGAGCTGGCTGTTGGCGCCGTCGATCAGGCCGACCGAGTTGTAGATGCCCGGCAACAGGTAGCACAGCAGCAGCGGCGGCACGATGTTGTAGAAGCGCTGCCAGCCGCCCGGCCTGGACGCGGTCCAGAACACCAGGCCCAGCGTGCCTGCGATCAGCCCGAAAATGACGATGTCGTTGTCGATCAAGGGGGCGGGGAGTACCGCTGCCGTCATGCCTTGGATTTCCTGTGGGTTGCCTGCGGCACCAGCTCGCCGCTGCCGCCATGCCTGTCGTGCGCGGGTGTGGATGGCCCGGGCACGCCGCTGCGGCGAACCCGGGCCTTGTGCTGTTGCCGTTTTACTGGCCGATGTGCTGCTTCAGCCAGGCGTTGACCGTGTCGTGCCACTGCACGCTGTTCTGCGGCTTCAGCACCCAGTGGTTCTCGTCCGGGAAGTACAGGAACTGCGACGCCACGCCCTTGCGCTGGTTGGCGGTGAACAGCGCGATGCCCTGCTCCACCGGGATGCGGAAGTCCTGCTGGCCGTGGATCACCAGCATCGGCACCTTGAAGTTGGCGACATGGTTGGCCGGGTTGAACTTCTGGTAGCCGGCGGGGTTGTCATACGGCGTGCCGCCGTTCTCCCACTCGCTGAACCAAAGCTCCTCGGTGGCATAGCCCATGGCGTTGTTCTCGAACACGCCGTCGTGGCTGACCAGGCACTTCCACGGCTGGGTCCAGTTGCCAGCGATCCAGTTGACCATGAAGCCGCCGTAGCTGGCGCCCAGCGCGCAGGCCTTGCCGCCGTCGAGGAAGGCGTACTTCTGCTGCGCCGCGGCCCACCCCTTCTGCAGATCTTCCAGCGGACGGTCGCCCCAGTGCCCGCTGATCGCGTCGGTGAACTTCTGGCCGTAGCCGGTGCTGCCGTGGAAGTCGATCATCACCACCGCATAGCCCTGCCCCGCATAGGTTTGCGGGTTCCAGCGATAGCTCCAGCCGTTGCCGAAGCTGCCCTGCGGGCCGCCGTGGATCAGGAAGGCGACCGGGTATTTCTTCCCGGGTTCAAAGTTCCAAGGCTTGACCACGTAGCCGTGCACGGTCTCGCCGCTCCAGCCGATGAAGTTGAACTGCTCGAACGCACCCCAGGCCACGTCCGGCAGCATGTCGCCGGCGCTGGGGGTGATGGCGCGGATCGGCGCCTTGCCGTCGGCGCTGGTGGTGGCGATGACATCGCCGGTCTTCAGCGTGTTGCGAGAGAACGCCAGGGTCGGACCGGCCAGGTCGAAGGCCGAGACGCTGCCGTCTTTCACCACGCTTTCCACCTCGCCATTGGCCAGCGAGACGCGGAACAGCGGATGCTGGCCCAGCTCCTGCGCGGTGGTGTAGATCCACTTGCCGTCGGCGGACAGGGTGATCCCGTCGGCGGAGGCATCCCAGCGCGGCGCGATCTCCTTCGTCTTGCCGGAGGCGATGTCCATCGCCATCAGCGCGAAGCGATCGGCCTCGAAGCCCGGACGCGCCATCGCGCGGTAATACAGGGTCCTGCCGTCGGCGCTGAACACCGGGCCGGCGTCCCAGGCCTTGTTGGCGGCGGTGACGTTGCGTGCGCCGCTGCCGTCGACATTGACCAGCCAGAGGTCGAAGTTGGTGCTCCACGGCTCCTCGCGGTTCGACTGACGCACGCTCATCGCCACCGACTTGCCATCGGGCGACCAGGCGAAATCACCCAGGTCGCCGAACGGCTTGGACGGGATATCGCCATGGATGTCGCCGCTCAGCAGCGTGGCCGAGGTCAGCATGGCATCGCCGCCCAGCCTGGCTGCGAACACACGGTTGAGGCGACCGTCGTTCCACGCGTCCCAGTGGCGGATGAACATGCGTTCGAACAGCAGGCCGGTGCTCTTGCGGGCAGCCTCGTCGTCGAGCTTTTTCTTCGTGCAGCCAAGATCGGCCCTGCAGTCCGGGAACACGGCCAGCGCCAGCGCCACCTGCCTGCCGTCGGGCGACAGCTTGTAACCGTCCACGTCGAGCGCGAAGTCGGTCAGGCGCTTCGCTTCGCCGCCGGCCGCGGGCATCGCGTACAGCTGCATCGAGCCCGACTTCGCGCTCATGAAGTACAGCGTCCCGCCGTCCGGGGAGAACGCCGGCGAGTTCACGCTCCAGCCTTCCGGCGACACCTGCTTCGGCGGCGCGTTGTCGCGCGTCGCCAGGTTGCGCATCCACAGGGTGGTGGCCGACTTGTTCGTCTCCTTGTCGACCACGCGCTTGGCGAACACCAGCACGCGGCCGTCCGGCGACAGCGTGGGCGCGGAATGGCGATCCATGTAGGCCATGTCACGCACTTCGAAACCGCGCTGGGCGGCATTCGCGGCGACGGGCAGCGACAGGGCAAGGGCGAGCGGGAGGATGGCGTGGCGAAGGTTCATGGCGATGGTTCCATGCAGCTGAAAATGGGGACGCCCGCGCTGGCGCGGGCGTCGATGGATCAGGCGTTCGGGTTGGCCTTGGCGCCGGTGCGGTACAGCAACCAGGCGACCAGCGCGAGCACGGCCAGGCCGACGTATTTGCCGAACTGCAAACTCTCCGGCGCGGCAATCACGTCGGCGCGGCCGGACAGCACGATCGGGATGGCGATGAAGATGCCCATCAACGCCTCGCCGGTGATCAGGCCGGCGGCGAACAGGGTGCCGGGGCGATGCAGGCGGTCGCGTGCGGCTTCATCGTGGGTGCCGACCATGCCGTGGCGCTTCTCGACCAGATACGCCAGCAAGCCGCCGAGGAAGATCGGCACCATCAGTTCCAGCGGCAGGTAGATACCGATGGCCGCGGCCAGCACCGGCACGCGGAAGGTCTTGCCGGTGGCCTTCAGCCATTCGTCGAGGGCGATGATGGCCGCGCCGACCACCGCGCCGATGCCGATGACCGTCCACGGCAGTTCGCCGCCGAACATGCCCTTGGCCACCGAGGCCATCAGCGTGGCCTGCGGCGCCGACAGCGCATTGGGATGCTCGGGCGTCGGCGCGCCGATGCCGTAGGCCTGCGCCAGCAGGTTCAGCACCGGCGCCATGATCAGCGCGCAGGAGAACGCGCCGATGCCCAGCATCAGCTGCTGCTTCCACGGCGTGGCACCGACGATATAGCCGGCCTTGAGGTCCTGCAGGTTGTCGCCGCCGACCGCCGCCGCGCAGCACACCACCGCACCGATCATGATCGCGGCGACTGCGCCCAGCGGCGCGCCGGAGGCGCCCACCGCCATCTTGCCGCCCTCGCCCAGCAGCACCAGCAGCACCGCGGAAGCGAACAGGATGGTGGCGATGGTGATCCCGGACACCGGGTTGTTGGAGGAGCCAACGAGGCCGGCGAGGTAGGCCGACACCGACACGAACAGGAAGCCGGCGACGATCATGATGATCGCCATCGGGATGCTCACGCTCCACATGCCGACGATCGCCTGGTACAGCAGCAGCAGCGGCACCACGAACGCGACCAGCGCCACCAGCATCCACTTCATCGGCAGGTCGCGCTCGGTCTCGGCCACCTTTTCGCCACTGCCCTTGCGCGCAGCGGCGATGCCGCTCTTCACCCCGGACAGCAGCGACTTGCGCAGCGAGAACAGCGTCCACACGCCGCCGATCAGCATCGCGCCGACGCCGAGGTAGCGGATCTTCGCCGACCAGATGGCGCCGGCGATGTCTTCCGCACCCGCGCCTGCAATGCTGGTGGCCAGCGCCGGGTCGGTGTCGAGGAAGAACATGTGGTACAGCGGGATGGCGATGTGCCAGGACAGGATCGAGCCGGACACCACCACGATCCCGATGTTGAGCCCGACGATGTAGCCCACGCCCAGCAGCGCCGGCGACAGGTTGGTGCCCATGTAGCCCAGGTACTTGCCGAAGAAGCCGGCGCCCGCGGCGGTATCCGGGATCAGGCGCATGCCGCTGGCGGCAGCGGCCTTGATCAGCCCGCCCAGCGTCGCCGACAGGGCCAGTATCTTCAGGCCGGGGCCGGGGTTCTCACCCGCCTTCAGCACTTCCGCGGCCGCCTTGCCTTCCGGGAACGGCAGCGGCTCCTCGACGATCATCGAGCGCCGCAGCGGCACCGAGAACAGCACGCCGAGCAGGCCGCCGAGGCCGGCGATCGCCAGCACCCAGGAATATTTGAAGTCGTCCCAGTAGCCCAGGATGATCAGCGCCGGGATGGTGAAGATCACGCCCGCCGCGATCGACGAACCCGCGGACGCACCGGTCTGCACGATGTTGTTTTCGAGGATCGTGCCGCCGCCGAGCAGCCGCAGCACGCCCATCGAGACGACCGCTGCGGGAATCGCGGTGGCGATGGTCAAGCCGGCGAACAGGCCGAGGTAGGCGTTGGCGGCGGACAGGATCACCGCCAGAACGATCGCCAGGATCACCGCACGCAGGGTCAGCTGCGGCACGGCTTTGACAGGGTTCGACATCGGACATCCTCGTCGGGAAGGCAAGCGACGAAACCTAGCCGCTGCCGGGCGGCAAGTCCAGTGCAGCAGGTTCCGGCCCGCGCCACCAACACGCAGGCGGGCGCCCCGGCACCCGGTGAAGTCGCGCTGAACCGGCGTCGCCGGCAGCGTCGGAACCCGCTGCTAAACTCGGGCGCTTCCCCCGCGAACGAGATCCGCCGCATGCCGACACCGCGCCCGCTTGCCATCGCCCTGGTCATCGCCCTTGCCGCCGGACTGGCCTCGCCCGCCGGCATGGCCGCGAAGAAGAAGCCGGCGTCGAAGAAAGCAGCGACGCCCCCGGCCTGCACCGATTTCTATGCCGAAGCCAACAAGGGCTGGCTGGCCGCCAACCCGATGCCTTCAAGCGGTGCCATTTCCGCGCTGGGCCAGCTCACCGCGCGCGCGCAGCAACAGCAGCGCGACCTGCTGGACGCGGCCATGAGCGCGCCGCAAAACAACGTGCAGAAGCTGCTGGGCGACTTCTGGGCCAGCGGCCTGGACGAAGCGTCGGTGGAGCGCGACGGCGCCGCGCCGGTGGCGCCGCTGCTCAAGCGCATCGATTCGATCCGCAAGCCGAAGGACATCGCGCCGGCCATCGCCGCGCTGCATCATGTCGGCATTCCCGTCGCCTTCCATTTCGGCGCCGACATCGACCTGCGCGACCTCGACCGCCACCTCGGCTACTTCAGCCAGGGCGGCCTGGGCCTGCCCGACCCCGCCTACTACACCCGCGAGGACGCCGATACCAAGGCGCTGGTCGCACGCTACGCCGATTACATCCGCAAGATCCTCGCGCTGACCGGCGTGGCGCAGAAGGACATCGAAACCCAGACCGCGCTGGTGCTGGACCTGGAAAAGCGCATCGCCAGCCTGGCGCGCCCGCTGGTGGACCTGCGCGATCCGCGCAATACCTTCGCGCCGGTTGCCACCGCCGGGCTGGGCAAGCAGTACCGCAACCTGCAGCTGGATGCGTTCCTGCAGGTGCAGGGCGTGAACGACGACACCGTGTCGCTGGCCAACCCGGCGATGTTCGCCCAGCTCGACGCGCTGGTCGGTTCGCTCAAGCCCACCCAATGGCAGGCCTACCTGCGCTGGCGGGTGGGCGATGCGATGGCGCCCTATCTGTCGAAGTCCTGGCGCGAAGCCGCGTTCGGTTTCCGCGGCAAGGTGCTGCTGGGCCAGGCCGAACCCGCGCCGCGCTGGCAGCAGACGCTGGATGCGATCAACCTGGCCGCCGGCCCGATGCTGGGCCGCGAGTACGCCGCCGCGCACCTGCCGGACGCCACCCGCAGGCAGGCCGAAGCCATCGCCGACCAGGTCCGCGACGCGTTGGTGCAGCAGGTGGCGGGCGGCAGCCTGCTGGGCGAGGCCGCCAAGGACGAGGCGCGCAAGAAGCTCGAGCGCCTGCGCATCGAAATCGGCACCCCGCGCTACGATCTCGACTACACCGTGCAGCCGATGGGCCGCGGCAGCTTCGGTGGCAACATGCTGATCGCCTCCACCTGGCGCCATCGCCAGGAGATGAAGCGGATCGGCAAGGGCAACGCCAACCGCCGCTGGGACGTGCTGCCGCAGCAGCCGGCGCTGGCCTACGACCTCGCCCACAACCGCCTGATCGTGACCGCCGCCATGCTGCAGGCGCCGGTGCTGGACGCGGCGATGCCGGCCGATGCCCAGTTCGGCGCATTCGGCGCGCTGGTCGGCCACGAGCTCAGCCACGCCATCGATGGCCGCGGCCGCCATATCGATGCCAAGGGCGAGATCCGCGACTGGTGGAGCCCCGCCGAAACCGGCGCCTGGGAGACTCTGGCGCAGAAGGTGACTGCGCTGTACGCCGGCCTGCCCTATCCCGGCCTGACCGGCACCCGGGTGGACGGCGCGCTCACCCGCGATGAAAACATCGCCGACCTGGCTGGCCTGGAACTGGCCCATGCCGTGCTGGTTGCGGCGCGGCCGGATGGCGGCGCACAGGCGGACAAGGCCTTCTACACCGGCTGGGCGCAGCTGTGGGCGCAACAGGTCACCCGCGACGAGGCCGAGATCCGCGCCCGCCAGGACGTGCGCGCGCCGGGTCCGTGGCGCGCCAACGCCGCGGTGATGCAGCAACCCGCCTTCGGCGCCGCCTATGCCTGCAAGGCGGGCATGCCGATGCAGCCGAAGCCGGAAGACCGCGTGGTCATTTTCAACTGAGTAAACCCGGGGCGGGAAGCGGCCCGGAGCGGGGTTCCGGGGCTCCCCCCACGCGCCGGCGCCTCAGCGCACGATGCGCATTTTCGGCCCGCCCCGGCCACCGCGCCCGCCGAACGGCGGCTGGCCGCGCCAGTGGCGAATCAGCAGCCAGCCGAACAACATGCCGCCGAGGTGGGCAAAGTGGGCCACGCCCGGCTGCAGGCCGGTGATGCCCACGCCCAGTTCGAACAGGCCATAGACGATCACCAGCGTGCGCGCCTTCATCGGGATCGGCGGGAACAGCAGCATCACCCTTTGGTGCGGGAACAGCATGCCGTACGCCAGCAGCAGCCCGAACACGCCGCCGGATGCACCGATGGTGGGATAAGGGTCGGCGCCCTGCGCCAGCGCATAGGAACCGACCAGCAGCTGGCAGACGCCGGCGCCGGCCACGCAGACCAGGTAATAGGTGAGGAAGCGGCGCTCGCCCCAGGTGTATTCCAGCGGCGCGCCGAACATCGCCAGCGCCAGCATGTTGAAGGCCAGGTGCATGAAGCCACCATGCAGGAAGCTGTAGCTGAGCAGCTGCCAGGGCATGAACGCGGGCGCCATGCCGGCCGGGTCGAAATCGACATCGCCCCACGGCCACAGCATCAGCGCGACCAGCCGCTGGTTGCCGAGCAGCCACTGCAGCAGGAAGCCGACGCCGTTGGCGATCAGCAGTGCCTTGGTGACGCGGGGAAGATTGAACGGCATCCGTGCGGCTTTCCGATTACATTGCAGCGCATCATAGCCGCTCAGCGCGGCGCCCACAGGGCCGCATCCAGCGTCCCTTCATCCTCCGGCATGCGAACCCGACCGTTGCGGGGCTCGACGCCATCGGCACGCAAACGCCGGCATTGTTCGGCGAACTCCGCCGATTCCGGCGGGAACGCGATACGCCCGTCGGAACGCAGGATGCGGTGCCATGGCAGCCCCGGATCCTCGTTCTGGCCGAGGATGCGCGCGACCAGCCGCGCCCGTCCGGGCAGGCCGGCGCGCCGCGCGATGGCGCCGTAACCGGCCACCTGCCCGCGCGGCACCGCGCGGATCGCGGCCAGGATGCGTTGCTCGGGCGTGGTCGGCGTCGATTTCATGTTCCGGGTTAGCATAGCCCGACACCCCTCGCCGATCGCCGCCCGCCATGAACAACTTCGAGCAGATCCGCAGCCACCTGGTGTCCTCCGGTTACCGGCTGACCTTGCTGGACCCGTTCGTGGCCTGCGTGGAGCTGTCGCTGGCGCAGGGCAAGCGCCACCAGGCGATCTTCCTGGCCGAGCTGCAGGACGACGACGACCGCAACTACCTGCGGGTCAGCACTGCGATCGCGCCGACCACCGGCATGGACGCCCGCCGCGCGCTGGCATTCAACTGGCAGAGCCGGGTCGGCTATCTGGCGGTGGGCGAACTGGACGGCGTGCCCTACCTGCAGCTGTGCGAGAACCGCCCGTACGACTGCCTCAACGCGGCGGAGATCGACCGTCTGGTGCTGGAAATCGGTGGTACCGGCGATGAGATGGAGCGCCGCATGTCGGCCGGCGGCGACCTGCTGTAGGCATCGCCCCCTGCGGCAACGAAAAAACGCCGGCACTGGCCGGCGTTTTCCGTTTTGCCGCTATCCGGCGGTCGCAGTGCAGGCTCAGGCCCAGCCCAGCGCCTCCAGCAGGCGCAGCAGCCCGTAGGCGATGCCGCCCGCGGCCGGGATGGTCAGGATCCACGCCCACACGATCCGCTCGATCACGCCGAACTTCAGCGCACGCGGGTTCTTGGCGAAGCCCACGCCCATGATCGCGGTGGAGATGCTGTGGGTAGTGGACACCGGCATGCCGAAGTGCGCCGCCACGGTGAGGATGGTGGCCGAACTGGTTTCCGCGGCGAAGCCGTTGATCGGGTGCAGCTTGACCATCTTGTGGCCCAGGGTCTTGATGATGCGCCAGCCGCCCGACGCGGTGCCGGCCGCCATCACCAGCGCGCAGGCCAGCACGATCCAGGTGGCGATGTCCTGCTCGCCGGCATTGCCCGGATGCAGGAAGCCCAGCCAGCCCGGCAGGTCGTCCAGCGCGCCGCTGGCCTCGGCGCCGAACAGGGTCAGGGCGATGATGCCCATGGTCTTCTGCGCGTCGTTGTGGCCGTGCGCATAACCCATGTAGGCCGCCGACAGGATCTGCGCCTTGCCGAAGAACTTGTTGACGAAGTTCGGCCGTGCCAGCCGCCCCAGCCATCCGCCGGCCCGCGACAGGCCGGCGATCAGCGCCCACAGCGCCACCATCACCAGCATGCCCAGCAGGAACCCGGCCAGCGGCGAACTGATCATCGGCACCACGACCTTCCACAGGATGCCCTTGTTCTGGGTCCAGTCGCCAAGGGTCTTCGACCAGATCAGCGCGTTGAAGTCGTTGTGCGACGCCGCCAGCGCCGCGCCGATCAGGCCGCCGATCAACGCGTGCGAGGACGACGACGGCAGGCCTTTCCACCAGGTGATCAGGTTCCAGACGATCCCGCCCAGCAGGGCGCACAGGATCACCTGCGAGGTCACCTGCACGACTTCGGTGTCGATCAGGCCGGAGGCGATGGTCTTGGCCACCGCGGTGCCCATCAGCGCACCGATCAGGTTCGTTGCCGCCGCCAGCATCACCGCCTGCGCCGGCGACAGCACCTTGGTGGCCACCACCGTGGCGATGGAGTTGGCGGTGTCGTGGAAGCCATTGATGAATTCGAACACCAGCGCGGCGAAAATCACCACAAGCACAAGCGTCAGCATGACGTCGGTCCCGTCAGCTGTTCTTGAGGACGATCTGGTAGGTCACCACGCCGGCCTCGCGGCAGCGGTCGATGGCCTTTTCCAGGATCTCGAAGAACTCCTTGAGCAGGAACATCTGCAGGCTGTCGAGCTTGCCGGAATAGATCTCCCGGTACAGCTCCAGCATCAGCCGGTCGGCCTCGTTCTCGATCGAACGCAGCTTCTCGTTGAGCTTGGTCATGCGGTCGAGGTTCATCCGCTCCAGCTCGTCCACCATCTGCACCACCACCTCGGCGGCCTGCTCCAGCATCGCCGCGCGCGGGGCGAAGTCGATGTGGGCCAGATGCTCGGTGGCCAGCGCATAGCGGTCGGCGAACTTCTCGATCTGCTTGGGGATCTTGTGCAGCGCCGAACCCAGCGCCTCGATGTCCTCGCGCTCGATCGGAGTGATGTAACTGTCCACCAGCGCCTGGCTGATCTTCTCGGCGGCGGTGCGCTCGCGCAGGCGCGCCAGCTTGAAGGCGTCCAGCGCGGGTTGGCGGTCACCCTCCCTCATCATCGCGTGCAGCGCCTTGGCGCTGTCGTGGGCGGCGGTGGCCGCGTCGTCCAGCAGCGAGTAGAACTGCGCGCCGGAGCCGAAAATGGTTTGCAGGGAGAACATGGGTGGTGGCCCCGGGTCTGGAGTTGAGGTGAAGATGAAAAAACGGTTGCAAAGATAATGCGCAATTATGACGCCCGCGTAACAGCTTGGCACTGACCCCCCGCGCCCGGGTTCCCGCACGGGCAGAGGACGGAGCCGCCACCGCGGCCTGTTATGATGCCCCCGCGCTCCGGCGCAGCCCATGGACGATCATCCTCCGCCGCCGTCATGCCCCTGCCCTAGCCGCGCATCCTGCCGCGGCCGACGCGCCGTGCCCCGCCCGGCTTCCCCGCTCCATTCCCCCGCCTGCGCCCGGTAACGCCCCGTGCTGGAACTGCTGCTGATCGTCCTCGCCCTGATCCTGCTGAACGGCTTCTTCGCGCTGTCGGAGATGGCCGTCGTCACCTCGCGCAAGGGGCGGCTGAAGCAGCAGGCCACCACCAGCCGGGGCGCCCACAAAGCACTGGAACTGGCCGAACACCCGGAACAGTTCCTGTCCACCGTGCAGGTGGGCCTGACCCTGATCACCATCCTCACCGGCATGCTCGGCGGCGAGGCGCTGGGCGCGCTGATCGGCGAATGGCTGGCCAGGGACGCGCCGACCCTGGGCGAATATGCCCGCCCGCTCGGCACGGTACTGGCAGTCGGCCTGATCACTTACCTCAGCATCGTGCTGGGCGAACTGTTGCCGAAGCGGCTGGCGCTGCTGGCGCCGGAACGGCTGGCCGCCGCGGTGGCGCTGCCGATGCACTGGCTGTCGCGGCTGGCAAGCCCGGTGGTGTGGCTGCTCAGCGCCACCGTGCGCGCGCTGCTGCGGCTGCTGCGCGTCGACGGCCGCGACGGCTCGCAGATCACCGAAGAGGAAATCCAGCTACTGGTGAGCGAAGGCCACGAACAGGGCGTGTTCGACCTCGACGAGCGCAACATGCTCAACCGGGTGATGCGCCTGGGCGACCGCACCGCCGACAGCCTGATGACCCCGCGCACCCGCATCGCCTGGCTGGACGCCTCCGCGCCGCTGGCGGAAAACCTGACGACGATGCAGGAACACGAATACTCGCGCTACCCGGTCTACCGCGGCGACGACAGCGACGTGGCCGGCGTGCTGGAAGTGAAAACCCTGCTGGACGAACTGGGCAGGCCGCAGCCAGAGCTGTTCCGCGACCTGCGCCCGGCGCTGTTCGTGTCCGAATCCACCCACTCGATGAAGCTGCTGGAGATCCTGCGCGAGGAACAGCAGTCGCTGGCGCTGGTGGTCGACGAATACGGCGATATCCAGGGCATGGTGACGGTCAGCGACATCGTCGACGCGGTGATCGGCCGGCTGAAAACCGCAGGCGCGGGCGACGATGACGAGGAAGCGCTGGTGGTCACCCGCGACGACGGTTCGCTGCTGGTGGACGGCGGCCTGCACGTGGACGAGCTGCGCGAGCTGACCGGCGAGCGCCTGGCCGACGCCGACGAACTGGAATACCGTACCGCCGCCGGCCTGGTGATCGCGCGCTTCGGCCGTATCCCGCACGTGGGCGAGCACTTCCGGATCGGCCCGTGGCGGGTCGAGGTGGTGGACCTGGACGGGCCACGCATCGACAAACTGCTGCTGCAGCGCGACCCCCAGCAGCCCCGCATCGAAGGCGACGGCTGAGGCACGGGCCGCGCGAGCGCGCAATGCCGCGCGCCGCTGCTGTCAGCCCAACTGGGCGACGAATTCCGGCCCGCCCATCGGGTGGCCCAGCCAGTAGCCCTGCACCAGGTCGCAGTCGCGCTCGCGCAGCAGTTCGAACTGCCCCGCCCGCTCCACGCCTTCGGCCACCACGGTGACGCCCATCGAATGCGCCATCGCCACGATCGCGCTGGTCAGGGCCAGGTCATCCGGGTCGCGCAGCAGGTCGGTGATGAAGCTGCGATCGATCTTCAGCCCATCCACCTGCACCCGCCGCAGGTGGCTGAGGCTGGAATAGCCGGTGCCGAAGTCGTCCAGCCACACCTTGACGCCCAGCCCGCGAAGGCGCGCCAGCAGCGCGGCGGCATTGGCCTCGTCGCTGATGACCGCGGTTTCGGTCAGCTCCAGGTGCAGCCGCTCCGGCGGCAGGCCGCTCTGCTGCAGCGCGTCCGCCACCTGCTGGAGCAGGTCGCCGCTGCGCAGCTGGCGGGCCGACACGTTGACCGACACGAATGGCGCCTCGCCGGCGCCGGCCGGCACCGGCCAGCTGGCCGCTTCGTGGCAGGCATTGCGCAGGGCCAGCAGGCCGATCGCCTCGATCAGGCCGCTCTGTTCGGCCACGTCGATGAACACCGACGGCGCGATCGCCCCGTCTTCCGGGTGGTTCCAGCGCAGCAGCGACTCCGCGCCGACCAGCACGCGGTCGCGGGTGCGGTAGATCGGCTGGTAGACCAGGGTCAGCTCGCCGCGCTCCCATGCGCCGCGCAGGTCGTGCTCCATGCGCACGCGCCGCTCGATCGCCTGATCCATGGTGCGGCTGTAGAAGCGGTAGCAGTTCTTGCCCGCCATCTTCGCCTGGTACATCGCGATGTCGCCGTTCTTCATCAGCAGCGAAGCGCTGCCGGCATCGTCCGGGAAGATCGCCACGCCCACCGATGTCCCCAGCAGCACCTGCCGCCCGTTCAGCAGCATCGGCTCGCTGAGCGACAGCACCAGCGCCTCGGCCAGCCGGATCGCCTTGCCGCGCACGTCGCCATCGGGTTCCGGGCCGCCGGGCTGCAGCAGGATCACGAATTCGTCGCCGCCGAACCGCGCCACCAGGGCATCCGCATCCTGCACCGCCAGCACCGCGCGCTCGATGCGCGCGGCCACCTGCAGCAGCACCTCGTCGCCAGCCTCGTGGCCGAGTGTGTCGTTGACGCGCTTGAAGTCGTCGATGTCGGCGAACAGCAGCGCCAGCTGGCAGCCGGTGCCCTGCTGCTCGCGCAGGCGCTGCTCCAGCGATTCGCGGAACGCGAGCCGGTTCGACAGCCCGGTCAGGGCATCGCTGTAGGCGACCCGGCGGATATCGCGGTCGTGTCGAACCACGCTTTCGCGCATGCGGCCGAAGGTGCGAATCAGGTCGCCCAGTTCGTCCTTGCGGCGGCTCTCCGGCACCGGGGATTCGAAGTCGCCGGCCTCGAACTGGCGGGCCGCATCGCCGAGCATGCGGATCGGCTTGACCAGCATCCGCTGCAGCACCCATGCGCCGATCAGCGCCAGCGTGCCGAACGCGCAGCACAGCAGCAGCAGCCAGTTCAGGCTGCGCTGATTGACGTCGTCGAAGCCGGCGCGCAGCCCGTCCAGCGCGCGTTCCTCGGCGCGCGCCGCGGTCGCCATCGAATAGCCGATGCGCACGCCGCCGAGGCGTTCGTCGCCGATCGTGATCGGGTAGGACACATCCAGCAGTTCGTCGGTCTGGCGGGTGTGCGGCCCCTTGGCGGCGACGATCTCGGCGGCAAAGCCGTCGTTCATCGGCTGGCCGAAGGCGGCGATGTCGCCCGAGCCGTCGTGCAGGATGCGGCCCTTGGGGTCGTAGACCAGCACGTAATCCACGTCAGGCACTCGCAGCGCGCTGCGGGTGAGGATTCCGATCGCGTCGAGATCGAAGTAGTACAGCGGGTTGGCCAGCGCGTCGGCGAGCTGCCGCACCTGCGCTTCGCCACCGGCCCGCATCTGCTCGGACAGCAGCGAGTGGGTGCTCTGGCGGGCGATGCCCACGACTTCGCGCTGGCTGCTCTGCTGGCGGTTCCACAGCATCACCATCATCAGCACGACGATGCCGAGTACCACCAGGATCCCGACCTGGAAGCGCAACTGCAGGTTCAACCCGGTTCGCTTCACTCGACCTCCGCGCGCACGCGCTGCACGCCGGTTGCCAGCTGCTCCAGCGCGCGGCGTTCGTCATCGTCGATCGGCACGAACCGCACCGTGTCCATGAACCGCCGCAGCGCCTCGACGGCCTCGGGGTCGTTGGCCGCATCCATCAGCACCTCGCGCAACCGGGCCTCCACTCTGGGATCCATGCCGCGACGCGTCAGTATCAGCGCGCGCGGCACGTCCGGGGTGCGCGCGATGACCCGGAAATCCTGGGAAAAGGTCGGCGGCATGCGGGCGGGATTGATCCAGTCCAGGTTGCTGAGCACCCCGGCGTCGACCATCCGCTTGTGCACCCAGGTGGTGATGTTCAGTTCGGTGCGGGCGAACACGTAGCCCACCCGGTCCGACGCCGGCTTGTCCATCGGCGACAGCAGCAGCTCAAGCGACTGGCCGTTCTCCAGCAGCTGCGCCGCCGGCAGGAAGTAGGCGCTGGTCGACAGCGGGCTCTGGAACGCCACGCTGCGCCCGGCAAGATCCTGCAGCGACTGCACCGGGCTGTCGCGACGGACGAAGAACAGGCTGTGGTAACGGGTGGCGCCCTCGCGCTCGCTGATCAGTAGCGAACGGGCCACGCCGCGGTATTCCAGCAGCGCGGCATTGCCAGCGGTCTCGTTGATCCAGTCGACCCGGCCACGCCGCAGGTAACTGGTCATCTGCTGCAGGTCCTTGGCCATCAGGATGCGGCCGCTGCGGATGCCGACCGAGGCCATCCGCGGAATCACGTAGTCGAGCAGCGGCTTGAGCTGGTCGTAGTGCGCCTTGGGATCGTCGCTGACCCTGCCCAGCACCAGCACGCTGGCGTCATCCGCGGAGGGCGTGCCCTGCGCGCGGGCAAACGGCGCCCACGCCAACAACAGGCACAGCAGCGCTGGCATCAGGCGGCGCATGGATGCGGACAATTCCCCATTTCTTCCCGGCGACGAGGCTAACCGATTTTGCCGTCGCTTGAACCCTCTCCGGCCAAACGCGCCATCCGTTGGGCATCGGCCAGCACGCCGCGCAGCAGGCGGATCTCGGCGCTGTCGAGGTTGGCGCGCAGGTACAGGCGTCGCAACTTGCGCATCGCCGACTCCGGCGCGCGCCCCTTGTGGAAATCGATCTGGTCCAGCGTCTCGGCCAGCTGCCCGAACAGGCCTTCCAGCTCGGCATGCGAGGCGACACCTTCGCCGGGCGGCGGCGTGCGCACGGCCTCCGGGGCGGCGCTGCCGGCCTCCCCCATCAGCGCGCAGCGCAGCTCGTAGCTGAGTACCTGCACCGCCGCGGCAAGGTTGAGCGAACTGAATGCCGGGTCGGACGGGATGTGCACCGCCGCGTGGCAGAGCTGCAGCTCGTCATTGTCCAGGCCGGTGCGTTCGCGCCCGAACACCAGCGCCACCGGCCCGCTGGCCGCCGCCAGCACCGCCCGCGCGCCGGCATCGCGCGGGTGCAGCGGCTCCAGCTGGATGCGCCGGCTGCGCGCGGTGGCGCCGAGTACCCAGCGGCAGTCGGCCACCGCCTCGGCCAGGGTGGCGAACACCGGCGCGGCCTCCACCAGGTCGTCCGCACCGGCGGCCATGGCCTGGGTATCGCGGTCCGGCGCCTTTTCCGGCGCCACCAGCACCAGCTTGGACAGCCCCATGGTTTTCATCGCCCGCGCCGCGGATCCGATGTTGCCGGGGTGCTGGGTGCCGACGAGGACGATGCGCAGCTGGTCGGCGAGTGCGGTGTTCGATGATGCATTCATGTGCGAATGGTAAACTTTGCAACCCGGCCGCTGCGCCGGGATTCGCTCTTTTCCGTCGTCGCCCCCTCCACCTCACTCGATCGAGGCGCTTTCGCCATGCAAAAACCCGTCGTCAACGTCATGGTCAAGGCAGCCCGAGCGGCCGGTGGCGTGCTCCTGCGCAACATGAACCGGCTCGACGCGATCAACGTGATCGAGAAGGACCGCCTGGACTACGCCAGCGAAGTGGACGAGCAGGCCGAGCAGGCGGTGGTCAAGGAACTGCGCCGCGCCTTCCCGGACGCCGGCTTCCTCGGCGAAGAAGGTGGCGCGCAGGGCCGCAAGGGCGGCACGCTGTTCGTGATCGACCCGCTCGACGGCACCAGCAATTACCTGCACGGCTTCCCGCACTGGTGCGTGTCGATCGCCATGGTCGAGCAGGGCGAAGTGCAGCACGGGGTGATTTTCGACCCGCTGCGCAACGAGCTGTTCACCGCCAGCCGCGGCAGCGGCGCGGTGCTCAACGACCGCCGCATCCGCGTCTCCGAGCGCAAGGACCTGAACGGCGCGATGCTGGGCACCGGCTTCGCCCCGCGCGAGCGCGCGAGCGCGCCGGCCCAGCTGGAATGCGTGCGGGAGCTGCTGCGCAGCGCCGAGGATATCCGCCGCACCGGTTCGGCCGCGCTCGACCTTGCCTACGTGGCCTGCGGCCGCAGCGACGGTTACTTCGAGGCCGGCGTGAAGCCGTGGGACATCGCGGCCGGCGTGCTGCTGGTGCGCGAAGCCGGCGGCCGGGTCAGCGATTTCAAGGGCGCAGCAACCGGCCCGATGGACGCGCGCGGCATCCACAGCCGCCAGCTGTTGGCCGGCAACCAGAAGCTCAGCATCGAGCTGCAGAAGGTGATCGTGCAGTCCGGCTACGCCGCCGCGTTCGGCTGATCCCGCCGCCCGTCGCCAACGAAAAGGCCGCGCATCGCTGCGCGGCCTCTTCTTTTGTACTTCGCCCCGCACAAGGCGGGGCAAAGGCAAGCACTTAAGGACGACGCGCCAGCTCGGCGTGGTCCTTGGCCTTCGGCATCAGGTCCTGCTTGCTCACCCGCAGCGGGCCCATGGTCAGCAGCGCGCCGGAGATGAAGATCGACGACAGCGTGCCGATCACGATGCCGATCATCTGCGATTCGGCCATGCCGCGCAGCGAGTCGCCGCCGTAGATGTACAGCGCCAGCGAGGTCAGGAAGGCCACGAACGACACGATCACGGTACGCGAGAGCGTCTGGTTGACCGACTTGTTCAGGATCTCCACCGGGTCTGCGCGCATGCTGCGGAAATTCTCGCGCACGCGGTCGAACACCACGATGGTGTCGTTGATCGAGAAGCCCATCACCGACAGGATGCCGGCCAGCACGTTGAGATCGAATTCGTGCCCGCTGATCGCGAACCAGCCGGCGCAGACGATGACGTCATGCATGGTGCCGATGGTGGCGGCGATCGCGAACTTCTTCTCGAACCGCATCGAGATGTAGGCCAGGAAGCCGATGATCACGAACAGCACCGCGTACATGCCGTTCAGGGCCAGATCCTTGCCGACCTGGGCGCTGATCACCGAGCTGCTGCGCTTGCTGGCGGGGTTGCCGGCCAGCGAGGCCGCCTTGGCCACCGCGTCGCCGATGCTGCTGGCGCGGTCGGCGCCGCCTTCCTGGGTGCCCTCGGCCTGCAGGCGCACCAGCAGGTCGTTGCCGCTGCCGAAGTTCTGCACCTGCGCGCCGCCGAAGCCAGCCGCGTCCAGCTGCTTGCGCACCGTGTCGACGTCAGGGGCCTTGTCGTAGCGCAGCTCCACGCCGATGCCACCGGTGAAATCCAGCGCGAAATTGAAGCCGCGCGTGACCATGGCGCCTATCGAGACGACCATCAGCAGGACGGCGATCGATACCGACACCCATCGCATCCGCATGAAATCGATGCTGCTGTCGTAGGGGAACACATTGAACGGTTTCATTTACGTGCTCCTTTAGATCGCGACCGACTTCAGCTTGCGCTTGCCGCCGTAGATCAGGGTGGCGATGCCGCGCGAGACCGACACCGCGGTGTAGGCGGAAGTGATGATGCCGAGCATGGTGGTCATGCCGAAGCCCCTCAGCGGGCCGCTGCCGAACGCGAACATGGCAAGGCCGGCGAGGAAGGCGGTGACGTTGGCATCGAGGATGGTGCCGGACGCGCGGTCGTAGCCTTCGGCGATCGCCTTCTGTGGCGGCAATCCCAATCGCAATTCCTCGCGGATGCGCTCGTTGATCAGCACGTTGGCGTCCACCGACATGCCCACCGTCAGCGCGATGCCAGCAAGGCCCGGCAGACTCATGGTGGCACCGATCACCGACATCAGCGCGAACACCATCATCAGGTTGATCAGCAGCGCAAGGCAGGTGACCAGACCGAACACCCGGTAGTAGAACAGGAAGAACACCAACGCGAACACGAACGAGGAGCCCACTGCCAGCAGGCCGCGTTCGATGTTTTCCCGGCCCAGGCTGGGGCCGATGGTGCGCTCGTCGACGAAGTCCATCGGCGCCGCCAGCGCACCTGCGCGCAGCAGCAGCGCCAGGTCGGAGGCTTCCTTCATGCTTTCCAGGCCGGTGGTCTGGAACTCCTTGCCCAGCGTGCCCTGGATGGTGGCGACCGAGATGACCTGCTCGCTGGTGCGGGTGGTATGCACCTCCTTGCCGTCGATGATCTTCACCTCGGGGATGCGCTCGATGTACACCACCGCCATCGGCTTGCCGACGTGGGCGCTGGAGTAGTCGAACATCCGCTGGCCGCCGACCGCGTTCAGGCGCACCCGCACGGCCGGCGTGCCGCTTTGCGAATCGAAGAACGACGAGGCGCTCTGCAGCTGCTCGCCCGAGGTGATCACGCGCTTGTTGAGCAGCACCGGCAGCGGCTTGCCATCCGGGCCGATTTCCTTGCGGGCGTAAACGCGCGCTTCCGGCGGCACGTTGCCGGTGTCGCGCGCCTCGACCGCATTGCCCTCGACCACGCCGCGGTATTCCAGGGTCGCGGTGGCACCGAGGATGCGCTTGGCCTGCGCGGTGTCCTGCACGCCGGGCAGCTGCACCGCCACGCGGTCGGCGCCCTGGCGCTGGATGATCGGTTCGGCCACGCCCAGTTCGTTGATGCGGTTGCTGAGGGTGCCGATGTTCTGCTGCACCGCGTCGGTCAGGATCTTGTCCAGCTCGGCCTCGGGGATGCGCACGCTCAGCGTCTCGCCTTCGGCCTCGATCTGGTAGGTCGGCATGTCGCGGCCGATCAGGCCGCGTGCTTTCGCCATGTCCTGGCCTGCGCCAAGCTTGGCGACCACGGTGCCGCCGGCGGTGGGTTCGACCGAGATGTAGCGGATGCGGTTGTCGCGCAGCAGGCTGCGGATGTCCTCGGCGGTGGCTTCGAAGCGCTTGGTCAGCGCCGCCTGCCGGTCCACCTGCATCAGGAAATAGACGCCGCCGCGCAGGTCCAGGCCCAGGAACATCGGCTTGGCGCCCAGCGCCTGCATCCACGCAGGCACGGTGGATGCCTGGTTCAGCGCCACCACGTAGCTGCTGCCCAGTTCGCCGCGGACGATATCGGCCACCCGGGTCTGCACGTCATCGCTGGCGGTGCGCACCAGCAGGTTGCCGTCCTTGTCGATCTCGCTGCCGACAACCGCGATCGACGCCTGCTTCAGCAGGCCATCGACGCGCTGCTTCAGCGCTTCATCGATCTTCGCGCCGCGGTTGGCGGTGATCTGCACGGCGGGATCCTGCGGGAACGCGTTCGGCACCGCGTACAACACGCTGAGCGCCAGCGTCAGCAGGATCAACAGGTATTTCAGGCGGGAATATTCAAGCATCGCGGCACCCCGCGCACGCCCCCGGGGGCGCACGCCTCTTGCGGCTGGGAATGGATCAGGCGGACTTCAACGTGCCCTTGGGCAGAACGCTGGCGATGGCGCCCTTCTGCACGCGCAGCTGCACGCCGCTGGCCACTTCGACGGTGATGAAGGCATCGCTCATCGCCACCACGGTGCCGGCAATGCCGCCGCTGGTGATGACTTCGTCGCCCTTGGACAGCTTGTCCAGCATCGCCTTGTGCTCCTTCTGGCGCTTCATCTGCGGGCGGATCATCAGGAAATACATGATCGCGATCAGGATGACCGGGAACAGCAGGGTGGACATCATGCTGGGGGCGGCGGCGGGAGCGGCGGCCTGAGCATTGGC
Organism: Thermomonas fusca; assembly: GCF_005862345.1. Classification (NCBI taxonomy): domain Bacteria; kingdom Pseudomonadati; phylum Pseudomonadota; class Gammaproteobacteria; order Lysobacterales; family Lysobacteraceae; genus Thermomonas; species Thermomonas fusca. The sequence goes on along the minus strand of NZ_SROY01000002.1, from coordinate 300,889 downwards.
AACGGGAATCAGGAAATCGAGCGGGTTCATCGGGAATCCGTGGTCAGCGAAAACAAAAGGTCTGGCCGAGGCCAGCCGGGGATTATGCCACGCCCGGGCCCGACCCCTCCCCTGCCACAGGGGGTCGGGGGAGCCATCAGCCGCGCATGGCGTAGAAAGACTCGCGGAACTCCGTGAAAGTTCCCGCCGCGATGGCATCCCGCATCTGGGCCATCAGTCGCTGGTAGTAGCGCAGGTTGTGCAGCGTGCCCAGCATCGGCGCCAGCATTTCGTTGCAGCGGTCGAGGTGGCGCAGGTAGCTGCGGCTGAAGCCGCCGGCGCAGGCCACGCAGTCGCAACCCTCTTCGATCGGCCGCAGGTCGTGCTCGTACTGGCTGTTGCGCACGCGCACCACGCCGGTGGAGGTGAAGAAATGGCCGTTGCGGGCGTTGCGGGTCGGCATCACGCAGTCGAACATGTCGATGCCGCGCGCCACCGCCTCCACCAGGTCCTCCGGCCGCCCCACCCCCATCAGGTAGCGCGGGCGGTCGCCCGGCAGTTGCGGACAGGTGTGGTCGAGCATGGCGTTGCGCTCGTCCTCGCTCTCGCCCACCGCCAGCCCACCCACGGCGTAGCCGTCGAAGCCGATCTGCTGCAGGCCTTGCGCCGACAGCGTGCGCAGGTCGTGGTGCACGCCGCCCTGGACGATGCCGAACAGCGCCGCATCGTTGCCTTCGTGCGCCTTCTTCGAGCGTTCGGCCCAGCGCAGCGACAGCTCCATCGACTTCTCGACCACCCGCCGGTGCACCGGCTCGCCGTCCTTGCCGTTCACCGGCGGACACTCGTCGAAGATCATCACGATGTCGCTGCCCAGCACCTTCTGGATGTGCATGGACTCTTCCGGGCCGAGGAAGACCTTGCGGCCGTCGATGGGCGCGGCGAAGGTCACGCCGGCCTCGGTGATCTTGCGGCGGTGCGCCAGCGAGAACACCTGGAAGCCGCCGGAGTCGGTCAGGATCGGCCCGTCCCAGCGGGCGAAGCCATGCAGGCCGCCGTGCGCTTCGATCACTTCGAGACCGGGCCGCAGGAACAGGTGGAAGGTGTTGCCGAGGATGATCTGCGCGCCGAGGTCGCGCACCTGCTGCGGCAGCACGCCCTTGACCGAACCGTAGGTGCCCACCGGCATGAATGCCGGCGTCTCGATGACGCCGCGCGGGAAGGTGATGCGGCCGCGGCGGGCGGCGCCATCGGTTTTAAGAAGCTCGAAGAACATGCGGCTCATGGGATATCGCCTGCGTCGGTACCGGCCATGGGGTACTCCTTGTCGGCGCGGGGGAACCTCCTGTTCCACGCGCCGTCGCGCGCCATCCATGGCGCGCTCTTCGGAGCACCCCATGGCCGGCACCGCCGCGTGGAGGATTCAGCGCGCATCGGTCGCCTCCGGCCACAGCAACATCGCATCGCCGTAGCTGAAGAAGCGGTAGCGCTGGCGCACCGCGTGTTCGTAGGCCGCGAACATCCGCTGCTTGCCGGCGAATGCCGACACCAGCATCAGCAGGGTCGATTCGGGCAGGTGGAAATTGGTCATCAGCCCATCGATGCTGCGGATCCTGTAGCCGGGGAAGATGAAGATGCTGGTATCGCCAGCGAACGGCAAAAGTTCGCCATCGACCATCGCGCTCTCCAACGCGCGCACCACCGTGGTGCCCACGGCAATCACCCGTCCGCCGGCGGCGCGCGCCCGCCGCACCTTGGCGACGAGTTCCGCACCGACGTTGATCCATTCGCTGTGCATGCGGTGGTTGTGCACGTCGTCCACCCGCACCGGCTGGAAGGTGCCGGCGCCGACGTGCAGGGTGACGTGGCCGAACTCGACCCCGCGCGCGCGCAGCGCGTCCAGCAACGTCTCGTCGAAATGCAGGCCGGCAGTGGGCGCGGCCACGGCGCCGGTTTCGCGCGCGAACACGGTCTGGTAGCGCTCGGCGTCGGCCGCATCCGGGCGGCGTTCGATGTAGGGCGGCAGCGGCAGCTGGCCGGCGTGCTGCAGCCATGCCTCCAGTGGGTCATCGACATGGAAGCGCAGCTGCCAGAAACCGTCATCGAGGCGCGCCAGCACCTCCGCCTCGCCGCCCGCATCCAGCGCGACCCGGCTGCCGACCTGCGGCGGCTTGCTCACGCCCAACTGCACCCGCGCCTCGTTATCCGGCAACAGACGCTCGATCAGGATCTCCACCCGCCCGCCGGTGGCCTTGGCACCGAACAGCCGCGCCGGGATCACCCGGGTGTCGTTGAACACCAGCAGGTCGCCCGGCAGCAGCAGCGACGGCAGGTCGCGCACGTGCAGGTCGGCGAAGGGGGCATCGCCCGGCGGCACGTGCAGCAGGCGGCTGGCCGAACGCTCGGGCAGCGGCGCCTGGGCGATCAGCTCCTGCGGCAGGTGGTAGTGGAAATCGGAGGTCTTCAAAGGCGCGGGTGCGGCGAGGGAGCCGCGCATTGTATGTCGCGTCAGCGTTCGAACTTGGTTGAAAGGACGATCGAGGTATTGGTGCGCTCCACCCCGTCGATGACGCCGATGCGGTCGGTCAGCACGTCCATCTCGCCGACCGTGGCGGTGACCGCCAGCGCGATCAGGTCGTTGTCGCCGCTGATCGAATACAGAACCCGCACCTCGTGCATTGCCTGCAGCGCCTTTACCACCGCGGTCATCTGCTTGGGCCGCAGGGTGATGAGGATGTGCGCGCGGATGCGGCTGCGCTCCAGTTCGTCGTCCACCCGCACGGTATAGCCGCGGATCACGCCCTGCTGTTCCAGCCGCGCGATGCGGTTCTGCACGGTGGTGCGCGACAGCCCCAACCGGCGGGCGATGTCGGCGGTGGCGGCGCGGGCGTCCTCTCGGAGCAGGGACAGCAGCTGTTCGTCGGCAGGGGAAATTCGCATATCGCCGAATGATAACGGCGTTCCGCCCATTTTGCTCGGCGGACAAGGCGAATTCACCCTACCGAATGACGCCAATCCCGCCATAATGTGGGTTTCGCCAGCCGCGGTCCCGCGGCCCGGCCCTGGACGGGAGACCCTATATGAGCCTGATCGACACCCTCGCCCCGCTGCGCGCCCACGGCAAGGTCCGCACCGTCGGCCTGGACGACGCCGTCATCCTCGATTTCGCCGCGCGCGACCCGCAGCTGGGCGAAGCCATCGCCGCCGCGGCCGCCGAATACGCGCGGATCGGCGAGGAGTTCCCGGAGCTGCTGGGGCTGGACGAAAACGCCCAGGCCGCGCAGGTGCAGGCCGATTTCATCAACTTCTACGCCGCCGATGCCACCAACCCCTACGTGGCGCTGGCCGCGCGTGGCCCCTGGATCGTCACTCTGAAGGGCGCCGTGCTGTACGACACCGGCGGCTACGGCATGCTGGGCCTGGGCCACGCGCCGCAGGCGGTGCTGGATGCGATGGCCAAGCCGCAGGCGATGGCCAACATCATGACCCCCAACGTCTCCCAGCTGCGCTTCACCCGCGCCATGCGCAGGGAGATTGGCCAGACCCGTGGCGGCTGCCCCTACACCGCTTTCATGTGCCTGAACTCCGGCTCCGAGTCGGTGTCGCTGGCCTCGCGCATCGTCGATGCCAACGCCAAGACCCAGACCGACGCCGGTGCCCGCCACGCCGGCAGGGCGATCAAGCGGCTGGTGGTGAAAGGCGCCTTCCACGGCCGCACCGAGCGCCCGGCGCTGTACTCCGACTCCAGCCGCAAGACCTACCTGCAGCACCTGGCCAGCTTCCGCGGCGAGGACACGGTGCTGACCGTGGCGCCGTACGACAAGGACGCGCTGCGCAAGGTCTTCGCCGAGGCCGATGCCAACGGCTGGTTCATCGAGGCGATGTTCCTCGAGCCCGTCATGGGCGAAGGCGACCCCGGCCGCAGCGTGCCGGTGGACTTCTACAACCTGGCCCGCGAGCTGACCCGCGCCCACGGCAGCCTGCTGCTGGTCGACTCGATCCAGGCCGGCCTGCGTGCCACCGGCTACCTGTCGATCGTGGACTACCCCGGCTTCGCGCAGGTCGAGGCGCCGGACATGGAAACCTATTCCAAGGCGCTCAACGCCGGCCAGTACCCGCTGTCGGTGCTGGCGGTCAGCGAGGCCGCGGCCGACATCTACAAGCGCGGCCTGTACGGCAACACCATGACCGCCAACCCGCGCGCGCTGGACGTGGCCTGCACCGTGCTGGCCTCGCTGACGCCGGAACTGCGCGCCAACATCCAGCAGCGCGGCCGCGACGCCGTGGCCCTGCTGGAAGCGCTGCAGGCCGAACTGGGCGGCCCGATCACCAAGGTGCAGGGCACCGGCCTGCTGTTCTCCTGCGAACTGACCAAGCAGTTCAAGGGCTACGGCGCCGGTTCCACCGAGGAATGGATGCGCGAGCACGGCATCGGCGTGATCCACGGCGGCGAGAACTCGCTGCGCTTCACCCCGCAGTTCGCGGTCACCAGGGAAGAACTGGAACTGGTGGTCAACGTGGTCAAGCGCGCGCTGCTGGAAGGCCCGCGGGTGTCCCAGGCCGCGGCGGCCTGAACCGGCGCATTTGCGACGATGCAATGCAGCGGGGCGGCCATTGGCCGCCCCGTTTGTTTTTGCGTGCGCTGTCCGGCTAGGCTTGCGCCATGAAGACCATCACCGTCGACCATCCGCTGGTTCGCCACAAGCTAGGCAAGCTGCGCGACATCGCCACCGACCCGGTGCACTTCCGCCAGCTGGCCGGCGAGATCGCAGGCTTGCTGGCATTCGAAGCCACCCGCGACCTGCCCACCGAACCGATGACCGTGCAGACCTGGGCCGGCCCGCTGCAGGTCGAGCACGTGCGCGGCGAAGACCTGACCCTGGTGCCGATCCTGCGCGCCGGCCTCGGTTTCCTGCCCGGCGTGCAGGCGCTTCTGCCGGCGGCCCCGGTCAGCGTGATCGGGCTGCGTCGCAACGAGGCCACGCATCGCCCCGAGGGCTATTACCAGCGCCTGGCCGACCGCATGGACCAGCGCACCGCGCTGCTGATCGACCCGATGCTGGCCACCGGCGGCAGCGCCGCGGCGGCCGTCAGCATGCTCAAGCAGGCGGGCTGCCCGCGGATCAAGTGCATCTTCCTGGTCGCCGCCCCGGAAGGACTGGCGGTGCTGGAAGCCGAACATCCCGACATCGAAGTGTTCGTTGCCGCCATCGACGAGCGGCTGGACGAGAACGCCTACATCCGCCCCGGCCTGGGCGATGCCGGCGACCGCCTGTTCGGGACGCCGGTGGACTGAGCGCGGCTCAGCGCAGCGCCAGCCAGAGCCCGGCCAGCGCCATCAGCAGGAACACCAGCCAGGTCAGCGCGGTGCCCCAGAAGCGGCCGAACGAATAGCCGCCGCCGCGCGACAACCCCAGCGCGTGCAGCACCCGCCCCAGCAGCAGCGCGCCGCCGAAGCCCCAGGTCGCCACGGCCGGCAGCCCGCACAGTTCCAGCAGCGCCAGCACCAGCAGCGCGAACGGCGCGTGCTCGACGAAGTTGCCGTGCACCCGGATCCGGCGCGCCAGCAGCTTGTCGCCGCCATCGCCCAAGCCGATCTTGTGGGCGTGACGATGCCGTGAGATCGGCACCAGCAGGGCCAGCATCAGCAGCACGTGCAGGGCGGCGAACAGCAGGGTGATCTTCGGCATCGCGGTGCTCAGGCGGTCAGGGTGCGGGCGTGCAGTTCGGGATGCTCGTGCGCGGTGCCGAACTTCCCCTTTTCATCGCGCACCACCTGCGCCAGCGCGCAGCCGGGATCATGGGTGAAGAACAGGTGCACGCCGCGGGCCAGCTTGTCTTCGAGGAATTCGCGCTTCTCGTCGATCAGCAGCTCTGCGTTGCGGTCGTAGCCCATGGTGATCGGCACGTGCACCCACGGCCGGCCGGGGATCAGGTCGGCGCAGAAGACCACGCCGCCGTGCGGCTGCCCCTCCACCGTTTCGGCGCCGACGATCTCCGCCAGCATCAGCCCCGGCGTGTGGCCGTCGCTGTGGTGGAAGCGCACGGCCTCGCCCAGCGCCTGCGAATAATCGCCGTCCACCAGCTCCAGCCGGCCGCTGGCCTGCAGCAGCGCCGGCAGCTCGGGGATGAAGCTGGCGCGGTCGCGCGGGTGCGGATGCAGCGCGCGTTGCCAGTGCTGCGCGCCGACCACGAAGGTGGCGTTGGGGAACAGCAGCTCCGGCGCGCGGCCTTCCGCCCACGGCGCCAGCAGGCCGCCGACGTGGTCGAAGTGCAGGTGCGAGAGCACCACCACGTCGATGTCCTCGTGGCTGAAGCCGGCGCTGGCCAGCGAATCCAGCAGCACGTGGCGGTCTTCCACCACGCCGTAACGCTCGCGCAGCGCCGGCGCGAAGAATGCGCCGATGCCGGTTTCGAACAGCACGGTCTTGCCGTTGAGCGGACTGGCCAGCAACGCGCGGCAGGCAAGGTCGATGCGGTTGTGCGCATCCACCGCCATCCAGCGTTCCCACAGCGCGCGCGGCGCGTTGCCGAACATCGCGCCACCGTCGAGCTTCTGCGAATTGCCCAGGATCGACCAGAGTTTCATGGCGGGAACGTACCCCTCGCTGCGTTACGGCTGCGGCAGCACGGCTGCCTTGCCTTCCGGGTAGCGCGGGTCGCTGCCGCCGCGCAGGAGGTTGCCGTCGCGCACCCACTCCACCGTCTGCAGGTTGCCCCAGACATGGCTGGAACCGCGCCCGCCTTCGGCTTCCGCCGGCGGCAGGTCAAGCGTGTGGCCCATCGCCCGCAGCGCGTCCGCGGCCTGCGCCGAGATCGCGCCCGGTTCGGCACCGATCACGTCCGGCAACCACTGGTGGTGGTAGCGCGGCAGCGCGGCCACCTGCTGCGCATCCAGTCCGGCGTCGTAGCCGAGGATGCCCAGCAGGACCATGGTGATGATGCGGCTGCCGCCCGGCGTGCCCAGTACCACCACCTTGTCCTTCGATTCCATGAAGGTCGGGGTCATCGAGCTGAGCATGCGCTTGCCGGGCTTGGGCGCGTTGGCTTCATAGCCCATCACCCCGAATGCGTTGGGGGTGCCGGGCTTGAGCGCGAAGTCGTCCATCTCGTTGTTGAGCAGCACGCCGGTGCCCGGCGGCACCAGCCCGGAGCCGAACAGCAGGTTCACCGTCTGGGTGGCGGCAACCCGGTTGCCCTCGGCGTCGATGATCGAGAAATGGGTGGTTTCCTCGTCTTCCAGCGGCGTGGGCTGGCCCGACAGCAGGTTGCTGGGGGTGGCCTTGGCGGGATTGATGGTGGCGCGCAGCCCGGCGGCGTAGTCGGCGCTGGTCAGCAGCCGTTGCGGCACCTGCACGAAGTCGGGATCGCCGAGGTAGAACGTGCGGTCGCGGAAGGCGCGGCGCATCGATTCCACCACCAGGTGCACGCGTTCGGCCTCCGGCATCGCCTTGAGGTCGTAGGGCTCGAGGATCTGCAGCATCTGCGCCAGCGCGATGCCGCCCGAGGACACCGGCGGCGCGGTGACGATGTCCCAGTCGTGGTAGCGGAAGCGGATCGGCTCACGCTCTTTCACCCGGTAGCCAGCCAGCTCGTCCAGCCGCCACTGCCCGCCCTGCGCGTTGACGCCGGCCACCAGCTTGCTGGCGGTGGTGCCGCGGTAGAAGCCATCGAAGCCCTGCGCGGCCAACCGCTGCAGGGTGGCGGCCAGGTCGGGCTGGCGCAGCAGGTCGCCTTCGGCGATCGGCTTGCCATTCGGCGAGAACACCGCGCGGGTGCCGGGGTAGCGATCCATCACCTTGCGCTTGGCCGCGTAGCCGCGCGCCATCCGCGCGTACACGGGGAAGCCGTCGCGGGCGATCCGGATGGCCGGGGCCAGCGACTGCGACAGCGGCAGGCGGCCGTATTTTTCCGCCACGTGCACCAGCATCGCCGGCAGACCGGGGATGCCGGCCGCCCACGGCCCGTTCTGGGCGCGGTCGGGATCGAGATTGCCGTCCTTGTCGAGGAAGCGCTCGGGCGTGGCCGAAGCCGGCGAGGTTTCGCGCGCGTCCACGAACACGTCGCGCCCGCTCCGGGCGTCATGCAGCAACCACAGGCCGCCGCCGCCCAGCCCGGAGCTGATCGGCTCGACCACAGACAATGCCGCCGATACCGCTACCGCGGCGTCGAAGGCGTTGCCACCCCTGCCGATCACCTCGATGCCGGCGTCGGTGGCCAGCGTGTGTGCGGACGCGATCGCGGCGCCGGGCGGATGCGCGGCCGGATCGACGGGAGCAGCGGTTGCCGCCAGTGGCAGCAGCAGGGCGAACAGCAGCGACGCGATACGCTTCATTCGGTGACTCCTTGGGCACGCAGCCGGAACAGCTTGGCCAGCAATTGTTCCTCCGATTCCGGATGTTCCGGATCGGGATCGATGCATTCCACCGGACAGACCGCCACGCACTGCGGCTCGTCGAAATGGCCAACGCACTCGGTGCACAGGCCGGGATCGATCACGTAGATCTCCGGCCCCATCGAGATCGCCTTGTTCGGGCAGACCGGTTCGCAGACGTCGCAGTTGACGCAGAGCTCGTTGATCTTGAGCGCCATTTCCTTCCCGTGATTCTGGGCCGCCGACGCCGGACCGTGGCCAGGCCCGGCGCGCGTCCCGCATGGCGCATCGCGGGCATGGCCCGCGCGGACCGCGCCCCGCGACGGGCCACGGGGGCACGCCGGTGCGGGGCGCGAGCGCCGCTAACTCATTTTGCTTCTTCGAAGATGTAGTTGACGCCGGCCGGCTCGACCGCCGCCTTGACCCGCTCGCCCAGGATCGGGGTGCCGATGAAGACCACCTTGACGCCGTTCATGGTGCCCGGCGCGACCTGCTTGAACGCGGTCTCGATCATCTCGACTTCCTTCTCCGGCACCGGCGATGCGAACACCAGCATGTTGCCTTCGGTGATGCCGCGGCCCAGGTCCGTTTCCAGCTTCTCCAGCTGGCGCTCGTACTTGCCGCCGAAATCCTCGGTGTCGTTCTTGGGCAGGAAGTACACGAACGGGCTGTTGGTGATGCCGCCCATGTGCGGGATCAGCTTGTACTGCAGGTAGGGCACCCAGTCCTTCTGCTCGCCGCTGGTCGGCAGCGGGACGGCGGCAACGGCCTCGGTCTTGGGGGCTTCTTCCTTCTTGCAGGCGGTGAACGGCAGTGCGAGGCAGGCGACGACGAGCAGGCGGGACAACATGTTCATGGACTTTCCCCGGGGCATGGCAGTGGCGATGGATACAACGTTGGCATGCGGATCGCGGATCATTTCGACCCGCCCCGCCATTGCGCTTCGAGCGCCGCCACGACCGCGGCGGGCACGAAGCCGGACACATCGCCGCCAAGGCGCGAAATCTCGCGCACCAGCGACGACGAAATGAAACCGTATTGCTCGGCCGGGGTCAGGAACAGCGTCTCGACCTCGGGGATCAGGTGGCGGTTCATGCTTGCCATCTGGAATTCGTATTCGAAATCGGACACCGCGCGCAGGCCGCGCAGCAGCACGCCGGCACCGCATCCGCCGACGAAATGCGCCAGCAGCGAGTCGAAACCGCGCACCTCCACGTTGGGATGATGGCCCAGCGCCTCGCGCGCCAGCGCGACGCGCAGATCCAGCGGCAGCGCCGGCCCCTTGCTGGGGCTTGCAGCCACGCCGACGACGAGCTTCTCGAACAGCGGCGCCGCCCGGTTCACCAGGTCCAGATGGCCGTTGGTGATCGGGTCGAAAGTGCCGGGATAGACCGCGATGCGGGCCGCCGCGCTCATGTCGTCAAGGTTTCGCCGCGTTCTGGATGCCCGGAAGTGTAACCCGCCGGTAAAGCGCGTAGCGCACGTCGCGGGTGCCGCTTTCGCGATGCAGTGCCCATTCCGCGGGCAGATCCGGCGCGCATTCGGCCGGACTTTCGAGATAAATCCATGCCTCCGCCGCCAGCCGCGCCGGCAGCAGCTCCAGCACCGCCGGCCACAGCCCGGCCGCGAACGGCGGGTCGACGAAGGCGATGTCCCACGGTTCTCCGGAGTCGTCGCGCAGGAAAGCCAGCGCATCGCCGCGCCGCACCGCCACCCTGCCCTGCGCATCCAGCCGCGCCGCCGCACCCGCCAACGCCTGCGCCAGCGCGCCGTCGGCTTCCACCAGCTGCACATGGGCCGCGCCGCGCGAGGCCGCTTCCAGCCCCAGCGCACCGCTGCCGGCGAACAGGTCCAGCACGCGCGCACCCGGCAGCACCGGCTGCAGCCAATTGAACAGGGTTTCGCGGACGCGGTCGGAGGTGGGCCGCAGACCGGGCCGGTCTGGCACAGGCAGACGCGTGCCGCGCCACTGGCCGGCGATGATGCGGACGCTGCCGACGCCGCCCGCGGCGGGCTTGCCACGGCGCGCGTTCATCGGGGCGAACAGGGGGCGAGTGCTAACATGACCGCCATTCTCCGACATTCCCACGGCCTCATGGTCAGCTGGTTCCGCCGCAAGAAACCCGACGCGCAAACCCCCACGCCGGAAGCGGCCCAGCCCCCCGTTGCGAATGCCACCCCGGCCGAGCTTCCGGCGGATGCGCCGACGTCGGCGCCACTGCTGCCCGAGCCCGAGATCCTAGACGTTGCGGCCGCCGAGCCTGCGCACTCCGAACCCGCAGCGGCCGGCAAGACCGGCTGGCGCGAACGCCTGCGCGGCAGTGCCTTCGCGCGCAGCTTCAGCGGCCTGTTCTCGCGCAACCCCAAGCTCGACGACGAGCTGCTGGACGAAATCGAAACCGCCCTGCTCACCGCCGACGTCGGCGTGACCGCCAGCACCGCGCTGGTGGAATCGCTGCGCAAGCGCATGAAGGCACGCGAATTCGCCGATGCCAATGCGCTGTTGAAAGCGCTGCGCGCCGACCTGATCGCGCTGCTGGTGCCGGTGGCGAAGCCGCTGCAGATCGATGCTTCGAAGAAGCCTTTCGTGCTGCTGACCATCGGCGTCAACGGCGTCGGCAAGACCACCACCATCGGCAAGCTGGCCCGCCGCTACAAGGACGAGGGCCGCAGCCTGATGCTGGCGGCCGGCGATACCTTCCGCGCCGCCGCGGTCGCGCAGCTGCAGGCCTGGGGCGAGCGCAACGGCGTGGCCGTCGTGGCGCAGGGCCAGAACGCGGATGCCGCCTCGGTGGCGTTCGATGCGCTGCAGGCGGCGAAGTCGCGCGGCGTGGACGTGCTGATCGCCGATACCGCCGGCCGTCTGCACACCCAGGGCGGACTGATGGACGAGCTGGCGAAAGTGGCGCGGGTGCTGCGCAAGCTCGACGCCGAAGCGCCGCACGAGGTGCTGATGGTCATCGACGGCACCACCGGCCAGAACGCGATCAACCAGGTCCGCAAGTTCAACGAGAAGATCCCGGTCACCGGGCTGGTGGTCACCAAGCTCGACGGCACCGCCAAGGGCGGCGTGGTGTTCGCGCTGGCCCGCGAGTTCGGCATTCCGATCCGCTACGCCGGCATCGGCGAACGCCCGGAAGACCTGCGCGTGTTCGATGCCGAGGCCTTCGTCGATGCGCTGCTGCCAGCCGAGTTGGGGCGGGCCTGAACCGGCCGGCCGCGCGAAGCGCCTGCCTGCGCGGCGTGAATGGCCAGTGCCGCATGATGCCGCGCAATGGACGACATCGCTGACGCCATGAAGCGCGATCCGGACGCGAGCCCACGCAGGCCCCTGCTGCGACGGTTGCTGCGCGGCGTCGCGATTCTCCTCGCCCTGCTGCTCGGTCTCCTGCTGCTGGCCGGCTGGCTGCTGCAACCCAGGCGCGCGGGCGCGACCCTGCTGTCGCTGGCGGGCGATGCGCTGGGCCTGCAGCTGCGCGCGCAGGAGATCGACTACCGCCTGCGCGGCACGCCCCAGCTGGTGCTGCGCAACGTGGAAGCAAAACGCCCCGACGACACCACCGCACTGCTGCGCGCCAGGCGCGTGTTCGTCTCGCTGCCCTGGCGCACGCTGCGCAGCCGCGGCACCGACCTGACCGTGCAGCGCATCGAGCTGGACGCGCCGGTGCTGGACATCCCCGCCCTGCAGCGTTGGCTGGCCACCCGCCCGCCCAGCGGGAAAACCCGCATTCCGGTGCTGACCGGCGGCTTGCGCGTGCGCGACGGCCGCATCGACAACGACGACTGGCGCATCGACGGCCTCGCCATCGACCTGCCTTCCCTGCATCCGCAGCGCCCGCTGCGCGCGCACGTGCGCGGGCGCTACCTCGATGCGCCGCTGTCGATCCCGGCCGACCTCGCCATCGCCGTCGCCCATCCGCAGCGCCTGCTGGACGGTGCGCACGCCGGCGTCGCTGGCGTCGGCACTCTGACGCTGGCCGGCGCCGGCTGGCGGATCCCTGCGCAGGTGTTCCTGGTCGGGCCGCTGCGGCTGGGCAAGGACTCGGCGCTGATGAAGCCGGCCAGGATCGGAATCGCCGCGCGCTATCTGTCCGGTTCCACCACCGCCCCGTTCCGGCTTGGCCTGCACGGCCCGATGGCCTTCAACAACGCGACCTGGCGGTTGGTGCCGGTGACCGTGGTGCTGGACGGCGACGGCCCGGTGCCGGATGCGCGCGCGCGCGGCAGCGTGTCGGTGGGACGGCGACTGCGCCTGCATCTGGACGGCGCGCTGGCCGCCTGGCCGCAAAGCTGGCCGGCGCTGCCGCCGCCGCTGTCGGCATCCACCTCGCCGCTGCCGTTCGCGCTGGACTACAGCGGCGCGATGGCGTTTTCCGACCCCGCTTCGCTGACCCTGTGCCGCGACGCCACCGCGCTGGACGCGCGCTTCCGCCTGCCGGAGGTGCTGGCATGGCTGGATGCGGGCAGCGCCGGCTCGCCGCTGCCGCCACTGGCCGGGACGCTGTCCACGCCCAGAGTCGAAATCGCGGGTGCGACGCTGGAAGGCGTGGAAGTCGAGCTGGGCGACGAATGAGCGCCCGCAGTCCAGCCACACCTCGCCGTTCCGGCCGCGGCGAAGCGCCTGATTCTTCATCCACGCAGCAGGCGCACGGCCTCGCCGATGGCGAAATCGCCGCGCGCCTGCTGGCATGGTTCGACCGCCATGGCCGCGTCGACCTGCCCTGGCAGCATCCGCGCACGCCGTACCGGGTGTGGCTGAGCGAAATCATGCTGCAGCAGACGCAGGTATCGGTGGTGAGCGGCTACTTCGAGCGCTTCGTCAGCGCCCTGCCCGATCTGCCAGCGCTGGCGCGCGCCTCGCAGGACGAGGTGCTGGCGCTGTGGTCCGGGCTTGGCTACTACGCCCGCGCGCGCAACCTGCACGCCACCGCGAAGCTGTGCGTGGAGCGCCACGGCGGCGACCTGCCGCGCGATCTCGATGCGCTGATCGCGCTGCCCGGCATCGGCCGCAGCACCGCAGGCGCCATCCTGACGCAGGCATGGAACGACCGCGCGCCGATCCTCGACGGCAACGTCAAGCGCGTGCTGTGCCGGCTGTTCGGCATCGACGGCTGGCCGGGCACGCCTGCGGTCGAGAAACAGCTGTGGTCGATTGCCGCAAGCCTGCTGCCGGATGCGCGGCTTGCCGACTGGACCCAGGCGCAGATGGATTTCGGCGCCACCCTGTGCACCCGCGCCAGTCCCGCCTGCGCGATCTGCCCGCTGCAGGACGCGTGCGTTGCCCGCCGCGAAGGCCGCATCGCCGAACTGCCCGCGGCCAAACCGGGCAAGCCGCTGCCGCAGCGCGAAACCCGGATGCTGATCGTGGAAGACCCGGCCGGCCGCGTGCTGCTGTGGCGCCGGCCGCCCACCGGCGTCTGGGCGTCGCTATGGTCGCTGCCGCAGCACGAAAGCAGCGACGAGGCGCAAGCATGGTTCCAGCGCCACCTCGATGGCGATTTCGCCAGCGCGCGCGCCCTGCCCGCGCTGGACCACGGTTTCACCCACTTCCGCCTGCGCATCCACCCGCGGCTGATCGCCGTCAGCGGCCCGCGCGCGGCCATCGGCGATAATGCCGACCTGCGTTGGGCAAGCCGCGCGGAACTCGCCACGATCGGCCTGCCCGCGCCGGTGCGGAAACTGCTTCAGGAGCAAACGGAATGACCCGCAAGGTGCACTGCGTGGTGGATAACATCGATACCGACGGTCTGGACTTCCCGCCGTGGCCGGGCGAAGCCGGCAAGCGGGTCTTCAACGAGGTCGGCAAACCGGCGTGGCAGCGCTGGCTGGCGCACCAGACCATGCTCATCAACGAGAACCGGATCTCGCCGATGAACCCCGAACACCGCGCCTTCCTCGAAGCGCAGATGGTGAAGTACCTGTTCGAAGGCGGTGCCGACAAGCCGCCGGGTTACATGCCGGAGGCCTGAGCCCCGGCTTTCTCGCGCAGCCCTTTCTCGGCTGCCCGCAGCGCCTTCACGTCGAGCGGGCGGATTTCCTGGATCAGGCAGCTGAGCTGGGAGCCGGGCGCAATCACCTTGTCGAAGCGCGACAGGGTCATCCCGCTGAAGGACGACAGGCCAAGGAACGGCGAGCCGTTGCTCCATGCCAGACACGGCCCGGACAGGCGCAGCAGCCAGCTTTCGTTGGGCCGCATCTGCAGGACCACGTGCTGGTCGTCGATGCGCTCCCAGCCCATCGGGTCGATGTAGCGGATCTGGTTCACCGGCGCGCCAGCATGCTGCTGGTACAACGCCAGACGGTCGGTATCGCTGATCCGGCCGGTGGCGCAAGCCGCCAGCACCAGCGCGATTGCAGTGGCAATGATCGCCTTCATGGCGCTCTCCTGACCATTGGATATCGCCATCCTCCTCCCCCGATGCCGAACGCCTGCCCAACGGCTACGGCGACCGCCTGCGGCCCCCGCCTCGAAAATGGGTTGCCCAACCGGCCGGCGATCCGTATCATGCGCGGCTCGCAGCACAGCTTGGCTCGGTAGCTCAGTTGGTAGAGCAGGGGATTGAAAATCCCCGTGTCGGCGGTTCGATTCCGTCCCGAGCCACCAAATTCAGCGCCCAACTGTCCGCAGTTGGGCGTTTTCGTTCGTGCCCGCGCAACCGCCCCCGACCCGGCGCACTTCAACCCCCGTTGACGGCGCTCGTGCGAGCGTTTTGGGCATGCCGGAATCCGCGCTGCTCATCGTCGACGTGATCAATCATTTCGCCTTCGACGGCGCGCGCCCGCTTGCCACCGCGGCTGGCGCGATCTGCGCGCCGCTGCGTGCGCTGCGCGATCGGTTCGATGCGGCCGGCTGCCCGGTGATCTATGCCAACGACAACTGGACGCACTGGCAGGGCGGCTTTCCGGAACTGGTGGCGTCCTGCCATCAACGCGGCGGGGCATCGGCGCGGCTGGCGGAAGGGCTGGCGCCGGAACCCGGCCACTACCATGTGCTGAAGCCGAAGCATTCCGCATTTCGCGCCACCGCGCTGCCGATCCTGCTGCTGCAGCTCGGCGTCGAGCGACTGGCGATCACCGGCATCGCCACCGATTCCTGCGTGCTGGCCACCGCACTGGACGCGCACATGCGCGGCTACCGGCTGTGGGTGCCGGGCGACTGCACGGCCGCGCGCACGCCGACGCTGCAGCGCGCGGCGATGCACGTGCTGCGGCATACCTGCGACGCGGAAGTGGCGGCAAGCAGCGGCAGGCGTGATCCGTTCGGGCTCGCTCGCAAGTGAGGGGCCGGCTTGCACGCGCCTGGTTGCTGCCGCCCGGCCGGCGCCGCGGCACTGGCGGCAGTTCGCTGACCAGGGACGCCGCGGGATGAGCGGGCGCGCGCGCCTGCGCCATGTCAGCGACGCCCTGCCCGGCATCCGCAGGCAAGGCCGCACCCGCTTCCACTACCTGTCGGCCGGCGGCCGACGCGTTCGCGATGCCAAGACCCTGGCGCGGATTCGCGCGCTGGCCATTCCGCCGGCGTGGACCGACGTGTGGATCTGCAATGACCCGCGCGGCCACCTGCAGGCCACCGGCCGCGACGCCAAGGGCCGCAAGCAGTACCGCTACCACCCGGCGTGGATCAGCCGCAGCCACCACGACAAGCACGAACGCGTCATCGCGTTCGGCGCCGCGCTGCCGCAGTTGCGGCGGGCGCTGCGCAGGGCGCTGGCCGGGCCGGGGTTTCCCAGGGACAAGGTGGTGGCGATGGTGGTGGCGGTGATGGCCACCACCCTGATCCGGGTCGGCAACGACGAATACGCCTCCAGCAACCGTTCCTACGGCCTGACCACACTGCGCAACCGGCATGTGCAGGCGGTGCGCAGCGGCGGGCTGCGCTTCCGATTCCGCGGCAAGTCGGGGCAATCGCAGGAAGTGCCGCTGACCGATGCGCGGCTGGTGCGGCTGGTCCGGCGCTGCCAGCAGCTTCCCGGCCAGCGCCTGTTCCAGTATGTCGAGGCCGGACGCTGCCGGCCGGTCAGTTCCGCCGACGTCAACCGCTGGCTGCAGGACGCGATGGGCGAGGATTTCTCGGCCAAGGACTTCCGCACCTGGGGCGCCACCGCGCTGGCATTCCGGGCTCTGGCCGCCACCCCACTGCCGGAGGGCGATGCCGCCAGCGAGCGCAGCCTGACCGCGCTGGAGAACGCGGTGGTGGAACAGGTGGCGGCCACCCTGGGCAATACCCGCGCGGTATGCCGCAGCGCCTACATCGACCCGCGCGTGTTCGCGGCCTGGCGCAGCGCGCAGTTGCAGCGCCATGTCCGCGGCGCCACCGGGGAACGCCAGTGGGAAGCCGCCACCCTGCGCTTCCTGCGCGCGCAGCGGCGCAAGTCGCGGGTCCCCGCATAGCCCGCGCTTCGGCGCCACCACGCGCAAAGTCACCGGCGCCCCATGTCAGGCTTTCGACCGCGCGCCCACACAATTGCCGCTCCGCGACCGGCGCCGGCTGCCCAGCACCAGTCCGACGCCGAACACGGCATAGGTCGCCCACATCCCGGCCGCGCCGATCTTGCCTTCGAAGCCCGGGCTGAGCCGGCGCGGCACCACCTTGTAGTCCACCCAATAAGCCACGGCGGCGATCGAGGCGGCGCGCAGCGCCTGTCCGCGACGGTCGGTTTCAGCGGGCCGCAGCAGCTGGTAGCCGACTGCCCAGAACACCGAGCTGGCGTGATGGATCAGATAGCCGATGCCGGTATGCCGCCACGAGGCCGCGCTGCGCGAACGCGCCTGCGGATACCAGATCCACTGGCTGGCGGAATTGGTGCCGGCCGCGGCATGGCCGGTACGCAGGTGACTGAACAGCGACACCACCAGCGTGGACAGCAGGCTGGCGACACAGCCGCTGCACTGCGCATCCAGCAGCAGGCGACGCAAGCGTCGCGCGCCGGCCGGCGCATCGTGGACGGCCTGCATGCGCGGCGCCGCGGAGTTCACCGGGCGTCCTCCAGCCGCAGCCGCTCCAGGTCCGACAGCGCCGGCCCGTCCAGCACGCGGCCGTCGGGATGGAAGCGGCTGCCGTGGCAGGGGCAGTCCCAGCCCGGCTGTTCCGGGTTCCACGCCACGTGGCAGCGCAGGTGCGGGCAGACCGGCGACAGCACGGTAAGGGTGCCGTCCGAAGCGCGATAGACCGCAAAGGTCTTGCCTTGGTGATCGACCAGCTTGCCCTGCCCCGGCGCCACCGACGACAGCGATGCCGGTTCCACCTGCCGCAGCCGGTCGCCCACCAGGTGCTTGACCACCGCCGCGTTTTCCTCGGCCCAGCCCTTGGCTGATTTCACCGGGGTAAGCCGCCGCGGCGACAGCAGATCGACGGCGGGATTGCCCTTGTCCTGCACCAGGTCGCGGATCAGCCCGGCGGCCACCGTACCCCAGGTCAAGCCGTCGGCGGCAAAGCCGGTGGCGATGAACACGTTGTCGTGCGCGCTGCGGCCGATGTACGGCAGCCCGTCGGCGGAACGCAGCTGCTGCGCCGACCAGCAGTGTTCGAATGTCTCCACCCCGAAATGGCGCCGGGCGAAGCCGCGCAGGCGCTCCAGACGGACCGCTTCGGGCGCCTGCTCGCCGGTGCGGTGCGGCTCGCCGATCACCACCAGGTGCTCGACGCCGGCGTGCCGATAGCGGCGCAGCGAATGTTCGCCATCGCGGAACCAGAAGATCCCGGACGGCATCGCGCCGGCTTCCACCCGCGCCGAAATGCCGTATTCGATGCAAGGCTGCATTTCCGCCTGCACCAGGTTGAAACCGATCGGCGAATGGGTGGCAATGACTATCGCGCCAGCACGGATTTCGCCGTCGGTGGTACGCACCCGGCCTTCGCTGGCATCGATGTCGATGACCCGGGTCTCCTCGAACAGCCGTGCGCCGCGACGCTGCGCCTGCGCAGCCAGCGCCTGCACGTAGGCGCAGGGGTTGCACTGCGCCTGCCCGCGGATCCTCAGCATCCGCCCGGACGCCAGCGCCAGCGGCGGTTCCACCCAGTCGGGCGCCAGCCCGGCCAGCGCCAGCGCCGCGAACTCCTCGCGCAGCGCCTGCAGGGCGTCGCCGGCTTCCTGCTCCAGGCCGATGTGCAGGTCCACCCGTTCGAAGTCGCAGTCCAGCCGCAGCGTTTCCACGTCGCGGGCGATCTGCGCCACCGCTTCGCCACGCAGGCGGACCACGCTGCGCAGGGTTTCCTCACCCCATTTCCCGAGCAGGGTGGCGAGCCCATGCGACAGCGTCGCGTACAGGTTGCCGGTGGAGCGCCCGGTATTGCCGGCGCCGATCCGCGCACTTTCCACCAGCGCCACCGACATCCCCGCCTCGGCCAGCCGCAGCGCGGTGGTCACGCCGGTGATGCCGCCGCCGACCACCGCGACATCCGCCACCTCGGAGCCCTTGAGCGACTCGAAACCCGAGCGCGTATTGCTGGTGCTGGTCCACAGGCTGTTCATGCCATCTCCTTTGGCGGGCGTGGTGGCGTCTCAGCGCGCCGTCCTGGACTTGGCCGCGCGCTTGGCCGGCTTCGGTTTTGCGGCTGCCGCCTTGCCGGGCTTGCCGGCCTTGCTGGCGGTCTTGGCTGGTTTGCGGGCCACCGCCTTGGACGCCGGCGTGCGGCGCTTGGCGTCGATGCTTTTTTGCAGCAGCGACATGAAGTCGACCACGTTGGTGGTGGCGTCATCGCGCAGCGCGGGTTCTTCCAGCGACTTGCGCACCTTGCCGCCCTTGGCCTTGATGCGCTTTTCGATCACCTTCTGCAGGCGCGCGCGGAATTCGTCCCGGTACCCGGCCGGCCTCCACTCGCTCTCCATCGAGGCGATCAGCGCTTCGGCCATTTCCAGCTCGCGCGGGCTGATCCGGTAATCGCCGGCCTTCCCGGCCGGCAGCGCGTAGTCGCCGGCATCCACCAGTTCCTGCGGGTAGCGCATCATCACCAGCAGCAGCGCATCGCCCCGCGGCAACAGCGCGCACAGGTTTTCGCGGGTGCGGATCACGATGCGGGCGATGCCCATGCGGCCGGTGCGCTTGAGGGTTTCGCGCAGCAGCACATAGCCCTTCTCCGCCTTCTTCGCCGGCACCAGCACATAGGGTTTCTCGAAATACTGCGGGCCGATCGCCTCGACGTCGACGAACGCCTCCACGTCGATGGCGTCGTGGCTTTCCGGCGCGGCCGAGCGGATGTCCTCCTGCTCCAGCACCACGTAGCTTCCCTTGTCGTATTCGAACGCCTTGACGATCTCCTTCCACGGCACTTCCTCGCCGGTTTCGGCGTTGACGCGCTCGTAGCGGATCGGCGACTTGTCGCGCGCGTCCAGCATGCGGAACGACAGGTCGGTGGTGCGGGTGCCCGCCATCAGCTGCACCGGGATGTTGAGCAGGCCGAAAGACAGCGAGCCGGACCAGATCGGGCGTGGCATCTTCGTGACCCCCGTCAGCCGCGCGGGCCGCCCATCACCGGCAGCACCACGCCGTTGACGTAGGAGGCGGTGACGGGAGATGCCAGGAACACGAATGCCGGCGAGATTTCCTCCGGCTGCGCCGGCCGGCCCATGTCGCTGTCTGCGCCGAACGTCGCCACCTCTTTTGCGGATTTGTCGGCGGGGTTCAGCGGCGTCCACACCGGGCCCGGCGCCACGCAGTTGACCCGGATGCCTCGCCCCAGCAGGTGGCTGGCCAGCGATTTCGTCCACGCGTGGATGGCGCCCTTGGTGGCCGAGTAGTCCAGCAGCTTGGGGCTGCCGAACAGCGCGGTTTCCGAGCCGGTATTGATGATGCTGCCGCCGCGCGGCAGGTGCGGCACCGCCGCGCGCGCCATGTGGAAATAGCCGGCGATGTTGGTCTGCAGGGTTTCCTGCAGGCGCGCGTCGTCGATGTCCTCGATGCGCTCTGCGTGCAGCTGGAAGGCGGCGTTGTTGACCAGCACGTCGAGCTTGCCGAAGGCCTTGCGCACCTGTTCGACGGCGCGCTCGCAGAAGCTGCTGTCGCGGACATCGCCGGAAATGGCGATGCAGCGGCGCCCTTCGGCTTCCACCGCCGCGCAGGTCTGCTTCGCGTCGTCGTGTTCGCTGAGGTAGAGGATGGCCACGTCGGCGCCCTCGCGCGCGAACAGCACCGCTACCGCGCGGCCGATCCCGGAGTCGCCGCCGGTCACCAGCGCCGCCATGCCGTCCAGCTTGCCGCTGCCGACGTAGTCCGGCGCCTGCCACCGCGGCTGCAGCTCGAGATCGGCCTCCTTGCCCGGCTTGCGCAGGTGCTGCGCCGGCATCGGGTTTTGCGGCTGCCGGCGGCTGCCTGCCTGCACCGCTTTCCTTTTGCCGCCCTCGGTCTTCTTTGCAGCCTTCTTGCGGGGCGCGGCGTCCGCCTCGGCCTGCAATTTTCGCTGGCGGCGCGCAGTGGCGTCTGCTCGGCTGGTCATGGCTGCATCACCGGTTCTTCCGTTGCGTTGAAGGTGCACGACGCCACGTGAAGGAGGCGTCCGCCCAGTGTTCACTCCGCCGGTTTGCCGCGGCGTTTTTCCAGCGCGCAGCCGGCGTTGCGCCCCAGCCGCTCGTAGTACTGGCGCAGCGCTTCCAGTTCGGCTTCTTCCATCCGCCCCAGGTCCATCATCGCGTTGTCCGCGTCCTTTACCGCACGGATCAGTTCGTCCAGCTTGATCTGGATCGCTTCGGTGTCGCGGTTCTGCGCGTTCTGGATCAGGAACACCATCAGGAAGGTGACGATGGTGGTGCCGGTGTTGATGACCAACTGCCATTCGGCGGAATAGTCGAACATCGGCCCGGAAATCGCCCACACAAACACTGCGCCCGCGGCGATGCCGAAGGCGACGGGGTGTCCTGCACAGCGTGATGTTGTCTGGGCAAAGCGGCGAAAGCCTGCCATGTGCGCCTCCTTGCGCTGGAATTCAGATGCGGATGCGCTCATCCACGGTGACCGGCAACAACCGTATTACCACCATCTGCGCGAAATGCGGGTGATCGGGATTGATGAGGACGTTGCATTCGTCCGGGCACAGCGCACTGGGAACGCGCAGCGCCAGCGATTTGCCGGACTTGTGCCAGGTATCGCCGATGGCCTGCACGTGTTCGCGATAGGGCCGCTGGTCCCAGTCCGCCAGCAGTTCGCCTTGCACCAGAATGTCCTGCACCGGCAGGCTGGCCACCGCCAGCACCAGCGACTGCGGGGTGCGGCCTTCCAGATGGGCCATGAATTCGAGCATCGCGCCGGCCGGCGACAACGATGCATAGATCGCCGGGTTCTCGCGACTGGTCCAGCGACCCTCAGCGGCGCTTTCGGCACCGCTGAAGGCCTGGGCGGACTTCCTGTCCTCGACGATGCGATACACGTGGACCCTGCCGTCCCTGGCTGCATCGTCCGTGCTTGCGGGCAGTACGTCGGTTGCCGCGGTGGCGGCGACCGACGAGGTGAACGCCGGCGGGTCACTGGCCGGGAAACTGTCTTCGAGCGCTTCGTCCAGATTCTTGTTCATGGTCTGCCCGTGAGGGGGAGGTTGGCGGGCCGCTTCAGCGGTTGCCGCGCCTGTCGTTGTTCAGGTCGCTGTCGCTGCGGCCCTTGTTGCTGCCCTGCTGCTCGTCCGGGCGCGAGCCGGCGCTGCGCTGGTGCTGGCCCGAGCGCTCGTTGGTGCCGGCGTTCTTCATGCCCTGGTTACGGTCGTTGTCGGTGTGCTGGTTCTTGCCGGTGGGGTTGTTGTTCGGCATGTCCTTGCTCCTTGTTGTTCCGGATCGGTTTGCCCTGCTTGCGCATGGGCATGTTGAGTTATGCAGGTTGCGGGCCAACCGGTGGAGCCCGCTCCCATGCGGTTCTGCGCGTCCTGCCCGCGGTCGTCGCGCGCAAAATCCGCGTTGACGCGCAGGACCTGCACGCGCCGCTGTTCATGGCGCTCACGAAAGCGAGCCCGACCCGCCGCCCGACGACTTGGTGCTGCTGCCGTTCTTGTTGCCGGTGGTCGTGTTCGATGCCGCGCGCAGGTCCGACTGCGACGACGAGCTGGATGCTGACGTCGATGCCGACGCACCGGACGCGATGCGGATGTTGTTGCGCACTTCGCGCACTCCGCTGCAGCCA
This sequence comes from Thermomonas fusca, assembly GCF_005862345.1. Taxonomy (NCBI): domain Bacteria; kingdom Pseudomonadati; phylum Pseudomonadota; class Gammaproteobacteria; order Lysobacterales; family Lysobacteraceae; genus Thermomonas; species Thermomonas fusca. The sequence goes on along the minus strand of NZ_SROY01000002.1, from coordinate 278,439 downwards.
TCGGCCAGGTCTTCGGCGCGATGCTTTTCCCAGCGCTCATCGACACTGCCATTCAGGTTCACGGTGCCGTTCTGCACTTCCACCGTGATGTTGCGGGCATCGACGAAGTCATCGTCCATCAGGCGTTCGTTCAGATCCTCGCGGATGCGCTCGTCGCTGCGGGTGTAGCTGCTCGGCCCCAGGCCGCGCCGGCTCTCGAAGCTGCGGCTCTGGCCGGACTGCTGGCCCCAGTAGCTGGAACCCGAACGCATCCCGCCCTGTTCGCCGTATTCCCGGCCATACACATGGCCCTGTTGCGAGCCGTAGCTGCCCTGCTGCGGATAGCTGCCCTGGCCGTAGCCCTGCTGCGCGTAGCTGCGGCCCTGCTCCTGACTGAAGCCCTGCTGCGGATAGCGGCCCTGGCCATAACCCTGCTGCGCATAACCGCGACCCTGCTCCTGGCCATAACTTTGCTGGGAGTAGCCGCGGCCCTGCTGCTGACCATAACCCTGCTGCGCGTAACCCTGCTGCGCGTACTCCTGGCCATAGCCGGAGCCCTGATAGGCGGAGCCACCCGAGCCGCCGCGCATGTCGTCGTACTGCTGGCTGCTGCCGAAGCCGCTGCCGCGCTCCTGCTCGCGGCCGTAGGTGCGTTCGGCCTCGTCCATGCCGTAGCCGCCGTGGCGGGCCTCGGCGCGATTGCCGTGCTGGTCGTATGGATAGTCGCCACTGCCCAGACCCTGTTCACGCCACGGCGCATGCCGCTGCCCGAATTCGCCGCGCATGTCCGAGGACGCCGACTCGCCATATCCCTGGCTCTGTTGCCCGTATTCCTGGCGCCCGCCAAGGCGATTGCCGTTGCCGGTCATGCCGTTGCGATAGCCGGCCTGCGCACGCGCGCGATCCTGTCCGTGGTTGTCCTGGTTGCGGTCTTTCATTCTGATTGCCCTCATGTTGTCGAGCCAATTGCCCGCCGCGTGCAAGGCGTGCGCTCCCACGTCCCACGCCTCCTTGGCAACCGCCTTCAGTTCGCCGGTGCCGGTGGTGGTCGAATGTCCGCTGGGGATCGAATTGCGCACGGTGTCCTCCTTGTGTTTGCGATGGCGCGGGCCACGACGGCCCGCATCAATACCTACGCAAGCGCCGTGCCAGCTGCGGAACCGAGTGCGGCCGCGGCTTTCAGGACTTCGATCGAAAACCTGCGCGGGCAATTCCTTCCGCGCGATGCAGTTGTGTCAGGCCGGCGTGCAATGGCCGTCGCCAAGCGCGGGCTTTACTGCGAACAGCTGCCGGCACTGCCGGCTGGCCTGCTCCGCACGGGCGATGAATTCCACAGCGCGCGCGGCATCGTCATGCTCCAGCGCATCGCGGGCGATGGACAGCGACAGTTCCAGCACGCTCAAGGCATTGCGCAGCGCGTGTTCGCGCCGTGCTGCGGCGGAAAGGCCGGCTATGCCATCGTTTGGTCGCACCCGGGCCGGCCTTCCTCGGCGGCGATCCGCGCGAGGTGGTTGTGCACAGTGCGCACGCTGATGCCCAGCGCGCGCGCCGCCGCGGTCTTGTCGTTGTCGAAGTGCGAGAGCGTCTTCAGCAGCATGCGGCGCTCCATGTCGGCCATGGTGGTGCCGACGCTGAACACGATGCTGGTATCGGTTTCGCGCAGCACCGCCTGTTGCGCGGACGCCGGCCCCACCATCACCTGGTTGCCGGGCTCGAGCAGGTAGGCGCGCTGCACCGCGCTGCGCAGTTCGCGCACGTTGCCCGGCCACAGGTGCCGCAGCAGCGTCCGCTCGCAGCCGGGCGCCAGCCGCTTGCGCTGGCCATAGCGCGCGTTCAGCCGATCGATGAACGCACGCGCCAGCAGCAGCACGTCGTCGTCGCGATCGCGCAGCGGCGGCATGTGGATGGCGATGTCGGCCAGCCGGTAGTACAGGTCTTCGCGCAACCGGCCCTCGGCTACGGCTTCCAGCGGGTCGCGGTTGGTCGCGGCCACCACCCGCACCGGGACGCGGATGTCGTCGCTGCCGCCAACGCGGGTGATGCAGCCGGTTTCCAGCACGCGCAGCAGGTACACCTGCAGCTGCGGCGGCATCTCCGCGATTTCGTCGAGAAACAGGGTGCCGTGCTCGGCCTGCTCGAACACGCCGATGTGGCGGTTCATCGCACCGGTGAAGCTGCCGCGCTCGTGGCCAAACAGCTGGCTGGCCAGCAGTTCGGCCGGCACCGCGCCGCAATTCAGGGCGACGAATGCGCCGCGGTTGCCGCTGGCCTCGTGCAGGGTTTTCGCGGCCAGCTCCTTGCCGGTGCCGCTTTCTCCGGTCAGCAGCACCGATGCATCGGTCGGCGCGATCCGCAGCAGGGTTGCCACCACTTCGCGCAGCGGGCGCGAACGCCCCAGCAAGCCGGTCCGCATCAGCTGCTGGTCGGAAGCGATGTTGTGCGCGTTCTCGGCGGCGTGCGCGAACATCGCAATCAGCCGCTCCGCCGGCAGCGGCTTGAGCAGGTATTCGACGATCGGCTCGGACACCGCGCGGCGCGCGCTGTCCAGGCAGGGATGCCCGGTGAGCACCACGATCCTGCCCTGCTGGGCAAGGTCGATGTCCTGCAGCAGGTCAAGCCCGCTGCCGTCGGGCAGGTGCAGATCCAGCAGGATGAGATCCATCCGCTGCGCCAGGGCTTCCCTCGCCTGCGCCAGCGTCGGCGCCAGGATCACCTCGCATCCCTGCTGTGCGGCGAAGGCCGCCGCGCATTCCCCGAAGTCGGGATCGTCATCGACGATCAGGATTCTCGCCATTGCATCGACCATGGCGGTGATTCTCTCGCGAGGTGGTTAAACGCCTGCCCGGTTTCACTCACGCAGCTGAATCGATGCCGATCACGCCGTCCACGAATGCGCTACCGCGCGCCGCAGCCAGCACGTTTCGGCGTGGCGATGCCATGCCGCAATCCGGCGTTCGCCCGCTACCGTGGCGCGTCGTGGGCGAACGCGCAGTCGATCAGGCCTTCCACCAGGTCGTGGTAGCAGAACGGCTTGGTCAGGCAGCGCGCATTGCGCGCGTCGCCCACCGACACCGGCCGGTCGCAGGTCAGCAGGAAAGGCAGCCCCCAGCTTTGCGCATCGCGCGCGGCAGCTTCCGGGCTCCCGGTCGAGCGCGTGCCCACCACCAGCGCCTGCGGCGTTTCGCGTCCGCGCGCACGCGCGGCTTCGCTCAGGTTCGAGCACATCGCCACGACGCGAGCGCCGGCCAGGGTCAGAGCATCCGCCAGCACGAAGGCCAGCGTCCTGTCGGGTTCCACCACGAGTACGCGCAGTCCAAGAAGATCACGCATGTGCGCTCCATCCTGCCGGTTTCCCCTGGCCGGCCATCATCCCACCATCGATGCCGACAGGGTTCGCGCGCGCGCACCCCATTCAGCGCAGATTTTTCCCGCCGTTGCAGCTTGTTCAGCGTTCCGGTTTCTGCGCGCTACCGTGCAACCGCTGCGCGCGCCGCGTCGCCGCCTGCCGAGGGCGTGAATGATGGCGGGCGCGCGGCCTGCATGGCCGGCAGCGGCGCCTCAGCCAGGATCGACGATCCGCGACAGGTCCTGCTGCATATCGTCGATGCCGGCCCACGGATGCGCGCGCAGCCGCCGCATCCGCGCCGCCGCGTTGCGCAGGGTGAACTGCGCCGGGCCCTTCAGCCGCCCCAACTCTTCCCAGCGGATCGGCATCGCCACCGGCGCGCCGGTGCGCGCGCGCAGAGAGAACGAGGCCACGCTGGTGGCGCCGCGGCTGTTGCGCAGGTAGTCCACGAAGATCCGGCCCTTGCGCACCTGCTTGGACGCGGTGGCGACGAACTTCAGCGGCTCGGAAGCCGCCAGCGCCTCGGCGAAACCGTGCGCGAACGCCTTCGCCTGCGGCCATGCGCAGGCCGGCCGCAGCGGCACCACCACGTGCAGGCCCTTGCCGCCGGAGGTGCGCAGCCAGCTGGCCAGGCCCAGTTCCTGCAGCCGCTTGCGCAGCGTGCGCGCCGCCGCGACGACCTCCTTCCACGCCACGTCCGGGCCGGGATCGAGGTCGAGCACCAGCCGGTCGGCGCGCTCGGGATCGGCGGCCTGAGCGCCCCAGGGGTGGAACTCCAGCGCGTTGAACTGCACCAGCTCCAGCAGGCCGGCGGCATCGCGCACCACCAGGTAGTCCTCTTCCGCGCCGGACTCCTCGCGCAGGCGCAGGCTGTCCACCTGCTGCATGCCGGCGCCGCCGTGCTTCTGGAAAAAGCACGGCCGCGCCGCGCCTTGCGGGCAACGCACGATCGAGAGCGGGCGGCCGGCGATTTCCGGCAGCAGCCACGGCAGCATGCTGCGGTAGTAATCGAACACCTGCTGCTTGCGGATGCCGTCGTCGGGAAACACCACCCGCTGCGGATGGGTGACGACGATCACCTCTTCCGTCGCCTTCTTGCTGGCCATGGTCTTGCCCTCGGTCTTCGCCGTGGAAGCCGGCGCGCGGTCGCGGTCGCGCAGGTCGGCGGCGGTCTTGTCGGCACGCATCGCCTTCAGCGAGGCCTGCCGCAGCAGGCCGTTGCCGCCGATACCGCGATAATTGGCCTCCACCACCAGCTGCGGCGCGACCCAGCGCGCACGGCGCAGTTCGGGATCGGCCACCTCCACCCGCGCGGTCGGTTCGCGCTGGCCCTCGCCCAGTTGCTTTGCCAGCTGCAGCAGCAGCGCGTCGCTGAAGCCGCTGCCCAGCCGGCCGACGTAGCGCCAGCCGCGCCCTTCCGGCGTGGCCAGCAGCAGCGCACCGATGCCGACGCGGCTGCCCTTCGGCGCGCTGTAGCCGACCACCGCGAATTCGTCGGCAAGCACGTGCTTGGTCTTGCGCCATTCCGGCGAACGTCCGGGGTGGTGGGCGCGGTCCGCACGCTTCGACACGATACCTTCGAAGCCCTGTTCGCAGGCCAGCCGCCAGGCGCGCTCGCCCTCGCCCAGCACGTGCGAGCTGTAGGCCAGGTGCGGCGGCGGCGCGTCCAGCACTGCCTCCAGCAGCGCCTTGCGCTCGACCAGCGGCGCGCCGGACACGTCCACGCCGTCCACGTGCAACAGGTCGAACAGCACCAGCGACAGGCCGGCGTTCTTCTCGCCGGACAGGGTGGCCTGCAGCAGGTTGAAGTCCGCCTTGGTGCCGCTGCCGGCAATCAGTTCGCCATCCAGCGCGGCGTCGCCGAGCTTCAGCGCCTCGATGGCGGCCACGATCTCCGGCAGCTTCGGCGACCAGTCCAGCGCGTTGCGGGAATACAGCCGCGCCTTGCCATCGGCCACCGCCACCAGCAGGCGGTAGCCGTCCCATTTCAGCTCGTGCAGCCAATCGTCGCCGGCCGGCGGCGCATCGCCCAGCCGGGCCAGCTGCGGCGCGAAGTAGCCGCCGTGAAAACGCAATGGCTTCGCGCCGGACAGTTGCAGCGCGCGCTTCGACCAATCGCGCTTGCGGCGCCGTTTGGCCGCTCCCGGCGGCGTGGTCCGCTGCACCTTGGCCGGCTTGCCGGCACCGGCGCGCTTGATGTCGGCGGCCGGCGCCGCGGTCACGTCGCCCAGCAGGTCGTCCGCTTCCAGCGTGCCCGCGTAGCCGTCCTTGTCCTTGAACAGCAGCCACTGCACCTGCCGGCCGGGCTTGCTGGAGCGGACCAGATGCCAGCCGCCCTTGAGCTTGTCGCCGAACAGCTCGAAGCGCAGATGGCCCTTGGCCAGCTGCGCCTGGGCGTCGCCGTCGGTGGACCAGTAGCCGGCGTCGAACCGGGCGACGTGGCCGCCGCCGTACTGGCCCTTGGGGATGTCGCCCTCGAAGCCGGCATAGGTCAGCGGATGGTCCTCCACTTCCACCGCCATCCGCTTCACCGCCGGGTCGAAGCTGGGCCCTTTCGGCACTGCCCAACTCTTGAGCACCCCGCCCACCTGCAGGCGAAAATCGTAATGCCGGCGCGAGGCATGGTGCAGCTGCACCACGAAGATGGCGCGCTTTGTCCCAGCGGACCGGCCGGTCGCGGGTTCCCGCGTCTTCGAGAACTCGCGCTTGCGCCGGTATTCGACGAGGCTCACGCCCGCGGCATCACATCATCCGGTCGCGCGCGTGCTCCGCGCGCGCCGCGCCGATGGCGGTCTGCACCTTCTTCACTTCCTCCGGCGGCGGCAGCACGGCCGGCATGCCCAGCGCCTGGATCCACAGCTCACGGCACCAGCCCTTGGTGTGGTAGAGGTGCTCGTCCTCCTGGTTCTCCACTTCCTCGTAGGCCTGCTTCAGCAGCTTCGCGCCACTGGCGCGGGTCTCCCCGACCTTGCCGATCAGCTCCCAGTTCAGATGGTCCTTGGTTTCGGCCAGCACCACGCATTCGGCGGCGACGATCTCGGCCGCGGCCGGGTCGCCGGCCGCGATCGCGGCGTTGATCGAATCCACCAGCGCCGCGCCCAGCCCGGCCACCACTTCGCGACCAGGGCTCATCTCCTCGGTGTCCATGCCCAGCTGGGCGAACACGTCGGTGAGGATGCGCTCGTGGTTGGTGGTCTGCTCCAGGTAGTGCTTCCACTCCTTGCGCAGATCCTTGTTCTGCGCGGCCTCGATGGCGGCGGTATAGATCTGGATGCCGCCGCGCTCGGTCTCCAGCGCCTGCAACAACAGTTCGTGGATCTGACGGCTCTCTGCCTGCTTGGCCATGGTGGTTCTCCTGCGGTTTGGGGGAAGAGTGGTTGTAGGCCTGCCGGTGTGCAGGCGTGGTCAATGCGGCTGCGACGGGCTGATCCGATGCGGGCCGCCGCCGGTCAACTGCCGCAACTCCCGTGCCAGCGTCCGCGACGCTACCGGCCGTCGTGCGCCGTGAGGGAAGCGTGCATCCGCTGCTTCCGCGCGCAACGTTTTCGCACCCGGCAAGCGCCGGCGAAAGACCCGCTGAACAAGCCGCGACAAGGGCTGCAACGTTCACGCCACTGCAACCCGCGGCGCGCAATCCTGTGACGCCCCCCCCAGCAGGAGTACGCCCATGCAGAACGTGAGTTCCATCATGACCAGCAACCCCGCCTTCTGTCGTATCGACACGCCGTTGCACGCGGTGGCGCGGCTGATGATCGACAACGACTGCGGCGGCATCCCGGTAGTGGACATGGAAGGCAAGCCGCTGGGCTTCGTGACCGACCGCGACGTCGCCGTGCGGATCGTCGCCACCGGCCATTTCGAAGCCTCCAGCATCGCCGGCGACGCGATGAGCGCGCCGTGCAAGACGGTGAACACCAATACCAGCCTGCAGGAATGCACCAAGCTGATGGAATCGGAAAAGATCCGCCGTGTGCCGATCGTGGACGACGACGGCCGCCTGTCCGGCATCGTGTCGATCGCCGACCTGGCGCTGGCCGGCAAGGACAGCGCGACCGCGGAAGTGGTCAGCGAGGTCTCGAAGCCCGGCCTGCCGCACTGACGGCTGCGCCCACAACCGCCCGGGGAATGTCGATGCAGCACCAGCATGATGGCTGCCGCACGCGCGCCGGCGACGCCCCGCTGGGCGCGAAGTGACGGCGGGCGCGAACGGATTCGGCGATGGACATCCACCTCAACCGGTTTTCCATCGCGGTCGAACCCGACGATGCGGTCGATGCCACCTTGCTGGCGCCGCGGCCGGAGCTGCCCGGCATCCTGTTCGTGCACGGCTGGGGCGGCAACCAGGAGCAGGATCTCAGCCGCGCCAAGCAGCTCGCCGGCCTGGGCAGCGTATGCCTGACCTTCGACCTGCGCGGCCACCGCGCCTACGCCGCGCGCAAGGAAACCATCACCCGCGCGCAGAACCTGCACGACCTCTGCGCCACCTACGACTGGCTGGCGGGCCAGCCGCAGGTGGATGCCGGCGCCATCGCCCTGGTCGGCGTCAGCTACGGCGGCTACCTGGCGGCGCTGCTGTCGGAACTGCGGCCGGTGCGCTGGTTGGCGCTGCGTTCGCCGGCGCTGTACCTGGACCGCGACTGGGACCTGCCGAAGGCACGCCTGCACGACGACCCGGAACTGTTCCGCTACCGTCGCCGCGAGGTGGAAGCCGACGACAACCGCGCACTGCGCGCCTGCGCCGCCTTCACCGGCGATGTCCTGCTGGTGCAGGCCGAACACGACGAGATCGTGCCGCAGCCGGTCATCGACAACTACGCGCGCGCCTTCCACTCGACCCGTTCGCTGACCCGGCGGCTGATTCCGGGCGCCGACCACGGCTTCAGCAGCAAGCCCGCGCAGCGCCAGTACACTGAAGTGCTGGAGGCGTGGATGACCGAAATGATCATCGGTGCGCGCAGCATGATCGCCGCCGGGAAGGTCCGCGACGACAAGCAGCAGCGGCGCGCCGGCCAGGGTCTTTGATCGCCGCGCGCGTTTCGCGGTCAGCTGCGCGGCACGGCCCGCAACGCGGCCAGGAAATCCTCGCACCAGGCGTGGATGTCGTGGCGCGCAACCGGCTCCATCATCGATTGCCAGCGCTCGCGCCGCTCGGCCAGCGGCATCGCCGCGGCGCGCGCGAACGCGTCGGCCACGCCATCCAGATCATAGGGATTCACCAGCAGCGCGCCTTCCAGCTCGGCGGCGGCGCCGGCGAACATCGACAGCAGCAGCACGCCCGGATTCTCCGGGTCCTGCGAAGCCACGTATTCCTTCGCCACCAGGTTCATGCCGTCGCGCAGCGGCGTGACCACGCCGATCGCCGCCAGCCGGTAGAACCCGGTCAGGGTGGCGTGGGCGAAGTTGCGGTTGACATAGCGCAGCGGCGTCCACTCCGGGTCGGCGTGGGTGCCGTTGATGTGGCCGGCGATGCCTTCCAGCTGGTCGCGCAGCAGCCGGTATTCCTGCACCTCGCCGCGCGAGACCGGCGCGATCTGCAGGAAGGTCATGCGGCCGCGGTCATCGGGATAACGCTCGAGGTAGCGCGCGAAGCCGCGGAAGCGCTCGGGCAGGCCCTTCGAATAATCCAGCCGGTCCACCCCGATGGCCAGTTCGCGCCCGCCCATGCTCGCCTGCAGCTGGCGCACCGCCGGCTTCGACACCGCCGCCGCGGCCTGGCTGGCGATCCGCCGCGCATCGATGCCGATCGGGAACGCGCCGACCCGCACGCTGCGTCCGTCGGCCAGGCGCAGGCCATCCTCGCCGACGAGGGTGGCGCCGCCGAACAGCCGCGCGTAGCTGCGGAAGCGCTCGGCGTCGCGCCGGGTCTGGAAGCCGACCAGGTCGTGCGCGTACAGCGCGCCGAACAGCAGCGCGTGGTCCGGCAGCGAGGCGGCGATGTCCGCCGACGGCATCGGCACGTGCAGGAAGAAACCGATCCGGCAGCGGATGCCGCGCTCGCGCAGCATCGCCGCCAGCGGGATCAGGTGGTAGTCGTGGATCCAAACGGTATCGTCGTCGCGCAGCAGCGGCGCCAGCCGCTCGGCGAACAGCGCGTTGACGCGGCGGTAGCCGACGCGCGTTTCGCGCGCGTAGTCCACCAGGTCCAGGCGGAAGTGCAGCAGCGGCCACAGCGTGCGGTTGGAGAAGCCGTTGTAGTAGGCGGCCACGTCCTGCCGCGACAAGTCGAGGGTGACGTAGCGGATGCCGCGCTCGGTCTGCTCGTGCAGCGCGCCGCTGTCCTCGCGCACGCTCTTGCCGCTCCAGCCGAACCACAGCCCGCCGCGCGCGGCCAAGGCCGCCTGCAGCCCCACCGCCAGCCCGCCGGCTGCGCTCTCGCCGGGCAGCGCCACCCGGTTGGAGACCACCACCAGCCGGCTCACAGCGCGTCCGTCCACGGCCGCGACAGCCGCATCGCCGCCATGATCAGGCCCACGTGCGAATACGCCTGCGGGAAATTGCCCCAGGCCTCGCCGTCCTCGAAGGCCATGTCCTCCGACAGCAGGCCGAGGTGGTTGCGGCGCGCCAGCACGCGTTCGAACAGCTGCCGCGCCTCGTCGTGGCGGCCGATCGCCGCCAGCGCATCGATGTACCAGAACATGCAGATAGTGAAGCTGGTTTCCGGCACCCCGAAGTCATCGGCGGCGACGTAGCGGAACAGCCCGTCGCCGCGCTTGAGTTCGCGCCCGATCGCTTCCACCGTGGCGACGTAGCGCGGGTCGTCGGCCGGCACCAGGCCGATGTCGGCCAGCAGCAGCAGCGAGGCGTCCAGATAGGTGCTGTCGAAGGAGGCGCTGAACCAGCCGACGTCGTCGCGCCAGGCGCGTTCCAGCACCTTGGCGCGGACGATTTCCGCGCGCTCGCGCCAGTAGCCCGAGCGTTCCGCCAGCCCCAGCCTTGCCGCGACCCGCGCCAGCCGGTCGCAGGCCGCCCAGCACATCGCCGCGGTATAGGTATGCACCTCGGCGCGACCGCGGAATTCCCACAGCCCCGCGTCGGGCACGTCGTGCAGGGCGAACGCGCGCTCGCCCAGCGGCTCCAGCCGGGCGAAGGTGGCGATGTCGCCGGGATCGGCCAGGCGCTGGTCGAAGAACAGCTGGGTGGTCGCCAGCACCACGCTGCCGTACACGTCGTGCTGCTTCTGCAGCCAGGCCAGGTTGCCGCGCCGCACCGGCCCGGCGCCGCGGTAGCCGGCCAGCGATTCGATTTCCTCTTCGTGCAGCGCGGTTTCGAAGGCGACCCCGTACAACGGCTGCAGGCTGCCGTCGTGGGTGGCGATGTCGAAGATGTAGCGTAGGAATTCTTCCATGCTGCGGGTCGCGCCCAGCCGGTTGAGCACGCGCACCACGAAGCCGGCATCGCGCAGCCAGCAATAGCGGTAGTCCCAGTTGCGCGACGAGCCCGGCGCCTCCGGGATCGAGGTGGTCATCGCCGCGATGATCGCGCCGCTGTCCTCGTACTGGCACAGCTTCAGGGTGATGGCGCTGCGGATCACCGCGTCCTGCCATTCCAGCGGGATCGACAGGTAGCGCACCCATTCGCGCCAGTAATCCAGGGTGCGGTTCAGCGCTTCCTCGACGTAGCCGTCGATCGAGCGCGCCAGCGGTTCGTCCGGCCCCAGCACCAGGTGCAGGCGGTGGTTGAGCACGAACGAAAGCTGTTCGCGGACGAAGCGCACCGGCACGTCGGTGGTCAGCCGCAGGGTCATCTGCGGCAGCAGCCAGCGGAGGTGGTTGCTGCCCCAGGTGCTGTCCGGGATGCGCGCGCCCCAGTCCGCCAGCGGCCGCGCCCGCACCCGGATGCGCGGCGTGCCGGCCAGCGGGGTGATCCGCCGCACCAGCGACACCGGACGGTAGAAGCGCGCGTTCTGGTGCCAGCGCGGGGCGAAGTCGATGATCTCCACCGAGCCGCCGCGACTGTCGTGCAGCACCGTGCGCAGCACCGCGGTATTGGCGATGTAGTGCTGCTCGGCCCGCTCGAAGTCTTCCAGCTCGATGGCGAAGTCGCCGCCCGGATGTTGGCGCGGCGACAGCAGCGCGCAAAAAGCAGGGTCGCCGTCGAACGCCGGCAGGCAGCCCCAGACCACCCGCGCCTGCGCATCGATCAGCGCGGCGAAACTGCCGTTGCCGACCACGCCGAGGTCGAGGCTCTGCGCCGTTGGAGTGTCTTCGTTCATGCCGCCTCCTGCAGCCAGCGCCGCACGGCGGCCGGGTCGGCCAGCCGGTGTGTCGCCAGCGTCGGCTGGCGGTTGCCGACCACGATGCTGATGCCGTCGCGCCGGTTGACCAGCGCGAAGCCGTGCTCGTCGGTGAGATCGTCGCCGGCAAACACCGGCCGCCGCCCGGCGAACGGCGGCTGGGCCAGGAACGCCGCGATCGCGGCGCCCTTGTCGGCGCCGTCCGGGCGCAGCTCCAGCACGCAATCGCCCGGCTGCAGCCGGTAGCCCGGCAGCCGTGCCAGCGCCAGCGCGGCGAAAGCACGCACGCGCGGCTCCGCTTCCGGCTCGGCGCGCCAGTGCAATGCCAGCGCGCGGCCCTTGTCTTCCACCCGCGCGCGCGGATGCGCGGCCAGCCACGCACGCGCATCGGCCACCACCGCGGCCCAGGCCGCCGGCTCGACCGCAGCCGCGGGCTCCGCCTGCGGCAGGGCCGCGCCGCGCAGCTCCACCCCGTGCAGCCCGCCCGCCGGAAACCGCGCCGGCGCGAACAGCCGGTCGATGCCGGCGATGCCACGCCCGCTCACCAGCGCCAGCGCGCCGTCGAGCCGCTGCGCGATCAGCGCAAGCTGCGTCGACAGCGACGGCGGCACGCGGACCAGGTCGGGATCGTCCTCGAATTCGAGCAGGCAACCGTCCACGTCGAGGAACAGTGCCCAATGCTCGGACAGCGGCGGTGGTGCGGGCAAGGGTGCGTCGGTCTCGGCAGCGGGCATGGGGGTACCGGAAGGGAACATGCTGCGGCGCCGCCGGCGATCTCGGGCGATGGCGGACGGCACGCTGCTGCAGTTGTACCCGGCCGGGTGTTGCGGAAATGTCATGCCGCGCGGGCGCGACGGCGACTCACGCCGCCAGGCCGGCGCTTTCCTCCTCGACGATGCGCGCGTACTTGCACGGCGAACGCGCGTCGCCGCGCCATGTCATTACCGCGCCCGCCGGGACGCGCTCGCCGGCGAAGCTTTCCACGGTTTCGGCCACCACCCGTTGCAGCCCCGGCAGCAGGGTGAAGCGTTCGATCGCCAGCAGTTCGGCCATGCTCGCGCCGCCGAAGCGCCACGACTGTTCCAGCACCCCGTGGTGCCGCCGCCCCAACCGGTCGACCCCGGCAATCACGTCGTAGTTGCAGCGGCTGGCCACCACCCCGTAGGCATGGCGGATGACCGCGTCGTAGCGGCTGGCCGCCTGCACCGCGGTGCGCGCCTTGCCCGGGCGCTGGGTCGCTTCCAGCTCGGCGAAGCCGCCGCGCACCACCTCCAGCCGCGAGCCGCCGTACCCGGCCACGCCCTGCGGGGTGATGAGGTTGCGCTGGGTGCCGACATAGGCGATGCGATGCCCGCCCGGCAGGGTGCTGAAGCCGACGCTGAAGGTGGTCGATTCGGCGAGGTCGCGTTCCAGTACCAGCCCCTGCTGCAGCGACTGCGGCGATGCCGCATCCAGCCAGTTGCCCAGTTCCTCTCCGCTGCGGACCACGCGCTGGCCCTGCCCGCCGCGCTCCTGCGGGTGCTTCAGGCGCACCGCGCCGCCGCGCAGCAGTTCCAGCCCGGCGGCCAACGCGTCATCGCGGCAGAACACCGACCAGCCCGGCAGCGTGCAGTCCTCCAGGCCGATGATGTCGATCCAGCCCTTCGGCGCCGCGGCGCGACGGCCGCGGCGCGGATGGCTGACCAGCTTGGTGGCGACCCAGGCCGCCGGCACGATCCCGCCCCACAGCTGGCTGCCGTCGCTGACGCCCAGCGCCGACGCTTCGGGCCGCAACAACGTGGAGGAGGGAATCCAGTAGCGGCCGCACGGAGGCAGCGGCGCTGCCGCCGCCACCCGCCGGGCGCCGAACAGCTCGGCCAGCCGGCCGGCCGCGCATTGCAGCACCGCCAGCTCGTGCGGGTCGCGCCCGTCGCCGCATTCCGCCACCGAAATCTCGACCGGCAGCGCCGACCACCGGGTTGCCGTCGTCCTCGTCACCTGCTGCCGCAGCGTTGCAGTCATCCCGATGTCCTCGTGCGTGGTCAGCGGACTTGAAAACGCCGCCTTGCCTCGGGATTGTGGCGAGGCGTGGATGACGGGAATCCCACCAAACGCCGCCCCCTGCAGCGCCGGTAGTGCAGATTTTTCCCCCTTTCGCAGAATGTTCAGGGAACCCGGCCTCATTTCTCACCGGACCATCGCGTCCGTCCGGCAACAAAAAACCCGCCAGCGGCGGGTTCCGGAAATGCCTGTCCTGCCGCGCTATTCCAGCCCGCGCCGGCGCGCCAGCTGGTCGCGATCCAGCTGCATCAGGTAGCGGAACAGCTTGCGCTGCGCCGCGGGAGTAAGCCCGACGAACTCGCAGCCGGCCTGCGCCGCGTCATAGCCGATATGGCCGCGCGTCAGCACGTGGCGGATCTGCAGGTTCACTTCCACCTCGCCGATATCCGGCAGCTCGATCCGGCAGCCCTCCAGCACGTCGCCGGTCTTGAACGTGGCTTCCGCGCGGGTTGCAACGATGGCCAGCCCGCCGCCGCCGATGTCGCGGATGCTGGCCCGGACCTCATGGCCGCCGTCGGGCAGGCGCAGGTGACAGACCAGAGTGCCGCTGGGCGGTTCGCGCCGCATGAACTCGCGCCGCTGCAGATACAGCATCCGCGCCGGCAATGACAGCCGCAGCGCCGGCTTGTCCTCGAAGCTGTCCAGCCAGGCCGGGCCGGCGGAAAAACGCAGCGCGGCGCGGTCGATGCTGCCTTCGATGCGCAGCAGGTGCGCGCCCATCCAGTCATCCAGCAGCTTGCGGCTGGACGGCACGTCGATCCACAGCGAGGCCTCGTCCACCCGCAGCAGCATGGTCGCCATGCTGTGGTCGCTGCCTTCCGCGCGCACCGTCAGCGCACAGCGTTCGCCCGCCAGCCGCTGCAGGTGGTGGCGGATCTCGCCGAGGTCGTGGACGTAGAACTTGTCGTAATAGCCGTCCAGGTCGGCCGCGTCCAGCTCGGAAGGGGGCGAAACTTCGCTCATCATCCAAGCTTAACGGCTCGCCGGCGGCGATGCTTGATCGCGGCGCTCACTCCGCGTCGGCCAGGTCGCCCTCGCGCACCCCGACATTGGTGGGCGCCGCTTCGTAGATGTCCCGGTCCAGCAGCCCGGTTTCCCGCGCCACCAGCACCGGCACCAGGATCTGCCCGGTCACGTTGGTCATGGTGCGCATCATGTCCAGCACGCGGTCGATGGCATACAGGTAGCCGATGGTTTCCAGCGGCAGCCCGGCCGCGCTCAGCACCACCGTGGCCATGATCACCGCCGTGCCGGGCACGCCGGCGGTGCCGAAACTGCCCAGCACCGAGGCCAGCGCGATGATCAGGTACTGCGACAGCGACAGCTCGATCCCGGCGTACTGCGAAATGAACACCGCCGCCAGCGCCGGGTAGATCGCGCCGCAGCCGTCCATCTTGATGGTCGCGCCCAACGGCACCGCGAACGCCGCGTAGTCCTTGTCGACGCCCAGGTTGTGGGTGACGCTGCGCAGCGACGCCGGCAGCGCGGCATAGCTGCTCGACGCCACGAACGCCACCTGCATGCCCGGCGCGGCGCCGCGGAAGAACTTCAGCGGATTCAGGCCGTGCGCCAGCAAAAGGCCGCTGTACACCACCACGATGTGGAAGGCGCAGGCAAGGTACAACGCCACCACGAAGCTCAGCAGCGGGCGCAGCTGCTCGAAGCCGTAGCCGCCCACCAGCGCGGCGATCAGGCCGAAGGTGCCGAACGGGGTGAACTCCAGCACGTAGCGGGTCACCTGGATCATCACGTCGCTGGCTTCGCCCACCAGCTTGCGCACCCCCGTGACCTTGTCGCCCAGCTTGACCATCGCGAAGCCGACCAGGCCGGCGAAGAAGATCACCTGCAGCACGGTGCCGCTGCGCGGCACCAGCACCTTGGTGCCGTCGGCCAGCTTGGCGGTGGCGGCGCCGCCCAGCGCCTGGAACGGGTTGGCCGGCACCAGGTTGAGCAGCATGTCCAGCGCGCCCGGCACGTCCTTGGGCTTGTAGTCGGAGGCGATCTGCAGCACGCCGACGCCGCTGCCGGGCTGGATGATCCAGCCGAACAGCAGGCCCACGCCCACCGCCAGCACGGCGGTGAAGGCGAACCAGGCGAAGGTGCGGCCGGCCAGCGCGGCGATCGACTTCTGCCCGCTCAGCGAGGCCACCGCGTTGATCACCGCGAAGAACACCAGCGGCACCGCGATCATCATGATCAGGGTGACGTAGAGGTCGCCGATCGGCCCGAACCAGGTTTCCGCATCCTTGCCGAACGCCCAGCCGGCCAGCGCACCGAACACGAAGCCCAGCACCACGCGCTTCCAGAACTTGATGCGGAACCACCAGTCGAACATGCGCGTAACCCCGGGAAAGACCGTCGAACGATACCGGAGCGCCGCCCCGGCGTCAGCGCCATCCGCGCAACACTGCGGACATGGTGACCATTCATAATGGCGCGATGACCAATCTGCATCTGCGCCTGCTGCCGCTTGCCTGCGGCCTGACCCTCGCCGCCTGCGCCGGCACCCCGCCTGCGATCGCGCCGCCCGCCGCCAACGTGATGGTGGAAGTGCCGGCAGTCGTCCATCCCGGCGGCGAAACGCCGGCCTGGTGGTATCGCAACGGCGCCGCGCAGGCCGCGCAGCGCGGCGCCATGGCCGGCCGCGCCCGCAACGTGATCGTGTTCCTCGGCGACGGCATGAGCCTGGCCACGGTGGCCGCCGCGCGCATCCTCGAAGGCCAGCGCAACGGCGGCAGCGGCGAGGAGCATCTGTTGTCGTGGGAAAGCTTCCCCGCCACCGCGCTGGCCAAGACCTACAACACCGATGCGCAGACCCCCGATTCGGCCGGCACCATGACCGCCATCACCACCGGGGTGAAATCGCACATGGGCGCCATCGGCGTGCATGCCGGCGACAAGAACGACTGCGCCGGCAGCCTGGGCAAGCACGCGCAGACCTGGCTCGAATTGGCCGACGCCGCCGGCATGGCCACCGGCATCGTCACCACCTCCCGGATCACCCACGCCACCCCGGCCGCCACCTACGCGCATGTACCCAACCGCAACTGGGAGAACGATGCCGCGCTGCCGGCAAACGCGGTGGCCGAAGGCTGCAAGGACATCGCCCGCCAGCTGATCGAGGCGACGCAGGACGGGCGCGGCCCATCCATCGTGCTGGGCGGGGGGCGCAAGGAATTCCTCACCAGCGCGCAGGCCGACCCGCAGCAGCCCGACAAGCACGGCCTGCGCCGCGACGGCCGCGACCTGATCGCCGAATGGCAGCGCGCCCACCCGCAGGGCGCGTATGCCACCAGCGCCGCGCAGCTCGCCGCCACGGCCGGCGCGCCCAGCGTGCTGGGCCTGTTCAACCACGACCACATGCAGTACGACCGCGACCGCATCGCCAGCGGCGCAGGCGAACCCAGCCTGGCGGAAATGACCCGCACCGCCATCGCCCATCTGTCGGGCAAGGGCGAGGGCTACGTGTTGATGGTGGAAGCCGCGCGCATCGACATGGCCCACCACGAGGGCAATGCGTTCCGCGCGCTCGACGACACCATCGCGCTCTCCGACGCGGTGCGCGCGGCGATGCAGGCAACCTCCGCCGACGACACCCTGATCCTGGTGACGGCCGACCACGCGCACACCCTCGGCTTCGTCGGCTATCCCGCCCGCGGCAACCCGATCCTGGGCAAGGTGCGCGGCAGCAACAGCTTCGACGGCGAGCCGGGCAAGCTGGCGCTGGATCTCGATGGCCAGCCCTACACCACCCTCGTCTACGCCAACGGCCCCGGCAACACCGGCGCCAGCGACGCCCAGCCTGCCGGCCCCAAGCGCTACCCGCACTGGCCGAAGCAGCAGCTCGCGCCCGCCAGCGGCCGCCCGGACCTGGCCGACGTTGACACCACCGACCCGGATTACCTGCAGGAAGCGCTGGTGCCACTGGGCGCCGAAAGCCATGGCGGCGACGATGTCGGCGTCTGGGCACGCGGCCCGGGCAGCCAGGCCGTGCGCGGCACGCTGGAGCAGAACGCGCTGTACCACATCATCGTGCAGGCCACCCCGCGCCTGCGCGCGACGCTGTGCGCGAAGCGGCTGTGCGACGGCAACGGCGTGCCGGTGGAGCTGCCGCGGATCGAAACCTTCCGTCAGCCGCCGCCGGCCCGGCCCTGACCGGGATCCGGCTTCGCGAGTGCTGTCCGTACGCCGCGAAGCCGACGGCGGATCAGAACGGCTTGGCCAGCACCAGCCAGACGATCGCCACCAGCGCCGGCAGCGGCAGCTCGTTGAACCAGCGCAGCGCCTTGCCCGACGGCAGCGTCCGGCCGCGCTCGACGCCCTTCAGCCAGCGCCCGCTGACGATGTAGAACGCGAACAGCAGCACCACCAGACCCAGCTTGGCATGCAGCCACGCGGTGCCCGCGCCGACCATGGTCGGGAACGCCGGCAGCACCCGGTAGCCCAGCCACAGCACCAGCCCCAGCACGAACGCGATGCCGAACATCACGTGGCCGAAGCGGTACAGCCGCCGCCCCATCAACAGCAGCCGCGCGCGCACCTCCTGCGACTCGCCGGCCTCGGCGATGTTGACCAGGATCCGCGGCAGGTAGAACACCGCCGCCATCCAGGCGATCACGAACACCAGGTGGAAGGTCTTGGTCAGCAGGTAGTAGGCCATGCGGTCGCTCCGGAATGTTTCAATTCGCCGTGCCCGCGCGGGCGCGGGCCGATGCGCCTTCGCCGCCGCCGCTGGCGCGACCCTCGACGATGACAACCGGCGGATGATACGCACACGATGACCAAGACCTACGACCGCGCCTACTTCGACCGCTGGTACCGCCACGGCGGCATCGGCCACGCCGCGCGGCTGGCGCGCAAGGTGGCGCTGGCGGTGGCGACCGCCGAATACCACCTGGAGCGGCCGATCCGCAGCGTGCTGGACATCGGCTGCGGCGAGGGTGCGTGGCGCGCGCCGCTGCTGAAGCTGCGCCCGCACGCGCAGTACCTGGGCTTCGACAGCAGCGACTACGCCATCGCCCGCCATGGCCGCCGCCGCAACCTGCACCACGCGCGCTTCGCCGATTTCGAGCATCTTCGCCCCTGCCCGCCCGCAGACCTGCTGGTCTGCAGCGACGTGCTGCATTACCTGGACACCCGCGAACTCGACCGCGGCCTGCCCGCGCTGGCCGAGCTGTGCGGCGGCGTGGCCTTCATCGAGGCGTTCGCCCGCGGCGACGGCGCGGAGGGCGACGAACACGGCTTCAAGCAGCGCAGCGCAGCGTTCTATCGCCAGCGCCTGCGCGCGCTTGGTCTGCGCCCGCTGGGTTCGCACTGCTGGCTGTCGCCGGCGCTGGTGCCGCACGCCACCGCGCTGGAACTGCCGGACTGATCGGCGGAACCGGGATAGCGATCACGGCCCCGTCATTCCCATGGGTTATGCTGCACTGCCGCAATCCGGGGCGACCCAAGACTCACCATGCTGCTGTACCAACTGCACGAATTCTGGCGGGCGGGCCTTGCGCCCTATACCTATTGGGCCGACGCCGGCGCGAAGATGTATTCCGCGCAGGACAGCTGGCTGTCGGCGCTGCCCGGCGCACCCCGCACCGCGGCCGCGTTCGAGTTGATGTACCGGCTGGGCAAGGATTACGAGAAGCCCGAATTCGGCATCCACCAGATCGAGGTGGAAGGCCTGTCGATCCCGGTGGTCGAGCGCGTGGCGCTGGAGAAGCCGTTCTGCCGGCTGCTGCGCTTCAAGCGCTACCACGACCAGGCCGACGGCCTGGCGCGGATGAAGGACGACCCCACCGTGCTGGTTGTCGCCCCGCTGTCCGGCCACCACGCCACCCTGCTGCGCGACACCGTGCGCACCCTGCTGGCCGACCACAAGGTCTACATCACCGACTGGACCGACGCGCGCATGGTGCCCGCCAGCGAAGGCGCGTTCACCCTCGACGACTACATCGCCTACGTGCAGGAGTTCATCCGCCACATCGGCGTCGAGCGCCTGCACGTGATCAGCGTCTGCCAGCCCACCGTGCCGGTGCTGGCGGCGATCTCGCTGATGGCGGCGCGCGGCGAGGCGCTGCCGAAGTCGATGACGATGATGGGCGGGCCGATCGACACCCGCCAGTCGCCCACCTCGGTCAACAACCTCGCCACCCGCCAGCCGCTGTGGTGGTTCGAGAACAACGTCATCCACACCGTGCCGGCCAACTATCCAGGCGCCGGCCGCCGCGTGTACCCGGGCTTCCTGCAGCACCTCGGCTTCGTGGCGATGAACCCGGAGCGTCACTCGACCTCGCACTGGGACTTCTACCAGGACCTGGTCAAGGGCGACCTCAGTTCGGCGCAGTCGCACCGCAAGTTCTATGACGAGTACAACGCGGTGCTCGACATGCCCGCCGAGTACTACCTCGACACCATCCGCACCGTGTTCCAGCAGCAGCTGCTGCCGCGTGGGCTGTGGGACGTGGCCGGCGAGCGGGTCGACCCCTCGAAGATCCAGGGCTGCGCCCTGCTCACCATCGAGGGTGAGCTGGACGACATTTCCGGGCAGGGCCAGACCCGCGCCGCGCACGAGCTGTGCACCGGCATCGCCGACGCCGACCGCAAGCACCTGACCGTGGCCGGGGCCGGCCACTACGGCATCTTCAGCGGCCGCCGCTGGCGCACCCAGGTGTATCCGCAGGTGCGCGCCTTCATCGCCGCGCATGCCGGCAAGCCCACCGCGCCGGCGGTGAAGGCACCGCCCGCGAAAAAGGCCACGCCGCGCCGCTGACCTGCGCACCGGCGGCACCGCTGGCGGCTATGCTTGCCGCTTTCGCCGAGGATGACCGCCATGCGCCACGCCCTGCTCGCCTTCGCCGTTGCCGCCACCATCGCGGTACCCGCCATCGCCGCGGACGGCGCTCAGCCGCCCAAGCGCAAGTCGGCGCAGGAGATCATCGACGCCGCCCCGGCCAGCGCCTGGCGCAGCCTCGACCCGGCCAACACCCTGTACATGGAGCTGCCGTCCGGGCGGGTGGTGATCGAGCTGGCGCCGGGCTTCGCGCCCGAGCACGTGGCCAACATCAAGGCGATGGCCAAGGGCGGCTTCTGGGACGGGCTGACCATCTACCGCTCGCAGGACAATTTCGTGGTCCAGTTCGGCGATCCCGACGGCGAGGAAGCCGGCAAGGCCAAGCCCTACCCGGCCGGCACCAGGACCCATCTGCCGGCGGAATTCACCCGCAGCGACAAGGGCGTGCGCTTCGACCGCCTTCCCGACGTGGACGGCTGGGCGCCGCAGGTCGGCTTCGCCGACGGCATGCCGGCCGCGCGCGACCCCAAGACCGGCAAGCTGTGGATGGCCCACTGCTACGGCGTGCTCGGCGCCGGCCGCAACAGCGCGCCCGACAGCAGCATCGGCGCCGAACTCTACGTCGTCATCGGCCAGGCCCCGCGCGCGCTGGACCACCAGCTGACCGTGGTGGGCCGGGTGGTCAAGGGCATGGAACTGCTCAGCGTGACCCCGCGCGGGCCGGCGCCGATGGGCTTCTACGAGAAGCCGGAACAGCGCGCGCCGATCGTGTCGATCAAGCTGGCCAGCGAGGTGCCCGAGGCGCAGCGCACCCCGCTGCAGCTGCTGCGCACCGACAGCCAGGCGTTCATCGACGCCACCGAGGCGCGCCGCAACCGGGTGGACGACTTCTACACCCAGCCTGCCGGCCACATCGACCTGTGCAACGTCAGCCTGCCGGTGCGCCCGGCCCCGTGAGCGGCGCCATCACCCGGCGTTCGCCTGGCTCCGCCTAGCCTGCGCCTTCCTTCCCTGGAAACCGCCACCATGCCCATGATGCGCATCCGCCTGACCGGCAGCGAGGACGATGTCCGCGCGATCAGCAACCTGTTGCAGAGCCTGGACGGCATCGAGCACGTCGAGGAAGTCGACGACCTGATGCCGCACATGGACGACGCCGATTCCAGCTCGGCGGGGCTGAGCGACGTCGAGGGGCCGGATACCCATGAACTCGAGATCGACGCACCCAACGCGGCGGCCGCGCAGAAGGTGCGGCAGACGGTGGAGGCGCTGGCGTTCGACCTCGACGTGGTCGCCGAATTCGAACAGGACGAAGGCTGAGGCCACCCGCAGCGCCACCGGCCTGTGCATCACGAACGGAAAAGGCGGCCGAGGCCGCCTTCTCCGTTGCATCGTCCGGTCGGCGCCGGATCAGAACTCCTTGCTGACCCGCACCCCGAACGTGCGCGGCTGCGCAATCACCGTGTAGGGCTCCGCGCCACAGGTCAGCGCGGCGCACTGGGCGAACCGGCTCATCTGCGCGCGCTCGTCGAAGGCGTTCTTCAGGAACAGGTCGACCGACCAGCTGTCCTTGCGCCAGCCCGTCGACAGGTCGACCAGCGTGTAGCCATCGAGATAGCCCAGCAACGCGGTTTCGGCACCGCGCATGTCCACCCGCCGCTTGCCCGCGTGCGACAGCGAAGCCTGCCAGTACGCCTCGCCCGAGCCCAGCTCGAAGCTGTAGCGGGCACTCAGCGCACCCTTGAAGCGCGGCGTCACCGGCAGCGAGGTGCCGGCCGCGGCCTGCGGGCCGTCCACCGCATCGCCGTTCGGGTCCAGCGTGCCGGCAGGGCAGACGGTTTCCGGCTTGCCGTCCGGCTTCAGCCAGCCGCAGAAGTTCTCGGTCAGCTTGGCGTCGTACCAGGCGAAACTGCCGGTGAACTGCAGGTTGTAGGTGGCCGCCCAGCTCAGGTCCAGTTCCACGCCATCGATCCGCGCCTGGTTGGCGTTGCGGATTTCGGTCAGCCCGTTCTGGCCCAGGTAGGAGAACTGGAAGTCCTTCCAGTTCTCGCGGAACACCGCGCCATTGAAGATCAGCGTGCCGTCCGCCCACGAGGTCTTCCAGCCGGCCTCGTAGTTGGTTAGGAAGTCGGAGACGTACGGCGGCAGCGTGCCGCGACGGTTGATGCCGCCGGGCCGGTAGCCCTGCGACCAGGTGGCGTACACCAGCTTCTTGTCGTCGATCTTCCAGGTGGCGTTGAGGCGATAGGTGGCGTCGTTCTCCTTGACCTGTTTGTCCACCACCTTGCACGGGGCGCCGTCGTACGGCTCCCAGTTCGAGGGCGCGCCGTACTGCGCCAGGCAGCCGGCCTCGCCGTAGCGGTCGGCCGGATCCAGGCTGCTGCCGGAGGAATAGCCGTTGGCGAAGCCGAAGTAGCCCTTCAGCCCGTTCTCGGAGCGGAACCAGCGGCCGCCCGCAGTCAGTTCCAGCTTGTCGGTGGCATCGAAGCTGACCTGGCCGAACACCGCCTGGTCGCGGTCGCGGCGATCCTGCTGGGTCAACCAGATGGTTTCCGGCCAACCGCTCACCGACAGATCACTCGCCAGGCCGTCGATGCGGTAGCGCTGCTCGATGTCGTGGCTCTGCTGCTGCCAGAACAGGCCCGCCACCAGCCGCACCCGGTTGTCCTGCGGCGAGGCGATGCGCAGCTCGTGGCTGGTGCGCTTGTAGCCGTCCTTGGCATCGATGTGCTGGGCCGGGTTGATCAGATCGCCGTTGTCGTCATAGAAGTAGGCGCCGTAACCGGCCAGCGCGTCATACCAGTAGCCGTAGTCGCTGTAGTCGGACGCGGAATCGACGTCGCGCTTGAGGTGCGAGAACACGTAGGTCAGGTCGAAGTTGCCGATCTTGCCTTCCACCGTCATTGCCGCCTGGTACCAGCGGTCGTCGGAGAACTCGGGGTAGAAGTGCTTGACCGCCATCTCGCCGCTGGAAGCGTCGTAACCGGCGGCGGCGCTGCCCACCATCGGGTCGATGCCGGCGCTGCCGTAGGCCTTCTGCTTCTGCGCGATGACGTGCGGGGTGATGGTCCAGCGGTCGTTGATGTCGAAGCGCAGCGCCGCGCGCATGCCGACGGTATCGGCGGTGTTGTAGTTCTTCTCCGCCAGGTCGGCGTTGTCGTCGACGATGCCCGAGGTGGGATAGGTGCGGGTGCCGTGCAGGTTGTCGACATAGCCGGCGTCGTGCTTCTGCCAGCCCACCAGGCGCACCGCCGCGGTGTTCTCCTTGATCGGCAGGTTGACGAAGCCTTCCAGCACGTGGCCGATGCCGCCGCCGTCGATGGCGTTGACCTCCGCTGCCACGCCGGCCGAGAACCCGGACGGATCGGGCTTGCGGGTGATGATGCGCACCGTGCCCGACTGCGAGCTGGCGCCGTACAGAGTGCCCTGCGGACCGGCCAGCGCCTCGACCCGGTCGATGTCGTACATGTGGATGTCGAGCGCACCCTGGATGGTGGTGATCGGCTGCTCGTCCAGGTACATGCCCACGCTGGGCTGCGAGCCGGAGTGGTTGCCGTCGCCGCCGCTGGCCACGCCGCGCATGTACACCTGCACGAAGCCCGGTCCGGAGAACACGCCGCCGCCGGCGGTGCCGTAGCTCAGGCTGGGGATCATCTTGGCGTAGTCGGCGAACGAAGCGACGTTCTGCTGCTCGAGCTGGGAATTGCCCAGCACCTGCAGGCTGATCGGCACCTTCTGCAGGTTTTCCTCGCGCTTCTGCGCGGTCACCGTGACGGTATCAAGGGTGCGTGCCTCGCGCTCCTTCTGCGGCGGCGCGGCATCCTGCGCCCAAGCCGGCGCGGCGAACGCCAGCGCCACCGCGGCGGCCAGCGGGATCCTGCGGAAACTGCGGTATGTATCGCCGTTACGCCGGCGATTGCGTTTGCTTGCTTGCATCGTGGACTCCCCTCCAGTTGTGGCACTCATCGTTGTTGTGCGGTGTCGCAGCCCCCCTGCCGCTCGACCGATTACGCACCTTCAGCGCCAGGCCGGCAACTCCGCGGCCGGCGGCACCGCCGGATAGCGGGTCAATACCGGCCCCAGCGCCTGTTCCAGCGGCCCCAGCCACGGCGCGAAATGCCGCCACTGGTCCAGCCCCTCGCGGTAGATCGGCCGGCGCACCTGTTCGGAACTGGCGGTGCGCACCGCCCGCTCGTTCTCGAAAAAGCGCAGGCAGCGCTGGTCGAATTCCAGCCCGCAGTAGTCCAGCAGCGCGCGCACCTGCGCCTCGGTGTCGGCCACCATGTCCTCGTAGATCACGCGGTGGACGCGGCCCGGCAGCACTTCGTCGAAGTGCGCCATCAGCGCCACGTAGTCGGCGTAGTAGTGGCCCATGTCGGCCAGACCGTAGCTGAAGGCCTGGCCGCGGGCGAAATGCTGCTTGAAGTTGGAGAAGCAGCAGGCCAGCGGGTGCCGGCGCGCATCGATGATCTTCGCGTTCGGCAGGATCGCCTGGATCAGGCCGACGTGGGCGAAGTTGTTCGGCATCTTGTCGATGAACAGCGGCCGTCCCTCGCGCCGGTGCGGCTGCGCCCGGCGCAGGTAGTCCCGGCCCAGCGTTTCCAGCTCGGCGCGGTCCAGCCCGGCCAGCACGTCGTGATAGGAGGTGGTCTCCGGATTGCCGTCGCGCTGGCGCAGCTCGCGGGTGATCGCGATCAACGCCGGCAGCTCCATCGTGCCTTCCACCCGCGGGTGGCTGGAGAGGATCTGCTCGATCAGGGTGGAGCCGGCGCGCGGCATGCCGACCACGAAGATCGGATCCGGGGCCGTGCACCCCGCGCCTTCGCGCTCGGCGAAGAAGTCGCGGGTGTAGGTGCGGATGGCGCGGCGGGTGCGCTCGCGGCCCAGCGCGGCGTCGAACGGCAGCTGGCTGCGCCGCAGCGCGTTGCCACGGGCGTAGTGGACGAACGCTTCGCCGTGGTCGCCGGCATCCTCCATCGCCTTGCCGAGCGCGAACTCGAAATGCAGGCGGGCGTCGTCGTCGAGGTCGTTGCGGCGCAGCTGCGCGCGCATCGCCTCGATGTCGGCGGCGTCGAAGCGCACCGTCTTGAGGTTGGCCAGGCTCCACCACGCGCCGCCGAAGCCGGGGTTCAGCGCGATCGCGCGGCGGTACGCGGCCACCGCATCGGCGCTGCGGTTGGCGGTCTTGAGCGCATGGCCGTAGCCCAGCCAGACCTGCCACTGGGCCGGGGCGCGCGCCAGCACGGCTTCGTAGGTGTCGATGGCACCGTCGAAATCGCCCAGCTTGCCCAGCACCACCGCGCGCATGTTGCGCAGCGGCTGGTTGCCCGGATCGCGCTCCAGCAGGCGGTCGATCTCGGCCAACGCCTCGGCGTGGCGGTTGCCACGGTTGAGCACGGCGGCGTAGTTCTGGCGCGCGGCATCGAAGCCGGGCGCGCGCTCCAGCGCATGTTCCAGCAGCAGCGCGGCTTCCTCGTTGCGGCCCAGCCGCACCGCCAGCTCGGCCAGCATGCGCAGCGCCGCCACGTCGCCGGGCTGGCGCGCCAGCCGCGCACGCAGGCGGGTTTCGGCCTCGGGCAGGTCGCCGCGGGCCAGTGCATCGGCGGCCACCATCAGCGCCGGATCGTGCGCGCTGTGGCGCACATGCTGGAGGTAGGCGGCATCGGCGCCGTCGTCGTCACCGGCGGCGAAACGCAGGTCGGCCAGCGCCAGCCAAGCACCGGGCAGGGCCGGCTGCAGCGCCACCGCGCGCTCGGCGCAGGTCAGCGCGTCCACCCGGCGGCCGGCGCCGGTGCGCGCCCGCGCCAATTCCAGCCAGGTCATCGCCGAGCGGGGCTGCGCGCGTGCCAGCCGGTCAAGCCGCTGCTGCGCGGCGTCGAAGTCGCCGCGTGCGGTGTCAGCCATGCCCAGCAGCAGTTCGGCAGCGGGATGCCCGGGCGCCACCACCAGCACCTCGCGGGCCTGCTCCGCGGCCAACGCGGGGTCGGCGGCCAGCAGCTGCAGGGCGTTCGCCAGCGCGCGCTCGACGTCGGCGGTCGGTGCCGGGGCGGTCATGGTCTGCATGCGCGTCCCCGTCCCATGTCCGTCGCCCGTCCCTGCACGTCAGCGGCTTGCGCCGTCGTAGGCGGTGACCTTCAGCGACGACAGGTCGAGGTCCGGCAGGCAGCGCAGATTGACCGCCGCCATCGCCTCGCCGCTGCGCGGATCGATGCCCTCGCTGAAGGGCGCCACCCCGCAGGTCGGGCAGAAGTGATGGTGGATGGCATGGGTGTTGAAGGTGTAAGTCGCCATGTCGGCTTCCGGCGTGCGCAGCACCAGCGCCTCGCGCGGGAAGAACGCCAGCAGGCCGCCGCGGCGGCGGCACAGCGAGCAGTTGCAGTCGATGGCCGCCTCGATCGGGCCTTCAACGGTGAACGCGATCGCGCCGCAATGGCAGCTGCCCTGGTGGATTGTCATGCCCTCTCCCGTCGGCCGTGACTACCGGCATGTTGCCACGTCCCGCCGCTTCGCACATCGTGGCGGCAACCTTGCCCGCATTCACCGGAGAACCCATGCACAGCCAACGGGTCGCAGTCGCCCTGTCCACCTTGCTCGCGCTGTCATCGGTTCCATTGCTGGCCAAGACTCCCGTCGCTGCCGCGCCCGGCGCGTCAGCCACCAGCTGCCCCGCCATCCCGCTGGCCGCCGCCGACGCAGGTGCGGTGCGCGCACCCAGCGGCGCGGACGCCTGGGGCGGGCCGCGCAAGGCCGACGCCGCCACCCTGTCGGATCGCGTGGCCTCGTATTCCATCGACGCCGAGCTGGACCCGGTCAAGCACACCCTGCGCGGCAAGCAGCAGCTGAGCTGGCGCAACCGCAGTGCGCAGCCGGTATGCAGCGTCTATGTGCACCTGTACCTCAACGGCTTCGACGGCCCCGGCAGCACCTTCATGACCGAGCAGCGGGCCAGCAGCAGCGGCTTCCGCAGCAACGTCGCCACCAAGGACGGCGAGTACGGCTACATCCGTCTCGACAAGGTGGTGCAGAACGGCGCGCCGGCGAAATGGAGCTTCGTGCAGCCGGACGGCGGCCCGAAGACCGACCGTAGCGTGGTCCGCATCGACCTGCCGCAGCCGGTGGCGGCGGGGGCAACCACCACGCTGGACATCGACTTCTTCGACCAGCTGCCGCGGGTGGTGGCGCGCACCGGCTACTACGGCAGCTTCCACCTGATCGCGCAGTGGTTCCCGAAGATCGGCGTGCTGGAACTGCCGGGCGAGCGTGGCGCCACCGCGCCGCGCTGGAACGCGCACGAGTTCCACCTGCACAGCGAGTTCTTCGCCGATTTCGGCAGCTACGACGTGCGCCTCACCGTGCCGAAGGACTACACCGTCGGCGCCACCGGCCAGCAGGTCGGCGCACCGGTGACCAAGGACGGCAAGACCACCCACCGCTACGTCCAGCACGACGTCCACGACTTCGCCTGGACCGCCGACAGGCGCTACGCCAAGCCGCTGGTGAAGACCTGGCAGGGCCCGCGCGGACCGGTCGAGGTCAAGGTGCTGTACACCCCCGACTACGCCTCCAACGCGGAGCCCGTGCTGCAGGCCACCATCGACTCGCTGGACTATTTCTCGAAGACGCTCGGCCCGTACCCGTACAAGACCGCCACCGCGGTGGTGCCGCCCTACGGCGCCGACGAAGCCGGCGGCATGGAATATCCGACCTTCTTCACCGCCGACAGCACCAAGATGGTGGAACCCGGCAGCATCGGCCGCTGGATGCTGGACTTCGTCACCGTGCACGAGTTCGGCCACGGCTATTTCTACGGGATCCTCGCCTCCAACGAGTTCGAGGAACCGATGCTCGACGAGGGCATGAACGAGTACTGGGACCAGCGGATGATGACCGCGCGCAGGCAGGACCTGGCGCTGGAGCGTCCGTGGACGCGTTGGCTGGGCATCGGCACCCGCCTGGCCCCGTTCGACATGGAACGGCTGGGCGCCAGCCTGTCCGACCCGGCTGACCCGCTGGGCCGCAACTCGTGGGCGCGCCTGTCCAGCGGCAGCTACGGCACCGTGTATTCGCGCACTGCCACCGCCATGCGCCAGATCGAGATGCTGGTTGGCACGCCGGCGATGGAACGGGCGATGAAGCTCTATTACGAGCGCTGGAAGTTCCGCCACCCCTCGCTGGCCGACCTGCGCGAGGCGCTGGCCGAGGGCACCGGCAAGCCGGCCATTGTCAACGGCGCGTTCGATGCCTACTTCTACGGCACCGGCCGCACCGACGACCGCATCGAAAGCCTGTCCAGCCGCGAAGTGCTGCCGCTGCCGGGCTACCACGAGTACAAGGGCAAGCCGGTACTGGTCGATGGCAAGGCCATCGACAAGGCCATCGAGAAGCGCCGCAAGGCCTGGAAGGACAAGCACCCGGAAGCGAAGGACGGAGAAGGCGCCTTCCCCTACCGCACCGTGGTGGTGGTGCGTCGCGACGCGATCAAGCCGCCGCAGACCCTGCGCATCAGCTTCGCCGACGGCAGCCACCGCGACTTCGCGGTCACCTCGCAGGAAAGCTGGCAGCGCTTCGTGGTGACCACGCGCGCCAAGGCGACCTCGGCCCAGCTGGATCCGCAGGGACTGCTGCGGATGGATGCCAGCCGCCTCAACGACAGCCGCACGCTGGAGTCGCAGCCGGCCGCGGCACGCCGCTGGTTCGGCGATTTCACCGCCCTGCTGCAATCCTTCTTCGCCCTGCTGGCCACCATCTGAGGCGCGCCATGAACATCACCAATCGTCCGCTGCGTGCCCGCTCCGCCCTGCCCCGCGCCCTTGCCGGCGCCCTGCAGTGGCGCCTCCTGCTGCTCTGGGTAGTGGCCGCCCTGTGCTCCTCCCTGCTCGCCACGCTGCCCGCATGGAGCTGGCTGGGCGGCCTGCTCGACCACTCGCTGCAGGCGCCCGCCATCGCCGCGGGCACCGCGCCGACGCTGCTGGTCGAAAGCCTGATGGCGGAAGGCGCGCCGCTGGCGGTGCTGTCCGAAGGCATCTGGAACAGCGCAATCCTGATGCTGCTGCTGTCGCCGCTGCTGGCCGGCGCCACCGTCGTCGCCGCACGCAGCCCCACCCCATTGCGCTTCGGCGAGCTGCTGCGCGGCGGCATCGGCGAATACGGCCCGATGCTGCGCCTGCTGCTGTGGTCGGTGATCCCGCTCGGCGCCGCCGCGGCGATCCTGGCGGCCGGCGTGGGCCTCAACGGCAAATTGCACGAAGAGGCCATCGTCGCCGCCGACGTCGAACAGGGCCGCAACATCGCGCTGGCGGTCGGCGGCCTGCTGTTGCTGCTGGCGCACGCCGGCATCGAGGCCGGGCGCGGCTGGCTGGCTGCCGATGCGCGGCTGCGCTCGGCGTTCAAGGCGTGGTGGCGCGGGGTGAAGCTGCTGTGCCGGCGCCCGCTGGCGGTGCTTTCCGCCTACCTGCTGCCGACGGTATGCAGCCTGCTGCTGGCGCTGCTCGCGGTGGCGCTGCGCCAGCGTGTGGACGCCAGCGGCCTGGGCGGTTTCGTGCTGGCGCTGCTGCTGGGCTGCGCCATCGCCGGCGCGCTGGCCTGGGGCAAGGTGGCGCGGCTGTTCGCCCTGCGCGCGCTGGCGGAGGACGCCCACGCCCGCCGTTGACCCGGCGGGTTCACGGTAAGATGCCGCCCGGGGACAATCTGGGGAAGCCGCGGCGTGGGATTTTTCGACCTGTTCAAGCGTGTCCGCCCACAGCAGGGCGGATCGGCTGCGGCGCCGACGCCCGCGGCAAGGCCTGCTTCACCGGCCACGGAAGCTGCGTCGCAGTTGCAGGCGGATGCGGACAATGCCGAAGCCGCGCACGGCGGCGTCCTCGAGCGTCGCGAGCGCGAGCGCCGCAACGCCCGCCCGGGCCTCCGCATCCTGGTGGTCGACGATTCGCCGACCATCGTCGCCCTGCTCAAGCGGATGCTGCTGCAGAACCATTTCGAAGTGCTGGTGGCCTACGACGGCGAGAGCGCGCTGGAGATCGCCCGTCGCGAACACCCCGACCTGATCTTCCTCGACATCGTCCTGCCCGGCATCGATGGTTTCAGCGCGCTGCGCAAGCTGCGCCGGGATGAAGTCACCCACGACGTGCCGATCATCATGATCAGCGGCAACGCCCAGGCCACCGAGCAGTTCTACGTGCAGCGCATCGGCGCCGACGACTTCATGAAAAAACCCTTTTCGCGCGCGGAAGTGTTCAGCCGCATCGAGCACCTGCTGGACGAACAGGGCGTGCCGCGCCACGCCAACCGCCGCACCGAGATCGCTGCGGCCACGCGCTGAAGGCGCACCCCAGCGCCGGCAAAAACGAAGAAGGGGCCGCAGGGCCCCTTCTCCATTCGTGCGATCAAGACGCTTACTGCGGCTCCACCCCGACCAGCACGCGGACACGCTCGCCCGGGTGGTAGTCCATGCGCCGGGTGTAGCGGCGGCCGTTGTACTCGTAGGTCACGTCGTATCCGCCGGCACCGCCATCGCGATAGCCCGAACCCGGATAGCCACTGCGTACCGGCTCGGGATCGCAGACCCGCACCGTGCCGACCTGGCGGCGACCGCGCTGGTTCTGGTCGTAAATCTCGCGCCCGGCCATGCCACCCAGCATCGAACCCACCGCCGCCGCGGCGTAGCTGCCGCTGCCGCCGCCGACCTTGCTGCCCAGCACCGCGCCGGCAATGCCACCGACCACGGTGGCGACGTTGCGCCCGGTCTCGCCGCCATAGCCATAGCGTCCATCGTTGCGGCCGTCATAGCCGCCGTAGCGACGGTCGTAGCCATCGTTGCGATAGCCATCGTAGCGGTCGTCGTTGCGATAGCCGCCGTCGCGATAGCCATAGCCGCCGGCAGTGGTGGTTTCGTAGCAGCGACGGTCGCTGCCGTAGCCCTGGCGATAGCCACTGCCGCCCAGCACCGGGTCGACCCGGATCACCCGCGCGTAGTCGTAATAACGGTCGCCTTCGGCCTGGACCGAACCGTCGTAACGGCCGTAGCCCGCCGACTGGGCGAACGCGACGTTGCCGCCGGCGGCAAGGCCAAGGGCGAGCAGGCTGGCGATAACACGCTTCATGGCAGTTTCCGGTCGCCGGGAAAGGGAAAGGGCCGGCGCGGTTTGCAGATTGCGCAGACATGCTTGACGCGAAGCTGAACCGGGCGTGCGCGGGCAAATCCGTTTAGCGCGGCGACAGCCGTCCGATGCTGCAGCGCAAGACGACAATCGCCGCCGCTGCGCTAAGGTGAATGCCCGCCATGACCGCCCGCCGAGCGCCCAACGCTCCGGCGCGAAACGCGGACAGCCATGACGCCACGTCCATTCGCACGCGAAGGAGGAACGGGCTCATGTCCTATTCGACCCAACAAATCCGCAACGTGGCCCTGGCGGGCCACCCCGGCGCCGGCAAAACCACCCTGTTCGAAGCCCTGCTGCATGCCGGTGGCGCACTCCAGACGGCAGGCACGGTGGAACGCGGCAATACCGTGTCCGACTTCGATCCGCTCGAACGCGAACGCGGCCATTCGATCGATGCCGGCATCGCCAGCGTGGACCGCGGTGGGCTGCACCTGAACCTGCTCGACACCCCCGGCTATCCCGATTTCCGCGGCCCCGCGCTGGGCGCGCTGGCGGCGGTGGAAACCGTGGCGGTCGTGGTGGATGCCGACACCGGCATCGGCCACGGCACCCGCCGGATGATGGAGTACGCCAAACAGCGCGGGCTGTGCCGCGCCATCGTGATCAACAAGATCGACCATGCCGGCCACGACCTGGCCGCGCTGCTGGACCTGCTGCGGGTGGAATTCGGCGCCGAGCTGCTGCCATTGAACCTGCCGGCGGACGACGGCGCGCGGGTGGTCGATTGCTTCCGCAGCCAGCAGGGCGAAAGCGATCTTGGCGCGGTGGCGGACTGGCACCAGAAGATCATCGACCAGGTGGTGGAGATCAACGAAACGGTGATGGACCATTACCTCGACGTCGGCGAGGGCGGCCTGTCCGGCGCGGAGCTGCACGACGCCTTCGAGCAGTGCCTGCGCGAAGGCCACCTGGTGCCGGTGTGCTTCGTCTCCGCGCGCAGCGGCGTGGGCGTGCCGGAATGGCTGGACATCGCCGAGACGCTGTTCCCGCATCCCGGCGAAGCCAACCCGCCGCCGTTCGTGAAGGGCAGCGGCAACGGCGCGCAGCCGGTCGATGCGCGCCCCGACCCGGACGCGCACGTCATCGCCGACGTGTTCAAGATCGTCAACGACCCGTTCGTCGGCAAGCTGGGCATCTTCCGCGTCTACCAGGGCACGGTGCGCAAGGACATGCAGCTGTTCGTCGACGACGGCCGCAAGCCGTTCAAGGTGGCGCACCTGTTCCGGCTGCGGGGCAAGGACCATATCGAGATCAGCCAGGCGGTTCCCGGCGACATCGCCGCGGTGGCGAAGATCGACGAACTGCATTTCGATGCGGTGCTGCACGATTCGCACGACGAGGACCACATCCACCTCGCGCCGATGGCATTCCCGAAGCCGATGTTCGGGCTGGCGGTGGAACCGGCCAGCAAGGGCCAGGAACAGAAGCTGGCGACCGCGCTGCACAAGCTGGCCGAAGAAGACCCGGCGTTCGCGGTCGAGCACAACGGCGAAACCAACGAGACGGTGATCCGCGGCCTGTCCGATCTGCACCTGCGGGTGATGCTGCAGCGACTCAAGGATCGCTTCGGGGTGGAGGTGAACACCCATCCGCCGCGCATCGCCTACCGCGAAACCATCAGCGGCAGGGCCGATGGCCACCACCGGCACAAGAAGCAGACCGGCGGCGCCGGCCAGTTCGGCGAGGTGTTCCTGCGCATCGAGCCGCTGCCGCGCGGCGCCGGCTTCGAGTTCGTGGACGAGGTGAAGGGTGGCACCATCCCCGGCCAGTTCCTGCCCGCGGTGGAAAAAGGCGTGCGCCAGGTGCTGGCCGGAGGCGCGGTGGCCGGCTTCCCGATCCAGGACGTGCGGGTGGTGGTCTACGACGGCAAGCATCATCCGGTGGACAGCAAGGAGGTCGCCTTCATCGCCGCCGGCAAACGTGCCTTCCTCGATGCCATCGGCAAGGCGCAGCCGCAGGTGCTGGAGCCGATCGTGGAGCTGGAAGTCAGCGCACCCGAGCAGCACATGGGCGATGTCAGCGGCGGTCTTGCGTCCAAGCGCGCCCGCATCAGCGGCACCGACACCCTGCGCGGCGGCGACATCCTGATCCGCGCGCAGGTGCCGCTGTCGGAACTGGAGGGCTATGCCGCGGAGCTGAAATCCGCCACCGCCGGGCGCGGCCGCTACGCGCTGGACTTCAGCCACTACGAACCGGTGCCGGCGCCGATGCAGAAGAAGCTGGCGGAGGCGTACAAGCCCCACCACGACGAGGACTGAGCGCTCCGTCGCAGCTGGTTTCACGGATGCGCGCTATCGTGCGCGCATCCGCTTCCGGACCACGCCATGCACCGTTTCCGTCTCCTGTCCGCCGTGCTGCTGGCCGCGCTGCTGGTCGCCTGCGGCGACCGCGAACCCGCCGGCGAAGACGCCACTCTCACCGAAGAGAGCCTGCCGAAGCCGGAGGCGAACGGCGGCTCTGCGACCGGCATGCCCGCGCCCCGCGCATCGACCCCCGACCCCGGCCGCGTCGAAGACGCCCAGCCCGCCCCGGCGACGCCAAGCGACGGCATCGCGCCATCGACCACCGACGCATCCACCGCCCAGACCGAGCCGGGCGTCGAAGCCGCGGTCGCGGTGTTGCGCGACTACTACGCCGCCATCAACGCCCGCGACTTCGCACGCGCGCATGCACTGTGGCGGCAGAATCCGCAGACGGCGGCGCAGTTCGCCGACGGCTTCGCCGGCACCACCGGGGTGAGCGTCGAGATCGGCGCGCCGGGGCCCATCGACGCGGGCGCCGGCCAGCGCTTCATCGAAATCCCGGTGAAGCTGGCCGCCGGCCAGAGCGACGGCCGCATCGACCACTACACCGGCCGTTATGTCCTGCACCGCAGCGTGGTCGAGGGCGGCGATCCGGGCTGGCGGATCGAACGCGCGACCCTGGCGAAGCAATAGGGCGGCGACCGCCTCACGGCTTGCACCAGGCGCTGGCCCCGCGCAGGAAAGCGATACGCCGCAAGCGCTCAGCGCTTGGGCTTGAGCATGGTGCCGGTGCAGTCCTTCGAGCCGCAGCGGCAGGCCCAGATCTTCTTCAGCCGCGGGGTGTGGCGCTCTGCCAGGGTGATGCCGTAGTCGTAGGTCAGCTCTTCGCCGGGCTTGATGGCGCGTACCGCCTCGATGAACACGCGCGACCTCTTCGGCTCGGCCTCGTCCTCCACCATCACCGCCTCGCAGTTCGGCGCGCAGCTGTGGTTGATCCAGCGCGCGTCGTTGCCCTCGAAGTTGGCATCGATCACCCAGTCCTCGTTGAGGGTGAACAGGAAAGTGTGGCCACTCTCGATGTCGCCGCTGTCGCCGGCGTCCACCTCTTCGTGGCTGCGGCGGCGGCCCTTGTATTCGATCAGGCGCTCGCCCTTGTCGATCGGCAGGGCGGCGAATACGCCGTTGCCGTGGATGGCGGACTTGCGGGTGGCGATCTTCTTCGGCATCGGTGCGGCGCGGCTTGGGGAAGGGCCATTGTGCCCAGCCGCGCCGTTCCCGTCACCGCGTGTCCGACCGATCGACGCGTGCACTCGCCATCGATCCGCGGCGGCTGCCAGTCAGCGCAACAGCCAGCCGGCGGCGCCGCTCCAGTACAGCGCCATGCCGATGCCGAACAGCGTCCACAACAGCTTCCTGGCGCTACGCCCCACCCGCCAGAGCAGGAACACGGCGCCGCCCACCAGCAGCCAGCGCAACAACCGCGAACGCTCCGGACCGGGGGCGGCGCTGGCCGCGCGCTCCACCAGTTCTCCCACGCTGGCCTGCAGCTGGTCGGCGAATGCCGTGCGGGATCGGGTCTGGGTCTGCATGGGACTCTCCTGCGTCCGGATTGGACGCCGCCCATTTTCCGCAGCCGTGTTGCCGGCGGCAGGGGACGTCGTCAGCCATCGCGGCTGACAGCTGTCATCCGTGGAACCTGCGCGCCCCCGCGTCAACGGCCGGCGGCTTCGATGCGTTGCCGCTGTGTCCCCCAACGCAGGAACGCCCGCCATGTCCCAGCGCCTTCCCCTCTTCGTCGGCCTGCTCGCGCTTTGCATGCTCGCCACCACCAGTGCCCCGCTGCCGGCACAGCAGCGGCTGCGCGAACGCATCCTGCAGCGGCAGCAGCCGCAATCCGAAAACGCCGGCCGTGGCGAACGCGCGTCGCTGCCACCGGGTGTGCGCGTCGAACGCGAGATCGCCTACGGCCCGGATCCGAGGCAGCGCTACGACGTCTACCTGCCGGCCCGCACGCGGCCGGATGCGCCAATCCTGTTCATGGTCCACGGCGGTGGTTGGCGCCGCGGCGACAAGCGCATGCCCAGCGTCGTCGGCAACAAGGCCGCCTACTGGCTGCAGCGCGGCTTCGTGTTCGTGTCCGCCAATTACCGGATGCAACCCGATGCGGATCCACTCGCGCAGGCCGGCGACGTGGCGGCCGCGCTGGCCTCGGTGCAGCGGCGCGCCCGCCAGTGGAACGCCGATCCGGCGAAGACGATCCTGATGGGCCATTCCGCCGGCGCGCATCTGGTGGCGCTGCTGGGCAGCGATCCCGGTCACCTGCTGCAGGCCGGCACGCATCGTCCGCTGGGCGTGGTGCCGCTGGACAGCGGCGCGCTGGACGTCCCCGCGCTGATGAACCAGCCGCGGCTGCCGCAGCTTTATCGCGATGCGTTCGGCAGCGATCCGGCTTACTGGCGCTCGGTCTCGCCGCAACAGCAGCTTGCACGTGGCGCGCTGCCGATGCTGCTGGTCTGCTCCAGCGGCCGCCGCTTCCCGACTTCTCCCTGCGCCGAGGCCCGCGGCTTCGCCGCTCGCGCCGCCGCCCTGTCGGTGCCGATGCAAGTGCTGCCGGAAGCGCTGGAACATGGCGAAATCAACGACCAGCTGGGCCAGCCATCGGCCTATACCGACGCCGTTTCGGCATGGATCCAGCGCGCCTTGATGCAGGTCAGGCGCTGAAACTTGGCGGCGGGGGCGCCAAAACGTACAATTTCAGTCCAGATTCCCCCGCCTGCCCAACCGCCATGCTCCGCGTCACCCGGCTGACCGATTACGCCACTGTTGTCATGACCGTACTTGCCGCACGGCCGGATGCGGTGCTGAGCGCACCGGAGCTGGCCGAACGCGCCGGGCTGGAAGCGCCCACGGTGGCCAAGGTACTCAAGCCGCTGGCCGCCGCCGGGCTGGTGGCAGGCTTCCGCGGCGCCAACGGCGGCTACCGGCTGGCGCGCCCGGCCGAAGCGATCAGCCTGTTCGAAATCGTGGAAGCGATGGAAGGCCCGCTGGGGATGACCGAATGCAGCGTGCCCAGCGGCCAGTGCGGCATCGAGCACAGCTGCGGCGTTCGCGCCAACTGGCGCCGCATCAACGACGTGGTGGCCGAAGCGCTGGGCAACATCTCGCTGGCGCAGATGCTGGAACCACCGCAACGACCCGCGCGCGGGCGCATCGCCGCCCGCCTGACGCGGGCCTGAGGAACACCCCCATGAACGAACCGCAGAACGCGCAGATCCACGCCCAGCTGGGGCGCAAGTACGATGCCGGCTTCATCACCGACATCGAAACCGATTCGCTGCCGCCGGGCCTGAGCGAGGACATCATCCGCGCGCTTTCGGCCAAGAAGCACGAGCCGGAATGGATGACCCAGTGGCGGCTGGAGGCCTACCGCCACTTCCTGACCATGTGCCAGCCCGATTGGGCGAAGCTGCAGATCGGCCCGATCGACCTGCAGGCGCTGAGCTACTACAGCGCGCCCAAGGGCCCGAAGTACAAGTCGCTGGACGAGGTGCCGAAGGAACTGCTGGACACCTACGACAAGCTGGGCGTGCCGCTGCACGAGCGCGCCAAGCTGGCCGGGGTGGCGGTGGACGCGGTGTTCGACTCGGTCAGCGTGGGCACCACCTTCAAGAAGGAACTGGCCGCGGTCGGGGTGATCTTCACCTCGATGAGCGACGCCATCCTCAACCACCCGGAGCTGGTGAAGAAGTACCTCGGCACCGTGGTGCCGGTGGGCGACAACTACTTCGCCGCGCTCAATTCGGCGGTGTTCTCCGACGGCAGTTTCGTCTACATCCCCAAGGGCGTGCGCTGCCCGATGGAGCTGAGCACCTATTTCCGCATCAACGCCGGCCACACCGGCCAGTTCGAGCGCACCCTGATCATCTGCGAGGACAAGGGCCACGTGTCCTACCTCGAGGGCTGCACCGCGCCGATGCGCGACGAGAACCAGCTGCACGCCGCGGTGGTGGAGCTGGTGGCGCTGGACGATGC
Source organism: Thermomonas fusca (assembly GCF_005862345.1). NCBI lineage: Bacteria > Pseudomonadati > Pseudomonadota > Gammaproteobacteria > Lysobacterales > Lysobacteraceae > Thermomonas > Thermomonas fusca. Next base: position 240,623 of record NZ_SROY01000002.1, on the reverse strand, counting down.
CGAGATCAAGTACTCGACGGTCCAGAACTGGTACCCCGGCGACGAGAACGGCGTTGGCGGCATCTACAACTTCGTCACCAAGCGCGCCGAATGCCGCGGCGCGCGCAGCAAGGTGACGTGGACGCAGGTGGAGACCGGCAGCGCGATCACCTGGAAGTACCCCAGCTGCATCCTCACCGGCGACGACTCCACCGGCGAGTTCCACAGCGTGGCGCTCACCCACCATTACCAGCAGGCCGACACCGGCACCAAGATGGTGCACATCGGCAAGCGCACCAAGTCCAAGATCGTCAGCAAGGGCATCAGCGCGGGACGCGGCCAGAACACCTACCGCGGACTGGTGAAGGTCGCCGCCGGCGCCGACGGCGCGCGCAACCACACCCAGTGCGACAGCCTGCTGATCGGCAAGACCTGCGGCGCGCACACCTTCCCCTACATCGAGGTGAAGAACCCCAGCGCCACCGTCGAACACGAGGCGACCACCTCGAAGATCAGCGACGACCAGCTGTTCTACTGCCGCAGCCGCGGCATCGGCCAGGAAGACGCGGTGTCGATGATCGTCGACGGCTTCTGCAAGCAGGTGTTCCGCGAACTGCCGATGGAATTCGCGGTGGAAGCCAAGAAGCTGCTGGACGTGACGCTGGAAGGCGCGGTCGGCTGATTTTCTCCATCCCCCAGGGGACGGACTCGAAAGGACCTATTGGAAACGCACATGCTCAAGATCACCGACCTCCACGCCACCGTTGCCGGCAAGGAAATCCTCAAGGGTCTCTCGCTCAGCGTTGCGGCAGGCGAAGTGCACGCCATCATGGGCCCGAACGGCGCCGGCAAGTCCACGCTGGGCAACATCCTGGCCGGCCGCGACGGCTACGAGGTCACCGCCGGCACCATCGAGTTCGACGGCAAGCCGCTGCTCGATCTCGAGCCGGAAGAGCGCGCCGCCGCCGGCGTGTTCCTGGCCTTCCAGTACCCGGTGGAAATCCCCGGCGTCAACAACACCTACTTTCTGCGCGCGGCTTTCAACGCGCAGCGCAAGGCGCGCGGGCTGGAAGAACTGGACTCGATGCAGTTCCTCAAGAAGGTGCGCGAGAAACTCGCGGTGCTGCACCTGAAGGACGAACTGCTGCATCGCGGCGTCAACGAGGGCTTTTCAGGCGGCGAGAAGAAGCGCAACGAGATCTTCCAGATGGCGCTGCTGGAACCGAAGCTGGCGATCCTCGACGAAACCGATTCCGGCCTCGACATCGACGCGCTGAAGGCGGTGGCCGATGGCGTCAACGCGCAGCGATCAAACGAGCGTGCCTTCCTCGTCATCACCCACTACCAGCGCCTGCTCGACTACATCAAGCCGGACGTGGTGCACGTGCTGGCCAACGGCCGCATCGTCGAAAGCGGTGGCCCGGAGTTGGCGCTGCAGCTGGAAGAGCACGGCTACGACTGGATCAAGAACCGGCTGGCGCCGGAGGCCGCCTGATGGGCGCCCTGCTCGACTCGCTGGCCGCAGGCTTCGAGGGCGACGCCAGCCGCCGCGCGCTGCTGGACGAAGTGCTGCGCGACGGCCTGCCGCAGCGCGCGGAAAGCTGGAAGTACACCTCGCTGCGCCAGCTCGAGCGCCGCAGCTTCGCGCAGGCGCAGGCGGTGGCCATCGATGCCGCGCTGCTGGCCGCGATCCCGGCGCCGCGCATCGTCTTCGTCAACGGGCATTTCGATGCGGCATCGAGCGATTTGTCGGCGCTGCCCGCCGGCATCGAGGCAGGCCCGCTGTCGCGGCTGCTGCAAGGCGATGATCCGCGCGCGGTCAACTTCCTCGAACGCCGCTACCAGCGCATCGACGAACCCTTTGCCCGCCTCAACGCCGCGTTTGCACGCGAAGGCGCGGTCATCCGCGTCGATGCCGGGGTGCAGGTGGCATCGCCGCTGCATATCGTCCACGTCGGCGCGCCGCAGGACGGCGGCGATGCGGCCTGGCATCTGCGCCACTTTATCGAACTGCGCGAAGGCGCATCGCTGCAGCTGGTGGAACACGAACTGGCCGCGGGCGAACACGCCCACCTCGGCAATGCGATGCTGCATGCGCACGTCGCCCGAGGCGCACGCCTGTCGCACGTGCGCGTGCAGGACGCCGCCGCGCGCGCCAGCCTGTTCGCGCGCACCGACGCGGTGCTGGCAGGCGACGCCGGCTATGCGCGTACCGACCTGGAGCTGGGCGCGGCGCTGTCGCGACACGAGCTCAACGTGCGGCTGGAAGGCGATGGCGCATCGCTGCAGGCCGATGGCGTGCTGCTGGCCGACGGCCGCCGTCACGTCGATACCCGCCTCGGCATCGAACACCTTGCCCGCGACAGCCGCTGCAACCTGACCTGGCGCGGCCTGGCCGGCCAGCGCGGGCGCGCGGTCTTCCACGGCGGCATCACCATCCATCCCGGCGCCGACGGCACCGAGGCCGACCTGTCCAACAAGAACCTGCTGCTGTCCAACGAGGCGGAGGTCGACACCCAGCCGGTGCTGGTGATCAATGCCGACGAGGTCAAGGCCGCGCACGGCGCCACGGTTGGCCAGCTCGATGCCACCGCGCTGTTCTACCTGCGTTCGCGCGGCCTGCCCGAGCCGCAGGCGCGCGCACTGCTGACCGGCGCGTTCTGCCGTGAGGTGCTGAACGCGATCAGCGACGACACCACGCGGGCACTGGCCGACGCCGCATTGGGACGCGCGCTGGCGAAGCTGGGCGCGTGAACGTGAACGGCGAAAAGCAACCCCTCCCCAACCCTCCCCTGCAAGCTGGGGAGGGGGCTGTGTCTGACGCTCCCCTGCACGCAGGGGAGGGAGACAGGCCCATCGACTGGGCGGCGGTGCGCGGCGACTTCCCGCTGCTGCAGCGGCAGGTCCACGGCAAGCCGCTGATCTATTTCGATGCCGCCAACACCGGGCAGAAGCCCGAGGTGGTGATCGCCGCCACCGACGACTTCTACCGCCGCCACAACGCCAACGTCAGCCGCGCGGTGCACGCACTCGGCAGTGAGGCCACCGAGGCCTATGAAGGCGCACGCGACAAGCTGGCGCGCTTCCTCAACGTGCGCACCGACGAGCTGATCCTGTGCAGCGGCACCACCTTCGCCATCAACCTGGTGGCGTATTCCTGGGGCCTGCCGCGGCTGAAGGCCGGCGATGCCATCCTCGTCACCCGCATGGAGCATCACGCCAACATCGTGCCGTGGCAGCTCATCGCCCAGCGCACCGGCGCCACCATCAAGGTGGCGGAGCTGCAGCCGGACGGCAGCCTGGATCTTGATGCGCTGCATGCGGCGATGACGCCGGACGTGAAGCTGCTGGCGCTGGCCCACGTCAGCAACGTGCTCGGCACCATCAATCCGGTGACCGGGATCTGCCGTGAAGCGCGCAAGCGCGGCATCGTCACCGTCATCGACGGCTCGCAGGCCGCACCGCACATGCCGGTGGACATCGCCGCCATCGGCTGTGACTTCTACGCCGTCACCGGCCACAAGATGAGCGGCCCCACCGGCACCGGCGCGCTGTGGGCGCGGCGCGAGCACATCAATGCAATGCCGCCGTTCCTGGGCGGCGGCGAGATGATCAAGGAGGTGCGTTTCGACGGCACCGTGTTCAACGAAGGCCCGCACAAATTCGAGGCGGGTACGCCGAACATCGCCGGCCATGTCGGGCTCGGCGCAGCCTGCGACTATCTGGCCGGCATCGGCATGGCCAATATCGCCGCGCGCGAACAGGCCCTGCTGGCGCATGCCACCGAAGAAATGCTGAAGATCGACGGCCTGCGCCTGTATGGCACCGCGCCGCACAAGGCTGCAGTCATCAGCTTCGCGATCGCGGGCACGCATTCGCACGACCTTGCCACCCTGCTCGATCTCGAGGGCGTGGCGGTACGCAGCGGCCAGCACTGCGCGCATCCGCTGCTGCAGTGGCTGGGCGTGGGCACCACCTGCCGCGCCTCGCTGGCGTTCTACAACACGCACGAGGAAATCGATGCGTTCGTCGCGGCGCTGCGCAAGGTGAAGCGCCTGCTGGCATGAAAAAACCCGCGTCGCATGGCGCGACGCGGGCTTCAGGATGCCCGGTGGATCCCGTCGGGATCAGGGCTTGAACACGACCTTGACGCTGCCGTCCACGGCGGCATCGCTGATGTAGCCCACCGCCGCCGGATTGTCGCCCAGCGCTGCCTTGACCGCCGCATCGCCCGACACCTTGCGCGGCGGCTGCGCCTTGCCGGTGAAGGTGAGCTGCGACCAGTACGCCTTCATCTGCGCGGCGGACTTGTCGGCCACCTTGTCGTAGAACTCGTTGCGCACGGCCGCGCCTTCCGCTTGGTCGATCGGCTTGGCCACCCGTCCGTTGGGCAGGGCGTCGGTCTTGGCCATGAAGATCTGCGCCACCTGCGCCTTGCTCAGCGAGGACACATCGCTTTTCGACGACATCACCACCACCACGCCGGCCTGCGCCACCGAGGTGACCGACAACAGGACGGCCAGCAGGGCCATGCGCCGCTTGAAAGGAAGATTCATGGATTCACCTCAGAAGACGAAGTCGACGGAGGCCGACAGCAGGCTGTAACCGCGGCCCGGCTGGAAACCCGGCTGGATGTTGTCCAGGCTGCCGAACGAACCGGCATGGTTCTGGACGCGGCTGGCCTGGAACTTGACGGCGACATTGTCGCGCACGTCCCAACGCAGCGCCGCCGAGTAGCTGTGGCGGTTGGCGTTGTTGCTGGCGACGGCGCCGTTGAGCAGGCCGAACGGGTCGAGCGCGCCCGGCATTTCCTGCCCGCGCACGTCCACGTGCGCCACCGTCAGCGACGGCGTCAGGCTGCCATGGCGATAGCCCACGCTGGCGTAGCCCGAGGTGGTCTTGCCGCTGATCGACGGCGCGTAGTCGGCGCGGATGACCTCGCTGCGCAGGAACCAGTCGCCCGGATCGTAGCTGTAGCCGATGCCGCTGAAGCTGCCGTCCACGTCGCGCGGGTCGAGCCGCGTGGCCATCGCCGCCAGCGCCGGGATCGGCAGATTGCGATAGGTATCGAACAGCGCGTCGATGTCATCGGTGACGTACTGCACGCGCCCGAGGATGTGGCTGGCGCGGAAGCTGGACGCGCCCTTGTCCACCGTCACGGCCACGCCGCGCATGGCGTTGACTTTGGCCTTCTCGGAATCGATGCGGCCGTAGAAGCCCTGGATGCCGATGACCGCGTCGCCGGCGCTGATGTTGTACTGCCCTTCGATGCCATCCATCGGCAGCAGGTAGTTGTAGACCTCCTGCGGCGGGCGCGCCCACGGCATCGCATAGCCGACGCGCTGGTACTCGGACAGCATGTACAGCGGCGCCGAAATGCGTCCGAGGCGGGCGCTGAAAGCGGACGAGAAGCGGTACTTGACGTGCGCCAGGGTGATCTCCGGGCGGTACGACTTGGTCACCGCGTACTCGCTGACGGCCTGCACCACGCCGGTGAAGTTGTCAGTGAAGTTGGCGTTGAACTGCACGCCGACCCGCGAGTCCAGCCTGCCGGACGTGGCATCGCTGGCACCGACGCCGCGGTCGGTCTGGAAGTCGGAGGTCACGTCGGCCTTGTCTTCGCTGGAATGGGCGACGCCCAGCGTGCCGAAGCCGCTCAGCTTGAAGCGGTCGTCGCCATCCTGCGCCTGTACGCCCTGCGCGAGCGCAAGGCCGATCGCCAGCGCGATCCATTGTTTTTTGAGTTGCATGGGCATGCCCTTGTTCTGGCTGTGGGGGGAGGTCCGGTCACATCGAACCGGCCGCGTCCGTTATCCAGACGCAGCCGTATGGCCTCGCCCCGGATAACGGCGCCCGACCTGCGGAGTTGAGCGCCATCCGCCTGAACAGCGATGGCGATCACGGTTGCGGCCGGCCCAACCCGGCTCTGGCCGGCACGTGCGAGCCTTGGCGACAGCAGACCCCGGCACTGTTCCAACGGTTCACCGCTGCGGCCGGATCGAACGCCGCGACGGCAGCATCAGGCGGATGGCTGCGTGGCCCGATCCGCCCTTTGCCGCATGTCAGCGGCAAGCCGGCGTGTTCCTTGAAGCGCGCCTCAGCGCGCCCGGCAATCGGCCAGCAGGTCGCGCTGGCGGCGGTACACCGACGTCTGCACGTCGAATACCCCCAGCACGGTCGAGAATAGGTGGTCGTGGCTGGCGGGACGCTTTGCCGTCTCGCGCAGGCAGGCCGCGTCGAGCCGCTCGCCGGCGACAAAACCGGGCGACATCCACAGCGTCATCGGCACGTGCAGCTGCGGCTTGGGCGCGATCGAGTAAGGCGCGCCGTGCAGGAACAGCCCGTATTCGCCCAGCGATTCGCCGTGATCGGACAGGTACAGCATCGCCGCGTCGTGGCCCTGCTGCTTCGCCAGCAGGTCGATCAGCTGGCCAAGCACCGCATCCGAATAGAGGATCGCGTTGTCGTAGGCATTGATGATTTCCTGCTGGGTGCAGCGCCCCAGCTCCGCGGTGCGGCAGACCGGCGTCCAGCGTTCGAACTTCGGCGGATAGCGTTCGAAGTAGTTCGGGCCGTGGTTGCCCAGCATATGCAGCACGATCAGTGCATCGCCGGGAACGGCGTCGACCCTGGCCTGCAGGCCGGACAGCAGGATCTCGTCGAAACAGCGTCCGTCCGCGCACAGCGCGGCGGCATCGGCAGGGCCCATCGTCTCCGAGCGCTGGCGGACGCAGATGCCCTTGCAGCCGGACTGGTTGTCGCGCCAGAGCACGTCCACGCCGGCGCGGGCAGCCACATCGAGCAGCGATTCATGGCCGCGGATGGCATCGCGGTCGTAGCGTTCGCGTCCGAATGGCGAAAACATGCAGGGCAGCGACACCTCGGTGCTGGTGCCGCAGGCGGTCACGTCGGGGAAATTGATCACGCCGCGCGCGGCCAGTTCCGGGGTGGTCTGGCGGGCGTAGCCGTTCAGGCCCCAATGATCACCGCGCACCGTTTCGCCGACCACCAGCACCAGCAGCCGCGGCCTGCGTGCCAACGCCTCGGGCGGGCGCCGCGCATCCGCGCCGACCGCCTGCACCGGCCCGCGCACTTTCGACGGTTGCAACACCCGCACCAGCGAGACGATGTAGTTGCCGGGGGTGATCTTGTAGCGCAGCGCGGGGTCGCTGCGCATCAGCGAGAACACGCCCTGCGAGGACACCCCGAGCGCACCCGCGGCCAGCAGCGCCATCGCCAGCAGGAAGCCGGCGCGGCGCAGCAGCGCGCGCCGCCAGCTGCGCGCCGGCAACGGCCGGGTCAGCAGCACCGCCACGGCCGGCAGCACGCCCAGCAGCAGCGCATGCAGGAGCATCCGCACCGACACCAGCTCGCGGCTCTCGGCCGGGTCGGTTGCCAGCACGTTGCGGATCATTTCCGGATCCAGCACCACCGCGTAGCGGGTCATGTACCAGTGGGCGAACGCGCTCACCACCAGCAGCAGGGCCAGCATCGGCCGCGCCAGCCTGCCCCAGCACAGCAGCCCGAACAGCAGCGCGTGCAGCGCGAACACCGCCACGCCCAGCGAAAGCAGCACCCGCAGCGAACCGCTGCCAGCCTGCACGGCCCCCCACAGCGAGCCGTTGAGGACAAGCACGAACCAGGCGCTGGCCAGCGCGGCCAGCGCTTCCGTGGACACGCGCGGACGCCACCAGGGGCCATCGCCGCTGGTGCGCAGGCGCATGTTCCGCAACAAATCCGTCACGCCGTTCTCCACCCGCAGTGGGTTCAATGGTATTGGCGCGCGACACTACCACCCGCGCAGCGTCCCGCCCAGCCGGCGGTCCCGCCGGATGCATCCGCATTCCGGCGGGATGTATCGGCTATGGCGCGCCGCCAGGCGCTACCAGATCACCACCTGCTGGCCGTCCGCGCGCACCATCGCATCGCCCGCCTTGCAGCCGAACGCACTGGCGAAGGCCGGCAGGTTGGACGGCGCACCGATCGCGCGGAAGTTGGCCGGCGCATGCGGGTCGGTGGTCAGCCGCACCTTCAGCTCTTCCGGGGTGAAGTTGCGGCGCCACACCGTGCCCCAGTTCAGGAAGAAGCGCTGGTCGCGGCTGAGGCCGTCGGCCTTCGGGTCGTCCTTGCCTTCGGTGGCCTTGCGCATGGCGTCGTAGGCGGTGGCCAGGCCGCCCAGGTCGGCGATGTTCTCGCCCAGGGTCAGCTTGCCGTTGACGTGCTGGCCGGGGCCGGCCTCGTAGCCGTTGAACTGCGCGATCAGCTTGTCGGTGCGGCCGGAGAAGCCCTTGGCATCCGCCGGGCTCCACCAGTTCTCGAACTTGCCGGTGGCGCCGAAGCGGCTGCCCTGGTCGTCGTAGCCGTGGGTCATCTCGTGGCCGATCACCGCGCCGATGCCGCCGTAGTTCATGGCGTCGTCGGCAGCTGCGTCGAAGAACGGCGGCTGCAGGATGGCGGCCGGGAACACGATCTCGTTCTGCAGCGGATTGTAATAGGCATTGACCGTCTGCGGGCTCATGCCCCACTCGGTCCGGTCCACCGGCTTGCCGATCTTGCCCAGCATCCACTGGTAGTTGAACGCGTTTGCGGCCAGCACGTTGCCGATGTAGCTGTCGCGGCCGGTGGCCAGCCCGCTCCAGTCGCGCCACTTGTCCGGGTAGCCGATCTTGGGCGTGAAGCTGGCCCACTTTTCCATCGCCTTGGCCTTGGTGGCGTCGCCCATCCAGGCCAGCCCGCCGATCCGCACCTTGAGCGCCTCCGACAGGTTCTTCACCAGTTCCTGCATGCGTGCCTTGGCTTCCGGCGAGAACGCGACCTTGACGTAGATCTGTCCCAGCGCCTCGCCCGCACTGTCATTGAGCGTGTCCAGGACGCGCTTGCCGCGCTCCTTGATCTCCTTCTGGCCGCGCATGGCCTTGCCGTAGAAGTTGAAGTGCTCATTGGCGAACGCGTCGGCCAGGTACGGCGAGGCGCCGTCCACGGTATGGAAGCGCAGGTAGCTCTGCCACTGCGCGGCCGGCACCTCGGCCAGCATCTTGCTGACCTCCTGGTGGAAGGCGGGAATGGCCAGCGAGAACATCTTCGGCGCCGCGATGCCCTGCGCTTCGAAGAACTTCGTCCACGGGAAGTTGGGGGTCAGCTTGTCGGCGTCGGCCGGGCTGACCGGGTTGTAGAACAGCGAAACGTCGCGCGACATCTCCTCGCTGGACTTGGACACCTTGGCCAGCCGGGTCTCGAAGGCCACCACGTCCTTGGCCTGGGCCGCGGCGTCTGCGGCCGCGACGCCGGAAAGTTCCAGCACCTTGGCGACGTGGGCCTGGTAGGCGGCCAGCTTGTCGGCCTTGTCCTTGTCGAAGTAATAGCCGCGGTCCGGCAGGCCCAGGCCGCCCTGCGCGGCGTAGGCGATGTTCATCGACGGGTCGTTGAAGTCCGCTTCCGGGGCGAAGCCGAACAGCAGGTTCTCGCCCTTGGCCGCGCTGCTGCGCAGGTAGTCGGCGATCTTGTCCTGGCTGTCGAGCGCGGCGATCGCGTCCAGCCGCGACTGCAGCGGCGCAATGCCCTGCGCGTTGATCTTCGCCGCATCCATGCCGGTGGCCCAGAAATCGCCGACGATCTTGTCGATGCCGCTGGCGTTGGCCCTGGCCGCGGCCTGCTCGGCCAGCTGCCGCTGCACCGCCTGCGAGCGCTCATCGAGCATTTCGAACGCGCCCCAGCTGGTGCGGTCGCTTGGAATCGCGTTGGCGGCCAGCCACTTGCCGTTGACGTAGCCGCCGAAATCGGCGCAGGCGTTCTTCGCCGGATCAAGATCGCCGGGCAGGAAGCGGTTGACCGGCGGCAGCTTGGATTCGTCCAGCGTGTAGGCGGCCGGATCGGCCTTGGCGTCGCCCGCGCCGGCGCTGGCGGCCGGTTCGGCCGGCTTCTGGCAGGCGCCCAGCGCCGCGGCGATGGCGAGGGACAGCAGCAGGGATTTCGGGGTATTCACGGCAGGCGGCTCCGGCGAGGCGGGAAAGAAAAAAAGACGCGGCACCTGGCCGCGTCTTCGGACTGTATCGGCTGCCCGGCGCGCGGGAGGGTGCCGGAGGTCATGGCCGCCGGCACCGCCCCGCGTTCAGGGTGAGAAGCGCGGATCGGTCAGCTTCATCTCGGTGACCGGGCCGTAACCCTGCATCACCGTGCGGATCTTCGCCGCATCGCCGATCGCCACGATCACCAGATCCGGGCTTGCCGGGAACACCGCGCGGGCGGCTGCCACCTGCGCCGGGGTGGCGGTCGCGACCTGGCCGAGGTAGCCGTCGATGTAGTCGCGGCCGTCGCCGTACAGGACCAGCCAGGCGATCGCACTGGCCAGTTGCGGCGCGGTTTCCATGCCCGGCGCGAATTGCCCGGCGATGTAGTTCCGCGCCGACTGCAGGGTGGCGGCGTCCAGCCCGTCCTTGTGCAGGCGGTCGAGGGTGGCGATGGCCAGGTCGATCGCGGCCTTGGTCGAGTCGGTCTTGGTGAAGCTGGTGATCTGCGCGGCACCCGGCTGGCGCGGGCGCGGCAGCAGTGCGCTGGCACCGTAGGTCAGCCCGGATTTCACCCGCAGTTCGGTGTTGAGCATGGAGGTGAAGCGGCCGCCGAACGCGGTCTGCACCAGGTCCTGCGCGGCGCGGGCGGGGTCGCTGCGCTGGCTGCCGACGTTGCCCAGCGAAAAGTACGTCTGGGTGGCGCCCGGCTTGTCCACCAGCAGCACGCGGCGGCCGCTTTCCTTCGTCTTCGCCGCCACCTGCGGCAGCGCCCCTTCGGCCTTGGCCCAGCCGCCGAACGCCTGCTTCACCTGCGCGATGACGGCGGCGGGATCGAAGTCGCCGGCGATCGAGATGATCAGGCGGTCGCCACCCATCTGCTGGCGACGGAACGCCTGCAGGTCATCGAGGGTGATGGTGGCGAGGCTGGTCTCGTCGCCCCCTGCAGGACGCCCATAGGGGTGCCCGCGGAACAGCCAGCCGCTGGCATACAGGCCGATCAGCCGGCGCGGGTCGGAATCCTTGGCCGTCGCGATCCCGTCGATGGCGCGCTTGCGCAGCTTGTCGAACTCGGCCGGCGCCATCGCCGGACGCAGCAGCGCATCGGCCAGCAGCGACAGCATTAGCCCGGTGTCCTTCGACAGGAACTGCGCGTTGGCGGTGAGCGCCTCGCTGGAACTGCCGAAGTCGAGGTTGCCGCCGGCGCCATCCACCGCCTGCGCGAACGCCAGCGCATCGCGGCTGCCGGCGCCCTTGGACAGCATTTCCGCCAGCAGGTCGGCGGTGCCTTCCTTGCCGGCCGGGTCGGCCAGCGCACCGCCGCGCACCAGCACGGTGGCCGCGACCATCGGCACGTCCTTGCGCTGGGTCAGCAGCAGGGTGGCGCCGTTGTCCAGTTGCACGGTCTGGTAGTCCGGCAGCTTGATGTCGGCGCCAGCCGTGGCGCTGCCGAAGGCGAATGCGGCCAGCGCCGCGAACACGAAACGCAGGCCGCTCATCGTGCGCCCTCCTGGTTGGCCGCGGGCGCGGCGACGGGTTGCAGCAGGCCGGTGGTGCGGTTCTGCCTGCGCAGGATCTTCGCGGCCAGCGCCTGCACCTGGGCGGCGGTGACGGCTTCGAAGGCGGCGGGTTCGTCGAAGGCCTTGCGGTAGTCACCCTCGAACACCTCGGCGGTGCCCAGTGCGCGGGCCTTGCCGTTGATGGTGGCCATGCCGCGCCAGAACGCGGACAGCTGCAGGTTGCGGGCCTTGTCCAGCTCGGCGGCGGTCACCCCGCCGCGGGCGATCTTCGCCAGTTCGTCGTCCAGCAGCGCCTCGGCCTTCGCCAGGTCGCCGCCCGGCGGCAGCATCGCGTACACCCACAGCAGGCCGGGGTCGAAGCCGGCTTCGGCGAACGCACCGGCGTTCACCGCCGCCTGTTCGCGCTCGACCAGCCGCTGGTGCAGGCGCGAGGAGTCGCCGCGCGCAAGGATCGTGGTCAGCAGCTCCAGCGCCGGATAGTCCTTGCTGCCGGCGCCGATGCCGCTGTGGAAGGCGTAGGCCAGGATCGGCGACTGCGCATCGCCGCGCTCCACGGTGATGCGGCGCTCGCCCAGCTGCTCCGGCTCCACCGTGGTCACCGGCGTCGGTTCCGGCTGCCGCGGCAGCGCGGCCAGGTACTTGTCGGCCAGCGCGAACACCTGCGCCGGTTCGACATCGCCCGCCACCACCAGCACCGCGTTGTTCGGCGCGTAATACGTCCTGAAGAACTGCTTGAGGTCTTCGGTCTTCCAGCGCTCGATGTCGCTGGGCCAGCCGATGGTGGGGATCTGGTAGGGATGCGCGACGTAGGCGGTGGCCTGCATCTGCTCCATCAGCGTGCCCATGCTGTCGTTGTCGACGCTGGAACGGCGCTCGCTGTAGACCACGCCGCGCTCGCTCTCCACCACCTTGGGGTCGAACGACAGGTTGGCCATGCGGTCGCCTTCGAGGTCGAAGATCGCCTCCAGCGCGCTGGACGGGAACCAGTCCGTGTAGATGGTCAGATCGTTGCTGGTGCTGGCGTTGTTGCTGCCGCCGGCGGCTTCCATGGTGCGGTCAAACTCGCCCGGGGCGCGCCTGGTGGTGCCGTTGAACATCATGTGCTCGAAGAAGTGCGCCAGCCCGGTGATGCCGGCGTGCTCGTTGCGGCTGCCGGCCTTGTAGAAGGTGTAGTAATTCGCGTTGGGGATGTCGTGGTCCGGCCAGACGATGATCTTCAGGCCGTTGGCCAGGGTCTTGCTGGAGATGGTCTCGCTGCCGGGAACGGCGGTCGCCGGCGCGGCGACCGATGTGGCGGCGTGGGCGGCGCAGGCCGCGGTGCCCAGCGCTAACGCACAGGCGATGGAGAGCAGGCGCATGGTGGTTTTCCGTTTTGCAAGCCGCATACCTTGCCGCAATCGCGCGCGCTCGGCCATCTGCCGGAAGTGGGGGTTGCTGGGTTAACCTGCGGCAACGCAACCAATCGGGCAAACGCATGCGCGTGCATTTCCACGGAGCGGCCGGTGAAGTCACCGGCTCGATGCATCTGGTCGAAGCCGCGGGCAAGCGCATTCTTCTCGACTGCGGCCTGGTCCAGGGCAGCCCGGAAGCCGACGCCCGCAACTTCGCGCCGTTCCCGTTCGACCCCGCCGACATCGATGCGCTGATCCTAAGCCATGGCCACATCGACCACGTCGGCCGCGTGCCGCGGTTGACCCTGTCCGGCTTCAACGGACCGATCTACGCGCAGGCCGCCACCGTCGACCTGCTGCCGATCATGCTGATGGACTCGGCCTCGCTGCAGGAAAACGATGCCGAGCGCAGCAACCGCAAGCGCAAGCCGGGCCAGCCCAAGGCGCTGCCGCTGTACACCCGCGAGGACGTGCGCGGCGCGCTGTCGCAGCTGCGCCCCCTCCCCTATGCGGCGCGCACCGAGCTGTTCCCCGGCATCGAGGTCGCCTTCCGCGACGCCGGCCACATCCTCGGATCCAGCATCGTCGAACTGTGGGCCGACGGCAGGAAGCTGGTGTTCTCCGGCGATCTTGGCATGCGCAACGCGCCGATCCTGCGCGATCCCGTGCAGATCGCCGAAGCCGACCTGCTGCTGCTGGAATCCACCTACGGCAACCGCAACCACCGCGAGCGCGACGAAACCGTGCGCGAACTTGGAGAGATTTTCGACGCGGCCTGGCGCGAGGGCGGCAACGTGCTGATCCCGGCGTTCGCGGTGGGCCGCACGCAGGAACTGCTGTACTGGTTCGCCCGCCACTGGAACGACTGGGACATGTCGCGCTGGCGGATCTTCCTGGACAGCCCGATGGCCTCGAAGGTGGTGCAGGTGTACGACCGCCACCACGCCCTGTTCGACGCCGAGGCGCGCGAGGTCTGGCGCGGCACGCCCAACCCGTTCCGGCTGCCCAACCTGCGGGTCACCGAGACCGCCGAGGAGTCGATGGCGATCAACCGCATCCACGGCGGCGCGATCATCATTGCAGGCAACGGCATGGCCAGCGGCGGCCGCATCCTCCACCACATGCGCCAGTGCCTGCCCAAGCGGCAGACGCGGATGGTGTTCGTCGGCTTCCAGGCCGAAGGGACCATCGGCCGGCGGCTGGTGGACGGCGCGCGCTGGGTGCGCATCCACGGCCACGACGTGCGCGTGAATGCCCACCGGCACACTGTGGGCGGGCTGTCCGCGCACGCCGACCAGCATGGCCTGCTGGACTGGTACGCCGGTTTCAGCACGCCGCCGCCGGTGGCGCTGGTGCACGGCGAGGATCTTGCGCGCGAGGCGCTGGCCGGCGAGATCCACGAAGCCCACGGCGTGCAGGCGGTGCTGGCGCGGCCGGGGATGCAGCTGGAGGTCTGAACCGCGACGCCCGCCGGCAGCGACGCCTCAATCGGAGTCGTTGACTTCCGGGGTGCCGCGGTCGGTTTCCTCGCCGCCGAGCTTCCGCGCACTTCGGGCCAGCGCGACATAGCGGGCGCGGAATACATCGAGTTCGCGCTCTTCCAGCTCTTCCAGGTCGAGCAGCGCATTGTGCGCACCGCGGGTGGCGCGGATCAGCTCGTCCAGCTTGAGCTGGATCGCCTCGGTGTCGCGGTTCTGCGCGTTCTGGATCAGGAACACCATCAGGAAGGTGACGATGGTGGTGCCTGTGTTGATCACCAATTGCCAGGTGTCGCTGAAGCCGAACAGCGGCCCGGTGAGGATCCAGACCAGCACCACCAGCAGGGCCAGCGTGAAGACCGGCGGCCGGCCGGCGGCGCGCGAGGCCCACTTGGCCACGCGGCTGAACAGATGCGACGGCGACATCGGGAGCTCCTTGGCAGGGACGCCGGGAGTATGCCGCGGCTCAGTCGTTGTACTCGACTTCCCCGTACAGGTCGTGCTCGTCGCTGCCCATGATCCGCACCATCGCGAATTCGCCGGGCACCAGGCCGGCTTCACGGCCGTCCTGGACCTGCACCAGGCCGTCGATCTCCGGCGCATCGGCCATCGACCGGGCGATGGCCAGGTCGCCGTCGATGGCGTCCACGATGACCTTCTGCACGCTGCCGACCTTGGCCGCGAGCCGCGCTTCGGAGATAGCCGCCTGCCGCCCCATGAAGCGGGCCAGGCGCTCCTGCTTCACGTCTTCATCGACGGGATCCGGCAGGTCGTTGGCCTTCGCGCCTTCGACCGGCGAATAGGCGAACGCGCCGACGCGGTCCAGCTGCGCCTCGTCGAGGAAATCGAGCAGCTCCTCGAACTCCTGCTCCGTCTCGCCGGGGAAGCCGACGATGAAGGTGGAACGAAGGGTGAGGTCCGGGCAGATCGAGCGCCAGCGCTGGATCCGCTCAAGCGTCTTGTCCACCGCGCCGGGCCGCTTCATCAGCCTGAGGATGCGCGGGCTGGCGTGCTGGAACGGGATGTCGAGGTACGGCAGCAGCTTGCCGTCGGCCATCAGCGGGATCACGTCATCCACGTGCGGGTACGGATACACGTAGTGCAGGCGCGTCCACACGCCGAGTTCGGACAGGCCTTCGCACAGCGCCTTCATCCGCGTCTCGTACACATTCGTGCCCCACAGCCGCGGCGCGTACTTCAGGTCGACGCCGTAGGCGCTGGTGTCCTGCGAGACCACCAGCAGTTCCTTGACGCCGCCCCGCACCAGTTTTTCGGCTTCGCGCAGCACGTCATCCACCGGCCGCGACACCAGGTCGCCGCGCATCGACGGGATGATGCAGAAGCTGCAGCGGTGGTTGCAGCCTTCGGAAATCTTCAGGTACGCGTAGTGCTTGGGCGTGAGCTTGAGGCCGTAGTCCGGCAGCAGATCCACGAAGGGGTTGTGCGTCGGCGGCACCGCGGCGTGCACCGCATCCATCACGCTGGCGTAGTCCTGCGGGCCGCTGATCGACAGCACGCCCGGATGCGCCTGCCGGATCACGTCCGCGCGCTTGCCCAGGCAGCCGGTGACGATGACCTTGCCGTTTTCCGCCATCGCCTCGCCGATGGCGTCCAGCGACTCGGCCACCGCGGAATCGATGAAGCCGCAGGTGTTGACCACCACCACGTCGGCATCGTCGTAGGCCTGTACCAGGTCGTAGCCCTCCCCCCGCAGCTGGGTGAGGATGCGCTCGGAGTCCACCAGCGCCTTGGGGCAGCCGAGGCTGACGAAGCCGACTTTGGGATTGGCGGAGGCGGGGGTCTGGGACATGGACATCGTGGACGCTGGCCGGCGGGGGGTCCGCCGCGGGCCGCGTAGTATACCGGCGGGGGGCTGGCGGCCCGGCCCCACAGGCGTACTATCGCGGCAAGCGGAGGGAGCCAACCCCATGAGCGAGTGGATGTCCCTGGAAACCCCGAGCGGCCGCATCCGCGCCTGGCTCGCGAAACCGCACGTACCGCCGCGCGGCGCGCTCGTGGTGGTGCAGGAAATCTTCGGCGTCAACAGGCACATCCGCGCGGTCTGCACCACCTTCGCCGAGCATGGCTACGTGGCGATGGCGCCGGCGCTGTTCGACCATTTCGAACACGACGTGCAACTGGACTACGACCCGGACGGCGTGCAGCGCGGCCGCGAACTGGTGGAGCGGCTGGGCTTCCCGCGTGCGCTCGAGGACATCCACGCGGCCGCCGCGCAGCTGCAGGAATACGGCAAGGTCGGCGTGGTGGGCTATTGCTGGGGCGGCACCGCCGCCTATCTGGCCAACACCCGCCTGTCGCTGCCGGCGGTCAGCTACTACGGCGCGCGCACGGTGCCGTTCCTCGACGAACAGCTGGACGCGCCGATGATGTTCCACTTCGGCGAGCACGACCCCAGCATCCCGCAGGCCGACGTCGAGCTGCACCGCCAGCGCCATCCCGAGGCCGACGTCCACGTGTATCCCGCCGGGCACGGCTTCAACTGCGACCAGCGCGGTGATTTCCACCGTCCCAGCGCCGAACTCGCGCTGGATCGCACGCTGGGCCTGTTCCACCGGGCGCTGCGCCCGGCCTACTGAGCCGAGGACGCCATGAGCCGTTCCCAGCCGCCATCGCGCTACGAACTGCACCCGCAGCTGGCCGACGACACCGCCCCGGTCTGTGACCTGTCGGTCTGCGAGGTCCGGCTGATGGACGATGCCAACCACCCGTGGCTGGTGCTGGTGCCGAAGCTGGCGGGCGCGGTGGAGATCATCGACCTGACCCCGGCGCAGCGCACCCAGCTCAGCGCCGACATCGACGCCGCGGCGCGCGCGCTGAAGGCGCTGTTCAAGCCGCACAAGCTCAACGTGGCCGCGCTGGGCAACCAGGTGCCGCAGCTGCACGTCCACGTCATCGCCCGCTACACCGACGACATCGCCTGGCCGCGCCCGGTCTGGGGCGCGGCCAACGCGCGGCCGTACGCGCCGGAACAACTCATCGAACGGGTCAGCGCGCTGCGCGCGGCGCTGGCGCGGTAACCGCCGGCACCCGGGAGTTCCCGGGTTGCCGCGCATCGCTCAGGTGCGCGGCAGGGTGACCCCGGTCTGCCCCTGGTACTTGCCGCCGCGGTCCTTGTAGCTGGTCTCGCAGACGTCGTCGGCATCGGACTGGAAGAACAGCATCTGCGCGACGCCCTCGCCGGCGTAGATGCGCGCGGGTAGCGGCGTGGTGTTGCTGAACTCGAGCGTGACGTGACCTTCCCACTCCGGCTCCAGCGGGGTCACGTTGACGATGATCCCGCAGCGCGCATAGGTGCTCTTGCCCAGGCACACCACCAGGGTGTCGCGCGGGATGCGGAAGTACTCGACGGTGCGCGCCAGCGCGAAGGAATTGGGCGGGATGATGCACTCGTCGCCGACGATATCGACGAAGCTCTTCGGGTCGAAGTGCTTGGGATCGACGATCGTCGAGTTGATGTTGGTGAACACCTTGAATTCACGCGAGCAGCGCACGTCGTAGCCGTAGCTGGAGGTGCCGTAGCTGACGATGCGCTGGCCATCGGCAGCCTGCTTCACCTGGCCCGGCTCGTACGGCTCGATCATGCCGTGCTGCTCGGCCATGCGGCGGATCCAGCGGTCGCTCTTGATGCTCATGCGGATGTTCCAGGTGCGGAACCCGCGATTTTACGGACTCGCCTACGGATTTGCGCGCCCCGGATCAGCCGAGCAGCGAGGCCATGATCCCGGTGCGCACCTTCGGCCGCCTGTCCAGCTCGGCCAGCAGCGCCCGCGCGGCCGCGCGATAGGCCTGCGCCGCTGGGGAATCCGGCTGCGCGGCGACGATCGGGGTACCGGCATCGCCCTGTTCGCGGATGCCGGTCTCCAGCGGCAGCGCGCCCAGCTGCACCACCCCGTACTGCTCGGCCATCTTCCTGCCGCCGCCCTCGCCGAAGATGCGCTCGGCGTGGCCGCAGTTGCCGCACACGTGCACCGCCATGTTCTCGATCAGGCCGAGCACCGGGATGTTCACTTTCTCGAACATCTTCAACGCCTTGCGCGCGTCCAGCGTGGCGATGTCCTGCGGCGTGGTGACGATGACCGCACCGGCCACCGGGATCTTCTGCGCCATGGTCAGCTGGATGTCGCCGGTGCCCGGCGGCAGGTCCACCACCAGCACGTCCAGATCGCCCCAACGCGTGTCGTTGAGCAACTGCGAGAGCGCCTGGGTGGCCATCGGCCCGCGCCAGATCATCGGCGTGTCCTGGTCCACCAGCAGCCCGATCGACATCGCCTCCACCCCGTGCGCCAGCATCGGCGTGATGGTCTTGCCGTCCGGACTGTCGGGACGGCCGGACAGACCCAGCATCATCGGCACGCTGGGGCCGTAGACGTCGGCGTCGAGGATGCCGACCTTCAATCCCTCCGCGGCCAGCGCCAGCGCCAGGTTCACGGCAGTGGTGGACTTGCCCACCCCCCCCTTGCCGGAGCCGACGGCGATGATGTTGCGGACATTGGCGAGCGGTTTCAGTTCGCCCTGGACGGCGTGGGAAGGCAGGCGGGACATGGGAGCAGAATTCTCTGGGGTTTAGACAACCGGGTTGCCATTGGTATCGAGGATGCCGGCATCCTCGAGGATACGCACCAGGGGCCGGAGCTTCTCCAGATGGCGACGCGAGCTGTTGACGGATCGCGTGTGCACCGGCTCGCGGACTTGCGCGGCGCTGGCGGTAGCGAACACCCCGCTCTCAGGCACTTCAAGTGCCCTCGGCGTCCACTCCAGTCCGCACCAGTCGTAAATGCGGCGCCCCTGGGCGGCGGTATCCATCACCAGTTCCTCGTAATGAACATCCAGAATCGCCCCCGGCATCACCTCGTGCCAGTGCTGCATCAAGCGGCGGTATTCGACGTAGTACTGCGCCAACTCCTCGAGATCGTAAGAAAAGTCGTACGCTTTGAAGAACAGGGTCTTGTAAATGGCATAGCACGTATCCAGCGGATCTCGAACCAGATGGATGATCCGCGCATTCGGCAATGCCTTCCGGATCATGCCGCAGTACAGGAAATTCGCTGGCAACTTGTCGATGAACAGCGGACTATCGCCGGCCTTCAGGCGCGCGGCCTGCATGTACTCTTGGCCGAGCGCCTCGAAGTCGATACGAAGCGCGGCTTGCGTTTCCGACAGTGACGGGTGCTGCTCCCGCACGCGCTGCATGGCGCGCGAGAGCTTTGCACCGAATTCCATCAACTCACCCGCATTGGTAACTTTGCCGGACTGCAACAGGATGCGCTCGGTCAAGGTGGTCCCTGTACGCGGCATGCCGAGGATGAAAATCGCGCCAGCCTCGCCATGCCCGGGTTTCGACTTGGCGATGGCGCCCGCATCCATGACGGTGCGGATCTCGCGAAGCCCTGCGGCAACCGTCGACACGTCGTAGTCGATGAGGCCGCGCCGCTTGCGTGCTCCTTCCGCCAGCGCGGCGAACGCGCCATCGTGGTCATCAAGATCCTCGCGCTCCTTGGCCAGCGCATAGAGCGCCCCCACCTCGTCCTCTTCTCGGCGAAACCCGCCCTGCAGCAGGTTTTCCAGGCGCTCGACATGGTTGGCGCCAAGCGTCTGCTTGCGCAACGTGGAACGCAGATAAAGCACGGCCCCAGAGTGCGGGGTAATATCCAATAGCGCATCGAGATCGCGCTCGGCACCTCCGGCGTCACCGCTGTAGAAGCGGGCGATGGCAAGATCGTATCGCCACGCAGGAACTTCTTCGCCTGACACCGCCAAGGCACGCTCGTAATGCCGAACCGCGTCCGGCAGGCGGTTATGGTTGAAGTAGAACTTGCCCAACTGCCACAGCAAACGGGCATCCTGCCCCGCGGCGAGGGACAACTCGTCCATCAGTGCCCAGGTTTCATCGCCGCGGTGCGCGCGGGCGAGCAGCCAAGCCTTTTTGAGCTTGTGCTGGGGATTTGGGCTCAGCGCGATTGCCCTGTCGATCCAATCCAGTGCGGCGGAAAAGTCGCGGCTGACGTTATGCGCCTCGGACAGGAGCACGGCCACCTGATCCGCATCGGGATAGGCTTCAGCCAGCCGAAGCCCTCCGCGAATGGCGTCTGCGTGTTGACCACGTTGCAGTAGCGAGATCGACTCCGCGAGTGCCTGCCGCAGATCCGCGCCGGGAGCACGGGGTGTTTGCGGATGAAAAAATGCATTCATAGTGAGCAAGTCTATACGCATCGCACGCCACAACCGCGCGCCATGCACCTCTGACAACACCTGGACGCGCTGCCACACGGCAGCGGCTGCCAAGCGTGCACGCTCGTCCAGCGGGTCTGAACGCAGCCCCGCTGGCAATACGCATGCCAACTTGATTACGGCTCGGTGGCGACACCCTGAAATTTTCGTTAAGATCGGGCCAAGCCTTAGACGGCTTGTACAGCAGCACTTTCAATTCTTTGATTTTTAAGGGGGATTCATGTCCATTCGTACCCACGCCAGGTTCAAGCGAGCCCCACTCGCTCTCGCGCTTGTTGCGGTGATGTCCCTCCCGGCCGGTTCCGCATTCGCCCAGAGCACCACTGCTGGCGATCAGGACAAGGCCTCGGAGGCGTCGTCCGATACACAAAAGAAGGCTGAGAAGGTTGAGACGCTCGATGCGATCGTCGTCACCGGTTCCCGCATTGCACGGGACACCTTCAACTCCGTTTCGCCGGTGACCGTGATCAACCGCGAAGAAGCCACGATGGCGGGCTTCACCTCCACCGCAGGCGTGCTGCAGAGCAACGCGGTGACCGGCGGCACCGACCAGATCAACAACGCGTACGGCGGCTATGTCGTCAATGGCGGCCCCGGCGTCAACACCCTCTCACTGCGTGGCCTCGGTGCCACCCGCACCCTGCTGCTGCTGAACGGTCGTCGCGTCGCGCCGGCGGGGTCGCGTGGCGCGGTGGGCTCGGCAGACTTGAACGTGCTGCCGAACATCATGATCGACCACATCGAAGTGCTGAAGGACGGCGCGTCGTCGATCTACGGCTCCGACGCGGTGGCCGGCGTGGTCAACATCATCACCCAGCCGAAGGTAGACGGCGTCACCATCGAGCTGCAGAACAACGGCACGGAAGCGGGTGGCGGCACCGAGAACCGCGTCTCGATCAAGGGCGGCAAGACCGCTGACAACTGGCGCATCTCCGGCTCGCTGGAGTTCTACAAGCGGTCGGCCGTTACCTATGCCGATCGCGATTTCTCTTCCGGCTGCCCGACGCCGATGGTCGGCCGCCGCGCCGACGGCAGCTTCGGCGCGGACGATTACATCGATCCGATGACCGGCGAGCCGAAGTGCTGGACCCTGGATGCCGGCGGCGTGACCGTCAACACCCTGGGCACCGCCTATCTGCTTGGCCGTCCGGGCCAAGGCAGTCTCGGCTACTACGGCACCTACTATCCGGAAGATCTGCCGGGTCTGGGCGGGCTTGATTACTTCAACCGCTGGCGCCCGAACTCCGGCGTGACCGATGGCGACCTGCCGGGCTTCGAGGGCGTGGACTACTACGGCCGCGACAGCTTCGATCCGCGCATGCTGGAAGAGCACCTGCTCTCGCCGACCAACAACTACACCGCGTTCCTGCAGGGCGGCCTGGATCTGAACGCGCTGGGCGATGCCGAGCTGTACTTCGAAAATCTGGCCAGCCGCCGTCGTTCGAATCAGGTTGGCTTCCTGCAGCACACCATCGATTACGCCGTCGGTAGTCCGCTGCTGGGCGACCTGTCCTGGCTGCCGCGCATGGCCGGCGCGCCTGCGGACGGCTCGACGGGCGGCCGTCCGATCGCCGCACGCGCGTTCCTCGGCTGGGGCCTGTACAAGAACAAGCAGGAAGTGGACTTCAACCGTGCCACCGTGGGCCTGCGCGGCAATCTGGGCAGCTCCTGGAAGTACGACGTGTACGCCAGCCACGCCCGTTCCTTTGCCGACTACTACACCGAAAACCGCCTGACCGACCGCTACCGCAACACCTTGAACGTGGTGTCGGACGGCAACGGCGGCTTCATGTGCGCCGACGCCGCGGCCCGTGCCGCAGGCTGCGTGGCGGCCCCGATGCTCAGCACGTCGGTGCTGGCCGGCAACCTGCCGGCGGCCTACAAGAATTACGTGATGCAGTGGACCCACGGCACCACGGAATACACGGAAAAGACGTTGAACGCTGGCGTCAATGGGCCGATTTTCGACCTGCCGTACGGCACGATCTACGGTGCGTTCGGCGTCGAGTACCGCGATGCGGAAATCGACGATACGCCGGATCCGAACTCCGTCGCCAACAATCTGTACGGCTTCACCGCTTCGCAGCCGACCCGTGGCAAGGACGCCGTGAAGGAAGCCTATGCGGAGCTTCAGGTGCCGCTGCTGTCGGGCATCCGTTTCGCGCAGGAGCTGAGCCTGAACCTCTCGGGCCGCGTCACCGATTACGACTCCTACGGTAGCGACACCACCTACAAGATCGGCCTGATGTACACCCCGATCAGCGCGCTGTCGTTCCGCGCTTCGCACGGCACCTCGTTCCGCGCACCGGCGCTGTTCGAACAGTTCCTGGGTGCCACCAGCGGCTTCAACGCCGCCAACGGCGACCCCTGCAACGCCTGGGCGAGCAAGACCCCCGAGAGCAATGTCTACGTCAACTGCTCCTCGCTCGGCCTGGCTCCGAACTTCGACCAGAAGAGCAGCATCAAGGTGCTGACCAAGGGTGGCGCGGAAACTGGCTTGGCGGCTGAAACCTCGGTGGCCACCACTGCGGGCATCGTCTTCCAGCCGGAAATGCCGGAATGGTTCGGCACCTTGTCGCTGGCTGCGGACTACTACGACATCCAGGTGGACAACGGCGTTGCACGCCTGAGCGGCGCGCAGGTACTGGGGCTTTGCTACAACAGCCTGCCGGCGGAATTCACTGCGGGCACCGGTTACTGCGGCTTGGTCCAGCGCGCTGCTGACAACACCCTGTCGGTCACCACCGGCTACGTGAACGTCTCCACCGACATCGTCCGCGGCTGGGACTTCACCGCACGCTATACCCGCGACATCGGCCCGGGCTCGTTCCGCGCCAACCTCGCCGTCTCGCACTACCTGGAGCAGTCCGGCCGCACCTTCCCGGACAGCCCGCTGGTCGACAACAACGGGCGTCTGTACTCGCCCGATTTCACCGGCCAGCTGGACATGAGCTACAACGTGCGTAACTGGAACTTCCGTTACGGCGTGGACTGGGTCGGCAAGATGAGCGACTACGAGTACTACCAGAAGAACGGCATCGACTACACCGATGTCTACAAGATGGATACGGCCAACTACTTCTCGTCCAACGCATCGGTCCAGTACCGTGGCGACAAGTGGTCCGTTACCGCCGGCCTGCGCAACCTGACCGACAAGCGCCCGCCGCAGGTTTCCTCGGCTGTGGCTGGCGTGGGCAACACCATGCTGTACAGCGGTTACGACTGGCTGGGCCGTTCGTACTTCCTCAACTTCACGAAGTCGTTCTGATCCAATCGGCGTTGATCGCCATCGAACCGCTGCTCGAAAGAGCGGCGGTTTTTTTTTACATGCCGCGTCGTTGTATCCTTGCGCGTCAGTATTCCAAGGGGAACAAAATTGAAGGGGATTTTCCTTGCGCTTGCCGCGGGTGCCTTGCTTGCATCGGGCGCACAAGCCGCTCCGCCACAGAAGCCAACCATCCAGCAACTTGCCGCATTCCCGCAATTCTCCAATTTCGTGCTGTCTCCCGATGGCCAGCACATCGCGGCCCTTCGTGGCCGTGGTGAGGACCAGGTCATCGCCGTGTGGAAGGCGGATGCGTTGGACCAGGCCCCTACCCTGATCGGCGCGCAACGGATGAAGATCACCGGCGTGTCCTTCATCAAGAACGACCGCCTTGCCGTGAGCTTCTGGCAACCCTTCGACCTGCGCGGCGAAGGCGTGACCAAAACCTTCATTTCCAAGCTGATGATCACGGACCTGCAGGGCAAAAAGTGGAACGAACCCATCAACCAGGGCCGAGCCATGAGCAAGGCCGGCGAGTTGATGCAGTCGCTCTCCAACCCAACGGTCCTGAGCCGCCTTCCGAACGATCCCCACCATATCCTGATCGTCAATAACTACGGCAGCAGTTCGGGGGACGTGTATCGCATCGATCTCCGGGACTACACCTCGGAGCGCGTCCAGATGTCGGAACGCAGCGTGGGTGGCTACATCGTCGACCAGGACGGCGCGCTTCGCGCGCGTCTGAAGCAGGACATTGATGGCACTGGCGCATATGTCTCAGCTGAGTTCCGCAATGCCAAGACGGGTGCATGGGAAGAGCACTTCCGTTCCTACGTGAAGGACCGTGACCAAACCTCCATCGTAGGCATCAGCCGCGATCCGAACATCGCATATCTGCTGACCAATGTTGGTCAGGACAAGTCGGCGATCTACGAGTACGACATTGCTGCGCGCCAACGCAAGGACCTGGTGTTCCAGCATCGTTTCTTCGACGCGAGCGGGGTGGCGGTGAACCCGTACCACGCCGCCGGCGATGGCTTCGGCGAACTGTTGGGCATCGTTTACAACGGGCCTCGCGGCGACGACATGGAGCTGACATCGCCCAAGCTGCGCGCCCTGGATGCCGGGCTGCGGAAAGCGCTAGGCATTCAGAATCGCAAGATGACGGTTGTCGACCCCGCTACGGGTAGTCGTGCCGAAATCGATTACGCGATTGAAAAGAACATTTCCGTCAACAGCTACACCCCGGACTTCTCCAGCCTGATCGTCAAGGTGGACGGGGCTGCCACGCCTCCGGAGTACTACCTGTTCCGCAACGGCCAGCTCACGCTGCTGGCCAAGAGCTATCCGGACATTGATCCTCGCGCACTTGGAAGCACGGAGCTCGTTTACTACAAGGCGCGCGACGGGCTGGACATTCCGGCCTTCCTGACCAAGCCGAACCCCGAGCTGTGCGGCGCTGGCCCGTGGCCGGCGGTGGTTCATCCGCATGGTGGGCCATGGGCGCGTGACACCATGGATTTCGATGGCTCCATGTGGGTGTCGCTGATGACGTCCCGCTGCATGGCGGTGCTGCGCCCGCAGTATCGCGGCTCCGCGGGCTGGGGTCGGAAGCTGTGGATGGCTGGCGACGCCGAATGGGGACAGAAGATGCAGGATGACAAGGACGACGGCGCCAAGTGGCTGCTCGACCAGAAGCTGGCGATCCCGGGCCGCATCGCCATGTTCGGGTTCTCGTACGGCGGCTACGCGGCGTTCGACGCCGCCATTCGTCCGGCGGGCACCTACAAATGCGCCATCGCAGGAGCGGGCGTCT
Source organism: Thermomonas fusca (assembly GCF_005862345.1). NCBI lineage: Bacteria > Pseudomonadati > Pseudomonadota > Gammaproteobacteria > Lysobacterales > Lysobacteraceae > Thermomonas > Thermomonas fusca. The sequence continues at coordinate 214,921 of NZ_SROY01000002.1, read as the reverse complement.
CCGACATCCGCCGCATCTGGTCACGCTTCTACACCAATCCGTTCTTCCGTCAGGCGCAGGCGCCTACGGTGAAGGGCGTCAGTCCGGTAGATCAAGCCGCCAACATCCAGATCCCGATCATGGTGTACCACGGTGAGCGCGACCAAACGGTGCCGATCGAGCAATCCGAGTGGTTTGTCGAAAAGGCCAAGACGTCCGGCAAGCCGGTGGTGTACCACGCGATCGCCGACTATGCGCACGGCCCTGCATGGAGCCGCCAAATCATGGCCGACCAATTGGGCTACATTGAGGACTACCTGCTCAACGATTGTGGCGGCGGCGGCCTCTGACTCCAGCCCTGCGCCCCCAAGAACCCCGCCGCAAGGCGGGGTTTTTTCCTGCTGAATTCCCGGCATCCCGGTGCGGCCAGCAGGTTCTCCATACGCCTTCGGATGGGTTATAAAGCGCAAAGGGGCGCGTCGCGTCCCGCAGCTCCCGTGGAGGGAAGTTCATGCGCAAGATGATCCTGACAGCGGTGCTGGCGTCGCTTTCGTTCGCGGCGACCGCGCAGCACTCCGCCACCTCGCCGGTCGGCAAGTGGAAGACCTTGGACGACAAGACCGGCAAGGTCATGACGATCTCGGAGGTCTACGAGGCCAAGAACGGCACGCTGGCCGCGAAGATCGTGGAAGCGGTCGGCGTTCCCGCCACCTGCACCACCTGCAGCGGGCAGCACCAGAACAAGCCGATGGTCGGCATCGTCACCCTGTGGAACCTGAAGGCCAACAAGGACGGGACCTGGGGCGGCGGTAACGGCTACAAGCCGTCGGAAGACCGCAACTTCACCGCCAAGTCGATCAAGCTGGTGGATGGTGGCAAGAAGCTGGAAGTGAAGGGCTGCGTGGCCTTCATCTGCCGCACCGCCACCTGGGTGCGGGTGGATTGACCACCCTCCGCGCGCCATCCGGACGGCCCGTTTCCCGGGCCTTTTCCGGCGCGTTGCGCCAGTGGGGGCGCGCGATCTTCGCCGGTCTGCTGCTGGCCATGGCCGCCGCCGCGCCCGCGCAGGAAGCGCCACTGGGGCGCTGGAAAACCATCGATGACGCCACCGGCAAGCCCAAGTCGGTGGTGGAGATCTATCGCGCCCGCGACGGCAGCATCGCCGGCCGGGTGGTCGACATCCTTGACCTCAAGGACGGCCCGAACCCGCCCTGCAAGGCCTGCAAGGGGCCGTTGCGCGGCAAGCCTATCCGTGGGCTGGTGATCCTGTGGGGGCTGCGCGCCGATGGCGACGGCGGCTGGTCGGGCGGGCGCGTGCTCGATCCCGAGAACGGCAAGGATTACCGCGCCAAGCTCGCACTGCTGCAAGGCGGCCGCGCGCTGGGCATGTCCGGCTGCATCGCGATGTTCTGCCGGCAGCAGGTGTGGCGGCGCGAGTGAGCAGCAAAGGCGGCCGGTCGCCGCGGTAGCGCATGCGATAATCGGCGCCCCCTCACGCGCCTCATGCCCATGCCCCGCTCCGCGCTTGTCACCAACGCCCTGCCCTATGCCAACGGCCCGCTGCATCTGGGTCACCTGGTCGGCTACATCCAGGCCGACATCTGGGTGCGGGCGCGGCGGATGCGCGGCGACACGGTGCACTACGTCTGCGCCGACGATACCCACGGCACGCCGATCATGCTGGCCGCCGAAAAGGCCGGCACCACGCCCGAGGCCTTCATCGCCGCGATCCAGCAAGGCCATGAGCGCGACTTCGCCGCCTTCGGCGTGGCCTTCGACCACTACGACTCCACCAATTCGACCGCCAACCGCGCGTTGACCGAACAGATCTACACCCGCCTCGACGCCGGCGGCCACATCGCCCGCCGCAGCGTGGCGCAGTTCTTCGATCCGGCCAAGGGCATGTTCCTGCCCGACCGCTACATCAAGGGCACCTGCCCCAACTGCAAGGCCGCCGACCAGTACGGCGACAACTGCGAGGTCTGCGGCGCCACCTACGGCCCAACCGACCTGATCGACCCGAAGTCGGTGGTCTCCGGCGCCACGCCCGAGCTGCGCGATTCCGAGCACTACTTCTTCGAGGTCGGCCGCTTCGAGACCTTCCTGCGGCAGTGGCTGGGCAGCGACACCATGCTGCCGGGGGTGAAGGCCAAGCTGATGGAATGGCTGGACGCCGACGGCGGGCTGCGCGCCTGGGACATCTCGCGCGACGCGCCGTATTTCGGCTTCGAGATCCCGAACGCGCCCGGCAAGTATTTCTACGTCTGGCTGGACGCGCCGATCGGCTACCTGTCCAGCTTCCGGAACCTGTGCGCGAAGAACGGAGCCGATTTCGACGCCTTCCTGAAGCCCGGCAGCCACGCCGAGCTGCACCACTTCATCGGCAAGGACATCGTCAACTTCCACGGCCTGTTCTGGCCGGCGGTACTGCACGGCGCCGGCATGCGCGCACCCACCCGCCTGCACGTCAACGGCTATCTGACCGTGGACGGCGCCAAGATGAGCAAGTCGCGCGGCACCTTCATCATGGCGCGCACCTACCTCGATGCCGGGCTGGACCCGGAGGCGCTGCGCTATTACTTCGCGGCGAAGTCCTCGGGCGGCGTGGACGACCTTGACCTCAACCTCGCCGATTTCACCGCGCGGGTGAACAGCGATCTGGTCGGCAAGTTCGTCAACCTCGCCAGCCGCTGCGCCGGCTTCATCGACAAACGCTTCGGCGGCGGGCTGGCGGACGCGCTGCCGGATCCGGGCCAGTACGCGCGCTTCGTCGCCGCGCTGGAAGGCGTGCGCGAAGCCTTTGAACGCAACGATGCGGCCGCCGCCATCCGCCAGACGATGGCGCTGGCGGACGAGGCCAACAAGTACATCGACGACCGCAAGCCGTGGGTCATCGCCAAGCAGGAAAGCGCCGATGCCGAGCTGCAGAGCGTGTGCACGCAGGGCCTGAACCTGTTCCGCGTGCTCGCCGCCGCGCTGGCGCCGATCCTGCCGCGCACCAGCGCGCAGGCGGCCGCTTTCCTCGGCGCACCGGTGAACGGCTGGGGCGATCTCGACGCGCCGCTGCTCTCGCACGGCATCAACGCCTACACACCGTTGTTCACCCGCATCGACCCGAAGCAGATCGAGGCGATGGTGGACGCATCGAAGGACACGCTGGCCGCGCCCATGCCCGCGGTAGCCACGAAGAACGCGGAAGCGAAACCAGTGAAGAAGGAAGAAGCACCCACCGCCGCGCCGGCCGCCGACGCCGGCAGCTACATCGGCCTCGACGACTTCGCCAAACTCGACCTGCGCATCGGCAAGGTGCTGGAATGCGGCTTCGTCGACGGTTCCGACAAGCTGCTGCGCTTCCTGCTGGACGCGGGCGAACTGGGCCAGCGGCAGATCTTTTCCGGCATCCGCGGCAGCTACGGCGAGCCGGAATTGCTGGTGGGCCGCAGCGTGGTGTTCATCGCCAACCTCGCGCCGCGCAAGATGCGCTTCGGCCTGAGCGAAGGCATGATCCTGTCCGCCGGCTTCGATGGCGGCGCGCTTGCGCTGCTGGACGCCGATGCGGGTGCGCAACCCGGGATGCCGGTGCGCTGAGCGCAACATCGGACTCACTGTGAAGGTCCATACTTCCACGCACCGGTTTCGCCTTTGATAGACCGATGAACACCAGCAGCATCAGGAGCGACCACGAAGCCCTCTACGCCAGCATGGACGAGCTGCGCCGGCTGCTGGCGACGGGCGTTGCGGAGAGCGCCGATGCCCTCTTCGTGGAGCTACGCAAGCTCAGCGCCACGATCAAGCTGCACCTGGCGATCGAGGACCGCATGTTGTACCCGGCACTGGCCAACGCCAGCGATGCGCAGGTCGCCGTCATCGGCAAGCGCTTCCAGCACGAGATGGGCGGGCTGGCAGCGGCCTATGAGGACTTCGCCGCGCGCTGGGACACGACCATACGGATTGGCGCCGAGCCCGAACGCTTCCGGGACGAAGCCGCCAGCCTGCTGGATGCGCTGCATGCGCGCATCCAGCACGAGGACCGCGAGCTGCTGCCTCTCGCCGAGTCGCTGTGAACGATCCGGCCTGCGCGCGCCACCGCGCCGCTCGGCCCGCGCCAGGCAACGGCAGCGCACCATGACCGATCTCGTCGAACGCCTAGACCGCCTGCTGCCGCAGACCCAGTGCGGGCAGTGCGGCTTCGACGGTTGCCACCCCTACGCCGAGGCGATGGCCCGCGGTGAAGCCGGCATCGACCATTGCCCGCCCGGCGGCGATGCCGGCGCGCGTGCACTGGCTGCGGTGCTGGGCGTCGCGCCGCGGCCCTATGATCGCAATCGCGGCATGCACAAGCCCGGCGAACTGGCCTTCATCATCGAAGCCGACTGCATCGGCTGCACCAAGTGCATCCAGGCCTGCCCTGTGGACGCCATCCTTGGCGGCCCCAAGCACATGCACACCGTGCTGGACGCGCTGTGCACCGGCTGCGAACTGTGCGTGCCGGCCTGCCCGGTGGATTGCATCGTGATGCAGGCTGGCGCATAGCGCCCGCGCCTCAGTCCGCTGCGCAGCTGTCGCAGATCCGCTCGACCGTGTAGCCCTTCGCTTTCAGCTGTTCCACCAGCCCGTCGCTGCCCAGCAGGTGCAGGGAGCCCACCACCACCAGCGTGTTGTCCTTCTTCGACTCGGACAGGCGCTTCTCCACCTGCGGCAGCCACGCGCGGTTGCGCTCCACGTCGAGCAGGCGGTAGCTCTCCGGGGTCTTTTGCGCCATCTCCGCGCGCATCCCGCTGTCCAGCTTGGCCACATCGCCCGCGCGCCACCAGGCATGCATGTCGTTCATCTGGCGGACCGCTTTCTGCGGGTCGGACAGGAATTCGTCCATGCCCTGCGCCTGCTCGGCGTAGGGCACCGCATCCATCGCGCGCATCTGGTCTTCCACCGTCTCCAATCCCGCTGCCGGCTTGCCGGCATCACTCGCACGCGCCATCAGCTTGCGGTCCAACCCCAGCTCCTGGCTGAAGCCCATCGCGCGGGTGACGCCCAGCACCAGGCCCAGGCTCACCGCCCACGGCTCGCTGTGCTCCAGCGCCTGCACGCTGCCGCCGCCGGCCGACACCAGCGTGGACAGCTTCTCCAGCGTCGGCTTGGGCAACACGGTGCTCAGGCTCTTGCCATCCTCGTAGGCCATGTACTTCTGCATCACCGCCATCGAATCGGGCGCGGTCATCGCCGCCGGGTCGATCTCGAACAGCAACGAGGCGCTGTCGTCGAAGGCGCGGTCCACTTCCACCGGCAGCGGGTAGTCGTCGGCCTTGAGCAGGTGGAACGAGCCCAGCAGATAGACGGAATTGTCGGCGTCGGACACCTTCCACAACAGCGGACGTTTGGCGTCCGCCTGCGCTTGCGCCGGTTGCGGCTGTGCCGGCGGCTGCGACTGCTCGAGCTGGACCGCGACGGCAGCGGGAACCAGCAGGGCGCACAGCAGGAAGGCGGGCAATCGGAATTTCATCAGGCGTCCTTGGAAGGGGATTCGGGCTTGCGATAGTTTTTCTCGCCCGCTTCCACCCGCAGGTCCAGCCGGTTTTCCGGCGGCGGCAGCGGGCAGGTGGCGAACGGGGTGAATGCGCACGGCGGGTTGTGGGCGCGGTTGAAATCGAGCGTCAGCCGGCCCTGCGCATCCGGCATCGGCGCGTCGATGAAGCGTCCGGCGCCGTAGCTGCCATGGCCGCTGGTGCGGTCGGCGAAGACCAGGAACAGCGTGCCCTCGCCCTGGTCCAGCGCCTCCAGCCGGAACGGCGTGCCGTTGCGGGTGAACTCGACCACGCCGGGGTTGGGAATCTCGTCGGTGGTGCCGATGATGTTGGCGATCGGCAGGGTCTTGCCGGGCGTGTGCGGGATGAAGCGCGCCTGCACCCGCCACTGTGGGCCACCCGGCCAGTACTGCAGGCCGGCGAAATGCACCCGGCTGTCGGCATCGCCGTGCTTGACCCGCAGCGCCAGCCGGCCACCGCGCTCGATCACCGTGGCCAGCCCCTTGCCGTCGTCGAACCCGATCACGCTGGGGCCGCCGGCGTCGACATCGCTGCGCAGCGCGCCGCCCTTGCCGGGCTCGCCATCAATGGTGACCGCCGCATCGGCCACGAAGCGCGCCTTGCCGTCGCGCACGCTGAACACGCCCAGATGCGGCGGGCCCAGCAGCAGGCGGATGCCGTTGTCGGCGGCGCTGCCGACGCGATGGCTGCCGCGATCCAGCCAGTGCAGGCCGACCAGGCTGGCCCAGCCGTCAGGCTTGGTCAGCTCGGCCAGACGCTGCGCGCGCCATGCGCTTTCGGAGGCAGCGAACTCGGCCGCGGCCTTCGCCTTCGCGGCTTGCTGCGCCGCGCCGGGCTCGGTGGAGCGATTGCAGGCAGCCATCGCCAACGCGGCGACAACCAGCAGGATCAACGTCCGCGCAGGAACCATTTGTCCATCTCCGCCAGCGAAAAACGCGTCCACGTGGGGCGGCCGTGGTTGCACTGGCCGGATCGTTCGGTGGCTTCCATCTCGCGCAGCAGCGCGTTCATTTCGGGAATCGTGAGCCTGCGGTTGGCGCGCACCGCGCCGTGGCAGGCCATGGTGGCCAGCAGTTCGTCGCGGGTCTCGGCCACCCGGCGGGTGTTGCCGTGTTCGCGCAGGTCGGTGAGCACGTCGCGCAGCAGCGCTTCCACATCGCCGTGGGCCAGCAGCGCCGGCACGCTGCGCAGCAGCAGCGACTGCGGGCCGCTGCGCTGCACCTCGAAGCCGAGTTGCGCCAGCGTGTCGGCTTCGCGCTCGGCGATATCGGCCTCGCGTTCGGACACCGCCAGGCTGCTGGGCACCAGCAGCGGCTGGGTGCGCAGCCCGGCGCCGTCGTGCGCGGCCTTCAATTTTTCGTAGCCGATGCGCTCGTGCGCGGCGTGCATGTCGACCACTACCAGGCCCTCGGCGTTCTCGGCAAGGATGTAGATGCCGTGCAGCTGGGCGACGGCGAAGCCGAGCGGCGGCATGCCGCCGGGCGCGTCGTCCGGCATCGGCATCGCAGCCAGCGGCTGCGTCGATGCGGCATCGGCGCGCGGCGCATACAGCGCGGCATAGGCGGCGGGCGCATCGCCCACACGCAGGCCCATGGCCTGCTGCTGCGGCGGCGACGGCATCGACCAGCGCGGCGCGTCCGCGGCAGGCACCGACATCGGCGGGGTGGGCGCGGCCATGCTGCCGGCGCGGGTCTCGGCCAACGCGGCGTGCAGGCTGCGGTAGACGAAGTCATGCACCAGGCGCGACTCGCGGAAGCGCACCTCGTGCTTGGCCGGGTGCACATTGACGTCGACGCCGCGCGGGTCCAGTTCCAGGAACAGCACGTAGGCCGGATGGCGGCCGTGGAACAGCACGTCGCTGTAGGCCTGCCGCACCGCGTGGGCGATGTTGCGGTCGCGCACGCTGCGGCCGTTGACGTAGAGGTACTGCTGGTCGGCACTGGCGCGGTTGTACGCGGGCTGCGCGATCCAGCCGTGCAGGCGCATGCCGGCGCCGGCGTGGTCCACGCGCAGCGCGTTGCGGGCGAACTCCTCGCCCAGCGCCTCGTGCAGGCGCACGTCGCTGAGCAGGTGGCCCTCGCCCTTCCAGCGCCGCGACGGCTTGCCGTTGTGGCTGACCCGGATCTCCACGTCGGGCCGCGCCAGCGCCAGCGTGCGCAGCCACTCCTCGATATGCGACAGCTCGGTGCGCTCGGCGCGCAGGAACTTGCGCCGCGCCGGCACGTTGAAGAACAGGTCGCGCACTTCCACCGTGGTGCCGTGCGGATGCGCGTTCGGCGCGACTTCGCCCAGCCTGCCACCATCGATGCGCAGCTCCGCACCATGTTCGGCATCACGCCTTCGCGAGGCGAGGCGGAAACGGCTGACCGAGGCCACCGACGGCAGCGCCTCGCCGCGGAAGCCGAGCGTGGCCACCGCTTCCAGATCATCGATGGAGGCGATCTTGCTGGTGGCGTGGCGGCTCACCGCCAGCGGCAGCTCCTCCGGCGCGATGCCGCCGCCATCGTCGCGGATGCGGATCAGGCGGGTGCCGCCTTCCTCGAGGTCGATGTCGATGCGTTTGGCGCCTGCGTCCAGCGCGTTTTCGACCAGCTCCTTGACCACGGAAGCGGGTCGCTCGACGACCTCGCCGGCGGCGATCTGGTTGATCAGGGTATCGGGGAGTTGACGGATGCTCACCCGAGGATTCTAGCCGGCCACGCACGCCGTATCCGGCGCATGGCGGAACACATCGGACGCGGCGACGGTCGCGACGTCAGGGACTGCCGCCGGCGCCCACCGCGGCGATGTCCAGCGTCCGACCGCCCGACGGGATCTGCGCCGACTGGCGGGCCTGCGCGCGCGCCGCGTACAGCGTACCCGGCGGCGGCTGGCGCGAGAAATAGCGGTCGACACCGTCCAGGATCGCGCTGGCGAGGGTGCGCTGGAAGGCCGGGTCGGCCAGCCGCTTCTCTTCATCGGGGTTGGAGATGAAGGCGGTTTCCACCAGCATCGCCGGCATCTTGTCGGAGGTGCGCAGCACCGCGAAGTTGGCGCGCTCGACGTCCGGCTTGTGGTTGTTGCCGACGCGCTTGAGGCCGCCCAGCACATGCTCGGCGGCGTCTTCGGACGCCTTCATGTTGCCGCTCTGGGTGAGATCCAGCAGCACCGAGGTCAGGGTGTTGTCGGCCACGCGCACGCGCTCGCCGCCGATGATGTCGGCGGCGTTCTCCTTGTCGGCCAGCCAGCGCGCGCGCTGCGAGGACGCGCCGCGGGTGGACAGCACGTAAACCGAGGAACCGCGCGCGCCGCGGTTCTCGGCGGCGTCGGCGTGGATAGACAGGAAGATGTCGGCGCGGTTGGCGCTGGCACGGCGGGCGCGATGGTTGAGGGGGATGTACATGTCGCTGTCGCGGGTCAGGAACGCCTTCAGCCCCGGGGTGGCGTTGACCTGCCGGGCCAGCTCGCGGGCGATGGCGAGGGTGATGTCCTTCTCGCGGGTGCCGTTGGGGCCGTGTGCGCCGGGATCCTGCCCGCCGTGGCCGGCATCGATGGCAACCACCAGCGGGCGGGTACCCGCCTGCGGCAGCGGCCGGGGGGCGGGCACGTCCGGCGCGGCCTGCTGCACGGAAGGGCTGGCGGCAGGCGGCGGCGTGGGCGTCGTGGCGACCGTGGTCTTGGCGGGCACACCCTGCGTCGGCATCGCGGCAGTGGCGAAGGCGGCGATGGGATCGCCGGCGGGCGTGCCGGTGGACGGCGCCGGATCTGCGGTCACGGGCTTTTCGGTCGTGGCAACGGCGGGCGTGGCGGCGGCGGCAGTGGCCGGCACGGACGCCGGCGCCGGATCACCGGGCCATTCCAGCACCAGCACGGTGCCGGACGCGGCGGTATCCAGCGTGGTCGGGATCGCCCTGACCTTGCTGGCCAGGTCGAACACCACCCGCACCGTGCCCGGGACGGGCTGCCCCGTGCGCACGGCCTTGACCATGCCGGCGGCCGCCGGCAGCGCCAGGCCGCGCGCCAGATGGCTGGAGGGGAAATCCACCGCCAGCCGCTCGGGATTGGAAAGCGGGATCAGCCGGTACTCGCCGGCCTTGTCCAGATGCAGTTCGGCGCGCGTGCCGGTGGCCCCGGTCTCGATACGCAACTGCTTGATTTCAGAAGCATTTACATGAGAACAGGCGAACGCGGCCAGCAGCATGGCTGCCGGCAAGACGCGATTGCAGCGGTTCCCCATCGGACGCATGGCCGGGAGTTAAGCACCTGTCGAGATCAGACGCAAGCACTTTTCCCTGAATAATCCGTGACCTGCAGAACTTTCCTCGACCCGTGCAGAGCTTGCACCCGCAACTTCAGGTCATGCCGATCGCCGCCAGCCACTGCCGGCCCATCGCGGTCCGCGCATCCAGCCGGCAGCGACGGCCGTCGCCGTCCACCGCCAGCGCGATGTCCAGGTCCACCGGCGGCAGCGCGCCCTGCCCGCGCTCCGGCCACTCCACCAGCCACAGCCGGGCTTCGGCCGGATCGAGACCGAGGAATTCCAGTTCGCCCGGACTGCCGATCCGGTACAGGTCCAGATGCAGGGCCAGCCCGCCGGCCGGCAGCGCGTACTGCTCGACCAGGGTGTAGGTGGGGCTGCGGATGGTGCCGGTGACGCCGAGCGCGCGCAGCAGCGCGCGTGCCAGGGTGGATTTGCCGGCGCCGAGGTCGCCGTGCAGCTGGATCACCGCGCGCTCGGGCAGGGTCTGCGCCAGCCGCGCGCCCAACGCTTCGGTGGCGGCGGCATCGGAAAGATGGAAATCGGACATCCCGCTATCGTCGCACCGGATTGGCCAGCCTGCGCAACCACGGCAGCAGGTCGGACGGCAGCAGGCCGCGTTCGCCGTCCTCGCGCGCGGCCGCATCGCCCGCGGCGGCGTGCAGCAGCGCACCGGCGACCGCCGCGTCATGTGCATCGAAGCCTTGGCCGCGCAGCGCCGCGACCACCCCGGTCAGCACATCGCCCATGCCACCGGTGCCCATGCCGGGATTGCCGGCGCAGATCACCGCGGGCGGGTGGCCCGCGGCCTGCACGATGCTGCCGGCGCCCTTCAGCACCACCGTGCAGTCAAACCGCGCCTGCAGTGCGACGGCCGCCGCGAAACGATCGCGCTGCAGCTCCGCGGTGGTGCAGCCAAGCAGGCGCGCGGCCTCGCCCGGATGCGGAGTGACGATGTCGTCCGCCCGCAGTGGTGCGCCCGTCGACGCCAGCAGATTGAGCGCGTCGGCATCCAGCACGCGCGGCTTGTTGCAGGCCAGCGCGGCATGGAACAGGGCGCGGCCCCATTCGCCCTGCCCAAGCCCCGGACCAAGTGCCAGCACGTCCGCGCGCGCCAGCAGCGGCAGCAGTTCCGCCGTGCCTTCCACCGCATGCGCCATCGCTTCCGGGCAGCGCGCCAGCAGCGCCGGCACGTGCGCTTCGCGAGTGGCAACGCTGACCAGACCCGCGCCGCTGCGCAGCGCCGCCTGCGCGGCCAGCAGGATCGCGCCACCGCTGCCGGCATCGCCGCCGATGCACAGCACGTGGCCATTGCGGCCCTTGTGGCCATCGCGCGGGCGCAGCGGGAAGAAGCCGGCCAGCGCGTCGCCGCGCCAGGCCAGCGCGGTCGGCGCGATGCCATCGAACGCCGACGCCGGCAGCTCCAGCGTCGCCAGCTCCAGTTCGCCGCAGTGCTCCAGCGCCGCGCCGGTGCGCAGGCCGCGATGGCGGGCGAGGAACTGCAGGGTGCAATCGGCATCGATCGCCGCGCCCGGCGCGCTGCCGGTGTGGGCATCGATGCCGCTGGGCACGTCCAGCGCCAGCACCGGCGCGGGATGCGCGTTGATGGACGCGATCAGCGCGGCGGTGGTCGCGTCCGGCGCACGCGCCAGGCCGATGCCGAACAGGGCATCGACGATCAGATCGGCATCGCCCAGTTCGCTGCCGATGATCCCGCCAGCCGCGAGATAGTCCGCACAGGCGCGCCGGGCCAGCTCACTGGCCGGCTCGGCCAGGCGCAGCACACGCACCTCGCGGCCGGCCTCGTGCGCATGCCGCGCCAGCACGTAGCCGTCGCCGCCGTTGTTGCCCGGCCCGCAGGCAACCACGATCCGCATTGCCCGCGGCCAGTGCTTGAGCGCGCAGCGCCAGCCGGCCTGCCCGGCGCGCGCCATCAGCGCGAACGCATCGCCGTCGCACAGCGCGGTGCCGCGCGCCTCCAGCGCACGCAGCGCGGCGGGGTCGAACAGCGGCAGCGGAGCGTGCATGGCGGCGGTTCCCGGGTGCGAACCTATAATTTGCGCCATGTCCACGCCCGACTACAACGCACTTGCCGCGCGCATCCGCACCCTTGCGCACGACGCCGGCTTCCAGCGGGTAGGCATCACGGGGGTGGAGCTCAAGCAGGACGAGGCGCACCTGCTCGACTGGCTGGGCCAGCAGCTGTACGGTTCGATGGAATGGATGGCGCGCCACGGCGCGATGCGCGCCCGTCCGGCCGAACTGCTGCCGGGCACGATCCGGGTGATCTCGGTGGGGCTGGACTACGGCAAGGACCCGGACGCCGCCTGGGCCAACCTGCGGGAACACGAACGCGCCTTTGTTGCCCGCTACGCGCTGGGCCGCGACTACCACAAGCTGATGCGCAACCGCCTGCAGAAGCTGGCCGAGGTGGTGCAGGCGGAGATCGGCCCGTTCGGCCACCGCGCCTTCACCGATTCCGCGCCGGTGCTGGAACGCGCGCTGGCGCGCAACGCCGGGCTCGGCTGGATCGGCAAGCACACCTGCCTGATCGACAGGGACGGCGGCAGCTGGTTCTTCCTCGGCGAACTCTTCGTCGACATCCCCCTGCCCATCGATCCGCCCGCCACCGCCCACTGCGGCAGCTGTACCCGCTGCATCGACATCTGCCCCACCGGCGCGATCACCGCGCCCTACCGACTGGATGCGCGCCGCTGCATTTCCTATCTCACCATCGAACACGAAGGCAGCATCGACGAGGAACTGCGCCCGCTGATGGGCAACCGCATCTACGGCTGCGACGACTGCCAGCTGGTGTGCCCGTGGAACAAGTTCGCCAAGCGCAGCGACGAACCCGACTTCCGCGTCCGCAACAACCTCGACAAGGCCAGCCTGGCCGAGCTGTTCGCGTGGGAGGAAGACGAATTCCTGCGCCGCAGCGAGGGCAGCGCGATCCGCCGCAGCGGCCACGAGCGCTGGCTGCGCAACATCGCCATCGCCCTTGGCAACGCGCCGACCACGCCGGAGCTGCTGGCCGCGCTGGAAACCCGCCGCAACCACCCCTCGGCGGTAGTGCGCGAGCACGTGGAATGGGCGCTCCGCCGCCACGACGCGGCCTGAGCGCGACTGCCGGCCACCGCCGCGCTGGCCTTAGAATGGCCAGATGACCGACGATCTCCTCCGCTCCACCTTCCACGGTTTCGAACAGATCCCCCTGCGCGAATACGCCGAACGCGCCTACCTCGACTACTCGATGTACGTGGTGCTGGACCGTGCGCTGCCGTTCATCGGCGACGGCCTCAAGCCGGTGCAGCGCCGGATCATCTATGCGATGAGCGAGCTGGGCCTGAACGCCTCCGCCAAGCCCAAGAAATCCGCCCGCACCGTCGGCGACGTGATCGGCAAATACCACCCGCACGGTGATTCCGCCTGCTACGAGGCGATGGTGCTGATGGCGCAGCCGTTCTCGTGGCGCTATCCGCTGATCGAAGGCCAGGGCAACTTCGGCTCCAGCGACGACCCCAAGTCGTTCGCGGCGATGCGCTACACCGAGTCCAAGCTCTCGCCGATCGCCGAAGTGCTGCTGGGCGAGCTGGGCCAGGGCACGGTGGACTGGACGCCCAACTTCGACGGTACCCTGGAAGAGCCCACCTGGATGCCGGCACGGCTGCCGCACCTGCTGCTGAACGGTACCACCGGCATTGCCGTGGGCATGGCCACCGACGTGCCGCCGCACAACCTCAACGAGATCGTCAGCGCCTGCGTGCGCCTGCTGGACGACCCCGACGCGACGGTCCGCGACCTGTGCGAACACGTGCGCGGCCCGGACTATCCCACCGCGGCGGAAATCATCACCGCGCCTTCCGACCTGCTCAACCTGTACGAGACCGGCAACGGCAGCGTGCGTGCGCGCGCCGTGTTCGTGAAGGAACACGCCAACATCGTCATCACCGAGCTGCCGCACCAGGTCAGCCCGAGCAAGGTGATCGAACAGATCGCCGCGCAGATGCGGGCCAAGAAGCTGCCGTGGCTGGAGGACATCCGCGACGAGTCCGACCACGCCAACCCCACCCGCATCGTGCTGATCCCGCGCAGCAACCGGGTCGACGCCGAACAGCTGATGGGCCACCTTTTCGCCACCACCGATCTGGAAAAGAGCTTCCGGGTCAACATGAACGTGATCGGGCTGGACGGCCGTCCACAGGTGAAGAACCTGAAGATGCTGCTCAGCGAATGGCTCAGCTTCCGCCAGACCACCGTGACCCGCCGGCTGAAACATCGGCTGGACAAGGTCGAGCGCCGCCTGCACCTGCTCGAGGGCCTGCTGGTGGCCTTCCTCAACCTCGACGAAGTGATCCGCATCATCCGCACCGAGGATGAGCCGAAGGCGGTGCTGATGGCGCGCTTCCGGCTGTCCGAGGACCAGGCCGACTACATCCTCGACACCAGGCTGAAGCAGCTGGCGCGGCTGGAGGAAATGAAGATCCGCGGCGAGCAGGACGAGCTGGCGGCCGAGCGCGAAAAACTGCTGGCCACGCTGGACAACAAGGCCAAGTTGAAGAAGCTGATCAAGGACGAGCTGCTGGCCGATGCCAAGAAGTTCGGCGATGCCCGCCGCAGCCCGTTGGTGGCGCGGCAGGCCGCACAGGCGCTGGACGAGACCGAGCTGGTGGCCAGCGAGCCGATGACCGTGGTGGTCAGCGACAAAGGCTGGGTGCGCGCCGCCAAGGGCCATGACATCGATGCCGCCGGCCTGTCCTACCGCGAGGGCGACCGCCTGCTGGCGGCGGTTCGCTCGCGCAGCAACCAGCAGGTGGCCTTCCTCGATTCCACCGGCCGCACCTACTCGACGTCCGTGCACACGCTGCCCAGCGCGCGCGGCAACGGCGAACCGCTGACCGGGCGCTTCTCGCCGGCGCCGGGCGCCAGCTTCGAGGCGCTGGCCAGCGGCGGCAACGACGAGCGGCTGGTGATCGCCTCCAGCCATGGCTACGGCTTCGTCACCCGCTTCGAGAACCTGACCAGCCGCAACAAGGCCGGCAAGGCGCTGCTGTCGCTGTCCGAAGGCGGCCACGTGCTGCAGCCGGCGGCGGTGGCCAGCGTCGAGGTCGACCGGATAGTTGCTGTCACCAGCGCCGGCCATGTGCTGGCCTTCCCGGTGGCCGAGCTGCCTGAACTCGACAAGGGCAAAGGCAACAAGATCATCGAAATCCCGAAGGCCAAGCGCGGCACCGAGAAAGTGGTGGCGATCGCGGTGGTGCCCGAGGGCGGCAAGCTGCTGGTGCAGTCCGGCGCCCGCACCATGACCTTGGCCTTCCGCGACCTCGATCCCTACCTCGGCGCCCGCGGCTCGCGCGGCGGCCTGCTGCCGCGCGGCTGGCAGAAGGTGGACGGGTTGGCCGTCGAAGCCTGAACACTGCATCGACGGCGAGACCACCGGGTGTTTCGCGTAGCGGCATTCCAGCCGCAGCGAAATGACCGGCGGTAGGCGCCGTCGAGCGAGGAGACACGAATGCACCCTGATTTCTGGCACCAGCGCTGGCAACAAAACCAGATCGGCTTCCACCAGCACACCCCCACCCCGCTGCTGCAGAAGCACTGGCCGGCGTTGGGCGTGCCCGCCGGCGCCCGGGTTTTCGTGCCGCTGTGCGGTAAATCGCTGGACATGGCCTGGCTGGCGGCGCAGGGACACCGGGTGCTCGGGGTGGAGCTGTCGCGGCTGGCGATCGAGCAGTTCTTCGCCGAACACGGCCTGCAGCCCGCCATCGAGGACAGCCGCTACGGCACGCATTTCCGCGCCGGCGACATCGAGATCATCTGCGGCGACGCCTTCGGCCTGGACGCGGAGCTCCTGGCCAGCTGCAGCGCCGTGTTCGATCGCGCCGCCCTGATCGCGCTGCCGCCGGCGTTGCGCCGGAGCTACGCGGGCGAACTGCAGGCGCGCCTGCCCGCTGGCTGCCGCGGCCTGCTCATCACCCTGGAGTACCCGCAGGCCGAACGCGATGGCCCGCCGTTCGCGGTGCAGGAGCAGGAAGTGCGGGAGCTGTACGCCGACGCATGGCGCGTTGAGCTGCGCGAGCGTCGCCCGATTCCGGCCGACCACCCGGGTTTCGTGAATGGGGTGTCCAGCCTGCAGACCGCCGTCTACGCGCTGCAGCGCCGGTGAAAGCCCGCCACGCGGGTTGATCCGGATCAATTCGCATCCCTGCCAATCTGCCCTAAGCTGCACCCATGCATTCCCAGCACATCGCCTTCGATGCCGGCCTGTTGCGCCGCTATGACCGGCCCGGTCCCCGGTACACCTCGTACCCGACCGCGCCGCAGTTCGCCGCGGACTTCGGCGAGGTCCAGCTGCGCGAGGTCGTGCAGGCCAGCAACGAGGAGCCGATCCCGCGCCGGCTGTCGCTGTACGTGCACGTGCCGTTCTGCTTCAGCCCCTGCTTCTACTGCGGCTGCAACCGCATCATCACCCGCGATCTGGCCCGCGGCGAGGCCTACCTGGCCCGGCTGCACCGCGAGATCGCGCTGGTCGCGCCGATGTTCGACCGCGACCGCGAGGTGATCCAGCTGCATTTCGGCGGCGGCACCCCCAACTTCCTCACCCCGCAGCAGCTGGGCGACGTGGTGGATGCGCTGCGCCGGCAGTTCCATTTCGCCGAAGCCGGCGACCGCGACATCTCCATCGAGATCGACCCGCGCTTCTGCGAGCCGGGCTGGCTGCCGGAACTGGCCAAGATCGGTTTCAACCGCGCCAGCCTGGGCGTGCAGGACTTCGACCCGAAAGTGCAGGAGGCGGTCAACCGCATCCAGAGCGTGGAGGAAACCCGTGCGGTGGTGGACGCCAGCCGCAAGGCGGGCCTGCGCTCGGTCAACATCGACCTGATCTACGGCCTGCCCGGGCAGAACCTGGAAGGCTTCGGCAAGACCCTCGACATCGTCACCGAGATCCGCCCGGACCGCCTGGCGGTGTACAGCTACGCGCACATGCCGCATCTGTTCAAGCCGCAGAAGCAGATCGACGAAGCCCTGCTGCTGGATGGCGAGGCCAAGCTGGCGCTGCTGCAGCTGGCGGTGGAAAAGCTCTCGGAGGCCGGCTACGTCTATGTCGGCATGGACCATTTCGCCCTGCCCGACGACGACCTGGCCCGCGCACAGGCGCGCGGCGGCCTGCATCGCAACTTCATGGGCTACACCACCCACGCCGACAGCGACCTGGTGGGCCTGGGCGTCTCCGCGATCAGCCATATCGGCAACAGCTTCAGCCAGAACCCGCGCGACCTGCCCTCGTGGGAAGGGGCGATCGACGCCGGTCGCCTGCCGGTGTTCCGCGGCATGCGCCTGAGCGAGGACGACGAGCTGCGCGCCGACCTGATCCAGTCGCTGATGTGCCAAGGCGAGATCCCGATGGCCGCGCTGGAGCGCCGCTACGGCATCCGCTTCGAGGAGTACTTCGGCGAGGAAATGGAGCGCCTGCGGCCGCTGGCCGAGGACGGGCTGGTGCGGGTTTTGCCCGGGCGCATCGAAGCCACCTCGCAAGGACGGCTGCTATTGCGTAACATTGCCATGTGCTTCGACCGATACCTGGCCCCGCCCGAACCCGACGCCCGGCCGCGCTTCTCCCGCGCGATCTGACCCGTCCCCGCGATATCGACGCCAGACCGGTTCCGGGGCGTTGCCCCAGCGGGTGCCCGCGATGAGCAATCTGCCGTTTCCGCGGCTGGGCCCGCAGGTCCTGTCCGACGATGGCGACGAACTGCAGTTCTGCACCACCTGCGCGTTCTCCCACGCCTGCCTCTCGCAGGGCATGGACAAGAGCGCGCTGAAGGAACTGCACGTGCTGGTCGAGCACATCGGCCCGTTCCACGCCGGCGACTACCTGTTCCGCGAGGGTGACCCGTTCGAGGCCATCGCCGCGGTGCGCGCCGGCAGCGTCAAGACCTGCGTCACCGACCGCGAAGGGCACGAACACGTGCTCGGGTTCCACTTCCCCGGCGAAGTGATCGGTCTCAATGCCATCGACGGCCACCGCTACCCTTGTGACGCGATCGCGCTGGACACAGTGATGCTGTGCCGCTTCTCGTTCCCGAAGATCTCGGTGCTGGCGACCCGCGTGCCCGGCGTGCAGCGCGAGCTGTTCCGCCTGCTCAGCCGCGACATCGGCCGCGCCGCCCTGCTGGCCGGCGACTGGAGTGCCGACCAGCGCGTGGCGGCATTCCTGGTCGGGATGTCGCGCCGGCTGTCCGCGCGCGGGTTTTCGTCCACGCGCTTCCAGCTGACCATGGCCCGCACCGACATCGCCAACTACCTGCGGCTGGCGCCGGAAACGGTGAGCCGCGTGCTGCGCCGGATGCAGGACGACGGCGTGCTGGCGGTGGAGCGGCGCGAAGTGGAACTGCTGGATTCCAGCCGCCTGGAAACGCTGGCGGCGCCGATCCTGCGCGAGTGAAGCGGCTAACCGAAACACTCCCAATCGCCTGATCGGCGCGATCCTCGCAGGCAGTTGACGCAAGTCATGGTGCAGCGCGGCGGATCGGCCGACGATGCCGTCGCTCGTTCAATCGCTTGTTCAACTCCCGGGAGAGACGCAATGTCCATCACCAAACGGCTATGGCTGGGCTTGGGGGCCCTCCTGGCCGCAAGCTTCGCCGTCATGCTTTGGCTTGGCGTGGATCTGATCCATACCAAGCCCCCCATTCCAGATCGCGTCGTTGCGGCCAACGGCCAGGTGCTTTACACCAAGGACGACATCCAGAAGGGCCAGCAGGCCTGGCAAAGCATCGGCGGCCAGCAGCTCGGCTCCGTCTGGGGCCATGGCGCCCTGATCGCGCCCGACTGGTCGGCCGACTGGCTGCACCGCGAAACCGTGGCGATGCTGGAACTGCAGGCACGCGCCGATACCGGCCAGTCCTACGACAGCATGGACGAGACCGAAAAGGCCAAGATCCAGGCCAGCGTCAAGCCGCAGATCCGGACCAACACCTACGACGCGGCCAAGAACGAAATCGTGGTCAGCAACCAGCGCGCGCAAGCGATCAGCGCGGTGGCTGCGCACTACGAGAGCCTGTTCTCGAACGATCCGGCCACGCACAAGCTGCGTGAAGCCTACGCCATGCGCGAAGGCACGATGCCGGATGCGGACAGCCGCCGTGCGATGACCGGCTTTTTCTTCTGGGCCGCATGGGCCACGGGCACCGACCGCCCCGGCTACGAGAACCGCACCTATACCAACAACTGGCCGTATGAGCCGCTGATCGGCAACAAGCCGACCTCGGACAACTTCATCTGGTCGGTGTTCTCGATCCTGTTCCTGATCGGCGGCATCGGCCTGCTGGCCTGGCACTACGCCGCCTACCATCGCAAGGAAGATCTGCCCACGCCGCCGGAGAAAGACCCGCTGCAGGGCATCACCATCACGCCCTCGATGAAGGCGACCGCCAAGTATTTCTGGGTGGTGGTGGCGCTGTTCCTGTGCCAGATCCTGCTGGGCGCAACCACAGCGCACTTCCAGGTGGAAGGCCAGGAAGCCTATGGCTTCGCGATTTCCGAAATCCTGCCCTACTCGCTGACCCGCACCTGGCATACCCAGCTTGCGGTGCTGTGGATCGCCACCGCATGGCTGGCCACCGGCCTGTACATCGCGCCCGCGGTTTCCGGCTATGAGCCCAAGTACCAGCGCCTTGGCGTGAACTTCCTGTTCGTCTGCCTGTTGATCATCGTGGTCGGCTCCTTCGTCGGCCAGTGGTTCGCGGTGATGCAGAAGATGGACATGAAGTACAACTTCTGGTTCGGCCACCAGGGCTGGGAATACGTCGACATCGGCCGCTTCTGGCAGGCGTTCCTGTTCATCGGCCTGCTGCTGTGGCTGCTGCTGATGGGCCGTTCGCTGTGGCCGGCGCTCAAGCGCAAGGACGAGATGTCCTCGATCGTGGGCCTGCTGTTCCTGTCAACCGTCGCCATCGCCCTGTTCTACGGCGCGGGCCTGATGTGGGGCGAGAAGAGCCACATGTCGGTGGTCGATTACTGGCGCTGGTGGGTCGTCCACCTGTGGGTGGAAGGCTTCTTCGAAGTGTTCGCGGTGGCGGTGCTGAGCTTCCTGTTCGTGAAGCTGGGCCTGCTGCGTGGCAAGTCGGCGACGATCAACGTGCTGTTCGCCACCATCGTGTACATGGCCGGCGGCGTGCTGGGCATGTTCCACCACCTGTACTTCTCCGGCACCACCACCGCAGCGGTAGCGCTGGGCGCCAGCTTCTCGGCGCTGGAAGTGGTGCCGCTGGCGCTGATCGGGCTTGAGGCTCACGAGACCTGGAGCCACAGTCGCGCCACGCCGTGGATGGAACGCTACCGCTGGCCGATCATGTTCTTCCTCGCCACCAGCTTCTGGAACCTGATCGGTGCCGGTCTGTTCGGCTTCCTCGTCAACACCCCGATCGCGCTGTACTACATGCAGGGCATGAACCTGACCGCACTGCATGGCCACACCGCGCTGTTCGGCGTGTACGGCATGCTCGGCATCGGCCTGATGCTGTTCTGCCTGCGCGGCCTGCGTCCGCAGGTGCAATGGCCGACCGGCCTGCTGCGCGGCGCGTTCTGGTGCTTCAACATCGGCCTTGGCCTGATGGGGCTGCTGACCCTGCTGCCGCTCGGCGTGCTGCAGCTCAACGCGGCGCTGGAGAACGGTTACTGGTTCGCCCGCTCGGCCGAGTTCATGAACCGCCCGATCATCGACATGCTGGTGTGGATGCGCATGCCGGGCGACATGGTGTTCGCCAGCGGCGCGATCCTGCTGGCCCTGTTCGTGGCCATCAAGTGGCTGAAGCCGAAGCTCGCGGCGAACTGATCCTTCGCCTCAAGCGACAAGACCACGGGGACGGCCAAGGCCGTCCCCGTTTTGTTTGGGCGCTTCGACCGTGCACCCGGGCTTCAGCCCCGCGACCCGACGAGCGCGGCCGGTTGGCTCCGCTCCCGCAAAGGTGCCGCAGCGGCGCGGGGCGCGATGCCGGTCTTCCCTCGCCCGTTGCCGACCGGCGGCCCCGGCGATCTGACCTGAATCAAGGCAGGCATCACCCCCGCGCGCGACACTTCCGGCATGGACAGGAACCTTCGCAACGACGCCGCCGGCGGCCTTTCACCCGCCCTGCTGGCGGAAGCCCCGCACCGGCTGCTGTTCTTCGTCGGCGCGGTCAACGTGCTGCTGGCGATGAGCTGGTGGCTGCTGTGGCTGATCGACGCGCGCTGGGGCGCCATCGGCCTGCCCACCGGCACGCCCTTCGGCGGCTGGATGCACGCCTTCGTCATGCAGTACCAGCTGCTGCCGCCGTTCATGTTCGGCTTCCTGCTGACCACCTTCCCGCGCTGGACCGGCACCCCGGACCTGTCGCGCTGGCATTACGTGCCGGTGGGGCTGGGCCTGCTGGGCGGGCAGCTGGCGGTGGTCGGCGGCATGCTGTCCGGGCAGGCGGCGATGGTCCACATCGGCGTGGTGATGTCGCTGGTCGGCTGGGCCTACGGCCTGTCGCAGCTACTGCGGGTGCTGCTGGCCGAGCGCCGCGCCGGCAAGGGGCCGACCTGGCACGCCTGGTCGTGCTTCGCCGCGTTGTTGTTCGGGCTTGCCGGCCTGCTGCTGATGGCGGCGCACCTGCACGGCGCCGGGCCGTGGGCGGTGACGGTGCCGATCAAGTTCGGCACGTTCGGGCTGCTGCTGCCGGTATACGCGACGGTGGCGCACCGGATGTTCCCCTTCTTCGCCGGCAATACCGTGCCGGGCTATCGGGCGTGGCGGCCGATGTGGGTGCTGGCATCCCTGTGGGCGCTGCTGCTGGCGCACCTGGCGCTGGAACTGGCGCATGCCAACCGCTGGCTGTGGCCGGTGGATGCGCTGCTGGCGGTCGGCAGTGCGCTGGTGCTGCTGCGCTGGTGGCCGCGCGGCAAGGCGCCGGGGATCCTGTGGGTGCTGTTCCTCGGCTTCGCCTGGCTGCCGGTGGCGTTCGCGCTGTATGCGGTGCAGAGCGCCCTGTATGCCGCCGGCGGCGAGTTCGTGCTTGGCCGCGGGCCGGCGCATGCGCTGTTCATCGGTTTCTTCGGCAGCCTGCTGGTGGCGATGGTGACGCGGGTGACGCAGGGCCATTCCGGCCGGCCGATGGCGATGCCGGCGGTGGGCTGGTTCGCCTTCGCCGCGCTGCAGCTGGTGGCGGTGACGCGCGTGGCCGCCGAAGTCGCCCCGGATTCCTATTTCTGGCAGGTGGTCGCCGCTGCCGGCTGGCTGCTGGCGTTCCTGCCGTGGGTGCTGCGCTCGCTGTCGATCTACCTGCATCCGCGCGCCGACGGGCGCCCGGGCTGAGGACCTGCGCATGTCGCCGATGATGGAGTTCTACCCGCAGGTCAAGTGGACGCACGTGCACGCGGTCATGTGCAGCGGCGCGATCTTCGCGCTGCGCGGCGGTGCCGCCCTGCTGGGTGCGCGCTGGCCGCGCCACTGGCTGCCGAAATACACCAGCTACACCGTCGACACGATCCTGCTGACCTCGGCCACCATGCTGTTCTCGATGCTGCCGAAGGCGATGTTCGCCAACGGCTGGCTGTCGTTGAAGCTGGCGCTGCTGGTGGTCTATGTGGTGCTGGGCGTGCTGGCGATGCGCGAGAAGCGCAGCCGCACGCAGCGCGCCGCCTTCTACGTGGCCGCGCTGGCCACCTTCCTGTTCATCTACGGCATCGCCCGCGCGCATCATCCCGCCGGCTGGCTGCTGCCGCTGCTGGGCTGACTTCCCCGGAGCCTTCGATGCAATCCGCGACGCCTTCTTCCGCCGCGCAGCCGCGCGTGCCCGACGCCTGCTTCCTCGGCCCCTACGGCGAAAACGATTCGCTGCTGGAAAAACTCGTCGTCGAGTTCCTGCGCGACCACGTCTACTGGCGGCGCAATTTCCATCCCGAAGACCCGCCGGCGATCTCCACCGCGGCGGCGCAGCATCCGGAGTACCAGGCATTCGAGGCGCGCATGCGCCGCGAGCTGCACCAGCTGTCGGCGGCGCTGAAGAAGTCGGTGCCGTTCCACAGCCCGCGTTACATCGGCCACATGGCCTCCGACCTGCTGTTGCCCGGTCTGGCTGCGCAGATCCTGACCCTGCCCTACAACCCCAACAACGTCTCCGAAGATGCTGCGCCGGTGACGGTGGAGCTGGAGGTGAAGGTAGGCCTGCAGCTGGCCGGAATGCTCGGCTACGTCAACGACCCGGCGCGGCCCGACTGTGCCTTCGGCCACCTGACCTCGGGCGGCACCCTGGCCAATTACCAGGCGCTGCGGCTGGCGCTGGCGCAGAAGGCATTCCCGGTGGCGCTGCTGGCGGCGGGCGTGCCCGAGCTTGATCTGCCCGAAGACGTCTGGAGCGCGTTCAACCTGCATCCGCACCAGGCCACCGTGCTGGTGGACCGCTGGGGCCAATGGCTGGCACAGGCAAGCGCGGGCGAGCGCCGGCGCTGGCAGGCGCGCGTGCAGGGCGAGCGCATCGAGCAGCGCGGGTTGGCGGGTTTCTTCGCCGCCCATCCCACTCTGAAGCTGCCGAAGGTGCTGGCACCGATCACCGCCCATTACTCGTGGAGCAAGGGCTGCAAGCTGCTGGGGCTGGGCCGCGCCCAACTTGAACTGCTGCCGGAGCGCGGCATGCGCATCGACGCCGACGCGCTGGAAACCACCCTCGAGCGTTGCCTGCGCGAGCGCCAGCCGGTGCTGATGGCGGTGGCGGTGATGGGCACCACCGAATACGGCACGATCGACCCGATCGACGCGGTGGTGGACGCACGCCAGCGCTTCGCGGCGCGCGGGCTGGGCTTCGCGGTGCACGTCGATGCCGCCTGGGGCGGCTACCTCGCCACCCTGTTCCGCAACGAGGACGGCAGCCTGCGCGCGCGCGAGGAGATCGCCGCCGGCTTCAGCGCGTTCCCGTCGGCGGAGGTCTATTCCGCAATCGCCGCGCTGGGCGATACCGATTCGGTGACGGTGGACCCGCACAAGCTCGGCTACCTGCCCTACGGCACCGGCGCCTTCATCTGCCGCGACCACCGCGCGGTGGCGCTGCTCTCGGAGGAAGCCGACTACGTGTTCCACGGCCAGGCGCCGAAGGATTACATGGGCCGCTACCGCAGCCTCGGCCAGTTCATCCCCGAAGGCTCCAAGTCCGGGGCGGCGGTGGCCGGCGTGTACGTCACCCACAAGGTGCTGCCGCTGGACCACGCGCATTTCGGCCGGCTGCCGGCGCAGACCATCCGTTCCGCCGAAGCCTTCCACGCACGTGCGCTGCGCTTCGCCGACGACCTGCGCGACGTGGTCCGCGCGGTGGTGCCATTCGCGCCCGACAGCAACCTGGTGTGCTTCGCGCTGAACCCGACCGGCAACCGCGATGTGGCGGTGGCCAACGCCTTCGTCCGGCGCGTGCATGACGAACTGCGCATCGATCCCAGCCGGCCGCTGCAGGACAAGCAGTTCTTCGGCTCGGTGACCACGCTGCGGCCCGACGCGCTGGGCGAGACCGAGACCCGCCGCATTCTCGACGCACTGGGGCTGGATCCGGCGACGCTGGGCGAGGATGGCGGCGACCGGCTGATGATCCTGCGCCATACGCTGATGAACCCGTACCTGATCGACCACGAGAACGGCATCAGCTACATCGACCTCTATTTCGAGCACCTTGGCGCGCGGGTGCGGGCGCTGCTGGCGGCGGGAAATTGAGGATCGGCCGCGGACGCGGGATCATGGGCGCATGAACACGCCCACGACCCGCTCCGATTCGGCCGCCCGCGCCTGGGTGCGCAACGCCCTCGCCCTGCTGGAACAGGAGGCCACGCGCTCGGCCGACACCCACCTGCTGCGGCTGGATTTCCCCGGTTTCCCGGACATCGCCTTCTACTTCAAGGACGAGGCCAGCCATCCCACCGGCAGCCTCAAGCACCGGCTGGCGCGTTCGCTGTACCTGTACGCGCTGTGCAACGGCCGGCTGCAGCCGGGGCAGACGGTGGTGGATGCCTCTTCCGGCAGCACCGCGATTTCCGAAGCCTGGTTCGCGCGCCTGCTGGGACTGCCGTTCATCGCGGTGATGCCGGCCTGCACCGCGCCGCAGAAAATCCTCGACGTGCAGGCGCTGGGCGGGCAGTGCGATCTGGTCGAAGACCCGGCGCAGGTGCACGCGCGCGCCGCCGAGCACGCCGCCAACGGCGCCTGCCACCTCGACCAGTTCGGTCTGGCCGAACGCGCCACCGACTGGCGCGGCAACAACAACATCGCCGAATCCATCCTCGGCCAGCTCCACCGCGAACCGCAGCCGGAGCCGTCGTGGATCGTCTGCGGCGTGGGAACCGGCGGCACTTCCGCCACCATCGGCCGCTACCTGCGCTACCGCCGCATGGACACCCGTCTGTGCGTTGCCGAGCCCGCCGGCAGCGGTTACGTGCACGGCTGGCGCGAACGCAGCCGCGACGCGGTGGCCAGCCGGCCCACGCGGATCGAAGGCATCGGCCGCCCGCGGGTGGAGCCCGGCTTCATCTTCGACGTGGTCGATGACGTGATCGAAGTCGAAGACGCCGCGTCCATCGCCGCCGCACTGCAGCTGGAAGAACTTCTGGGCACGCGCTACGGCGGCTCCTCCGGCACCAACTTCGCCGCCTGTCTGCAGCTGGCTTCGGACATGCGCGCGCGCGGCGAACGCGGCAGCATCGTCACCCTCCTGTGCGACCGCGGCAAGCGCTACCAGCAGACCCTGTTCGATCCCGGCTGGCGCGACGCGCACGGCCTCGACATCGCGCCATGGCAGCAGTCGCTGGCCACGGCACTGGCCACCGGAACATTCACCCCACCCGACGGTTCTTCATGAGCTTCCACGACCTGCGCGCCTACCTTTCCGCACTCGAACGCCACGGACGCCTGCAGCGCGTCGGCGCGCCGGTCGATCCCGAACTCGAAACCACCTCGCTCAGCCTGCGCGCCCTGCGCGAAGGCGGGCCCGCGCTGCTGATGGAACATCCCGTCGGCAGCGACCATGCCTACCTCGGCAATCTGTACGGCCATCGCGACCGCATCGAAGCGGCGTTGGCCGGACGCCCGCTGGCCTCGCTGCGCGAACTCGGCGAGCTGCTGGCGGCGATCCGCGAACCGCGCTGGCCGTCCAGCCTGCGCGACGCATTGAGCAGCTGGCCGGAGCTGGCGCAGCTGGCGCACGTGGCGCCGCAGAAGGTGCGCGAAGCCGCGTTCCAGCACGAAACGCTGGAAGGCGACGACGTCGACCTGTCGCGCCTGCCGATCCAGCGCTGCTGGCCGGAAGACGCGGCCAAGCTCATCACGCTTGGCCTGGTCGTCACCCGCGGCACCCGCAAGCCGCGCCAGAACGTGGCGATCTACCGCCAGCAGGTGATCGGCAGGAACCGCATCATCATGCGCTGGCTGCCGCACCGCGGCGGCGCGCTGGACTTCGCCGACTGGAAGGCCACCCATCCCGGCAAGCCGTTCCCGCTGCTGGTGGCGATCGGCGCCGATCCCGGCACCCTGCTGGCGGCGGTGGCGCCGATTCCCGACACCCTGTCGGAATACGAATTCGCCGGCCTGCTGCGCGGCGAGCGCACCCGCGTCTGGCCCAGCAAGCTGACCGGGCTGGATGCGCCGGCCGGCTGCGAGATCCTGCTGGAAGGCTTCATCGACCCGGCCGAAACCGCACTGGAAGGCCCGTTCGGGGACCACACCGGCTACTACAACGCGCAGGACCATTTCCCGGTGATGACCATCCAGCGCATGCACCTGCGCAAGGACGCGATCTACCAGGGCAGCTACATGGGCCGCGCGCCGTTCGATGAGCCATCGGTGATGGCGATGGCGCTGAACGATGTGTTCGTGCCGCTGCTGCGCAAGGTGTTCCCGGAAATCGTCGACTTCTACCTGCCGCCGGAAGCGTGTTCCTACCGCATCGCGGTGGTGTCGATCCGCAAGCAGTACCCCGGCCACGCGCGCCGGATCATGATGGGCATCTGGTCGTACCTGCGCCAGTTCACCTACACCAAGTTCGTGATCGTCACCGACGAGGACATCGACGTGCGCGACTGGTCGCAGGTGATCTGGGCGATCTCCACCCGCGTCGACCCGGTTCGCGACAGCGTGCTGATCGACAAGACCCCGATCGATTACCTCGACTTCTCCAGCCCGACCCCGAACCTCGGTTCGAAACTGGGGCTGGATGCGACCAACAAATGGCCGGCGGAAACCACGCGCACGTGGAGCAAGCCGATCCAGCTGGATGCCGCGGTGGAAAAGCGCGTGGATGCGCTGTGGCGCGGGGTGGCGGCCGGCAAACAATCACCGGCCGCCGCAACCCCGTAGCGAAGCAGGCTCCGCTCGAACGAAACGGCTCAGTTCGCCGCTTCGCTCCAGTCATGGTCGTCGAACAGCTGCGGATACTGCGCCAGCGCTTCCTGCATCGGCGCCAGCTCCGCCTTGCCGAACTTGCCCGCACGCGCGGCGTTGGCGCCGGCGATGAACTTCGTCAGCAGCCCGTGCAGGGCGGCGTCGGCCTCCGGCTTGAGCTTGCAGTTGGCGATCATGTCCTTGATCGCGGCGTCGATCTTCGCCACCGCGTTGTCGCGCTGGACATCGTCCAGATGACCCATCTCGTAATGGTTGAGCGTCTCGGTGGCTTCGCGCAGGTTGCGCATGCCGGCGCGCAACGGCGCATCCGTCTCCCAGCGCTGGCCGTCAGGCAGCGCGGTGACAGCGGCCGTTTCGCCTGCATGCCCGGCATGGGCGTCGGCGGGCGCTGCAGCGGATTGCGTTGCGGCCTCAGTCGCGGCTGCGGCATGGTCGTCTTGTGCGTCGGGCGCGGGCGCCGCCTGGCACGCACCCAGGGAAACCGCCACGCCGATGGCCAGCACCAGCGAACGTGGGACGTGCCGCATGGACATCGGCGGGAAGGGAAGCATCGTGAACCGCATGGTCAAACCTCCAGTGGTGTTCGGGCGTGTCGCTCTTGCCCATTGCGAAAATGTCATGTCCCCATGGCGCGGGCCATGACCCAAGTCAACGGTGGTGCGCCTGCAGCGGCAACCGCAGCGTAATGCGCGCGCCGCCCAGCGGCGAACGCTCCGCGGCCAGCGCGCCGCCGTGCAACGTGGCGATGGCATGCACGATCGAAAGCCCCAGCCCGCTGCCGCTGCCGGAGCTGCGCAGGAACCGCTCGCCCAGCCGGCGGGCCTGGTCAGCGGGCATGCCGGGGCCGTTGTCGTCGATGTTCACCTCGGCCATCCCGCCTTCCGCACGCACGCCGATGTCCACGCACCCCGGTGTGCGGCCGTGGGCGATGGCGTTGTCGATAAGGTTGTGCACGGCGATATCGAGCAGGCCCGCACTGCCCAGCACGACGACATCACCATCCGCGGCAAACGACAGAGCCACGCCCCGCGGAATCGCGCGCTCGCCCGCTTCGGCCACGGCGGTGCGCACCAGCGCCGCCAGCGGCAGTGCGGCGGCATCGGGCAGCGCTTCCAGCGACTCCACCCGTGCCAGGGTCAGTAATTGCGTGACCAGCCGCTCCATGCGCTGCAGGCCCTCACCCGCACGCTGCAGATGCTGCGCGCGGCTCGCGGCATCGGCGGTTTCGCCGGCAAGATCGAGCTCCAGCTGCAATACCGACAACGGATGGCGCAGCTCGTGCGCGGCGTCGGCAGTGAACCGGCGCTCGCGCGCGAGTGCGGTATCCAGCTTGGCGACCAGCGCATCGACCGCCCGGGTCAGCTGGAGCAGCTCGGCGGGAACGTCGGTGCGGGTCAATGTCGGCGTGCGCGCAGGTTGCGCATCGATGGCGCGGGACACCGATCGCAGCGGCGCCAGTCCGCCGCGCAAGCCCAGCCACGTCGCCAGCGGCAGCAACAGCAGCAGCGCCAGCAGCGGCAGCAAGGTGCCGCGCAGCAGCGCCGAAAGCAGTTCATCACGGTCGTGCAGCGGCGCGGCGACCTGTATCCAGTGCCGGCCGGACGCATCCCAGCGCTGGTAGACGCGCCAGGTTTCGCCGGCGTGGGCCATGCTGTGGAAATGTGCCGCTGCCTCGTCGAGCTCGAGCGGCGGCAGGCTGGAGGCGTCGAGCAGCACCCGGCCGCTGCGGTCGCGAACCACGATCTCGGGGCGCGGCCCTTCGTCCTCGTGTTCGGCAACCGCGATCGCTGCCCCGTCGCCCCGCGCCGCCAGCGCCGCGTCGGGCACCGAAGCGATCACCGCCAGCACGCTCGCGCCGGTGCGCTCCAGCTCGCGGTCGAACATCTCCGCGGTCTCGTGGCGCGCACCCTGCGCCAGCCACAGCCCTGCGCCAATCCACAGCGCGACCACCGGCAGCCCGACGAACCACAGCAAGCGCCGCTGCAGCGAGGGACGCTTCATGGCGACTCGCCTTCGTCGTCCGCCAGCGGCGTTTTCGCCGGCGGAAACAGCGCATAGCCGACGCCGCGCAAGGTGCGCACCCAGCCCGACCCCAGCTTGCGGCGCAAATGGTGCACGTGCACTTCGATGGCATTGCTCGCCACCTCCTCGCCCCAGCCGTACACGGCCTCCTCCAGCTGGGCGCGCGACAGCGCCCGCCCGGGATGCGCGGCCAGCGATTCGAGCAGGGCGTATTCGCGCGGCGACAGTTCCAATGGGCCGCCAGCGAGGCGCGCGCTGCGGTTGGCCGGATCCAGTTCCAGCGCGCCCACGCGCTGCACGGGGGCGGCATCGCCGGTGGAACGCCGCAGCAGTGCGCGCACGCGCGCAGCCAGCTCATCGAGATGCACCGGCTTCACCACGTAATCGTCGGCGCCGCAGTCCAGGCCGGCAACCCGGTCGTCCAGGGCATCGCGCGCGGTCAGCAGCAGTACCGGGGTGGCATCGCCGCGACGACGCAAGGTGCGCACGACCTCGACGCCGGTCATGCGCGGCAGGTTCCAGTCGAGGATGGCCGCGGCGTAGGGCGTGCCGTCGAAGGCATGCAACGCGTGCAGACCGTCCTCCACCCAGTCCACGGCGTGACCGAGGTGACGCAGGCCATCGGCCAGAGCGCGGCCCAGCGCGCGGTCGTCTTCGGCTAGGAGCAGGCGCATGGGCGCACCTTAGGCCGGCCCGGAACGGGCAGCCTTGATCTGGAGCAAACCGCCGGCGTGCCTTCGCCCACCGCATCGGGTGGGCGAAGGGTGATCGGCGCGACCTCAATCCGGCGCATTGTCGAGCGCGCGCTTGCGGCCATGCACCATCGCGGCGATCAGGTTCTCGCGGTAGTGCCAACTCTCGACGATGGCCGCCAGCACGTGCACGCCGACCAGCGCAAGCAGACCGTAGGCCAGGGCTTCGTGCAGTTCCTCCAGCCATTCGACGCCCCAGTAGGCATCCAGCGTCTGCATCCAGCCGGTAACGCCCACCGCGGCCACCCAGGCCATCAACAGCAGGATCATCACCGCCGCCGCCGGATTGTGTCCCAGCCTGCGCTGCGAGCGGCCAGCAAGCCGCTGCCGCAGATAGGTGGCCACCGACCGCGGCCCGCGCACCCAGTCTCCGAAGCGTGCATGGCGCGAGCCCAGCAATCCCCACAGCACCCGGAATCCGATCAGCCCGAGCGCCGTGTAACCCAACCAGCGGTGGGCGGTATCGCCCTCCTCCACCAGGAACGCGCCGAGGATGCACGCCGCCAGCGACCAGTGGAACAGCCGCACCAGCGGATCCCAGACCTTGACCGTCGGAGCCGGCGTCGCCGCCGGCTCATTGTTCGCATGCCGCAGGATGCTGTCCATCACGAATCTCCGTCAGTCGTCGATGTTTTCCTTGACCACCTTGCCGTTGGTGGGGTCGTAGTAGATCTCCACCCGGTTGCCGGCCTTGTCCTTGCCGTAGATCTCGTAGCAGCTGCCCGACACCTTGAACTTGTCGATGACGTAGCCGGCGCTGGTGATCCGGTCCTGCATGGTTTTCTCCGGCAGCCACTTGCTGCGCGGCGCGTCGGTGCATTTGGGACCGGCGATGGCAGCCGGCGCGAACAACGCGGCGGTCACGGTGGCCAGGGTGATGACGCTGAGCAGGGGGGCCTTCATGTCGTCTCTCTCAAGAAGTGGGCGGTTTGCCCACGGACGCATTCCACCGCCGCCGGCTTATGGGCGCCTTAAGGCCGGGCCGGATTCGGGTTTCGTTCAGCGGCGGCCAACCCGATTGACGCAAATCAATGACGCCCCCGGCCCCACGCAAGACCATTCACGCTTCCCCAGTGGGAGCTTCCCATGCAATTGGTGTGTCCCGCCGGCAACCTGCCGGCCCTGCAGGCGGCGGTGGATGCCGGCGCCAACGCGGTCTACGCCGGCTTCCGCGACCAGACCAACGCGCGCGCCTTCCCGGGGTTGAACTTCAGCGACGACGAACTGCGCGCCGGTATCCGCTACGCGCATTCCAGGAACGCCAAGGTCTACCTGGCGCTGAACACCTATCCCGACAGCGCGCGCCTGCGCGACTGGCACGCGGCGGTGGACAAGGCCGCCGGGCTGGGCTGCGATGCCATCATCGCCGCCGAAATGGCGGTGCTGGACTATGCCGCGCGCACCCACCCCAACCTGCCACGCCATCTTTCCGTGCAGGGCAGCGCCACCACCGCGCCGGCGCTGCGCTATGCGTTCGAGCGCTTCGGCATCTCCCGCGCGGTGCTGCCGCGGGTGCTGTCGCTGCAGCAAGTGGAGCGGCTGTGCGAGAAGTCGCCGGTGGCGTTGGAAGTCTTCGCCTTCGGCAGCCTGTGCATCATGGTGGAAGGCCGCTGCCAGCTGTCCAGCTACGTCACCGGCGCATCGCCCAACCGCCACGGCGTGTGCTCGCCGGCCAAGTTCGTGCGCTGGGACGAACAGGACGACGGCAGCCGCAGCGTGCGCCTCAACGACGTGCTGATCGACGAATTCAAGCCCGAGGAGCCGGCCGGCTACCCCACCGTGTGCAAGGGCCGTTTCGAAGTCGGCAACGAAGTTTTCCACGCGCTGGAAGAACCGACCAGCCTCAACACGATGGAGCTGCTGCCGCGCCTCAAGCAGATCGGCGTGGTCGCGCTGAAGATCGAAGGCCGCCAGCGCGGCGTGGCCTACGTCAGCTCGGTCACCCGCACCTGGCGCAAGGCGATCGACCAGGTCGTCGCCGATGAAGCGCACTGGCAACTCAAGCCGGAATGGCAGGCGGAGCTGTCGCGCCACGCCGAAGGCCACCAGACCACGCTGGGCCCGTACCACCGCGCCTGGCACTGAAGGAACCCCGATGAAACTGAGCCTTGGCCCGCTGCAGTATTTCTGGCCGCGCGAGCGCACGCTGGCGTTCTACCGCGAGGCCATCGACTGGCCGGTCGACATCGTCTACCTGGGCGAAACCGTGTGCAGCAAGCGCCGCGAGCTGCGCACCGCCGACTGGCTGACGCTGGCCGAGGAGCTGGCCGCTTCCGGCAAGCAGATCGTGCTGTCGACGCTGGCGCTGATCGAAGCCGAATCCGAACTCAGCGTGCTGGACCGGCAGATTTCCCACGGCGGCTTCTGGATCGAGGCCAACGACCTGTCCGCGGTGCAACTGTGCAAGGAGAAGGGCCGGCCGTTCGTGGCCGGCCCCACCCTCAACGTCTACAACCACCGCGCACTGGCACTTCTGGGCGAAGACGGCCTGCGCCGCTGGGTGCCGGGCGTCGAACAGGGGCGCACGTTGATTGGCGAACTGAAGGACGGCGTGCTGGCCGACGGCGGCAGCATGCCGGAACTGGAAGTGATCGCCTGGGGCCGGCTGCCGCTGTCGTTCTCGGCGCGCTGCTTCACCGCGCGCGCGCTCGACGTCCCGAAGGACCAGTGCGGCTTCCGCTGCATCGACTACCCCGACGGCATGCCGCTGGCCACCCGCGAAGGCCGCCCGTTCCTGCGCATCAACGGCATCTCGGTGCAGGGCGAGGAAATCACCGACCTCGGCCCGGAACTGCCGGAGCTGCGCGCGCTGGGCGTGGACATCCTGCGCCTGTATCCGCAGGCCGAAGGCATGGAAGCAATCGTGCGTCACTTCGACGCCGCCCGCAGCGCCAGCGAAGCGCCGGCGCGGATCGGCGAGCGCAACGGCTACTGGCACGGCGAGCCGGGCATGCGGATGTCCGCGGCCTGAGCCGCGACGAGTTTCGGGGGGCACAGGGACGTGCCCGTTTTCACGGCGGGATCAGCCAACCGGCGGCGCATCGCTGCGGTAATGCGCGCCCAGACTTGCAGTCCGCCGCAGCGCCTCGCCCAGCATCCGCTGCGCCAGTTCGCCCTGCCAGCCGGATCCGGCCAGCTCCGTGCAGTCCTGCAGCGCCGCCTGCAAGGTCGCGCCGCTGCGCAGCGGCCCCATCGCCTGCATCATCAGCGCACGCAGGTAGTCCAGCTGCGCGGCGTCCAGCGACGGCTTGCGCCGCACCATCCGGAAACTGCCGCGCGGCTGCCCGCCATCGGCCAACGGGCGCAGCAGCGCGCCCAGGCGGCGCCCGAATACCACGCCCTCCAGCAGCGAATTGCTGGCCAGCCGGTTGGCGCCGTGCACGCCGTTGCAGGCCACTTCGCCCACCGCGAACAGGCCCGGCAGCGAACTGTGGCCATCGGCATCGACGGAAATTCCGCCCATGTGGAAATGCGCCGCCGGGGTTACCGGGATCGGCTGCACGCGCGGATCGATGCCGTGATCCATGCAGGCCTGGAACACGGTGGGGAACCGCTGCGGGAACGCGGCGCCGACCTTGTGCGCATCGAGCCACGCGCCACCATCCCGGCCGGCCTGCCAGACCCGCCGCGCCACGATGTCGCGCGGGGCCAGGTCGGCCAGCGGATGCACGCCGTCCATCAGCGAAGCGCCATCGGTGCCCAGCAGGCGCGCGCCAGCGCCGCGCAATGCTTCGGTCACCAGCGGCAGGCTGTGCAGGCCAGGCAGCGCCATCGCGGTGGGATGGAATTGCACGAACTCGAGATCGCGTGCGGCAGCGCCTGCGGCCAGCGCCAGCGCCAGCCCGTTGCCATCGGCGTCGGCCGGGTTGCTGGTCTGCGCGAACAGCCCGCCGATGCCGCCGGTTGCCAGCACCACCGCGCGCCCGTGCAGCGCTTCGCGGCCGCCGTCGGCACGGGTGACGCAGACGCCGCAGACCTGCCCATCGCGCAGCACCAGCCCATCGACGTCCACCCCGACACGGCGCTCGATGTGCGTTGCCGCGCGCGCGGCGGCGACCAGCGCCTCCATCACCTTCGCGCCGGTGGCATCGCCGCCTGCATGGACGATGCGCGCGCGGTCGTGGCCGCCTTCGCGACAGAACTGCAGGCGGCCGTCAGGTTCGCGATCGAAGGCCACGCCGATGTCCTGCAGCCAGCCCACCGCATCGCCGGCATTGATGGTCAGCAGGTCGACGATGGCCGGATCGTTGTGGAAGCCGCCGGCCACGCAGGTGTCGCGTGCGTGCGCCTGCGGGCTGTCGCCGGGATCGATGGCTGCCGCGATCCCGCCCTGCGCCAGCGCACTGGCGGCGCCCCGGGTGCCGGACGCGCGCGCCAGCAGCAGCACCGGCGCCGGCGCGGCGGCCAGCGCCGCCGACAGCCCGGCGATGCCGCCGCCGACGATGATGATGGGCGCGGGCGCGCTCACACCCGGTCGCGACGCCCCACCGCCAGCATCCGCGCCAGCGCGAGCCGCGCGGCGACGGCCACGTCGTCGGGCACGGTCACCTCGTGCTTGAGGTCGCGCAGGCAGGCGTGGATGTTGGGCAGGGTGATCCGCTTCATGTGCGGGCACAGGTTGCAGGGCTTGATGAACTCCACCTGCGGGAACTGGTTGCGCAGGTTGTCGGCCATCGAGCACTCGGTGATCATCGCCACCCGCGCCGGCTTTTCCTTTTCCAGCCACTTGCCCATGGCGCTGGTGGAGCCGACGAAATCGGCCTCGGCCAGCACTTCCGGCGCGCATTCCGGATGCGCCACGATCTTGGCGTCGAAACGCTCGCGGGTGTGGCGCGCTTCCATCGCGGTGAACTTCTCGTGCACCTCGCACACGCCGTTCCACAGCACCAGCTCGATGCCGGTCTGCTGCGCCACCCACGAACCGAGATAGCGGTCGGGCAGGAAGATCACCTTGTCCACGCCGAACTCGGCGGCGATTGCCTCCACCACCTGCACCGCGTTGGCGGAGGTGCAGCAGGCGTCGGACTCGGCCTTCACCGCCGCGCTGGTGTTGACGTAGCTGACCACCGGCGTGCCCGGATGCTGCGCACGCAGCGCGCGCACGTCGGCGGCGGTGATCGAGGAGGCCAGCGAACAGCCGGCTTCCAGATCCGGGATCAGCACGGTCTTGTCGGGCGCCAGGATCTTGGCGCTCTCGGCCATGAAGTGGACGCCGCACAGCACGATCAGGTCGCTGTCGCAGCCAGCCGCGGCCTGCGCCAGCGCCAGCGAATCGCCGGTGATGTCGGCCACGCCGTGGAAGATTTCCGGCGACTGGTAGCTGTGCGCCATGATCACCGCGCCGCGCTGGCGCTTGAGTTCAAGGATGGCGTCGATCCACGGCAGGTGCAGCGGCACCTCCATGCACGGGATCAGGCGTTCAAGCTTCTCGACCAGCGGCGCGTGGCGCGCTTCGAGTGCGGGATGCCAGGACGGCGCGACGGATGCGTTCATGTGCTCTTCGGATCGGGGACGGGCAACACCCGCGCGACGGCCGCACGGGCGACGGGAACAGGGCGGCGCTCAGGCTTTCGCGCGATAGGCGCCGCGGGCGGCGCGGGCGAAGCGGGCGCCGCGGTTGAGGGCGATGCGCAGGCCCAGCGGCACCGTTTCCCACGGCAGCCGGTCCAGCATGTTGCGCGCGGTCAGGCCCAGCTCGACGTCGCCGGTGAGCACCAGCCGGCGCTGGAAGAACAGGGTGTCGGCGTCCTCCAGCCGGCCGGCCAGCAGCAGCAGGTCGGTGGCGGTGCCGCGCACGGTGGCTTCGGCGGGTGCATCCACCACCACCAGCTGCTGGCCCTGCAGTTCCACCACCCAGCGCAGGCCGAGATCGCTGACCTCGATGCCCAGCCGGCGGCCGGCCATGAAGTCCAGGGTGCCGTCGGCCATCGGCGCGGCCAGCACTTTCGCCATCGCCCGTTCCAGCAGGCGTTTCTGCGTGGACGGCGGCAGTATCCGCAGCAGCGGCGCGATGCGGCGCGGCGGCGGCACCAGCCGCAGCAGCGGATGCGCCGGGGCCGGCGCGGAATCGGTATGGATGTGCATGATGGTCGCGATCATGCGGCCATCGCCGGGGGCCGCTCCTTGATCCAGATCAGATTGCAGCCCCTGCGCCCGGCAGGCGTCGCCGATCGCCAGCGCCAGCACCCCGCTGGCGGTGGCCGGGGCCACCCCCAGCACGCCGGCCAGCGTTTCCGCACGCTGGTGGACGCGCTGCTCGCGCGCATCGTCGCGGCCCTGCATGCCGGCGCCGGCCTTGAGCCGCCCGGCCAACCGCGCCAGCCGCGCACGCGCCGCCAGCAGCAGCACCAGCCCGTCGTCCACGCCATCGATGGCCAGCCGCACTGGCGTCAGTCCCGGAGCGCGTTCACGCATCGTCGTTTCCCTCCGCCAGCGCATGCGCCGCCGGCAATACCTGCTGCAGATAGACCGCGTCGGCCTGTTCGCCATCGAAGTCGGCGTGTTTGCGTTTCTTCACCCCATAGTCGGACAGCACCAGGTGGGTGTCGGCCACGACCCCGGCATTGGCCAG
The DNA here is from genome assembly GCF_005862345.1 of Thermomonas fusca. NCBI lineage: Bacteria > Pseudomonadati > Pseudomonadota > Gammaproteobacteria > Lysobacterales > Lysobacteraceae > Thermomonas > Thermomonas fusca. The sequence goes on along the minus strand of NZ_SROY01000002.1, from coordinate 178,422 downwards.
GCAGGCCGACACGCATTCGAGCACGCAGCCATCCAGCGCCAGGATCGGGCGCTTGCTGCGCGCGGTGCGCACCAGCCCGGCCACGCCGCCGCCAACACCGGCAATGCAGGACATCTCCGCCGCACCGGCGCGATCCAGCTGCAGCGCCAGGTGGTTGGCCATCTGCGCCGCGCTGGAACAGCCCGAACACGAATACACCAGCGGCAACGGTTTGCTCATCCCTGCTCCTTCAATCCGCGGATGAAGCGGGTACGGCGCCAGTCGACCCCGCACAGCGCGACGAAGCCTGCCGCATGCGCCAGCAGCAGCGCGCTGCCGGCCAACCGCGCCAGCGCAGGATGCGCCGTGGCGGCAAGCAGCGCCAGCGCGGACAGCCAGTGCAGCACCAGCACGATGGCCTTGTCGCGCGTCGGCAACAGCAGCTGCACGCCGGGCAGGCGCACCCCGCGCCCGCAGTGCCGCTGCAGCTCGATCCAGCCCAGGAAGGCGGAAATTTCCAGCTGCATGCCGGTGACCAGCAGCGGCAGCCCGATCGCAAGGGCCAGCATGCCCGCCAGCACCTGGTTAGCCTCGCCGCCAACCAGCAGCGCGCAGGCGGCCGCGGCCAGCGCGGCGAAGCCCGTCATCCAGAAATACGTCAGCGGCGCGCGCCGCAGCTTCGGGGCACGCAACTGCGCCAGCAGACCGCCGAGGGCGACGGCCAGCACCAGCAGCCCCGCGCCCATCCGCAGCGCCGGCGCCGATTCGCCGCACAGCGCCATGATCAGCGCCGCCAGCAGCAGCGCGTACAGCGCCAGTTGCCACCCCGCCTGCAAGCGCGCAGGCACCGCGGCCACGCCCTGGAACATCGGCATCACCACCCGCGCCACCGCCACCAGCAGCGCCAGCACCCAGCCCAGCACGCCCCAGCCGGCGTGCGCATCGGTCAGCGGCAGCAACGGCAAGCGCCATGTACCCGCAACCGCCAGTGCCAACGAAAACCCGAGCAGCGCCGCCACCAGCCCGCCGGCAAGCGCGCAACCAATCCCCCAGCGCAGCAGCGCCTGCCCTGCAGCACCGGCCAGCCCCGGCAGCACCAGCGCCACCAGCAGGACGAACGCCGCCACCAGCAGCAGGCCGCCCCAGTGCGGCGACAGCAGGGCGGGCTGGCGCAGCGCCAGCACCAGCAGCAGCGCGCCGGCATTGAGCAGCGCGTGCAGCAGCCACGCCGCGGGCCGCCCGCCGCGCACGCGCGCACCAGCCGCCACCGGCAGGAACTGCAGCAGGCTGCCGAACATCGCATTGCCCAGCACGCCCAGCGCCAATGCGTGCACCAGCGCCAGGGTGGCGCCGCCCCAGCGCGACGCGAATGCCGTGCCGCCATCGACCGCCAGCAGCATGCCGGCCACCACGCCCCACAGCGACGCCGACAGCAGGAACCGCCGCGGCGTCGCCGGCGGCGGCGCCTGCTGCATCGCCAGCTTGGTCATCGCACCGACATCAGGCAGCGGGGCGCAGGATCGCCACCCAGGTGCCGTGATCCACACACGGCTCGGCGCGCCAGTGCAGGCCGCGCGATTCCAGCGCCTCCAGCAGCGGCGCCGGCAGCAGCGGGGTCAACACCTCCAGCGCCTGCCCCGGCTGCAGCGCATCGGCCGCGGCCAGTGCCTGCAGCAGCGGTTCCGGCGCCGGCAGCGCGCGCAGGTCCAGTGTTTTCATGGCGCCAGCGCCCGCGTGCCGCGCCATTCCACCTGCAGCCACAGCTTGCGGTTGTCGCGCGAAAACCCATCGGCGCGATAGTCGGCCAGCTTGACCAGCCCGCTCAGGCCGCCGGGCAGCGGAAAGCCCAGCGAAGCATTCCACTCGCGGCCGTAGCGCAGGCCGCCGACGTCGGCGCGATAGTCGTGCCAGGCCAGCGCCCAGCCCAGCCTGTCGTCCAGGCGGCCGCTGCCGAACTTGCCGCTCGCGCCCAGATAGCGATCTTCCAGCCCCTTTGCCGGGGTGGTGCCGAACTGGTCGTCCCAACCGTTGAACGCATGCAGGGTGGCCAGCGGCGACTGCACCGCCACCATGCCATTGCTGCCCAGCCGCTCCCAGCCGGCGCGCAGGGTGGTCTTGCCGCGGGTCCAGCTGGGTTCCAGCAGCCAGTAGTCGAGGCTGAAATCGGCCGGGTTGCGCGCATGGTCGGTCTGCCGGGCGTATTCCGCGGTCCAGCCCAAGCCCTGCCCGCCATTGCCGGCGGCGCCGCTCCAGCGCAAGCCATAGGTAGCGGTGGAAGCAGCGGCCACATCGCGGTCGTCGTGCAGATAGGCATAACCGACCAGCTGCTGCGCGCCGCGCTTCCACGCAAGGTTGAGCAGATGGCTGTCGAGGTCGCGCTCGCGCGCCAGCCGGTTGATCGCCTTGTCGCCGGCGACCCGGTGTACGCGGTCCAGCCAGTAGTACTGCAGCGCCAGGTCCGCGCGCGGCTTCCACTGCGCGCCCAGCGCATCGAAGCTCTGCTCGTTCTGCCGCCAGCCGACGGCGCCCACCCAGCGCTGGTTGTCCAGCGCGATGCGCTGCCGGCCGGCGGTGAAACCGCCCTGCGCGCCCCGCCAGCTGACCCAGGCCTGGTTGAGTTCGGCGCCGGTCGGGTCCAGCACCGCCGGGTACGCCGCCTTGCCGTTTGCGCCGCTGTTGTAGCTGCCGGCGCCGGCCACGCCTTCGCCTTCCAGCAGCACGGTCCAGCCGGCCGCGGGGGCCAGCCTCAAACCGGCGCGCAGGCGCACAGTGCTGGCGTTGGCATCGCGGCTGGAACCTGCGTCCCCCACCTGCTCGTGGCGCAGGCGCAAATCCCATTCCAACGCCGCTTTCGGAGGCTCCGACGCATGCAGCGGAAAGCCCGCTGTCAGCGCAATGACAAGAATGCAAATCACTCGTGTATGGTTCGCCATGCGGGTGCCGGGAAAGGGTGCATGGCGCAAGGTTCTGCGCTTCACACGGGCCGCATGTTGATGCAGGTCAAGAGGTGGCGTGACCGCCCGCCAGCCGCCCGCCGGTTTTGATTTGGATCAACATCAGAAACCCCGTCGACGAACGATGCTTGCCGCCAACAACGACACATCACTCCAGAAAGGTAAACACAACATGAAACCCGCAGTCCGGTATGCCACCCTGGCCTTGGCCGTCGCGGCCACCCTGGGCCTGTCAGCCTGCCGCATCGAGCAGCCGAACCCGGCCCCGAACGGCGCCGTCCACCAGGACGAAACCGGCGGTTCCGCCAAGGGCGACTTCGGTCCGCCGGTAGGCGAGCCGGTCCAGGCCGTGCTGACCTCGCCCCCGCTGGTGCCGCCGGCAACCGGCCGCAGCGCGCCCGCCAAGGTGATCGTCTCGCTCGACGTGGTCGAGAAGGACATGGAGATCTCCGAAGGCGTGAGCTACACGTTCTGGACCTTCGGCGGCACCGTCCCCGGCAGCTTCATCCGCGTGCGCCAGGGCGACACGGTGGAATTCCACCTGCGCAACATGCCGGACAGCAAGATGCCGCACAACATCGACCTGCACGGCGTCACCGGCCCCGGCGGCGGCGCCGCGGCCAGCTTCACCGCGCCCGGACATGTCAGCCGCTTCAGCTTCAAGGCGCTCAATGCCGGCCTGTACGTCTACCACTGCGCCACCGCGCCAGTCGGCATGCACATCGCCAACGGCATGTACGGCCTGATCCTGGTCGAGCCGCCGGAAGGCCTGCCGAAGGTCGACCGCGAGTACTACGTGATGCAGGGCGACTTCTACACCACCGGCAAGTACCGCGAGAAGGGCCACCAGGGCTTCAACATGGAGAAGGCCATCGACGAGAACCCGACCTACGTGCTGTTCAACGGCATGGAAGGCTCGATGACCGGCGACAAGGCGCTCAAGGCCAAGACCGGCGAGAAGGTGCGCCTGTACGTCGGCAACGGCGGCCCCAACCTGGTGTCCAGCTTCCACGTCATCGGCGAGATCTTCGACAAGGTCTGGTACGAAGGCGGCACCCGCTTCCAGGAGAACGTGCAGACCACGCTGATCCCGGCCGGCGGTGCGGCGATGATGGAATTCCACATGGAAGTGCCGGGCAGCTACGTGCTGGTCGACCACAGCATCTTCCGCGCCTTCAACAAGGGCGCGCTGGCGATCCTCCAGGCCGAAGGCAAGGAGCGCAAGGACATCTACTCGGGCAAGGAAGTGGATGCGGTCTATCTGGGTGACCAGGTCGCCGGCACCAGCCGCGCCCCGGTATCGGTGGCCGCTGCCTCCGCCAAGGCCGGCACCCTGACCAAGGACGAGCAGATCGCGGCCGGCAAGGTGGTGTTCGCCGGCACCTGCTCCACCTGCCACGGCGCCGACGGCAAGGGCATGGAAGGCGTGTTCCCGCCGCTGGCCGGTTCGGACTACATCAAGGCCAATCCGAAGCGCGTGCCGGAGATCATCCTGCACGGCCTGGTCGGCCCGGTGAAGGTCAACGGCAAGGACTACAACTCCAACATGCCGCCGATGAGCCAGCTGACCGATGACGAAGTGGCCAACATCGCGACCTACGTGCTGAACAGCTGGGGCAACCCGGGTGGCCAGGTCAGCAAGGCCGAAGCCGCCGCCGCCCGCGCCGCCAAGCCGGCCAACGCCTCGGACGGTCACTAAGGCCATGCGCAAACGACTGACCGCCCCGCTTCTCGTTCTGGGCCTCGTCGTCCTGCCCCTCGCCGGCCTCGCGGCCGGCGTGGTGGCGGGGCGGTATGCCGGGCTGCCGGGCGGCCAGTTCAAGTCGGTACTGCGCTACGAGGACGCCAAGAACGGCGTGCGCATCAAGCCGTTCGCGCTGATGCGCAAGCCGGTGACCAACGCCGACTTCCAGGCATTCCTGAAGCGCCATCCGGAGTGGCGGCGCGACCGGGTGTCCAGCGTGTTCGCCGAAGCCCGCTACCTCTCGCACTGGGCCGGGCCGGATACGCTCGGCCCCAATGCGCTGCCGGACCGCCCGGTGGTCTGGGTCAGCTGGTTCGCGGCCGATGCCTACTGCAGCTGGCTGGGCGGGCGCCTGCCGACCTGGAACGAATGGGAATACGCCGCCGCGGCGGATGAAACCCATACCGATGCCCGCCAGGATCCCGCCTGGCGCGAACGCATCCTCGGCTGGTACTCGCGCTCGTCGCGGGAAGCCCTGCCCAGGGTAGGCATGCAGGCACCCAACACCTACGGCGTGCACGACCTGCACGGGCTGGTCTGGGAATGGACCGAGGACGCTTCCTCACTGATGGTCGACAGCGACAACCGCACCCAGGGCGACCCCGACAAGGGCAAGTTCTGCGGCGCCGGCGCGCTGTCGATGGACGACCGCGAGAACTACGCGGTGATGATGCGGGTGGCGATGCTGTCTTCGCTCGAAGGCCGCGATGCCACCGCCAACATGGGCTTCCGCTGCGCCAGGAGCGCACCATGACAATGCCTTCAATGAAACACCTGCTGCGCGGCCTCGCCGCCACCGTGCTGCTCGGCTTCGCCAATCTGGCTGTCGCAGGCCAGCCCGCCCCGCCGCTGCCAGGCGATTCGATCTACCAGCTGCCGCTGCCGCTGACCGACAGCCAGGGCCAGACCCGCGACTGGCGCACGCTGCGCGGCAAGCCGCGGCTGGTGTCGATGTTCTACACCTCCTGCCAGTACATCTGCCCGCTGATCATCGAATCCGGCAAAGCGGTCGAGCGCCAGCTCACCCCGGCCCAGCAGAAGCGACTGGATGTGCTGCTGGTCAGCATGGATCCGGCCCGCGACAATCCTGCCGCGCTGAAGAAGGTGGTCGACCAGCGCAAGCTGGATCTGAACCGCTGGACGCTGGCCGCGCCGCCCGCGAACGACGTGCGTTCGGTGGCCGCGGTGCTGGGCGTCCGCTACCGCCAGCTGGCCGACGGCGAGTTCAACCACAGCAGCATGCTGATCCTGGTCGACGCCAACGGCCGCATCCTCGCCCGCACCGAGAAGATCGGCACCCAGCCGGACCCGGACTTCGTTGCCGCGGTGCGCAAGGCCGTGGGCGGCTGAGCCACCTCGGTCCCGCGCAGCGGGACTGGCAATACAGACGGCACAGGGCGCGGCTTCGGCCGCGCCTTTTTCAGCTCAACCGCAGCGTCAGCATGAAGGCCAGCAGCATGGCGACGATGCCGGGCAGCAGCCGCAGCGCGTAAGCTCTCCCGCCGCTGGCCCAGGCCAGGCCAAATTTGGTGGCCGAATTGGTCGCCAGCCCCAGCGCAATCCCGGTCAGCGCAACGTCGGCTTCGATGCGTCCGGCGGCTACCAACTGCGCCGCCGAGGCGGCCGCGGCGTGCGCATCGGCCAGGCCCGACACCGCCATCACCGCCCCCAGCGCGACCTCGCCCAGCCACGCCTGCAACCACGCCGCGACCAGCATCACCGTTGCCAGCAGCGCCACGAACAGCAGCGCCTGCCTGGGCTCGAAAGCGCGCCCTTCCGGCGCCTGCAGGTCCGCCGGCACGTCGCGCGCGGCGCGCGCCGCAACCAGCGCGAAGGCCGTCACCGCCAGCCCGGATGCCAGCAGCGCCGGCCACAGCCGCGCCAGCAGTGGCGGTGACATCAGCCCCACCACCACGCCGAGCTGCACCACCGTGCTGATGTTGGAAATCATCCCTGCGCCCGCGCAGGCGCTGGCCAGCGCCGGTTCACGCCGGGCGCGTGCGCCCATGCTGGCGATGGTGGCCGCACTGGACGCGAAGCCGCCGGCGAAGCCCGCCAGCATCAGCCCGGTGCGTGCGCCATAGGCCCGCTTGGCGATGTGGCCCAGCGCGCTGATCGCCATCACGATCACCGCAAGCAGCCACAGCTTGCGCGGATTGAGCACCGCCCATGGATCGATGGCGCGATCCGGCAGCAGCGGCAGCACCACGGTGGCCGCCGCGGCCAGCAGCAGCGCGTCGTGCAGCTCCTGGTCGGTCAGCACCTGATGGACGAAGTGGTGGGCGCGGGTCTTCATCGCCAGCAGCAGGGTCACCGCCACGCCCAGGCCCGCCGCCAGCACCAGCTCGCGCATCGCCAGCACGCCCAGCAGGAATACCAGCAGCATCGCGGTTTCGGTGGTCAGACCGGGATCGCGACCGCGGCTGGCGCGGTAGCCGGCCAGCGCCGCCAGCACCACGAACGCGCCGCCCAGCGCGATGCCGATGCCGCCGATGCGCTCGGCGATCGCCCCGGCCAGCGCGATCAGCGCGAACGTGCGCACCCCGGCCACGTCGTGGCCGTCGTCGGCGCGCCGGCGCTCGCGCTCCACGCCCACCAGCAAGCCAAGGCCCAGCGCCACTGCCAGGCCGCGAAGGATGTCCAGGTCCGCCATCATTGATGCAGCTTCGCGGAACCCCCGCCGGCCGGCAAGCCCGGCGCGGAGACGCCGCCGCTATCGATCAGGCGCGGTCGCGTTTGCGCGGCTGCGGGCTCGCCCCATCGCTGCCGCCGTTGGCGGCCAGGCACAGCGCCGTTTCGTCGACGATGCGCACCCGCCGGCCGCGCACCTCGATCACCCCGTCCTCGTGCAGGCGGCTGAAACCGCGGCTGACGGTTTCCAGCACCAGCCCCAGGTAGCGGGCGATCTCGTCGCGGCTCATCGGCAGCTGGAAGTCGTCGCAGGGCCGGCCGATGCGCCGGTAGCGCTCGCTCAGGCCGTGCAGGAACAGGGCGATGCGCTCGCTGGCCTGGCGCCGCGACAGCACGTCGACGTGGTCATGGTCGCGATCCGCACTTTGGCCGATCACGCGCAGCAGCTGCTGCTGCAGGCTGGGCAGCTTGGCGGCGATGGTCGCCAGCTGCGAGAACGGCAGCTCGCACACCCGCGAATCGCTCAGCGCAACCGCTTCGCAGCGGTGCTGGCCACTGCCGATGGCATCCAGCCCGAACAGCTCGCCCGGCAGGTGGAAGCCCAGTACGTGCTCTTCGCCGGCCGGGTTCACCACCACCGTCTTGAAGCTGCCTTCGCTGGCCACGAACACCGCCCGCAACGGATCGCCGGTGCGATACAGGCTTTCGCCCTTGGCCAGCGGCTTGCGCCGCTGCACCACCGTGTCCAGCCTGCCGAGATCTTCCGCGTCGACACCCGCGGGCAGGCACAGCATCTGCAACGAGCATTCCGCGCAGGTGCGCCGCAGTCGTGCCAGATTCAGCGGGATCGGGTCGCTCATGACTTTGCGAATGCCTGCAAATCGGGAAGGCTAGGGCTACAATTATCGCTGATCCTGCCACCAGTTGCCCGGCTTACACCGCCCGCCACGACTGCGATAGACCCCATCAATTTGACCCACGTCAAGCCCCGATCTTCGAGGCCTGACTAGCATGTTCATGTTCACTCCGGAGACCCGCATGCAAGCCATCACCGGCACCTACAACGACAAGGTGGTGCACCAGTTCGCGGTCGCAACCGTGTTCTGGGGCATCGTCGGCATGGCCGTCGGCGTCCTCTGCGCCGCGCAGCTGTACTGGCCCGCCCTCAATTTCGACATCCCGTGGCTGACCTACAGCCGGCTGCGGCCGCTGCACACCAACGGCATGATCTTCGCGTTCGGCGGTTCGGTGCTGTTCGCCACCTCGCTGTACGTGGTGCAGCGCACCTGCCACGTGCGGCTGATTTCCGACAAGCTGGCCAGCTTCGTGTTCTGGGGCTGGCAGGCGGCGATGCTGGGCGCGGTCATCACCCTGCCGCTGGGCATCACCCAGAGCAAGGAATACGCCGAGCTGGAGTGGCCGCTGGACCTGCTGATCGCGATCGTCTGGGTGGCCTACGGCTGGCTGTTCTTCGGCACCATCGTCAAGCGCCGGGTCAAGCACATCTACGTCGCCAACTGGTTCTACGGCGCCTACGTGATCGCGGTGGCGCTGCTGCACATCGTCAACAACCTGGTGATGCCGGCCGGGCTGTGGAAGTCGTACTCGGTCTACAGCGGCGCGGTCGATGCGATGGCGCAGTGGTGGTACGGCCACAACGGCGTGGCGTTCCTGCTCACCGTCGGCTACCTGGCGATGATGTACTACTTCGTGCCCAAGCAGGCGCAGCGCCCGATCTACTCCTACCGCCTGTCGATCGTGCACTTCTGGGCACTGATCTCGATCTACATGTGGGCCGGCCCGCACCACCTGCACTACACCGCGCTGCCGGACTGGGCGCAGTCGGTGGGCATGGTGTTCTCGGTGATCCTGCTGGCGCCCAGCTGGGGCGGCGCGATGAACGGCATCCTCACGCTGTCCGGCGTGTGGCACAAGCTGCGCACCGACCCGATCCTTAAGTTCCTGATCGTGGCGATCAGCTTCTACATGATCGCCACCTTCGAAGGCCCGCTGCTGTCGATCAAGACGGTCAACTCGCTGTCGCACTACACCGACTGGACCGTCGGCCACGTGCACGCCGGCACCCTGGGCTGGGTGGCGATGATTTCGATCGGCTCGCTGTACGCGCTGTATCCGCGCCTGCTGGGCCTGCCGGGGATGTACTCGACCAAGCTGATCGACACGCATTTCTGGATGCACACCATCGGCGTGGTGTTCTACATCGTCTCGATGTGGATCGCCGGCATCACCCAGGGCCTGATGTGGCGCGCCACCAACGCCGACGGCACGCTGACCTACAGCTTCGTGGAGTCGCTGGTCGCCACCTATCCCTACTACCTGGGACGCCTGCTGGGCGGCCTGCTGATCCTGTCCGGCATGTGCCTGATGGGCTGGCACATGTGGAAGACCTGGAAGATGGCGTCCGGCGTTGCCGAACATCCGGTCATGGCACCCGACGTCGCCGAAGCGCAGGGCTGAGGACAAGACATGGCAATCGCACACGAGAAACTCGAGAAGAACATCGGCCTGCTGGCCGTGCTGGTGGCCGTCGCCGTCTCCCTCGGTGGCCTGGCCGAGATCGTCCCGCTGATGTTCCAGGCCGAGGCGATCAAGCCGCTGCCGGGGGTCAAGCCGTACCCGGCGCTGGAGCTGGCCGGGCGCGACGTCTACGTCCGCGAAGGCTGCTACAACTGCCACTCGCAGATGGTGCGCACGCTGCGCTTCGAAACCGAGCGCTACGGCCACTATTCGCTGGCCGGCGAATCGGTCTATGACCGTCCGTTCCAGTGGGGTTCCAAGCGCACCGGCCCGGACCTGGCCCGCGTCGGCGGCCGCTACTCCGACGACTGGCACCGGGTGCACCTGATCAATCCGCGCGACGTGGTTCCGGAATCGAACATGCCGTCGTTCCCGTGGCTGCAGAAGAACACCCTGGACGGCGTCACCGTGCAGTCGCACATGCGCGCGCTCAAGCGCCTGGGCGATCCCTACACCGACGCCGAGATCGCGGCCGCGCCGGCAGCCGTCGACGGCAAGACCGAACTGGATGCGCTGGTGGCCTATTTGCAGGGCCTCGGCAAGCACGCGCCGCGGGGGAACTGAGCAGATGATTTCCGGAATCGTGACAACGCTGCTGCTGCTGTTGTTCGTCGGCCTGTGGGTCTGGGCCTGGCAGCCGCGCCTGCGCAGCGGCTTCGACGCCACCGCGCGACTGGCGGTGGATGACGGCGTGCCGGCGGGCGAAGCCCTGGCCGGCGACAACGGGAGGACGAAGGCATGACCACCGCATGGAACTGGTACGTCATCATCCTGGTGCTGTTCAACCTGCTGGGCGTCACCTGGCTGCTGTGGTGGACGGCCAAGCGCCGCCCCGGCGATCCCAAGCCGGAAGACACCAGCCACTACTGGGACGGCGACATCACCGAATACAACAAGCCGATGCCGCGCTGGTGGATCAACGGCTTCTACATCGCCATCGTGTTCGCCTTCGGCTACCTGTTCTGGTACGGCGGCTTCGGCACTTACCAGGGTTTCGGCAAGTGGAGCTCGCAGGGCGAACATGACCGCCAGGCAGCCGTCGCCAACGCGCGGCTGGAACAGACCTTCGCTCCCTACAAGGGCCTGGCGATCGATGCGCTGGCGCGCGATCCGCAGGCGCTCAAGCTGGGCAAGTCGATCTTCGCCAACACCTGCGCAACCTGCCACGGCTCGTCGGCGAAGGGCGCGGTGGGTTATCCCGACCTGACCGACGACATCTGGCACTGGGGCGGTGCACCCGAGCAGATCCTGCACACGGTGGTGCAAGGCCGCGAAGGCGTGATGCCGCCGTGGGGCAAGGTGCTGCAGGGCATGGGCGGCCCGGATGCGGTGGACTACGTGATCGCCTACGTGCACCAGCTGGGCGAGCCGGCCGGCGGCAACCGCAACGATTACGCCGCGGCCCGTGGCAAGACCCTGTACGAGGGCGTCTGCGTGGCCTGCCACGGCAAGGACGGCAAGGGCGATGCGAAGGTCGGCGCGCCGGACCTGACCGACGGTTACTGGCTGTACGGCGACGGCCGCGAAGCGCTGCGGGTCACCATCGGCGACGGTCGCCATGGGGTGATGCCGGCGTGGGGTAAAATACTGGGCGATACCCGTTCACGCCTGGTCGCGGCCTATGTCTGGTCGCTCTCCCACCAGGCCAAACCCGGCGCCCAGACCCAGCAATGACCTCGTTCACCACCCCGGATTTCGACCATCCGCCGCGCCCGATGGCGCAGCGGATCGGGGCCATCCTGTGGCCCAGCTTCTTCGCGGCCGGGGTGGCGACGATGGTGTTCTTCGCCTTCATCGATCCGCTGGAACTGCGTGACCTGACCTTCCCCGGCCTGGCGATCACCCGCGGGCTGGGCTACAGCATCGGCTTCTTCACCTTCTGGCTGGCGACGGCGTCGTCCAGCCTTTTCACCTGGATCCTGCTGCGGCCTTCCAGCCGCTTCAACGGACCCAGCACCAGGTAACAGGCAGTGAGCAAACGCATCGACATCGACCTGCTGGATTCCGGCGGCGATTCCGTCTATGTGAGCGAGCGGAAGGTCTATCCGCGCGACGTTTCCGGGCGCTTCGACCGCCTGCGCAAGTTGGCGGTGTTCTGGCTGCTCGGGATGTACTACCTGTTCCCGTGGTTGAACTGGGACGGCCGCCAGGCGGTGCTGTTCGACCTGCCGGCGCGCAAGTTCCACGTGTTCGGACTGACCTTCTGGCCGCAGGACTTCAGCCTGCTGGCGCTGCTGCTGATGATCCTGGCCTTCACCCTGTTCTTCACCACCGCGCTGGCCGGCCGCCTGTGGTGCGGCTACGCCTGCCCGCAGACGGTGTGGACCGAGTGCTTCCTGTGGATGGAACGCTGGACCGAAGGCGACCGCGCCAAGCGGATGAAGCTGGATGCCGGCCCGTGGAATCGGGAAAAGATCCTGCGCAAGGGCGGCAAGCACCTGCTGTGGCTGCTGTTCGCGCTGTGGACCGGGTTCACCTTCGTCGGCTTCTTCACCCCCATCGCCAGCCTGGGCGCGCGCCTGCTGCCGTTCGACTGGAATGGCTGGGAGTTGTTCTGGGTGCTGTTCTACTCGCTGGCCACCTGGGGCAACGCCGGCATCCTGCGCGAGCAGGTGTGCAAGTACATGTGCCCGTACGCGCGCTTCCAGAGCGCGATGTTCGACCGCGACACCCTGATCATCGCCTACGACCCGATGCGCGGCGAGCCGCGCGGCCCGCGCAAGAAGGGCCTGGCCAGCGTGCTCGAACGCGCGCGCGGCCTGCTCGACGTGCGCACCGCCTACGACTATGTGTTCCGCGCCAGCAAGCATCCCAGCGCCGCTGCGTCGCGGCTGCAGGCCGCCGGCACGGTGATGCTGGACGGCACCGATGCCGCGCCGCTGCCGAAGTTCCAGACCGAGGAGCTGGGCGACTGCATCGACTGCACCATGTGCGTGCAGGTCTGCCCGGTCGGCATCGACATCCGCAACGGCCTGCAGTACGAGTGCATCGCCTGCGGCGCCTGCATCGACGCCTGCGACGACGTCATGGACAAGATGGGGATGCCGCACGGTCTGATCCGCTACACCACCCAGCACGCGCTGGACGGTAATTCCGGCCGGGTGCTGCGCCCACGCATCTTCGTCTATGGCTTCCTGCTCACTGCGCTGGTCGGGGCCTGGACCTGGGGCGTGTTCAACCGCAGCCCGCTGATCGCCGACGTGCTGCGCGACCGCAATGCGCTGTACCAGCAGCAGGGCGACCGCACCGCCAACGGCTACACCCTGAAGCTGGTCAACAAGACCGACGCCGACCGCAGCTACCGGGTGCGGATCGAATCAGCCGACGCCGCCTCGCTGGTGCTCAAGGATGCGCCGCTGGACGTGCGCGTGCCGGCCGGCGAAGTGGTGTCGCAGGCGGTCGAGGTGGGCGCGCCCGCCACCCTGCGCGGCCGCCACGCGCTGGTCTTCGTGATCGAGGCCGACGACGGCAGTGCCAAGGCGCGCGTTGACAGCACGTTCTTTGGCCCCATGTAACCCTCATCGTTGCGAACTGCTGCGCTTCCCGCAGCGGCCCGCGCACTGGCTTCCAGGAGAATCCGGATGGAACGCGAATCGTCGTCGCCGTGGCGGCAACCCATCGTCTGGCTGATGGTGGTACTGGTCGGCGCCGTGGTCGTGGGCAGCGTCTGGATGCTCAAGGTCGCCGGCAATGGCGACGCGATCGACGCGGTGCCCGACGAGGTCCAGCGCACCGGCCAGACCCAGCAGACCGATCTCGGCCCCGATGCGCGCGCGGCCGAGCGCAAGCTGGGCGCGATCGTGCGCATCGACGAGGAACACGGCTTCGTCGAAGTGCTGCCGGTGAGCGGCGACTTCGACCACGCGGCCGCGCTCACGCTGCGCCTGCACCACCCCACCCGCGCCGAGCAGGACCTGTCGCTGGCGCTGGCCGCCACCGACACCGGTTGGCGCGCCGATGCCAAGCCGGCCGGCGACCACGACTGGCTGATCCAGCTGCAGCCGGCCACCGGCGACGCCTGGCGCCTGCGCGGGCGGATGCCGAAGGGCCAGCTTGCCGCGCAGCTGCGGCCGTCCCTGGACGACGGGCAACCGTAGCGCGGTGAATGCCGTGGCCGGGGTCTGCCACCACTGCGGCGAAACGCTGCCGCAGTCGCCGGTGCGCGCCGACGCCGAAGGCGGCACGCGCGAATTCTGCTGCGAAGGCTGCGCCGCCGCTGCGCGCTGGATCGCGGACGCCCACCTGGATGACTACTACCGCCTGCGCAGCGCGCCGGGCGGACGGGTCGATGCCGACGCGCCGGCGCTGGCCGCCTGGGACCGCGAGGAACTGCTGGCCGGCCACGCCCGCGAGGTGGACGGCGGCCGCGAGATCACCGTGCTCACCGACGGCATGCGCTGCGCCGCCTGCGCCTGGCTGATCGACCGCGCGCTGGCGCGCGAGCCGGGCGTGCTGGAGTCCTCCGCCAACGCCATCACCGGGCGCATCCGCATCGCCTGGGATCCTGCGCGTACCGCATTGTCGAAGCCACTGGCGCGGCTGGCCGCGCTCGGCTACCGGCCCTACCTCGCCACCGGCCAGGCGCGCGAAGCGGCGCGCCGGCGCGAACGCAACCGCGACCTGCTGCGGATCGGCCTGGCCGGCATCGGCGCGATGCAGGCGATGATGTTCGCCGAAGCGCTGTATCTCGATACCCGCGGCGAAATGCCGCTGCCCACCCGCGATTTCTTCCGCTGGATCACCTTCATGGTGTCGACCCCGGTGGTGTTCTGGGCCGGCTGGCCGTTCATCGTCGGCGCGTGGAACGAACTGCGCGGGCGCCGCCTGGGCATGGACGTGCTGATCGCCGGTTCCACCCTGCTGGCGTGGGCGGTGAGCACCATCGAAACCGTGCGCGGCGGCGTCCACGTCTGGTTCGATGCGGCGGTGATGTTCGTGTTCCTGCTGCTGGTGGCGCGCCAGCTGGAGCAGCGCGCGCGCGGCATCGCTTCCGCGCAGGTGGATGCGCTGGCACGGGCGCGGCCGGCGTTCGCCACCCGCGAACTGGCCGACGGCAGCCGCGAGTCGGTGCCGATCGATGCGCTGGCGGTGGGCGACGTGGTGCGGATCGCGGTGGGCGAGCCGGTGCCGGCCGACGGCGTGCTGCTGGAAGACGAGGCGCATTTCGAGGAGTCCCTGCTGACCGGCGAATCGGTGCCGGTCACCCGCCATGCCGGCGATGCGGTGTTTGCCGGCACCGCCTGCCGCGAGCACGCGGCGAAAATCCGCGTGACCGGCGTCGGCACCGGCACCCGCCTGGCCGAGCTGGCACGGCTGGTGGAAAGCGCGCAGGCGCACCGCCCGGCGCTGGCACGGGGCACCGAACGCATCGCCGGCTGGTTCGTCGCCGGGCTGCTGCTGGCCGCGGTGGCGGTGTATGCGTGGTGGCGCGTGCATGAGCCCGCGCGCGCCTTCGAAGTGGTGCTGGCGCTGCTGGTGATCAGCTGCCCGTGCGCGCTGTCGCTGGCGGTGCCGGCGGCGCTGGCCGCCGCCCACGGCGCGCTGGCCAGGATCGGCGTGCTGTCGGTGCGGCCGGACGCATTGCAGCGGCTGGCGCAGGCCACCGACGTGGTGTTCGACAAGACCGGCACCCTCGGCGACGGCAAGCCGCACCTGCAAGGCGTGGATGCCTGCCGCGGCATCGACGCCGATGCCGCGCTGCGCATCGCCGCCGCGCTGGAACGCGACAGCAACCATCCGCTGGCCGCCGCATTCGCGCAGGTGGCCGACGCGCAGGTGGCAGGCGGCGTCCGCGCCATTGCCGGACGCGGCGTGGAAGGCACGGTCGAGGGCGTGCGCTGGCGCATCGGCACCGCGCCGTTCGCGACCGGCAGCGATGACGACGGCGCGGTCTGGCTGGGCAATGACGCAGGCGCGCGCGCGCGCTTCACTTTCGCCGAACACCAGCGCGTGGACGCCGCGCAGGCGCTGCAGCGATTGCGCGAACAGGGCCTGACACTGCATCTGGCCAGTGGCGACGCCGCCGCGCCGGTGGCGCGCTTCGCCAGCGCAATGGGAATCGCCGACCCGCATGCGCGCCAGTCGCCGGAAGACAAGCTGGCACTGGTACGCGCGATGCAGCGCGATGGCCGGGTGGTGGCGATGGTCGGCGATGGTCTCAACGACGCGCCGGTGCTGGCCGGCGCCGATGTCTCGCTGGCAATCGGCGATGGCGCCGCGCTGGCCCAGCGCTCGGCGGATCTGGTGCTGTCCGGCAGTTCGCTGGGCAACGTGCCGGCCGCCATCGAGATCGCCCGCCGCACCCATCGCATCGTCCGCCAGAACCTGGCCTGGGCGATCGGCTACAACCTGCTGGCGCTGCCGCTGGCCGCCGCCGGCATGGTCACCCCGTGGCTGGCGGCGCTGGGCATGGCATTGTCCTCGCTGGCGGTCACCGCCAACGCCCTGCGCCTGACCAAGGTTCCGCCGCGATGAACATCCTGCTGTTCCTGATTCCCATCAGCCTGGTGATGATCGGCGCCGCCGCGCTGCTGTTCGCCTGGGCGGTGAAGCACGGCCAGTTCGAGGATCTGGACACTCCCGCGCTGGATATCCTGCGCGACGACGACAGGCCACCGCCCCCCGCGCAGGACGCGCCAGCGGAAGACCGCGATGCCGGTTGACCTGCTGGTGCTGGGCGCGGCGCTGCTGACCGGCCTGCTGGGCGGCGCGCACTGCGTGGCGATGTGCGGCGGCATCGCCACCGGGTTCTCGGTGCATTCGCGCGGCTGGTTCGCGGCGTTGCAGCCGAACCTCGGCCGGGTCAGCGGCTACGTGCTGGCCGGCGCGCTGGTCGGCGGCCTCGGCGGCGGACTGCTGGGCGTGGCCCGCATCCCGCAGCTGGGCATCGCGATGCGCGCGCTGGTCGGGATCGTGCTGGTCATCGCCGGGCTGCGCATGCTGGATGCCAAGGGGCGACTGCCGCGCTTCTCCGGCGGCCCCGGTAATCGCCTGTGGCGTGCGCTTGCCCCATTGCAGCGCCGACTGCTGCCGGCCGACACCGCCGGCAAACGGTTCCTGCTCGGGATGCTCTGGGGCTGGATGCCCTGCGGCCTGTCCACCACCCTGCTGGCCGCCGCGTGGCTGAGCGCCAGCCCGCTGCACGGCGCGCTGACCATGGCCGCGTTCGGGCTGGGCACGCTGCCGGTGATGGTGTCGCTGACCTGGGCCGGCGCGCGCATCGGCCAGCGCCTGCAGCGCGGCGCGCTGCGCAACGCCGCCGGCGTGCTGGTGATCGGCGCCGGCCTGCTCACGATCGCCGCGCCCTGGCTGATGCAGCTGCCGGCGATGCACGGTCTGCTCGCCGCGCTAGGCTGCCGCAGCCTGCCGGTCTGACCCGGCTCAAGGCCTGCGCTGATTCCACGTCGCGGCTGCTGCATAATCGGGATGGCCGCAAGGCAGTCACACCGCGCCAGCACTTCCACAGGAACCCTCCCGATGCCGGCCGGATTCGCTTTGGCCAACGCCCGCCAACCCATCGCCGCCCTGCCCCAGCGCATCCTGCTGCTGGAGAATTCGCGCGCCTACACCTCGATGTTGCGCGAAGCCATCGAGCAGCGCATGCAGCTGCCGATCAGCGTGGCCTCCACGCTGGCGGAAGCGCGCGAACTGCTGGACCGCGAATCCGACTGGTTCCTCGCCCTGACCGGGCTGGTGCTGGCCGACGGCGACCGCGACCAGGTCATCGATTTCTTCGTCGAGCGGCGCATGCCCACCATCGTGGTCAGCGGCGTGTACGACGACGCGCTGCGCGAACGCGCGCTGCAGCAGCACATCATCGACTACGTGCTGAAGAGCACGCCGGACAGCCTCGACTACTTGGTCTGGCTGGTGCAGCGGCTGGAGCGCAACCGCCGGATCAGCGCGCTGGTGGTGGACGATTCGCTGTCGGCCCGCTCCTACATCGCCTCGCTGCTGTCGCTGCAGGGCTACCGCGTGTCCCACGTCGCCGACGGCCAGTCGGCGCTGCGCATGATCGAAGCCGATCCCGACATCCGCCTGGCCATCGTCGACCAGGAAATGCCGGGCATGGACGGGATCGAGCTGACCCGCCGCCTGCGCCAGCTGCGCGCACGCGACCGGATGGCGGTGATCGGCGTGTCCGGCAGCACCGATGCCTCGCTGATCCCGCGCTTCCTCAAGAACGGCGCCAACGACTTCCTGCGCAAGCCGTTCTCGCGCGAGGAATTCTTCTGCCGGGTCTCGCAGAACATCGACCAGCTGGAGCTGATCGGCACCCTGCAGGACCTGGCCACCCGCGATTTCCTGACCGGCCTGCCCAACCGCCGCAGCTTCCTCGAGCAGAGCGAGAAGCACATCGCCCGCAGCAGCAGCGGCGACGTGACCGTGGCGATGATCGACATCGACCACTTCAAGCACATCAACGACAGTTTCGGCCACGAGGCCGGCGACCGCGCGTTGCGGGCGATGGCCGACATCCTGCACGCCCACAACCGCCCGGAGGACTACTGCGGGCGCTTCGGCGGCGAGGAGTTCTGCATGCTGATCGACGGCCTCGACGCACAGGCCAGCCTGCGCCACCTGGAGGGCCTGCGGCAGGCGGTGGAAGCGATGGAAATCGACATCGACGGCCGGCCGCTGCGGATGACCATCAGCATCGGCGCCAGCCGGCGCTCGCCGCAGTTCCCCAACCTGCACAAACTGCTGGGCGAGGCCGACCGCCAGCTGTACCTGGCCAAGGCCGGCGGCCGCAACCAGGTGCGCGGGCTGGAAGCAGGCTGACTCAGCCCGCCGCTGCGGCGATGGCATCGTTGTGTACCCCAGCCACCGCGCGCCCGGACGGGTCGGCCATGCCGGCGAAGCTGGCATCCCACGCGATCGCCGCCGCCGACGAACAGGCGATCGACTTGCCGCCCGGCACCGTTTCCGCCGCCGCGCGGCTGGGATAGAACTGCTCGAAGATGTGGCGGTACCAGTACGCCTCCTTGGTCTGCGGCGGGTTGACCGGGAAGCGTTTGTCGGCGGCGGCCAGCACGCGGTCGGATACCTGCGCCTCGGCGTGCACCTTCAGTCCGTCGATCCAGCCGTAGCCGACGCCGTCGCTGAACTGCTCCTTCTGCCGCCACAGGATCTCCGGCGGCAGGTAGCCCTCGAACGCCGCGCGCAGCACGCCCTTTTCCATCCGCTGCGGGCCGGCATCACCCTTGCGCACCATCTTGTGCGCCGCGTCCATCCGCATCGCCACATCGAGGAATTCGCGGTCCAGGAACGGCACCCGCGGCTCCACGCCCCAGGCCATCATCGACTTGTTGGCGCGCAGGCAATCGTAGTTGCTGAGCGCGTCGAGCTTGCGCACCAGCTCCTCGTGGAACTCGCGCGCGTTCGGCGCCTTGTGGAAGTACAGGTAGCCGCCGAACACCTCGTCGCTGCCCTCGCCGGAGAGCACCATCTTCACCCCCATCGCCTTGATCCGCCGCGCCAGCAGGAACATCGGCGTGGAGGCGCGGATGGTGGTGACGTCGTAGGTTTCGATGTGGCGGATCACCTCGGGAAGCGCGTCGAGCCCTTCCTCGAAGGTGTACTCGAAACCGTGATGCACGGTGCCCAGCATGTCCGCCGCCACCTTCGCCGCGGCGAGGTCGGGCGAGCCCTTCAGGCCGATGGCGAAGCTGTGCAGGCGCGGCCACCACGCTTCCGATTTGTCGCCGTCCTCGATCCGATGGCGGGCGTAGCGTGCCGCCACCGCCGCCACCAGCGAGGAATCCAGCCCGCCCGACAGCAGCACGCCGTAGGGCACGTCGGTCATCAGCTGGCGGTGCACGGCGGCCTCGAACGCCTCGCGCAGTTCGGCCAGCGATACTTCCACGCCTTCCACCGCCGCGTAGTCGCGCCACGGGCGCTCGTAGTATTTCGTCAGCTCGCCGGTCGCGCTGTCGTACCAGTGCCCCGGCGGGAACTGCGCCACGTCGGCACAATCGTCGGCCAGCGACTTCATTTCCGAAGCCACCCGCAGCCGGCCTTCGGCATCGTGGCCCCAGTACAGCGGCACCACCCCGATCGGATCGCGGGCGATGATCGCGCGCCCTTTCGCGCGGTCCCACAGCGCGAACGCGAAGATGCCGTTGAGGCGGTTGAGGAAGCTGGCGGGCTCATCTTCCCGGTAGAGCGCGCTGATGACCTCGCAATCCGACTCGGTCTGGAACGCATACGGCTGCGACAGTTCACGCTTCAGCGCCAGATGGTTGTAGATCTCACCGTTGACCGCCAGCGCCAGTTCGCCGTCCGCCGACAGCAGCGGCTGCGAACCGCCGGCCGGATCGACGATGGCCAGCCGCTCGTGCACGAGGATCGCGCCGTCGTCGGTGTAGACGCCGCTCCAGTCCGGGCCACGATGGCGCTGCCGCTGCGAGCGTTCCAGCGACTGCCGCCGCAGGGCCTGGAGATCGTCGCCGGGCTGCAGCCCGAAGATGCCGAAGATGGAGCACATGGTTGGGGGTTCCTTGCTGGATGGGTGAAAACCGCACAACGAAAAAGCCCGCATCCTTCGATGCGGGCTTTTGGTGATTCCGGCTTGCTGTCGCTTCGCCTATGCGCGGGCCCGCAGCCGCGCACGATGATTCGTGCCGCGATTATTGCGGTTGAGGTTGTTGGCGTTGGTGGCGAAGCGGCGCATGGCCCGACTATGGCACGCCGGATCGGGGGGGCGCAAGCGCCCCTCTCAACCCGCCAGCATCCGCTCCATCAGCGCCAGGTAGAGGTCGGGCAGCCGCTGCAGGTCGTCCACCCGCACGTGCTCATCGACCTTGTGGATGCTGGCATTGACCGGGCCGATCTCGATGCACTGCGCGCCCAGCGGGGCGATGAAGCGGGCGTCGGAAGTGCCGCCGCCGGTGCTTTCCTCCGGCAGGGCGCCGGAGAACTGCGCCAGCACCTCGCGCGCCGTCGCGCGCAGCGGGCCTTCCGGGGTGTGGAAGGGCTCGCCGCTGCGATGCCAGCGGATGTCGAAGTGCAGCCCGTGCGCGCGCAGGATCGCCTCGCATTCTGCTTCCAGACGCGCCGCATCCCAATGCGGGTTGTAGCGCAGGTTGAACAGCACCTGCAGCTCGCCCGGAATGACGTTGTTGGCGCCGCTGCCGGCGTGGAGATTGCTGATCTGCAGGCTGGTGGGCGGGAAGCTCTCGTAGCCGTCGTCCCAGCGCCGCGCCGCCAGTTCGGCCAAGGCCGGCACGGCCTGGTGGATGGGATTGCGCGCCTTCTCCGGGTAGGCCACGTGGCCCTGCACGCCCCGTACGGTCAGGGTTGCGGACAGGCTGCCGCGGCGACCGACGCGCAGCAGATCACCCAATGCCTCCTTCGATGATGGCTCGCCGGTGATGCACCAGTCGATGCGCTGGCCGCGCGCGCGGAACAGCTCCGCCACCTTGCGCACGCCGTCGATGGCATCGCCTTCCTCGTCGGAGGTCAGCAGCAGCGCCACCGTGCCGGGGTGATCCGGGTGCGCGGCGACGAACTGCTCCAGCGCAATCACGAACGCCGCCACGCTGCCCTTCATGTCGGCCGCGCCGCGCCCGTACAGAACCCCGTCGCGCAGCTCCGGCATGAACGGGTCGGAGGCCCACGCCTCCACCGGGCCGGCGGGCACGACATCGGTATGCCCCAGCAGCGCCAGCACCGGGCCGCCGTTGCCGTGGGTGGCCCAGAGGTTGTCCACTTCCCCGAAACGCAGGTGTTCGATGGCGAAGCCCGCAGCTTGCAGGCGCTCCGCGATCAGGCGCTGGCAGCCGGCATCGTCCGGGGTAACGGTCGGGCGCGCGATCAGATCACGGGTCAGGGCGACGACATCGCTCACGCCCCGACCCCGAACAGCTTCTTGAAACCATTGTCGGAAAAGCCCTGCGAAATGCTGGCGTCATCCAGCAACACCAGCGGGCGACGGATCAGCTGCGGGTATTCCTTCAGCAGCAACTTCCACTCCGCATCGCTGCCGGGCGCCTTGCGGTTCGGCGGCAGCTGCCGCCAGGTGGTGGACGACCTGTTGACCAGCGCATCCCAGCCGCCCACCGCGTCCTTCCACGCCAGCAGCGTTTCCGGCGATTGGCGCTCGTCGCGGTAATCGACGAACGCATGCTCGATGTCGAAGCGCTTGAGCCAGTTCAGCGCCTTCCTGCAGGTGTCGCAGTTCTTCAGTCCGTAAAGCGTTGCGGCCATGTCAGCGTTTCACCACCGGCAGTTCGATGTAGCTGGAATTATCCGCCGAATGATGGATCGCGTTGTCGGCCACCACCGCCTCGCGCTCGGTTTCGTTGGGGCCGCCGGTGTTGAGGTTGCGGGCGAACTTGGGGAAGTTGGAGCTGGTGATCTCGACGCGGATGCGGTGGCCCTTGCCGAACTGGATCGAGGTGGTGATCGGCGTGGGCTTGAGCGTGTACACCGTGCCGGGCTGCATCAATGCGGGCACCGTGTAGCCATCGCGATAGCGCGCGCGCAGCATGGTGTCGCCGATGATCCAGGCGGTGCCGTCCGGCGCCACGTCGACCAGCTTCACCGCGAAGTCGGTGTCCTTGGCGCTGGAGGACACCTTCAGCACCGCATCGACGAAGCCGGTCACTTCCATCGGCGCCTCCAGCGGCGCGCTGGTATAGACCAGCACGTCATGGCGCGATTCGATCTGGCGCTGGTCGAACGCACCGGGGATAACCACACCGCCGTTGCAGCAGTCGCCACCACCGATGGTCTGCACGGGGTTGGCCGGGTCATAGCGATAGCTGTCCTTCGGCTCGTCGGCGCGCGGCGCTTCGAATGACAGCAGGCCGTCGCCGTACATCGAATTGGCATTGCCGCCGGAGCGCAGGTACATGCGCACCGGCTGCGCCGCCTTCGGCGGCCACTGCGCATCCGACTGCCAGCGGTTGGCGCCCATGGTGAAGTAGCGCACGTGCGGCGTGTCGGCAGCGAACGCCTTCGGCTGGTCCTTCAGCCAGCGGTCGAAGAAGCCGAAGATCTGCTGGTTGACCGGGAAACCGGCGTCGCCCATCTCGCGGTCGCCGACCTTGTAGTCCTTGCCCAATCGTGCGAACTGGCAGTGCGGGTTCGGCCCCACCACCACGTACTGGTTGGCGCTGGCCTCCCTGTCGGAGTTGACGCTGCGGGCGTGGTTGTACAGCGCCATGTTGGGGCCGATGGACACGTCGTACCAGCTGTTGAACCACAGCGCCGGCACGCCCCAGCCCATCGAGTCGTCGTACAGGCCGCCTTGCTTCCAGGCCGGATCACCGGGATCGCGCGCAATCATCGATTCGAACGTCGCCGGCGGCTCGCCCAGCGACGACAGCAGGCTGGCGTAAGGCAGGTGCCAGATGTGTTTCTTCCACTCGACATCGGGCTTCTTGGCGTCGAGGTCGTTGTACTGCGCGATCCGCGCGCGCATCGGCCCGGACAGATCCTGCGGCAGCTGTGCGCGCAGCGGATTGTCCACGCCGTACATCCAGATCGCGAACAGGGTGCGCGGCACGCCGCCGGTGTAGAAGTTGCCCTGCTCCCAGAACGGGCCGACCTTGCCGATGCCCGCGCCCGCCGCCATCGGCACCATCGCCGCGTGCGCGGGATGGTTCATCGCCGCCAGCGCCAACTGCCATTCGGCGGAAGACGAGCAGCCCAGCGTGCCGACCTTGCCGTTCGACCACGGCTGCTTTGCAATCCAGCTCAGGGTGTCGTAGCCGTCGGTCTGCGGATAGCCGAGGATTTCGTACTTGCCCTGGCTGAAATAGCGGCCGCGCTCGTTCTGCACGATGAAGGCGTAACCGTTGCGCACCGCCTCGGCGGCGAAGCGCGCGGTGCTGCCGCTCGGTACGTGTTCGTTGTACGGCGTCTTCCACAGGATCGTGGGCAGCGGACCCTTCGCGCCCTTCGGCCGCCAGATGTTGGTGGACAGCCCCACGCCGTCGCGCATCGGCACCAGCAGGGCGATCTCCGACTCGGCGATCGCGCCCAGCTCCGCACGCAGGCCGTCCTCGCCGTAGCGCGAAAGATCCTGCGCGGAATTGGCCGAGGCGGCCGTCAGCGCGGCGACCAGCAGGGTGATGGACAGGCGCTTCTTCATGGCATCGCTCCGGTGAGGATGCCTATCCTGTCGCATGGCGCGCCGCGCGGCTCCCCTGCCGAAAGTCATGGATCTCCGGAATGGGCGGCGGGCAGTCAATCCCGCGACACGCCACGAGTCATGCCTGGGGGTTCGAAAGGCTGGCCGGCGTGCGTTGGCCGCGACCTTCGGCGACATGGATGTCGCCGATGAGCCTACATGGACGTATTCACGGCGTGTCGCGGACAACGCATGCCGGCCAGCCCAGCGACGACACCATTGATCAATCCGCCAGTCCACGCAAAAGATCGTTGACCGAAGTCTTGCTGCGGGTCTTTTCGTCCACCTGCTTGACGATCACCGCGCAGTACAGCGAATGGCTGCCGTCGGCTGCCGGCAGCGAGCCGGACACCACCACGCTGTACGGCGGCACCGAGCCGTAGCTCACCTCGCCGGTCATGCGGTTGTACACGCGCGTGCTCTGGCCGAGGAACACGCCCATCCCGACCACGCTGTGGTGGCCGACCACGAAGCCTTCCACCACTTCCGAACGCGCGCCGATGAAGCAATGGTCCTCGATGATGGTCGGCCCCGCCTGCAGCGGCTCCAGCACGCCGCCGATGCCGACGCCGCCGGACAGATGACAGCCCTTGCCGATCTGTGCGCAGCTGCCCACCGTGGCCCAGGTATCGACCATCGTGCCTTCGCCAACGAAGGCGCCGATGTTGACGAAGCTCGGCATCAGCACCACGTCCTTGCCGATATGGCTGCCCGCGCGCACTACCGCGCCCGGCACCACCCGCGCGCCAAGCTGGCGGAACGCGACCTCGTCGAAGCCGGCAAAGCGCGCCGGCACCTTGTCCCAGAACGGCGCCGGCGCGGCATCGACCAGCGCCATCTCCTGCGTGCGGAAATACAGCAGCACCGCCTTCTTCAGCCACTGGTTGACCTGCCAGCCAGCGTTGCCATCGGGCTCGGCCACGCGCAGCTTGCCGCTTTCCAACCCGGCGATGGCCGCGTCCACCGCGGGCCGCACGCGGCCGGCGATGTCGTCGGCGGTCAGCTCGGTGCGGCGCTCCCACGCATCTTCAAGCGTCGTGCGCAGGGCGGAAAAATCGGTTGCACTCATCGGTTGTCTCCGTCGAAAACCGCCAGCAGTGCGGCGCGCAGTGCGTCGCAACGGTCCGGCGAAAGGGGGTGGTTATGTTCGTCGCTGACCAGCAGCAGGTCCTCGGCGCGCGCGCCGAAGGTGGCGATGCGCGCATCGTGCACGCGCAGCCGTTGTTCGCGCAGCACCCGCGCCACGTCGGCCAACAGGCCGGGGCGGTCGGTGCAGATCAGGCCGATGCGGGTGCCGCCGGCCATGTCGGTGAAATCCAGCTGCGGAGCCACGCGGAAGTGGCGGAGGTGGCGCGGCTGGCTGCGCCGCGCCGGCAGCAACCGGCCCAGATCGCCGGCCAGCGCCCGTCCCAGCGCCGCGGCCAGCAGCGCCGGTTCCGGCGCCTGCCGCTGCTCCGCCGGCAGCACGTGGAAGGTATCGAAGATGGTGCCGTCCGGTCCGTCCAGCACCCGCGCCTGCAGCACGCTCATGCCCAGGCGATCAAGGGTGATGACGATGGCGGCGAACAGGCCGTCGCGGTCGGGCATGTGCACCAGCACGTCCAGCCCGTCGCGACCGTCGCGGCCGGGGATCGCGCGCGCCGCCACCACCGGCTCGAACGGCAGCGCGCCGTGCAGCGCAGTGGCCTGCCAGGCGATCTGTTCGGGGCGGCTGCGCAGGAAATTCTCGTCCGGCATGCGCGCGAACATGGCGTCGACATCGGCATCGGCATGCCCGGTATCCAGCAACAGCGCGCGCGCCGCAGCGCGGTTCTCGGCGATGCGTTCGGCGGCGGCCACCGGCTGCCCCAACCCGCGCCGCAGCGCCAGCCGGGTGGCAGTGTGCAGGTCGGCCAGCAGCCGGTCCTTCCAGCTGTTCCACAGCTTGGGCGACGTGCCGGCGATGTCGGCGCAGGTCAGCAGATAGAGCGCATCCAGCCGCTGGCGGTCGGCAACGATGGCGGCGAAGCGATGGATCACCTCGGGATCGGTGATGTCCTGCTTCTGCGCGGTGACCGACATCAGCAGGTGCCTGCGCACCAGCCATTCGACCAGCGCGGTGTCGGCCTCGGACAGGCCGTGCGCCTCGCAGAACGCGCGGGCATCGACCGCGCCGAGTTCGGAATGGTCGCCGCCGCGGCCCTTGCCGATGTCATGGAACAACCCGGCAAGCAACAGCAACTCCGGCTTGCGCAGCGACGGCCACACGTGGTGCGCGATGGAGAAGCGCGGATCGGCCTCGCCGCTGGCGAAGCGGTCGAGATTGCGCAGCACCGCCAGCGTGTGCTGGTCGACGGTGAACACGTGGAACAGGTCGAACTGCATCCGCCCGGACACGCGCTGGAACGCCGGGATCCAGCGCCCCAGCACGCCGGAGCGGGCCATGCGCTCCAGCGTCTTGACCGGTTGCGGGCCGCGCAGCAGCTGCATGAACGCTTCGCGCAGCGCCGGCGAGGCATCGGCGTAGGCGGGAATCTGCGGCAGTTCCTGCGCCAGTTCGCGCGCGCTTTGCGAATGCAGGCCGCGCAGGCCGGAATCGGCTGCCCACGCGGCGAACAGCGCGAACAGGTTGGCGGGATCGCCGGCCAGCCAGCCCGGCGATCGCGCCGCCAGCCAGCCGCCGCGGCGCTCGAAATCCGCATCGATGGGTTCGGGCGCGGCCACGCCTTCGAAATGCTCCTCGAAGCGCTGCAGCAGGCGGTCCCCGATCCGCCGCACCACCGCGGCGCTGCGGTAGAAGTCCTGCATCATTTTCTCGACGCCGAGCGAATCGGCATCGTCGACGTAACCCAGACGCACCGCCAGCAGCTTCTGGTAATCGAAACGCAGCCGCTCCTCGCGCCGCCCGGCCACCAGATGCAGGCCGTAGCGCAGCCGGCACAGCGCGCGGCGCTCGCGCTCCAGCGCGGCAGCCTCGTCCCAACCCAGCCGGCCCCGTTCGATCAGCCGGTCCAGCGCGTGCACGCCAAAGCTGCGCAGCGCCAGCCAGCCCAGCAGGTGCAGGTCGCGCAGGCCGCCGGGGCCGTCCTTGAGATTGGGCTCGAGGTTGTCGGAGGTATCGCCGAAGCGCGCGTGGCGGCGACGCTGTTCCTCGCTCTTGGCTTCGAAGAACGCTTCCGCCGGCCACACCCGCTCAGGCGCGACGGCCGCGCGCAGCGCCTCTTCCGTCGCCGCCGCGGCGCACAGCGGACGCGCCTCGATCAGTGCAGTCAGCACGCTGTGGTCGTCGCCCGCGGCGGCGGTGCATTCCCGCGCCGAGCGCACCGCATGGCTGGCTTCCAGGCCTGCGTCCCACAGCAGCGCCACGAAGCGTGCCAGCGCCGCCTCCCAGGCGCGCTGCGCCTCGGGTTCGGCCAGCACCAGCAGGTCGATGTCGGATTGCGGGAACAGTTCGCCGCGGCCGTAGCCGCCCACCGCGAACAGGGCCAGCGGTGCGTCCTCCGGAATGCAGCGCCGCCATGCGGCGCGCACCTGCGCATCGACGGCGCGGGCGCGCAGCGCGATCAGGCGATCAGCGGGATGGCCGGCGTCGAAGCGTCGCGCCAGGCGGGCATCGATGCGCGCCTGCGCGGCCTTCGCCGCGGCGGACCAGGCCGGGTCACCGCCCGCCGGCGCGCTCACAGGTCGTTGTCGTCGCCCGGCAGCCGGGTCAGGATTTCCACGCCATCGCGGGTCACCACCACGGTGTGCTCCCACTGCGCCGACAGCTTGCGATCCTTGGTGACCACGGTCCAGCCGTCCGGCAGCAGGCGGGTGTGGCGTGCGCCTTCGTTGATCATCGGCTCGATGGTGAAGGTCATGCCCTCTTCCAGCACCAGGCCTTCGCCCGGGCGCCCGTAATGCATCACCTGCGGGTCGTCGTGGTAGATCTTGCCGATGCCATGGCCGCAGTAGTCGCGCACCACGCTGAAACGTTCCGCCTCGGCGTAGCTCTGGATCGCGTGGCCGATGTCGCCCAGGGTCGCGCCCGGCCTGACCGCGCGGATGCCGCGGAACATCGCCTCGCGGGTGACGTCCACCAGCCGCTTGGCCATCACCGACGCGGTGCCGACGATGTACATCCGGCTGGTGTCGCCATGCCAGCCGTCCTTGATGACGGTCACGTCGATGTTGACGATGTCGCCGTCCTTCAGGATCTTGGCTTCGCTGGGAATGCCGTGGCAGATCACGTTGTTGACCGAGGTGCACACGGTCTTGGGATAGCCGCGGTAGCCGATGTTGGCCGGGATCGCGCCCTGCACGTTGACGATGTGGTCGTGGCAGATGCGGTCGAGTTCCTCGGTGGTGACGCCCGCCTTCACGAACGGGGCGACCACCTGCAGCACTTCGGCGGCCAGCCGGCCGGCCTCGCGCATTTTCTCGATCTCGGCCGGGGTCTTCAGATTGATAGTCATTTGCGGATTATCGCGCATTGCGCGGGTGGCGGCAGAGCGGCGTCTGCAAGACCATTGTCCGGTGCTGGGATGCGCCGGGGGAAGAGCCCGCCGCTCGATCCAGTCATCCAAGACTGATGTCGCGGCCGCGGGCCATCCATGGCCCGCTCGGCCTCTTCCCCCGGCGCACCCATCACCTCCATGCAACCAGACCGCCGGCAGGGGGCGAGCGCAAAGCCGGGCAGGATGCCCGGCGCCCGAATCGGGCCAGGGATGGCCCGATTGAGGGACAAGCCGCCTCCGGCCGGCGGCCTGGTTGCGGCCATGATTTGCCCGCAAACCCCTCCTCCCCTATAATTCCGCGGCTGTAAACGCCATGTCGAGCGCCATCGGCAAATCCACACCTGTCGGCAACCCCCGCTCCGGGGTGCCCGCGCAAGCGGGTTCGGAAGCGGTGACGACAGGGAGGCCCAACCCCGGAATCCAGCGCCAGCCCCTGCGGCCACGGCACAGCGCCTTCATCCAACCGGCGCGGGTTCCCTCATCGGAGTTTCAGAAATGCCCCAGATCACCATGCGCCAGATGCTGGAAGCCGGCGTCCACTTCGGCCACCAGACCCGCTACTGGAATCCCAAGATGGGCCCGTACATCTTCGGCGCCCGCGGCAAGATCCACATCATCAACCTGGAAAAGACCGTCCCGCTGTTCAACGACGCGATGAACTTCATCTCGGGCGTTGCGCAGAAGCGCGGCACCATCCTGTTCCTGGGCACCAAGCGCAGCGCGCGCGATGCGATCAAGGAAGAAGCCGAGCGTTGCGGCCAGCCGTTCATGAACCAGCGTTGGCTGGGCGGCACCCTGACCAACTTCGCCACCGTCAAGAAGTCGGTGTCGCGCTTGAAGGAACTGGAAGCCGCGGAAACCGACGGCACCTTCCAGAAGCTGGTCAAGCACGAAGTGATGGGCCTGCGCCGCGAGCGCGACAAGCTGGAAGCCTCGCTGGGCGGCATCAAGGAAATGAACCGCCTGCCCGACGCGATCTTCGTGATCGACATCGGCCATGAAGACATCGCCATCAAGGAAGCCAAGAAGCTCGGCATCCCGGTGATCGCGGTGGTCGACACCAACTACAACCCGGAACTGGTGGACTACGCGATCCCCGGCAACGACGACGCCATCCGCGCCGTGCAGCTGTACGCCCGCGCCGCCGCCGACGCCGTGCTGGAAGGCAAGGCTGCTGCCCCGAATTCGGCCACGGTGCGTGAAGAAGACTTCGCCGCCGCCGTCGAAGGCGAAGAGGCCAAGCCGGCCCGCCGCAACGGCAAGAAGGGCGAGTAATCGCCCCGTCCCGCGGTCGCGCCCAGCTGCGCGGCCGCGGGTTACTGCTCGCCATTCCCGCGCAGGCGGGAGTCCAGGGACGTCGAACCCCGAACGGGCAAGGTCTCCGGATCCTGCTTTCGCAGGGATGGCGTTTCCATACATCTAGAGGTAATCCCCATGGCTGAAATCACCGCTTCCCTGGTCAAGGATCTGCGCGAGCGCACCGGCGCCGGCATGATGGAGTGCAAGAAGGCACTGACCGAAAACAACGGCGACATCGACGCCGCCGCCGAGGCGCTGCGCAAGTCGGGTCTGGCCAAGGCCGACAAGAAGGCCAGCCGCGTCACTGCCGAAGGCCGCGTGGCCGCTGCCGGCAACGGCGGCAACGCCGTGCTGGTCGAGATCAATTCCGAAACCGACTTCGTGGCCAAGGACGGCAGCTTCGTCGCCCTGTGCGACGCCATCGCCGCCGCCGCGCTGAGCTCCGGTGCTGCCGACGTTGAAGCCCTGAAGACCGCCAAGCTGGCTTCCGGCGAGACCGTCGAGGAAGCCCGCGCCGCCGCCATCGCCAAGCTGGGCGAGAACATCCAGGTGCGCCGCATGGTGCGCGTGGACGGCAACAACAACGTGGCGGCCTACGTGCACGGCGGCAAGATCGGCGTGCTGGTCGAGCTGGCCGGCGGCGACGCCGACCTGGCCCGCGGCCTGGCGATGCACATCGCCGCGATGAACCCGCCGCACAACAAGGCGTCCGACGTGCCGGCCGAGTTCGTGGCCAAGGAAAAGGAAATCGAGCTGGCCAAGATGAGCGAAAAGGACAAGGCCAAGCCGGCCGAGATCCTGGAGAAGATCATCAGCGGCAAGATCAACAAGATCGTCAACGAGGTCACCCTGTACGGCCAGCCGTACGTGCTGGACGGCGACAAGACCGTCGAGGCCGTGGTCAAGGCCGCCGGCGCCGACGTGCTGGGCTTCCAGCGCCTGGTGGTGGGCGAAGGCATCGAGAAGGTGCAGGAAGACTATCTGGCCGAAGTCGCCAAGGCGATGCAGGTCTGATTCTTCGCGACACCCGACCCACGAAAAACCCGCCGGAAACGGCGGGTTTTTTGTTGCCCGCGTGCGCTGTGATCAGGCGCGGTGGTAGGGATGGTTGGCCAGTAGCGCCGCCGCGCGGTAGATCTGTTCGGCCAGCACCAGCCGCACCAGCATGTGCGGCAGGGTCAGCGGGCCCAGCGACCAGTGTTCGTCGGCGCGGGCGATGACCTCGGCGGCATGGCCCTCGGGGCCGCCGATCAGGAAGGCGAGGTCGCGGCCCTGCCCGCGCCAGTGTTCGAGGCGCTGGGCGAGCTGTTCGGACGAATGCATTTTCCCGCGCCCATCCAACGCCACCACATGCGCGTTCTTCGGCAGCGCCGCCAGCACCCGCGCGCCTTCGTCGCTCATCGCGCGGGCGGTGTCGCGGCCCTTGCCGCGCACGCCGGGTTCGACCTCGACGAGATCGAGCGGCAGCCAGTGCGACAACCGCTTCTGGTATTCGGAAAAGCCCTGCGCCACCCAGCCGGGCGCGCGCTCGCCCACGGCGATCAGACGCGCCTTCATCAGTACCAGTACCCGGCGTCATCCTGAGGGAAGCGCGCATCCTCATCGCCCAGCTGGCGCTGCTGTTTGAGCCAGCGCTTGAACGCCTGCGGTTGCTGCAGGCCGCGCAGGTCGGCGCGCATGATCGCCAGGTCGGCTTCGACTTCGCGCTTGCAACGCGCCAGCAGCTTGTCGAGCTGCTGCGGCTTCAGCCGCCGCGCCGGATCCAGCCCGTAGTCCGCGCAGAAGCTCTGCTCCACCTGCGCCAGTTCCCGCGCGACCTCCTCGCATTGCCGGGACAGCTCGCGGTTGTACTGCTGCAGGCGCGCGTCGGTGAGTGCATCCACGCCGGCGGCGTCCAGCAGGCCGATCTCCACCTGCAGCTCGATCAGGCCGATCAGGTCGCCAGCCTTGTAGCTGGCGTTGAGCCGCTGCATCAACACGGTGCGGCGCTGGCCGTCGGCGGCGTCGCGGGCGCGATCCGGATGCAGGCTGGCCGCGAGCTTGCGATAGAGCTCGCGCAGCGGCGGCGGTTCGTCCGCCTGCTGTTTGGCGGCTTCGCGCTGCTGCCGACGCGCCTTGCGCTGCCGCGCATGCGCCTGCTGCTGGTGCATCCGCGCCTGCGCCTGTGCGAACACCGCGTCCGGCGACCCCATCGCATCCACGTCCTCGGGCGACAGGCCGAACGCGGCACCCAACACCTGCTTGAGCATCGCATCCGATTCGGACACATCCGCGTCATAGCCCTGCCAGCTGTGGCGATCGTAAAGCGGCTTGAGATCCTCGCGGCCCTCCGCGATCAAACCTCCGGCGAGCTGGCACAGCAGTTCGGAGAGAAAGGCGCGGTCGCCCTTGGCCAGCTTGATGCTTGCGTGCGCGTGGTCCAGCAGTTCCACCAGCGCCACATCCAGCTCGATCCGCTGCGCCAGCAGCGGCGCCAGCTGCGACTGGTGGCGCTGTTGCCAGCGCGGCAGGGCCTCGGCCCAGGCACGCAGCTCGCCGCGCTGCCGCTCCAGCTCGGACACCAACTTGTCGAAGCGCTTGCGCGCCGGGCTGGCCGGGGCGCGGAGGCCGGACTGCGCCTGCAGCTGCTGCAGGACGCTGGCTGCCGCCACCGGCGCAACCGCCGTGACGGCACCCGGCTTATTCGTCTTCGCCACCCGCTGCCGGCGGCTGGTCGCCGACCGACCACAGCCGTTCCAGCGCGTAGAACTCGCGCACCCTCGGCAGCATGACGTGGACGACCACGTCGCCCAGGTCCACCAGCACCCATTCGGCCTCGCGCTCGCCTTCCACGCCCAGCGGCATCACGTCGAGCTTCTTGGCGAAACGCACCACTTCGTCCGCCGCCGACTTCACGTGGCGGGTGGAGGTGCCGGAGGCAACCACCATGTAATCGCAGACGCTGCTCTTGCCGCGTACGTCTATTTCAACGATGTCCTTGGCCTTGAGTTCTTCCAGCCCGTCGTGCACGGCCTTCAGCAGGGCCTCCACGGAGGGCGGCGGGTTGGGCAGGCTGGTCTTGATGACTTGGGCGGCGGTGGTCAAGGGCGATCGCTCGATGGAAACGCAGGCAGTATAACGGCCGGGCTGCGGTAGAGATGAAGACTGTCGATACGCGCGGCCACGGCCGCCGGCACCCACTCCCGCCACGGTTCGCCGGCGGCGATGCGGCGGCGCAGCTCGGTGGAGGACTCCGGCCGCAGCTCCGCCAGCGGCAGCAGGACGAAACCACCAGCCGGACCATCAGCCAACGCATCGGGCGGCAGCCAGCGGCCATTGACCTGCGCCAGCACCTGCGGCGCCTGTTCGCGCAGGCGCGCGGCATCGACCTCGGCACGCGGGCGCTGCACGGCGACGATGTGGGCGAGGTCGAACAATTCGCGCCAGCGGTGCCAGGTATGCAGCTGAAGCAGCGAGTCGGCGCCGACCAGCCACGCCAGCGGCGCGCTGGCGCCGGCTTCGGCGCGCAGCTCGGTCAGGGTGTCGAAGGTGTAGGACGGACCGGCGCGGTGCAGTTCGCGCGTGTCCACCCGCAGCCCCCGCTCGCCGTCGATCGCCAGCGCCAGCAGCTGCGCGCGCTGGTCGCTATCGGCATGGGTGGCGTCCTTGTGCGGCGGATCGCGCGCCGGCACCAGCGCCACCTCGGCGCGCAGGGCATCGCGGGCGGCGCGGGCGATCGCCAGGTGCCCGTTGTGCACCGGGTCGAAGCTGCCGCCGTAGAACACCCGCAGCGGGCTGCTCACGATGCCAGCAGGCGCAGCGCGCCCGGATCCGCGACCGCCAGCAGCAGGCGTTCCAGCTGCAGCCAGGCGTCGTGGGATTCGCGGCCCGGCCGCACCCGACCCTTTGAAATGCGGTCCACGCTGCCGGCTTCCACCAGCAACCGCTGCCAGCGCTCCGGCGGATGCCGCGACAGCGCGCGCTTGTACACGGCTTCCTTGGCCGGCCAGATGCGCTGCGCCTTGCACTCGGCGGCGAAATTGCGCGCGCGCGCCAGCGCGGCGACGGTGTGGAGCTCCTTCACCACCATGCCCATCAGCGCCGGGATCGCCTCGCCTTCCGCCTTCAACCCGGCGATCACCCGCGAGACCTGCGCGGCTTGTCCGTTGAGGGCGGCATCGACCAGCCGGAACACGTCGAAACGCGCGGAATCGGCGACCAGCGCGTCCATCCGCTCGACATCCAGCACCTCGGCCTGACCCCGCAGCAGCAGCGCCAGCTTGTCCACTTCCTGCGCCGCCGCCAGCAGGTTGCCTTCCACCCGCTGCGCCAGCCGCGCCACCGCGTCGGGCGCGGCCTTGATGCCGCGGCTGCGCAGGCGCTGGCCGATCCAGCCGGACAGCTCATGCGGCTTCACCGGCCACGCGATGGCCAGGTGGCCGGTGCGGGCGACCGCCTCGCTCCACTTGCCGGCGTGCGACTTCGACCATTCGCCGGCGATCACCAGCAGCACCACGTCCGGCGGCGGCGCGGCGCAGAAGCCGGAAATCAGCTTCGCGCCCTCCGCGCCCGGCTTGCCGGTGGGCAGACGGACTTCGATCAGGCGACGGCTGGCAAACAGGCTGGGGGCATGGATCGACGCATCCAGCCCGTCCCAGTCGGCATCGCGGCCTTCCATATCGTGCACTTCGCGGTCGGGGATGCCCTGCGCGCGGGCGGCGGCACGGACCGCGTCGGCGGCCTCCAGCACCAGCAGCGGTTCACTGCCGGCGACCAGATAGACCGGCCGCAGCGGCTCGTTGGCCAGTTGCCCGGCAAGACGGTCGGCGCCCAGCTCCATCCGCGGCCTGCCGGCGTTACGGCGCGGCGGGCTTGGAAGCGGCGTCGACGCGGCGCAGGATCGCCGCCGCCATGTCGCGGCGCAGCTCGCGCACCAGCATTTCGCGCTCGCTGGCCTTGCCGATGGAGTCCACCGCCGGGGCCAGGTAGTCGCGCGACAGTTCCACCGCCTGCTGCGGCACCGCAGTGCTGCCGTCGGCGCGGCGCAGGCTGAACACCACCGCGTAGCGCAGCGCGTATTCCTGCGCGCGGCCGGACTGGTCATTGCTGATAGGGGTGTCGGCCCACTGCTCGGACACCACCTGCAGGGTGGCGACACCCTCGCTGGCCTCCGCCGGGGCCGCCTGCGCACCGGCGCGCTGCAGGCCTTCGGCCAGCATGTCGGCCAGCGGGCTGTAGCGATCCGCCCCCAGCACCCGCACCGGGCCGAGGTCGGCCGGCAGGTTGAGCGCGTTGCGCAGGTGGAAACCGCAGCCGGACAGCAGCGCGGCGGACAGGGCGATGACGGCTAGGCGGGATTTCATGTGGGAAGTCTAAGCCATGGTGGTCGCCATCCCCGCGAAATCGGGGATGGCGAACGGGAATCACACCACGATATTGACGATCTTGCCGGGAACGACAATGACCTTCTTCGGCACCTGCCCGGCCACGAACGCGGCCACGTTCGGTTCCGCCAGCGCGGCGGCCTCGATCGCCTCGCGCGGGGTATCTACGCCGACCTCGATCGTGCCGCGCAGCTTGCCGTTGACCTGCACCGCCAGCGTGACCGCATCGCGCACCAGCGCAGCCGCATCCGGTTTCGGGAACGGCACGTCCTCCAGCAGCGTCTCCGGATGGCCGAGCACCTGCCACAGCGCATGGCTGATGTGCGGGGTGATCGGATTCAGCAACAGGACGATGGCTTCGAACGCCTCGTGGCGCACTGCGCGCCCCTGCTCGCTCATGTCGTTGAACTTGCCGATCGCGTTCATCAGCTCCATCAGCGCGGCGATGGCGGTGTTGAAGGCGTGCCGGCGCGCGTAGTCGTCGCCGACCTTGGCGATGGCCTCGTGCACCTGCCGGCGCAGCGCCTTCTGCGGTGCGTCCAATGCGGCGGGGTCGACCGCCGGATGGTCCGGCTGCGCGGCATGCGCATGCACGTCGCGCCACAGCCGGCGCAGGAAGCGGGCCATGCCCTCGACGCCGGCGTCACTCCATTCCAGCGACAGATCCGGCGGCGCGGCGAACATCGAGAACAGGCGCACGGTGTCGGCGCCGTAGCGGTCCACCAGCAGCTGCGGATCGACGCCGTTGTTCTTCGACTTCGACATCTTCTCGGTGCCGCCCACCCGCACCGGCTGGCCATCGGCCACCAGCGTCGCGCCGGTCACGCGGCCCTTGTCGTCACGCTGCAGCTCCACGTCGGCCGGGTTGATCCACTCCTTGCCGCCGTTGTCCTGCTCGCGGAAGAAGGTGTCGGCGATGACCATGCCCTGGGTGAGCAGGCGGGTGGCCGGCTCGTCGCTGTGCACCAGCCCGGCGTCGCGCAGGAGCTTGTGATAGAAGCGGAAATACATCAGGTGCAGGATCGCGTGCTCGATGCCGCCGATGTATTGGTCCACGGGCAGCCAGTAGTTGGCGCGCTCGTCCACCATGTCGGCGGCGCCCGGCGAGGTGTAGCGGGCGTAGTACCAACTCGACTCCATGAAGGTGTCGAAGGTGTCGGTCTCGCGCTCGGCCGCGCCACCGCACTGCGGGCAGGTGGTCCTGCGCCATTCGGGATCGGATTTGATCGGCGAATGCACGTCGCCCGATGCGAAGGCATCGGCCACGTCCTCGGGCAGCACCACCGGCAGCTGGTCTTCCGGCACCGGCACCACGCCGCAGCCGGGGCAATGGACGACCGGGATCGGGCAACCCCAGTAGCGCTGGCGCGAGACGCCCCAGTCGCGCAGGCGGAAGTTGACCCGCCGGGTGCCGGTCCCGGCCAGCTCGAATTTCACCGCCAGCGCCTCGAACGCGGCGTCGAAGTCCATGCCGTTGAACTCGCCGGAATTGATCAGCCAGCCGCGCTCGGTATGCGCGCCGTCTTCCTCGATCCGGCGCAGGTACTCGCGCACCATGGCGACCGCCGCGTCGATCTCGTAGACGTCCACCGGGGCGTGGCCACCCAGCGCCACCGCCATCGGATCGTCGTGTTCCTTCAGGTGCGAGGACATTTCCTCCAGCGCGTCGCGGGTCGCCGCATCGACGATCACCGGCTTGACCGGCAGGCCGTAGGCCTTGGCGAATTCCCAGTCGCGCTGGTCGTGCGCCGGCACCGCCATCACCGCGCCGGTGCCGTAGCCCATCAGCACGAAATTGGCGACGTAGATCGGAATGTCCTCGCCGGTGACCGGGTGCCGGGCCCACTGGCCGGTGGCCATGCCGCGCTTTTCCTGGGTCTCCAGCTCCGCCTCGGAGACGCCGCCCTGCTTGAGACCGGCGATGAATTCGGCCAGCTCGGGGTTGGTGCGCGCGGCCTTCTGCGCCAGCGGGTGTTCGCCGGCGATGCTGATGAAGGTCACGCCCATCAGGGTGTCGGGACGCGTGGTGAACACGGTCAGCGGCCGGGTTTCGCCATCGACCGCAAAATGGATTTCCAGCCCCTGGCTGCGCCCGATCCAGTTGCGCTGCATGGTCTTGACCGAGTCCGGCCAGCCTTCCAGCTTGTCCAGATCGTCCAGCAGCTCCTGCGCGTAGTCGGTGATGCGCAGGAACCACTGCGGGATCTCGCGCTTTTCCACCAGAGCGCCGGTGCGCCAGCCGCGGCCGTCGATCACCTGCTCGTTGGCCAGCACGGTCTGGTCCACCGGGTCCCAGTTGACCACCGAATTCTTGCGGTAGGCCACGCCCTTCTTCAGCAGGCGTACGAACATGCGCTGTTCGTGGGCGTAGTAGTCGGGCTTGCAGGTGGCGAACTCGCGGCTCCAGTCGATCGCGTAGCCCAGCGACCGCAGCTGCGTGCGCATGTGCTCGATATTGGCGTAGGTCCACTTGGCCGGCGCGGTCTTGTTCTTGATCGCGGCGTTCTCGGCCGGCAGGCCGAACGCGTCCCAGCCCATCGGCTGCAGCACGTTGTGCCCGGTCATGCGCTTGTGGCGGCTGATGACATCGCCGATCGTGTAGTTGCGCACGTGGCCGACGTGCAGCGCACCGGACGGATACGGCAGCATCGACAGGCAGTAGTACTTGGGCTTGCCGCCGCCCTCGCGCACTTCGAAGGCACGGGTGTTGGCCCAGAACGACTGGGCGGCGGACTCGACGGTGCGGGGATCGTAGATGGCGGGCTCGGACACGGCAGGGGACGCTGGAATCGGGCCTGAGAGCCTACCGCAGCGCAGCAGACCCCGCCATTGCCTCGCCAATCCCCTCGCCCCCGGCCGAACGCGTGCAATCTGCGAACGCTTGTGCAACAACGACGCAGCGGCGAGGATGGCCGCCGCTGCCGCGCCGCGCAGCCGCAGAAGCCGGGAGCCGAACACCGATGGAGTTGCTGACGCTGGAACACTTTGCCGGCTGCGTGAACGAGCCCTTCTCCGCCGCGCTGAACGGCATGGACGTGGAGTTCGTGCTGGTGGAAGCACGCCCACTGCCGCCGCCTTCCGCGAACGCTGCGCGGGCGCCCTTCTCGCTGCTGTTCCGCAACACGGCGCCGGTGCTGTTTCCGCAGCAGATCTACCCGATGCGGCATGCGCGGATCGGCGAAGTCGGGATCTTCCTGGTGCCGATCGCCCAGGAGCGCGCCGGCTTTCTCTACCAGGCCGTCTTCAACTGAGCAGCGCGCGTCGCTGCATCCAAGCGTCTTTCCAGGTCAGGAACGCGCGGGCGACCAGCGCATCGACAGATACCCGCCATCGCCGCCCTCCGCGATGAAGCCCAGCCGCTCGTAGAGCCGGCGCGCCCCGGGATTGGTTTCCAGCACGTGCAGCCGCATGCCGCGCCCGAATGTCGCGGCCTCGCGCTGGCTGTGGCCGATCAACGCGCCGCCCAGCCCGGCGCCGCGCAGCGCCGGCGACAGGCTGATGTCGACGAGCACGTGCTCCGGCGCCGTGCGCCGCAGGTAGTAGCGGCCGACCGGGCCCTGCCCGTCCCGCTCAATCGCCAGGAAATCGGCATCGCCGTAGTGGGCGATGTAATGGCGGTGCTGCAGATCGAACTGCCCGTCGAGGAACGCACGCTTGGCGGCATCCGGCCACGGCACCGGCGCCATTTCCTCCGCCCGGGTGGTGGCGTAGAGGTCGCGCAGCCAGGGCAGGTCGACATCGCGAAGCCAGCGCAACGAAAACCCGCGCTCGGCCAGGAGCGCGGGCGCGGTCGTGCGGCCGGGCAGTTCCGGAGGGAACAGTGCCTGCCTGGCGGAAGGCTCCGCCGTCATGTCACGGGAACGACGGGAACACGCCCTGCAGTGCGATGCAGAAGTTCACCGCAAGATACGGCTGCTGGTTCTGGTGCGGCAATCCGCCGCCCGCGCTCGGCGAGATCATGTTCGGCGCGAACGTCGCATTCGGAGCACCCGCATTGAACGGCTTGTTGACCGTCGTGCCGGGCTGCGACAACCCCCCGTTGGCGACGGGCGCACCGCTCCTCTTGGTTGGGTCGGTAGGCAGATAGGCATTGATGCCGTGGTTGTGCTGCGGAATCTGGTTGCCGGTCAGGGTGACGGCATCGACGCCGAATGTTTCGCCCAATGAGCGCGGCGTCAGCCCTGGGCCCTGCCCCTGCTCGCAACCTGCCCGGCCGGCGAAGTTGGGCAGTTGGAACGTGCTCTGGCCGTTGCCGCCATACGTGGTGCCCAGCAACGAGAAGAGCGCGGTGTTCTGCGAGATCGGCAGGGTGGCGCCGTTGCAGAACGCCCAATAGCGTGGATTGAAATTGAAGCCGAACATCTGGATTTCACCGATGAAGGGTTCGGTCATGTCTTGGTTCCTCCGATGAGGTGCCACGTGGTTGTCGTGGCGGCGTCTGCGCGACGCGGGGGTGACGGATGCGGGTGGAGGACTGCTCAGCCCTGCGACGGGAAGATGCCGGCCCACGCGATGCAGAACTGCACCGTCAGCGTGGGCATGCAGTTCTCGTGCGGCTGGCTGCCGCCCGCCAGGCTTGTGGACTGCGGGGACATCGGCAAGGCGGTCGCGCCGGCGACGTCGGACACATAGAAGGAATCGCCGCTGACCGTGCCGGGCAACAGTGTGTTACCGGGTGTCACTGCGCCAGCCGCGCCCGTCGTGGCGGCCAGGGTGTGGGTGTGCGCCGGCATCTGGGTGGCAAGCACGGTCACCGTCTCGGTGCCGGCGCGCTGACCGATGACATAGTTGCTCAGACCGGGGCCCGTGCCTTGATGGATCGGCAGGCGGCCGCGCAGGTCGGGAACCGCGAACGTGTTCACGCCATCGCCGCCGTAGGTGGTGCCGAGCAGCGTGTACAGCACTTCGTATTCGGCGATCGGCAGCAGGCTGCCGTCGCAGGCCTGCCAGCCATTGGGGGCGCCTCGATTGCCGAAACCGAACATGCGGATCTCGCCGACGTAAGGGGTACTCATTGGGGTTTTGCTCCGGAAATTGGATGGACGGTGCGCGGCCCTGTGGCGCGCAGGTGCGTTGTTCCAGGAGAACGCGGCGTCAGTCGCGGGAGGGGAAGATGCCACTCAGCGCGACGCAGAAATTGATGACGCTGTAAGGCTGGAGATTGGGGTGCGGCTGGTTATCGCCAGCAGGCGC
The DNA here is from genome assembly GCF_005862345.1 of Thermomonas fusca. Classification (NCBI taxonomy): domain Bacteria; kingdom Pseudomonadati; phylum Pseudomonadota; class Gammaproteobacteria; order Lysobacterales; family Lysobacteraceae; genus Thermomonas; species Thermomonas fusca. The sequence continues at coordinate 138,109 of NZ_SROY01000002.1, read as the reverse complement.
GACCGTCTGCGGATTCTGTGGCACCAGCGGCCCGGTGCTGGCGGCATACAGATTGGGCGGCGCGGACGTGCTGGTACTGGCGGCGAAGAGACGCCCGCTCGGATTGCGGTTGTCGCCGTTCGCGGCGGATGCGTTCATCGCATGCGTGTGCGCCGGCAGGTTGGTGCTCAGCAGGGAGACGTTCTCCACGCCGCCCGACTGGCCGATCTGCGCCGGCGTCGGCTGCCAGCTGGGGTCGACCGAGGATGGGTAGCCGATTGGCGTGCGGCTGCGCAGGTCCGGCAATGCGAAATTGGTGGTGCCGTTGCCCCCGTACTGCGTCCCCAGCAGCGAGAACAATGCCTGGTTCTGATTGATCGGCAGCAGCTGACCGTTGCACAGCGCCCAATACTTCGGCGCGAAGTTGAAACCGGCCATCATGATCTGGCCGATGAAGAACTCGCTCATCGTGATCCTTCCCCTCGGGTGATGGCACCGCACGCGATGCGCGGCGCCGATGCACTCTGGACCCACATCGGTGGCCAACAAGGCCCGAGGCGGCATGGTGATGCCGGATCGTCGCCAGAGCTTTACCTCATCACGCGATCCCGTTCCAATACCGGCCACTCTTTGCGGAAGTGCCGCGCTGGTTGGCCGGTTGGGGACATAATCGGCGTTGGGTGAGTAGCTGCAGCGCGTGCTGAGTGATCGGTGCGCCGGCTCCGCAACTTGCGGATGGATTCTCCGGGGAAAAAATACATGCACATGTTTTCGAGGCTTCTCATGCGCCGTCTCGGCGATCGCGCGTCCCTGCTCGCTTGCCGGCTGCTGCTGTGCAGCCTGGCGCTGCTGTGGCCCGCGTTGGCAAGCGCGCAGCACACGTCCGCGGAATGTCCGCCCCAGACCGGCACCGTCAGCGCGGGCGGAACGGTTACGATCAACATTTCCGATTGCGAATATGACTACTATTTCGGCGGCGATGGCGCCGTCGATGGCGGCAGCTACGGCCCTCTGGATTTCGAGGATCACGGCACCGCTACCCTCCGGCACGCCAGCGGCCAGTGGTTCTTGGACTACAGCAATAACGGTTCTGGCACGACCGATGTTTTCGAATTTGCAGACGGTTCCCTGACAGGTGCCGGTGATGTGCGGGTCACCATCACCATCACGCCCTCCGCCTCCGCCATCACGGTGTCCCCGGCCTCGCTGCCGACCCTGACCGCCGGCACGCCCTTCTCGCAGACCCTGAGCTCCAGCGGAGGCGTGGCGCCCTACACCTACAACGTGCAGAGCGGGGCCCTGCCGCCGGGCCTGACCCTCAGCAGCAGCGGCGTCCTCAGCGGCACGCCCACCCAGCGCGGCGCCTACAGCTTCAGTGTGCGCTCCACTGACAACACCAGCGCCTTTACCGACAAGGGCTACACCGGCACGGTGGCAAACCCGACCTTGGCGCTCACCACGGCCAGCGGCACCGCCATCCAGGGCGTGGCGTTCTCGCAGACCCTGTCCACCAGCGGCGGCGTTGCGCCTTACACGTATGCGCTCGAAACCGGCAGCTTCCCGGCCGGCATCAGCGTCTCTTCGGCCGGCGTGGTCAGCGGCACGACCGCCGCCGCACCCGGCAACTACCCAGTCACGATCCGGGTGACGGATGCGAGCACCGGTCCCGGCAGCTATTTCGAGGTCGAGAACTACACCCTGACCGTCAGCCCGCCGCCGAGCGTGGCGATCGCGGTCTCGCCCGCGTCCGTCAGCGAAGACGGCGCAACCAACCTGACTTACACCGTCACCCGCAGCCTCAACCTGAGCTCGCCGACGGTGGTGAACATCACCACCACGGGCACCGCCACCGCGGGCACCGATTACACGGGCAGTGCGGCCACCGTGACCATCCCGGCCGGTGCCACTACCGCCAGCCTTACCATCGACCCGACCGGCGACGGCACCGTGGAGGCGAACGAAACGGTCATCCTGAATGTCGCCGCCGGTACCGGATATACCGTCGGCGTACCGTCCAGCGCCACCGGCACCATACTCAATGACGACGTGCCGACCGCGACGATCACCGTTTCCCCAGCCGCAGTGGCCGAGGACGGCGCGCCAAACCTGGTCTACACCGTCACCCTGAACCAGGCGTCGGCCTCCGCCCTCTCGGTCAACTACACGGTCGGAGGCACTGCGACCAGCGGCACCGACTACGCCGCCATCGCCTCGCCGCTGGTCATCGCCGCCGGCAACACCGTCGGCACGATCACGGTCAACCCGACCGCGGACGCGACCATCGAATCCGACGAAACCGTCACGCTCACGCTGGCCGCCGGCGCCGGCTACATCGTCGGCGCGCCGAACAACGCGACCGGCACCATCCTCAACGACGACCTGCCCAACCTCACCATCAACGACGTCACCGCCAGCGAAGGCAACGCCGGCACCACCAACTTCACCTTCACGGTGAGCCTGAGCGCGCCGGCCGGGCCGGGCGGCGTGAGCTTCGACATCGCCACTGCCAACGGCACCGCCACACTGGGCGTGGACTACGTCGCCCAGAGCCTGACCGGCCAGACCATCCCTGCCGGCAGCAGCAGCTACACCTTCACGGTGCTGGTCAATGGCGACGCGTTGAACGAGCCGAGCGAGACGTACTTCGTCAACGTGACGAACGTCACCAATGCCATCGTGGCCGATGGTCAGGGCGTGGGCACAATCGTCAATGACGACCCGCTGCCGAGCATGTCGATCAACGATGTCACCGTGGTCGAGGGCAACGCCGGCACCACCAGTGCGGTCTTCACCGTCACCCTGAGCGCGGCCAGCGGGCAGACCGTGACGGCCAACTACGCCACCGCGGACGGCACCGCCACGGCGGGCAGCGATTACACCGCCAGCAGCGGCACCCTGACCTTCGCCCCAGGCCAAACCACCGGAACGCTTACCGTGCTTGTGACCGGTGAAACCGTGCCGGAAGCGAGCGAGACCTTCTTCGTTAACCTGTCCGGGGCCGCCAACGCAACGATCAGCGACAACCAGGGCGTGGGCATCATCAGCAACGACGACGTACCGGTGACGGTGAGCCCCGCCACTGTTCCGGGCGGCGGGGTGGCCACGGCCTACAGCCAGACCATCACCGCCAGCGGCGGCGCTGCGCCCTACAGCTTCGCCGTGACCGCCGGCTCGGTGCCGACCGGATTGACGCTCTCTGCTGGCGGCGTCCTCAGCGGCACGCCGACGGCCGGAGGCACGTTCAACTTCACGATCACCGCCACCGACAGCAGTCCGTTCCCGGGCCCGTTTGCGGGAAGCCGGGCGTACACGTTGACCATTGCCGCACCCACCATCACGCTGCCGGCCAGCGCACTGGCGGGCGGCACCCTGGGCTCGGCCTATTCCGGGGCCATCACGGCAGCATCCGGCGGCACCGCGCCTTACAGCTATGCGGTCACTGCCGGCGCGCTGCCGGGCGGGCTCACGCTGAATACCGCGACCGGCGCCATCACCGGTACGCCCTCGGCCCTGGGCACCTTCAATTTCAGCATCACCGCCACCGACAGCAGCACCGGCACCGGCCCCTATTCGGCCACGCAGAGCTACGCCATCACCGTCATCGACGTGGCGCCGGTGGCCAACCCGGTCAGTGCCACCGTTGCCTACGGCAGCAGTGCCAATCCGATCACGCTGAACATCAGCGGCGGCGCGCCGACCTCAGTTGCGATCGGCACCGCGCCGACGCACGGCACGGCGGTCGCCAGCGGCACCACGGTCACCTACACCCCGACCGCGGGTTACGCCGGCCCGGACAGCTTCACCTACACGGCCACCAACACCGGCGGGACGTCTGCCCCGGCCACGGCGACCATCACAGTGAGCGATCCGATCATCACCATCACCGCTTCCGGTGCGCTGGCCGCCAGCGTGGCGGTGCCGTATTCGCAGACCTTCACCTTCAACGGCGGTGCATCGCCCTGGAGCGGTTACCAGGTGACCAACCTGCCCGCAGGCTTGTCGATCACCGGCACCACCGCGAACAGCGTGACCGTCTCGGGCACGCCCACCCAGGCCGGCACGTTCAACCTCAACGTGTCCGCCACCGATAGCAGCACCGGCAATGGCCCCTACACCGTTGGCCAGGCGTTCGCGCTGGTGGTATCCGGGCCTGCGCTGGCGCTCGCCCCGGCCAGCACCAGCTTCAATGCACCGTACGGCGCGCCGTATTCGCAAGCCTTCACCGCCAGCGGCGGTACCGGCCCGTACACCTACGCGGCCACCGGCACGTTGCCGCCGGGCATCACCTTCAGCGGCGACACGCTGTCGGGCACCGCGACCACCCCGGGCAGCTACAGCTTCACGATCACCGCCACCGACACCGGTTCCACTGGCACTGGCGCACCGTTCACCGTGGCGGAGAACTACACCATCAACGTCGGCACGCCGACCATCGTGGTGAATCCGGCAAGCCTGCCCGACCCGACGGCCGGCACGGCCTACAGCGAGACGTTGACCGCCAGTGGCGGCGTGGCGTCCTACACCTTCGCGGTCACCGCCGGCGCGCTTCCCAGCGGCATCACCCTGGCATCCAACGGCGCGCTGTCGGGCACCAGCAACACCGTGGGCACCTTCAACTTCACCGTGACCGCCACCGACGCCAACGGCCAGACCGGCAGCCGGGCCTACACGCTGACCATCGCCGCACCGGTGCTGGGCATGACGCCCGCGGCCGGGACCTTGAACGCGCCCTACGGCGCCGCTTACTCGCAGGTGTTCACCGCCAGCGGCGGCTCGGGCAACTTCAGCTACGTGCTGACCGGCAGCCTGCCGGCCGGCATGAGCTTCAGCGGGAACACGCTCTCCGGCACGCCCACCGTGCCGGGCAGCTACCCGATCACGGTCACCGCCACCGACACCACGCTCACCGGCGTCGGCGCGCCGTTCTCGATCGCGCAGAACTACACGATCGACGTGCCGGCACCGACCATCCTGGTCACGCCGGCGACCCTGCCGGATCCCATCGCCAATACCGCCTACAGCCAGACCATCAGCGCCAGCGGCGGCGTCGCCCCGTATGTCTTCGCGATCACCGCCGGCGCCCTGCCGGGCGGCCTGTCGCTCAATCCGGCCACCGGCGCAATCACCGGCACCAGCAACACCGTGGGCACCTTCAACTTCACCGTGACCGCCACCGATGCCAACGGCCAGACCGGTAGCCAGGCCTACACGCTGACCATCGCCGCGCCGGTGCTGAGCATGACGCCTGCCGCCGGGACCTTGAACGCGCCCTATGGCGCCGCCTACTCGCAGGCGTTCACCGCCAGCGGCGGCTCGGGCAACTTCAGCTACGTGCCGACCGGCAGCCTGCCGGCCGGCATGAGCTTCAGCGGGAACACGCTCTCCGGCACGCCCACCGTGCCGGGCAGTTACCCGATCACGGTCACCGCCACCGACACCACGCTCACCGGCGTCGGCGCACCGTTCTCGATCGCGCAGAACTACACCATCGACGTTCCCGCGCCGACCATCGTGATCGACCCGGCCACCCTGCCCAACACCACGGCCGGCCTGGCCTACAGCCAGTCCATCAACGCCAGCGGCGGCGTCGCGCCGTATGCCTTCACGGTGACCGCTGGCAGCTTGCCCAATGGCCTGACCCTTGCCGGCGACGGCACCCTGGCCGGAACCACCACGACCTCCGGCACGTTCAACTTCACCGTGACCGCCAGCGACGCCAATGGCCAGACCGGCAGCCAGGCGTACACCGTCGTGGTGGCGGTGCCCACGCTGACGGTGACCCCGGCCACGCTGCCCGCCGGCACGGCAGGCAACGCCTACAGCCAGACCCTGTCGATCAGCGGCGGCATCACCCCGTACACCGTCGTCGCCAGTGGCACGCTGCCGACCGGGTTGTCGTTCGATCCGGGCACGCTGACCTACAGCGGCACGCCGACGCAATCGGGCACGTTCAACGTCAGCGTGACCGTCACCGACAGCACCGGCGGCACCGCGGCGACCGCGACCAACAACTACACGCTGGTCATCGCCGCGCCCGCCCTGACCCTGACGCCGGCGACGGTGCCGGCAGGCACGGCCGGGGTCGCCTACGCGCAGACGTTCGTCGCCAGCGGCGGCATCGCGCCCTACGCCTATGCGGTGTCGGCCGGCGCGCTGCCCGCTGGCGTCTCGCTGGATGCCTCCACCGGCGCGCTGTCCGGCACGCCCACGGTGGCCGGCAGCTTCAGCTTCAGCGTCACCGCGACCGACAGCACCACCGGCACCGCCGGCAAGATCACCCAGACCTACACGCTCGAGGTGTCAGCGCCGACGATCACCCTCACGCCCGACACCCTGCCGGCTGGCACCTACATGGTTGCCTACACCCAGCAGATGTCGGCGGCGGGGGGCACCGCGCCCTACCAGTACGCGGTGACGGCCGGCGCGCTGCCGGCCGGCATCACCCTGAGCCAGGCCGGGCAGCTGTCGGGGTCGCCCAGCGTCACCGGCGCCTTCGGCTTGACCGTCACCGCAACGGACGCGCTGGGTTTCACCGGCGAACGCGCCTACACGCTGACCGTCGAGGCCCGTCCTGATCCGGCGCAGGATGCGGAAGTGCGTGGGTTGATCAACGCCCAGGCCGAAGCGGCGCGCCGCTTCGCCTCGTCGCAGATCAACAACTTCCAGCGACGCCTGCAGCAACTGCACGGCGATGGCGACAGCTCCGGGTTCAGCAATGGCTTGTCGATGGCGATGCGCCAGTCGTGCGTGCCGGGCCTTGACATCGGCCCGGGCAACAACCGCTGCGACCTGCGTCGGCAGACGCCGTTCGACGCCGAGGGTTCCGCGCTCGACGACGAAAGGGACCAGGCGGCGACGTCGACCCCGGTGGCCACGGCCTTCGGCGTGTGGGCGGCGGGCATGCTCCGCTCCGGCGCGCTCGACAGCCGCGGCAACACGTCCGAGCTGGCGTTCGAAACGGACGGCATGTCCGCCGGCGCGGATTACCGACTGAACGATCGCGTGGCGCTGGGCATGGGCGTGGGCTACGGCCGCGACCGCACCCACGTGGGCGACAACGGCACCCGCAGCGACGCCAGGGCCTACACGCTGGCCGGCTACGCGAGCATCAACCCGGCCGACCGCTTCTTCATCGACGCCGTGCTGGGCTACCAGACGCTGGACTTCGACCTGCGCCGCTACGTGACCGCGGACGGCAGCATGGCCGCGGGCTCGCGCAACGGCTCGCAGTGGTTCGGCTCGGTGTCGGCCGGCACGGACATGACGTTCCAGTCCATGCAAGTCACGCCGTACCTGCGCCTGGACATCGCCCGCGGCGAGCTGGACGGCTACGCCGAGCAGGCCGAAGCGCCCAATGCGTTGACCTACGGAAAGATGGACATGGACAGCTCCACCGGGAACGCGGGCGTGCGCTTCGACTGGCGCCGGCAGACCACCTGGGGCTCGTTCTCGCCGCAGCTGAAGGCCGAATACCAGCACGACTTCAGCGGCGACGGCACGGCCACGGTGCAGTACAGCGACCTGCTGCAGATGCCGTTCTACCGCACCAGCCTGGAAGGCTATGCGCGCAACCGCTGGATCCTGGGTGCGGGCATGCAGTTCGACTGGACCAAGGGCTGGGGCCTGCGCTTGGACTACCGCGCCCAGATGGGCGGCGATGCCAGCGACCACGGCCTGGAACTGCACGTGGACGCGAAGTTCTGACCAAGCGCCCATCGCAACCGGCGGACGCGTCCACACAGCGCGTCCGGGACCCGAAAGCCCTGGGCAACCGGGGCTTTCGAGTAACTGGAGAATGCTCGTCGGCGCAGGCGGCACTACCGGGCCGTCCCCGGCAACATCGACCCAAGAACCGCCCCGTACCTGCGACCAGCGCATGGCACACTCCGCGTTTCTCGCGGAGATCCGCCATGCGCACCCGCCTCGCCCTTGCCGCCAGCCTGCTGGCTGCCGTTGCCCCCACTGCGTCCGCGGCCACCTCCGGTGACGCCGTACTCGCCTGCGGCCGCCTGTTCGACAGCCGCAGCGGCGCGCTGCTGGGCCCGCACACGGTGGTGGTGCGCGGCGGGCGCATCGCCGAAGTGGTGCCGGGGCGCAGCCCGGACGCGGCCGGTGCCATCGACCTGTCCGACCGCACCTGCCTGCCCGGCTTCACCGACCTGCACGTGCACATGGGCAGCCAGTCCAGTCCGCAAAGCTATTCCGAAGGGTTCCGGCTGGACCCGGTGGACTACGCCTACCGCTCGGTCGGCTACGCGGAAAAGACCCTGTCCGCGGGCTTCACCAGCGTCCGCGACCTCGGCGGCGAGGTCGCACTGCACCTGCGCGATGCGATCAACCAGGGCCTGGTGAAGGGGCCGCGGATCTTCGCCGCCGGCAAGTCCATCGCCACCACCGGTGGCCATGCCGATCCCACCAACGGCTGGAACGACGCGCTCTCGCACTTGGTCGGCCCGCCCGGCCCCACCGACGGCGTGGTCAATTCGGTCGACGACGCCCGCCAGGCGGTGCGCCAGCGCTACAAGGACGGCAGCGACGTCATCAAGATCACCGCCACCGGCGGCGTGCTCAGCTACGCGGCTTCCGGCGACGCGCCGCAGTTCACCGTCGACGAAGTGAAGGCGATCGTCGATACCGCGAAGGATTACGGCTACCGGGTGGCGGCGCACGCGCACGGCAAGGAGGGCATGACCCGCGCCATCCTCGGTGGCGTCACCAGCATCGAGCACGGCACCTACATGGATGAGGAGGTGATGCGGCTGATGAAGGCGCGCGGCACCTGGTACGTGCCCACCATCTACGCCGGGCGCTTCGTCGCAGAGAAGGCCAAGATCGACGGCTATTTCCCCGACGTCGTCCGGCCCAAGGCGGCGCGGATCGGCGCGCTGATCCAGGACACCGCGGGCAAGGCGTACCGCAACGGGGTGAAGATCGCCTTCGGCACCGACATGGGCGTGGGCCCGCACGGCGACAACGCGCGCGAGTTCCTGTACATGGTCGAGGCCGGCATCCCCGCCGCGCAGGCGCTGCAGGCCGCCACCATCCGCGCCGCCGAGGTGCTGGGCGTGGACGACCAGGGCGTGCTGGCGCCCGGCAAGCGCGCCGACATCGTCGCCCTGCCCGGCGACCCGCTGGCCGACATCGGCAACGTGCTGAAGGTGGATTTCGTGATGAAGGACGGCGTCGTCCACCGCGAGCCCGCGCGATGAACCTGGAATGGCTGGGTTACCTGGCCGCCACCTGCACCACGCTGTCGTTCGTGCCGCAGGCGGTGAAGACCATCCGCACCCGCGACACCTCCGGCATCTCGCTGGGGATGTACGTGGTGTTCACCTTCGGCATCGTCTGCTGGTTCGGCTACGGGATCTTCCTCGACTCGTGGCCGATGATCGCCTCTAACGCGGTCACTTTCCTGCTGGCGGCAACGATCCTGGGACTGAAGTTGAAGCACGGCTGAGCACCAGCGCCGCCAGCAGCCACCAGCCCAGCCACAGCGCGAACGCCTGCCGCTGCGCCAGCCCCACCCACGCATCCACCGGCGCCAGCACCGCCAGCAGCGGCACCAGCAGGCCGGCGGCAAGACAGGCAACGGCAAACCCGGCGCCGCGCCGCGCGCCCAGCGCCAGCAGCAGCATCGCCGGCACGAACGCGATCCACCACAGCATCCACATCAGCGCATGCAGGCGCATCGCGTGCTCGTCCTGTCCGCTGGCATCCAGTGGCAGCGCGCCCTGCAGCCCGAACGCCAGCGCCGACAGCTGCGCCAGGGTCAGCCCGATCCGCGCCGCCCAGCCCTGCCCGGCCAGTGAAGGCCGCAGCGCCTGCGAAGCCAGCAGCAGCGCGATCCCCGGCAGCAGGAACGCGCCGGCGTTGAACAGCATCGCTCCCGGCAGGCCGCTGGCACCGCGCAGCGCGACCGGGTGGATGCGATGCGAGTACTCCGGCAGGCCGAGCCGGGCCAGCAGCAAGGTGAGCGTGAACAGGCCGATGGCGACACCCACCCAGACGGGTCCTGCGCGCAATGGTTTCATCATTCCGGCCTGCTCCAATGAAAGACATCCTCGATGCGCACGCCCAGCGCATCGGCGATGCGGAAGCCCAGCTCCAGCGACGGCGCATAGCGCCCCGCCTCCAGCGCGATGATGGTCTGGCGGGTCACGCCGCAGGCGTCGGCCAGCGCCTGCTGGGTCATCTCGCCGCGATCGAAACGCAGCCGGCGGATGTCGTTGGCGATCGCGGTGCCGGTCATGTCCGGTCGCGCCGATACAGCAGCGCCACGGTGGCATGCCCCGCGATGTTGGCGACGATCAGGCCGAGCAGGAGCAGGCCGGGAATGACACAGCCGTTCGACGAAACGGCGGCGCGACCGACATCGAGGTCCAGCACCAGCGCCAGGGCCAGAACGCCGTACCAACACGATGCCGCGATGCGGAACGCGCGATCGGCATGTGCGCGAATCACGGCATCGCGCTCATCCTCCAGTGCCTGCCCCCGCCGCTGCTCGTCGGCGGCCGCCCGCAGGCGGAATCCGTACGACAGCGGCAGGGCGATCAGCACCGCCAGGAGCGGAGTCGGCCGACCGTCCAGAATCGAACCGACGCTCAGATACAGGGCCATCCCCGCGAACATCACGACCATGCGCCACGCAAAGCGCTCCCCGAACGCCCGCAGGTCGCGCTCGCCCCGATCCCGCGTCCAGAACTTCATGCCTGCGCTCCGCGACGATCCCGCCGATACAGCGCCGCCATCGCCAACTGCTGCTCCTCGTCGCCCCGCGGGATCGCGTGCAGCTTCGACACCGCGAACCACGCCGCCGCCACGAAAAGGCCTGGACCCAGCCAGCCCAGCGGCAGATCCAGGTTGCGGTATTCGCCGGTGAAGAACAGCGCCGGACCAACACCGGCCAGCGCCAGCCAGGTGACGAACCACGAACGGGGCGAGAGGCGCAGCATCGATGTCATCTCCAGCGGACTAAATGTAATGCAGACATTACATTCGTCGCTTCGCATGTCAACTATTTTTTACATCGGCTTGCGATTGCGGCCTTCGTCGCCATCTACTGGGCCATGTCCCTTTCCGACCCCGCCATGAACCAGACCGCCAGCCCGAACGTGTTCGACGCCACCGCCGCCCAGTTCGAGGAGGAGGTGATCCGCCGGTCGATGCAGACCCCCGTGCTGGTGGATTTCTGGGCCGAATGGTGCGGCCCGTGCAAGACGCTGGGGCCGCTGCTGGAGAAGCTGGCCGCCGATTACCACGGCGCTTTCGTGTTGGCCAAGGTCGACGTGGACAAGCAGCAGGAGTTGGCCGCCGCGTTCCAGATCCGCTCGGTACCCACGGTCATGCTGGTCAAGGACGGGCAGCTGGTGGACGGTTTCCCCGGCGCGCTGCCGGAAGGCCAGCTGCGCGAATTCCTCAAGCACCACGGCATCGAGCCGGCCGCTGCCCCCGCCGAGGAAGAAGCGCCGGCCGAAGCCGCGCCGCTCGACCCGCACCAGGAAGTGCTGCGCCTGCGCAAGGCGGTGGAAGCCGAGCCGGACAAGGACGAACACAAGCTCGACCTCGCCCTGGCCCTGCTGCAGACCGGCGCAGCCGGCGAAGCAGAACAGCTGCTGGACCGGCTGCCGGCCAACCTTGCCACCGACGACCGCGCCATCAAGGCGCGCGCCAAGCTGGGCTTCGCCGCCCTGCTGGCCGACGCGCCGCCCGCGGAAGTGCTGGCAGCCGCCGTCGCCGCCGATCCGGGCGACCTGCGCGCGCGCCACCTGCTGGGCGTGCGCCAGCTGGTCGCCGGTGATGCCGAGGCCGGGCTGGCCCAGTTCATCGAGATGTTGCGCCGCGACCGCAAGTACGGCGACGACCTAGCCCGCAAATCGCTGATCGACGCCTTCCGCGTGCTCGACGACGAGGATCTGGTGTCGAAGGTGCGCCGCCAGATGTCCGCGCTGCTGCTGGCCTGACCCGCGCGAACGCGCGCCCGCCCTCACGCGGGCGCTGCGCACACCCGCCAGTACGGCTGCGTATGGGATCATGTCCCTCCCCCCGCATCCGGCACCCCCATGCGAGCCAGCCTGTTCCGCCACGGCCTCAACCTGTGGCCGCCCTACCTGCTTGCCGGCATCCACCTGACCGACCTGTCCGACGACTACCGTCGCGCGCAGGTGGAACTGCGGATGCGCCCGTGGAACCGCAACTACGTCGGCACCCATTTCGGCGGCAGCCTGTTCGCGATGACCGATCCGTTCTGGATGCTGATGGTGCTGCACCATCTCGGCCGCGATCATTTCGTCTGGGACAAGGCCGGCGAAATCGAGTTCGTGAAGCCCGGCCGCGGCGTGGTGCAGGCCAGCTTCACCCTCGAGGACACGGTGCTGGAAGCGTTGCGGGATGACGCCGCCGGTGGCGGGAAAGTGCTGCGCTGGTTCGAGAATGACATCGTGGATGCCGGCGGCGAGGTGGTCGCGCGCACCCGCAAGCAGCTGTACGTCCGGCGCAAGCCCGCGCGCTGATCGTTCCATCCATCACCACGGCCGTCGTATGCTCGGGGCTGCGCCCGGGGAAGCAACAGCGACGTGACCGACAAGACCTATCCCAGCATCGACGGCTACCGCATCCTGCGGGTGATCGGCCACGGCGGCATGTCCACCGTCTATCTCGCAGAGCAGGCATCTCTGGACCGCAAGGTGGCGCTGAAGGTGATGCTGGCCGACGCGCTGGCCGACGAGGTCAGCCGCGCCCGCTTCGAGAACGAGGCGCGCACCATCGCCCGGCTGGAACACCCCAACATCGTCGGCATCTACGAGGTCGGGCGCACCGGCGACGGCCTGCCGTTCTATTCGATGCCCTACCTGTCGCGCGGCCATCTGGCCCAGCGCCGGCTGGCCGGCGACCAGCCGAAGGTGGCGGCGATCCTGCGCAGCCTGCTGGACGCACTGGACTACGCGCACGTGCGCGGGGTGGTGCATCGCGACGTCAAGGCCGAGAACGTGTTGTTCGACGACGCCGACCGGCCGATGCTGGCCGACTTCGGCATCGCCCTGCGCCGCGGCAGCAACCCGCGCCTGACCAGCGCCGGGCTGGCGGTGGGCAGCACCGCCTACATGCCGCCGGAGCAGGCGCGCGGGCAGGACGTGGATCGCCGCGCCGATCTCTACAGCATCGGCGTGCTCACCTGGGAAATGCTGGTCGGGCAGCTGCCGTACAACGCCGGCGACGCGCTGACGATGGCGCTCAAGCACGTGCAGGAACCGGTGCCGCGGCTGCCGGCGGCGCTGAAGCACTGGCAGCCGCTGATCGACAAGGCCATGGCCAAACAGCCGGACCAGCGCTACGCCAGCGCCGACGACATGCTGCAGGCACTGGACGCGCTGGAACGGCGCAGCGGCAGGGCGTTCACCGCGGTGGAAGTGCCAGCTGCGGCGCGCGAGCCGGAGGCCGCGGCTCGGCGGCCGCGCTGGCTGCTAGCCGGCATCGGCGCGATCGCGGTGCTGGCGCTGGCCGCGGGCTACCTCTCCATGCGCGAATCGACATCGCAGCCCGCAGCCGGCACGCCGAGCGCCGACGCAGCCGGCGCAGCCGGCCTGCCGGTCCCCGCCGAAGGCGCAGTCACCGGACTGGGCGATCCGCTGGCCGCGGCAGGCGGCAGCGTCGCCGCCTTCGTCGCCAATGCCGAGCAGCAGCTGCGCAACGGTGCGCTGCTTTCGCCCGCCAACGCCAACGCCTGGGACAGCATCGAGGCGGCGTGGCGGACCAACCCCACCGACCCCGACACCCTGCGCCTGACCGCGGAACTGTTCGATGCGCTCGGCAACGCCGCCGAACGCGCGCTGCTGGGCGGTGACACCGCCGGGGCGCGCGCCGCCTTCCACCGCGCGCAGCAGCTCGATGTCCGCCGCGGCGGCACCGGCGCGTCCATCATCCTCCTGCGCAAGCGGCTGGACGCCGCGCTGGAGCGGCGCCTGACCGCGCTGCTGGCCAAGCCCGCCACCCGCGCCAGCGCCGCCACCCTGCTGGCCGAAACCGGCTGGCTGGGGCTGGACGCCGCGCGCCAGCGGGCGCTGCAGGCACGGGTCGGGCCCGCCACCCGGGCGGCTACGGGAACCGCCAAGGCGAGCGAAACCGCGGCCAACGTGGAAATCTTGACGGTCAGCCGCGCCGACTACGCCCGCTTTGCCAACGCCACCGGCCGCGCCGCGGCGGACTGCGGCAAGGGCTTCTTCGGCCGCAAGCTGAAGTGGAACAACACCGGCAGCGACCGCAAGCCGGTCGCCTGCGTCTCCGCCGCCGACGCGCAGGCCTATGCGTCCTGGCTCAGCGTGCAAGACGGCGTGCGCTACCACCTGCCCAGCGCCGGCGAACTGCGCGCCCAGCCCACCTCGGCGGGCGGCTGGCTGGCGCTGTGCGCCGACCATGCCTGCAGCAACCGCATGGCCAACGGCAAGCGGCAGCCGCTGGACGCCTCGCGCGGCTATTCCGACGTCGGCATCCTGCTGGTGCGCCCGCGCTGAGGCGCAGCGTTCGCGCGCCGGGCTGCCGCTAGAATGCTCGGATGCCTCCTTCCCCCTCGCTCGGCCTGCGCCTGCAGCGCCTGTTCCTGACCGGCCTGCTCACCCTGTTGCCGCTGTGGCTGACCTGGGTGGTGGTGAAATTCGTGTTCGTGCTGCTGGGCGATCTCAGCAAGCCGCTGATCGAACCGGGTCTTGCCGGCATCGCGGCCGGCAATCCGCGCACGTTCGGATGGCTGGTGGAGCCGTGGGTGCAGAACGGAATCGCCCTCGTCGCCACGGTGGGTTTCGTCCTGCTGGCCGGCTGGCTGGCCCGGCGGGTGGTAGGACAGCGACTCCTTCGCTGGTTCGAGGCGCTGGTGGCGCGGATCCCGCTGGCCAGCACCATCTACGGCAGCGCGCGCAAGCTGCTGGATATCCTGCAGACCAAGCCCGATGGCACCCAACGGGTGGTGCTGATCGACTTTCCGCACAACGAGATGAAGACGCTCGGCTTCGTCACCCGGGTGATGCGCGAAATCGGGACCGGCCGCGAACTGGCGGCGGTGTACGTGCCGACCACACCCAATCCGACCTCGGGCTACCTCGAGATCGTGCCGATGGAGAAGATCACCCCGACCGACTGGACCGTGGACCAGGCGATGAGCTTCATCATCAGCGGCGGCGCGGTGGCGCCGGACACCATCCCGTTCGCGCCGCCCCCGGCAAAGTCGCGCTGAGGCATGCGCCTGCTGGACGACCGCGCGACCCGCCTGTTCGCCGCGCTGGCGGCGTTCTTCTGCGCCAACGCGGTGCTGGCGGAGTTCATCGGGGTCAAGATCTTCGCGCTGGAAGGCACGCTGGGGATCGCGCCGCTGCACTGGAACCTGTTCGGGCAGGGCGGCACCCTGGATTTCACCGCCGGTACGGTGGTCTGGCCGATCGTGTTCATCATGACCGACACGGTCAACGAGTACTTCGGCAAGCGCGGCGTGCGCATGGTCAGCTGGCTGGCCGCCGGGCTGGTGGCCTACGGCTTCCTGTTCGCGTACGTCGCCATCCGCCTGGCGCCCGCCGGCTGGTGGGTGGGCGCGGCGCGGCATCAGGGCGTGCCCGACTACCAGGCCGCGTATGCGGCGGTGTTCGGCCAGGGCATGTGGATCATGGTCGGCTCGCTGGTGGCGTTCCTGATCGGCCAGCTGATCGACATCCACGTCTTCCACCAGATCCGCCGCCGCACCGGCGAACGCCACGCCTGGCTGCGCGCCACCGGCTCCACCGCGGTGTCACAGCTGGTGGACAGCTTCGTGGTGCTGTACATCGCCTTCGTGATCGGCCCGCAGCACTGGCCCACCTCGCAGTTCCTGGCGGTGGGCACGCTCAACTACGCCTACAAGATGCTGGCGGCCATCGCCCTGATCCCGCTGCTCTACCTCGCCCGCGCCGGCATCCACCGTTATCTGGGCATCGATCGCGCCGCGCAGCTGCGCGCACAGGCGGCGTCGGCCTGAAACCGGGAGGCAACGACCAGCCGCCGGCTGATCCCGGTCAAGGCGCGGCCGGCGGTGCCTGCGGATCATGTCCACACCGCGCACAGCGCGTTCCGCCATTTCCTGGAGTTTCCCCATGCTGTTCGACGTCCTGGGCCTCGTTGACGAGGCCACCGCCCGCTCCATCGCTTTCGCCGTGCATGCGCTGGACCCGCAGGCCAAGATCACCGCCAACATCGGCCGCGGCCGCCTGCTGGTGGAAAGCGAGATGAAGGAAAACGACATCAGCGACGCCCTGCGCGCCGCCGGTTTCCCCGCCACGCTGGCACCGGAGCACGCCGAAGGGACCACCTGCTGCGGCAGCTGCGGCTGATCGCGCGCGCCACCACCGGGTGAACGCCGGGGCCCGCAAACGCGGGCCCTGCGCGTTTCCAGCTTCGCCTTCACGTTGCCCGCACCCCGCTGCGGCGCGACAATAGGCGGATGATCGATGCGTCCCGCTACCCCCTGTTGTCGAAGATCGACAACCCTGCCGACCTGCGCCAGCTGCCCGAAACCGACGTCCGCGCGGCGGCCGACGAGCTGCGCGGCTTCCTGATCGAGTCGGTCGGCAAATCCGGCGGGCACTTCGGCGCCGGGCTGGGCGTGGTGGAGCTGACCACGGTCCTGCACTACCTGTACGACACGCCGCACGACCGCATCGTCTGGGACGTCGGCCACCAGTGCTATCCGCACAAGATCCTCACCGGCCGGCGCGACCGCATCCACACGGTCAAGCAGAAGGACGGCGTGGCGCCGTTCCCCAAGCGCGAGGAAAGCGAATACGACACCTTCGGCGTCGGCCATTCCTCGACCTCGATCTCGGCCGCGCTGGGCATGGCCATCGCCAATGCGAAGGCCGGCATCGACCGCCGCATCGTGGCGGTGATCGGCGACGGCGCGATGACCGCGGGCATGGCCTGGGAAGCACTGGGCCACGCCGGCGGCATGGACGAGGAACCGGACATCCTGGTCATCCTCAACGACAACCGCATGTCGATCAGCGAGGCGGTGGGCGGGCTGACCAAGATGCTCGGGCGGATGTCCGGCAACCGCACCCTCAACGCCATCCGCGAAGGCGGCAAGAAGCTGCTGGGCGACAAGCGCAACCCGCCGGCACGCTTCGTCAAGCGCTGGGAAGAACACTGGAAAGGCATGTTCGTGCCCTCCACCCTGTTCGAGCAGATGGGCTTCCACTACACCGGCCCGATCGACGGCCACGACACCGACGCCCTGCTGCAGACGTTGAAGACGCTGAAAGGCCTGAAAGGCCCGCAGCTGCTGCACGTCATCACCACCAAGGGCAAGGGCTACGAACTGGCCGAAGGCGACCAGATCGGCTACCACGCGGTCAGCCCGTTCGACCCGTCCATCGGCGTGGTCGGCAAGCCCGCGGCGAAGAAGCCCACCTACACCGACGTGTTCGGCGACTGGCTCTGCGACATGGCAGCAAGCGATCCCAAGCTGCTCGGCATCACCCCGGCGATGCGCGAAGGCTCCGGTCTTGTGCGCTTCAGCCAGGAATACCCGGACCGCTATTTCGACGTGGCCATCGCCGAACAGCACGCGGTGACGCTGGCCGCCGGCATGGCCTGCGAAGGCGCCAAACCGGTCGTGGCGATCTATTCCACCTTCCTGCAGCGCGGCTACGACCAGCTGGTGCACGACGTCGCCATCCAGGAACTGGACGTGCTGTTCGCCATCGACCGCGGCGGCGTGGTCGGCCCGGACGGTGCCACCCACGCCGGCAACCTCGACCTCAGCTACCTGCGCTGCGTGCCGAACATGCTGGTGATGGCGCCGGCCGACGAGAACGAGTGCCGGCAGATGCTCTCCACCGGCCACCATCATCCCGGCCCGGCCGCGGTGCGCTACCCGCGCGGCACCGGCCCCGGCGTGGCCGTGCAACCGGGCCTGGACACGCTGCCGATCGGCAAGGCGCAGCTGCGCCGCAGCGGTGCGCGGATCGCCCTGCTCGCATTCGGCGCACTGGTGCCGGCAGCGCAGCAGGTGGGCGAGGATCTTGGCCTCACCGTGGTCAACATGCGCTTCGTCAAACCGCTGGACCGCGCGCTGATCCTTGAACTTGCGAACAGCCACGAGGGCTTCGTCACCCTTGAAGACAACGTGGTGGCAGGCGGGGCCGGCAGCGGCGTGGCCGAACTGCTGGCCGCCGAGGGCATGGGCCTGCCGATCCTGCACCTCGGCCTGCCCGACGCCTTCCAGCACCACGCCAGCCGCGAAGACCTGCTGGCCGAAGCCGGGCTGGACGCGGCCGGCATCCGCGCGGCGGTGCTGAAGCGCTGGCCGGATCTGCTGCAGGCGCCGCGCGCGCAGGCCGCATCCTGACTGCGCAACGCGGCCGCATCCGCCAGCCTGGGCTCACTCGTCCGGCGCGATCACCGTATAGCCCTTGGCTTGCAGCGCGGCCAGATAGCCATCCGTGCCCAGCATGTCGCTGAGCGCCAGCGTGGCAAAGCTCACCGTATTGCGCTCCAGCGCCGCTTCGGCTGCCGCCAACCATTTGGCGCGCAGCTTGCGCTGCGCGTCGCCAAAACCGAGCCGCTTGCCGATGCCGGCTTCGGAGATCGCGTTGTTGCACGCCTCCCAGCGGTAGGCCGGCGGCAATCCACGCAGCGCGGCGACATCGCCGGTGGCCCAGGCATTGGCGCGGGCGCGCATGGCGTCGAGGTCTGTCTCGATATGGGTCATGGTGCTGTCGAAGCAGGCCAGGTCGTCCAGCGTCGTCTTCGACCATTCCTTGAGCAGCGGCTTGGGGTCCTTGATGGTGATGGTTTCCCGCACCACCGTGACCGTGGGACCGTGCGCCTCGATCGCCTCGGCCACCACCGGCCAGGCCAGGTCTTTGGTGTCCAGGCCGCTTTTCTTGATTGCCGCCGCATACAGCTCCTGCGCGGCGAACAGCGGGCGCCGCTTCTCCACGCCGCCGTCGCTGCCGATGTAGCGCGTTTTCAGCGCCTGCCAGCGCGCGTAGGAGGCCGGCGATACCACCTGCTGCAGCTTCTTGTCGTCCGGGTTGTTGCGCGCGCCCAGCAGCTTCGGCATCAGCAGCAGGCCCTTGAAGAATCCAACGTCGGCGTCGATCTGCACGCCGCGCATGCGGATCACTTCCTGCGCTTGCGCCAGCACCTGCTGCAGCTGCGCGGACTGCCACTGCATCTTCATCGGCAGCGGCCGCAGCGTGCCGAGGACGTAGAGGTCGTGGCTGCCCTTGCGCACCAGCCACAGGCCGGGGCCCGGCTGCTCGCCTTCCACCACCACGGTGGCCTCGGTGCGGATGCCGTCCGCCGGCGGCGCGGCCTGCTGCGCCTGCAGCGGCATCGACATGAAGCCCAGCGCCATCGCCGCCGCCAACATCGTCTTTCGCATCCATTCGCTCCATCGACTACCGGAAATAAAATTGTGACGCCTATCACTGGAAAAAGTTCAACCGCCGACTGAATCCGCGGCGGCCATGCAAACGCTGCGCTACCCTCGATGGCGGCCACTGCCGAGGAACCCCGCATGTCCGTTCGCATCGTCCGCCTCGGCACCCCGCGACTGCCTGCGGAAGGACTGCGGATCGGCACCGTGCGGCGGCCGCCGCGCGGCGTGCCGAAGTCCGAATTCGCCAAGCGCGACTTCTACGACGTCTGGCTGCCCACCGTGGCGCCCAGCCAGGCGGCGATGGACATTGCCCATGCCGCCGTCACCGCCAAGGATTGGGCCAATTTCTTCAGGCATTACCGCAGCGAGATGAAGCGTCCCGATGCCGCGCATGCCATCGCGCTGCTGGCGGCGCTGTCGCAGGGCACGGATTTCAGCGTGGGCTGCTACTGCCAGGACGAGGCGCATTGCCATCGCCACGAACTGCGCAGGCTGCTGCAGGAAGCCGGTGCCAAGGTCGCTCCCTAGGCAGCCCCGCGACGCTCAGTCCTGCGAACGCGCTACTGCCTGTTTCGCGCCAGCGGCGGCATCGGCGATGCGCCACAGGTAGAAGCTGGCGTAGCTGCGGTACGGTCCCCAGGCTTCGCCGCGCGCCGCCAGCTGCTTCGGCGTCGGCATCGCGTCCAGCTTGTCCACCGCCTGCGCGCCCTTGCGGATGCCGAGGTCGTCGATCGGCAGCACGTCGGGACGGCCGAGCCGGAACATCAGCATCATCTCCACGGTCCAGCGGCCGATCCCGCGGATCGGCACCAGCGCGGCGACGATGTCGTCGTCGCTCATCGCCGCCATCCGCCGCAGGCTGGGGATTTCATCCGCTTCCTCGCGCCGCGCCAGGTCGCGCAGGGCGAGCAGCTTGTTGCCGGACACGCCGCAACCGCGCAGCGCTGCATCGTCGATGCGCGCCAGCGTGTCGCAGTGGAAGCGGTCGCTGCCGATCGCGGTCTCGACGCGGCCGACGATGGTCGCCGCCGCCTTCCCGCTGAGCTGCTGGTAGAGGATGGCGCGGGCCAACGCGTCGACCGGGTCGAAGGGTTTGCGCCACTGCGGGTTGGCCGCGATCGGGTCCAGACGGCGCATCCACGCGCCCAGCTTGCGATCGCGTTTGCACAGATGCGCGAATGCCGCCTCCACATCGAATCCACGCGCCATGATCCCGTCCCCCTCAGCCCCGCAACCGGTCGTAGGCGTGCAACAGCCAGCCGCTGATCATCAGCGCGCCGCCGAACGGCGCCAGCGTCGGCGCCAGCCCCAGCAGCACCACCGCCAACAGGCTGCCGCAGAACAGGAATACCCCGCCCAGCAGCATCGCCAATGCCAGCAGGCCCAACGGCCGCTGCGCCAGCGGTGCCAGCGCAGTCAGCGCCACGCCGTGGGCGAAGGCGAAGATCGCGGCCTGCAGCAGCCGCGGCTGCGCCTCCGGTGCAGCGGCGTGCATGGCATAGGCGGACAGCGCCACCGCCAGCGCGGCCAGCAGACTGCCGATGGCGGCGAGGTAGCGCCGATAGACGACGAAGGCGGGAGCACCGTGGCTGTTCATGCGTGCATTCTGCCTGCAGGGGGCGGCACAAATGCAAACGCCGCGTCAGGACGCGGCGTTTGCGGGTATCGCGATGGCTTGCGCGAAGCGCTTACTTCACCGGCCAGTAGACGTCGAACTGGCCGTTCTCGGTGAAGGCCCCCGCCACGCCGGACTTGTAGTCCTCGAAGGCGCGGTCCTTCACTTCGTGGCCGTGGGTCGCAGCCCAGGCACGCAGCGCGTTGCGGACGTTCTCCAGCTCCGCCATGTAGCCGGTGTAGGAAGCCACCACGGCCTTCGCCGCCGGGCTCTGCACGTGCTGCACGGGGCCCTGGGTGGCGACGCTGGTGATGGCGCTGCCGTCCTTCTTGCGGACCGGCTGGACCACGTCGAAGGTGTAGGTTTCGCGGCCCAGGTCGGTGGTGACGATGCGCAGCGGGCCAACCGCTTCGAGGCCGTTGGCGTCGATCACGCGCTTGATCCACTCGCTGTTGGAGGTCATCGACGCCTGGATCTGCGCGTTGCCGCGCTCGACCGCACCCGCGCTGACGACCAGCAGGTCTTCGGCCGGACGATCGACCACCTTCGGGGTGGTCATCTTGCTGTCCTTGATCGCGTAGTCGACGTTCGGCACCGCGGCCAGCATGTTGACCAGGCGGGTCAGGCCCATCTTCATGTCGTCGCCCACGTGGCGGGTGACGTACATGCCGGCGTAGCGACCGATCAGGTTCCAGCCGTAATCGACGTCGTAGGTCTGGGTGATCTCGACGTTGCGGTTGTTGCGGCCGGTCGGCTTGAAGGTGAACGCGGTGCGCTTGTTGCTGCCGCGCTCCTCGTTCTCGATCGCGAACGCGATCTTTTCGCGCGGCACGCTCTCGACGATCTTCCACGAACCAGCGCCCACACCTTTCTTGTCCGAGACGTAGTCGAGCTGGGCGCCTTCGCCTTCCTCGGGACCGGACAGGGTGACCTGCATGCGCGGGTCGCGCAGCACCACCGTGTTCCAGTCCTTGAAGCGACGGAAGCTGTTGAGGGTATCGAACACGATGGTGAGCTTGCGGTTGGTTTCGATCTTCTCCACCAGGTGGCGCGAAGACGGCAATGCGATGCCGACCACCAGGTACAGCGCCACGACGATTGCGAGCGAAATCAGGATCTCGAGCAAACGAGTCATTCAGGAATCTCCGGGAAAGGCCGCCAGCGGCCTTGAGCCGCACAGACCGGCCATCCTAACAAACTGCAGCCATCGGCGGCGAGGGGATGGAGGCGAAAAAACGCGACGGCGGCCACCAATCCGGACAGCGCCGCCCGCGCCCGGCGCGGGCGGGCACCGGGCGGGCGCCGGTCAGACCAGCTGCAGCTCGAACGCCTTGAGCACCGCACGGGTGCGGTCGCGCACGCCCAGCTTGCTGAGGATGTTGGATACGTGGTTCTTGATGGTGCCCTCGGCCACGCCCAGCGAATTGGCGATCTCCTTGTTGGAAAAGCCGGAGGCCATCAGCCGCAGGATCTCGGTCTCGCGGTCGGTCAGCGGGTCCGGGCGATCGAGGCTGACGAACTCGTTGCGCATGTGCTCCAGCCCCGACAGCAGGCGCTGGGTCACCGCCGGCTGCACCAGCGAACCGCCGCCGGCCACGGCCTGGATGGCACTCACCAGCTGCTCCAGCGACACGTCCTTGAGCAGGTAGCCCTTGGCGCCGGCCTTGATTCCCGCCAGTACCAGCGCGTCGTCGTCGAACGTGGTGAGGATGATGGTGGGCGGCAGGGTGCCGGCGCGCCCCATCGCCTGCAGCGCCTCCAGCCCGGACATCGCCGGCATGCGCATGTCCATCAGCACCACGTCTGGCTTCACTTCCGGGATGCGCTCCACCGCCTGGCGGCCGTCGGAGGCTTCCGCCACCACTTCGATCCCTTCAGCCAGGGCGAGCAGCGAACGGATGCCCTGGCGCACCAGGGTCTGGTCGTCCACCAGGAACACGCTGATCGGGGTGGGTCGGGTCATGCGATGACTCCTTCGGGAAGGCGGGTGGCCGCATTCGGCGCCACCGGCAGGGTAATGGTGAGCTGGAAACCCTGGCCGCGGCGAGTCTCGATGTCCAGGCGGCCGCCGTGCTGGCGCAGGCGTTCGCCGATGCCGCGCAGGCCGTTGCCCGGGAGCACCTGGTCGCTGCCGCGGCCATCGTCGCGCACCTGCAGGACGATATTGTGCCCCTCCCGCCGCGCCGCCAGCCACAACCGGCTGGCACCGGCATGCCGCACCGCATTGGTGATGGCTTCCTGCGCGCAGCGCAGCAGCACGTGCGCGCGCTCCGGGTCGTCGACGGTGAGCGGTTGTTCGATGTCCGTTTCGATGGCGAGCTTGGGCACGTTCTCGGCCAGCGGACGCAGCGCCGCGCCCAGATCGATCGCGCCGCCCTCGCGCAGCTGGCTCACCGCCTCGCGCACGTCGGTCAGCAGCAGCCGGGCCAGGGTGTGGGCCTGCTGCACGTGCTCGCGGACGCGGCCTTCGGACAGGTGGCCGGCCACTTCCAGGTTCAGGCTGAGGGCGGTGAGGTGGTGGCCCAGCAGGTCGTGCAGTTCGCGCGAGATGCGGGTGCGTTCGTTGACCCGCGCACTGTCCGCCAGCAGGGCGCGGGTGGCGCGCAGCTCCGCATTGAGGCGGCGCTGGTCCTCGCGCGCCTGCGCCTGCTGCAGGGCGACCAGGCTGACCACGAACACGAAGCCGGAAAAACCCGCGTACAGCATTGATTGCATCAGCGCTTCCATCGGCGGGAAGCCCAGCCAGCGGATGAACACCGGCGCCACCGCCAGCTGGCTGACCAGCAGCCAGGCCACCCCCAGCGGCAGCGGCAGCAGCCACGGGAACACGCAGGCCGCCACCATCAGCAGCACGCTGCCCATGCCGGTGCCGCTGAAATAACTGACCCCCAGCGCGGCCGCGGTCAGCACCAGCAGCAGCAGGTAATCGGCGGCGCTGCGCCGGCGCCCGCCCAGGTTGCGGGTCAGCCAGACGTAGCCGGCGCCGAACGCGACATAGGCCACCCAGCCCTGCCAGGGCATGGCCAGGTTGTCGCCGCTGGCGACCTGCGGCGGCCGCAGCCAGAAATACAGCAGCGGCAGGCCGACCATCGCCCAGGTGAACAGGCCGGCATAGCGCAACAAGCGGGTGTGGGGGATTCGCGCGAACATGGCGTCTTATACCGCCTTGCGCCCCGCCCCGCCCTGCATCGAAGGTCATGGCGCGCGCCCCGGCGGCGCATGCGATAATCGCCTGTGGCCCGCACCGCGGACCACGCGCAGCAGCCACCGGAGTTTCAAGGAGTTCCAAGGAATGTCGATCGCCATCCGCGACGTGCGCGAGCACGAGCTGGATTCCGTCCTGGCCCTCAACAACGCGGCAGGTCCTGCGATCCTCCCCCTGGACTCGGGCCGCCTGCGCCAGCTGTTCGACCGCGCCGAATATTTCCGCGTTGCCGAGCGCGACGGCGCCATGGCCGGCTTCCTGATCGGCTTCGGCGCGCATGCGCAGCACGACAGCGTCAATTTCGCCTGGTTCCGCGAGCGCTACCCGGATTTCTTCTACATCGACCGCGTTGTGGTGGCCAGCCGCCGCCGCGGCGGTGGCGTCGGCCGTGCGCTGTACGCCGATGTGCAGAGCTATGCCGAGCTGCGCTATCCGCATCTGGCCTGCGAGGTGTTCCTCGAACACGGCGCCGACCACGCCCTGCTGTTCCACGGCAGCTTCGGCTTCCGCGAAGTCGGCCAGAACGTGATGCCCTCGGCCGAAGGCCCCGGCCACGACCTGCGCGCGGCGATGCTGATGAAGTTCCTGTGCAGCTATCAGTGGGTGCGCGACACCTACGGCGACGCCCTGCCCGACGAGCCCTGGCTGCAGCGCCCGCGCAGCCACGTCGCCGCCGCGCTGCCGGCGCACGGAGCCTGCGCATGAGTGCGCAGACCGATTACGCACAGGCCGGCGAACTGAAATTCGGCCAGGTCGGCATCGCCAACCTGCGCGTGCGCAGCCTCGACCCGGCGCAGCTGGCCGCGGAGATGGCCGAACGCGTGCAGCGCGCGCCCAACCTGTTCGCGCGCGCCGCGGTGGTGCTGGATTTCGGCGGCCTGAGCAAGGCGCCCGGCATCGACGAGGCGCGCGCGCTGGTGGACGGCCTGCGCGCGGCCGGCGTGCTGCCGGTGGCGCTGGCCTACGGCACCAGGGAAATCGATGCGCTTTCGCAGCAGCTGGGCCTGCCGCTGCTGGCGAAGTTCCGAGCCCAGTACGAACGCGCCGACGATGCGCCGGCGCCGGCGCGCGCCCCGGAACCGCTCCGCGCGGCCGAGCCGTCGCCTGCCCCCGCCGCCCCGGCGGCCGCCAGCGCGTCCGCACCCGGCCTGATCCAGGCCACGCCGGTGCGCTCCGGCCAGCAGGTCTACGCCGAACAGCGCGACCTGACCGTGCTGGCACCCGTCGGCGCTGGCGCGGAAGTGCTTGCCGATGGCAGCATCCACATCTACGGTGCACTGCGCGGCCGCGCCTTGGCCGGTGCGCGCGGCAACGAAGGCGCCCGGATCTTCTGCCGCGAGTTCCATGCCGAACTCGTCGCGGTGGCCGGGCACTACAAGGTGATGGAAGACATCCCCGCCGCGCTGCACGGCAAGGCCGTGCAGGTGTGGCTGGAAAACGGACAACTCAAGCTTGCGGCGCTCGACTGAATGCCGCTCCCACAGCATCACGGAGGAAGCCACTTTGGCTGAGATCATCGTAATCACCTCGGGCAAGGGCGGCGTCGGCAAGACCACCACCAGCGCCAGCATCGCCACCGGGCTCGCCCGTCGCGGCAAGAAAGTCGCGGTCATCGACTTCGACGTCGGCCTGCGCAACCTCGACCTGATCATGGGCTGCGAGCGCCGGGTGGTGTACGACTTCGTCAACGTCATCCACGGCGAGGCCACGCTCAAGCAGGCGCTGATCAAGGACAAGCGCTTCGACAACCTGTACGTGCTGGCCGCCAGCCAGACCCGCGACAAGGATGCGCTGAGCAAGGAAGGGGTGGAGAAGGTGCTGAAGGACCTGTCCGCCGAAGGCTTCGACTACGTCATCTGCGACAGCCCCGCCGGCATCGAGAAGGGCGCGTTCCTGGCGATGTATTACGCCGACAAGGCGATCGTGGTGGTGAACCCGGAAGTCTCCAGCGTGCGCGACTCCGACCGCGTGCTGGGCCTGCTGGCCTCCAAGACCCATCGCGCAGAACGCAGCGACGGCGAGGTTGCGGCGCACCTGCTGCTGACCCGCTACAGCCCGGTGCGGGTGGAGAGCGGCGAGATGCTGTCGATCAACGACGTCGAAGAAGTGCTGGGCCTGAAGACGATCGGCGTGATCCCCGAATCGGGCGACGTGCTGAACGCGTCCAACAAGGGCGAGCCGGTGATCATGGACGGCGAATCCATCGCCGGACAGGCCTACGACGACGCGGTGGCGCGGCTGCTGGGCGAAGAACGCCCGCTGCGCTTCACCACGGTGGAAAAGAAAGGCTTCTTCAGCAAGCTGTTCGGGGGTTGAGGCATGGCTATTTTCGATTTCCTCAAGCCCAAGAAGAACACCGCCTCGGTCGCCAAGAACCGCCTGCAGATCATCATCGCGCAGGAGCGCAGCTCGGCCGGCGCGCCGGACTACCTGCCGCTGATGCGCCGCGAGATCCTGGAAGTGATCCGCAAGTACGTGAACGTGGACACCGACGCGGTCAAGGTGGACGTGGTCAAGGACGGCGAGCACGACGTGCTGGACATCTCGGTGTCGCTGCCGGAACGCGGCGCCTCGCCGGCCTGAAAACGGCCCGGCCGCCCGCCGTGGAAACCCCGCCGGTGCTGACCCTGGCCGATATCGGCTTCGATGCGCCGCGCGCGCTGCTGGCCCGCTACGGGCTGGCGCTCGCGCGCGTGGCCGATTTTGATCCCATTCCCGGCAGCTACTGGGGCGAGAGCGAGGCCGGCATCATCGGCACCACCGTCTACGCCCGCGCCGACACGCCCGTGCATTCGCTGCTGCACGAGGCCGGGCACCTGATCGTGCTGCCGCCGGAGCGCCGCGCCGGCGTGCATACCGACGCCACCGATTCGGTGCCCGAGGAAGACGCGGTGTGCGTGCTGCAGGGCCTGCTGGGCGATGCCCTGCCCGGCGTTGGCCGCCAGCGGGTCTGGTCCGACATGGACGCGTGGGGCTACACCTTCCGGCTTGGCTCCGCCCGCGCCTATGTCGAACACGATGCCGATGACGCCTGGCGGTGGCTGCGCGAGCACGGGCTGGTGGATGCCAAGGGCGCGCTCACGCAGGCTGGCCCCAGCCACGCCTGAGCCGGCCCGCTTGCCCGCACGCGGCATCGCGGTCTAGCCTTGCCGCTTCCCGCATCTCCCTGCCGCCGAGGATCTCGCCGTGAAGCTTCGCCACGCCCTGCTTGCCACCGCCGTCATCGGCACCCTCGGTCTTGCTGCGTGCAAGCGCGACGCCGAGCCCACGGCGCCCGCCGCCACGCCCGCCGCGCAGCAGGGTGAAACCGCCGACCAGTTCGTCGCCCGCGTCAACGAGGAAGTGCGCAAGCTCAGCACCGAACTCAACTCCGCGCAGTGGCTGTCCAATACCTACATCAACAGCGACAGCGAGCTGGTGGCCGCCAAGGCAAACGAACGCTGGCTGGCCCAGCTCAACGCCTGGATCGAGCAGTCCAAACGCTACGACGGCCAGCAGCTGAAGCCGGAAACCGCGCGCGCGCTCAAGCTGCTGAAACTGTGGACGGCGATGCCGGCACCGCGGGACCCGAAGAAGCTGGAGGAACTGACCCAGCTGGTGACGCGGATGGAGGGGATGTACGGCGCCGGCAGCTATTGCACCGGCGAAGGCAGTAGCCGCAGCTGCCGCGACATCGGTCAGCTCAGCGAGGTGCTGGCCAAGAGCCGCGACTACGACGCCCAGCTGGATGCCTGGCAGGGCTGGCATACCGTCAGCGTGCCGATGCGCAAGGACTACGTGCGCTTCGCCGAACTGGTGAACGAAGGCGCGAAGGAAATGGGTTTCGCCGATGCCGGCGAGATGTGGCGCTCCGGCTACGACATGTCGCCGGCGGAGCTTGCCAGCGAGAGCGACCGCCTGTGGGGCCAGGTCAAGCCGCTGTACGAACAGCTGCACTGCTACGCGCGCACGCGCCTGGACGCACAGTACGGCAAGGACAAGGGCGAAGTCGCCGGCGGCCTGCTGCCCGCCCACCTGATGGGCAACCTGTGGCAGCAGGACTGGAGCAACCTCTGGGACATCCTGCAGCCTTACAAGGCGGCCGGCAGCCTGGACGTGAACGCCGCGCTGGAACGCATGGCGGCCGCCGACCTTGCGCGCGAACTTGCCAAGCCCGCCGCGGCCGACGGCTCTGCCGCCGAGCGCAGCTTCATGGCCCAGCGCGCCGCGCAGCTGGCCACCGCCAAGGCGATGACCGAGCGCGCGCAGGATTTCTACGTCTCGCTGGGCATGCCCAAGCTGCCGGAGAGCTACTGGCAGAAGTCGCAGTTCATCAAGCCGCTGGAGCGCGACGTGGTCTGCCACGCCAGCGCCTGGGACATGAACATGGCCGGCGACGTGCGCACCAAGATGTGCATCGTGCCCAGCGAGGAAGAGCTGACCACGATCTACCACGAGCTTGGCCACATCTATTACGACCTGGCCTACAACAAGCAGCCGCCGATCTTCCAGAACGGCGCCCACGACGGTTTCCACGAAGCCATCGGCGACACCATCGTGCTGGCGATGACGCCGCAGTACCTGGCCTCGGTGGGGCTGGTGGATGCGCCCGAGCAGAGCCAGGAAGCGCTGATCAACGCGCAGATGCGGATGGCGCTGGCGAAGGTCGCCTTCCTGCCGTTCGGGCTGATGATCGACCGCTGGCGCTGGGGCGTGTTCGACGGCTCGATCCAGCCGGACGGCTACAACAAGGCGTGGTGGGCGCTGAAGGCGAAGTACCAGGGCGTCGCCCCCGCCACCGCCCGCGGCGAGGACTTCTTCGACCCGGGCGCGAAGTACCACGTGCCCGGCAACACCCCGTACACCCGCTACTTCCTGTCGCACATCCTGCAGTTCCAGTTCTACAAGGCGCTGTGCGATGCCTCGGGCCACAAGGGCCCGCTGTACGAATGCAGCTTCTACGGCAACAAGGAAGCCGGCCAGCGCTACTGGGCGATGCTGTCCAAGGGCAACAGCCAGCCGTGGCAGCAGACCATGAAGGAGCTGACCGGCGGCGAGAAGATGGACGCCAGCGCGGTGCTGGAATACTTCGCCCCGCTGCAGGACTGGCTGAAGCAGCAGAACGCCGGCCAGCAGTGCGGCTGGCAGGCGCCCGCCGCAGGCGCCTGATCCACGGCGCTCTGGTACGCGAAGAAGGCCGGCCCTGCCGGCCTTTTTCATTGCCCGCGCCCGCGTGATCCGCGCAATACTGCCGGCATGGACGCCGACCTTGCCCCGCAGCCGCAAGCCACCGCCACCGCCCTGCCCGCGCGCTTCTATGCCGGGCCGGCGATGGCCGCCATCGACCGCAACGCGATCTTCGACCGCAGCTGGCAACTGGTCGCGCACGTCTCGCAGCTGCGCGGCACAGGCGACCACGTCGTCGCCAACCTCGCCGGGCTGCCGGTGATCGCGGTGCGCGGCGGCGACGGCACGGTGCGGGTGATGCACAACGTCTGTCGCCATCGCGCCGGGCCGATCGCGCAGTGCGACGGCCTCGCCGCGAAGGCGCTGCGCTGCCGCTATCACGGCTGGACCTACACCTTGGAAGGCCAGCTGCGCTCGGCGCCGGAAATGAAGGACGCGCAGGGCTTCGACGTCGCCGACGTGCGCCTGCCGCAGCTGGCCGTGCGGATCTGGCAGGGTCTGGTGTTCGCGGCGGTCGATGCAGCGAACGCACCGGACTTCGACGCCTTCGTCGCCGGCATCGACGCCCGCCTCGGCCCCGACCGCGGGCTGGAACACTACGGTGGGCACCACCGCGCCAGCTACGACATCGCCTGCAACTGGAAGGTATATGTCGACAACTACCTCGAGGGCTACCACGTCCCCTTCGTGCATCCGGGCCTGAACCGGCTGCTCGATTACCGCAGCTACCGCACCGAACTGGCGCGCTGGCATTCGCTGCAGTGGAGTCCGCTGGAGAGCGACCCCGCGCTGTACGGCAACGGCGACGCGCTGTACTACTGGCTGTGGCCGAACAGCACGCTCAACATCCTGCCCGGCCGGCTGCAGACCAATACCGTGGTGCCGCTGGGCGTGGACCGCTGCCGGGTGATCTTCGACAGCTACTACGCCGATGCCGGCGACGCCGCGCGGCGCGACGCCGACCTCGCCTTCAGCGACGAGGTGCAGCACGAGGACATCGGCATCTGCGAGGACGTGCAGCGCGGCTTCGCCTCCGGCAGCTATGTGCCGGGCCGGCTGAACCCGCTGCGCGAAACCGGCGTGCACCATTTCCATGAGCTGCTGCGCGCGGCGTACCGCGCGGATGGCCTCTGATGTTTGCTCCCTCCCCTGCGTGCAGGGGAGGGTTGGGGAGGGGTAGATGGCCAACGATGAATCCCCGGCACCTGGCACCTCGCCGCCGCCGACTGCCCTGCACGTGCAGCAGGTAGAGAAAAAACCCCTCGGCCCGTGGTCGGCCACCGCGCTGGTGGTCGGCAGCATGATCGGCAGCGGCGTGTTCCTGCTGCCGGCGTCGCTGGCCTCGTACGGCGGCGTCAGCCTGCTGGGCTGGGCCATCACCCTGTCCGGCGCGCTGGCGCTGGCGCTCACCTTCGCGCGGCTGGCGATGCGCTGGCCGCAGACCGGCGGCCCCTACGCCTTCGCCCGCAACGCCTTCGGCGAGGCACCGGGGTTCATGGTGGCGTGGAGCTACTGGGTGTCGATCTGGAGCGCCAACGCGGCGATCGCGGTGGCCTTCGCCGGCAGCCTGGGCGCGCTGTTCCCGGCGCTGGTGGCGACGCCGCTGCGCGCCGGTGCCTGCGCGCTGGCGGGGCTGTGGCTGTGCGCCGCGATCAACCTGCTGGGGCTGCGCGAAGCCGGGCGGATGCAGATCGTGCTGACCGTGCTCAAGTTCGTGCCGCTGGCGCTGTTCGCCGGCATCGCGATCTGGTTCGTCGAGCCGGCACAGTTCCAGCCGTTCAACCGCAGCGCGGAGTCGCTGCCGGCGGCCACCCATGCCTGCGTCGCCCTGGTGCTGTGGGCGCTGCTGGGGCTGGAGGCCGCCACCGTGCCGGCCGGCGCCATCGACGACCCGGCGCGCACCATCCCGCGCGCCACCCTGGCCGGCACCGCGCTGGCCGGGATCGCCACGGTGCTGGCAGTGACCGCGGTGATCGGCATCGTGCCGGCCGCGCAGCTGAAGGATTCCACCGCACCGATGGCCGATGCCGCGCGCATGCTCTGGGGCGGCTGGGCCGGCATCGCCATCGCCACGGTGGCGGCGGTGTCCTGCCTCGGCGCCCTCAACGGCTGGGTGATGCTGTCGGCGCAGATCCCGCTGGCGGCCGCGCGCGATGGCCTGCTGCCGCGCGCCTTCGCCCGCCAGGACGCGCGCGGCACGCCGGCGTTCGGCATCCTCGCCAGCAGCCTGCTGGCCTCGCTGCTGGTGGCCGCCAACTTCAGCCGCTCGCTGGTGTCGCTGTTCACCTTCTCGATCCTGCTGTCCACCGCCGCCACCCTGCTGCCCTACCTCGCCGGCAGCGCCGCCTGGCTGCTGCGCGGCGAACGCAAGGGCCGCGCGGTCGCCGCTTTCGCGCTGGTCTACAGCGGCTATGCCCTGCTTGGCGCCGGCGGCGAGGCGCTGCTGTGGGGCGGTGTGCTGCTGCTGGCGGGGGTGCCGGTGTATGCGTGGATGCGCCGGCCTACAGCTCGCTAGGCTCCATCGCCGCCGGCACCGCCGGCACCCGCAGTGCGCGGCCCGAGACGCGGTTTTCCCACCACCAGAACAGCCAGCCGGCCAGCACGAAGGCGGCGGCGCCCAGCGCCAGGTGCAGGGCGCTGTCGCTGAGCAGCGGCGACAGCACGCCGGCGATGATCGCGTTGCCCAGCAGGCCGAAGAAGGCCTGCAGCGAGGACGCGCTGCCGCGCCGGTGCGGATACATGTCGAGGATGGCGAGGGTGACGATCGGGAACACCAGCGCGATGCCGAACGCGAGCAGGCTCATCGGCAGTACCGCCCACGGCACCACCGGCGCGCCGGCCCACAGGGTATAGCCGAGGTTGAGCACCATCGCCGTGCCGCAACAGGCGAAGCCGATGTTCGCCAGCCGGCGGCCGTCGATGCGCCCGGCGGCGCGGCCGGACATGAACGCGCCCAGCATCATCCCGCCGATCATCGGGATGAAGAACCAGCCGAACTGCTGCTCGCGCAGCCGCAGCAGGTCCAGCACGAACGCCGGCGCGGAAGCGATGTACAGGAACAGCGCGCCGAAATTGAGCGCCGCCGCCATCGACAGGCGCAGGAAGCGCGGGTTGCGCGCCATCTCCAGGTAGCCGCGCAGCAGCGCCGGCGGCCGCAGCGGCAGCCGCGCCGCGGGCGGGTGGGTTTCCGGCAGCGCGCGCTGCACCGCCACGATCAGCACCAGCGCAAACGCGGCGAGGAACCAGAAAATCGCCGGCCAGCGGTGCCAGCCCAGCAGCCAGCCGCCCAGCACGGGCGCCACCGCCGGGGCGATGCCGAAGATCATCGATACCTGGCTCATCAGCCGCTGCGCGTCGTCGCCGTGCAGCACGTCGCGGATCACCGCTCGCCCCACGATCAGCCCCACGCCCGCGCTCAGGCCCTGCAGCGCGCGGAACGCCAGCAGCTGCGGCAAGCTGGTGGCCAGCGCGCAGCCCACCGAGGCCAGCAGGAACACCGACAGCCCGCCCAGGATCACCCGCCGCCGCCCCAGCGCGTCCGACAGCGAGCCGTGCACCAGGCTCATCCCCGCGTAGGCCAGCAGGTAGACGCTGATGGTTTGCTGCATGGCCAGCTTGTCCGCGCCCATCTGCGCACCGATCTGCGGGAACGCCGGGAAGATGGTGTCGATGGAGAACGGGCCGAACATCGACAGTCCACCCAGCAGCAGCGCCAGGCGGCGGAACGAAATGGATGGATTCACGACCGGGGGATGGGGAATGCCGGCGGGCAGGATAGCAGCGCGGCGGTCGCCGCCCGTCGCGGAAAAGCTGCGTTGCACGCTTGCAACTGTCGGCAACCGCTATAATCGCTCCACACGGAGGGAGAAGCGCGCGGACCTCGTCCCGCAGCGCTGCCGAAGGCGCAACCGCCCGGAATCGCTCAGGCCCAAGACCGCCGTGTGACCACACTCTGGAGAGATCGGCAGGCCATTCATCGGCGCTGCCGGCGCCGAAGGGGCAAGAAGCCGCGCGGATTCCCCTCCCCGCCCGCGCGCTTCCAAACTCTCAGGCAGAAGGACAGAGCGGGCATCCCCTTCACGCGCCCTCGCGCCCCCGGATGCCGCCATGACCCAGCCCTCGCTCCGCTCGCTCGAACACCACGACGCTTTCATCGAACGCCACATCGGCCCCAACGACGCCGAGATCTCGGCGATGCTGGGCCAGCTCGGCTTCGATTCGCTGGAGGCGTTCACCGACGCCATCGTCCCGGCCAGCATCAAGTCCACCGCCCCGCTGGCGCTGCCGGAGTCGATGACCGAAGTCGACGCGCTGGCGAAGATCCGCGCCATCGCCGACAAGAACCAGGTGTTCCGCAGCTTCATCGGCCAAGGCTATTACGGCACCCACGTGCCGAACGTGATCCTGCGCAACATCCTCGAGAACCCGGCCTGGTACACCGCCTACACGCCGTACCAGGCGGAGATTTCGCAGGGCCGCATGGAAGCGCTGATCAACTTCCAGACCATGGTCGCCGACCTGACCGGGATGGACATCGCCAACGCCTCGCTGCTGGATGAGGCCAGCGCCGCGGCCGAGGCCATGACCCTGGCCAAGCGCAGCGCCAAGTCGAAGTCCGACACCTTCCTGGTGGTCGGCGACACCCACCCGCAGACCATCGAAGTGCTGCAGACCCGCGCCGAGCCGCTGGGCCTGAAGGTGAACGTGGTGCGCGGTACCGACGCGGTGCATGAAGCGATCGCCGCAGGCGACTACTTCGGCGTGCTGGCGCAATACCCGGCCTCCAGCGGCTGGGTCGCCGACTGGGAGAAGGATGCCGAGGCCATCCACGCGCACAACGCGCTGTTCGTGGTCGCCACCGACCTGCTGGCCCTGACCCTGCTGAAGTCGCCGGGCGAGATGGGCGCCGACATCGTGATCGGCAACAGCCAGCGCTTCGGCGTGCCGTTCGGCTTCGGCGGCCCGCACGCCGCGTTCATGGCCTGCCGCGACGCCTTCAAGCGCAGCATGCCGGGCCGCCTGATCGGCGTGTCCATCGATGCCGACGGCAACCCGGCCTACCGCCTCACCCTGCAGACCCGCGAGCAGCACATCCGCCGCGAGAAGGCGACCTCCAACATCTGCACCGCGCAGGTGCTGCTCGCAGTGATGGCGGCGATGTACGCCGTCTACCACGGCCCCGATGGCCTCAAGCGCATCGCCAGCCGGGTGGCCCGCTACACCGCCATCCTCGCCGCCGGCCTGCGTGAACTCGGCCACGCCAGCGTCCACGCCAGCGCCTTCGACACCCTGTGCATCGACGCCGGCGACCAGTCCGCCGCGCTGGTCGAGCGCGCACGCGCGCGCCGCGCCAACCTGCGCGTGCGCGGCAACGGTTCGATCTGCATCTCGCTGGACGAAACCACCAGCCGCGCCGACCTGGAGCTGCTGTGGCGCATCTTCGGCGGCGACGACGCCAAGCTGCCGTCGATCGACGCGCTGGATGCCAGCGCACCGTCGCTGATCCCGGCGGAACTGGCGCGCAGCAGCGCGTTCATGACCCACCCGGTGTTCAACACCCACCACAGCGAGCACGAACTGCTGCGCTACCTGCGCACGCTGGCGGACAAGGACCTGGCGATGGATCGCACCATGATCCCGCTGGGCAGCTGCACCATGAAGCTCAACGCCACCGCCGAGATGATCCCGATCACCTGGCCGGAGTTCGGCAACATCCATCCGCTGGTGCCGGCCGAGCAGGCGCAGGGCTACAAGGAACTGATCGCCGGGCTGGAAGCGATGCTGGTGGAAGCCACCGGCTACGACGCGGTCAGCCTGCAGCCCAATTCCGGCGCGCAGGGCGAATACGCCGGCCTGCTGGCGATCCGCGCCTACCATGCATCGCGCGGCGAGAGCCATCGCAACATCTGCCTGATCCCGGAATCGGCGCACGGCACCAACCCGGCGTCCGCCAACATGTGCGGGATGAAGGTGGTGGTCACCAAGTGCGACGCCAATGGCAACGTCGATGTGGAAGACATCCGCGTGCAGGCCGAGAAGCATTCGGCCAACCTTGCCGCGCTGATGATCACCTACCCGTCCACCCACGGCGTGTTCGAGGAAGACGTGGTGGAGATCTGCGAAATCATCCACCAGCACGGTGGTCAGGTGTACACCGACGGCGCCAACATGAACGCGCTGGTCGGCCTGGCCAAGCCGGGCAAGTGGGGCTCCGACGTGTCCCACCTCAACCTGCACAAGACCTTCTGCATCCCGCACGGCGGCGGCGGCCCCGGCGTCGGCCCTTGCGCGGTGCGCTCGCACCTGGCGCCGTTCCTGCCCAAGGCGTTCGGCGAGCAGGGCATCCGTACCGAAGGTAGCGGCGGCGGCGCGATGGTGTCGGCGGCCAGCTTCGGCAGCGCCAGCATCCTGCCGATCAGCTGGATGTACATCGCGATGATGGGCCGCGACGGCCTGCGCAAGGCCACCCAGGTGGCGATGCTCAACGCCAACTACATCGCCAGGCGCCTGGCCCCGCACTTCCCCACCCTGTACACCGGCCGCAACGGGCTGGTGGCGCACGAATGCATCCTCGACCTGCGCCCGCTGGAGAAGCAGTCCGGCATCAGCGCCGAGGACGTGGCCAAGCGCCTGATCGACTTCGGTTTCCACGCCCCGACCCTGAGCTTCCCGGTCGCCGGCACGCTGATGGTGGAACCCACCGAGTCCGAATCGCAGCACGAGCTGGATCGCTTCATCGACGCGATGATCCAGATCCGCGCCGAGATCCAGGACGTGATCGACGGCAAGCTGGACCGCCTGGATAACCCGCTCAAGCACGCGCCGCATACGGCGGTGCGCGTGTCAGCCAGCGAATGGGCCCACGCCTACCCGCGCGAGCTGGCCGCGTTCCCGCTGCCGGTGCTCAAGCAGGTCAAGTACTGGCCGCCGGTGGCCCGCGTGGACAACGTGCACGGCGACAAGAACGTCATGTGCGCCTGCATCCCGGTGGACGCGTACAAGGACGAAGACGCGTAACCGTCGCCGCGACGTGATGACGTGCAACAGGCCCCGCCATGCGGGGCCTGTTGCGTTTCCGGCCCCGCGAGCGGGGCGACCGGCGCCGCGCGGGTTTATTCCCGTTCGGCACCGGGGCCGCAAGACCTATTCCAACGCCAGTCGATCCCGACTAGATTGGGGGCCGGCCCCGTCTTCCGCAGCCGCGAAGCACGGGGATCGCATGCAGCCGCGCTTCGGCGCTGCCACGACAATCACCTGGGGAGGGATTTGATGAACACATTTGCGAAGCCCGGCAAACGCCGCCTCTGCATCGCCCTGCTGGCCGCGCTGGCGCTGCCGGCGATGGCCCAGCAGGCTGACGACAAGCAGCCCGCTGACAGCAAGGTCAGGACACTGGACCGCTTGACCGTCACCGGTTCGCGCATCCAGCGCACCGATATGGAGGCGGCGCTTCCCATTACCGTCATCCAGCGCGCCGAAATCGACGCGCAGGGCATCACCTCGGCCGAGCAGCTGTTGCAACAGCTGAATGTCGCCAGCAGCGGTCCGGATAATCTTGCGGCCAACAGCGGCGTTGCCCCGCCCGGCACCCGCGGCAACAACGGCGTGTCCGGCGCCAACCTGCGCGGCCAGGGTGCCGATGCAACCCTGGTCCTGCTCAATGGCCGGCGCGTCGCCGCCCACGGGCTGGCCGGACAGGTGGTGGACCTGAACTCGATCCCGTTCGCCGCCATCGAGCGAGTGGAAGTGCTGCGCGATGGCGCATCCGCCGTCTACGGCACCGATGCCATCGGCGGCGTCATCAACTTCATCACCCGTCGCAACTATCAGGGCTACACCCTCAGCGCCGGCGCGGATGTCACCCAGCAGGGCGGTGGCGAGATCTATCACGCCAGCCTGCTTGGCGGTTGGGGCGATCTGGACACCGACCATTGGAATGTCTGGGCGGCACTCAACGTCAAGCGAAACAATATCCTGCGCGGCAACCAGCGCGACTTCGCCAACAGCTTCCAGGCCGATCGCGGCCTCTCCCCTGACACCCGCGGCACGCCGTTCGCCAACGTGGTCAGCGGCACCGGCAGCCTGATTGGCAGCGGCTTGCGGGACCCCGACAGCAATCTCACCAAGACCACCATCAGCGTCCTCGACCTGCCTGGCGGCGCGGGCTGCGAAGCCGGCGGCGACATGATGGGGCCCTACGACGACAAGGTCTGGTCAAGCCCCGGTGCGAGCTTCGGCTGCGCATGGGACTACGGTCGCGCCCGCACCATCCAGCAGCCGGTGGATACCGTGCAGGGCATCGGACGCGCCACTTTCAGGATCAGCGACAACCATGAATTCTTCGCCGAGTTCATGGGCTCGAAGGTCAGCTCCACCCGGCGATTCGAAGCCCAACAGATCAGCTCCAGCGTCAATGCCAGCGCCACCCAGTTGGACGCCTACGAGCTGAATGCCACGACCCAAGCCACCTACGACGCGATCTACAACCAGCTCCACGATTACTTCGGCGACCAGGCCAACCTTGCCTACGGCAAGCCGATCACCTACCGCTGGCGCTGCTACGCCTGCGGCCCGCGTCAGCTGGAAACCACCACCAAGGCCTACCGCCTGCTGTTCGGGCTGAACGGGGTCGTCGGCCGATGGGATTACGACATCGGCCTGTCGCGTGCGGAAAGCCGCGCCCAGACCGCGTTGGCCGGGGGCTACTACTACACGCCGCAACTCAAGGCCGCCCTCAAGAGCGGCCTGCTGAACCCGTTCCTGATGCCGGGCCAGGAGCAGTCACAAGCCGCCTACGACGCGCTAGCCGCGGCCGACGCCAGCGGCCTGCTGCTGTACAAGGGCGTATCCACCACGACCACCCTCGATGCCAGTTTCAGCGGTGGCCTGGGCTTCAAGCTGTGGGGCGAGGAGGAGGTGAAGGCAGCGGTCGGCTTCGACCTGCGCCGCGAGGAATACGAGTTCAACGGCCCGTCCGACTGGTCGCGCGGGAACGCCTTCGTGTTCGGCGCGCCCGGCGACGCCTCCAATTACATGTCGCCCAAGACCCGTAATGTCAAAGCACTGTTCACCGAGCTCAATCTGCCGGTGATGGACAGCCTGGAAGTGAATCTGGCGGTGCGGCACGACCGCTACGACGGCTTCGGTGGCACCACCAACCCGAAGTATTCGTTCAAATGGCAGCCGATCGACTGGCTGGTGTTCCGCGGCGCCTACAGCACCGGGTTCAAGGTGCCGGATTTCGCCAAGCTGTTCCGCGGCATCACTGAAACCCAGTACACCGGCCTGGACCTTGCCGATCCGGCAACATGCCCGAACGGCCGTTACAACCCCGACGTCGCCAACTGCAACGTGCAGATCCGCCCCGACATCGTCACCGGCGGCAACCCCAACCTGAAGCCGGAAGAAGCCAAGCAGCGCAGCCTCGGCTTCGTCATCGCCCCCAACGCCAACTTCAACCTCAGCGTGGACTGGTGGGAGATCGAGCGCATCAACACGATCCGCAGTGGCTTCAACCTCAGCACCATGACCGCGAACTACCCGCTGTACGCGGCCAATTTCATCCGCGACAGCAGCGGCGCCATCGTCCAGATCGACCAGCGCTACATCAACACCGGCGGCACCCTGACCAGCGGCATCGAACTGGACGCCAACCTGCGCGGGGAGCTGGCCGGCGGCGCCTGGAACATCCACCTCAACGGCAACTATCTGGATACGTTCAAGACCAAGAGCTTCGACAGCCTGCCCTACAGCGACAACCTGGTCGGCGAATACGAGCGCTACTTCAACCTGCCGATCAAGTGGAAGCACACCCTCGGGTTCGGCTGGCAGAAGGGCGACTGGTCGCACCTGCTGACCCAGGTCCATCGCGGCGGATACAAGGACTGGCAGCCACCGGGCATTGCCAACGGCTACGTGCCCGCCAACTACAGCCGCGACGTGGACAGCTACACGCTGTACAACTACAGCGTCAGCTGGGCCGGCATCGACAACATGAAGCTGACCTTCGGCATCCGCAACCTGCTGGATACCGACCCGCCATTCACCCTGCGCTATCTGGACGACGGCGACGGTGCCGGCTGGGAAGCGCGCGTGGCCGATCCGCGAGGGCGTTCGTTCAATCTGCTGGCGGAATACCGCTTCTGATCAGCCATCGCCGCACGCCGTAAAAACGAGAGGCCCCGCATCGCGGGGCCTCTTCGTTTCACTTCGGGCAGATATCGCAGCGGTCAGACGCCCTGCTGCTTCAACCACGCATCGACCTGCGGCAGCCGCTGCTGGCGCAGCTTGACCCGGGTCTGGATGCCGTTGACCACGCGCTCGGCGTCGCGACGCGACGTGGGGGCGATATGCGCTTCGGCGAAGGCATTGATCTTCTCCACCATCGACAGGTCGGTGGCGCTGCCGCCCAGCCCCGGATAGAAGCGCGCACGCGAAGTGGAGTCGACCAGCTTGTCCACCTGCTCGCGGTGGGCAACGGCGAAGTCGAAGGCCAGCTCCGGATGCTCCCACGACACCGAGGAGATCATCCCGGCGCCGTTGGTGGCACCCGGCTCGTCGGTCAGCGCCATGTCCAGCGCGCGCTGCGCCAGCGCCTTGTCCTTGGCCCGCGCCAGCAGGCCGTAGTACTGGTCGCGCAGCATCGAGGACTTCTCCGCCTTCGCCAGCGCGTGCAGGCGGTCCCAGGTGGCGGCGTCGGCATTGCGCGCCACCATGCCCAGCACGGTGCGGCGCAGGTCCGGCGACAGCGAAGCGGGATCGGCCAGGAACGCATCGAAGCGCCGACGCGCCTCCGCCAGCACCGCAGCATCGCCCAGTTCGCCCAGAGTGGAAATCAGGCTGTTGCGCAGCTGCCGGGTGGATGCCGAATCACCGTCGCGGTTGTCCCAGCCCAGCTGGGCAAACTTCGGTGCCAACCGCTTGATCGCGAAGGCATGGATCGCGTCCTGCCGCTTGGCATCACCCTTGAACAGATCATCCAGCCCGCCCACCGAGCCGGCCACCATCTGCCACAGCTCCGGCGCCGCGGCAGTCGGCACCTGCATGGCCAGGTCCAGGCTGTCGGATTCGGGTTGCAGGCCGACCGCCGCCAGCGCGCCGGTATCCAGCATCAGGCCCATCTGGTCCACCACCGGCAGGGTGGCGAAGCCGCTGCGCAGCGCCTTGAACTGGGCCGGCGCGTACAGGGTGCGGAAGTAGCCCTTCTGCCCGGCGTTCACCAGCGCCGGCGCGTTGCAGCCGGGCAGGGTCACGCTGGCCTTGCCGTCCACCAGCACGCGCGCCGACTTGCCGTCGCCGCGCACGTGCACCGGCACCCGCCAGCGCAGCGGCGTCTTGTCGGGACGGTCCAGGGTGTACTCGCCCTGCTCCAGCTGCACCACGGTGTTGCCGCCCGTGCACATGCTGCTGGCCTTGATCAGCGGCACGCCGGGCTGCAGGGTGAAGTCGTGCGCGACCGCGGCGAACTGCTTGCCCGGCGTGGCCTGCTCGATCTCGGCCCACAGGTCGTCGGTCACCGCGTTGCCGTAGGCGTGCTTGCCGATGTAGCTGCGCACGCCGTTGCGCCACGCAGTCTCGCCCACGTAGTCCTCCAGCATCGAAATCACCGCAGAACCCTTGCCGTAGGTGATGCCGTCGAAGGCCTGGCTGGCCTGCTCCACCGTGGCCACGTGCTGCACCACCGGATGGGTGGTGGCGAACGCATCCTGGCCCATCGCACCGCGGCTGGTGAAGGCCGCATCGACGCTGTCGGTATCCCACTCGGGATGCAGCTTGCGGGTGGTGCGGCCTTCCATCCAGGTGGCGAAACCTTCGTTGAGCCACAGATCGTCCCACCACGCCATGGTCACCAGGTTGCCGAACCACTGGTGGGCGATCTCGTGCGCGGCGGTGCTGAACACGCGCTGCTGGTCGGAGACGTTGGAGATCGCCGGGTCGAGCAGCAGCGAGGATTCGAAGGTGAAGATCGCACCCCAGTTCTCCATCGCGCTGAAGAACTGGCTGCGGCCCGGCGCGGCGATGTTGTCCAGCTTCGGCAGCGGATACTTCACCCCGAAGTAGTCGTTGAACTCGCGCAGCGCGTCGCGGCTGGCCTCCAGCGCAAAGCGCGCCTGTTCC
The DNA here is from genome assembly GCF_005862345.1 of Thermomonas fusca. Lineage (NCBI taxonomy): Bacteria > Pseudomonadati > Pseudomonadota > Gammaproteobacteria > Lysobacterales > Lysobacteraceae > Thermomonas > Thermomonas fusca. The sequence continues at coordinate 96,628 of NZ_SROY01000002.1, read as the reverse complement.
ACCTTGCCTTTCTGCGCGATCACGCCGATTTCCACCCCGTTGTCGGCAAGGGTGGCGCGATCGAACTCGCCCATCGACAGGAACAGCAGGTAGGTGGACATCTTCGGAGACGGCTTGAACAGGGTCAGCGTGCGCCCATCACCAAGACCGTGGGTGCTGGCCACCGGCATGTTGCTGACCACCATTTGTGCGGACGGCGCGGTCACCGCCAGCCGGAACGTGGCCTTGTGCGCCGGCTCGTCCCAGGACGGGATGAAGCGGCGCGCATCGGAGTTCTCGAACTGGGTGTAGAGCGCGCGCTTCTTGCCGGCGTCGGTGGGATAGTCCAGTGCGAACAGGCCGTTGGCCTGGGTGCCGATCTTGCCGCTGTATTCGATGGTCAGCAGGTAGCTGCCCACCGGCAACGTCTGGTCGAAGCTGAAGGTCGCGGTCTGCGCCGCGGCATCGACACGGGTCTTGGGCACCAGCGCCTTGCCGTTGGCGCGCTCCAGCCGGACCGTGCCGAATTCAAGGTCGGCGGCATTGAGGGTGATGCTGCGGGTAGGCGCCAGCACATCGACATTGATCCGCACCTTGCCGTCGAACGCCATGCGCTCCGCATGCGGTTCGACCTCGATGTCGTAGTTGCTCGGTCGGACATCGCGCGGCAGCTGCGTCGTCACCGCCGCAGGCGCCGCGGCGGGTGCGGCAGCGGCGGGCTGCGCGAGCGCGGCATTGCCGGCGCCGGCCAAGGCCAGCGCGATGGCGGTTGTCAGGATGCGACGCATGGACTACCTCGGGGATGGATGCGAAGCCCCGATCATCCGGCCTGCGCCCGGCGGCGCACACCGCCGGAAGTCATGCGCGCCGCTCGCGGTTACAGCAAGTGCAGCATCACCGCGACGTAATGGCAGACGCTGCCGGCAATCACGAAACCATGCCAGATCGCATGCGACCAGCGCAGCTGTGGGCGCATGTAGAAGAACGTGCCGACGGTATAGGCAACGCCGCCGGCCAGCAGCCACAGCAATGAATCCATGCCCAGCGCATGCAGCATGGGTTTTGCGGCCAGCACGATCAGCCAGCCCATGCCGATGTAGATCAGCGTCGACAGGCGCTTGAAGCGGCCGGTGTAGAACAGCTTGAACACCACCCCGGCCAGCGCCAGCGTCCAGATCGTGCCGAACAGCCACCAGCCGGTGGGGCCGCGCAGGCCGACCAGGGTGAACGGCGTGTAGGTGCCGGCGATCAGCAGGTAGATCGCGCAGTGGTCGAACACTTTCAGCCGGCCCTTCAGAACCGGATGCGAGATCGCGTGGTACAGGGTGGAGGCGGTGTAGAGCAGCAGCAGGGCGACGCCGAAAACGATCGCGCCGGCCAGCTGCCAGCCATCGCCGAACAGTGCCACCAGCGTGATCAGCACCGCACTGCCAGCCAGCGACGCGGCGGCGCCGACCCCGTGGGTCAACGCGTTGGCCAGCTCCTCGCCGGGATGCGGAACGACGCTGGAATGGCTCTGAGCATATTGCATTGCAGCAGGATACCTCGCTGCCGGCGCCTGTGGGTGAAGCCGGCCCGGCCCGCCGGCAGCGGCCGGAAACCGGACGGGGTTCGCCGTTTTCGCGCCAATGGCAGCGTAAAGTGGGCCGCGCTCATCCTGCAAAGCTGCCCGCCATGATCATTTCCGGCGTTTCATCGAATATCGCGGCCTCCGGCATGCACGCGGCGACGCAGCGGATGCAGGCTGCCGCCAGCAATACCGCCCACCGCGAAACCACCGGTTTCCAGCGCCGCGAAGTGGTGCAGTCGGAAGCTCCGGACGGCGGCGTGCAGGCGCGCATCGTGCGCACCGACGCAAGCAACGGCACCGCCGCCGCGGAGGTGTCCAACGTCATCGATGCCCGTCAGGCTGCCCATGACTTCGCCGCCAGCACCGCCGCCTTCCGCGCCCGTGAGGACGCACTGGGCACGCTGCTCGACGCGTTCGCCTGACTCCCGAGGCCTGAAACGCAAACGGCCGGCCACGCTCGCGCGGGCCGGCCGTTCTTCATTGCACCCGGCTCAGGCGAACGGGTCGCGCAGCACCATGGTGTGGTCGCGGTCCGGGCCGGTGCTGACGATGCTGATCGGGCAACCGGCCAGCTCTTCCAGCGCGCGCAGGTAGGCGCGTGCCGCAACCGGCAGCTTGTCCCATTCGGTGACGCCGTGGGTGTTCTCACTCCAGCCCGGAAACTCCAGGTACACCGGGGTGATTTCTTCCCAGCCCTGGGCATCCAGCGGCGCGTACTCCGTGCGCTTGCCACGGTACTCGTAGGCAATGCACATCTTCAGCTTCTCCATGCCGTCCAGCACGTCGAGCTTGGTGATGCACAGGCCGGAAATGCCGTTGATCGCCACCGCGCGCTTCAGCGCCACGATGTCCATCCAGCCGCAGCGACGCGGGCGACCGGTCGACGCGCCATATTCGGCGCCGCGGTCGCGGATGCCCTGACCCACTTCATCGTCCAGCTCGGTCGGGAACGGGCCGCCGCCGACGCGCGTCGCGTACGCCTTGGCGATGCCCAGCACGTAGTCGATCGCATCCGCACCCACGCCGGCACCGGCCAGCGCACCGCCGACGGTGGTGTTCGACGAAGTGACGTAGGGATAGGTGCCGTGGTCGATGTCCAGCAGCGCGCCCTGCGCGCCCTCGAACAGCACCCGCTTGCCCTGCTTGCGCAGCTCATGGCAGATCCCGGCCACGTCCGACTTCATCGGCTCGACGTATTCGCCGAAGGCCAGCGCCTCGGCATAGACGGTGTCGAAATCCACCGCCTCCACGCCCAGATACTTGGTCAGCACGAAGTTGTGGTAATCCAGCGCGGCGCGGAGCTTTTCGGCCAGCTGCTCGGGATAATGCAGGTCGGCGATGCGGATGCCGCGGCGCGCCACCTTGTCCTCGTAGGCCGGGCCGATGCCGCGGCCGGTGGTGCCGATGGCCTTGCCGCCGGCGGCCTTCTCGCGGGCCTGATCCAGCGCGATGTGGTACGGCATGATCAGCGGCGCGGCCGGCGAGATCTTCAGGCGGCTGCGCACGTCGACGCCGGCGGATTCGAGTTCCTCGATCTCCTTGCGCAGCGCGGCCGGCGAGATCACCACGCCATTGCCGATCAGGCACAGCGCGCCGTCGCGCAGGATGCCCGAGGGGATCAGGTGCAGCACCGTCTTCTTGCCGTTGATGACCAGCGTGTGGCCGGCGTTGTGGCCGCCCTGGAAACGCACCACCGCACCGATGTCCTCGGTCAGCAGGTCGACGATCTTGCCCTTGCCCTCATCGCCCCACTGGGCGCCCAACACCACGACCGACTGGCCCATGGCCGCAACTCCTGTTTACTGGCGGCCATCGGGGCCGCTGGATGGATGCGCCGGCATGCTTGCCGCCGTGCGCGAACCGCCATCGGGGCGGCCCGCGGCGGCGCCTACGCCAGACACGGAAAAAGCCGAGGCGAACCCCGGCTTTTGCGCATTCTACCCGCTTCCGCAACCGGCCGCGAACTTGGCTGATGGCTGCGTTCAGCCCGCTGCCCGACAGTGCGGGCGATCGGAAAGCCCTAGCCGCGCACCAGCCACAGCGACAGCAGCCCCAGTATCAGCACGACGCCGCCGATCCGGCGCACGTGTTCGTCGGGCAGGTTCAGCAGCTGCGCCGCGGCGCGCTTCCACGCACCGGGGGCGGCAAACAGGAACAGGCCTTCGATGACCGCCACCAGGCACAGCGCCGCCCACAGCTCAGCCACGGCAACCCGGACGCGGGGCGCGCGTGTTCGCAATCGGACCGGAAACCATCAGCGGTCGCTGCGCATGTACTGGAGGAACGGGTCGTTGCGCTCCAGCACGATCACGCTTTCGCCACCGGAGAACGCCTTGCGATAGGCCTCCAGGCTGCGCTGGAACGCGTAGAAGGACGGATCGCGGTTGGCCGCATCGGCGTAGATGCGCGCGGCCTCGGCGTCGCCTTCGCCGCGCAGCTTCTGCGCGTCTCGCTCGGCTTCGGCCAGGATCACCTGCTGGTCGCGGTCGGCACCGGCGCGGATCTCGTTGGCCTGCTCCTCGCCTTCCGCGCGCAGGCGGCTGGCCACCTGCTGGCGCTGGGCGCGCATGCGGTTGTAGACATCGTCGATGACGCGGCTGTCGGTCGGCAGGTCGAGCTGCTTGATGCGCAGGTCGATGATCCGCACGCCCAGCGTGGCCGCGCCCTTGTTGATGATGTCCAGCTGGCTCTTGACGATCTCGGTGCGATCGCCCGAAACCGCCTGCTGCAGGGTGCGCGCGTTGATCTCGTTGCGCAGCGCGTCCTTGATGATCGGCGCCAGGCGGTCCACCGCCGCAGCCTCGTCGCCGCCGGTGGCGCGATAGAACGCGCGCGCGTCCTGGATCCGGCCGACCGCGAAGAAGTCCACGCTGACGTCCTTGCGCTCGGAGGTCAGGTAGCGCTCGGGCTCGGCCGGCAGCACCTGCAGGCGCTTGTCGAAAATGCGCGCGGTTTCCACCATCGGCCACTTGAAGTGCAGGCCGGGGCCGAGATCGACCCGCGACACGCGACCGAGGTTCAACACGATCGCGGTATGGCCTTCGCTGACCACGAACACCGAACCCATCAGCAGCACCAGCGCGGCGACCACCGCCGCCATCCATGCCGGGAATTTCATCGCACGTTCTCCTCACGGCCGGCGGGGCGGCCGCTGCGGCCCGGGCGCGCCTGCGCCTCCGGCGCGGCGGCCTCCACCGTCGGCGACAACAGTTCGGGCAGCATCGCCTGCGCGGGTGCCTGCTTGGCGGCGCCGTCCAGCGGCACATAGATCAGCTGGCGACCGTCGCCACCGACGATCTTGCGGTTGCGCGCCAGTACCTCCTGCACGGTTTCCAGCCACAGCCGCTTGCGGGTCACTTCGGGCGCGTTCTTGTACTGCGCCACCAGCAGGCTGAAACGTTCGGCGTCACCGGTAGCGCGGGCGATCTCGGCGGTCTTGTAGCCTTCCGCCACGGTGCGCACGCGTGCGGCCTGGCCGCGCGCTTCCGGCACCATCTTGGCGGCGTAGGCGCGGGATTCGGAAATCAACCGCTCCTTGTCCTGCTGGGCGCTGTTGACATCGTCGAACGCCGGCTTGACCTGCTGCGGCGGACGCGCGTCCGGCAGGTTGAGTTCGGTCACGACCAGACCGGTGCGATAGGCCTCGAGCGACTTCTGCAGGCGCTCGCGCGCGCCCACAGCCAGCTGTTCGCGCGCACCGAGCACGGTATCCAGGGTGGAGCGTCCCACCGTCTCGCGCACGGTGCTGAGCGCCGCCTGGCGCAGCACTTCGTCGCCGTCGCGGGTGCCGAACAGGTACACCTGCGGGTCGGCCACACGGTACTGCACGTTCACCGCGACCTCGACGATGTTCTCGTCGCTGGTCAGTACCGGCACGCGGTCCTCGTAGTTCTTGATCTGGGTGGCGTTGACCTTGATGACGCGTTCGATCGGCCACGGCAACTTGAAGCTCGGGCCGGGCTGCATCACCCGGTCGAACATGCCGAAACGCAGCACCACGCCGCGCTGCTGCTCGGCAATCAGCACGAAGCAGTTGAACGCCAGCCACAACGCCAGCGCCAGCCCAATCCAGCGCAACGGGCTGCCGCCACCGCCGAAGTCCGGCAGCTTGTCCAGCAACCGGCCGAAACCGCCGCCTGCCGAACGGCCGCCACCGGGCCGGTTCCACGCCATCCAGACCGCTTTTGGCCCGCGCGGGCCGCTGTTTTTTATCGTCATGTGCCTGATTCTACTGAGAAGCGGTCTGCCGGGTAGGGCTCATCCGGAAACTCCGGTGGCTCCGGCAACAGCGCGCGCAGCGGCGCGCCGTCGGATTGGGCCGCCAGCCTGGCGGCATCGGCCTGCGGCAGATCGATCGACAGGCACCAGCCGTCGGCGTCGTGGGTTTCGCCGCGCACCGCGTCCAGCGCATGCAGGCGCGCACGCAGGCGCCCGGCGTCGGTGGGCAGGTGTACGTCGCCGACCACCCGGCGCAGGCCGAGGCGCTCGCCCAGGACTTCGCGCAGCAGGTTCAGCCCCAGCCCGTCGCGCGCCGACAGCCACACCGCCGCGCGTGCTTCGCCGGGCGCGTCGATCCGCGGCTGCGCGCCTTCGATGCGGTCGATCTTGTTGAACACCAGCAACTGCGGAATCTCGCCGGCGCCGATTTCGTGCAGCACCATCTCCACCTGCGCCATGCGCTCGTCGCGCAGCGGGTCGTCGGCATCGATGACATGCAGCAGCAGGTCGGCCTCGCGCGCCTCGCTGAGGGTGGAACGGAACGCCGCCACCAGCTCGTGCGGCAGGTCGCGGACGAAGCCGACGGTATCGGCCAGCACCACGCCACCGCCGGGCAGTGCGATCCGGCGCACGGTCGGGTCGAGGGTGGCGAACAACTGGTCGGCGGCGTAGGCATCGGCGCCGGTCAGCGCATTGAACAGGGTCGATTTGCCGGCGTTGGTGTAACCCACCAATGCCACACGCGGCAGTTCGCTGCGCACCCGCGCGCGGCGCATCTGGGTGTGCTGCACCTCGACTTTCTCCAGCCGCTTCTGCAGCATTTCCATGCGCTTCTGCAGCAGCCGGCGGTCGGTTTCCAGCTGGGTTTCGCCGGGCCCGCGCAGGCCGATCGAGCCGCCGCGCTGGCGTTCCAGATGGGTCCAGCCGCGCACCAGCCGGGTCGCCATGTGCTTGAGCTGGGCCAGTTCGACCTGCAGCTTGCCTTCGGAACTGCGCGCGCGCTGCGAGAAGATGTCCAGGATCAGCCCGGTGCGGTCCACCACCCGACGCTCCAGCGCCTTTTCCAGGTTGCGTTCCTGGATCGGCGTGAGCGCGTGGTTGACCAGCACCAGATCGGCGCCGGTGGCCTCGCAGGCCGCCCTCACTTCCTCCAGCTTGCCGCTGCCGATCAGGATCGACGGGTTCGGCTTGTCGATCCGTGCCGGCAGCGTGGCCAGCACGCGCGCACCGGCCGAGCGCGCCAGTTCGGCGAATTCCTCCAGCACGCCTTCGGCCGGCGGGCCGCCGGCATGGGGTTGGATCAGCAGGGCGTTTTCGCCGCCGCGCGAGCGTTCGAACAATTGGGTCGGCATCGGGACGTAAGTGCGGGCGGCGGCCCGCGATTGCAAGCCCGCGCCGCGGCCGGGTCAGTCGGCCTCGACCTGAGCCGGAACCGGCTCGCCCGCATCGGCAGCATCACCGCCGGGGCCACCCAGACGCACGTTGCGCGCCGGCACCACGGTGGAGATCGCGTGCTTGTAGACCATCTGGCTGACGGTATTGCGCAGCAGGATGACGAACTGGTCGAAGGATTCGATGGTGCCCTGCAGCTTGATGCCGTTGACCAGGTAGATGGACACCGGCACGCGCTCGCGGCGCAAAGCGTTCAGGAATGGATCCTGCAAGGACTGCGACTTCGTCATGGATTCCCCGTACTGTCGTGCGTTGTTGTTTGTCGTGGGCCGACGCCTGCGGCGATCCCCGGCCCCGCGCCCGTCCATCGCGGCGGGCGCATCCCGATGTTAACGCAGGAGTCAGCTCCGCGGGAACGCCCGCATTCCGCGCCGCCACTGCCCAAGCGACCGCAACGCCTGCCGCACCTATGTGACTGCCCTGCAGCCGAGGAAACCGTCCACCGCCGCGTTCAGCGCATCGCGCTGCGAGGCGGGGTCGAACCAGCGTGCGTCCAGCTCGCCGCGCAGCCATGTGAACTGGCGCTTGGCCAGCTGGCGGGTGGCGGCGATGGCGCGTTCGCGGAATTCCGCAGCCGATGTCGCGCCGTCCAGATGCTCCCAGGCCTGCCGGTAGCCCACCGCGCGCAGCGCCGGCAGATCCAGCGGCTGCGGATGCCCGGCGAGCTCCGGCAGTGCGCGCAGTGCGCGAACCTCGTCGAGGAAACCTTCCGCCAGCATGGCGTCGAAACGGGCTTCGATGCGGGCATGCAGATCGGCGCGCTGCGGCGGCGCCAGCACCAGCTTCAACGTGCACACCGGCAAGCGCCGGCCGGACGCGTTGCACCGCCAGTCGCTGATGCTGCGCCCGCTGAGCCGGTAAACCTCCAGCGCGCGCTGGATGCGCTGCGCGTCGGTGGCGTGGATGCGCGCGGCAGCCGCGGGATCGATCCGCGCCAGCTCGGCATGCAGCGCGGCCCAGCCGCGTACGCCGGCCTCCTGCGCAAGCGTGGCGCGCAGGGCCGGATCGGCCGCGGGCATGTCGGACAGGCCATCCAAAAGCGCGTGGAAGTACAGCCCGGTGCCCCCGGCCAGGATCGGCAGCCGGCCGCGCGCGACGATGCCGTCGATGGCGCGTTTCGCATCCACCGCGAACTCCGCCGCCGAGTACGGCTGCCAAGGCTCGCGCAGGTCGATCAGGTGGTGCGGCGCCTGCGCCTGATCGGTGCGGGTGGGTTTGGCCGCGCCGATGTCGAGGCCGCGGTACACCAGCGCCGAATCGACGCTGACGATTTCGCCACCCAGCCGCTGCGCCAGTGCGATCGCATAGGCGCTCTTGCCCGACGCGGTCGGGCCCATCAGCGCGATCGCGCGCGGGCGCGCATCCAGCCCCATCGGGTTCAGTAGCCGCTTTCGCGCAGGCTGGCCTCGACCTGCGCATGGCGCGCCTGCACATCGGCCGGCGGCGGCCGCGACAGCAGGCTGCCGGCCACGATCGCGATGCTCGCCACGATGAAGCCCGGCACCATTTCATAGAGCGTGCTGCCGGTGTGCTTCCACAGCACCACGGTCAGCGCGCCGGCGAGCATGCCGGCCAGCGCGCCGGTGCCGGTCATCCGCGCCCAGAACAGCGAGAACAGCACCACCGGCCCGAACGCCGCGCCGAAGCCGGCCCACGCATAGCTGACCAAACCCAGCACGCGGCTGTCGGGGTCGCGCGCGATCCAGATCGCCAGCAGCGCCACTGCCAGCACCGTGGCCCGGCCCACCCACACCAGCTCGCGTTCGCCTGCGCGCGGGCGGAAGAAGCCGTGGTAGAAGTCCTCGGTCAGCGCGCTGGAGCAGACCAGCAGCTGGCAGCTGAGCGTGCTCATCACCGCGGCCAGGATGGCCGACAGCAGCACGCCGGCCACCCACGGGTTGAACAGCGCTTCGGCCAGCACGATGAAGACGCGCTCGGGATTTTCGCCCAGCGCGACCGCCTGCTGCGGGTGCTGGGTGGCCCAGGCGATGCCCGCCAGCCCAACCGCGACCGCGCCCAGCAGGCACAGCACCATCCAGGTCATGCCGATCCGCCGCGCCTGCGGGATCACCGCCAGCGAATCGGCCGCCATGAAGCGGGCCAGGATGTGCGGCTGGCCGAAATAACCCAGCCCCCACGCCAGCGCCGACACCACCGCGACCAGGCCACCACCGCCGATCCACTGCAGCCGCGCCGGATCGACCTGCTCGATCACCCGCAGCGTCTCGACCGGGCCGCCCACGCCGAGGATGACGATGACCGGCGTCAGCAGCAGGGCGAAGATCATCAGGGTGGCCTGCACGGTGTCGGTCCAGCTCACCGCCAGGAAGCCGCCGATCAGCGTGTACAGGACAGTCGCCGCCGCGCCCCACCACAGCGCCTGCGCGTAGGGCAGGCCGAACACGCTCTCGAACAACCGCGCGCCGGCCACGATGCCGCTGGCGCAGTAGATCGCGAAGAACACCAGGATCACCAGCGCCGACACGATCCGCAGCAGCCGGCCGTTGGCGGCGGAGCCATCACTGGAGAAGCGCGTGGTGAAATAGTCCGGCAGGGTCAGCGCGTTGTCGGTGCGCTCGGTATAGACGCGCAGCGGCCCGGCCACGAAACGCCAGTTGCACCACGCGCCGATGCACAGGCCAATGGCGATCCACGCCTCGCTGACGCCGGTCAGGTAGAGCGCGCCGGGCAGGCCCATCAGCAGCCAGCCGCTCATGTCCGAGGCACCGGCGGACAGCGCGGTGACATAACCGCCCAGCGAGCGCCCGCCGAGGATGTAGTCGTCGAGGTTGCGGGTGGATCGCCAGGCCGCAAAACCAATCCCCACCATCGCCAGCAGGTAGATGCCAAAGGTGATCAGCAGCGGGGTACTGGCGGTCATGCGCGCGCTCCGGATGGACCGGCGCACTTTAACCCGGCGCGGCGCGGCGCCGCTTATTCCGGCCAGACGATCTCCGGCCGGCCGGCGTCCTTGCGCGGCGGCGCGACCGCGGCCACCGCGGCCCAGACCTTCAACGCATCCACGGTCGCAGCCACGTCGTGCGCGCGCACGATGGTGGCGCCGTTCTGCGCGGCGATGAGATGGGCCGCCACCGAACCATGCACGCGCTGGCGGGGCTCGTCCCGCCCGGTGAGCTCACCGATGGTCTTCTTGCGCGACAGCCCGGCCAGCACCGGCACGCCCAGTTCGGTGAACCGGCGCAGCTGCGCCAGCAGCTGCAGGTTATGCGCGACGGTCTTGCCGAAGCCGAAACCGGGGTCGGCGATGATGTTCTTCCTGGCGACGCCTGCCATCTCGGCGGCGAAGATGCGCTCGGCCAGGAAGCGGTGTACCTCGCCGACCACGTCGTCGTACTCCGGCGCCTCCTGCATCGCGCGCGGCTCGCCCAGCATGTGCATCAGCACCACCGGCATGCCCAGCTCGGCGGCCGCATCGAGTGCGCCCTCGCGGCGCAGGCCATACACATCGTTGAGCATGCCGGCGCCGGCCTTGATCGCCGCGCGCATCACCTCGGGCTTGCTGGTGTCGATGCTGATCGGCAGCGCGGTGTTCCGCGCCAGCCCTTCGATCACCGGAACGACGCGACGCAGCTCCTCCTCCACCGGCACTTCCTGTGACCCCGGGCGGGTGGATTCGCCGCCGACGTCGAGGATGTCGGCGCCCTCCTGCGCCAGCCGCAGGCCGTGGGCGATGGCGGCCTCGGCATCGAAGTGCGCGCCGCCGTCGGAAAACGAGTCCGGGGTGATGTTCACGATGCCCATCACCCGCGGGCGGTCGAGGCGCAGGATGCGGCCGTTGCAGTCGAACTGGGGCGAGGTGTCGAACATCGGGATCCGCAAACGAAAAGGCCAGAGCGAACTCTGGCCTTTTCGTCATTTCCCGGCAAGCATCGCTCAGCCCTGCACGACGGGGCCGCCGATCGGCGCGGCCGGCGGCGCGGCATCGCCACCGGGCTTGTTGCCCGGCTTGCTCCAGCCCATCGGCGGCGGCACTTCGCGGCCATCCATGATCGCGTCGATCACCGGCACGTCGATGGTTTCGTACTCCAGCAGTGCCTTGGCCATCACGTGCAGCTTGTCGATGTTCTCGTTCAGCAGCTGCGTGGTGCGCGCATAGGCGCGGTCGAGGATGCCGCGCACCACGTCGTCGATCCGGCGCGCGGTGTCATCGGAGACGTTCTTGTGCTGGGTCACGCTGCGGCCCAGGAACACCTCGTCCTCTTCCTCGCCGAAGGTGATCGGACCGAGTTCCGACAGGCCCCACTTGGTCACCATGTTGCGAGCCATCTTGGTGGCGCGCTCGATGTCGTTGGACGCACCGGTGGTCACCTTGTCGGCGCCGAAGATCAGCTCCTCGGCGACGCGACCGCCGTACAGCGAGGCCAGCTGGGACTCGATCGCGATCTTGTTGTAGCTGTATTTGTCGCCTTCCGGCAGGTACATGGTCACGCCCAGCGCGCGGCCGCGCGGGATGATGGTGACCTTGTAGACCGGGTCGTGCTCCGGCACCAACCGGCCGACGATGGCATGGCCGGCCTCGTGGTAGGCGGTCAGGGTCTTCTCCTGCTCGCTCATGGCCATCGAACGTCGCTCGGCGCCCATCAGGATCTTGTCGCGCGCCTTGTCGAAGTGCTCCATGCGCACTTCCTTGGCGTTCTCGCGCGCGGCGAACAGCGCGGCCTCGTTGCACAGGTTGGCAAGGTCCGCGCCGGAGAAGCCGGGCGTACCGCGGGCGATGGTCATCGGCACCACGTCGTCGGCCAGCGGCAGCTTGCGCATGTGGACCTTGAGGATCTGCTCGCGGCCCTTCACGTCCGGCAGGCCCACCACCACCTGGCGGTCGAAGCGGCCGGGGCGCAGCAGCGCCGGGTCGAGCACGTCGGGGCGGTTGGTCGCGGCGATCACGATCACGCCTTCGCCGCCCTCGAAACCGTCCATCTCCACCAGCAGCTGGTTGAGGGTCTGCTCGCGCTCGTCATGACCGCCGCCGAGGCCGGCACCGCGATGGCGGCCGACCGCGTCGATCTCGTCGATGAAGATGATGCACGGCGCGTGCTTCTTGGCCTGCTCGAACATGTCGCGCACGCGGCTGGCACCGACGCCGACGAACATCTCGACGAAATCGGAGCCGGAGATCGAGAAGAACGGCACCTTGGCCTCGCCGGCGATGGCCTTGGCCAGCAGGGTCTTGCCGGTGCCGGGCGGGCCGACCATCAGCACGCCGCGCGGGATCTTGCCGCCCAGCTTCTGGAAGCGCGACGGGTCACGCAGGAACTCGACCAGCTCGGCCACGTCTTCCTTGGCCTCGTCGCAGCCGGCGACGTCGGCGAAGGTGACCTTGACCTGGTCGTCGGAGAGCAGCTTGGCGCGCGAACGGCCGAACGACATCGCACCCTTGCCGCCGCCACCGCCCTGCATCTGCCGCATCATGAACAGCCAGAAGCCGATGATCAGCAGCACCGGCAGGAAGTTCAGCACCAGCGACCAGAACGAGATGCCGGAATCCGGCGGCGCCTGCTTGATCTCGACCTTGTGCTGGATCAGGTCGTTGATCAGATCCTTGTCGCGGACCGGCGCGGTGGTGGTGCCGGAACTGCCGTCGGCGCGCTCGAAGCTGATGCTGCGCTCGTTGCTGGAGATGTCGACCTTCTTGATGCGGTCGTTCTCCACGTCCTGCACGAACTGCGAATAGACCACGTCCTGGCTGGCGGCCAGCTTCGGCGAGAAGCTCTGGAAGACCACCATCAGCACGGCGGCGACCACCACCCAGAGCAACAGGTTTTTCGCGAGATCGTTCATGTCGGCCCTTGGCTGTCCTTCCGCTTCACTTCGTTGTGGAACATCACTTGATCTGTGCCAGCTTGCCGGTGGCCAGTGCGTATACCTCCGGCGAGCGGTTGCGCGAAGCCGCCGGCTTGCGGATCGCCACCTTGGCATAGCGCCGTCGCAGCTCCCGCACGTAATCGTCGAAACCCGTTCCCTGGAACAGCTTGATCAGGAACGTACCGCCGTTGCGGAGCTGGCCATCGGCGAAGTCCATGGCCAGTTCCGCCAGGTGCATCGCACGCGGCTGGTCCACCGCCGTCATACCGCTCTTATTGGGGGCCATGTCGGACAAGACAAGGTCGACCTGTTCCCCGTTCAGCATTCCAAGCAGATTCGATAGAACCGCATCTTCCCTGAAATCGCCATGAAGGAACTCCACCCCGGCCAGCGAGGGCATTTCCAGGATGTCGCTGGCGATGACCCGCCCGGGCCGGTTCGGGTCGAGCCGATCCAGCTCCTGGCGCACCCATTGCGACCAGCCGCCGGGCGCCGCCCCCAGATCCACCACCACCATGCCCGGCTTGAGCAGGCGATCGCGCTCCACCAGCTCCTCGAGCTTGTAGGCCGCGCGCGAGCGCATGCCCTCGGCCTGCGCCTTCTTCACGTAAGGGTCGGAGAAGTGTTCCTTGAGCCAGCGCTGGCTGGATTTGCTGCGGGTCGCCATGCGTCTCGTCCCCCTCCCGGGGCCGGGAGGGTCGTGGGGGAATGGAGCCGCCCGCGGGCGGCCCCCATCTTCCGCATGATACCCTGCGCACCCTTCTTTTATTCCGCCGCGTGCCGCATGCCGATTGCCTTGACCAACGCCCAGATCCGCTTCCTGCGCGGCCAGGCGCACGACCTCAAGGCGATGCTCCAGGTCGGCGGCAAGGGCATCACCGATGCGCTGGTAGCGGAAGTGGAACTGGCGCTGGAACACCACGAGCTGATCAAGGTGAAGGTGGCTGGCGCGGATCGCGAGGCGCGTGACGCCATGATCGTTGCCCTGGCCGAACGCGCCGACGCCGCGCTGGTGCAGCGGATCGGCCATACCGCGGTGCTCTATCGCCCGAGCACGGACAAGCGGCAGATCGTCCTGCCCCGCGGCTGATCGCAGCCGGCGACCCACGATGCAGCTGAACCTCGAACGCCCGGATTACCAGTATTTCCTGCGCGGCGCCGACGGCACCGGCGCACTGGTCAACGAGCGCCGGCTGACCGCCAGCTTCATCATCGCCCCGCAAGCGCTGGTCGAGGACTGGCCGGTGCGCGACGCCTCCGCAATCGGCGCCGCCGACCTTGAGCCGCTGCTGGCACTGGCGCCGGAACTGGTCCTGCTGGGCACCGGCGCCACCCAGGTCTTCCCGCCCGCCGCCGCGCTGGCCACCTGCCTGCGGCGCGGGATCGGCATCGAAGTCATGTCCAACGCCGCCGCCGCGCGCACCTACACGGTGCTGGCCGGCGAAGGCAGGCGGGTTGCGGCCGGTTTCCTGTTCCCCTGAAGGTTGCCGGGCCGTTGAATCGCGGCTAATGTTCCCCCAAATTCCAGAACATCCGCGGGCGACGCGCCAGCCGCGCCGCCCGCATTGCTTTGCAGGAGCCTTTGTCGACATGAGCACCGCCACCCAACGTCCCACCCTGCTACTGTCCCGCGTGGACGTGGAGCGCATCGAGGACCTGCTGGACCGCCCGCAATTCCGCAGCCTCAACACCGCGCCGCTGCGCGAGGAGCTGGAGCGCGCCGAGCTGATCGAGCCCGGCGATATGCCCGACGACGTCATCACCATGAATTCCACCGCGCTGGTGAAGGTGATCGACGACCAGCAGCAGGCCCACGAATACGAGCTGACCCTGGTGTATCCGCGTGATGCCGACGGCAGCAGCGACAAGGTGTCGATCCTGGCCCCGGTGGGCAGCGCCCTGCTGGGCCTGCGGGTGGGCAACAGCATCGACTGGCCGATGCCGGGTGGCCGCAGCGCGCGCCTGCACGTGCTGTCGATCCGCTACCAGCCGGAAGCCGCGGGCGAACTGCACCGCTGAGCCCGCACGATCAGGGCGCGCCTTTGTCCTTGGGCGCTCCCAACCGACCCAGTTCGCCCAGCATTTCCCACGATTTCAGCCCGCGGCCACCCAGGTGGTGCAGCAGCACCGCCCGCAGCGGCAGGCGCAGGCTGGCCAGGTCCTCGCCTTCCGGCTGCGCGTCCGCGGCCAATGCCAGCAGCGCGCGGCCGGTCGCGGTATCGCGGCGCTCGCCGGCACGCTCGCTGCGCAGCCGGCGCGGCCCTTCCTCGGGGTCCAACCGATAGCGCGCCACCGGATCGACATCGGTGCCGTCGCCGTCCACCTCGAATGCCGGCCCCACCCCCAGCGCCTCCAGCAGGTCGCGCTCGAACCGACGCAATGTCCACGCCAGCGGTTCGCCCGCGCGCAGGCGTTCGCGCACCTGCGCATAAGCCGCGTGCAGCTCCGGCTGCGGCACATGCCGCGGCGCCAGTCGCAGGCACAATTCGTTGACGTAGAACGCCGCCAGCGCGGCATCGCCCTGCAGCAGCGGCGCGGCATCCACTGCCTCGGCGGCGGCCAGTTGCGCCAGTTCGCCCTTTTGCACGGCATCGAAACGGATCGACTGCAGCGGCTGCAGCGCTGCCCGCAGCACATGTTTCTTCGGCCCGGTCACCCCGCGCGCCACCAGTCCGATGCGGCCGTGGTCCGCGCTCAGCACCTCGACCAGCAGGCTGGTTTCCCGCCACGGGCGGGCGTGCAGGACGAAGGCGGGCTCGGCGCTGTAGCGCATGCGCTCAACTCTCCTCGCGCCGGGCGGCCATCGCGATCAGTCGTGGTAACCCAGCGCGCGCAGCGCCGCTTCGTCGTCGCTCCAGCCTTCGCGCACGCGCACCCAGGTCTGCAGGAACACCTTGGCGTCGAACAGGCGTTCCATCTGCTCGCGGGCGTACTTGCCGATATCGCGCAGGCGCTCGCCGCCCTTGCCGATCACGATCGCCTTCTGGCCTTCGCGCTCGACCCAGATCACCGCATCGATGCGGTACATCACGCCGGTCTTGGGCGAAGGTTCCTCCTCGAAGCGCTCCACCTCCACCGTGGTGGAGTACGGCAGTTCCTCGCCGAGGCGGCGCATCAGCTGCTCGCGCACCAGCTCGCCGGCGAGGAAACGCTGGCTCTTGTCGGTGATCTCGTCCTCGCCGAACGCCGGCTCGCCTTCCGGCATCAGCCCCAGCAGGGTGGCGACCAGCGGTTCCAACCCGCGGCGCTTGAGCGCGGACAGCGGGTGCACGGCGGCGAATTCGCGCCCTTCCGTGACCTTGGCGATGAACGGCAGCAGCGCGGTCTTGTCCTTCTCCTTGTCGACCTGGTTGACCACCAGCACCACCGGCAGGCCGGCTTCGCGCAGTGCGTCGAAGGCCAGCCCGTCCTCGTGGTCCCAGCGCCCGGCCTCGATCACCAGCAGCGCTGCGTCCACGCCTTCCAGCGCGCCGCGGGCGGCGCGGTTCATCATCCGGTTCATCGCCTTGCCGGAGCGCTTGCCCTGCTCGCCGTGGATGCCGGGGGTGTCCACCAGCTGCAGCTGGCCGCCGGGGAAGGTGGCAATGCCCAGCAGGCGGTGCCGCGTGGTCTGCGGACGATTCGAGGTGATGCTGATCTTGGCGCCGACCAGCGCGTTGACCAGGGTGGATTTGCCGACGTTGGGGCGGCCGATGACGGCCACTGCGCCGCTGCGTGATGTGGGATTCATGCGCGGATTGTAGAGCGCGGCCCGCTTTGACGCTGCGATTCCCGCAGATCGACCGACGATGCCCGCCCAGCCGGGGTCAGGTGGATTCGAGCAATTCCAGCATCGCGCCCGCGGCAACCTGTTCGGCCGCACGCCGCGAACTGCCCTCGCCTTCGGTGCGCAGGGCGGGACTGGCCAGGCTGCAGCTGACGCTGAAGATCCGCGCATGGTCCTCGCCGCCCTCGTGCAGCAGCGCGTAGACCGGCAGCGGCTGCTGCCGCCCCTGCAGCCACTCCTGCAGGCGGGTCTTGGCGTCCTTGCCGACCTTGTTGGGCGGCGGCAGGGCGGCGATCAGCGGCGCGAACCAGGGCAGCACGGCTGCCCGGCAGGCGTCGAAACCGCCATCCAGGTAGATCGCGGCGACGATGGCTTCCACCGCGTCGGCCAGGATGGAGTCGCGGCGGTGGCCGCCGGTCTTCATTTCGCCCGGCCCCATCACCAGCCGCGGACCGATGTCGAGCCAGCGGGCGATGCCGGCCAGCGCGGATTCGCGCACCAGTTCGGCCCGGGCGCGGGTCAGCGCGCCTTCGTCGGCCTTCGGCCAGTGCCGGTACAGCGCCTCGGCGACGAACTGGTTGACCAGCGCGTCGCCGAGGAATTCCAACCGCTCGTTGTTCGGACTGCCCGCGCTGCGGTGGGTCAGCGCCTGCGCCAGCAGCGCGGGGTCCGCGAACACATGGCCGGCGAACGCCGGCGGCGTGCGATCACTCGCCGCTGGTGCCACGCGTCAGCACCTGCTCGGCGTGGAACTTGCCGACCACGTCGAGGTTCGCCATCAGTGATTCACGGCGCTCGTAGTCCACGATCATCTTCAGGCCGCCATCGGTGGACTCGAACTTCATCGCATCCATCTTCTTGACGTGATCGGCGTAGCTCATTTCCAGCCGCTTGAGATAGCGCGTGCGCACTTCTTCCTTCGAGGCCCCGGCCAGCTCCTTGTCGTCCGCCAGACCCTTGAGCGCCTGCTTCACCGAATAGAACTCGATGTACATGGGCACGATCTTCATCGCGCAAAAGGCGAAGAAAATCCCAAGGCACAGCACCATCAGGAACCCCAGCATGGTCATGCCGCGCTGCTTCTGCTTCATTCGTGCATCCCCTCTTGGTTTAACGGCCGTGCCCCTGGCCAGGCATGATCAAGGAATACGCGTTCCGATACGGGAAACGTCCACCCAATGATCCGCGCTGGCGTCGAAGTTCATCCACACCATGAACGCCTTCCCGCGCAGGTTGGTTTCCGGCAGGAATCCCCAGAACCGGCTGTCCTCGCTGTTGCCGCGGTTGTCGCCCATGACGAAATAATGCCCCGCCGGGACCGTCCAGTCACCATCGGCGACGCTGAATTCGCCTTCCAGCACGAAATGCGGCCGGCCGGGCATGCCTTCGGTCAGCTTGGAATCGCCGGTTTCGCCCGCGCCCTGGCCAACCCCGGTGTAGACCCCTTCCACCCGGTACGGCAGCGCCTGCCCGTTCACGCTGACCTTGTGGTCGTGGTAGCCGATGACATCGCCCGGCACCCCGATCACGCGCTTGATCCAGTCCTCGCGCGGATGGTGCGGCGGGCGGAACACCACCACGTCACCGCGCGCCGGCTCGCCAAGCTCGACGAACTTCTTGTTGCTGATCGGCCAACGCAGGCCGTAGCTGAACTTGTTGACCAGGATGAAATCGCCGATCAGCAGGGTCGGCATCATCGAGCTGGACGGAATGCGGAACGGCTCGGCGACGAAGCTGCGCAGCCCCAGCACCAGCGCCAGCACCGGGAAAAACGCCTTGGAGTAATCGACCAGCAGCGGCTCCTTCACCTCGTCCAGCGGGCCGGCTGCCGCGGCGCGGCGCTTGGCAAGGAACAGCTTGTCCAGCAGCCAGACCAGGCCACTCAGCACGGTCAGGGTGACCAGGATCGTTTCGAACCACACCATCATGCGATGTTCTCCATTTGCCGCCGTGTCGTCGCGCCCCCGCGGGGCGCTCCTACTTGTCCATCTGCAGCACGGCGAGGAAGGCTTCCTGCGGAATCTCCACGCTGCCGACCTGCTTCATCCGCTTCTTGCCTTCCTTCTGCTTCTCCAGCAGCTTCTTCTTGCGGGAGGCATCGCCACCGTAGCATTTGGCCAGCACGTTCTTGCGCAGCGCCTTGACCGTGGTGCGGGCGATGACCTGCGCGCCGATCGCGGCCTGGATGGCCACGTCGAACATCTGCCGCGGGATCAGGTCCTTCATCTTCTCGGTCAGCTCGCGCCCGCGCCGGTCCGCGTGCGTGCGGTGCACGATGATCGACAGCGCATCGACGCGGTCGCCGTTGATCAGCGTGTCCACGCGCACGAACGGACCGGCGTCGAAGCGCAGGAAGTGGTAGTCCAGTGAGGCGTAGCCGCGGCTCACCGACTTCAGCTTGTCGAAGAAGTCCAGCACCACCTCGGCCATCGGCAGTTCGTAGCTGATCTGCACCTGACTGGCCATGTAGGTGATGCCGATCTGCACGCCGCGCTTTTCCTCGCACAGCTTGATGATGTTGCCGATGTAGGCCTCGGGGGTGAGGATGTTGGCGCGGATGATCGGCTCGCGGATCTCCTGCACCTGGTTGATCGGCGGCAGCTTGGCCGGGTTGTCCATCGACACGATGCTGCCGTCGGTCTTGAGCACCTCGTAGACCACGGTCGGCGCGGTGCTGATCAGGTTGAGGTCGTACTCGCGCTCCAGCCGCTCCTGCACGATCTCCATGTGCAGCATGCCGAGGAAGCCGCAGCGGAAGCCGAAGCCCATCGCCTCCGAGCTTTCCGGTTCGAAGCGCAGCGCGGCATCGTTCAGGCGCAGCTTGTCCAGCGCTTCGCGCAGGTCCGGGTAGTCCTCGGCATCGACCGGGAACAGGCCGGCGAACACGCGCGGCTGCATTTCCTGGAAACCCGGCAGCGGCTCCGGTGCGGGGTCGGCCAGCAGGGTCAACGTGTCGCCCACCGGTGCGCCGTGCACATCCTTGATGCTGGCATTGATCCAGCCCACTTCGCCGGCACGCAGCACCGGCATCTCCTTGCGCTTGGGGGTGAACACGCCGACCTTGTCGACCAGGTGCCAGCGTCCGGTCGACATCACCAGGATCTTGTCGCCCGGCCTGATCTCGCCCTGCATCACCCGCACCAGCGAGACCACGCCGAGGTAGTTGTCGAACCACGAATCGATGATCAGCGCCTGCAGCTTGTCGGTGCCGCGCGGCTGCGGCGGCGGGATGCGCTGGACAATGGCTTCCAGCACGTCGCCGACGTTGAGGCCGGTCTTGGCGCTGATGGCGACGGCGTCGGTGGCATCGATGCCGATCACGGCCTCGATCTCTTCCTTGACCTTGTCGATGTCGGCGGTGGGCAGGTCGATCTTGTTCAGCACCGGCACCACTTCCAGGCCCTGCTCCACCGCGGTGTAGCAGTTGGCCACCGACTGCGCCTCCACGCCCTGCGCGGCATCGACCACCAGCAGCGCGCCTTCGCAGGCGGCCAGCGAGCGGCTGACCTCGTAGCTGAAGTCGACGTGGCCGGGGGTGTCGATGAAGTTCAGGAAGTAGGTATTGCCGTCCTTCGCGGTGTACGGCAAGGAGACCGACTGCGCCTTGATGGTGATGCCGCGCTCGCGCTCGATCGGGTTGTTGTCGAGCACCTGCGCTTCCATCTCGCGCGCGGTCAGGCCGCCGCAGAGCTGGATGATGCGGTCGGCCAGGGTCGACTTGCCGTGGTCGACGTGGGCAATGATGGAGAAGTTGCGGATGAACCGCATCGAATCGTGCTGCATGGGGGGCGTCGGCTGAGTGCGGCAACGGCCGCGGGATCGCGGCCTGTGGGAAAGACAGCCGTGCATTATCGCACAGGCCCGGATGCAGCCCTGACGGCCTGCCGACGCCGCGCCCGGCCTGCGTTCACGACCGGGCGCAGGCTTGCACCATGCCCTCAGCGCTCGACCGGAGTCACCGTGACATAGCGGGTACCGCCGCCGCGCCGCACCAGCAGCATCACCGGCTTGTCGGCCCCCACCGCGCGCAGCTGGGCGTCGAGGGCCTCGACGCTGCCGACATCGTGGCGACCCACCGCCAGCACCACGTCGCCGCGCTGCAGGCCCGCTTCGCGCGCGGCCTGCCCTTCGACGCGGGCGATCAGCACGCCCTCCTTCGGCTGCAGGCCCATGCCGGCGCGCTGCTGGGCGGTCAGCGCCTGGCCGATGATGCCCAGCGGGTTGGCCTGCGCGGGCGCCGCCGGCTTCTGGCCACTGCCCGCTTCGCCGCCGGCCGCTGCAACGCTTTCGTCGAGTGCGCCCAGGGTTGCGGTCAGGGTGCGCCGCTTGCCGTCGCGGATGACTTCCAGGGTGACCCTGCTGCCCGGCGCCATCGCGCCGATGATCGGCGGCAGGTCGCTGGATTCATACACGCGCTGGCCGTTGACGCTGCGGATCACGTCCTGCCGCTGCAGGCCGGCGCGTTCCGCGGCGCTGCCCGGCTCGATGGTCGCCACCAGCGCGCCGCTGGCATCGGCCAGGCCCAGCGCGCTGGCGGCATCGCGATCCATGCCCTGGATCTGCACGCCCAGCTGGCCGCGGGTGACCTTGCCGGTCGCCTTGAGCTGCTGCACCGCGTTCATCGCCACGTCGATGGGAATGGCGAAGCTCACGCCCATGTAGCCGCCGGAATTGCTGAAGATCTGCGAGTTGATACCGACCACCTGCCCACGGGTGTCCAGCAGCGGGCCGCCGGAGTTGCCGCGGTTGATCGCCACGTCGGTCTGGATGAAGGGCACGTAGCGCTGGTCGGCGCCGGGGTTGGCGCGGCCGACCGCGCTGACGATGCCGGCGGTGACCGAATGGTCGAGGCCGAACGGCGAGCCGATCGCCACCACCCACTGGCCGGGCTTGAGCGCGCCGGAATCGCCGATGCGCATCACCGGCAGGCCCTTGGCGTCGATCTTCAGCAGCGCCACGTCCGACTGCGGGTCGCTGCCCACCACCTTGGCGGTGAACTCGCGGCGGTCGGACAGCTTGATGCGCACGGTGTCGGCGCCATCGACCACATGGTGGTTGGTGAGCAAGTAGCCGTCGGCCGAAATGATGAAGCCGGTGCCCAGCGACGTGCCGCGCGGGCGCGCGTCCGGCATGCCCGGCATCCCCGGCATGGGGGTCATGCCGGGGCCGAAGAAGCGGCGGAAGAACTCGGGGATCTGTTCGTCGCCGTCATCCCCGTCTTCCGGCATCTGCGGCATCCCTCGCGCCTGCGCCGTGGCCTGCGAGCGGCCGCCGAGTTCCGCCTGCACGCTGACCACCGCCGGGCCAACCTGATCCACCAGCCGGGTGAAATCGGGCAGGCCGGCCACCAGCTCCGGCGCAGGCGTGGACGGCTGGGTGGCCAGCGGGGTCTGTGCATTGGCGGCGTTCTGGCCGCTGCAGGCACCCACGCCGGCCACCGCCAGCGCGGTGGTCAACAGCAGGGGACGCAGGGAAGCGAGCTTGATCGCGGGCATGACAAGGGATTCCTCTTCGCGTGGATCGGAAACAGGGAAGGCGTGGCGCCGGGCGCGCCACGGGGCTGCACGGTCAGGGCTGCTGCTGGCCCTGCGCATCGGCGCCGGCGGCCGCTTGCGTGGAGGCCGCCTCGTCGGAAAGCAGCTTCGGCGGCGCGCCGAAGACCGGCGGGGCGAACGGATTGTCGGCACGCCGCGGGTGGTCGCCGAAGCCCACCGCAAGGCCGCCGCTGCCGGCGTACTGCGGCAGGATCGAACGTGGCCACGGACGGGTGACGATTTCGGCATCGGGCAGGCCGCGGAATTCCGGGGCGGCGACAGCGGGCGTCGCCGGAGTGACCGCGGCGATCTGCGCGTTGGCCTCGACTGCGGTCACGGTGGCCGCGACAGCGGCAGCCGGCCTGCTGCGCCGCGCCGGCTTGACGGACGCGGTGGCAGCGGCCGCCATCGAGGCAGCAGCCAGCATGTCCGACCCGCCGGCCGGGGCCGTCGGCAACTGCGGCGCAAGCTGCGACGGTGCCGGCTGCCCATGCAGCGGCGCGGCCGGAGTCGTCGCGGCCACCTGCGCCGGTGCAGCGGGCGACGCATCGCTATCCAGCGCAGGCCGCCCCATCAGCGCCACCACCGCCAGCGCGGCCGCCAGGGCGCCGATGCCGGCGCCGCGCCGCAGCCACGCCGGCCGCGAGGTTGTGGCGGCCGGTGCCGCCGCCACTTCGCCGCCATGCAGCGCCGCGGAAACACGCGAGGCGAAATCGGCCGGCAGATGCCGGGCCGGCGCCATCCCGCGCATCACGTCGCTGGCGATGCGCCAGCGCTCCCAGCTGCCGGCCAGCTCGTCATCGTGCTGCAGGCGACGCAGCAGGAAGCGGGTCTGGTCCTCCGGCAGCGCGCCGTCCATCAGCGCGGACAGCTGTTCGCGGCTGCTGAGCTGGGTGAGGTCGATGCAATGGCGGTCGGTATCGGTATTCATGGGCGTCATGAGGCGTGGGTACGCTTCGGAAGTTCATCGTGGTCCAGCAGGGGACGCATGCGGGCATCGATGGCCTCGCGGGCGCGGAAGATGCGCGAACGCACCGTGCCGATCGGGCAGCCCATGCGTTCGGCGATTTCCTCGTAGCTCATGCCTTCCACCTCGCGGAAGGTGATGGCATCGCGCAGGTCCTGCGGCAATGCTTCGACCGCAGCCAGCACGGTTTGTTCCAGCTGGTGGCGCATCAACTCGCGCTCGGGGGTGTCGTTGTCGCGCAGGCGCAGGCCGGACTCGAACTGCTCGGCATCCTCGATCTCGATGTCCTCGCCCGGCGGCCGGCGGCCATGCGATGCGAGATGGTTCTTGGCGGTGTTCACCGCGATCCGATGCAGCCAGGTGGGGAACTGGGCGTCGCCGCGGAACCCGCCGATGGCACGGTAGGCGCGGATGAAAGTGTCCTGCGCCACGTCCTGCACCTCCGCCCAGTCGTGCACATAGCGCGAAATCACCGCGGCCACGCGGTGCTGGTACTTGCGCACCAGCAGGTCGAAAGCGGCGGCATCGCCGCGCTGCACGCGGGCCACCAGGTCCTGATCCAGCGCTTGCGACACCCGATCCTCCGTCATTTGCGCCGCGCCCTCGTGGTTGGGCCCGTTCGCTTCCGGGCGTTATGACAGCAATGCGCCGCGAAAGTTCCGCGGCCTCGCCCTGGAGTTGCAGGCGTTTAGACAAGTATTCAAGTTTTCGCGGGCTACGATAGCCGCTTCCCAGCTGATACGGATGGCATGCGCATGGCCGACACCTCCGCAACCGGTTTCGACGGGCTCCGCCTGCGCCACTGGCAGCCGCAGCGCCGTGACGACGGCGTGCTGGTGCTGTGCTTCGATCGCGCCGACGCGCCGGTCAACGCATTCTCGCAGGATGCGCTGATCGAGCTGGGCGAGGCGCTGGCGCGCATCGCCATCGAACCGCCGAAGGCGCTGGTGATCGCCTCCGGCAAGAGCAGCGGCTTCATCGCCGGCGCCGACCTGAAAGAGTTCCAGGAATTCGACCGTCGCGGCACCGTCAACGACGCCATCCGTCGCGGCCAGGACGTGTTCCAGACCCTGGCCAGCCTGCCCTGCCCCACCGTCGCCGCCATCCACGGCTTCTGCATGGGCGGCGGCACCGAGATTTCGCTGGCCTGCCGCTACCGCGTGGCCAGCAGCGACGCCTCCACCCGCATCGGCCTGCCGGAAGTGCAGCTGGGCATCTTCCCCGGCTGGGGCGGCAGCGCCCGCCTGCCGCGCCTCGTCGGCGCGCCGGCGGCGATGGACATGATGCTGACCGGCCGCGCGCTGTCGGCCAAGGCCGCGCGCGGCATCGGCCTGGTGGACAAGGTGGTGGAACCGGCGCAGCTGATCGACGCCGCCGCCACGCTGGCGCTGAGGGGCACGGTGCGTCCGTTCAAGCAGCGCGCGCTGGGCTGGCTGACCAACACCCTTCCCGCGCGCAAGCTGCTGGCGCCGCAGATGGCCAAGCAGGTCGCGCGCAAGGCACCGAAGGCCTTCTATCCCGCGCCCTACGCCCTGATCTCCACCTGGGAGCGCAGCGGCGGCGCCGGCATCCGCGGCCGACTCGACGCCGAGCGCCGCGCGGTGGTCAAGCTGGCCGGCAGCAGCACGGCGCGCAACCTGATCCGCATCTTCTTCCTCACCGAACGCCTGAAGGCGCTGGGCAAGGGCGAACCCGGCATTGCCCGCGTGCACGTGGTGGGCGCCGGCGTGATGGGCGGCGACATCGCCGCGTTCGCCGCCTACAAGGGCTTCGAGGTGACGCTGCAGGACCGCGAGCAGCGCTTCATCGACGGCGCCCTGCAGCGCGCGCAGGCCCTGTTCGAGAAGAAGGTCAAGGACGAGAGCAAGCGTCCGGCGGTGGTGGCGCGATTGAAGTCCGACCTCGACGGCGCGGGCGTGCCCGAGGCAGACCTGGTCATCGAAGCGATCATCGAAAACCCGGAAGCCAAGCGCGACCTCTACCAGTCGGTCGAACCGCGCATGAAGGCGGACGCGCTGCTGACCACCAACACCTCGTCGATCCCGCTGGACGAATTGCGCCCGCACATCGCGCGCCCGGCGCAGTTCGCCGGCCTGCACTACTTCAACCCGGTGGCGCAGATGCCGCTGGTGGAGATCATCCGCCACGACGGCATGGCCGCCGAGACCGAACGGCGGCTGGCCGCGTTCTGCAAGGCGCTGGGCAAGTTCCCGGTGCCGGTGGCCGGCACCCCCGGCTTCCTGGTCAACCGGGTGCTGTTCCCGTACATGCTCGAGGCCGCGACCGCCTACGCAGAGGGCATCCCCGGCCCGGCCATCGACAAGGCGGCTACCCGTTTCGGCATGCCGATGGGGCCGATCGAGCTGCTCGACACCGTGGGCCTGGACGTGGCCGCCAGCGTCGGCCGCGAGCTGGCGCCCTTCCTCGGCCTGGACGTGCCGGCGGCGCTGGCCACGGTCGAAGCCGGCAAGCGCGGCAAGAAGGACGGCCAGGGCCTCTACAAGTGGGAAAACGGCAGGGCGGTCAAACCCGAACTGCCGGCCGGCTTCGTGGCCCCCGACGACCTGGAAGACCGCCTGATCCTGCCGCTGCTCAACGAGGCGGTGGCCTGCCTGCACGAGGGCGTGGTCAGCGATGCCGATCTGCTGGACGCCGGGGTGATCTTCGGCACCGGCTTCGCGCCGTTCCGCGGCGGCCCGATCCAGCACATCCGCGCCGTCGGCGCCGACGCGCTGCTGGCGCGGCTGCTGGCGCTGCAGGCGAAGTACGGCAACCGCTTCGCGCCGCGCGCCGGCTGGGATCAGCCGGTGCTGCGCTCGCCGCTCGCCTGATCCCCGCGATCGGCAGCACCGGCGCTCAGCGCGTCGGTTTTTTTGCCAGCGCGCGGAATTCCGGCCCCGCCGCGCGCAGGTTTTCGCGCAGGTAGGCCCGCAACTGCGGGCCCGCGGGCTCAGGCACCGGCCCGCCGAGGTGGCGCTGCAGCATCGTTTCCATCGCGAACAGATACGCCTCGCGCGGGATCGGTTCGAGCGGCGAATGGCCACCGCCGGGCTCCACCAGCAGAGTGACGGGCCGCCCCGATGCTTTCAGCGTCGCCACGTAGTTCGTCACTTCGCGGATCGCCACGGTGCGGTCGGCGCCGCCAGCCATCACCAGCAGCGGCCGACGCATCCTTGCGGCATTCGCCAGCGGTGACTGCGCGTGCAGGCGGGCGAAGACCGCCGGATCAGTGGCGTCCAGCGACAGCGCCCGCAGGGTGTGGCGCAGCGAACGATCCGGCAGGTCGCCCTGCTCGCCGGCATCGACCAGCCAGCGCATCGACCAGCCGAGGTCCGTCGGCGGCGCGCCGGCCACGCCGACCTTGAACAACTCCGGCTGGAAAGTCAGGCCCAGCAGCGCGGAATAGCCGCCGAACGAGTGGCCGACGATGCCCACGCGATCGCCATCGCCGATGCCGCGGGCCAGCAGCCAGCGGACGCCCTCGACGATGTCGCGCTGCACGCGACCGTTGCCGTAATCGCCGTCGGGCGCAAACGCGTAGGCGCGGCCGTGGCCGGTGGAGCCGCGGAAGTTCGACTGGAACACCACGTAACCGCGGTTGGCGAGGAACTGCGCCACGCCGTCGAAGCCGGGGCGGAAGTGGTTGATCGGCCCGCCGTGCACCTGCGCGATCAGCGGTGCGCGCGCCGGGTCCACGCCGGGCGGCAGCAGCAGGAAGCCGTGCACGCGCAGGCCGTCGGAGGCGAGGTAGGACACCGCGAGCTTGCGCGCGAGCTGCGACTCCCGCGGCGAATGCGCGGTGATCGTGGCCTCGTCGAGGATGCGGCGATGCCTGCCGGTGCGCGGATCGAACAGGTGCCAACGCGGATCGCGCAGAGTCGCCGCGCGTTCGGATACCAGCCATTGCGCGCCCGGCCCGCTGCCGGGCTGCACGGCGATATCGCGGCCGGGGAATTGCCTGGCAATGCCGGCCACCAGCGCCTGCGCGTCGCCGACACCGTAGGTCGCCGCGGCCGTGCTGCGATAGCTCGCGACCAACGGCATCGAGGTGCGCGGGTCCAGCACGACCTCGTCGAGGTCGGCCTCAAGGCGCGGGTCTTCGTGCAGCGTCTGCAACTTGTCGTCGGCGGTCAGCCGCAGTAGGCGCCGGAAGTTGTCGGCGGGCACCTCGCTGCCCGGGTTGCCTTCCATCAGCAGGCTGCCATCGGGCATCGCGGCGAGCAGGTTCAGCCTTTCCATCGGCGCGAGGCGCAGCACTTCGCGCAGCGACCCATCCGGCAGCACGCGATGCAAGGCATCGTGGTCGCCCTCGAAACGCGCCAGCGCGACGATCCGGCCACGTGCATCCAGCGCGACATCGTGGACCCAGCGCGGGTCCTCCCGCAGCAGCGAGCGCTTGCCGTGCACGTCCATGCGAACGATCCGCCAGCGTTCGCGCTTGCCGATCGACACGCGCTCGCGCAGCAGCACCGCGGCCGGCTGCGACGGGTCGACCTTCATCGCCTGCCGGCGATCCGCGCCGCCCATCGGCACGCGCACGCCGGCACGGCCGTCCGCCGACACGCTGGCGAGCGACTTCGATCCGCGCAGGAACAGCCAACGGCCGTCGCGCGACCAGAACAGTTGTTCGGCCTGGGTACTGGCGACCAGCACCCGCGGCTTGCCGCCCGCGACAGGCAGCAGGAACAGGCTGCGCGACTCCCCCTGTTCGCGCAGGTAGGCCACGTGGTCGCCGCCCGGCGACAGCTGCACCGCGGCCAGGCCGCGACTTTCGAGGAAGGCGGTGCGCGGCAGTTGCGGTGCGCGCGGCAGCGCGCGCTGGGCGGCGATGGCGTTGCGCAGTTCGAAGGTGGAGTCGGCCGCCGGCAACTGCCCCGGCGCAAACAGCAGCGCGAGCAAGGCCAGCATCCCGCACAGCTCACGGAACTTCGTCATCTCGATTTTCTCCGTAAGTCCGGGCGTTCAGGCCGCCGCGGTTTGCAGGTTGGGCAGCGCGGCTGGCAGGGTTTCGCGCTTCGGCACCATCAGCCAGAGCGCAACCAGCGCGGGCAGGCCGACCGCGCCGCACATCGCCACCCACAGCCAGCGTCTGCGCGGCGCAAGCTGCAGGCGCGCACTCAGCCAGATCGCGCCGAGCAAGGACGCCACGCAACCGGCCAGCGCCAGCCACAGCATGCTGCGCGGCATCGGCTGCGGCGGCGCGCGCAGCGGGTGCGGCACTGCGTACAGGTCCTGCGCGCCCAGGCACAGCGTGCGCAGCACCGGCGACAACCACCAGATGCGCGCGGTGTAGGCGGTCGGCAGGTCCTGGCCGATGTCGCGGCGCGCGATTTCGCGCACGCGGCCGCTGCCATCGACGCGCAGCACCTGCTGGAACGGATGCTGCAGTTCGCTCGACCACACGCCCCAGGTGTAGGTGAACGACACCAGGTAACCGTCGAGCAACTCGATAACGTCCATCCGCCTGAGGTTGCCCACCTTGCCCGGCATCGGCACGCGCATCAGCGGCTGCAGCAGGTCGAGTCCGTTCACCGCCTCGCGGCCGGGATAGAAATAGGCGGCGCGGTCGCTGAGCAGCAGCAGGTTGTCGCCGGCCGGCTGCGGCGGGCTGGCCATCACTTCGCCCTGCGGCAGGTGGATGCGTTCATGGATGCGCCCCTGCCCGTCGTCGTACTGATAGACGGCGTGGGCGTTGTACAGATGGTTGGCGGCAAACGGCATCGTCGGTGCCGGGAACGCGGCCTGCGCCTCACCCACCCCGAGGTCGCCGCGCGCGCGCATGTCCAGCGTGCCGTAGCCGACGAAACGCATGCTGTCGTGCTTGAACACCCATGTGATGTTGCGCTCGCCGTCAGTGAACTCCATCGGCTGCAGGTTGGTCATCTCGCCGCGGCGAGGCAGGTTGCGCAGCGGGTAATGCGTGTACACGTCGGACAGCGCGATCTGCTCGCGCCACAGTTCCGCCTCCGGGTCGCGGCTGCGCTCGATGCCCATCAGCAGGATGTCCTTGCCTTCCGCGCGATCGGCCTCGATGTAGCCGCCGTGCGGCGGCGTTGCCATGTTGAGCGGATGGGTGCCGGAGGCCGTCCAGAACAGCTCGACCCCGTAACCCAGCATCCACAGCAGGAAATACGCGCCGAGCTGCACCGGCAGCGCGGTCGCGGCGGTGGCGGCGAAGCTGCGCGGCGCGGCCACCGGATCGGGCCGGAACACGATGGCCACCAGCGCCACCAGCACCGCGAGCAGGGTGAGCTGCAACGCCAGCATCGCCACTCCCGCGGCCTGCGCGAACATCAGCAGCATCGGCAGCACCAGCACCGCGAACGAATGCCGGCGGTTGCCGATCATCGCGTAGGCGCCCGCTGCGTAGCCGATGAGCGCGATCAGCCAGCCGGCGATCGGCATCATCCAGTGGCGCAGGTCGACCACGCGCGCGGTCATGGTGTCCTGGTACAGCGCGATCAGCGCGATCGGCAGCGCGACCGCGGCGAACAGCAGCAGCGCGCCCGCCCCGCCCAGCGCACCGGCGATGCGCAGGCGATGCAGCGGGCGATGCAGCAGGCTCAGCCACTGGTTCGGCTTGCGGTAGCTGCCCATCTGGTACAGGCCGAGCAAGGTGCCGGCCACCGCATACACCATGCCGCAGACCTGGTAGACCAGCAGCGGTTGCTGGGCCGGGTCGACGATACGGGCCAGGAAGCCCAGCACGCCGGCGTGCACCAGCGCGGCCGCGAGGGCCCACAGGCGGAAGCGCAGCAGCTCGCCCTTGAAGAGATCGATCATGTTGGTGTCCTCGGGTCGTGATGCGCGTCAGGCCGCAGCCGGCGCAGCATGGTTCTTGGCAAGGAAGGCGTTGACCGCGCGGTCCAGGCTGACCGGCATCGACTGCACGTTGCGCGCGCCGGCTTCGCGCAGGAAACGTTCAAAACCATCGTCCTGGTCCAGCACCAGGTAGTGGTGCAGGCCATCGAGGCGCTGCACTTCCAGCAGTCCGGGCACGGTATGCAGTTCCGGCCCCTTGAACGGCACGTCGGCCACCCAATGGCTGACCCGCGCGGTGAATTCCTCCGGCGCCGACATGTTCTTCAGCTGCCCGCGCTCCAGGATGATCAGGTTGTCGGCAACGCGCTCGATCTCCTCCATCTGGTGCGAGCAATAGATCACCGTGCAGTCGTCGGCGGCATTGCTGTACAGCAGCGATTCCAGGAACGCGCGCTTGGCGACCACGTCCAGGCCCAGCGTCGGTTCGTCCAGCACCAGCAATTCCGGCCCTTGCGCCAATGCCAGCGCGAGGTTGAAGCCGGCCCGCTCGCCGCGCGAGAGCTGGCCGACCTTCTGCTCCGGCAGCACGTGGTAGTGGCCGATCACGCCGTCGAACGCCTGCTGGTTCCAACGCCCGTACTGGTGGCGCTGCATCCCCACCACCTGCGACACCCGCATCCAGTTCGGCAGGGTGTGTTCCTCGTTGACGAAGCCGATCCGGCTGCGGTCCTGCGGCGTGAGCGCTTGGCTGTCCTTGCCGAGGATGCGCGCATCGCCCGCGCTGGGCGGCATGAAGCCCAGCAGGATGCGGAACAACGTGGACTTGCCTGCGCCGTTGGCGCCGACGATGGCGTGGACCCGGCCGCGGGGAATCGCGAGGTCAAGCCGGTCCAGCGCCAGCTTGCGTCCGTAGCGCTTGGACAGCGCACGGGTTTCGATGATGAGGTCGTTGGGCATGTAGGCGTATCCGGATGGGCCCGCCGATCCGCGGATCGCTGTCCCCCTGCGTTGGACGCAGACGGACGGCCCCCGCGGCGGCGATGGCGGGGGTCAGGCGGTCTTGCGGGGCACCAGCAGGTCGAAGGCGTCGGCGACCCGCGCCTGCACCTCGTCGGCTGCAAAGCCCAGCGGAATCACGTCGTTGACGAAGCGGCCGACGGCGTCGTCCAGGCGGCGGTCCCGCTCGGCGTCGGACAATCGCTGGCGGGGTGCGGCAACGAACAGGCCCGTGCCCTGGCGCGATTCCAGCCAACCCTCGGTGGTCAGCTCGGCATACGCCTTGGCGACGGTATTCGGATTGATCATCAGCTGCTGGGCAAGCCCGCGGACGCTGGGCAGCTGATTGCCGTGCGTGAGCTCGCCGGTGGCGATCTTCATGCGCACGGCATCGACGATCTGGCGACCGATCGGGCGCGGATCGCCGGTGGCGACCTGGATCATCAGTGGGCTGGTTCGGGCCATGGTTGCACTGTCCTGTCTGTACTACTTGAAATAGTACAGCGCGAACAGCCAGCCGGCGTCAACCCGCCTGCGACGGAATCTTGCGGGTGGCGACGAAACCGGGGCGGATGGGCGCCAAGCTCGGCATGCGGGGCGGAACCGTACCCACGACGGCATCCTCCGCGGGCCGGGCTGACCGCAGCGGCGGGATCAGGCGTTGTGGGGTGAAGCGGCGGCCGCGGCGGTCAGCGCGGGCGGAGGCCGCGGCTACATCGTCTGGGTCGGCTGGTCCGCGTTGAGGGTGCCGGCCAGGGTGGTTTCGATCTTGCTGCGCACCGCCTCGCCTTCGGCGGTATCGGCGAACTGCACGCCGATGCCGGCGGCGCGGTTGCCCTGGGCGCCGGTGGGGGTCACCCACACCACCTTGCCGGCGACCGGCAGGCGTTCGGAGGAATCCGGCAGGGTCAGCAGCAGGAACACTTCATCGCCGATGAAATAGCGGCGCGCGGTCGGCACGAAGATGCCGCCCTGGCGGATGAAGGGCATGTAGGCGTTGTACAGCGCCGCCTTGTCCTTGATTGCCAGCGACAGGATGCCCTGCCTTGCCCCACCGGTCGGATTGCTCATTCCCCGTTCCCTGTCAGTTGCCTGTCCCAAGCCTCAGCGCCACGCCAGCAGCGCTTCCGCCACCGCAAGGTCCGCGCGCACCGTGGTGTGCAGCAGCTCGCGGGCGCGATTGGCCGCGTCGAAGCGCGCGGCCAGCGTGCGGGTTGCCGCCGGATCGGTCAAGCCCGCGGCTTCGCGCAGCGCGAACTCGGCCAGATGACACAAACGTTCCGCGGCGCGTCCGTCGGCCACCCAGCGCTGGGCGACTTCGCTGGCCTCGGCCTGCCCGCGCAGCAGCGCCTGCGCGTCCTTGACCACATCGCGGCGCAGCGCCAGACCATCGCCCGATGCCCATGCATCGGCCAGGCCGGGGTGCCCGCGGGCGGCATCCAGCGCCTCGCTGGCCAGAGCCTCCGCATGGCCGCGCTGGCGCAGCCAGTACAGTGCTTCATCGTGTGGCGGCAGCCGCAGCTCCAGCCGCTGGCAGCGGCTGCGGATGGTGGCCGGCAGCCGCGCCGGGTTGGACGCCAGCAACCACAGATAGCGGCCCGGCTGGGGCTCTTCCAGCGTTTTCAGCAGCGCGTTGAAGGCGCTCCAGTTGATCGCATCGCAGGGATCGACGATCACCACCTGCGCCCCGCCCAGCTGCGCGGTCATGCCCATTTTTTCCGACAGCACGCGGATCTGCTCGATCACGATTTCGCTGCGCGGCTTGCCGGTCTTGTGGTTGATCTCGTAGCCGAGGAAGCGCAGGTCGGGGTGCGCGCTGTGCCCCCACGGGTGCGCCGGCGTGCCGTCCGGGCGCACCTCCAGTGCTTCCATCTGCGCGCGCGAAGCGAACAGCGTGCAGCTCCTGCAGGCGCCACAGGCTTCGCCATCGGGGCGCGGCGAGGCGCACAGCACGCGCCGCGCCAGGTGTTCGGCGAGCAGGCGCTTGCCGATCAATGCCGGCCCGGTGATCAGCGTTGCATGGCCGAAGTGGCCGGCTTTGATGGCGTCGGCCGCCTGCGTGTAGGCGCGCTGCAGCCAGGGCGAGAGCGGCGGCAGGTTCATGCCAGCGCCTTGCGGTAGTCGGCCAGCACCGCTAGCGCGGCGGCGGCGACGGTGGCCGCATCAGGGCCGGCGTCGAGCACGCGGATGCGCTGCGGATGGCGTGCGGCGCGGGCGAGGAAGCCTTCGCGCACGCGCTCGAAGAAGTCGTCGCGCTCGCGCTCGATGCGGTCGGGCGAGGCGCCGCCGAGCAGGTCGCGCCCGCGGGTGCGTTCACGTGCGTGCGCCACGCCCAGATCCAGCAGCAGGGTCAGGCCGGGCTCGATGCCGACCGCGCGCCGCTCCAGTTCGGCGATGAAGCTTTCATCCATGCCGCGCGCCGCGCCCTGGTAGGCATAGCTGGAATCGGTGAAGCGATCGGACACCACCCACGCGCCGCGCGCCAGCGCCGGCAGCACCACCCGCTGCACATGCTGCGCGCGCGCCGCGAACATCAGCAGCAGCTCGGTGTGCGGATGCACCGTCTCGTCGCCGGCGTCCAGCAGCAGGCCGCGGATGCGCTCGGCCAGCGGCGTGCCGCCCGGCTCGCGGGTGCACACCACTTCGCAACCATCGGCAAGCAGCGCATCGCGCAGCGCGGACAGCACGGTGCTCTTGCCCGCGCCCTCGCCGCCTTCGATGGTCAGCAGGCGCGGCTTCGATTGCAACATCGTCACTTCGTCGTGGCTCCTTCACGCTCGGCCTGGCGCTGCGCGCGGTAGCGCTGCACGTAGCCGCGCACCGCGCTGTTGTGCGCGTCCAGCGATGCGCTGAAGACGTGCCGCCCGCTGCCGTCGCCCACCGCGACGAAATACAGCGCATCGCCCGCCGCCGGCTGCGTGGCCGCCTGCAGCGCCGCCTTGCCGGGCATGGCGATGGGCGTCGGCGGCAGGCCATCGCGGGTGTAGGTGTTGTAGGGCGTATCGGTGGTCAGGTCGCTGCGGCGGATGTTGCCGGCGTAGCTGGAGCCCATGCCGTAGATCACGGTGGGATCGGTCTGCAGGCGCATGCCGGTCTTCAGCCGGCGCACGAACACGCCGGCGATGGCCGGCCGCTCCTCGGCGATCCCGGTTTCCTTCTCGACGATCGAGGCCAGCG
This sequence comes from Thermomonas fusca, assembly GCF_005862345.1. Taxonomy (NCBI): domain Bacteria; kingdom Pseudomonadati; phylum Pseudomonadota; class Gammaproteobacteria; order Lysobacterales; family Lysobacteraceae; genus Thermomonas; species Thermomonas fusca. Next base: position 62,384 of record NZ_SROY01000002.1, on the reverse strand, counting down.
TCAGCGCCTGGTCGCGGTTGTCCAGCGGCAGGTCCGGTGTGCGCGATTTCCACGCTGCATCCAGCGCCTTGTCCATGCCGGCGTAGGCGCGCTTGAGGATGTCGAGGTCGGAATCGCCGCGCACCCAGGCATAGGTCTCGGGCAGGAAGCGGCCCTCCGGATGCTGGCCGGCGTGGCCCAGCGCCGCCATCAGCGCGGCGTCATCCATCTGCGTGGTGTTCTGCTCCAGCAGCGGCGCCTTGCGCAGCGCCGCGCGCAGATCGCGGATGTTCCAGCCTTCGATGATGGTGAACATGCGCCGCACCACCTTGCCGTCGCGCATGGCCTGCAGCAGCGCGCGCGGCGAGGTGTCCTCGCGCAGCGCGTATTCGCCCACCTGCAGCCGGCCGGCGGCACCGGTCTGGCGCGCCAGCAGCTGCCAGTACAGGCGGTCGCCGGTGCCCACGCCCTGCGCCTGCAGCTTGCGCAGCACCTTGTCGAGGTTGTCGCCGCGCGCGACCACCAGCCCGGCGTTCGCCTGGATGCCGGACAGCGGCGCTTCGGCAAAGGTGCGGAAGCGATCCCAGTACCACGCCGCCACCGCCAACACGGCCAGCAGCAGGATCGGCAGCGGCCGACGCGCCTTCATGCGCCCACCGCGGGATTGGAAAACATCGGATAGGCCATCGCCAGTCGCGCCTGCAGTTCGGTCAGCGCCGGGTGCGCCGCCCAGTTGCGCGCGCCCAGCAGGGAGACCGGCAGGATACCGCGCACGGCGTTGCAGAGCGCCAGTGCGTCGGCGTCCTCCACCTCGCCTGGCGTCAGTTCGGCCTCCTCCACCAGTCCCTGCGCCAGCAGCCAGCCGCGCAGCACCCCGGCCACGCCGCAGCGGACAACCGGGGGTGTCAGCCAGCGGCCATTGCGATGCGCCAGCAGGTTGGCGGCGGTGGCAGAGACCACGCGGCCTTCGCTGTCCCGCATCAGTCCTTCGTCGCAGCCGGCGCGCTCGACCTCGCCGCGCGCCAGCACCTGTTCCAGCCGGTTGCAGTGCTTGATGCCGGCCAGCGCCGGCTGGATCGCCAGCCGCATGTCGCAGACATGCAGGCGCAGGCCGGCGTTGGCCATCGGCGGCAGCGGATGCAGCGCCACTGTCCAAGCCGGTTGCGCATCGACCGGCGGCGCATAGCCGCGGCCACCGTCGCCGCGGGTGAGCAGCAGCTTGAGCACGCCGGCATCGGCGCCATCGATCATCTCGGCGATGCGTGCTTCGATGAAAGCCGGATCGGGCAAGCCGATGCCCAGCCGCCGCGCGCCTTCGCGCAGCCGCGCGAGATGGCGCGGCCACAGCGGCAGTTCGCCGCCATGCACGCGCATGGTTTCGAACACGCCGTCGCCGTAGGCAAGACCGCGATTGGAAATGGACAACTCAGTCGATCGAGTTACGCCGGAAAAAATCATTTTTTCTCCCAGCTGCCAGCACAAGTTGCAAGCGGATGCCATGGGCCTTGGCGCACCAAGCGAGTATCGGGGAGCGACTGCGCCAAGGGCCATGGCATCCGCCGCTCGATCACTCGCATCCCAGTGCCCTCAACATTCCCCGCGCCTTCGCCCGCGTCTCCTCCAGCTCGCGCTGCGGATCCGAGTCGATCACGATGCCGGCGCCGGTGCGGAAGCGCAGGGTGTCGCCCTCCACTTCGGCGCTGCGGATCAGGATGTTCAGGTCCATGTCGCCATCGTGCCCCAGCCAGCCCATCGCGCCGGTATAGGCACCGCGGCCGACGCCTTCCAGCTCGGCCACGATCTGCATGCAGCGCACCTTCGGACAACCGGTGATCGTGCCGCCGGGGAACAGCGCGGCCAGCGCCTGCCCCGGCGTCACCTCCGCGCGCAGCTGCCCACGCACGTTGCTGACGATGTGGTGGACGTGCGCGTAGCTTTCCACCGTCATCAGCTCGTCCACCTGCACGCTGCCCGGCGCGCACACCCGGCCGAGGTCGTTGCGCTCCAGGTCCAGCAGCATGACGTGCTCGGCGCGCTCCTTCGGATGGCCCACCAGCTCGCGGATGCGCGCGGCATCGTCGTCGCCGGGAAAACGCGCACGAGTGCCGGCGATCGGGCGGGTTTCGGCAACGCCCGCGCGTACCGACAGCAGCCGCTCCGGCGAAGCGCTGACCACGCTGCCCCAGGCGCTGCGGAACAGCCCCGCGAACGGCGCGGGATTGTGCTGGCGCAGGCGCTGGAACAGCGCAGCCGGGTCGAGCGCGCCGTCGAACCTCGCCTTCCAGCCGCGCGAGAGGTTGGCCTGGAACACATCGCCGGCGGCGAGGTAGTCCAGCACCCGCGCCACGCCATCGAGATAGCGCTGCGGTTCGTCTTCGTCGATACGCCTCGGCGGCGCCCACGCCGGCAGCGGCGCCAGCGCGCGCGCGCGCTCGATGTCTTCCGCAAGGCGCAGCCGCCATGCATCGGAGTCGGCTTCCGCACAAACGCGAAGCTCACCGCTGCCGCGATCGCGCAACACCACCGCCGGGCAGCGCAGCGCGATGGCCACCGGCAGGCCACCTTCCGCCTGCGGCAACGCCAGCACCGGCTCCACCTGCGCAGCCAACTCGTATCCCAGCAGCAGCGCCCAGCCGCCGGCCAGCGGCAGACCGGGGCCGGTCGCGGCCGCCTGCCATTGGCGGTCGAGCACGTCGAAGAAACCGCCTGCCAGCGCCTCGCCCGACAGCGTGCGCACCACCCCATCGCGATGCAGGGCGAAGCCCTCGCCAGCGTGGGCCAGCAGCAGGTCGCGGCGACCGTGCGCGCCGGTGGCGCTGGATTCCAGCAGCACCGGGTAGCGCGCCGGAGCGAGCCGGTGCAGGTCAAGCAGGTCGATGTCGGCGGGAAGGGTTGGTTCGATCATCGGCAAGAACACCCCTCCCCGGCCCTCCCCTGCTACCCAAGGGAGGGAGCAAGTTTCAGACCCGCTTGAACACCAGCGTGCCGTTGGTGCCGCCGAAACCGAAGCCGTTGGATACCGCCACGTCGATCTTCGCTTCGCGCGCCACGTTCGGCACGTAGTCAAGATCACAGCCTTCGCCCGGGTTTTCCAGGTTGATGGTGGGCGGGATGATGCCGGTCTGCAGCGCCTTGATCGAATAGATCGCCTCCACGCCGCCGGCCGCGCCGAGCAGGTGGCCGGTCATCGACTTGGTCGAACTCACCATCGTCTTGTACGCATGCTCGCCCAGCGCGCGTTTGATCGCCAGCGTTTCGGCCAGGTCGCCCAGCGGCGTGCTGGTGCCGTGCGCGTTGAGGTAGCCGATCTGGTCGGGATTGATGCCGGCGTCGCGGAACGCCATCGCCATGCAGCGCGCCGGGCCTTCGCCGTTCTCGCTGGGCGCGGTCATGTGGAAGGCATCGGACGATGCACCGAACCCGACCAGCTCGCAGTAGATGCGCGCGCCGCGGGCCTTGGCGTGTTCGTACTCCTCCAGCACCAGGATGCCGGCGCCGTCGCCCAGCACGAAGCCGTCGCGTTCGGCATCCCACGGCCGCGAGGCGCGGGTGGGATCGTCGTTGCGGGTACTCATCGCCTTCATCGCGCAGAAGCCGCCCATCGCGGTCGGCGAGCTGCCGCGTTCGGCGCCGCCGGCGAACATCACGTCGGCATCGCCGTACTGGATCATCCGCATCGCCATGCCGATGCTGTGGTTGGCTGTGGCGCAGGCGGACACGGCCGAGAACGTCGGCCCCTTGATCCCGGTCGCCAGCGACAGCTGGCCCGGCATCATGTTGATGATGGTGCTGGGGATGTAGAACGGGCTGATCTTGCGGACCCCGCCCTCGTGCAGCTTGATCGCGGTTTCCTCGATGCCCCAGATGCCGCCGATGCCGGCACCGATCAGCGCGCCGATGCGCTCGGCGTTGGCCTCGGTCACTTCCAGCCCGGCATCGTCCTTCGCCATCAGCGAAGCGGCCATGCCGTAGTGGATGAAGTGGTCCATCTTCTTGGCGTCCTTCGGGTTCACCCAGCGGGTGATGTCGAAGTCGCGCACCTCGCCCGCGATGCGGGTGGGATAGGTGCTGGCGTCGAAGCCTTCCACCATGCCGATGCCCGAACGGCCGTTGACGATGCCGTCCCAGTTGCTGGCCAGGTCGTTGCCCAGCGGCGAGACGATGCCCATGCCCGTGACCACCACGCGTCGCTTGCCCATCGTCGCCTCCTCCACGCTTTTCGTTACGTTCGGTGCAAATACAGGGGGCCGCATGCGCGGCCCCCGGGGTACAGCTGGCGGACGCCGGGCTTACGCCTTGACGTGGGCCTTGATGTAGTCGATCGCAGCCTGCACGGTGCTGATCTTTTCCGCGTCTTCATCCGGGATTTCGCACTCGAACTCTTCCTCGAGCGCCATCACCAGCTCCACGGTGTCCAGCGAATCCGCGCCCAGGTCGTCCACGAACGACGCGCTGTTGGTGACGTCTTCTTCCTTGACGCCCAGTTGTTCGACGACGATCTTCTTGACGCGCTCTTCGATGTTGCTCATGTGGGTTGCTCCTCCCGGAAATCGGGTCGTTCAGTGGTGAAGTGTACGGGAAACCCGGGCGACATGAGGACAGGCCGCCCGGCGGTAAATCACGGCATGTACATGCCGCCGTTGACGTGCAGGGTCTCGCCGGTGATGTAGGTCGCCGACGGCCCCGCGAGGAAAGCCACCGCGCGGGCGATGTCGGCCGGTTCGCCCAAACGGCCCAATGCGATCTGGCCCAGCATCGCCTCCTTCGCGGCCTCCGGCAGGTCGGCGGTCATGTCGGTGGCGATGAAGCCCGGCGCAACCACGTTGACGGTGATCCCGCGCGAGCCGATTTCTTTCGCCAGCGACTTGCTGAACGCGATGATGCCGGCCTTGGCCGCGGCGTAGTTGGCCTGGCCGGCATTGCCGGTGACGCCGATCACCGAAGCGATGTTGACGATGCGGCCCTTGCGCGCCTTCATCATCCCGCGCAGCACCGCCTTCGACGCGCGATAGACGGACGTCAGGTTGGTGTCGAGGACGGCCTGCCAGTCCTCGTCCTTCATCCGCATCAGCAGGTTGTCGCGGGTGATGCCGGCGTTGTTGACCAGGATCGAGATGGCGCCGAATTCGCTGGACACGGCCTCCACCAGCGCTTCGATGGCGCCGGCTTCGTTCACGTTGAGGCGACGGCCGTGGCCTCCGCGCGCGGCCAGCCGCTCGCCGATCGCCTGCGCGCCGGCGTCGCTGGTGGCGGTGCCGATGACGGTGGCGCCCAGCGCCGCCAGTTCATTCGCAATCGCCGCGCCGATCCCGCGCGATGCGCCGGTGACCAGCGCGACTTCACCTTGCAGCAACAACTCGCTCATGCCTTCCATTCCTCGATGGCGCCGGCGAACTCGGCCGGCGTGCCCAACGCGCGTGCGTCGAGCGATTTGTCGATGCGCTTGGCCAGCCCGGCCAGCACCTTGCCTGGGCCGCATTCGCCGATGCGGACGACGCCGCGCGCGGCCAGCGCCTGCATGCAGCCGGTCCACTGCACCGGCAGGTATAGCTGGCGCACCAGCGCGTCACGGATCGCATCGACGCTGCCGTGCGCACGTGCATCCACGTTCTGCACCACCGGCAACGCCGGCAGCTTCCATTCCAGCCCGGCCATGGTCTGCGCCAGCCGGTTGGCCGCTTCGCGCATCATCGGCGTATGCGACGGCACGCTGACCGCCAGCTTGACCGTCTTGCGCACGCCCTTTTCCTGCAGCAGCGCCAGCGCGCGGTCCACCGCCGCGGCATCGCCGCCGATCACGATCTGGCCGGGCGAGTTGTAGTTGGCCGGCACCACCACCTGCGCACCGGAGGCCTCCGCGCAGACCGCTTCCACCAGCGCATCCTCGGCGCCCAGCACCGCCGCCATCGCGCCGGTGCCGGCGGGCGCTGCGTCCTGCATCAGCTGGCCGCGAATGCGCACCAGATGCGCACCGTCGTGCAGCGACAGCGCGCCGGCCGCGACCAGCGCGGTGTATTCGCCCAGACTGTGGCCTGCCAGCACCGACGGCATCGGCCCGCCCTGCTCGTTCCACAGCCGCCACACCGCCACGCCCGCGGCCAGGAGCGCCGGCTGGGTGTACTCGGTGCGATTGAGCATTTCCTCCGGTCCGCCCTGCGACAGCGCCCACAGGTCCACGCCGGCGCCATCGGAGGCCTCCTGGAACGTGGCCTTCACGGAAGGATGCAGCTCGGCCAGTTCGGCCAGCATGCCGACCGCCTGCGATCCCTGACCGGGAAACACCAGCGCGACCGGATTGGATTGGATGGCTTCGCTCACGCTATGCAAACCGTGCAGATGTGGCGCAGGACGTAGCCCTGCGTTGGGGCGGGCATGATACGAGCAATTGCTCTAGCCTGTCTGTACCGGGGCGTATTGGCGGGCCGGATGCGTGTCCGGCGGCGCGGACTCAGTAGCGCAGCAGCGCCGAGCCCCAGGTGAAGCCGCCGCCGAACGCTTCCAGCAGCACCAGCTGGCCGCGCTGCACCCGGCCCGAACGCACCGCCTCGTCCAGCGCCAGCGGCACCGAGCCGGACGAGGTGTTGCCGTGGCGGTCGACGGTGACGATGACGCGGTCCATCGGCATCGCCAGCCGCTTGGCGGTGGCTTCGATGATCCGCAGATTGGCCTGGTGCGGCACCAGCCAGTCCAGCTCGGTGCGGTCCAGCCCGTTGGCTTGCAGCGCTTCCTCGACTACCGAGTCCAGTGCCTTCACCGCGTGCTTGAACACCTCGTTGCCGGCCATCATCACCCGCACGCCGGCGTTCTCTTCCTCCGGCTTGAAGCCGACCGACACGCCGACCGGGTTCCACAACAGTTCCGCCTTGCTGCCGTCGGCATGCATGTGGGTGCTGAGGATGCCGGTGTCGGTGTCGGTCTTGAGCACCACCGCGCCGGCGCCGTCGCCGAACAGCACGCAGGTGCCGCGGTCGTTCCAGTCCAGCATCCGGGTCAGGGTTTCGGCGCCGATCACCAGCGCGGTCTTGGCCGCGCCCGAACGGATGAACTTGTCGGCGATGGTGAGCCCGTAGATGAAGCCCGAGCAGGCCGCGTTGACGTCGAAGGCCGGGCAGCCGGCCACGCCCAGCTTGTGCTGGATCAGGCAGGCGGTGGACGGGAAGATCAGGTCAGGGGTGGTGGTGCCGACCACGATCAGGTCGAGCTCGTCCGCGCGGACGCCGGCCGCCTCCAGCGCGCGCAGCGCGGCCTGGTAACCGAGGTCGCTGGTGGTCTGGCCTTCCGCCGCCACGTGGCGCTCGCGGATGCCGGTGCGGGCGGCGATCCACTCGTCGCTGGTGTCCACCATCTTCGCCAGGTCGTCGTTGGTCAGGACCTTCTCGGGCAGGTAGCTGCCGGTGCCGGCGATGCGGGCGTAGATGCGGCTTTCGGTCTGGCTCATGCGGACGGCAACTCCCCTGATCAAGCGGACAAGATTAGCCGATGCGGGGCGCGGGCGCGGCCGAAGCCACCGCCGCGGCCGCCGCCATCGGGATTGCGGGCGCAGAAACGCCAACGGCCGCGCCATGAGGCGCGGCCGGGCGTGGTGCGTCGTGGCGCCGGCCTTGCGGCCGACGGATCACTCTTCGTCAGCCACCTTGGTCTTCGGCACGATGACCTGCTTGCCGCGGTAGTAGCCGTCGGCGGTCACGTGGTGGCGCAGGTGGGTCTCGCCGCTGGTCGGATCGGTGGCCAGCTGCTTGGCGGACAGGGCGTCGTGGGCGCGGCGCATGCCGCGGCGGGACGGGGAAACGCGGGACTTCTGGACAGCCATCGGACAACTCCAAGAAAAACGTATGTGACGCGCGATGCGGCGATTATCGCACTATTCCTTCTTCCACCCGGACAACGCCGCGAACGGGTTGGCCTGGGCGGTTTCCTCCACGGTGGGCGCGAAGTCGCGCTCGACCGTCTCGGCATCGGGCGAGACCGGCACCACCGGCAACGCCAGAATCAATTCGTCCTCGACCAGCTCGGCCGGCCGCAGCATGCCGTCGGCGGGCACCAGCAGCGGATCGTAATCCGGCGGCAGGGCCGCTTCGTCGGCCTCGTCACGGATCAAGCCCAGCCGCTGCACCAGCCGCACCGGCTGCACGAACCGCTGCAGGCTGCGCTGGCATTCCAGCGGCAGTTCCGCATCGATCCGCAGCTCGACGTGGGGCACCTTCAGGCTGTCGGTATCGAAGGCCAGCATGTAGCGGACCTCGCCTTCGGCATCGACCAGACTGCCGCGCAGCCGCGTCATCGCCGCCAGCGGAATCCTGCCTTCGAACTCGCGCCGCGCCGCCACCATGCGCCAGGCATCCAAGACTTCTGGCACCCGGCTTGTCGGCTGTTCGGACATAAGCCGCAAAATGCTACGCGTCGCCCCGACCGCTGTCAAATCCATCCGCGCGCGGGCCGCAGCAGCATCCTCGCCGGTTTGCGGGCCCGGGCGGGCTCGCGCAGACTGCGCCGATGGAAATCCTGCTGCCATTGCTCTTCCTCGCGCTCGCTGGCTGCGCGTCCTGGCTGGCGCTGCGCCTGCGCCGCGGCAGCCGTGGCCGCCAACAGGCGATCTCGCAACTGCTGGACGCGGCCGATGCGCTGGAGTCGCGCCTGCGGGCGGCGCGCGCAGAGATCGAGGCGGTGGCCGGCAGCGACGAGAACCCGGTGCGCACGGCCATGCAGGAGCTGCTGCGGCAGCGGCTGTGGCTGCAGGAAAACGCCGAGCGCGCCAGCCTGGAGCAGCTGCACGGCGTGCGCGATGCGCTGGACGCCGCCCGCGCCAGCATCGAGCGGCAGCTGCAGCAGGTCGATCGCGCCCGCGCCGGGACAGCCTGACCGATGCCGCAGCTGACCCTCGCCTCGACCTCGCGCTATCGCCGCGAACTGCTGGAACGGCTGCGCCTGCCGTTCGCGGTGGCCCGCCCGGAGGTGGAGGAAACCGCCCTGCCCGGCGAAACCCCGCTGGCGCTGGCCACGCGTCTGGCCAAAGCCAAGGCGCAGGCGGTGGCGCGCACCCTGGCCGGCGACGGCTGGGCGCTGGGCTCGGATCAGGTCGCCGACCTCGACGGCCGGCCGCTGGGCAAGCCGGGCGGCCGCGATGGCGCGATCGCCCAGCTGCGGGCGATGTCCGGTGGGGTGGTGCGCTTCCATACCGCGCTGTGCCTGGCCCATCCCGATGGCCGCGCGCTGGCCGCCATCGATCTCACCGGGGTGCGTTTCCGCGCGTTGGCCGACGCCGAAATCGAACGCTACGTGGATGCCGAGCAGCCGTTCGACTGCGCCGGCAGTTTCAAGTCGGAAGGCCTGGGCATCTGCCTGTTCGAGTCCATCGACAACCGCGACCCGACCGCTTTGATCGGCCTGCCGCTGATCGCCACCTGCACGCTGCTGCGGCAGGCGGGTTTCACCCTGCCCTGAGTGGACGCGGGCACCGTCAGTCGGCGTCGGCGCGGCCGAACGGGGCGAAACCCCATTGCCGCAGCAGCGCCAGCCGCTGCCGCGCGGCGGCGGCGCGGTCGCCGTAGGCCTGCGCCAGCAGCGCGTCGTCCAGCTGCGGCCAATCCGCGCGGATCTGCGCGGCGACCGCGACCGCGCGCTGGTGCGTGGTCCGGGCCTTCTTCGCCAGATGCGCGCCATTCACCGCCGCGAACAGCAGCGTGACAATCAACAGCGGTCGCACCCAGCGCCAGGCCGTCGCGACATCGCGCCAGGCCAGCACCATCAAGCCCAGCCAGCCGATCCAGAACAGCAGCGCGAAGCTGGCATAACGGGTCACGAAAGCGTGGTCCGTGCCGAAGTTGCCGACGCGCCCCAGCGCCGTGAACAGGGCGCAGCCCAACGCAAACGCCATCAGCGCCAGCCACGGCCGCGCCTGCGCCTGCCGGCGGCAGCGCACGGCGGCGGGAATCGCCAGCACCAGGGCCAACAACGTCCACCACGGCGCGATGTTTTCGGCGAACCGCAGCACCCCGCCGCCAAGGTAGTTGAGCGCGTACAGCGCCAGCGCACCGGCGCCGGGCAGCGCCACCGGCTCGCCGCGCGCCGCCAGCAGCCATGCCACCAGGGCGCCGCCGGCCAGCAGCCATGGCAGCGCGAAGGTCAGGCGTCGCAGCCACGACCATTCGCTACGCAACACCACCAGCGCCAGCGCCACCGGGAACACCGCCAGGGTGGTGGAAAACCCCAGCACGCCAATAACCGCCAGCACCACGCCGGCAAGGTTCAACGCCTGCGTGGGCCGCTCCAGCGTCAGCCAGTGGATCGGCGCCACCGCGCCCAGCAGGCTGATGAACACCGCCACCTGCCAACCCCACTGCAGGTTGGCGAGATGGCCCGGATGCGCGATCAGCAGCAGCATCGCCCCCCACCAACCGCGCGCCACCTTCCGCTCGCGCCAACCGTTGCCGACCAGCCGCCACAGCGTCCACGCCAGCAGCGCGTAGAACCCCCAACCGGCCACGCAGTCCAGCCACGGCCGCCCACCCGACAGCCAGGTGGTGGCCAGCAGCACCGCATAGGCCGCGGAATGGAAATGGCTTCCGTCGTGGATGCGCCAGAACTGCGAAGCGGCAAGCGCACCGCGCCGCCATGCGTCGTAGATCGGCACCAGGTCGATGTGGTCCCACAGCATCAGCGGCAGCTGCAGCTGCAGGGTGGCGGCCAGCAGCAGGCACAGCGCCAGCGGCAGCGCGACGACGGGAAGCGGGGAAACGCGGGAAGCGGTGTGCATCGTCGCGCTCAGCGCAGCTGCACGGGTTGTTCGGGGCCGTCCTCGACCGCGCCGTCGCTGCCGGTCACGCGCAGGCCCAGCCAGTGCGTCCCGGCCGGCAGCGCGCGCACGTCCACCTCGGCGGTGAACTGCACCTGCGGCACGGCCGGATCAAGCGAGCGGCCCTGCAGGAAGTCGTCGACCACCCATGGGTTGGCGCCGGCGCGTTGCGCCGTGGCCACCACCCGCCCATCCAGCAGTACTTCCACCCTGCGCACGCCGGCCACGTCCTTGGCCGCCCAGGCCGACACCTTGAACCGCCGCTCCACCCGCGCGCCGGCTGCAGGCGCATCGATATTGGCGAGCGCCGGCGTCACGCACGCCCCGTCGCCGCGCCGTGCCGGCAATGCGAACAGCAGGAAGCGCTGGCGGCCATGGTCGATGTTCAGCACACGTGGCGGCGGCAGCGGGCCGACCTGTTCGCACAGCCGCTGGAAATACGCCAGCTCCTCACGGAACTTCACGTCGGTGGCGGCGACCACCAGCAGCATCGGCGCATCGCGGGCACCGTCGTGCTGCAACCCCCACAGCGCCAGCTGCGGCGCGCGGCCGTGGTGGTGGTTGAGCGGATGGTCGAGCACGGCGATGCGCGGGTCGGCGAGCAGGAATCCGAGTTCGGCGCCGATCTTGAAATCGCCGGCCAGCAACCGCGTGCCGGCCGGCATGGCGGCGCGTTCGCCGCGCACCGCCTCCGCCAGCGCGCCCCAGCCGGCAAAATTGGCCGGATACAGGCGATGTCCCGCGGTCTGCTCGCGCCACGCCGGCACCGAGGCCATGAGGAAGAAGCCCAGCACCAGCCCCAGCCCCGCCGCCGCGGTAGCCAGCGTGGCGATGCGCCAGCCGCGTGGCCAGCCGGTCAGCACCGCCGGCAGCAGCGGCAGCAACGCGACGAAGCCGGGCAGCGGCCAGTGGAAGCTGACCCGCTCGCGATCGGCGAAGAATCCCAGCAGCAGGAAACCCAGCACGATGCCGCTGCCGCACAGCGCCAGATAGCGCGCGGCGGGTCGCGACTCGCGCAGGCCGCGCCAAGCGGCCAACGCCATCGCCGCCAGCAGCAGCGGCGTGGCCGGCAGGAGCTGCAGCAGGCCAAGCACGAAGCCATCGCCGCCGAACCGCCACGGATGCCGCTCGACCAGCTGGAACTGCAGGCCGGCATCGGCATTGCGCAGGTTCCACAGCAGCAACGGCAGCCAGGCCAGCGCGCCGATCGCAACCGCCACCCACAGCGCGCGATGCCGCAGCGCGTGACGCCCGTCGCGCAGCATCAACAACCCGACAAACCCCACCGCGATCACCGCGACGAAGCGGTAATGGGTCAACCCGCCGAGCAGCAGGCCCAGCGCCAGTTCGCCCGCCCCCAGGACATCGACCCGGCGCAGCAGCCGCAATCCGGCGTCGAGGCAGAGCAGCGTGGCCAGCAGCATCGGCACGTCCGGCAGCGCCAGCAGGCCCAGGCTGCCAGCCAGCGGCAGCAGCAGGGCGAGCAGTCCGGCCTGCCAGCCGCTGTTCGCACCGAATTCGCGCGCGGCCATCCGCACCACCAGCCACGGCAGCGCCGCGCCGATCAGCAGGAACGGCAGCCGCAGGCCCAGCGCATGCTGGCCGAACACCTCCACGCCCAGCCGCGCCAGCCACGCGGTCAGCGCCGGCAGGTCGGAATAGGCCCAGGCCGGATGCTGGCCCTCCTGCCAGTAGAAGGCCTCATCGACGAACAGCGGCAGCCGCACCGCCAGCGCCAGCTTGAGCACGCACAGCAGCAGCCAGCCGGCGATGAACCCGCGCCGCGCCGCCGCGCTTCCCGCATCCTGCATTCCCGGCGTCCTCGCTACACTCGTTGCCACTTCCGAGAACCGATGCCCAACGACATGTCCGCGATCCCGGTACCGGCGCAGATGCTAACCGATGAGCTGCAGCAGGCCCTGCGCGACGCGCAGGCGCAGGTGAACACGCTGGTGCTGGGCAAACCGGTGCAGGTGCGGCTGGCCTTCGTCGCCCTGCTGGCGGGCGGCCACCTGCTGATCGAGGACCTGCCCGGGCTCGGCAAGACCACCCTGGCGCATGCGCTGGCGGCCACGCTGGGGCTGGATTTCAGCCGCGTGCAGTTCACCTCCGACCTGCTGCCCTCCGACATCCTCGGCGTATCGGTGTACGAGGCACAGGCACGCCGCTTCGAGTTCCATCCCGGCCCGGTATTCACCCACGTGCTGCTGGCCGACGAGATCAACCGCGCGCCGCCGCGCACCCAGAGCGCGCTGCTGGAGGCGATGGCCGAACACCAGGTCAGCATCGACGGCCAGACCCGCGCCCTGCCCGATCCGTTCCTGGTCATCGCCACCCAGAACCCGGTCGACCTGTCCGGCACCTACCCGCTGCCGGATTCGCAGCTGGACCGCTTCCTGCTGCGTCTGGCGCTGGGTTATCCCGATGCCGCAGCAGAACGCGCGCTGCTGGCCGGCAGCGACCGCCGCGAGTTGATCGCGAACGTCGCCCCGGTGCTGGACGCGCCGCGCATCCTCGCCCTGCGCCGGGCGGTGCCGCAGGTGCATGCCGCCGAGCCGCTGCTGGACTACGTGCAGGCGCTGATCGCGCGCAGCCGCCAGCAGCCCGGCGTGCGGGTGGGCCTGTCCCCGCGGGCCGGGCTGGCGCTGCTGCGCGCGGCGCGCGCGCATGCGCTGCTGCTGGGCCGCGGCCACGTGGTGCCCGAGGATGTGCAGGCGCTGTTCCCGGCGGTGGCCGAGCACCGGCTGGTGGCGGATGCGGACACCCCGGCTGCCAGCCTGGCCAAGGCGATCCTGCACGCGGTCGCGGTGGACTGAGGTGATCGCCGCGCTGCGCAGGCGCATGCGGTCGTGGATGCGCCCGCGCGCGCCGGAAACGCTGCCGGCGCAGCTCACGCGCCACCGCATCTACGTGCTGCCCACCGCCAGCGGGCTGTTCTTCGGCCTGCTGCTGGGGGCGATGCTGCTGGGCGCACTCAACTTCAACAACAACCCGGCGCTGCTGCTGGCGCTGCTGCTGGCCGGTGCAGCGCAGGCCAGCCTGATTGCGGCGCATATGCAATTGTCCGGGCTGCGGGTGGAAGCGGTGGCGGCCGAACCGGTGGCGGCCGGCGAGGACCTGCACCTGCGGATTGCCCTGGGCGCCGCCGATGCGCGCCAACGTCGCGGCTTGCGGGTATCGGCAGGTGGCCAGGCCACCCACGTTGCGCTCGACGCCAGCGGCGCCTCCGCCGAACTGCGCCTGGCCACCACGCATCGCGGCCTGCTGCCTTTGCCGCGGCTGGAATTGTCCAGCGTGCAGCCGCTGGGGCTGGCGCGCGCCTGGGGCTATGCCTGGCCGGCGCAATCGCTGTTGGTGTACCCGGCGCCGGAAACCCAGGCGCCAGCGCTGCCGATTCCGGCGGGCGGGCAGGACCATGCGCAGGTCACCCGTGCGGGCGACGAACCGCATCACCTGCGCGGCTATCGCCCGGGCGATCCGCCGCGCACGGTGGCGTGGAAGGCTTCGGCCCGCCACGACAGCCTGCTGGTACGCGACTACGAACAGCAGCGCGGCGGCGAACTGCTGCTGGACTGGCAGCAGACCGCCGGCCTGCCCTACGAGCAGCGCATCCGCCGGCTGGCGCGCTGGGTCGACGATGCCGAGCGCGACGGCCGCCTTTACGGCCTGCAGCTGCCGGCGCAGCCGCCCATCGCCAGCGACCGCGGGCCGCCGCACCGGCACCGCTGCCTGCGCGCGCTGGCGCTGCTGCCGCATGACCCGCCGGCGTCGGAGCCTGCGCATGGCTGAGCACGCATCGCCGCCGATGACGCCACGCGCCCGCATGCAGGTGCTGCTGGCGGCCGCCGCCTGCCTGCTGCCGCTGCTGCTGCAGCTGCCGGCGTGGCTGGGGCCGGCCTTCGGCATCGGCGCGCTGGCGGTGGCCGCGGCTTCGTGGCGGCGGCCGATGCCGGCGCTGCTGCGGCTGCTGCTCAGCGCCTGCGCGCTGCTGGCGGTGGCGGTGGTGGCGCCGGGCATCGGCCGCGACACCGCCTGCGCGGTGCTGGCGGCGATGCTGGCGCTCAAGCCGGCCGAAACCTTCAGCCTGCGCGACGGCCGCAGCCTGGTTGGCTTCGGCCTGTTCGCACCGTTCGCCACCTTCCTGCTCGATCAAGGTCCGGCCAGTCTGGCGCTGGCGCTGCTGGCGGTGCTGCTGGCGCTGCTGGCGCTGCAGCAGCTAGCCGCGGACGAGGGCGAAGTCGCGCAGCCCGCCGGGCGCGGCGCTGCGGCCTTCGGCGTGCTGCGCCTGTTCGCGCTCGGGCTGCCGCTGGCGCTGGCGGCGTTCTGGCTGTTCCCGCGCCTGCCCTCGCCACTGTGGGGGCTGCCGCACCGCAGCGTCGCCACGCCGGGCCTGTCCGACACGATGACCCCCGGCAGCATGGGCGAGCTGCTGCTGGACGACAGCCCGGCCGCCCGCGTGCAGTTCTTCGGTGCCACCCCCGCGCCGCAGCAGATGTATTGGCGCGGGCCGGTGCTGTGGGATTTCGATGGCCGCAGCTGGCGGCAGGCGCGCGACCTGCAGCGCTTCCCGGTGGCGCCGATGCAGCCGGCCGGCGCGGGCTGGGACTACCGCATCGACATCGAGCCCACCGAGGATCGCCAGCTGGTTGCGCTGGACCTGCCCACCCTGCTGCCGGACGGCGCCTACGCCAGCCGCGACTACACGCCGTGGGCG
Organism: Thermomonas fusca; assembly: GCF_005862345.1. Classification (NCBI taxonomy): domain Bacteria; kingdom Pseudomonadati; phylum Pseudomonadota; class Gammaproteobacteria; order Lysobacterales; family Lysobacteraceae; genus Thermomonas; species Thermomonas fusca. The sequence goes on along the minus strand of NZ_SROY01000002.1, from coordinate 46,899 downwards.
GAAACCGCGCAGTACAACGTGTCGCGCTGGCGCATGCATTCGGCGCCGCCGGCCGCGTTCGAGACCGAACTCCCGCCGCCGCTGCGCGCGCGCGCACTGGCGCTGCCGCGGGGCTACAACCCGCGCACAGTCGCGCTGGGCCGGCAGTGGCGGCGCGAAGCCGGCAGCGACGCGCAGGGCCGCAGCGACGCCGCCCTCATCGGCCGCGCGCTGGCGATGATCCGCCGCGACTTCGCCTACACCCTCGAGGTGCCGCTGGCCGGCCGCAACGAGGTCGACGACTTCCTGTTCGACCGCAGGGAAGGCTATTGCGAGCACTTCAGCTCCGCATTCGTGGTGCTGATGCGCGCCGCCGGTATTCCCGCGCGGGTGGTCACCGGCTATGCCGGCGCCTATCGCAATCCCATCGGCGACTACTGGCTGGTGCGCAAGTCCGACGCACACGCGTGGGCCGAAGTCTGGCTGCCGGCGCGCGGCTGGGTGCGCGTGGATCCCACCGCCGCGGTCGCGCCCGAGCGCGTCTACGACACCATCGCCGACCGCCAGCCGGGCCGCATCGCCGGGCTCGACGCGCTGGTGCCGATGTTCAACGCAGGCGACTGGATGCGCCGCGGCTGGAACGACTTCGTGCTGGGCTTCAACGCGCAGCGCCAGCAAAGCCTGCTCAAGCCGCTGGGGCTGGACCGGCTGGGCGCGGGTGCACTGGTCGCGCTGTTCGCCGCCATCGCCGCGCTGGCACTGGTGTGGATGGCCTGGCTGATCGCCCGCGGCGAACGCCAGCGCGACCCGCTGCTGCGCGCCTGGCATGCGCTGGAGGCACGCTACCGCAGGCTCGGCCGCGGCCGCGCGACGCACGAACCGGCGCTGGCCTGGGCCACGCGGGTGGCGGCGGACAGCCCCCGCGCCGGCCAGCACCTGGCCACGCTGGCCGCGCGCTTCAACCAGGCGCGCTATGCGCCGGCGGGGAACCGCGCGGCACTGCAGGCGCTGCTGCGCGACCTGCGCGTGCATCGCCCCTGAGGCACGGCGGGCCGGGCCAGCCCGTCGAAATCATGCCGACCGCTGATCGAGATGCACCGGCCGCCACTTCCGCGTGCGCGCCTGGATGAAGGCGCGACGGTCGCCCCCCTACTTCTGCGGCGTACCGAAACGCCCCAGCGGCGCCCCGGCCAGCAGATGCAGGTGGATCTGGAACACCGTCTGGCCACCGTCGCCATTGCAGTTCATCACGATCCGGTAGCCATCCGCGGCGAAGCCCTGCGCCTTTGCATAGCGCGCCGCGGCAGTAGCGAGCCGGCCGATCACCACCGCATCTCCTTCGGGTACGTCATTGAGCGTGGCGAAATCCCGCTTCGGCACGAACAGCACGTGTACCGGCGCCTGCGGCGCGATGTCGCGGAACGCGATCAGCTGTTCGTCCTCGAACACGATGTCGGCGGGAATTTCGCGGCGGATGATCTTGTGGAACAGGGTGTCGGACATGGCGGGCTCCTGTCGGAATTACCGTGCATTGTAGGAGCGCAGCACAGGCCCGATGCCCCTTGTCGATCCACACGCAACGCAACGCGCGCTGCGTTGCTACGGAATTTCGCTGCGGCTGCCGAACGCGTGCGACAGGGTGCCGCGGTCCACGTATTCCAGCTCGCCGCCCAGCGGCACGCCGTGCGCCAGCCGGCTGGGCGCAACCCCGCGCGCGCGCGCCAGCTGCGCCAGATAGTGCGCGGTCGCCTCGCCCTCCACGGTGGGGTTGGTGGCGACGATCAGTTCGCGCACCCCGCCTTCTTCCAGTCGCTGCGCCAGCAGGTCGAGCCCCAGCTCGCGCGGGCCGATGCCGTCAAGCGGACTCAACCGCCCCTGCAGCACGAAATACAGGCCGCGAAAGCCGGTGGCCTGCTCGATCGCCAGCCGATCCGCCGGGGTTTCCACCACGCACAGCAGTTGCGCATCACGCGCGCTGCTGGCGCAGGTCGGGCAGACTTCGGTCTCGCTGAAATCGCGGCAGCGGCTGCAGTGGCGAATCCGCTCCATCGCTTCGGCCAGCGCATCGGCCAGCCGCCGGCCGCCGTCGCGCTGGCGCTCCAGCAGGTGGTAGGCCATCCGCTGCGCGGACTTCTGGCCAACGCCCGGCAGCACGCGCAGGGCGTCGATGAGGTGTTCGAGCAGGGAGGCGGTCATGGGTCAGAGACCTGGTTGCGCACATGGATGTGCGCACGTGGCGCACGCAGGGCGACGCGCAAGCGGGCGAAAACCATGTTTTTCGCCCGCGTTGCGAATGCGGCGGCAGGATGCCCCGTCATTCGCAAACTCAGAACGGCAGCTTGAAGCCCGGCGGCAGCTGCATGCCGGCGGTGGCGCCGGCCATCTTTTCCTGCGAGGCGGCATTGATCTTGTTGACCGCGTCGTTGAAGGCGGCGGCCACCAGGTCCTCGGCCATTTCCGGGTCGGTGAACACGGTCGGGTCGATGCGCACCTTGCGGCAGTCCATGCGCCCGCCGAGGGTCACGCTGACCATGCCGCCGCCGGCGCTGCCGGTGGCTTCCAGCGCCGCCACCTCTTCCTGCGCGCGCGCCATGTTTTCCTGCATCTGCTGCGCCTGCTGCATCAGCTGGGCGATGTTTCCACGCATGTCGTTCTTCCGTAGTTGCGATGTTGGATTTCAGCTCGCGCCGAGCGGGCGGATCGAGTCCGGCACGATCTGCGCGCCGTGCTGCTGGACCAGCCGCTGGATGCCGGGGTCGGCAGCGAAGCCGCTCTCCGCGCCTGCCTGGCGCGCGTCGCGCTCGCGCGCGTTGCGGGCGTTCGCGGTTTCGCCGCGCGGCTGGCCGATCTCGAAGCGGACCTGCACCTCGCCACCAAGCTGCCGACCCACCGCATCGCACAGCTGCAGCACCAGGCTGGGTGACTTCAGGTGCTCCTGCTCGGACGCCAGCGAGAGCCGCAGCACGCCATCGGCATGGCCGACGAAGCCCGCGTTCTCCGCCAGCAGCTTGGCCGGACCTCGCAGGCCGCAGCCCGCGACCAGCTCCAGCCAGTGCTCCGAATCGGTGACCAGCAGCGCACTGCCCGCAGATGCGTAGGCGTTGCTGGCGGGCGCGACTTCCGCCACGCGCGGCTTGGGCGCGGGCGGTATCTCCGCGGGCGCGGAAGCTGGTGCGGGCGGCGGCGGTGCGGGCGGCGGCACCGGCACCACTTCGGCCATGGCCGCACGCGCCCGGGCGGCGGCATCGGTGCGTGCTTGCGAAGACTGCGGTACGGCCTGCGCGGCAGCGGCCGGCTGCGGCCGCGGGGCCGCCAGCTGCGTGGCGGCATCCGGCCGGAACGCCAGCATCCGCAGCAGGGTCATTTCGAAGCCGCTGCGCGGGCTGGGCGCGTGGCCGAGGTCGCGGCGGCCGTTCAGCGCCATCTGGTACCACAGCTGCACCAGCTCGGGCCGCAGCTGCGCGGCCAAGCCCTCGACGTCGATGGCATCGCTGCCGACATCCACCGACGGCACCAGCTGCTTCACCTGGATGCGGTGCAGCGCCTGCGCGAAGGCATCGAGGATGCTGGTCCAGTCTGGCGAAAATTCTGCCAGCTGCGCGGCCTCGTCCAGCAGCCGCGCGCCGTCGCCAGCTGCCAGCGCGGCCAGCAGCGCCTGCACGCGGCTGCGGTCCACCGTGCCCAGCATCGCGGCCACGGTGGCGCCGTCCAGCCGGCCGCCGGCATAGGCGATGGCCTGGTCGAGCAGCGACAGCCCGTCGCGCAGGCTGCCATCGGCCGCGCGCGCCAGCTGCGCCACCGCATCGTCATCGGCCTCGATGCCCTCGGCGCCGAGGATCTTCACGATCTGGCCGTGGATCTGCGCCTCGTCCAGCCGCTTGAGGTTGAACTGCAGGCAGCGGCTGAGCACCGTGACCAGCAGCTTTTCCGGGTCGGTGGTGGCGAACAGGAACTTGACGTGTCCCGGCGGCTCTTCCAGCGTCTTCAGCAGCGCGTTGAACGCCGGCTTCGACAGCATGTGCACTTCGTCGATCAGGTAGACCTTGTACTTGCCGCGGCTGGGCATGTACTGGGCGTTCTCGATCAGCTCGCGGACGTTGTCGACGCCGGTATTCGATGCGGCGTCGATCTCCAGCAGGTCGATGTAGCGGCCGGCATCGATGGCCAGGCAGGTCTCGCACTCGCCACAGGGATCGCTGGACGTGCCGCGCTCGCAGTTCAGCGATTTGGCGAAGATCCGCGCGATGGTGGTCTTGCCGACGCCGCGGGTGCCGGTGAACAGGAATGCGTGGTGGACGCGCCCGGTTTCCAGCGCGTTGGTCAGCGCACGCACCACGTGTTCCTGGCCAACCAGTTCGGCGAAACGCCGGGGGCGCCACTTGCGGGCAAGCACGAGATAGGACATGCCGTCATTGTGGCATGGGCCGCCAGCCCGTCGATGCCCGTTCGCCGAGTTCTGTTGTGGAACGGCCGGGCCACCGCTAGAATGCGCGGTTCCGGAGAGGTGTCCGAGTGGTTGAAGGAGCACGCCTGGAAAGTGTGTAAGCGTCTAAACCGCGCTTCGGGGGTTCGAATCCCCCTCTCTCCGCCAGGTTCCAGGGCCGCGCGCTGCGCGGCCCACGTCTATGGTGGCCCCGTCGGCCCCTCGCGACGCTAGGTCGAAAACTCCGCCAGGGCCGGAAGGCAGCAACGGTATCGACTGACGCGGGCGCCGAGGTCAGCCGGCGGGGTCACCGCCTTTTCGGGCTTTGCCATGAATCCGAAGTCTGCTTCGCAAGCCTTGGGCCGCAGGCTCGTTGTTTCCAATCCCCCGCTCGCTGCGCGAGCCGCCCCTTGCAAAGGGGGCTGAAGCAATCGCTTCGGCCTGCCGCAAAGATTCAGTAACCGCGATCCCACGCTACCGCGTAGGCGGCGCGCAGACGGGCGAAGTCGGCATCCACCTCCTCCGCGCTGCGCATGCCGCGCAGCTTGCGCAGCGAGCGGTGCAGGCGTTCGAGATTGGCTTCGCGCCAGGCGGTGGCGGGAATGCGCAGGCGCGACTGATCGAGGTCGATGAACCAGCCGCGCCCCTGCCCATCGAACAGGATGTTGTGCGCGTTCAGATCGGCATGGTCCAGCCCGGCCCGATGGAACTTCGCAATCAGCTGACCCGCGGCCTCCCAGGGCGCGATGCCGTCGGCCGCCAGCGCGGCCAGCGGGCGCACGTCCTGCAGGCGCTGCATCAGGATCGCCGCGCGGTAATGCACCCCCTCCCGTTGGTACCAGGCGGCAAACGGCAGCGGCACCGGCAGCTTCTTCGCCCGCAGGGTGCGCAGCAGACGGAACTCGGCAAAGCTGCGCACCCGCTGGATGCCGCGCCACAGGTGGCGATCGCGGTTGAAGCGGGCGACCAGACCGCCGCGCAGGTAGTGCCGCAGCAGCGCATCGCCTTGGCCGAAATCGATGAACCAGGCGCCGCCGCGGCCGCCTTCAGCCACCCGCTGGGCGGCCATGCCCCAGTGTTCCGGGTCGAACCAGTCCGGCTCGGGTTGCCGCAGCTGCGTGCGGTCGAACAGAATCGCGCCATAGCCGCGCGCGTCGCGGAACGGCGTCAGATGTTCGTTGGCGTCGAAACCCGTCATTCTTCCGAGTGTAACAACCGCGTGCAAAAACCCCATGCCCCGCGTTCGATCTGCCTGCTGCGGCTGTCCGCGCTGGGCGATGTCACCCACGTGCTGCCGCTGGTGCACACGCTGCAAGCGGGCCTGCCCGGGGTCGAGCTGACCTGGGTCATCGGCCGCGGCGAGCACCGCCTGCTGGACGGCCTGCCCGGCGTGCGCTTCGTCGAATACGACAAGAAGACCGGGCTGGCCGGGATGCGCGCGCTGCGCCGCGAACTGGCCCAACGCTTCGATGCGCTGCTGCAGCTGCAGGTCTCCGCGCGCGCGAACCTGCTGTCGGCGTTCGTGCCGGCAAGGCGGCGGATCGGCTACGACAGATCGCGCAGCAAGGAAGGCCACGGCCTGTTCGTCAGCGAGCGCATCCCCGACCACGGCGACATCCACGTGCTGGACGCCATCGGCAGCTTCTGCGAACCGCTGCGGCTGGTGCGCGACGAAGTGGTCTGGAATCTGCCGGTGCCGGATGACGCCCACGCATGGGCGCGCGCGCAATGGCAGCACGACGGCCGCCGCACGCTGATGATCTCGCCCTGCTCCAGCCACGCGCTGCGCAACTGGCGCGCCGACCGCTACGCCGCACTGGCCGACCACGCCGCCGCGCAGGGCTGGCGGATCGTGCTCTGCGGCGGCCGCAGCGAGCTGGAGCGCAGCACCGGCGACGCCATCCTCAACGCGATGGCCGCGCGCGACGGCGTGCTGGACCTGATCGGCAAGGACACCCTCAAGCAACTGCCGGCCCTGCTGGCCCACGCCGACCTGCTGGTCACGCCGGACTCCGGCCCGATGCACATCGCCAATGCAATGGGTACGAAGGTGCTGGGCCTGCACGCCGCCACCAACCCGCACCGCAGCGGCCCGTATTCGGACCGCCGCTGGTGCGTGGACCGCTACGACGATGCCGCGCGCAGGTTCCGTGGCAGGCCGGCGGCGGAACTGAAGTGGGGAACGAAGATCGAGGCCGAGGGCGTGATGGACCTGATTGCCGTGGACGATGCCATCGGCGCGTTCGAGCGCTTCCGCACCAGTCTCGACTGACGGCTCAGGCGCCCTGCCCGCTGCCGTAGTCCTGGTACGACTTTTCCTCGACGTAGGCCGATCCCAGCGCCAGGTTGATGTCCTTCTTCACCCGCGCGCGGATGTCGTTCTGGAAGTACACCGAGCGCGCCAGCCGGATGAACTCCTCGTCGAAGGCCTGGGCCTTTTCCTTCAGGCGGATGTCGTCCTCGATCACCCACAGGCGCTCGTTGACCGCCTTCAGCTCGGCCCGCAGCGTGACGATGTCCCGACCGGCGGCAGGATGGGCCATCCAGGTCTTCTCCAGCGCGGACAGCTCGGCACGGACGTTGGCCAGCTTGGCCGGGTCCGTCATGCGCTCGGACTTGATCTGCAGGATGGCGATCTTGTCCAGCAGCTCGCCGAACGACACGGGCACCAGGATTTCGGACATCGGGACGCAGCCTCCGGAGGGGCGGCCAGTGTAACGCCTTGCCGACAGGCAGCTGGCCCCGTATCATCTGCGGCCCACTTCCGGAGAGGTGGCAGAGCGGTTGAATGTACCTGACTCGAAATCAGGCGTAGGTTTATAGCCTACCGAGGGTTCGAATCCCTCCCTCTCCGCCAGACATGAAAGCGCCCCCGTCAGGGGGCGTTTTCATGTCTGCGGGGACGCGACGGACGAGCACCCGCGCAGGGTTCGACTGCTCGGCAGGATTGCCGCCGCAGGCTGCCCGCAGGACGAGGGCCATGGATGGCCCGAGTCCGCCCCTCCCTCCGCGACAGACCCAAGCGCCGCCCCACGCCAGACTTCCGGCACAGGCGCCCTGTCGCGCCCTCCACAATCATTGCCCGACGGCAGCGCAAATCCGCATTGCCGTCACGTCCGGTTCCTGCGCATGATTCCGTTACCTCCCATGACACCCGGACAAATCCCGCGCGCATGATCGAATTCGGACATCTGACCCATGTCGGCCTGCGGCGCGAGCTGAACGAAGACACCTATTACGGCGACAGCGACCTGGGGCTGTGGCTGGTCGCCGACGGCATGGGCGGCCACGAGTACGGCGAGGTCGCCAGCGCCCTGGCGCGGGAAACCATCGTCCGCCAGGTGCGCGCCGGCAGCACTCTGGCCGAGGCCATCCGCATCGCCGACGAGGAAATCATCCGTTGCTCCCGGCGCCGCGGCGACAGCCTGCCGATGGGCACCACGGTGGTGGTGGCCCGGGTCAACGGCAATCGCTTCGAAGTGGCCTGGGTCGGCGACAGCCGGGTCTACCTCTGGCGGGACAGCACCCTGACCCAGATCTCGCACGACCATAGCTACGTGCAGGAACTGATCGCCCAGGGCGCCATCAGCGCCGACCAGGCCCGCAGCCACCCGCATCGCAACGTGGTGACACAGGCGCTGGGCGTGACCGCGCCGGAACAGCTCAACGTGGAAACACTCGCGGGCGAGCTGCGCCCGGGCATGCAGCTGCTGCTGTGCAGCGACGGGCTGACCGAGGAAGTGGATGACCGTCATATCGCGCAGGTGCTCGCGCACCGCGAATGCAGCGCGCAGGAGTGCGTCGATGGCCTGGTCGCGGCGGCACTGGATGGCGGCGGCTCGGACAACGTGACGGTGGTGCTGGTTCGGCGGCACTGAGCCGCGATCCGCAACCACCGCCGGGCTTGTCGGCACCGAATCGCTACGCGGCGCCCGCTTCGGCTTCCGCTTCCAGCTCCAGCCATACGCAGCGCCCGGCCTTCTTGGCCAGGCCGGCCAGCCGCGCGGCGTGGGCTTCGGCCTCCTCGGCGCTGACATGCACCCGTGGGCGCGGCGCAGCTTCGCCCAGCTCCACCACGAACGCCACCTCGGCGGCTGCCTGCGGCGCCGCCTCGCTGTCGAAGCCGATCTCGCCCTGGCCCGATGTCAGCGCCAGGTACACATCCATCAGGATCTGGGCGTCGAGCAGCGCGCCGTGCAGCTGGCGCTGCGAGTTGTCCACGCCCAGCCGCTTGCACAGCGCGTCCAGCGAGTTGCGCTGGCCGGGATAGCGCTGGCGCGCCATCAACAGGGTGTCTTCCACCGTGCAGCGATCCTGGATGCGTCCCAGACCGTCCAGGCGCGCCAGCTCGGCATTGAGGAAGCCAAGATCGAAAGCGGCGTTGTGGATGACCAGCTCGGCGCCGTCGATGAAGTCCAGGAACTCGCCGGCGACCTCGGCGAAGCGGGGCTTGTCGGCAAGGAACTCGAGGGTCAGGCCGGTGACTTCCTGCGCACCGGGCTCGAACTCGCGATCCGGCTTCAGGTAGCGATGGAAGGTGCGCCCGGTCGGCCGCCGTTCCAGCATTTCCACGCAGCCGATTTCGACCACGCGGTTGCCTTTCTGCCATTCCAGGCCGGTGGTTTCGGTATCGAGGATGACCTGCCGCATCAGCCCGTGTACTCCTTGTGCTTGAGCGCCTGCAGACGTGCCAGCTGATCGACGCGCTCGTTCTCGGGATGCCCGGCGTGCCCCTTGACCCAGCGCCAGTCGACCGCATGCCGGCTGGCGGCCGCATGCAGTCGTTCCCACAGGTCGCGGTTCTTGACCGGATCGCCGCCTGAAGTTTTCCAGCCACGCCGGATCCAGCCGGCCATCCATTCGGTGATGCCTTGGCGGACGTACTGCGAATCGGTGGTCAGCACCACGTTGCAGGGCTCCTTCAGGGTCTCCAGCGCGGCGATCGCCGCCATCAGCTCCATCCGGTTGTTGGTGGTGGCGGCTTCGCCACCGGACAGTTCGCGCTCGACGCCGCGCCAGCACAGCAGCGCGGCCCAGCCACCCGGGCCGGGATTGCCCAGGCAGGCGCCGTCGGTATGGATGTCCACGTGCTTGCGTGCAGGACTCACGCCGTCGTCCCCGCCTGCAGCGCCAGCGGCCGCGGCTTGCGCAGCGGGGTCATCGGCAGCCTGCGCTTCTCGGCGCGCAACAGGAACGCGGCGCGCAGGCCCACGCCGTCCTGCAGGCGCGCATCCGCGGCGATCTCCCAGACCGGGCCGATCCCCTGGGTCAGCGAATCCGGCGACAGGCCGGCCGCGCGCAGGCGCTTGCGCCAGGTGACCGGCTCGCGCGCATGCAGCCCCTGCCCCCACCAGCGCAGCCGGTAGGGCGACAGCGGGTTCAACGCCAGCAGCCACAGCCAGCCACCGGGCAACAGCACCCGCGCGCATTCGGCCAGCAGCTGGTCCTGGTCGCAGCCGGAGGCGTCGCCATGCTGGACGATGACCACCGCGCAGGATTCGCTGGCCAGCGGCAGCGGCAGGCCGCAGCGCAGGTCGCCGTGGAAGGCGGCGCCGTCCAGGTTCAGGCGCAGCGGCAGCGGGCCGTCGGCAGCCTCCGGCAGCGGCGCAGCCGCTGGCCCCAACCACAGCGCGGCCTGGCCTGGGCGCTGCTGCAGCGCGGCGCCCACGCAGTCGGCTTCGCTATCCAGCAACACCTGCCCCATTGCCCCCGCAAACCAGGCAGCGGCGGCGGGATCGGGTTGTGGGCGGAACGGCGACAGCGGCATGATCGGGATTCTGCGGGAAAGCCCGCATCACGTCACGGCTGGACAAATGCACGCGTTGCCGCTCCCGGCGTTCGACGACAACTACATTTGGCTGCTGCGCGATGGCACCGGCCGCGCGCTGGTGGTCGATCCGGGCGATGCAGCCCCGGTGCTGGCCGCGCTGGGCGATGGCCCGCCGCCGCATGCGATCCTGCTGACCCACCATCACGGCGACCATATCGGCGGCGTCGACGGGCTGCTGGCGCGCTGGCCGGGCACGCCGGTGTTCGCGCCGCGGGACGAGCGCATCGCCAGCGCCAGCCAACGGGTGGAGAGTGGAGACGAGGTGGCCGTCGGGCGGTGGCGCTTCCGCGTGCTGGCCGTCCCCGGCCACACCCGCAGCCACGTGGCCTACCACGGCGAGGGCCTGTTGTTCTGCGGCGATACTCTGTTCAGCCTTGGCTGCGGGCGGATGTTCGAGGGCACGGCTGCGCAGATGCACGCCTCGCTGGCGCGCCTGGCTGCGCTGCCGGGCGACACGAAGGTCTGCTGCGCGCACGAATACACGCTGGCCAACGCGGCGTTCGCACTGGCGGTCGATCCGGAAAATCCGGCGCTGCAGGCGCGGGCGGACGCAATCCGCCGCCTGCGCGCGGCGGGCCAGCCCACCCTGCCGACACGGTTGGACGAAGAGCGCGCGTGCAACCCGTTCCTGCGCTGCGCCGAACCGGCCGTGCACGCGGCGGCGCAGCGCCACGCCGGCCGGCAGCTGGCCAGCGACGCCGAGGTGTTCGGCGCGCTGCGCGCATGGAAGGACGGCTTCCGCGCCTGATCCGCTCCGTACGGGCGCGAACACTGGCCGCAGCCCCGCGCGCAGGGCACACTAGAGCATTCGCTCGACGCGCCCCACGCGCACATTCAAGGAGACACCATGGGATTCCTGCAGGGCAAGCGCGCGCTGGTCACCGGCATCGCCAGCCAGCGTTCGATCGCCACCGGCATCGCCGACGCCTTCCACCGCCAAGGCGCCGAGCTGGCGCTGACCTACCAGAACGAAAAGCTCAAGTCGCGCGTCGAGGACGCCGCCGCCGGCTACGGCAGCAACATCGTGCTGCCGCTGGACGTGGCCGATGACGCCCAGATCGACAACTGCTTCGCCGAACTGGGCAAGCACTGGAGCGACGGCTTCGACATCCTCGTCCATTGCATCGCGTTCGCACCGCGCGAGGCGATCGAGGGCGACTTCCTCGACGGCATCAACCGCGAGCGCTACCACATCGCCCACGACATCAGCGCCTACTCGCTGGCCGCGCTGGGCAAGGCCGCGCGCCCGCTGATGAAGGGCCGCAACGGCAGCGTCCTCACCCTGTCCTACCTCGGCGCCGAGCGCGCGCTGGCCAACTACAACACGATGGGCGTGGCCAAGGCCTCGCTGGAAGCCACCGTCCGCTACATGGCGATGGCGCTGGGTCCGGAGGGCACCCGCGTCAACGCGATCTCGGCCGGCCCGATCCGCACGCTGGCCGCATCGGGGGTGGCCAATTTCCGCAAGATGCTGAGCAGCTTCGAAGCCGCCGCACCGCTGCGTCGTGCGGTCACCATCGAGGACGTGGGCAATACCGCCGCGTTCCTGTGCTCGGACTTGGCCAACGGCATCACCGGCGAGATCACCTACGTCGACGCCGGCTACAACATCATGGGCATGAGCGGGATCGACTGATCGCACTCCGCCGCAACAAAAAACGCCCGGCATTGCCGGGCGTTTTCACATCCGGGCGATGGCGGCGCGATCCACCGCGCCGCCCGCCACGCGTCAGAGCCGGTCTTCCGCCACCTTGATGGTGTACTTGGCGCGCGCCGCGCGGATGAAGGCGTTCTGGGCCTGCATGCCATGCGCCGCCGACATCTGCTTGCGCAGGGTATCGCGCTCCTGCGGGGTGACCTGGCCGATGTCCGCATCGCGCACCGCGCGCACCGCGAACACCACGTACTGACCACCCGCCAGCACCTTGTTGACCGAAGCCTGCCCGGCCTGCGGACGCGGCTCGTTGAAGAACGCCTGCGCCGCCTGCGGCGACGGCACCGGCATGCCGCGGGTGATGTCGTTCAGGTCGGCCACGGCCAGCCCGGCCTCCTGCGCAGCTGCCGCCAGGCCCTTGGCCTTCGCCGCCTTCACCAGCGCGTCCGCCGCGGCCTCAGCCGCCTTGCGCTGGCGATCCGCGCGGATCGCCGCCACCACCGCGTCGCGCACCTGCGCCAGCGGCAGCGCCTTCTCGGCCTCGTGTTCGATGACCCGGACCAGCACCGTGCGCTCCGGGCCCAGCTCGATCGGATCGCTGGCGGTGCCGTCCTGCAGCATGGTCTCGGAGAACGCCACCCGCAGTACCTTCTGGTCGCTGGCAATGCCCGGGCCACCGGCGCGGGTAAACGCCGGCGTGGTCTGAAGCGGCAGGCCCAGCGCCTTGGCGGCCGGCTCCAGCGAGGTCGGCGTGCGGTAGGCGGCGTCGACCAGCTTGCCGGTCAGCTCGTTGAAGGCGCGTTCGCGCGAGCCTTCCTGCAGCTCCTTCTCCAGCTCCGCGCGCACGTCCTCGAACGGACGCTGCACCGCTGCCTGGACGGTGTTCACCTTGATGATGTGCCAGCCGAAATCGGTCTTCACCGGCCCACGCACTTCGCCCGCCTGCATCGCGAAGGCAGTGTCGTCGAACGCGCCCGGCATGCCGCCCTTGGCGATCAGGCCCAAGCTGCCGCCGCCGGCCTTGGAGCCGGCGTCGTCCGAGTTGGCACGCGCCAGCGCGGCGAAGTCCGCGTCCGGCGCCTTCGCCTCGGCGGCCAGCTTCTTGGCCTTGGCTTCCGCGGCTTTCTTGTCTGCGTCGCTGGCATTCGCGGCCACGGTCACCAGGATATGCGCGACGTCGCGCTTCTCGGTCGAGGAATACTTGCCGATCTGCTCCTGATAGCGCTTGTGCAGCGCGGCCTCGTCCACCGCCGCGGCCGGCACCGCGCTGCCGTCGACCTCGACGTACTCCAGCCGCACCGTTTCCGGCTTGCGGTATTCGGACTTGTGGGCCTGGTACCACGCATCGATCTGCGCTGCAGTCACTTCGCCGGCATCCGGCGCGACCGGCGGCAGGGCCACGAAGCCGACGTCGCGATGCTCGCCCAGCAGGCGCATCAGGCGATCCAGCTCGGCATCGGTGACGAACGCGGAGCGGGCGATGCCGGACGGAATCAGTTCGTTCTTCAGGCTGTCGCGGATGCGTGCTTCGAAGTCGCGCGGGCTCATCGGCGGGTTCTGCGACGCCAGCAGCAGCTGGTAACGGTCGGCGTTGAACGCGCCGTCCACCTGGAAATCGGGGAACTTGCGGATCGACTCGCGCACTTCGGCGTCGCTGATGACGATGCCGTCGCGTTCGGCGGCCAGCTTCATCAGCTGTTCGTCGATCAGCGCATCGAGGATCCGGCGCTTGTTCTCGACCGACTCGAACGCCTTCGGGTCGAAGTTCTCGCCCTGCTGCTCGCGCATGTTCATGCGGACCATTTCCAGGCGCTCGCGATAGACCTGCGAATCGATGTCGTGGAACGTCCACAGGTAGCTCACCGGCCATACCTGCGGCGCCGACTTCCACCACGAAGGCGGCTGCGCGATGCGCGCGGCGTAGTTGTCCACCTGCTGCGACATGTATGACTCCATGCCGAAGAAGGCGAACGGGACGATCAGCAGGCCGAGGATCACGGTGGCGATCCAACCGGAAGTCTTATCGCGGAGTTTCTGCAGCATGGGCGAACCGGCAGTGAGACGTAGCCGGTTAGTCTAACCCGAGCGAAGCGGCCGGCACGCGCGGCGCGACCGGCGCACAGCAAAAAGCCCTGCATCGCTGCAGGGCTCTTGCTTCAAACTGGCGGAGTGGACGGGACTCGAACCCGCGACCTCCGGCGTGACAGGCCAGCATTCTAACCGACTGAACTACCACTCCGCTGTGAGCCCGCAATCATACCTACATTTTTCGTAGGCGCAACACTTTTCTTTCGCAACCTGGTGGGCACTGAGGGGATCGAACCCCCGACCCGCTCCGTGTAAAGGAGCCGCTCTACCGCTGAGCTAAGTGCCCGGGCCGGTGATTATCGCAGCAGGCGCCGCGCAACGGAACCTTTGCGGCCGACGGCAGTCACGAAAAAGCCCGGCTTGCGGCCGGGCTTTTCGAGGATTCCCGTGAGGGAAACGGTCAGTTGACCGCGTCCTTCAGCGCCTTGCCGGCCTTGAACGCCGGGTTCTTGGAGGCCTTGATCTTGATGGTGTCGCCGGTGCGCGGGTTGCGGCCGGTACGGGCGCCACGCTTGCGGACCGAGAAGGTGCCGAAGCCCACGAGAGTCACGGTGTCGCCCTTCTTGAGGGCCTTGGTGATGGCGGCGACCATCGCATCAACAGCGCGACCGGCATCGGCCTTGGTCAGTTCGGCATTGTCGGCGACGGCTTCGACGAATTCGGCTTTGTTCATTTGCTTGTTGGCTCCGTTGCGGAAAGTGACGCGGAGAATTCTCGTTGACCGGAACCGCGGCGCTCCCCTGCCTTGGTTCCGGGCTTGCCGCGACGCCAGGTCAGACCGCCGCGGTTGCCAACCTTATACCAGCGCCGTTTCCGGCGCGCAACACGAAAGCGAGCAGTGGTGCGGCTTTCAGACACATGTCGGCAATCATGCGCGCATCTTCGCGTGCGGGGCTCAATGCTGCACGGCGGGACGGCTGCCCGCCTTGCCCCTGGATTTGCCCTTCGATGCCGCCGCCGGCTTGCCGCCGCCGCGCGTCTGCGCCGGCAACGGCCGCTCCAGCGCCAGATCCAGCACCTCGTCGATCCACTTCACCGGCACTATCTTCATGTGCTTGGTCACCGTCGCCGGGATGTCGGCCAGGTCCTTGCGGTTCTCGTCCGGGATGATCACCGTGCGGATGCCGCCGCGCAGCGCCGCCAGCAGCTTCTCCTTCAGCCCGCCGATCGCGGTGACCTTGCCGCGCAGGGTGATCTCGCCGGTCATCGCCACGTCGTGGCGCACCGGGATCTTCGTGAGCATCGATACCAGCGCAGTGGCCATCGCGATGCCGGCGCTGGGGCCATCCTTCGGCGTCGCGCCGTCCGGCACGTGCACGTGCACGTCGTGCTTCTGCAGGAAGTCCAGGTCGATGCCGAGCTGTTCGGTGCGCGCACGCACCACCGACAGCGCTGCCGATGCCGACTCCTTCATCACGTCGCCGAGCTGGCCGGTCAGGATCAGCGCGCCCTTGCCAGGCACCAGCGTGGATTCGATCTGCAAAAGGTCGCCGCCGACTTCGGTCCAGGCCAGGCCGGTGACCAGGCCGACCTCGTTTTCCGCCTCGGCACGGCCGAAGTCGAAGCGCTGTACGCCCAGGTACTTGTCGAGGTTCTTGTCGGTGACGGTCACCGTCTTCGGTTTCGCCGGCTTGCCCTTCTTCGGCGCCGGCTGCGGGCCCTTCAGCGCGATCTCCTTGACCACCTTGCGGGCGATCTTGGCGATTTCGCGCTCGAGGCTGCGCACGCCCGACTCGCGGGTGTAGTAGCGCACGATGCCGGTGATGGCGCTCTCCGCGATCGCCAGCTCGCCCTCGCGCAGGCCGTTGGCCTTGAGCTGCTTGGGCACCAGGTAGCGCATCGCGATGTTGAGCTTCTCCTCCTCGGTGTAGCCGGGGATGCGGATCACTTCCATGCGATCCAGCAACGGGCCGGGAATGTTCAGCGAATTGGAGGTAGCGACGAACATCACCTCGGACAGGTCGAGGTCGACCTCCAGGTAATGGTCGTTGAAGGTGTGGTTCTGCTCGGGATCGAGCACTTCCAGCAACGCCGAGGACGGATCGCCGCGGAAGTCCATCGACATCTTGTCGATCTCGTCCAGCATGAACAGCGGGTTGCGGGTGCCGACCTTGTTGAGGTTCTGCACGATCCGGCCCGGCATCGAGCCGACGTAGGTGCGGCGATGGCCGCGGATCTCGGCCTCGTCGCGCACGCCGCCCAGCGCCATCCGCACGAACTTGCGGTTGGTCGCTTTCGCAATGCTCTGCCCCAGCGAAGTCTTGCCCACGCCAGGCGGGCCGACCAGGCACAGGATCGGGCCCTTCATCTTGGCCACGCGCGACTGCACGGCCAGGTATTCGAGGATGCGGTCCTTGACCTTCTCCAGCCCGTAGTGGTCGGCATCCAGGGTTTCCTGCGCGCCCTTGAGATCCTTGCGCACCTTGCTGCGCTTCTTCCACGGCACGCCCAGCAGCCAGTCGAGGTAG
This sequence comes from Thermomonas fusca, assembly GCF_005862345.1. NCBI lineage: Bacteria > Pseudomonadati > Pseudomonadota > Gammaproteobacteria > Lysobacterales > Lysobacteraceae > Thermomonas > Thermomonas fusca. The sequence goes on along the minus strand of NZ_SROY01000002.1, from coordinate 30,457 downwards.
TTGCGCACCACCCCGGCCTCGGCCGACATCGGCGACATCTGCTTGAGCTTGGCCAGCTCGGTCCGCGCCTTGGTTTCCACCGCCTTGGGCATGCCGGCGTTGGCGATCCGGCGGGCGATCTCGTCGAGGTCGTTGGGCGCGTCGTCGAGCTCGCCCAGCTCCTTCTGGATCGCCTTCATCTGCTCGTTGAGGTAGTACTCGCGCTGGCTCTTCTCCATCTGCGTCTTGACCCGGCCGCGGATGCGCTTTTCCATCTGCTGAACGTCGATTTCGCCGTCGACCAGCCCCACCAGCAGCTCCAGCCGGCCGGCGGTGTCCAGCGTTTCCAGCAGCTTCTGCTTGTCGGCCAGGCGCACGCCCAGGTGCGCGGCGATGGTATCTGCCAGGCGGTCGGGTTCTTCGATGCCGGAGAGGGTCTGCAACAGTTCCGGCGGCAGCTTGCGGTTGGTCTTGATGTACTGCTCGAACAGCGACAGCAGGGTGCGCACGATCGCCTGCACCTCGCGCGGCTCGCGCTCGTCGCCCGACGCCACTTCGTGCGCGCTCGCGAACAGCGCGCCGTCCTGTGCATGCACTTTTTCGGCGCGCGCGCGCGACAGGCCCTCCACCAGTACCTTGATGGTGCCGTCCGGCAGCTTCAGCAGCTGCAGCACCTGCGCCATCGTGCCGATCTCGTGGAGATCGCCGGCCTCCGGGTCGTCGGTGTCGGCGGCCTTCTGCGCCACCAGCAGGATGCGCTTGTCGCCTTCCACGGCGATGTCCAGCGCGCGGATCGACTTCTCGCGACCCACGAACAGCGGGATCACCATGTGCGGGAATACCACCACGTCGCGCAGCGGCAGCACCGGCAGCACGGGGGATTCGGATCGGGTCGGGGCAGCCATGTGGGGGACTCCGTTGCGGCCGCGGCGCGCCTGCGCCGCCATGCTTCGTTTATGGGGATGTTGCGCCCGGGTTGCAAGCGATCTCCGCCATGAGCGCGCAATCCCAGCCGAATCAATGCGTTGCGGACGCATCGCCCGACCCGGACGGGCGCATCTTCCCGCTGAAACGCGAAAGCCGCCCGAAGGCGGCTTTCCACGCATCCGCGGCGGACGGGGCTCAGTCCGCGGCCGCGGCCTTGGCCGGCGCCGGCACGGTCTGGTAGATCAGGTACGGCTCGGACTTGTGTTCGATCACCGACTCGTCCACCACCACCTTGCTGACGTTCTCCAGCGACGGCAGTTCATACATCGTGTCCAGCAGCACCGACTCGACGATGGTGCGCAGGCCGCGTGCGCCGGTCTTGCGCTTGATCGCCTGCTTGGCGATCGCCGCCAGCGCGTCGGGGCGGATTTCCAGCTCCACGCCTTCCATCTCGAACAGCTTCTTGAACTGCTTGGTGATGGCGTTCTTCGGCTCGGTCAGGATCCTGATCAGCGCCGCCTCGTCCAGCTCTTCCAGGGTGGCGACCACCGGCAGGCGGCCGACGAACTCCGGGATCAGGCCGTACTTGATCAGGTCTTCGGGCTCGACCCGCGCCAGCACCTGGCCGATGTCGGCCTTGCGCTCGGCGCTCTTCACCTTGGCACCGAAGCCGATCCCGCCGGAATCGCTGGAACGCTGCTGGATCACCTTGTCCAGCCCGGCGAACGCGCCGCCGACGATGAACAGGATGTTGCGGGTATCGACCTGCAGGAACTCCTGCTGCGGATGCTTGCGCCCGCCCTGCGGCGGCACGCTGGCAAGGGTGCCTTCGATCAGCTTCAGCAGCGCCTGCTGCACGCCTTCGCCGGACACGTCGCGGGTGATCGACGGATTCTCGGACTTGCGGCTGATCTTGTCGATCTCGTCGATGTAGACGATGCCGTGCTGCGCCTTCTCGACGTCGTAGTCGCACTTCTGCAGCAGCTTCTGGATGATGTTTTCCACGTCCTCGCCGACGTAGCCGGCTTCGGTCAGCGTGGTCGCGTCGGCCATCGTGAACGGCACGTTGAGCATGCGCGCCAGCGTTTCCGCCAGCAGCGTCTTGCCCGAGCCGGTCGGGCCGACCAGCAGGATGTTGGACTTGGCGAGCTCGATGTCGTCCGACTTCTGCCGGCTCTCGATGCGCTTGTAGTGGTTGTAGACGGCCACCGCCAGCGTCTTCTTCGCCCGCTGCTGGCCGATCACGTACTGGTCCAGCACTTCGAGGATCTCGCGCGGCTTCGGCAGCGAACTGCGGTTGGACTGCGCCTTCTCCTCGAGTTCCTCGCGGATGATGTCGTTGCAGAGCTCCACGCACTCGTCACAGATGAACACGCTGGGCCCGGCGATCAGCTTGCGCACCTCATGCTGGCTCTTCCCGCAGAAGGAGCAGTAAAGGATCTTGCTGTTGTCGCCGGTGTTGCGTCCCTGACGGTCTTCGCTCATTCGCCACTCGCTCGCCGCGCAGTGCGGCTTCGGCCCGAGAATACCATACGCCCCCGCCGGGCCCAGCCGGGGCGGTTCTTCGTTGTACGCCAGTTATCGGCCGGCGGGCGGAATCCGTGAGTCCACGGCCCGCCCCTCGGTTCAGCTGGTCTGGATCGACTCTTCCGGGCGCCGGCTGAGCACTTCGTCCACCAGCCCGTAGTCGCGGGCGGCTTCGGCGCTCTTGAAGTTGTCGCGCTCGGTGTCGCGGGCGATCACGTCGATGGCCTGGCCGGTATGGCGGGCCAGGATCTCGTTCAGGCGCTCGCGCATCGCCAGGATCTCGCGCGCCTGGATGTCGATATCGGTGGCCTGGCCCTGCGCGCCGCCCAGCGGCTGGTGGATCATCACCCGCGAATTCGGCAGCGCGTAGCGCTTGCCGGCGGCACCCGCCGCCAGCAGCACCGCGCCCATCGAGCAGGCCTGGCCGACGCAGATGGTGCTCACGTCCGGCTTGATGTACTGCATGGTGTCGTAGATCGCCATGCCGGCGGTGACGATCCCGCCGGGCGAGTTGATGTACAGGCTGATGTCCTTCTCGGGGTTTTCCGCCTCGAGGAACAGCATCTGCGCGACGACCACGTTGGCCACGTGGTCGTCGATGCCGCCGACCAGGAAGATCACCCGCTCCTTCAGCAGGCGCGAATAGATGTCGTACGCGCGCTCGCCGCGGCTGGTCTGTTCGACCACCATCGGCACCAGGTTGAGGTTCTTGATCGGATCCATTGGTTGCTCGCTCGGCGTTTCCGCCTGTTGAAGTTACTGGTTGATCGCTTCCTGGAAGCTCAGCGCCTTTTCGGTGTGCTGGGCACGCTCGGCGATCCAGTCGGTGACCTGCTCTTCCATCACGCGGTTCTGCAGGCCCTGCATCAACTGGGGATCGTTGCGGTACAGATCAATGACCTGCTGCGGCTGTTCGTAGGTGGAAGCGATCAGGCGCATGGTTTCGTTCAGGCGCTCCGGCTCCAGGCGCAGGTCGTTGCGACGGGCCACTTCGCCCACCAGCAGCGCCACCAGCACGCGCTTGCGCGCCGCTTCCTGGAACGCCTCGGGCGCGGCGGCCAGCTGCTGGCCCTGGCGGCGGGCCTGCTCGGCGGCGTTGGCCATCAGCGCCTGCGCCTCGCTCTCGACCAGGCGCGGCGGCAGCTCGACGTCCTTGTAGACGGTCGCCAGCTGTTCGCCGACTTCGCGGCGCAGGCGGTTCATCAGCGCGCCCTTGAGCTCGCGCTCGAGGTTGCTGCGGATGTCGGCCTTGAACTGCTCCAGGTCGCCGCTCTTGACGCCGAAGCTGCGGATGAACGCGGCATCGACTTCCGGCAGCACCTGTTCGGCCACGTCCAGCAGCTTGAAGGTCGAGGCGATGGTCTTGCCGGCGAACTGCGCGGCGTGCCAGTCGGCCGGCAGGGTCACGTCGAGGGTCTTCTCCTCGCCCGGCTGCATGCCGGCGATGGCGGACTCGACCTCGGGATAGATCGCGGCGGAACCCAGCACGGTGCTAGTGCGCTCCACGCCTTCGGCCGGCATGCGGGTGCCGTCGACGGTGCTGCTCGTTTCCAGGTTGACCAGGTCGCCGGCCTTGGCGGCGCGGGTGACCTGGGTCCAGCTGGCGCGCTGCTGGCGCAGGTTCTCGAGCATGCGCTCGACGTCGGCATCGGTGACTTCCGCGGTGTGGCGCACGACTTCCAGCTTGCTCATGTCGAGCTCACCGAAGTCCGGCGCCAGCTCCACCGAAGCCACGTACTTCAGCTCGCCCTCGGCGGCGTCTTCGCCCGGCATCATCTGCGGCGCGCCGACGACGTTCAGCTCGTTTTCGCGCACCGCCTTGCCCAGCCCCTCGCGCAGCAGGCCATCGAGGATTTCGGCGCGGACCTGGCCGCCGTAACGCTGCTCGACCACCTTGGTCGGTACCTTGCCCGGGCGGAAGCCCTTGATCCGCACCGTGTGCGCAATCTCGCGCAGGCGGTTGCCGATCTGCGCCTCGACGTCGCCGGCGGGCAGGCTGAGGATGACGCGGCGCTCGAGGTTGCCGATGGATTCGACCGAGACTTGCATGATGCGATGACTCCTGGGCGGGTTCGCGAGAACCCGGAATTGTGCGGATGGATGCGGTTACCGGAACAGTCGCCCCGGGCGCGGCCACGACCGCGCGGAACTTGCTAGTTTCCCCGATTTCCGCCCGCCTCGCCACCCATCCGGCGATGACGCGTTGACAGACGGCGCGCGCAGTCGGACAATGCCCGGCCTTTCGTTGCGCTGGCGTGCTCGGAAGACAGTGATCGCAGCAACCGGGCGGGCGCTGGAATGAAATCGGTTCCATCGGGCGGGGTATAGCGCAGTCTGGTAGCGCGCCTGCTTTGGGAGCAGGATGTCGGGGGTTCGAATCCCTCTACCCCGACCATTCCGGTGTCGCCTGGTTCAAGTTCCGGCCCGGGCGCCCGTAGCTCAACCGGATAGAGCACCGGCCTTCTAAGCCGGTGGTTGCAGGTTCGATTCCTGCCGGGCGCGCCAAACAGCGGGACAGTTTTCGGTGGTGGCTGTAGCTCAGTTGGTTAGAGTCCTGGATTGTGATTCCAGTTGTCGAGGGTTCGAGTCCCTTCAGCCACCCCACCCTTTGATGAACGATCGGCCGCGGGTATTTGCAGTTGATCGAGTGTTTGCTACAATTTCGCTTCTTCGGGGCCGTTAGCTCAGTTGGTAGAGCAGTTGACTCTTAATCAATAGGTCCAAGGTTCGAATCCTTGACGGCCCACCAAACCCCGAAACGCCCGGCCACAAGCCGGGCGTTTTCTTTGCCCGACGCGCCAGCGCGGACTCGAACCGGCGGTTCGCCCGCGGTGCCAGCCGGCGCCGCTACAATGCCGGCGCGCGAAAGTGGCGGAATTGGTAGACGCCCTGGATTTAGGTTCCAGTGCCGCAAGGCGTGCGGGTTCGAGTCCCGCCTTTCGCACCATCCTGCAACGGCTGTTATCCTCGCCGCATCCGGCGGCAGCCGACCAAGCACAGGATGATCCCCATGCGCAGCGGCAATCCCGCACTCAAGGACAACACCTTCCTCGACCTCGGCAGCGGCACCCTGGTGCAGGGCGACGCGGGGGCGATGACGCTCAACGGCGCGGTCAACAAGACCGCCATCCTGCTGGTGCTGACGCTGGCCGGCGCGCTGTTCACCTGGGCGCAGTTCTCCGCCGCGATGGCCGCCGGCAACCCGGGCGCGGTGATGCCCTACGTCTGGGGCGGCGCGATCGGCGGCTTCATCGTCGCGCTGGTGACGATCTTCAAGAAGACCTGGTCGCCCTATACCGCCCCCGCCTACGCGGTGCTGGAAGGGCTGTTCCTCGGCGCGGTGTCGGCGATGTTCGAACTGCGCTTCCCGGGCATCGTGATGCAGGCGGTGGGCCTGACCTTCGGCACCTTGGCCGCGCTGCTGCTGGCCTATCGCAGCGGCCTGATCAAGGCGACCGAGAACTTCAAGCTCGGCGTGGTGGCGGCCACCGGCGGCATCGCCCTGCTCTACCTCGTCCAGATCGGACTGGGCCTGTTCGGCTTCAAGGGCATGAGCTTCATCCACGACAGCAGCCTGATCGGCATCGCGTTCTCCGGCTTCGTGGTGGTGATCGCCGCGCTGAACCTGGTGCTGGACTTCGACTTCATCGAACAGGGCGTGGAACAGGGCGCGCCGAAGTACATGGAGTGGTACGCCGCGTTCGGCCTGCTGGTGACGCTGGTGTGGCTGTATCTGGAACTGTTGCGCCTGCTCAGCAAGCTGCAGTCGCGCAACTGATTGCCGATCGTTGCCGGACATGAAAAAGGGCACCGCAGGGTGCCCTTTTTCGTGGCGATGCCGGCATTGGCGCCGGCATGCGATGGATCGCTTACAGGCGCGACGCGATCGCCTTGGCGAACGACATCGTGGTGCCCTCGCCGCCCAGGTCCGGGGTCAGCGAATCCTTGGCTTCCAGGGTGGCGATGATGGCTTCGCGCAGGTGGGCGGCCTGATCCGGCTTGGCCAGATGGTCGAGCATCTGCGCCGCGCCCAACAGCAGCGCGCACGGATTGGCGACGCCCTTGCCGGCGATGTCCGGGGCGGAGCCGTGCACGGCTTCGAAGATCGCCACGTCGGTGCCGATGTTGGCGCCGGGCGCCAGGCCCAGGCCGCCGACCAGGCCGGCGCAGAGGTCGGAAATGATGTCGCCGAACAGGTTGGTGGTGCAGATGATGTCGAACTGTTCCGGCTTCATCACCAGCTGCATGCAGGTGTTGTCCACGATCATCTCGTTGCACTCGATGTCGGGGTACTGCTGGGCCACTTCGCGCGCGGTCTTCAGGAACAGGCCCGAGGTGGACTTCAGGATGTTGGCCTTGTGCACGATGGTGACCTTCTTGCGGCCGGTCTTGCGGGCCAGCTCGAAGGCGTAGCGGACGATGCGCTCGGAGCCCTTGCGGGTGACCTTCTGGGTCAGCACCGCGGTCTCGCCGTCCTCGGAAACGCTCTGGCCCTCGCCGATGTAGGCACCCTCGGTGTTCTCGCGCACGGTGATCAGGTCGACGCCGCCACTGAAGCGCGACTTGGTGTTCGGGAAGCACTTGGCCGGGCGCACGTTGGCGTACAGGTCGAAGCGCTTGCGCAGCTCGACGTTGATCGAGGAGAACCCGCCGCCCACCGGGGTGGTCAGCGGCGACTTCAGCGCGATCTTGTTCTTGCGGATCGAATCCATGGTCGCCGCCGGCAGCAGGTCGCCATGCTTCTCCAGCGCGACCATGCCGGCGTCCGCGTACTCGTACGAAAGGCCCAGCTGCATCGCGTCCAGCACGTGCAGGGTGGCGTCCATGATTTCCGGGCCGATGCCGTCGCCGCGGATGACCGTGATCGTTGTCATTTTCCAGTTTCCAGACAGGCCGGCACCGCGCGCCGCGCGATGCCGTGGGTGGGGGCAGATAGCCCGCGATTATCGCAGATGCCGTGCGACGGCGTATGTCCGCCGACCTTCAACCATGGTCGTGGGTGGCCGGCGCTTCGGCCTCCCCCTGTTCCAGCCGGTCCAGGAAATCCACGGCGCGGCGCAGGTGCGGGATGACGATGGAGCCGCCCACCACCAGCCCGACAGAAAACGCCTCGAACATCTCCTCGCGGGTGACGCCGGCGTCCTTGCACTGGGCCACGTGGTAGCTGATGCAGTCGTCGCAGCGCAGCACCATCGAGGCGGTCAGCCCCATCAACTCCTTGGTCTTCACGTCCAGCGCGCCGGGCTGGTAGGTCTGGGTATCCAGCGCGAAGAAGCGCCGCACCACCTGGTTGGGTTCGTCCAGGATGCGCTTGTTCATGCGCTGGCGGAATTCGGTGAACTGCTTGATCCGGTCGTCGGCGTCGCTCATGCGGGCTTGCCCTCGAGCAGCGGCTCCAGCTTGCCTTCGCGGTGCAGCGCCATCATGTCGTCGTAGCCGCCGACGTGGACGTCGCCGACGAAAATCTGCGGCACGCTGGTGCGCCTGGTCAGCGCGACCATCTTTTCGCGCTCGGCCGGGTCGGTGTCGATGCGGACCTCGGTCCACTCGCGGCCCTTGCTCTTGAGGAAGTTCTTGGCCATCACGCAGTACGGGCAGACCGCCGTGCTGTAGATGGTGATGGCGGGGGTCTCTGCGGCACTCATGGGATCTCCTGAATCTGTGGGCGGGAATCTGGTCGAATATGGGGCCGCCGCGCTGGTTTTCCAGCCGCTCAAGCCCCATTCACGCCCCGCCTTCGCCCAGCCCGCATCCTGTCCGCATGACTCCTTCCCCGCGCCGCCTGTCCACCGCCCTGCTCGCCTGCCTGCTGGCCACCGGCACCGCCGCGGCCATCGCCCAGGACCGCGGCCTGCCGGACATCGGCTCGTCCGCCGGCAGCATGCTCTCGCCCGCCCGCCAGGCCGAGTACGGCGCGATGGTGCTGGCGCAGCTGCGCCACGCCGGCTACGTGCTGGACGATGCGCTGCTGGACGGCTGGCTGGACGACGTCGGCCAGCGCCTGTCCGGCGCCAGCGACCGGCCGCAACAGAGCTTCACCTTCTTCATGCTGCGCGACCGCCAGATCAACGCTTTCGCCACCCTCGGCGGCTACATCGGCATGAACGCGGGCCTGGTGCTGGCGGCGGACAGCGAGGACCAGGTAGCCGGCGTGCTGGCGCACGAGATTTCCCACGTCACCCAGCAGCACGTTCTGCGTGGCGCCGAGAAGGCCCAGCGCGAAAGCCTGCCGATCCTGCTGGCCACGCTGGGCGCGATCGTGGCCGCCCAGCAGGCGGGGGGCAACTCCAGCGGCGACGCCACTTCGGCCGCGCTGATGACCGGCCTGGGCGTGCTGCAGCAGCGCCAGATCAACTACACCCGCGACAACGAGGCCGAGGCCGACCGCATCGGCATCCGCACCCTCGCCCACGCCGGCTACGACCCGGAAGCGATGGCGGACTTCTTCCAGACCCTGCAGTCGGTGGTGCGGATGAACCAGGGCGACGAGCGCAGCGCCGTGCCCGGCTACCTGCAGACCCATCCGCTGACCCTGTCGCGGATCAGCGAAGCGCGCGAACGCGCCGCCAAGCTGGAACCGACACTGGCCAATACCGCTGCCACCGGGCCCAGCAACAACCCGCTGCTGCCGCCGGGCCTGCGCATCGCCACCGGCGCGCGCAGCCGCCAGGGCCAGGGCAGCACCGGCGATTTCGACTGGGCGCGCGAGCGCCTGCGCGTGCTCAGCGCGCCGACGCCGGCGCAGGCGATCCGCGAATACCAGCAGATGCGCGCCAAGGCGCCGCTGGACGAGGCGCGCCGCTACGGACTGGCGTTCGCCCACCAGCAGGCCGGGCAGCATGCGCAGGCCCTGCAGGAGCTGGCCCCACTGGCGCAGGCGCGGCCGGACAACCTGTGGCTGCAGATCGCGCTGGGCGAATCCGAGGCCCGCACCGGCCACGCCCGGGACGCCGACCGCCGCTTCGAGGCGCTGCTGGCGCGCATGCCCACCCACCGCGCGCTGGCGCTGGGCTATGCGCGGCTGCTGGGCGAGCGCAATACCCGCGAGGCGGGCATCCGCGCGGTGGCGGTGCTGCGCCCGCTGCTGGGCGGTGCCGGCGACGACCTGCCGTTCCAGCAGGCCTATGCGCGCGCCAACGAGATCGCCGGCGAGCCGGTGCGCGCGGGCGAGGCCTGGGCCGAGGCCGCCTACCTGTCCGGCCGCCCCGAGCAGGCGCTGGTGCAGCTCAACAACCTGAAGAAGCGCGACGATCTGGACTACTACGCCCGCGCCCGGATCGACGCGCGCATCGCCGCGATTACCCCGACCGTGCTGGAGCTGCGCCGGCAGGGCGTGCGCGACGACGAAGCCAGCGGCGGGCGGCTGGGTTTCGGGGTGCGCAGCGGCAGGTGACAGGGTCACGAAACTGTCACCAAACCGTCGTGTAATGATGGGGTGCGCCCCTCCGCGGCGCGACCATCGGACGACATGCAAAAGCACATCCTGATTGTCGAAGACGAGCCCGCGATCCGCGACATGCTGGCCTACGCCCTGCGCAAGGGCGACTACGCGCCGCTGCTGGCCGCCGACGCCCGCGAGGCGCAGGAACGCATCGCCGAGCGCGTGCCCGACCTGATCCTGCTGGACTGGATGCTGCCCGGCACCAGCGGCCTGGAACTGGCCCGGCGCTGGCGTCGCGATGCGCTGACCCGCGACATCCCGATCATCATGCTGACCGCGCGCGGTGAGGAAAACGACCGCGTCGGCGGGCTGGAGGCGGGCGTCGACGATTACGTGGTCAAGCCGTTCTCCGCGCGTGAGCTGCTGGCGCGCATCCGCGCGGTGCTGCGACGCTCGCGCGACGACGACGACGACGGCAGCGTGCAGGTCGGCGCGCTGCGCATCGACGGCGCGGCGCACCGCGTGTTCGCCGACCTCGACGGCGCCTCGCACCCGATCCAGATGGGCCCCACCGAGTACCGCCTGCTGCACTTCTTCATGACCCACGCCGAGCGCGTGTATTCGCGCACCCAGCTGCTGGACCATGTCTGGGGCGGCAGCGTGTACGTGGAGGAGCGCACCGTCGACGTGCACATCCGCCGCCTGCGCAAGACCCTGGAACCGCATCTGCTGGACGCGATGGTGCAGACCGTGCGCGGCGCCGGCTACCGGTTCTCCGCCTCGGCCTGAATCTGCTTCGTGCGCTGCGCGCCCGCGGCACACGCAGCGACGCCACGCGCCCTCGCCCACTTCCCGCCTCCCCGGCAAGCAGGCCGGGGGGCAAACACGGATACTTGCCCGATGTCGCCCGACGCCCGCCAAGCCTGGTTCCGCACGCTGGGACAACTCGCCCTGGTGCTGCTTGCCGGGCTGGGCCTGGGCCTGCTGCTGGGACATCCGTGGCCGGCGCTGGCGATCACCGCGCTGGGCGTGGTGGGCTGGCATTACTGGCGGCTGCACCGGGTGCTGCAGCGGTTGGAGGCGCGCCAGCGGCCGGAACCAGTCGGCGGCAGCGGCGCCTGGAATTCGCTGGACGCCCTGCTGTTCCGCGGCCAGACCGAAATGCGCATGCGCAAGCGCCGGCTGCTGACGATGCTGCGCGCGTATCGCGCGGTAGCCGCGGCGCTGCCCGACGCGGTGGTGCTGGTGGAACGCAACAGCCAGCGCGTGCTGTGGTTCAACGAGGCGGCCACGCCACTGCTGGGCCTGCACTACCCGCAGCACCACAACGCGCCGGTGGCGCAGGCGCTGCAGCCGCTGCCGATGGCGCAATGGCTGGCGGCCGGGCGCAACGCCGAGCCGATGGAGGACGTGGCCTCGCCGGTCGATCCGGGCCGGCGCCTGAGCCTGCGCCTGCTCCCCTATTCCGACGAGCTGTGGCTGCTGCTGGCGCGCGACGTCAGCAAGCTGCTGCGGCTGGAACACATGCGCCGCGACTTCGTCGCCAACGTCTCGCATGAACTGCGCACGCCGTTGACGGTGATCCACGGCTATCTGGAAATGCTCGACGCCGATGACAACCCGGAATGGGCGGCGCTGCTGGCGGAAATGCGCCGGCAGTCGCAGCGGATGACCCGGCTGGTCGAGGACCTGCTGACGCTGTCGCGGCTGGAGGCGCGCGACCAGCTGCCGGAGGAACACGTGGCGATGGCGCCGCTGCTGGCCAGCCTGCGCCGCGAAGCCGAGGCGCTGAGCGGCGGTCGCCATCGCGTGCAGGTCGAGGACCTGGCGCAGGTGGACCTGCGCGGTGCGTCGAAGGAGCTGCACAGCGCCTTCGGCAACCTGGTCAGCAACGCGGTGCGCTACACCCCCGACGGCGGTGGCATCAGCATCCGCCTGAGCCGCGAAGCCGACGGCGGCGCGCTGCTGTCGGTGCGCGATTCCGGCTACGGCATCCCGGCCGCGCACCTGCCGCGGCTGACCGAACGCTTCTACCGCGTCTCCACCAGCCGTTCGCGAGAATCCGGCGGCACCGGCCTTGGCCTTGCCATCGTCAAGCACGTGCTGGGCCTGCACGAAGCCCAGCTGCGCATCGACAGCGAAGTCGGCATCGGCAGTACCTTCTCCTGTCGCTTCGGCCCCGAGCGCGTGCTCGACCGCGGCCTCGACCACGACTCATCGGCTATCCATCCGACATGACCACCGATTCCAGCCTGCCGTCGCTGCACGACCCGTCGCTGTACGCCAATCGCGAACTGGGCCAGCTCGACTTCAACTTTCGCGTGCTGGCGCAGGCGCAGGACCCGTCGGTGCCGCTGCTGGAGCGGCTGCGCTACCTATGCATCTCCTGCACCAACCTCGACGAATTCTTCGAGATCCGCGGCGGCGCGGTGCGCCACGCGGTGGAACTGAACCTTCCCGCGGGCATGGACGGGCTGGCGCCGGCGGTGCTGCTGGAGCGCATCCACGAACGCGCGGCGGCGCTGGTCGATGCGCAGTACCGCTGCTTCTACGAGGAGCTGCGGCCGGCGCTGGCCGAGCAGGGCATCCGCCTGCTGCAGCGCGAACAATGGACGGCGGAACAGGCCGGCTGGCTGCGCGCGCATTTCCAGGAGGAGATCATGCCGGTGCTGTCGCCGCTCGGCCTCGACCCGGCGCATCCGTTCCCCAAGATCCTCAACAAGTCGCTCAACGTGGTGGTGCAGCTGGAAGGCCGCGACGCCTTCGGTCGCGAAGGCCATCTTGCGGTGGTGCGCGCGCCGCGCTCGCTGCCGCGGATCATCCGCCTGCCCGATGCCGACGGCGATGGCGATGCCTTCCACGACTTCGTGTTCCTGAGCGAGGTGCTGTCCGCGTTCGTGCACGAGCTGTTCCCGGGGATGATGGTCACCGGCGCGCACCAGTTCCGGGTGACCCGCAATTCCGAACTGATCGTCGATGAAGACGACATGGACAACCTCGCGCTCGCCCTGCGCGACGAACTGCTGGGCCGCGGCTACCTGCGCGCGGTGCGGCTGGAGATCGACGAGCGCTGCCCGCAACCGGTGGTGGACAGCCTGCTGGCCAATTTCGAACTGTCGGAAAGCGCGGTCTACAAGATCAATGGCCCGGTCAATCTCAACCGGGTGGTGCAGGTCTACGACATGGTGCAGCGGCCGGACCTGAAGTACCGCCCGTTCCAGCCGCGGCTGCCGCGCGACATGGACGCGATGTTCGAGCTGATCCGCCAGGGCGATGTGCTGCTGCACCATCCCTTCGACAGTTTCACCCCGGTGCTGGAGCTGATCCGCCAGGCCGCCGAAGACCCGGACGTGCTGGCGATCAAGCAGACGCTGTACCGCACCGGCAAGGAGTCGGCGATCGTCGAGCACCTGATCCAGGCCGCGCGCAACGGCAAGGACGTGACCGTGGTGGTGGAGCTGCGCGCGCGCTTCGACGAGGAAGCCAACCTGCGCCTGGCCGACCGCCTGCAGGATGCCGGCGTGCAGGTGGTGTACGGGGTGGTGGGCTACAAGACCCACGCCAAGATGCTGCTGGTCGTGCGCCGCGAGGGCAGCGCGCTGCGCCGCTACGTGCACCTGGGCACCGGCAACTACCACAGCGGCACCGCACGCGCCTACACCGACTTCGGCCTGCTGACCGCGCATCCGGACATCGGCAACGACGTGCACCTGATCTTCCAGCAGCTGTCGGGCCTGGCCGCGCCGCTGACCCTGTCGCGCCTGCTGCAGTCGCCCTTCACCCTGCACCCGGGGGTGCTGCAGCGGATCGCGCGCGAGGCCGCGCATGCGCGTGCCGGCCGGCCTGGACGGATCGTTGCCAAGATGAACGCGCTCAACGAACCGGAAGTGGTGCGCGCGCTGTACAGGGCGTCGCAGGCCGGGGTGGAGATCGACCTGATCGTGCGCGGCGCCTGCGCGGTGCGACCGGGCATCCCCGGGATTTCCGACAGCATCCGGGTGCGCTCGGTGGTGGGGCGTTTCCTGGAACACCACCGGATCTGGTGGTTCGGCAACAACGACGCGCCGGAGCTGTACTGCTCGTCGGCCGACTGGCTGGAGCGCAACCTGCTGCGGCGGGTGGAGACCGCCTTCCCGCTGCTGGACCCCGGCGTCGCCGCACGGGTGCAGCGCGAAGGCCTGCTCAACTACCTGGCCGACAACCAGAACGCCTGGGAACTGCGCGCCGACGGCTGCTACGAACGTCGCCTGCCGGCGCCCGGCGAGCAGCCGTTCTCGGCGCAGCTGGCCTTGCTGGCCGCGCTGGACGCCTGACGGCGACCGCGCAGGCGATAATGGCGCATGCGCCCCCCTATCCGACCGATCGCATGAGCCCGCTTCCGCCCCGGGCCCCCGCACCGCTGCGCGACGGCGACCTGGTGGCAGCAGTCGACCTCGGCTCGAACAGCTTCCATATCGTGGTGGCGCAGCGGGTGCTGGGCCAGCTGCGGGTGGTCGATCGCCTGCGCGAAACCGTGCGCATGGGCGAAGGCCTGAACGCATTGGGCGGGTTGGCGCCGGAAGTGCGCGAACGCGCGCTGGCCTGCCTGGCCCGGTTCGGCCAGCGCATCGCCGAGATCCCGCCGCGGCATGTGCGCGCGGTGGCCACCCATACGGTGCGCCAGCTGCGTGCGCCGGAATCGTTCCTGGCCCCGGCCGAAGCGGCGCTGGGCCATGCCATCGACGTGGTCTCCGGCCGCGAGGAAGCGCGTCTGGTCTATCTGGGCGTGGCCCATGAGCAACCCCCGCAGGAAGGCCAGAAACGGCTGGTCATCGACATCGGCGGTGGTTCCACCGAATGCATCATCGGCGAAGGCTTCATCCCGCTGGAGCGCGAAAGCCTGCAGGTCGGCTGCGTGGCCAGCACGCGCCGCTTCTTCGAGGGCAGCAAGCTCACCCGGAAGCGCTGGAACGCCGCGTTCACCGAGGTGTCGGCGCAGCTGCAGCAATTCGCCGCCACCTACCGCCGGCTGGGCTGGGACGAAGCCATCGGCACTTCCGGCACCCACAAGGCGATCGGCGGCATCTGCGCAGCGATGAAGCTGACCAAGGGTTCGATCACCCCCGAGGGGCTGGCGCAGATCCGCGACCGCATCCTGCAGGCCGGCCGGATCGAGGACATCGTGCTGCCCGGCCTGTCCGACGACCGCCGCCCGGTGATCGCCGGCGGCGTGCTGGTGCTGGAGGCGGTGTTCGCCGCGTTAAGGCTGGAACGGCTGCAGGTCAGCAAGGCGGCGTTGCGCGAAGGCGTGCTGTACGACCTGCTCGGACGCGGCGGCGCCGACGACCCGCGCGACGTATCGGTGGCGGCGCTGATGCACCGTTATGGCGTGGATGCCACCCAAGCCGCGCGGGTCGAAGCCACCGCGCTGGGGCTGTTCGAACAAGTCGCCGGCGACTGGGGGCTGAGCAACGACGACCGCGCGATGCTCAGCCGCGCGGCGCGCCTGCACGAGCTTGGCCTGGCCATCGCCCACAGCGGCTACCACACCCACGGCGCCTACGTGCTGCAGAACTCCGACATCGCCGGCTTCTCGCAGCAGGGCCAGCGTTTCCTTGCCGCGCTGGTGCGCACGCACCGGCGCAACGTGCCGAAATCGGCGTTCGAGATGATTCCCGACCGCCTGCTGGCCAACGCCCGCCGCAGCGCCGCGCTGCTGCGGCTGGCGGTGCTGCTGCACCGTTCGCGCAGCAGCGAACAGCCGCAAGGCCTGCAGCTGCGGGCCGATGGCGACCGCCTGCTGCTGCAGCTGGATCGGCGCTGGCTGCAGTCGCGCCCGCTGCTGCGCGCGGACCTGGAGGCGGAGCCGGAAGACATGCTGGGGCTGGGCATCAACCTGAAGCTGGCGCTCGACTGAGCGCTTCAACCCGCCGCCACCGTGCGGGCGCAGGTGCTTGAAAACAAAGGGCCGGCGCACGGCCGGCCCTGCGCATCGCACGCGGCAAAGCGCTTACTTCGTTTCCACGAACGGCTTGCGCGGCAGCTTGGCCGGGCGCATCGCGGTGTTGTAGACGAACGAGGCGACGATCGCGGAAGCCTGCTTCAAATCGGCCGCCACCGCGTGGTCCTGCACGTCCAGATGGGTGTGGTGGACGTGGCTGAAGTAGTCCAGCTGGTCCTGCACGAACTGGAAGCCGGGGATGCCCACCGCGTCGAAGCTGACGTGGTCGGTGCTGCCGGTGTTGCGCTGGGTGACGATGGTGGCGCCGACGTCGTTCCACGGCTTCAGCCATTCTTCGAAGATCGGCGCCACGGCGAGGTTTTCCTGCGCGTAGATGCCGCGGATCTTGCCGCTGCCGTTGTCGAGGTTGAAGTAGGCGGAGATCTTGCCGTGGTCGGCGGTGCGGATCAGCTTGCCCTTGCTCTGGCGGAAGAACGCCGGCAGCGCCTTCTGTTCGGGGTCCTTCGGCTCCTCGAACTTGCCGAAGTGCTTGCCCACGTAATCCTGCGAGCCGATCAGGCCCTGCTCCTCGCCGGTCCACAGTGCCACCCGGATGGTGCGGTTGGGCCTGGCGCCCACCGCCTTGAGGATGCGCATGGCCTCCATCATCACCGCCACGCCGGCGCCGTTGTCGTTGGCGCCCGAGCCGGTGTGCCAGGAATCCAGGTGCGCGCCCAGCATCACCACTTCATTCTTCTGCGGCCCGGTGCCCGGGATCTCGGCGATAGTGTTGTAACCGGGCTGGTTGGCTTCGTCGATGAAGCGCGCATCGACATTGAGGCGCAGCTTCACCGCTTCCTTGCGCTCCAGCGCGCGCATCACCGTGTTGTAGTGCTCGGCCATCATCACCAGCGCCGGCACGCCGACCGACTCGCCGGCTTTGCGCGAACCGCCACCCATGACCCGCACGATGCCGTCGTTCCAGCTGCTGATCGACACCGTGGCGGCCACGCCCTCGTCGATCAGGAACTGGTTGACCAGCGGCGCCAGCTCCATGCGCGCGCGGTAGCGCGCCATCATCTCGGGATCGCTGTTGCGCTCCTGCGGCAGCGGGTAGGACAGCAGTTCCTCCAGGCTGTCGTGGTCGTGGCGGCTGAAGTCCGACTTCTCATTCGGCTTGTACGGGCGCAACGCGTCGGTGAAGACGATCTTGCCCTTCAGCTTGCCTTTCCACTTTTCCAGATCGGCTTTCGACTCGATCTTGGCGAAAATCGCCTCGCCCTCGACCGCACCGTTGGTACCGGGCGTCCACGCCTTGGGCAGCGCGTGCAGCGGCATCGCGCGCGGGGACAGCATTTCCATGCTGGCGTCGGTGAACGCCCAACCGCGGCCGATGTCGGCCACCGCTTCGTCGTGCACGTTGGCCAGCCCCCATTCGCTGAACTTCGAACGCGTCCACTGGTTGGCGTTCGCCATCGACGGCGAATTGGTCAGGCGCGGCCCGATCACATCGGTCAGGTGATTGAGCGTGGCCATCACCTGCGAACGCTGGAATGCTTCCTGGCGGATCTGCGAGGTCACGTCCAGGTCCACCTTTTCCTGCGCCTGCGCGCTGCCCAGCGCGGCCACCAGCAAGGCGGCCGTCAACATCAATCGCTTCATCGTCATCCCCGGGGAACTGCGGCAAAGACCGGAGTCTAGCCAGCGCCGTGGCATCGGCACCCGGGCCTTTGGTCATGGCTGCCTCACCTGCAGCCGTGACGGGGCGCACGTTCCGCGCGCCCCGTTCGATTCGGCACGGCCCGGCCTCAGCGCAGCCCGCCCTCGTCGCGGCCGGACAGCTGGTACCAGTCCACCTGCCGGGTCGCCAGCATGATCCCCGCCAGGATCGCGAACAGCAGCCCGGCGCCCAGCGCCAGCGCGTTGTCCTCCGACAACAGCAGCCCGTACAGCGCCGCGTACAGCGCGGCCAGCATCACTGCGAACCCCAGCCCGCGCGCGCGGCTGCGCAGCACCGCCGACAGGTAGAAGCCGATCAGGCCGATGCAGGCTGCCGCCGCCAGCAGGTAGGACAGGCCGAAAGCGAGGTACTCGCTCAGGCTCAGCAGCAGCAGGAAGAAGATCGCGATGGCCATGCCCACCAGCAGGTACTGGATGGGATGCACGCGCACCCGCTTGATCAGTTCGAACATGAAGAAGCCGACGAAGGTCAGCAGCACGAACAGCAGGCCGTACTTGCTGGCGCGGTCGGCCTGCAGATAAGGGTTCACCGGGTCGATCAGCGCCACGCTGACCGCATCGCCCGGCGGCGTCCACGGCATGCCGGCGCTCAGCGCCGCGCGGGCCGATTCGGACAGCGCCTGCTCCGGTGCCAGCGCCGGAGACTGCAAGTAGCGTCGCTGCGCGTTGCTCGCCACCGCGGCGATCTGCCAGCGCGCGCGGAAACCATGCGCATCGATGTCGTGCTGCGGCGAGCGGCCCTCGAACTTCGGGCTGCGCCAGCGCGAACGCAGGCGCAGGTCGTTGGCCTCGCCCAGCGGCAGCATCGCGAAAGATTCGGTGCCGCGCAGCGACAGTTCGGCGCGCACATCCAGCCGCAGCCGGCTTCCTGCAGCGGGCACCGCCAGCCGCGCGTGTACGCCGGGACCGTCGGCATGGCCGAGGCCCTGCGCCACCGCCACCGCCACGCCGTCCACGCTGATCCGCGGCGTGCCGTGCAGGCCACCGACGTCGGCGATCCCCAGACTCAGCCACGGCTGGCCGATGCGGCGCTGCACGCCGTCGGCCTCGACCGGTATGGCCGCTTCGAAGCGCGCCAGTGCGCGCCCGTCCCACTGATACACGCGCACCTCGTGCAGGCCGCGCCGGCGCACGTCCGGCTTGAGTTCGCCGTCGATCGACAGGCTGGCCGGGAAGAACGTCCACTGCCCGCTCCTGCGCCGCAGGCTGCGGCGCTCGTTGCCATTCTCGTCGCTGGTCACCTCGACCACGCGTTCCTCGTAGGGCACCACCAGCACCGGCCCGGCGATGGTCTGGCGCGCACCGAAGCTGGCGCCGATGTCGCGCACCGCCTGCTCGCGGTACATCTGGCGTTCGTGGATGGTGCCGCGGATCAGCTGCAGCGGAATGAGGATGGCCAGGGTCAGCAGCACCACCATCCCGGCCTTGAATGCCAGTCGCATCGTCTTGCTCCATCGGAAGATGGCGACAGCCTGGCGCGGCGGTTCGAGGCGACGATGGCGCGACGATGAGGCGGGCGTGAAGCGCGCCTATGCGGGCGGCAACACGACCACGGCGATGGCGCCGCCGCCCTCGCGATTGCCCAGGCTGACCGTGCCGCGGTGCAGTTTGGCGATCTCGGCGACGAAGTTCAGGCCGAGGCCGTTGCCGCGCGCGCTGCCGTCCGGACGCGGCAGCGAATAGAAGCGCTCGAACACCCGCTCCAGCGCGAAGTCGGGAAGGCCGGGGCCGCGGTCGGCGACCTCGATGCGCAGGCCATCGGGCTGCGCCTGCAGCCGCACCTCCACCACGCCGCCGGCGGGCGAGAAGTCGATGGCGTTGTCGATCAGGTTGCCCAGCAGCTGGCGCAGCAGGAACGCATCGCCTTCGACCGCCGGCAACGCATCGTCCACCTGCAGATCCACCTGCACGCCACGCGCCTGCGCCCGCGGCGCCGCGTCGTCCAGCGCATCGCCCGCCAGCGCGGCCAGGTCCAGTGGCAGCGGCGCGTCCAGGCCTTGGCGATGCTCCAGCGCGGCCAGCGCCAGCAGCCGGTCCACCATCGCCGCCATGCGCCGGCCCTGGGCGTCGATGCTGGCGACGAAGCGCGCGCGGTCGGCTTCCGGCAGCGGCCCTTCCAGCAGCTCGGCCGCGCCGCGGATCGCCGCCAGCGGGCTTTTCAATTCGTGGGTCAGCGCGTGCACGTAGCGCTCGACGTACTGCTTGCCCTCCAGCTGCCGGCGCATGCTTTCCAGCGCGCGGCCGAGGTCGGCGAATTCGCCGGCGGCGTCCGGCAGGGACGCGCGCTCACCGCGCGCCACCGCGTCGGCATAGCGGCGCAGTGCGGCCAGCTGGCGCGACAGCCACCACGCGGCCAAGCCACCCACCAGCAGCGCGCTGCCCAGCAGCACCCAGCCCCAGCGCAGGATGGTTGTCTGGCTGCGCTCGATGAACGGCTGGATGCTGCGGTTCGGCTTGGATACGGTGAGCACGCCGGCGATCCGGCCACCGGCATCGCGGATCGGCGCGGCCACGTACATCACCGTGCTGGCCTCGTCGTCCGGATCGTCGCGGGTGGAACGCGCGCCGTATTGGCCGCGCAGGGTGCGGTAGACGTCGTTCCAGCGCGAGTTGTCGCGGCCCACTTCCTTGCCCGCGGAATCGAACACCACGATCCCGCGCGCGTCGGTGATGGTCACCCGGTAGCTGGCGCGGCGCTTGGCCTGCCCCCAGATGTCGGCATCCAGCTCGCGCCCGGTCATCGCCCGCACCCGCGTCGCGAAGCGGCCGTCGGCGATGCGGCCGGCCAGCAGGTCGTCGCTGGCCAGTTCCGCCAGCACGTTGGCGGTGTCGGCCAGGGTGTCCTCCATCGCCTGCCGCACGCCCGGCTTGACCTGCTGCACGAACACGTTGACCAGCAGCAGCGCCGCCAGCGCGACGATCAGGAAATAGCCCAGCAGCACGCGCAGCGCGATCTTCACCGGGATTCAGTCCACCTCGATGGAATAACCCAGCCCGCGATGGGTGCGGATCGGGTCGCGCGCGGGATCGAGCTGGCGCAGCTTGGCGCGCAGGGTCTTGATGTGGGTATCGACGGTGCGCTCACCGGACTCCAGCGCATCCGCCCACACCCGGTCCAGCAGCTGCGCGCGGGCCAGGATGGCACCGGGGCGGCGCAGCAGCTCGGCCAGCAGCGCGTGCTCGTAGCGGGTCAACTCCAGCCAGTGGCCGGCGTAGCGGATCCGGTGGGCGTCGGCATCCAGCTCGAAGCAGCCGCGTTGGCGCGCCTGCCCGCCTTCGTGCCGGCGCAGCCGCGCGCGCACCCGCGCCACCAGCTCGCGCGGCGAAAACGGCTTGGCCATGTAGTCGTCGGCGCCCAGCTCCAGCCCCAGCACGCGGTCGATCTCGTCGCTGCGCGCGGTGAGGAAGATCACCGGCAGCGCGTGGCGTTCGCGCAGCCGGCGGCAGACCTCGAAGCCGCTGGCATCGGGCAGGCCGACGTCGAGGATGACCAGGTCGATCCCGCCCTGCTGCAAGCGCGGCAGCACCTGCCCACCCAGCAGCACGTGCTCGGCGGCGAAGCCTTCGGCGCGCAGCGCGTACAGCACGGTCTCGGCAATGGCGGCCTCGTCTTCGGCCAACAGGATCGTGGTGGACATGGCGGCATCGTAACCGGCCGCCTGCGGCGGTTTGCGTGGCGAATGTGAAGTCGGGCGACAATGCGCGCATGAACTATCGCCATGCCTTCCATGCCGGCAACCACGCCGATGTCCTCAAGCACGTCGTGCTGCTGGCCCTGTGCGAGGCGCTGACCGCCAAACCGTCGCCCTGCTTCGCGCTGGATACCCACGCCGGCCGCGGGCTGTACAAGCTCGACGGCGAGGCCGCGCAGGCCACCGGCGAGGCGCAGGACGGGATCGCCCGGCTGCAGGCGGAAGCGCCGCGCGACCCGGCCATCCAGCGCTACCTGGCGGCGGTGCGCGCCTGCCGCAGCCAGCACGGTGGCGCGGCCTATCCGGGCTCACCGTGGCTGCTGGGGCACGCCCTGCGCGAGACCGACCGGATCGCCGCCTGCGAGCTGCATCCGGAAGAAGCCGCGGTGCTGAAGCAGCACTTCGCCGCCGATCCGCGCATCGCCGTGCACGCCCGCGACGGCTACGCCGCGCTCAAGGCGCTGCTGCCGCCGAAACACGGCGCGCAGAAGTTCGCCCGCGGGCTGGTGCTGATCGATCCGCCGTTCGAGGCGCAGCTGGCCGAATTCGACCTCGCGCTGGCCGCGCTGAAGGAAGGCCTGGCGCGCTGGCCGCAGGGCATGTTCGCGCTGTGGTATCCGATCAAGCAGGGCCGCGCGCTGCACCCGTTCCGGCGCGCCGCGGCGAAACTGCCGGCGAAGTCGGCGCTGCTGCTGGAACTGCTGGTGCGCGCGGACGATTCGCCGCTGCGGATGAACGGCAGCGGCCTGCTGATCCTCAATCCGCCGTGGCAGTTCGACGTCGCCATGCGCCCGACCCTCGACGCCCTGCGCCGCGCGCTGGGCGAGCCCGGCGCCAGCGCGCGGCTGGAGTGGCTGCGCGAAGCGGCATAAGGAAGCGGCACCGGGAGGGCACGGTCCTCCCCGCCCGAGAAAGGGCCATCCTGACCCCGCTTTTCGCTTGCGCGTGCGAGACTTTCGCCCTGCCCCTCGACCCGGTCGGCCCATGGCTTCCAGCTTCTTCGCCCTCTTCGACGACATCGCCACCCTGCTCGACGACATCTCGGTGATGGCCAAGGTCGCCACCAAGAAAACCGCCGGCGTGCTGGGCGACGACCTGGCGCTGAACGCGCAGCAGGTGACCGGCATCCAGGCCGAGCGCGAACTGCCGGTGGTATGGGCGGTGGCCAAGGGCTCGCTGCTCAACAAGGCGATCCTGGTGCCGGCGGCGCTGGCAATCGCGGCGCTGGAAGCCTGGCTGAAATCGCGCGGCATTGGCGTGCCGCTGATCCTGCCGCTGCTGATGCTGGGCGGCGCCTACCTCTGCTACGAAGGCGTGGAGAAGCTGGCGCACAAGTTCCTGCACAAGGGCGAGGCCAGCGAACACCACGACATGCTGGTGCAGGCGGTGGCCGATGAGTCGATGGACATGGTGGCGTTCGAGCGCGACAAGATCCGCGGCGCGATCCGCACCGACTTCATTCTTTCCGCGGAAATCATCGTGATCACCCTCGGCACCGTGGCCACCCAGCCGTTCCTCAGGCAGCTGGGCGTGCTGGTGGTGATCGCGCTGGTCATGACCCTGGGGGTGTACGGGCTGGTCGGCGGCATCGTCAAGCTGGACGACCTCGGCCTGCGCCTGACCCGCACCGGCGCCGGGCGCGCCAGCGCCGCGCTGGGTCGCGGCATCCTGGCGTTCGCGCCCCGGTTGATGCGGTTCCTGTCGGTGGCCGGCACCGCGGCGATGTTCCTGGTCGGCGGCGGCATCCTGGTCCACGGCATCCCGCTGCTGCACCACTGGGCGCAGGCCGCGCACGCGCTGCCGCCGGGCTGGCTGTGGGAAAACCTGTTCAACGCCTTCGCCGGCGTGGTGGCTGGCGCGCTGGTGCTGGGCGCGGTGACCGCCTACACCCGTGTGCGCGGCCCGCGACCAGCCGCGACGGGCTGAACGTGCGCCCAGACACGCGCCGTTCATTTTTTTAACGTCGTCCACGCCAAGATGCCCGAATGGCCGCCCGCAACCGCATGCCCCCGTGGCACGAACATGTCCGCCTCGGCAATGGGCGCGACATCCTGATCCGCCCGATCCGGCCGGAAGACGCCGGGCCGATGCAGGCCGCGTTCACCCTGCTGGAGCCTGACGAGATCCGCCAGCGCTTCCTGCATCCGATGAAGGAGCTGAGCACGCAGCAGGCCGAGCGGCTGTCCCGCCCGGACCCGCGCCGTGATTTCGCCCTGGTCGCGGCCGAACCGCTGCCGCCGGGCGAGGCACTGGTCGGCGCGGTGGCGCGCATCTCCATCGATGCCAATGGCAGCGACGCCGAATTCGCGATCCTGGTCAGCCACTACGTCAACGGCATGGGCCTGGGCCGCCACCTGATGCGCCGGCTGGTGCGCTGGGCGAAGGGCCGCAAGGTGCGGCGGGTGTACGGCGACGTGCTGGAAAGCAACCTGCCGATGCAGGCGCTGGCCACCTCGCTGGGCTTCCGCCAGGAGCCCACCGGCGAACCCGGGCTGGTGCGCGTGGTGCTGGACATTCCGCCGCCGAAACCGAAGATCGCCCCGCCGCCGATGCCGCTGCTGGCCGGCTGAGCGCTTGGCGCGTCCGTGAGGCGCGAAGTTCGACCCGGTAGAATCGGCCTCCAATCCCATCGACAACGCGCTGGCGCACGCCGTCCGGCGCGGGCGCGTTTTCCATGCCTGAACTGCTGCTGCAATCCCCCGTCCCCCTGCCGCGCGCCGGCCAGCAGCGCGCGTACTGGCGCGCACCCGCCTCCGGCACCGCGCTGGCCGCCGCCGCGCTGGCCGCAGCGCAACGCATTGATGGCCCGCTGTTGCTGGTGGCGCGCGACAACCACGCCGCACACCAGCTGGAAGCGGACCTGCGCACGCTCACCGGCGCCGATCCGGCGCTGCCGGTGCTGGGCTTCCCTGACTGGGAAACCCTGCCCTTCGACCGCTTCAGCCCGCACCCCGAGATCGTCAGTCAGCGGCTGGCCACGCTGGCGCGGCTACCCGAACTCAAGCGCGGCGTGGTGGTGGTGCCGGCCGCCACCCTGATGCAGCGGCTGGCGCCGCGCAGCCACGTGCTGGGCAACCGCTTCAGCGTGCGGCTGGGCCAGCGCATGGACATGGACGCGGAGAAGCGCCGGCTGGAATCGGCCGGCTACCGAAACGTGCCGCAGGTGTTCGACCCCGGCGACTTCGCCGTGCGCGGCGGCCTGCTGGACGTGTACCCGATGGGCGCCGACGCGCCGTTCCGGGTGGAGCTGCTGGACGACGAGATCGACAGCATCCGTGCCTTCGACCCGGAGTCGCAGCGTTCGCTGGAAAAGATCGACGCCATCGAACTGCTGCCCGGCCGCGAAGTACCGATGGACGATGCCCATGTGCAGCGCGCGCTGGAAGCGTTGCGCGAGCGCTTCGACATCGACACCCGCCGCAGCGCGCTGGTGCAGGACCTCAAGGCCGGGCTTGCGCCGGCCGGGGTGGAGTACTACCTGCCGCTGTTCTTCGCCGCACAACGCGGCGCCGTCGGCAGCACCGAAACCCTGTTCGACTACCTTGCCGCAAACGCGCTGCCGCTGGTCTGCGATGGTGCGCTGGAGGCCGCCGAGCACGCATGGAAGCAGATCGGCGAACGCTTCGAGCAGCTGCGCCACGACATCGAACGGCCGCTGCTGCCGCCGGCCGAACTGTGGTTGTCGCCGGATGCGCTGCGCGAGACGCTGAACCGCGGCGCGCGCATCGAAGTCTGCGGAGCGCAGCATCCGCGCCACGAAGAAGCACAGCCGCTGCCGGTGCAGCCGGCGCCGGCGCTGCCGCTGAGCGCGAAGGACCAGCCGGCGGGGCAGGCGCTGCGCGATTTCCTGTCGAACTATCCGGGCCGCGTGCTGGTCGCCGCCGATTCCGCCGGCCGCCGCGAGGCGCTGTTGGAGGTGCTGCAGGCGGCGGGGCTGCAACCCGAAGTGCTGGCGGACTGGCCGGCTTTCGCGGGCGTCACCCACGGCGCGATTGGCCCTGCCGCCGGGCGCGGTGGGCAGACCGACCAAGCGAGTATCGGGGAGCGACTCGGGCTGGCCACCGCGCCCGGCGGCAAGGCCGGTCCGCACGCGTTCGCCATCGCCGTCGCCCCCTTCGACGATGGTTTCGCGCTGGATGCGCCGGCGCTGTGCGTGCTCACCGAACGCCAGCTGTTCCCCGAGCGCGCCAGCCAGCCGCGCCGGCGCAAGCGCGCGGGGCGCGAGCCGGAAGCGATCATCCGCGACCTCGGCGAACTCACCCTGGGGGCGCCGATCGTCCACGAGGACCACGGCGTCGGCCGCTACCGCGGGCTGGTGGCGATGGACGTCGGCGGCATGCCCGGCGAATTCCTCGACATCGAATACGCCAAGGGCGACCGCCTGTACGTGCCGGTGGCGCAGCTGGACCGCATCAGCCGCTATTCCGGCGCCAACCCCGACACCGCGCCGCTGCACAACCTCGGCGGCGAGCAGTGGGCGAAGGCGAAGAAGAAGGCCGCCGACAAGGTCCGCGACGTCGCCGCCGAACTGCTGGAGATCCAGGCCAAGCGCCATGCGCGGCGGGGCCTGGCGATCGACGTGGACCGGGCGATGTACGAACCTTTCGCCGCCACCTTCCCGTTCGAGGAAACCCCCGACCAGCACGCCGCGATCGAGGCCGTGCTGCGCGATCTTGCCTCCTCGCAGCCGATGGACCGCGTGGTCTGCGGCGACGTCGGCTTCGGCAAGACCGAAGTGGCGGTACGCGCGGCCTTCGCGTCGGCAAGCGCGGGCAAACAGGTGGCGGTGCTGGTGCCCACCACCCTGCTGGCCGAGCAGCACTACCGCAACTTCCGCGACCGCTTCGCCGACTGGCCGCTGCGGGTGGAGGTGCTGTCGCGCTTCAAGTCGAAGAAGGAAATCGAAGCGGAGCTGCAGAAGCTGGCCGAGGGCAAGCTCGACGTGATCGTCGGCACCCACCGCCTGCTGCAGCCGGACGTGAAGTTCAGCGACCTGGGCCTGGTCATCGTCGACGAGGAACAGCGCTTCGGCGTGCGCCAGAAGGAAGCGCTGAAGAAACTGCGCGCGAACGTGCACCTGCTCACCCTGACCGCCACCCCAATTCCGCGCACGCTGAACATGGCGATGAGCGGGTTGCGCGACCTTTCCCTCATCGCCACCCCGCCGGCGAATCGGCTGGCGGTGCAGACCTTCGTCCACGTCTGGGACGACGCGCTCCTGCGCGAGGCCTTCCAGCGCGAACTGGCGCGCGGCGGCCAGGTGTATTTCCTGCACAACGACGTCGAGAGCATCGGCCGCATGCACGACGAGCTGCAGGCGCTGGTGCCGGATGCGCGCATCGGGATTGCCCATGGGCAGATGCACGAACGCGAACTGGAGCGGGTGATGCTGGACTTCCACAAGCAGCGCACCAACGTGCTGCTGTGTTCCACCATCATCGAATCCGGCATCGACATCCCCAATGCCAACACCATCCTGATCAACCGCGCCGACAAGTTCGGCCTGGCCCAGCTGCACCAGCTGCGCGGGCGCGTCGGCCGCAGCCACCATCGCGCCTACGCCTACCTGCTGGTGCCGGATGGGCGCAACATCACCGCGGATGCGAAGAAGCGGCTGGAGGCGATCAGCTCGATGGACGAACTGGGCGCCGGCTTCACCCTGGCCACCCACGACCTGGAAATCCGCGGCGCCGGCGAGCTGCTGGGCGAGGACCAGAGCGGGCAGATGGCGGAAGTCGGCTTCAGCCTCTATACCGAGCTGCTGGAACGTGCGGTCAAGTCGATCAAGCAGGGCAAGATTCCCGATGTGGACGACGCCGACCGCTTCGGCGCCGACGTCGACCTGCACGTGCCGGCGCTGATCCCGGACGACTACCTGCCCGACCCGCACGCACGCCTGACCCTGTACAAGCGCATCAGCGCCGCCCGCGATGCCGATGCGCTGCGCGAGCTGCAGGTGGAGATGATCGACCGCTTCGGCCTGCTGCCGGAGGCCAGCAAGCATCTGTTCGCCACCGCCGAACTGAAGCTGGATGCGACGCGGCTCGGCATCCGCAAGCTCGACCTTGGCGGCAGCGGCGGGCGCATGCAGTTCGTCGAGAAGCCCGCGGTCGATCCGATGGCGGTGATCCGGTTGATCCAGGGCCAACCGAAGCACTACCGCATGGACGGCCCGGACAAACTTCGCATCACCCTGGAACTGCCGGATGCGACGACCCGCTTCAGCGCCGCGCGCGGGCTGCTGACCGCGCTGCGGCCGGGATAGCCCGCCATCAACGGAAGCAGACCCGGCAAAGCGGGGCGTCTCCGGCGACGGACCGTGCGCGCGGCCTATGATGTGCGGATGCGCCTCCGCCTTTCCGCTCCCATCGCAACGCTGGCCTGCATGCTGCTGGCCAGCTGCGCCGCGATGCCCGCCGCCCGCGATGACGGCGCCACCTACCTGCTGGTGCGACACGCGGAGAAGGACGTGGCCGCCGGCAAGGATCCGCCGCTGACCGCCATCGGCGCAGCGCGCGCGCAGCGGCTGGCCGCTTCGCTGGCGGATCAGCCACTGGATGCGATCTACAGTTCAGCGACACGGCGCACCCGCCAGACCGCGGAGCCCGTGGCCCGCGCAAAAGCGCAGGAGGTGATTGCCTACGACCCCACCGATGCCGCCGCCTTCGCCCGGCGCCTGCGCGCCGAACATCCCGCCGGCACGGTACTGGTGATCGGCCACAGCGACACCCTGCCGCCGCTGGCGCGCGCTCTGTGCGCCTGCGCCGTGGCCGACATGGACGAGGGCAACTACGGCATCCGCTATCGCGTCCACTTCGACGTGGGCGGCCATGCCAGCCTTCGCGAGTTCCGCGACTGATGGCGGCCACGCCTCCTCCGCCAGCCTCGGCCGGCGACATCGACGCCCTGCACAACCTGCAGCAGCAACTGGTCCAGCAGGTGGAGCTGCGCGACCGCTTCGCCCAGCCGCTGCGCAGCATCGCCGGCTTCGTGACGGCCAGTGAGGACGACGGCGCAACCCTCCGCGCCACCGCGTTGTTGCTGGACGCGGACACCCTTGCGGTCATCGACCGACAGGTGGCGCGATTGCCGGCAGCGATGCCGGAGATTGCCGACCTGCAGGGCTTCCGTGTACTGCCCGCACTGCTGGAGGCGCTGGCAATGCTCAAGCACCCGCCGGATCTCGCCTTCGTCGACGGCCACGGCACCGCCCACCCGCGCCGGTTGGGCATCGCCGCGCACTTCGGCGTGGCCACCGGCCTGCCCAGCATTGGCGTTGCCACCTCCATCCTCACCGGCGAGCCGCGGATGGCGCTGCATGAAATGCGCGGCGCCTTCACCCCACTACGCGACGTCCGCCAGCAGATCGGCTGGGTGCTGCGCAGCAGGCCGGACAGTCCCCCGCTGATCGTCTCGCCCGGCCATCGGGTGGCGATGGCGGCGGCGCCGGAACTGGTGATGCGCTTCACCACCAGCCACCGACTGCCGGAACCGATCCGGTTGGCCGGGCTGGCCGCATCGGCGACCTGAAACGCGACCGCGGCTGAACCCGGGCGGTCGCCGGACACATCGCCTCGATCCGGGTAGTGCTATACCCGTACACCGTTGCCACTACCGCGAGCCCGCCATGCGCCGTATCGCCAGCCTCCTCGCCACCGCCCTGCTCGCAGGTTGCGCCGGTGCTGCCCCTTCATCCCCACAAGCGCCGGATCGCGAGGACACCAACGTGCACGAAACCGCGCCGCAGACCGTGACCCTGGGCGTGGGCGAGCGCGCCACATTGGCCGACGGCAGCCAGCTGACCTACCTGCGTCTGGTCAACGACTCGCGCTGCCCGCCCGACGTGCGCTGCGTGTGGGCAGGCGACGCGGAGATCCGCCTGCGCTGGCAGCCTGCACGCGGGGCGGCCAGCGAGCTGTCACTGCACACCAGCCCGTTGCGCGGCCAGGGCCAGACCGATGCGACCGTGGGCGGGCTTCGCATCGCGTTGCAATCGCTGGAGCGCGGGATAGCCCCGAAAGCGACTCTGGCGATCACCGCCGCGCCCTGAGCCTCATCCATCCAGCGGACTGCGCACCCCACGCCCACCGCGGTTGAGGACGTGGGTGTAGATCTGGGTGGTGGCCACATCCTTGTGCCCCAGCAATTCCTGGATGGTGCGGATGTCGTAGCCGGCTTCCAGCAGATGGGTAGCGAAGGAATGGCGCAGGGTATGCGCACTGAGCAGCTTTTCCATCCCCGCCTGCGCCCGCGCATTTTTCAAGGCGCGGGCCAGCACCGCATCGTCCACATGGTGACGGTGCAGGCCGCCGCCGCGCGGATCCACCGACCGCCGCTCCGACGGGAACACGAACTGCCAACCGAACTCGCGGCCCGCCTCCGGGTACTTGCGCGACAGCGCATCGGGCAGCGGCGTCTTGCCGAAGCCCTCGGCAAGGTCCTGCCGATGCAGCACCCGCGTCCGCTCGATCTCGCGCTGCAGCGGGCCTTCCAGCGCACGCGGCAGCATCGTGCGCCGGTCCTTACCGCCCTTGCCGTTGCGGATCAGGATCTCGTTGCGCGCAAAATCCACGTCCTTGACCCGCAGTCGCAGGCATTCCATCAACCGCATCCCGGTGCCGTACAGCAGGCTGGCCATCAACCAAGTGCGCCCCTCCATCATCGACAGCAGGCGCCGCACCTCCTCCACCGACAACACCGTGGGCAACCGGCGCGGCCGCTTCGCCCGCAGCACCGAGGCCATCCATGGCAGATCTACCCGCAGCACCTCGCGGTACAGGAACAGCAGGGCCGACAGGGCTTGGTTCTGGGTACTGGCCGCCACGTTGCGCTCCGTCGCCAGCCGGCTGAGGAACGCTTCCACCTCCGCACCGCCCAACTCACGCGGGTGCCGACGACCGTTCGCCAAAATGAATTGCCGCACCCACCCCAGGTAAGCCTGCTCCGTACGCAAGCTGTAGTGTTTTGCACGAATCCTGCGGCGAACAGCCTCCATCAGGCTGACTTTTTTCTCTTGTGCCCGATCACTTGCTACACCCCGTTTTTCAGGCACTTGTGCCATTACGCCCCCGAATCCGCTCCATATACAGAGATGTTCAGCATTCGCTGCGCCGCCGCATAGCAGGCAAGGGATTGTTTTTGCGTAGGAAATTGGCTTGACCGCCCCCACCCAACCGCGCAACATCCCGTCCTATACCCCGCTCTTGGGGTCTACTCAGGTGTTAGGCCGCTAAGAGCAAGGCTTCCGTAGCTGCGCCAAGCGGTGCGCAGGCGCAACTTGCCAACCGTTTC
>NZ_SROY01000016.1:0-745 GCF_005862345.1 Thermomonas fusca | reverse complement strand
ACTTGATGATCTTCGCCACCACGCCGGCGCCGACGGTGCGGCCGCCTTCGCGGATCGCGAAGCGCAGGCCTTCGTCCATCGCCACCGGGTTGATCAGCGTGACCACCATCTTCACGTTGTCGCCCGGCATCACCATCTCGGTGCCTTCCGGCAGCTGGCAGGCGCCGGTGATGTCGGTGGTGCGGAAGTAGAACTGCGGGCGGTAGCCCTTGAAGAACGGGGTGTGACGGCCGCCTTCGTCCTTCGACAGCACGTACACCTCGGCCTCGAACTCGGTGTGCGGGGTGATCGAACCCGGCTTGCACAGCACCTGGCCGCGCTCCACGTCGTCACGCTTGGTGCCGCGCAGCAGCAGGCCCGCGTTGTCGCCCGCCTGGCCCTGGTCCAGCAGCTTGCGGAACATTTCCACGCCGGTCACCGTGGTCTTCTGGGTCGGGCGGATACCGACAATCTCGATTTCCTCGCCCACCTTGATCACGCCGCGCTCGATGCGGCCGGTCACCACGGTGCCGCGACCCGAGATCGAGAACACGTCTTCCACCGGCATCAGGAACGGCTTGTCGATGTCGCGCTGCGGCTCCGGGATCCAGCTGTCCAGCGCATCCACCAGCTTGATGATCGACGGCACGCCGATCTCGCTCTGGTCGCCTTCCAGCGCCAGGCGGGCCGAACCCGCGATGATCGGGGTGTCGTCGCCCGGGAAGTCGTACTTGGAGAGCAGCTCGCGCACTTCCATCTCGACCAG
>NZ_SROY01000015.1:0-915 GCF_005862345.1 Thermomonas fusca | reverse complement strand
AAAAAAGCCGCCGCGTACTTTGCCAAGGGGTAAAGGCGAAGTACGCGTTCATGCGCGTGCACGTCCGCGAGTTCCGCCTGGTGGCGATGTGCCGGGTGCTGGGCGTGCACCGCAGCGGCTACTACGCGTGGCTACGCCAAGGTGCCAGTGCTCGCGAGCAGGAGGACCAGCGTCTTCTTGGGCTGATCAAGCATCATTGGCTGGCCAGCGGTGCGGTGTATGGCTATCGCAAGATCGCCCTGGATCTGCGCGAAGCCGGCGAACGCTGCAGCCGCCATCGGGTCTGGCGGCTGATGAAGGCCGAGGGCCTGCGGGCACAGGTGGGTTATGGCCGCAAGCCGCGTCATCGCGGCGGTCCGGTTGGCGTGGTGGCCAACGTGCTCAACCGCGACTGCCCAACAAGGTCTGGGTGACCGACATCACCTACATCCGCACCTACGAGGGCTGGCTGTTCCTGGCGGCGGTGATGGACCTGTACTCACGGCAGATCGTCGGCTGGGCGACGGCGCCGACGATGACCAGCGACCTGGTGCTGCAGGCACTGGTCGCTGCCGCATGGCGGCGCAAACCGGCCGCGGGCGTGATGGTCCATTCCGATCAGGGCTGCCAGTTCACCAGCAGCGACTGGCAATCGTTCCTGAAGGCGCATCGGATGGTGCCGAGCATGAGCCGGCGCGGGAACTGCCACGACAACGCGGTGGCCGAGAGCTTTTTCAGCGTCCTGAAGAAGGAGCGGATCAAGCGGCGGATCTACCCATCACGTGCCGCTGCGGCATCCGACGTGTTCGACTACATCGAGATGTTCTACAACCCGATCCGCCGGCATGGTTCCGCTGGCGGCATGTCACCAGTAGAGTTCGAGAGGCGCTACGCGCAACGCAGCGACTGAGTGTCTACGGAAATCTGGTCGGTCCA
>NZ_SROY01000001.1:0-911694 GCF_005862345.1 Thermomonas fusca | reverse complement strand
TACGCCCAAACGCTGGTATCCACTACTATCAACCCCGGACTCTAGATCAACCTGCTACTGAAAGCGGGGGGACGTCGGGCCGACAGGGTTGCCATGTACAGGGCCACCCGCACCGGCGCCCGCCCGCCGTGGATCCGGCGCTTTCCCTGTCCTTGGCCACTATCGCGATTCATCGGCGCCACACCCACCAGCTTCGCGATCTCGCGACGGCTCAGTTCGCCCAGCTCGGGCAGCAACGCCAGCATGCTCGCTTGGAAGACCGGTCCCAGTCCCTTGCTGGAACATACGGCCGGGGTAGCGTGCTGTTTGATCAGTCTGTTGATCGCTTGTTCCACTGCCTTCAGCTCGCGGGCGAGCGCGGCGATGGTACGCAACGTCAGGGTTCGCACTGCGGACGGGGCCATCGCAGCTTGTTGCTTCTGGCCTTGCAGCGTCATGACGATCTGGCCACGACGACGCAGCCAGTCGCGCAGCTCCCGTTGCCACGCCTGCGGCGCCACATGGGGTCGAAGCCGGTCAACCCGCAGCCGCGCCATCAGTGCCAGCTGGCGGGCGTCGATCGCATCCGTCTTGGCCAACTCACCGGTCGCCCTGGCGAAGTTGCGCGCCTGCCGTGGGTTGACCCGGCAGATCCACAGGCCCGCATCGCAACAGGCCTCGAGTACCGGCTCTTCATAACCGCCAGTGGCCTCCACCACGATGCGGGGCGCCTCGAGGCCCCCCAACCATTTCACGAGCTTCGTTATGCCACTGGGGGTGTTCGCGTACCGCGTGACGCCTTGGCGACCTTCCACCGCAACGTCCAGATTGGTCTTGCCCACACCGATCCCGACTGCCGCCATTCCCGTTCTCCGCTACAGTTGAGTGGCCGAGAGCATCGCGCCCGAGGCCCACGCTTGTCAGTTCGAGGGAAACCTCGATCAACTGTTCGGGCGCGCGCGAGATCCGGCGTGCGGCCCCTGCTGAATTACGGTGGTGCTGACACCGAGGCGTTATCGGGCACGCACGCCGGGCTCTCGGCGCCTAGAGTAGGGAGTGTTCAAGACATAAGGCGTTAGGACTCATGTCCAATATCATCGCATCGTTAATGCTCGGCCCCGCGCTGCTCGGATGTGCCTGCTCGACCGCACTTCAAGTAAAGACTGGTCAAAGGATTGCGACGGAATCCACTAGGGCATTACCAGATCTCCCAGATGGCGCCCAAACACATTGGTCAGTTGCGGAACCTGAGGAGATAGTGACTTGGCTTGCTTTCGATCCATCCTCGGTTCGACGGAGACTTCCTTCGCATCTTCGCTTCCTCACCATCGAGGAACTTGCCGGCAGTAATGTCCAGTGGGCAAGGGCCTTTCTCGCCAGGCATCCGCGCAAGAGACACTGGGGGGTCTCCTTCCTCGAATTCGTTCGTATGGGTACCTTCACTATCGATGGGCGTTCTCCCACTTGGCCCCCGCACGGAGCGGCCGCGCTCTGGTTCGCACGGGTAGCTCCTTCCGACCCTCTGACACAGCTCGGTCCTGGTCAGCCATATCTGGCCCTGGACTTTTGGCTCCCGGACCGCGCTTACGTCCGTTACATGCAGGAAAAAGGCTATTCCGCCACGTACGGCCTCGCCACGCTTCATCGCAACGGCGGACGAAGATGGTCTGCTGCCCTCGCAGTCGAAGGTCTGAGGATCTCCGCAGAGTGCACGCCCACGGGCTCTGTCGCAGGCGGACCAAACTCGGCTGGGATGCAAGTTATCTTTCCACCTGCCTCATCATCGGTAACTGGGCTCGTTCGGATCTCCTTCGCGGGCCACCGTGAGCAGGAGTGTGCGCAACCGTCGTCATGGAGCTTCAACGGCATACAGCCACTCGCTCGCAGCGTTTCTCTAGGTTCGTCCACGTTCCAGTACGGCTACCGTTTACAGGGCGCCACCTATCCAAACCTGTAGCGGAACACATTTGTGGGGCGCGGCATGAGCCCTAACAATTCATTCAAGCCGAAGCCGCTTCGCGGCGCGGCTTAACTCAGGTGTTAAGCCGCTAGAAGCAATGCTTCCGCAGCTGCGCCAAGCGGTGCGCAGACGCAACCTGCCAACCGTTTCTTCCGTTGGGTTCCTGGCGCTCGACGGCAACATCGTTCACCGGATCGCGCTGACCTGAGCATCGCGCTGCGCCCGCGGCGTCTCGCGGCAGCAGACATGCATGCACTCTCGTCGTTCGCGGTGTTTCCTCGCAGTACTCTCGGGGCGAGCCCCGAGGAACAACTCCATGCTTGAGATCGCCGCGCTGTTACTGGCACTGCTGGGCCTGGCCCATTCCGTGCTGGGCGAACGCTACATCCTGATCCGGCTGTTCCGCCGCGAGCTGCCGCCGCTGTTCGGCGGCCCGGCGTTCACCCGCAATACGCTGCGCTTCGCCTGGCACCTGACCACGCTGCTGGCGCTGGGCATCAGCGCGGTGCTCTGGCAGCTCGGCGACGGCCCACCAGCTGCGATGATCGCGCGGACGCTGGGCTGGTGCCTGCTTGCCTGCGGCGTGCTGCCGCTGCTGTTCACCCGCGGCCGCCACCTGGCCTGGGTGGTACTGTGGGCGACGGGCACGCTGTGCCTGGCCTGGGCCGCGCGCTGACGCGACCGCAGGCCGCGGTCTTCGCCATCACGGTTCCAGCAACGGGGAAAATCGATGGGTCCGCAACAGCATCTGGTCGCCGCCTGCGCGGCGTTGGCAACACTCACCTTCGCAGTCGGCCTGCGCATGCTGGTGGTGCGCGTCACCGAGATGCGCGCGCGGCGGATCCATCCGCAGACGGTGGCGCTGTCGGTGGAGCGCGCAAAGCGGTTGGATGATTCCCGTGCATCGGACAATTACAACCATCTGTTCGAACTGCCGGTGCTGTTCTACGTGCTGTGCGCCGTCGCGCTTGCCACCGCCCACCTGCCGGCGTGGCTGCCCGCAGCCGCCTGGCTGTTCGTCGGCCTGCGGATCGTCCACAGCGCGATCCAGTGCAGCTACAACCGGGTGATGCACCGGTTCGCCGTCTTCCTTGCCGGCTTTGGCGTGCTGGCCGCCATGTGGGCGGGCTACGCGCTGTCGTACCTCGCCGCCTGAGCCGACCGACCAACCCGACCGGACTCCCGCATGCCGCTGCGCCTTTCGCTGCTGCCCCAGACTTACGTGATCGCCCGGCTGGCGGCGGATGCGCCGGTGCCGGCAGGCGTGCTGGAGGCGGCGGGCTTCGCCTCGGTGTCGCGCACCGCCGACGAGCTGTCGATCGTGTGTCCGCAGGAAGTGGCGCCGCCGGCGCCGAAGCTGGATGGCGGCTGGCGCACGCTCAAGCTGCACGGCCCGTTCGCGTTCGACGAAGTGGGCATCCTCGCGGCGCTGCTGGCACCGCTGGCGGAAGCCGGGATCGGCATCTTCGCGGTCAGCACCTTCGACACCGACTACCTGCTGGTGAAAGCAACCGCCTTGCCGCGCGCAATGGCCACGCTGCGCGGCGCCGGACACTCACTGGTGGAATGACGGCCGCGGGCGCGGCTCAGTCGATTCGGCGGATGCTGGCACCCAGCGCCGACAGCTTGGCTTCGATGTTCTCGTAGCCGCGGTCGAGGTGGTAGATGCGGTCGATGGTGGTTTCGCCTTCCGCCACCAGCCCAGCCAGGATCAGCGAAGCCGAAGCGCGCAGATCGGTGGCCATCACCGGCGCGCCGGTCAGCCGCTCCACCCCGCGCACCACCGCGGTATGGCCGTCCACGCGGATGTCCGCGCCCAGGCGCAGCAGCTCGTTGACGTGCATGAAGCGGTTTTCGAAGATGGTTTCGTTGACCACGCCGACGCCGTCGGCCGCGCAGTCCATGGCCATGAACTGCGCCTGCATGTCGGTGGGGAAGGCCGGGTGCGGCGCGGTGGTGATGTTGACCGCGCGCGGGCGCTTGCCGTGCATGTCGATGGTGATGCGGTCGCCGGCATCGGCCGTCGTTTCGAGGGTGATCTCAGCGCCGGCTTCGCGCAGCTTGTCCAGCACCGCGTCCATGGTGTCGGCGCGCGCATGGGTGGCGGTGACGCGGCCACCGGTCATGGCCGCGGCGACCAGGAAGGTGCCGCATTCGATGCGGTCGGCGACCACCGCGTGCTCGCAGCCGTGCAATCGCTCCACGCCCTCGACCACGATCCGCGCGGAGCCGTGCCCGCTGATCTTCGCGCCCATCGCGTTGAGGCAGTCGGCCAGATCGACGATCTCCGGCTCCATCGCCGCGTTTTCCAGCACCGTGGTGCCATCGGCCAGCGCGGCGGCCATCAGCACGTTTTCGGTGGCGCCCACGCTGACCAGTTCGAACACGTGGCGCGCGCCCTTCAGGCGGCCGTCGCAGCTGGCCTTGATGAAGCCGTGGTCGACGCTGATCTTCGCGCCCAGCGCCTGCAGGCCCTTGATGTGCAGGTCCACCGGGCGCGAACCGATCGCGCAGCCGCCCGGCAGCGAGACTTCGGCCACGCCGTGCTTCGCCAGCAGCGGGCCCAGCACCAGCACCGAGGCGCGCATGGTCTTGACCAGCTCGTACGGCGCCACGTGGCTGTTGACGCTGCGCGGGTCGACGGTCATCGCGTCGCCCTCGTGGGCCACGCCGGCGCCGAGGCCGGCCAGAAGCTTGGCGGTGGTCAGCACGTCGTGCAGGCGCGGCACGTTGGTGATCCGCACCGGCGTGTCGGCCAGCAGGGTGGCACACAGGATCGGCAGCACCGCGTTCTTGGCACCGGAAATGCGGACTTCACCCGCCAGGCGGGCGCCACCGCCAACCACGATCTTCTGCATCAGGCGGCCGCCTCTTCGGGAGTCAGGGTCTTCAGCTGCAGGGCGTGGATCTCGCGGCCCATCAGCGCGCCCAGGGTGGCGTTGACCATGCGGTGGCGGGCCAGCGGCAGCTTGCCGGCAAAGGCGGCGCAGACCACGGTGGCTTCGAAGTGGACGCCGTCTTCGCCCTGGACCTCGGCGCGGGCGCCGGGCAGGCCGGATTCGATCAGCTGGCGGATGGTGTCGGCGTTCATGGGCTGGCAGGGGGACTCGCGTAAACTGAACGGCCCAGTTTAGCGGAAACCCGCCGAGCCCCCTTCATGCCTGCCCAGCCCGACAGCTTCGATTTCGCCGCCAGCGGCCGCCGCGTGTTCGCGGTGGAGGCCGATGCCCTGGCGGCCGTGGCCGCGCGCGTCGATGGCGCGTTCAGCGCCGCCTGCCGCGCGATGCTGGCCTGCCGCGGGCGGGTGGTCTGCACCGGCATGGGCAAGTCCGGGCACGTGGCGCGCAAGATCGCCGCCACCCTCGCCTCCACCGGCACCCCGGCGTTCTACATGCATCCGGGCGAAGCCGCACACGGCGACCTGGGCATGGTGACCGATGCCGACGTGCTGCTGGCGCTGTCCTATTCCGGCGAAAGCGACGAACTGCTGCTGCTGCTGCCGGCGCTCAAGCGCCAGGGCAATACGGTGATCGCGATGACCGGCCGCGCCGGGTCCACCCTGGCCGGCGAAGCCGACATCCACCTCGACGTGGCGGTGCCGGTGGAAGCCTGCCCGCTCAAGCTGGCCCCCACCTCCAGCACCACCGCCTCGCTGGCGATGGGCGATGCGCTGGCGGTGGCGCTGCTGGAAGCACGCGGCTTCACCGCCGACGACTTCGCCCGCTCGCATCCGGCCGGCGCGCTGGGACGGCGGCTGCTGCTGCACATCACCGACGTGATGCACGTCGGCGACGACGTGCCGAAGGTGGCGCCGGAGGCCAGCATCAGCGAGGCGCTGATGGAAATCAGCCGCAAGCGGCTGGGCATGACCGCGGTGGTCGATGCCGACGACCGTCTGCTCGGCCTGTACACCGACGGCGACCTGCGCCGCAGCCTGGACGACGCCCAGATCGACCTTCGCACCACCCGCATCGACGCGGTGATGACCCGCACCCCGCGCACCGTCGACGCCGACGCATTGGCGGTGGAAGCCGCGCAGCTGATGGAAGCGCACAAGATCAGCGGCCTGCTGGTGACCAGCGGCGATGGCCGCCTGGTCGGCGCGCTCAACATCCACGACCTGCTGCGCGCGCGGGTGGTGTGATGACGATGCCCGCCTATCCCGCCGACGTCCTCGAGCGCGCCGCGCGCATCCGCCTGATCGGTTTCGACGTCGACGGCACCCTGACCGACGGCGGCCTGCAGTTCGACAGCGATGGCCGCGAGCACAAGCGCTTCCACGTGCAGGACGGGCTGGGCCTGGTGCTGCTGCGCCAGGCCGGCATCGAGGTGGCGCTGGTCAGCGCGCGTCGCAGCGAAGTGACGCTGGCGCGCGGCCGCGAACTGAAGGTGGCGCGCCTGCACATCGGCGAGCGCGGCAAACTAGAGTGCATGCGTGGCATCGCCGCGGAAATGGGCATCGGCATGGACCAGGCCGCCTTCATGGGCGACGACCTGCCCGATCTGGCGACGATGCGCGCGGTGGGCCTGGCCATCGCCCCGGCCAATGCACATCCCTGGGTGCTGCCGGCCACGCACTGGGTCACGCCGCAGCGCGGCGGCGACGGCGCGGCGCGCGACGCCTGCGACCTGCTGCTGCATGCGCAGGGCAAAGTCGAGGCGATCCTCGAACACGGCGAGCACCCGTGAACTGGCGCCTGCCCCTCACCCTGGTGCTGCTGCTGGGCGCAATCGCCACCGGCTGGTCGGTGTGGCGGATGTCGCACCCGGCCGACGACGGCGTGCTGCGCACGCGCCCGGACTACGTGCTGCGCGACTACGAGATCACCGCGCTGGACAAGCAGGGCAAGGAATCGTTCACCCTGCGTGGCCCGGTCCTGCAGCGCGACCCGGCCGACCGCACCATGACCCTGGCCACCCCGCAATTCCTGGTGCCGGACCGGCTGGGCCGCTACTGGAACGTGGTGGCGCAACAGGGCTTCGTCCCGGCCGGCGGCGGCCAGCTGGAGCTGCGCGGGCAGGTACGCGCCGACAGTCCGGCCGACGCGCCGCCGCCCACCCGCATCGAAACCGATTGGCTGGCGCTGGATCTGGAGCGCAACCGCGCCCGCTCCACCGCCGCCGTCACCGTGACCCGGCCCGGACTTACAATGCGCGGCATCGGTCTGGAGGCGGATTTCGACCGCCAGCAGGTCTCGCTTCTCTCGCAGGTACGCACCCACTATGTCCCGCACGACTGAATTCGCCGCCACCGTCCTGGCGCTGGCCCTGCTGGCCACCGGCACCGCCATCGCCCGCAGCTCCGACCGCAACCAGCCGATGGACATCGAAGCCGCGCGCAGCGACTGCGGCCTGGGCGAGAACGCCACCTGCACCTTCAGCGGGCAGGCCACCATCACCCAGGGCAGCCTGCGCATCGTTTCCGAGAAGGCGGTGGTCACCCAGGTGGCGGGCAAGCCCAGCCGCGCGCAGTTCAGCGGCGGCGTGCGCCTGCAGCAGGACATGGACGACGGCGACCACATCGATGCGCGCTCGAACAGCGTCGATTACGACATGCGCAACGAGGTGATCGTGTTCACCGGCAACGTCAGCATCGCCCAGCAGCGCGGCAGCCTGAGCGGCGAGCGGGTGGTCTACAACCTCAAGACCGGCCAGCTGGAAAGCGGCGGCGGCAGCGGCGGCGGCCGGGTCAAGATGCGCATCCTGCCCAAGCAGGCGCAGCCGGCCCAGGCCAGTGGCAAGGGCACGCCCTGATGCTGTCGGCGGAAGGTCTGCGCAAGCGCTACCGTTCGCGCGAGGTGGTCCGCGACTTCGGGCTGACCCTGAACCCGGGCGAAGTGGTCGGCCTGCTTGGCCCCAACGGCGCCGGCAAGACCACCTGCTTCTACATGATCGTGGGCCTGGTGCCCGCCGACGCCGGCCGCATCGTGCTGGACGGCAAGGACATCACCGACCAGCCGATGTACGCGCGCGCCAAGCTGGGCCTGGGCTACCTGCCGCAGGAGCCGTCGGTTTTCCGCAAGCTGAGCGTGGCCGACAACATCCGGCTGGTGCTGGAGCTGCGCCCGGACCTCGACGAAAACGGCCGCGAAGACGAACTGAACGCGCTGCTGGATGAACTGCAGATCGGCCACGTCACCGAACAGCTTGGCGCCAGCCTGTCCGGCGGCGAGCGGCGGCGGGTGGAGATCGCCCGCGCGCTGGCCGGCAAGCCGCGCATGATCCTGCTGGATGAACCGTTTGCGGGCGTCGATCCGATCTCGGTGACCGAGATCCAGCGCATCGTCCGCCACCTCAAGCAGCGCGGCATCGGCGTGCTGATCACCGACCACAATGTGCGCGAAACGCTGGGCATCTGCGACCGCGCCTACATCCTGGCCGACGGCGCCGTGCTGGCGCAGGGCGCGCCAGCCGAACTGCTGGACAACCCCGACGTGCGCCGGGTGTACCTGGGCGACAGCTTCCGCCTGTAACCGCGTCGACGGCGCGTCTCGCCGCCTACCGCCAGCCACGTTTTTTTAGCGCCGCTGGCGATATGCTG
This sequence comes from Thermomonas fusca, assembly GCF_005862345.1. Lineage (NCBI taxonomy): Bacteria > Pseudomonadati > Pseudomonadota > Gammaproteobacteria > Lysobacterales > Lysobacteraceae > Thermomonas > Thermomonas fusca. Next base: position 903,214 of record NZ_SROY01000001.1, on the reverse strand, counting down.
GGGGCGGATGAAGCAGCGCCTGTCCCCCGCGACGCAGCAACACCTGGTCCTGACCCCGCAGCTTCGTCAGGCGATCCGCCTGTTGCAGCTTTCCGCGGCGGAGCTGGAAGCGGAGGTGGCCGACGCGGTGGCCAGCAACCCGCTGCTGGACTGGCAGGAAGACGCAACGCCCGTCGAGCCCGAAGCAGACGCAGCGCCACCGGAACCGGCCGCGCCCGAGCCGCCCGAACCGGCGCTGGACGAGCCGTGGGATCGCGATGCCGAGCCTTGGCAGGAGCGCGGCGCCGCGGTCGCAGGGCGCGACGACGGCGACGGGATCGAGCAGCCGGACGTCGAGGACAGCCTGCAGGATCACCTGCTGTGGCAGCTGCATCTGGGCCATTTCAGCCCGCGCGACAGCCGCATCGGCATCGCCCTGATCGACGCCATCGACGACGACGGCTACCTGCGCGAAGACCTGGCCGCGCTGGCGGCCGGGTTGCGCCCGGACCTCGACACCACCGCCGAGGAAATGCTGCCGGTGCTGCACCGCATCCAGCAGTTCGACCCGGTCGGGGTCGGTGCGCGCGATCTCGGCGAATGCCTGCGCCTGCAGCTGCAGGCGTTGCCGGCGGACACCCCGGCGCGCGAGCTGGCGCTGGCGATCGCGGCCGGTCCGCTGCAGCAGTTGCCCAAGCTGGGCATCGACGGCATGCGGGCCCTGCTCGGCTGCACGGCCGCCGCGGCGGAAGCCGCCGTGCAGTTGCTGCGCACGCTCGATCCGCGCCCCGGCGCCCGCTACGGCGCCCTGCCCGCCGGCAGCTACATCCGCCCCGACTGCGTGGTCTGGCGCCAGCAGGGCCTGTGGCAGGTGGCGCTGGCGGCCGGCGCACTGCCGCGGGTGGCAATCCAGCGCGATTACCAGCAGATGATCCGCCACGCCAGCGCCGGCGACGCCGATTACCTGCGCGGCCACCTGCAGGAAGCGCGCTGGCTGCTGAAGGGTCTGGAAGCGCGCGCCGACACCCTGCTGCGGGTGGTGCGCCGGCTGGTGCACGAACAGGCCGCGTTCCTCGAATTCGGCCCGCAGGCGCTGCGCCCGCTGACCCTGCGCAGCGTGGCCGCGGATCTGGGCCTGCACGAATCCACGGTGTCGCGCGCGATCGCCCGCAAATACGTGCGCACGCCGCGCGGAACGCAGGCGCTGCGCGACTTCTTCGCCTCCGGCATCGGCACCGGCGATGGCGGCAGCGCGTCCAGCACCGCGATCCAGGACCGCATCCGCCAGCTGGTGGCCGCAGAGAACCCGCGCAAGCCCTTGTCGGATGCACGGCTTGCCGATACGTTGAAGGTGGAAGGCGTGCCGGTGGCAAGGCGGACGGTGGCGAAATACCGCGAGGCCCTGCAGATCCCGGCATCGCACGAGCGTATGCGCATCGGCTGAACCGGTGCGCCATCCCGGCCACGGGCACCCTGCCCGTCGCCACAGCAGAAGGAGGTCAAGATGCAGATCGAAACCTACGGCCAGCAGATGGAAGTCACGCCCGCCCTGCGCAGCTACGTGGAAACCCGCTTCGAGCGGCTGGGCCGGCACTTCGAGGGCGACTGCGAGATCCGCGTCCAGCTCGGGCTGGACAAGCCCGACCACAAGGCCGAGGCCAACGTCACCCTGGCCGGCCGCAAGCTGCACGCCGACGCCGTGGGCCAGGACATGTACGCGGCGATCGACCTGCTGGTGGACAAACTGGACCGGCTGCTGATCAAGCACAAGGAGAAGCTGGTCGAGCAGCGCCGCAGCGAAGGGCTGGCGCGAATGAGCGCGGACGAGTGAGCCGGCGCCGATGACTGTCCTCCCTTCGCTCCGCACCGCATGAGCGCCGCCCGCATCACCGCCGCCGAGCTGTTCGCCAACCAGCAGGAGCGGCTGTCGCTGCGCTGGGTGGCCGGACAGGAAACCGGCGGCCAGCGCGTGCTGGAAGCGGTGGATACGGTGGCCCGCCGGCCTTCGCTGGCGGGCTACCTCAACGCCATCTATCCGAACAAGGTACAGATCCTCGGCACCGAGGAACTGGAATGGCTGGACGGGCTGGACGCCCGCCAGCGCTGGGAGACCATCCACAAGATCATCGACTTCCGCCCGCTGGCGCTGGTCATCAGCAAGAGCCAGTCGTGCCCGGAAGACCTGCGCATCGCGGCGGAGGAATCGGACACCCCCCTGTGGGTATCGCCGCGGCGCGGCCATGAACTGCTCAACCACCTGCAATACATCCTGGCGCGCACCTTGGCGCCGCGGGTCACCCTGCACGGCGTGTTCATGGAGATCTACTCCATCGGCGTGCTGATCACCGGCGAGTCCGGCTCCGGCAAGAGCGAGCTGGCGCTGGAGCTGGTCACCCGCGGCCACCGCCTGGTCGCCGATGACGCGCCCGAATTCACCCAGATCGCCCCCGACGTGCTGGACGGCGCCTGCCCCGAGCTGCTGCAGGATATGCTGGAGTTGCGCGGCCTCGGCGTGCTCAACATCCGGCAGATGTTCGGCGACACCGCGGTCAAGCGGAACAAGTACCTGCGCCTGATCGTGCACCTCAGCAAGCCGTCGCTGGAGTCCAGCAGCGGCGGGATGGAACGCCTGACCGGCGACCTCGGTACCCGTCGCGTGCTCGACCTCGACGTGCCGGCCATCACCATCCCGGTGATGGCCGGGCGCAACCTGGCGGTGCTCACCGAGGCCGCCACCCGCATGCACATCCTGCGCAGCAAGGGCATCGACCCGGCCGCTGCGTTCATGGCCCGGCACAGCCATTTCCTCGAACACGCCGCGCAATGAACGCCCGCGAGATGCCCACCATGCTGATCGTCAGCGGCATGTCCGGCTCCGGCAAGTCCGGCGCGCTGCATACGCTGGAGGACCTCGGCTATTACTGCGTGGACAACCTGCCGGCGGAGTTGCTGCCGGGGTTCGTGCGACTGCTGCAGGCCAGCGAGTCGGCGCCGTCCAAGATCGCGGTCAGTATCGATGCGCGCAGCCTCGGCGACCTTGCCGAAGTCCCGACGATGCTGTCGCAGGTCGGTGCGCTCGGCGCCAATCCGCAGCTGCTGTACCTGGAGGCCAGCGACGAGGTGATCCTGCGCCGCTATGCCGACACCCGTCGCCGGCATCCGCTCAGCCACCTCGGACTGGCGCTGGCCGACGCGATCTCGCTGGACCGGCAGGCGCTCAAGCCGCTGCGGCAGATCGCCGACATCCGCATCGACACCAGCGGCCTCAACGTCCACCAGATGCGCCGCCGCGTGCTGGAAGAATTCGGCCTGTCCGGCACCGGGCTGTCGCTGCTGTTCCAGTCATTCGCCTACCGCCGCGGCGTGCCGCCCGATGCAGACTTCGTGTTCGACGCGCGGGTGCTGCCCAATCCGCACTGGGATGCGCGCCTGCGGCCGTTGTCCGGGCGCGACCCGGAAGTGCGCGAACACCTCGACGCCGAGCCCGACGTGATCGCCTACGCCGGCCAGGTGCAGGCCTTCCTCGACAGCTGGCTGCCCAAGCTGCGTTCGGAAACCCGCAGCTACGCCACCATCGCCTTCGGCTGCAGCGGCGGCCGCCACCGCTCGGTCTACCTGGCCGAACGGCTGGCCCGCCACTGCCGCGACAGCGGCTGGGCGGAAGTGGCGGTGCACCACCGCGAACTGGATTGACACGCCACGCCTCGGACACGCGCACAAATCCGCGCCGGGGCGCTTTCGCGGCATCACCCGCGTCTGTTAAGTTTGCGGGATGTCCGTTGGCATCCTCCTCGTCACCCATGAAGGCGTCGGCAGTGCGTTGCTGGCCGTGGCCACGCGCCTGCTGCGCAATCTGCCGCTGGCCTGCGAGGCGTTCGAGGTGCCGTTCGATGCCGACCCCGACGCGATGCTGCCGCTGGCCAGCGCGGCGATGCGCCGGGTCGACGCCGGCCAAGGCGTGCTGCTGCTGACCGATCTGTATGGCGCCACCCCCGCCAACATCGCCGCACGGCTGGCGCGGATCGGCACGCCCGCGCGGCGGGTGTCGGCACTGAGCCTGCCGATGCTGCTGCGGGTGATGAACTACGCGGAGCTGGATCTGGATGATCTGCCGTCGGTGGCCGCCGCCGGTTCGCGCAATGGAGCCATCATCGATGACGCCTGACCCCCACACCTGCCGCCGCGGAGAACGCGCGTGATCCGCCGCGAACTGACCATCACCAACCGCCTCGGCCTGCACGCGCGCGCCACCGCCAAGCTGGTGCAGCTGCTGTCGGGCTTCCCCTGCCAGGCCACGCTGGAAGCGCGCGGCCGCGAGGTCAACGCCAAGAGCATCATGGGCGTGATGCTGCTCGCCGCCGGCCCCGGCGCCGAAGTCGTGCTGCGGGTCGATGGCAAGGACGAGCAGGCCGCAGCCGATGCGGTGACGGCGCTGTTCGAGCGCCGCTTCGACGAGGACAGCTGATGCGCCAGCTCCTGTCCGGCACCGCCGCCGCCCGCGGCAGCGCGCTTGGACGGGCCCGCGTGCGTCTGCCGCACGCGCTGGACATCGACGAAGCGCGGATCGGCGCTGAGGATGTCGAGGCCGAACTGGCGCGCTTCCACGAAGCCGTGGACAGCGTGCGCGCCGACATGCGCAGCCTGCGCGAACGCCTGCACGGCGCACTGGCGCAGGAGATCGGCGAATTCCTCGACCTGCACGCGCTGTTGCTGGACGACCCCGAACTGCTGTCCGGCATCGACGCGCTGATCCGCACCGGCCTGTACACCGCCGACTACGCCCTGCGCCTGCAGCGCAACCGCATCGCCGCGGTCTTCGAGGGCATGGACGATCCCTACCTGCGCAGCCGCATCGACGACATCGACCAGGTGATCGGCCGCCTGCACGCCGCCCTGCACAGCCAGCGCGCGGCGCTGCAGGGCGCTTCCGGCGAAATCCTGGTGACCGACAGCGTGGCCCCGGCGGAGCTGGCCGAACTGCAGGCGCAGGGCGTGGTCGGGGTGATCACCGCCGGCGGCAGCCCGCTATCGCACAGCGCGATCCTGGCGCGCAGCCTGCACCTGCCGCTGGTGGTGGGCGCCGCGCAGGCGCTGCAGAAGATCAACGACGGCGACGTGCTGGCGATCGACGGCGGCAGCGGCCTGGTGGTGCTGGAACCCGATGCGGCCGACCTGCGCGGCCACCACCGCCGCGCCGCCGAGGTCAAGCGCGAGCGCCGCCAGCTCAACCGCCTGCGCCGCGAGCCCACCCGCACCCTGGACGGCGCGGACATCAAGCTGTGGGCCAACGCGGAATCGCGCAACGACGTCACCGAAGCGCACGCGCTCGGCGCCGCCGGCGTCGGCCTGTACCGCACCGAATTCCTGTTCCTCGGCAGCAGCGAACTGCCGGACGAGGACGCGCAGTTCCGCGCCTACCGCGACGCGGTGCTGGCGATGACCGGCCGCACCGTCACCATCCGCACCCTCGACCTCGGCGCCGACAAGGCCGACAAGACCGGTCTGGCCCTGCGCGACGAGCCCAACCCCGCGCTGGGCCTGCGTGGCGTGCGCCTGTCGCTGGCCCGCAGCGGGCTGCTGCACACCCAGCTGCGCGCCATCGCCCGCGCCTCCGGCTACGGCCCGCTGCGGGTGCTGGTGCCGATGGTCAGCGGCGGCGAGGAAGTGCGTGCGGTCCGCAATGCGCTGGATGAAGTGCTGCGCGAACTGCGCGCCGAAGGCCGCGAAATCGCGGCGCAGATCCCGCTGGGCGCGATGATCGAAGTTCCATCGGCGGCGCTGGCGCTACCCACCTTCATCGGCCTGTGCGATTTCCTCTCCATCGGCACCAATGACCTGGTCCAGTACCTGCTGGCCGCGGACCGCACCAACGAGGCGCTGGAAGGCCTGTACTCGCCGCTGCACCCGGCGGTGCTGCGGGTGCTGCGCGACGTGGTGCGCACCGGCCAGCGCCGCGGCAAGCCGGTCACGGTCTGCGGCGAGATCGCCGCCGATCCCGCGTTCGTGCCGATGTTGCTGGCACTGGGCCTGACCGAGCTGAGCCTGCATCCGGCCACCCTGCTGGAAGTGCGCCGCACCATCCGCGCCTGCGACCTTGGCCAGCTGCGCGCCGCCGCGCCGGCGCTGCTGCGCGCGCGCAACCGCAGCGGCATCGAGCGCTGGCTGCAGGCAAACCCGGCCGGCTGAACGCTGTTGGCGCGGATTCGCGCGCACGCATTCGCACATCCGCCGCCATCGCTTACGGTTTTGGGGTGGGCACCGCCACCGCGGCGGGCGATAATGCCCGCACTATGAACGCCTGACCCGCTGCGGCTTGCAGGGCATCCCGTCGATGCCCCGGTCGCGGCCCACCCCGCCACCGGACGCCGCGCATGGCCGAACCCATCCGCCACGACAAGACCGCGCGCCAGCTGCGCCTGCTCAGCGACGCGCTGGACAGCGGCCGGCTGGGCCCGGTGCGGCGGCTGGTCAACACCCTGTCGCCGGCCGAGATCGGCAACCTGCTGGAGTCGCTGCCGCCCGGCAAGCGCACCGTGGTGTGGGGGCTGGTCGATCCGGAAGACGACGGCGAGGTGCTGGTGCACGTCGGCGACGAGGTGCGCGAAGGCCTGATCGCGGACATGGACCAGGACGAGCTGGTCGCCGCCGCTTCCGATCTCGATATCGACGACCTTGCCGACCTGGTCGAAGACCTGCCGGACACCGTGATCGACGAAGTCCTGAAGTCGATGGACCGCGAGAACCGCGAGCGGCTGGAGCAGGTGCTGTCCTACGACGAGGACAGCGCCGGCCGCCTGATGAACCCGGACGTGGTGACGGTGCGCGCCGACACCACCATCGACGTGGTGCTGCGCTACCTGCGCCTGCGCGGCGAGCTGCCCGACCACACCGACCACCTGTATGTGGTCAGCAAGCGCCACCAGTACCTCGGCCGGATCGCGCTGCAGGCGCTGCTGACCCACGAGGCCGGCACCCCGATCAACCAGCTGCTGGACGACGAGCAGCCGGCCATCGACGTCAACGAAAGCTCCAGCGAAGTGGCGCGGCAGTTCTCCGACCACGACTGGATTTCCGCGCCGGTGGTGGACGACAACAACATCCTGCTCGGCCGCATCACCATCGACGACGTGGTCGACATCATCCGCGAGCAGGCCGAACACCAGGTGCTGTCGGCGGCCGGCCTGGACGAGGACGAGGACCTGTTCAGCCCGGTCTGGCGCGCGATGCGCCGGCGGCTGGTGTGGCTGTCGATCAACCTGTGCACCGCTTTCCTGGCTGCCAGCGTGGTCGGCCAGTTCGCGGCCACCATCGACAAGCTGGTGGCGCTGGCGGTGCTGATGCCGATCGTTGCCGGCATGGGCGGCAACGCCGGTACCCAGGTGCTGGCGCTGATGGTGCGCGGCCTGGCGCTGGGCCAGGTGGGCGCGTCCAACATCAAACCGCTGCTGTGGAAGGAAGCCCGCGTCGCCCTGCTCAACGGGCTGGTGCTGGGCGCGGTGCTGGGGCTGATCGTGCTGGCCTGGTTCCACAGCGTGGGGCTGTCGCTGGTGATCTTCGTCGCGCTGACCTGCAACCTGGTGTTGGCCGCCGTGGCCGGCGTGCTGGTGCCGGTGACGCTCAAGCGCGCCGGCTACGACCCCGCGCTGGCCAGCAGCATCTTCCTCACCACCGTCACCGACGTGATGGGGTTCTTCACCTTCCTGGGGCTGGCGACCGTGGTGTTGCTGCGCTGAGCATGGACAGGCTCGAGCGCGGCACTCTGGTGAAATGGAACGAAGCCGGAGGCTACGGATTCATCAAGCCTGATCGCGCGGCCGTTCCTGACCTGTTTTTCCACATCCGGGATTGTCGGGATTCCCGTCCCCCGGTTGGCAGTTCGCTGGAATACATCCCGCTGCAGCAACGCGACGGCAGATGGCGGGCACGCGCCGTCCGCGTCGCCGCCCGCCGCAAGGCCGAAGCGCCGCGTGTCGGAACCCGACGTCGACTAGCGCCGCTCCCTACGTGGGTTGCGACTCTCCTGTTGGCCGGATTCGCGGTGATCTGGACGTGGGCGAGCTTGCACAAGCTCCTGCCGACGGCCGCGCAGTGGTACCTGCTGGTCATCAACGTCACAACGATCAGCGCCTACTGGCGAGACAAGCGCTCTGCCGCAAGGCTGGGCCAGCGTACCCCGGAACTCCTTCTGCACGGGCTGGAAATCACGGGTGGGTGGCCCGGCGCCTGGCTGGCGCAACGGTTGTTCCGGCACAAGTCCAGCAAGCAACGCTATCTGTGGACTTTCCTGCTGATGATCACGATCAATCTTTTCGCATTCGGCATCTGGCTGGATGCGCAGCTGCGCATCAACGCGACAACGCTGCCCCCAACCTTTCCGTTGCTCTGAACATCAACCCAGCAGCGCCTCCAGCGCCGCCATCCTCACCGCCACGCCGTTGCCGACCTGCGCCAGCACGCGCGAATGCGGGCCATCGGCGACCGCGTCGCTGATCTCCACGCCGCGGTTCATCGGCCCCGGATGCATGACGATGGCATCGGGCGCGGCGCGGCGCAGGCGGGCTTCGGTCAGGCCGTAGTCGCGGTGGTAGTCGTCCAGCGAGTCGACCAGGCCTTCGGTCATGCGCTCGCGCTGCAGGCGCAGCATCATCGCCGCGTCCACGCCGTCCAGCGCGGCATCGAAATCGTGGGTGACGGTGCAGCCGGCCAGCGTGCCGTCGTCGGGCAGCAACGCCGCCGGGCCGCACACGCGGATCTCGCCGCAGCCGAGCTTGCGCAGGGCATGCAGATCGCTGCGGGCGACGCGCGAATGCTTGACGTCGCCAACGATCACCACCTTCAGCTTCGAGAAGTCCTCGCCCTTCGCCTGGCGCAGGGTCAGCATGTCCAGCAGGCCTTGGGTGGGATGGTGGCTGCGGCCATCGCCGGCATTGAGCAGGGCCACGCCGGTCTTGGCCGCCGCCGCCAGCGCAGCCACCGCGCCATCGGCCTTGTGCCGCACCACGAAGCCGCGCACGCCCATCGCCTGGATGGTGCGGAAGGTGTCGAGATCGGTCTCGCCCTTGGTGGCCGACGAGGTGGAGGCGTCGAAGTTGAGGATGTGCGCACCCAGCCGCTGCGCCGCCAGCTGAAAGCTCAGGCGGGTGCGGGTGGATGGTTCGAAGAACAGCGTGCACACGGCCACCCCGGCCAGCGCTTGCGGCGCCTCGCCACCAGCGGCGAAGACCTGCGCGCGCCGCAGCAGCGCGTCCAGCTGCGCAGGCACCAGGCGCTCCAGGTCCAGCAGGTGGCGGAGGCGGCCGTCGGCGTCGTTATGCGGGTTCATGTGGATCCGGAAAATGGGGGGGAAGGGGAGACATCAGTCGACCGGCTGCGCATCGCGCGGCGAGGACAGCCAGCGTTCGACGATCACCGCCGCCGCCACCGCGTCCAGCACTTCGGCGTCGCGGCGCTTGCGGCGGCCGTCGGCGCGCGCGGCGGCAAAGCGGCGCGCCGCTTCCTGCGAGCTGTTGCGTTCGTCGATCATCGCCACCGGCAGGCGGGTGCGCTGGCGCAGTTCGCGGGCGAACGCGCGCGCGGCCTTGCGGATCGGCTGGTCGCCGCCGTCCAGGGTCAACGGGTCGCCGACGATCAGCCCGTCGGGGCGCCATTCTCGCAGCAGCCGCTCCACCTGCGCCCATTCGGGGCCGGCGTCGCGCACGTCCACCACCGCCACCGCGCGCGCGCCGCCGGTCATGGCATTGCCCACCGCCACGCCGATCCGGCGCATGCCGACATCGAAGCCCAGCACGGTGCCGTCCAGACGTATCAGCGGCGCGGCGACTGCTTCGCTCATGCGTGGCCGCTGTGGCTGGCGTGGTTGAGCAGGTCGATGCCGATGCTGCCGGCTGCCGCCTGCCAGCGCTGCGCGATCGGCAGCTGGAACAGCACGTCGGGCCGGCTAGGTACCAGCAGCCAGCTGTCGTCGATCAGTTCCTGTTCCAGCTGGCCTTCGCCCCAGCCGGCGCAGCCCAGCGCCACCAGCGCCTGCTTCGGGCCGTCGCCGCGCGCCATGGCTTCCAGCACGTCGCGCGAGGTGGTCAGGTAGAGGCCGTCTGCGACTTCCAGACTGGAGTCGAAGGCATGGTCGCCGTCGTGCAGGACGAAGCCGCGTTCGGGATGCACCGGGCCGCCGGCCAGCACCACCTGCGCCTGCAGCGCGGCGTCCTCGCTGGCAATGCCCATCTGCCGGAATACTTCGCCAAGCGTGTATTCGGACGGCCGGTTGACCATCACCCCCATCGCCCCGTCGCCGTCGTGCTGGCAGACCAGGGTGACGCTGCGTTCGAAGTATTGATCGCGCAGCGACGGCAGCGCGATCAGCAGGTGGTTGCCGAAGCGTTGGCCGTGCTCATCCATGGCGCGCATTCTAGCGTGGCGGGCGCGCGCCGGCCGAGGCGGTCAGCGCGCCTCGGCGATCTCCACCCCGTCCAGGCCCTGCGACAGGGTGCGGGCATCGCCGCCCTGCGCCAGCTTGATGCGCAGGCGCACCTCGTTGGACGAATCGGCATAGCGCAGCGCGTCCTCGTAGCTGATCTCGCCGGCCTGGTAGAGCTCGAACAGGCTCTGGTCGAAGGTCTTCATGCCCAGCTGGACCGATTCCTTCATCACTTCCTTGAGCTTGTGGACTTCGCCGTCGCGAATGTAGTCCTGCACCAGCGGGGTGCCCAGCAGGATCTCCATCGCTACCCGCCGCGCCTTGCCGTCCGGGGTCGGGATCAGCTGCTGCGCGACCACGCCCTTGAGGTTCAGCGACAGGTCCATCAGCAGCTGGTTGCGGCGGTCTTCCGGGAAGAAGTTGATGATCCGGTCCATCGCCTGGTTGGCGTTGTTGGCGTGCAGCGTGCACAGCACCAGGTGGCCGGTTTCGGCGAAGGCGATGGCGTGGTCCATGCCTTCGCGGGTGCGCACCTCGCCGATCATGATCACGTCCGGCGCCTGGCGCAGGGTGTTCTTCAGCGCGTTGTCCCAGCTGTCGGTATCGATGCCGACCTCGCGCTGGGTGATGATGCAGCCGTCGTGCTTGTGCACGAACTCGATCGGGTCCTCGATGGTGATGATGTGGCCGGTCGAATTGGCGTTGCGGTAGCCGATCATCGCCGCCAACGAGGTCGATTTACCGGTGCCGGTGGCGCCGACGAAGATGATGATGCCGCGCTTGGTCATCGCCAGCGTCTTGATGATCGGCGGCAGGCTGAGCTCTTCCACCGTCGGGATGCGCGTCTCGATGCGGCGCAGCACCATGCCGACCTGGTTGCGCTGGTAGAAACAGCTGACGCGGAAGCGGCCCACGCCGGCCACACCGATGGCGAAGTTGCACTCGTGGGTCTTCTCGAACTCCTCGCGCTGGGAGGGCGACATCACGTTCAGCACCAGATCGCGCGACTGCTGCGGCGTTAGCGGGTTCTGGGTGATCGGGCTGATCTTGCCGTGGACCTTCATCGACGGCGGCATGCCGGCGGTGATGAACAGGTCCGACGCCTTCTGGTGCGCCATCAGCTTGAGGAACGAGGTGAAGTCGATGCTGCTCATCCTGGATGCTCCGATGTCCTTGCCACGCCGATCCCGGCGAACCGGCGGTTATTCGAACAGACGCTTGTCCTTGGCGTACTCGCGGGCCTGCTGGCGGCTGACCATGCCGCGCTTGACCAGCTCCTGCAGGTGCTGGTCGAGCGTCTGCATGCCCAGGCCCTGACCGGTCTGGATGGAGGAATACATCTGCGCCACCTTGTCCTCGCGGATCAGGTTGCGGATGGCCGGGGTGCCGACCATGATTTCCCACGCCGCGGTGCGGCCGCCGCCGACCTTCTTCAGCAGCGCCTGCGCGATCACCGCGCGCAGCGACTCCGACAGCATCGAGCGCACCATCGGCTTCTCGCCGGCGGGGAACACGTCGATGATGCGATCGATGGTCTTGGCCGCCGAGCTGGTGTGCAGGGTGGCGAACACCAGGTGGCCGGTTTCCGCGGCGGTCAGCGCCAGGCGGATGGTTTCCAGGTCACGCAACTCGCCGACCAGGATGATGTCCGGGTCCTCGCGCAGCGCGCTGCGCAGCGCCTCGTTGAAGCCGTGGGTATCGCGGTGCACTTCGCGCTGGTTGATCAGGCACTTCTGCGAGGTGTGCACGAACTCGATCGGGTCTTCGACCGAGAGGATGTGGCTGTATTCGCTCTTGTTGATGTGGTCGATCATCGCCGCCAGCGTGGTCGACTTGCCCGAGCCGGTCGGCCCGGTGACCAGGATCAGGCCCTGCGGCTGCTCGATCAGCTCCTTGAAGATGCGCGGGCAGCCCAGGTCTTCAAGCGTCAGCACTTCCGAAGGAATGGTGCGGAACACCGCGCCGGCGCCGCGGTTCTGGTTGAACGCGTTGACGCGGAAGCGGGCCAGGCTGGGGATCTCGAAGCTGAAGTCGACCTCGAGGAATTCCTCGAAATCGCGGCGCTGCTTGTCCGACATGATGTCGTAGACCAGCGCGTGCACCTGCTTGTGGTCCAGCGCCGGGATGTTGATCCGGCGGACGTCGCCGTCGACGCGGATCATCGGTGGCAGCCCCGCGGACAGATGCAGGTCCGAGGCCTTGTTCTTGACCGAGAATGCCAGAAGTTCGGCGATATCCATGGGTTCCCCTTGCGCCTGATCGTTTGACTGAAAACCACTGCCGCCGGCCGGATGGTTGGCACTGGCCGCACCCCGCAGGCAGTATGAGCGCCACCGACGCCAGCGTACAACCACCGTGCCGCAGCCGACCCTGCCCGCCACCGTCCCCGCCACTTCCGCGTTGCGGGCGGCCCTGTCCTTGATGGAGAACGCGAGCCGGCCGCCCGACAGGCCAGCGCCGCGGCTGCTGGCGGTGTCCAAGACCCGCGACGCCGATGCCGTGGCGGCGATGGCCGCGGCCGGGCAGCGCGCCTTCGGCGAGAACTACGTGCAGGAGGCGCTGGCCAAGATCGAGGCGCTGCGCGGGCTGGGGTTGGAATGGCATCTGATCGGCCATCTGCAGTCGAACAAGGCCGACGACGCCGCGCGCGCCTTCGACTGGGTGCAGACGGTGGACCGCGCCAAGCTGGTGGAAGCGCTGGCCAGGCACCGGCCACCGTCGCTGCCGCCGCTCAACGTGCTCATCCAGGTCAACATCGACGATGAAGCCGGCAAGCATGGCTGCCGCCCGGACGAGGTGGACACGCTGGCTGCAGCCATCGCCGCCCAGCCGACGCTGCGCCTGCGCGGCCTGATGGCGATCCCCGCGCCCGATCCCGACATGACGCGCCGACGCGCCGCTTTCCGCGCGATGTCGGCGTTGTTCGACGCCACCGCGGCGCACCACCCCGGCATCGATACGCTGTCGATGGGCATGAGCGAGGACTGCGTCGAGGCGATCGAGGAAGGCGCCACCATGGTGCGCGTCGGCAGCGCGCTGTTCGGCGCCCGCACCGCCAGGGAAGCGGGCTGACGCCCGCCGCACCGCAAGCACGCAAGGCCATCCGGCCACAGACACGGCAACCGGGCGCAGGCCCACGGCAGACAGGAGTCAAAGCATGAACAACGGCGATATCGCCTTCATCGGCGGCGGCAACATGGCGCGCAGCCTGATTGGCGGGCTGGTGGCGCAGGGCCACGCCGCCAGCGCCATCCGGGTGGCCGAGCCGGTGCCGGCACTGCGCGATGCGCTGCGCGCGGACTTCGGCGTGGCGGTGTTCGAGAGCGGCGCGGAAGCGGTCGCGGGCGCCGGCACCTGGGTGCTGGCAACCAAACCGCAGGTGCTGCGCGAAGTCTGCGAAACGCTGGCCACGCAGGCGCGGATGGTCCGCCCGCTGGTGGTGTCGATTGCTGCCGGCATCACCACGACGCAGATCGCGCGCTGGCTGGGCGATGCCGGACTGCCGGTGGTGCGGACCATGCCGAACACCCCGGCCCTGCTCGGCGCCGGCGCCACCGGGCTGTATGCCAATGCCGCGGTGGACGCGACCAGCCGGCACTTCGCCGAGACCCTGCTGTCGGCCGCCGGCACCACCGTCTGGATCGACGACGAAGCGCGGATGGACGCGGTGACCGCGGTGTCCGGCAGCGGCCCGGCGTATGTGTTCCTGCTCGCCGAAGCGATGATCGCCGCCGGCATGGAGGAAGGCCTGCCCGCCGAGGCGGCGCGCGCGCTGGCGCTGCAGACGGTGCTCGGCGCGGCCCGCATGCTCACCGAATCCGATGTCGACGCGGCCGAGCTGCGCCGCCGGGTGACCTCCCGCGGCGGCACCACCCAGGCCGCCATCGAGACCTTCGAGGCCGGCGGCTTCCGTGCGCTGGTCGCCTCTGCCATCCATGCTGCCCGCGTTCGCGGCGCAGCGCTGTCCGCCGCCAACGACTGAGGCCACGCATGCGCCAGACATCCGCCGTCCTGTTCCTGCTGTTTCCCGTCGCCGCATTGCTGGGCGCGTGTGGGCGCGGCGAACCGGCCCCGACCGCCGCTGTCTTGGCAACCAGCACCGTCGCCACCGCGACCGTCGGCGGCGCCACGCTGCAGGCCTCGTCGGTGGCCATCGCCAACCTGGATCCTGCGATGGCGGCGCGCTACGGTTTCGACCCCGGCCACGACGGCGCGCTGCTGCTGGTCACCCTGCGCGATGGCAACGGCGACGCCCTGCCGCCCGCCGACCTGCAGCTGACCGCCACCGCCAGGGTGCTGCCCGACCCGCCCAAACCGCTGGAACTGCAGCGGATCGAAGTCGGCAACCTGATCGATTACGTCGGCGTGTTCCCGGCCCGGCCGCCGGCCAGCGTGCAGTTCCACGTCACCGCCAGCCGCAGCGGCGCGCGTGCGGAAATGGACACGACTGCGGAGCTGTATCCGCGCTGAGGTGCTGCGGCGTCAGCCGGCCCGGCGCGCGCCCCACGCCTGCACGATGGCGGCGATCCGCGCCACGCCGTCGGTCAGCGCGGCCGGCCCCGGCTGCAGGATGATCGGGGACTTGACCTCATGCAGCTCGCCGTCGCGCACCGCCGGAATGGCGTCCCAGCCCGGGCGCGCGGCCACCCGCTCGGGGCGGAATTTCTTGCCGCACCACGAGCCCAGGATGATGTCCGGCGCGCGCCGCACCACTTCGGCGGCATCCTCGAGGATGCGGGCTTTGGCCAAGGGTTCGATGGCGCGGTCGGGGAAGATGTCGTCGCCGCCGGCGATGCGCACCAGTTCGGCCACCCAGCGGATGCCGGTGATCGGCGGTTCGTCCCACTCCTCGAAATACACCTTCGGCCGCCGCGGCAGCGTCGCGGCCTGCGCTTCGATCGCATCCAGCCCGCGCCGCAGTTCCTCCGCCCAGTCATTGGCGCGCTCGCCGGCACCGACCATCGCGCCCAGCCGGCGGACGTAATCGAGGATGCCGTCCACACTGCGATGGTTGGAAATCCACACCTCCACGCCGGCCTTGACCAGCTCGCGGGCGATGTCGGCCTGGATGTCGGAGAAGCCGACCACGAAGTCCGGCTGCAGCTTGAGGATCTCGCCGATCTTCGCGCTGGTGAAGGCGCTGACCTTGGGCTTCTCGCGGCGCGCCTGCGCTGGCCGCACGGTGAAACCGCTGATGCCGACGATGCGGTCCTGCTCGCCCAGCGCGTACAGGACTTCGGTGGGCTCCTCGGTGAGGCAGACGATGCGCTGCGGGCCCACCGCGGCGCGGCTCACGGATACAGCATCCGCTTCGACCACGCGCCGTCCGCGTCGCGTTCGTGCAGCCAGCGCTCGTGCAGGCGGAAGGTGGCGGCGTACCAGAATTCCACCGCGCGCGGCACCACCCGGAACCCGGTCCAGCGCGGCGGACGCGGCACCTCGCGGCCTTCGAACTCGGCCTCGAACCTGGCCAGCCGCGTCTCGAAGGTGTCCCGCGCGTCCAGCGTGCGCGACTGCTCCGAGGCCCAGGCGCCCAGCTGGCTGACCCGCGGCCGGCTGGCGAAATAGGCGTCGGCCTCGGCGTCCGTGACCAGTTCGACGTCGCCCTCGATCCGCACCTGCACGCCGTTGCGCACGCGCGGCCAGTGGAACAGCAGCGCCGCCTGCGGATTGGCCTGCAGCTCGCGGCCCTTGCGGCCGTCGAGATGGCTGTAGAACACGAAGCCGTCGGCATCGAACGCCTTCAGCAGGACGACGCGCGCGGACGGACGGCCGCCGTCGCCGACCGTGGCCACGGTCATCGCGGTGCGGTCGGGCTCGCCGGCAGCAGCGGCCTCGTCGAAGAGGGTCTGGAAGGTGGCGAGGATGTCGTCGGGCAAGGTCTGCATGCGCGCATTGTCGCGCGCATGCGCGCCGCGCGCACGCCTCAGTCGACGACGAAGCTGACCCGCAGATTGACCCGCCATTCCTGCACGTTGCCGCTTCCGTCGGTGACCACCTTGATCTCGTTGACCCAGGCGCCCTTGATGTTCTTGACCGATTCGGCGCACTTCTTCAGCCCGTGCTTCACCGCGTCCTCCATGCTGGTGGCGGACGAGGCGTTGAGTTCGATGACCTTGGCAACGGACATGGCGGATCTCCTGCTACCCGGCGGGTTGCCGGTGTGGCAGCTTCGCCGCGCATGCGTTAATTCCGCGCAGTCATGGCCGCCCCGTGCCGCGCTGCTAGCATGTTGCGATGCAAAACCGCGATCACCTCGTCCTGGTCGGCCCGATGGGCTCCGGCAAGAGCACGCTGGGCCGGGCGCTGGCCGCGCGGCTGCAGCGGCCGTTCGTGGACGTGGACGCACGCATCGAGGCCGAAGCCGGCTGCAGCATCGCCGCATTGTTCGAGTCCGAGGGCGAGACCGGTTTCCGCGCCCGCGAGGCGCGCGTGCTGGCGGCGGTGCTGGCCGAGCCGGCCGCCGTGGTCGCCACCGGAGGCGGCGCGGTGCTGGCGCAGGCCAACCGCGCGGCGATGCGCGATGCCGGCATCGTCGTCTACCTGCAGGTGGATGCCGCCACCCAGCTGGCGCGCCTGCAGCACGACAGCACCCGCCCGCTGCTGCAGGCACCCGACCGCGCACAGCGGTTGTCCCGGCTGCAGGCGCAGCGCGAACCGCTGTACCGCGCCACGGCGCATCTGCTGTTCGATGCTTCCAGCCTTGCGCCGGAAGCCGCCGCCGCGACGCTGGCCGGGCAACTGGACAACCTCGGAGCCACCACCGGCATGAGCACGCCCCTGCAAACGTTGACGGTCGCCGCCGCCACGCCCTATCCCATCCACATCGGCGCCGGCCTGCTCGACGATGGCGCGCTGCTGGCGCAGCCGCTGCGTGGCCGGCATGCCCTGATCGTCAGCGACGCCAACATCGCACCGCTGTATGCCGACCGCGTGGAAGCCGCGCTGCGCGCCGCGCGGCCGGAACTGCACATCGCCCGCCACTTGATCGGCGCCGGCGAGGCTGAAAAGACCCTGGCGAATTTCAGCGGCGTCATCGATGCACTGGCGGCGCTGGGCGCCAGCCGCGACGGCTGCGTGTACGCGCTGGGTGGCGGCGTGGTCGGCGACCTGGCCGGCTTCGCCGCGGCCTGCTGGATGCGCGGGATCGACATCGTGCAGCTGCCGACCACGCTGCTGTCGATGGTGGACTCCTCGGTCGGCGGCAAGACCGCGGTGGACATCCCGCAGGGCAAGAACCTGGTCGGCGCCTTCCACATCCCGCGCGCGGTGATCGCCGATACCGCGACCCTGCGCACGCTGCCGCCGCGCGAACTGCGCGCCGGCCTGGCCGAAGTCATCAAGTACGGCGCCATTGTCGACGCCGGTTTCCTGCACTGGCTGGACGCGCACCACGCCGCCCTGCTGACCGGCGACGACGCCATGCTGGCCGAGGCGATCGCCTGCAGCTGCCAGCACAAGGCCGCGATCACCGCGCGCGATCCGCTGGAACACGGCGAGCGCGCGCTGCTCAACTTCGGCCACACCTTCGGCCACGCCATCGAGGCCGAACAGGGCTATGCCGAGGGCCTCAACCACGGCGAGGCGGTGGCGGTGGGCATGCTGCTGGCGGCGCGCCTGTCGGCCGCGCTGGGGCTGGCCTCATGGACCGATGCGGAAGCGCTGCGTGCGCTGCTGCTGCGCTTCGGCCTGCCGGTGGACGTACCCGCCGGGTTGGCACCGGAAGCGCTGCTGGCGCGGATGCGGCTGGACAAGAAGGTGCAGGCCAGCGGGCTGCGCTTCATCCTGTGGGACGGTGCGGGCGCGGCGCGGATCGTCGCCGACGTGGATGAGAGCGCCGTGCTGGCGGTGCTGCGCGACGCCGGCTGAGCCCCGGCACGGCTCACTGCCCCGGCGGCGGCTCCCACAGCTCGATCTTGTTGCCGTCCGGATCGACCACCCAGCCGAACCGGCCGTGTTCGGAGTCCTCGCGCTTGTCGAGCACCTCGCAGCCTTCCTCGCGCAGCGCGGCCAACAGCGCGTCCAGATCGGCCACCCGGAAATTGACCATGAACGGCGCGGTGCTGGGCGCCATGTAGTCGGTGTCGGCGGCGAACGGACTCCACAGCGTCATCCCCGGCGCGCTGTCCGGGCCTCCCCACTGGAACACCACCCCGCCCCAGTCGGTGACGTCCAGGCCCAGGTGCTCCCGATACCAGGCGCCGAGGCGCTTGGGGTCGGGGGATTTGAAGAAAATGCCGCCGATACCGGTCACGCGTTGCATGTCATCTCCCCTGATTGGCTACTGCTTGGCCCATCGCGCCGGGCGCGCGAGCGCCGGTCCAGCACCTTACAATGCCGCCCCATGCGCCTGCTGCTGCAACAACGTCCCGATGGCCGCGAAGCCCCGCGCTTCGTCCAGCTCCAGCTTCAGCCCGACCTGCTGGGCGGTTGGGAGCTGCTGCGCGAGGCCGGCCAGACCGGTGGCCGCAGCAGCCTGCGCAAGACCTTGTACAGCGACCAGCCCAGCGCCCTTGCGGCACTGGAGAAGGAACGCGACGCGCAGCTGAAGAAAGGCTTCCAGCTGGTGTTCGCGCAGGGCGCAGACGCGCCGAAATGACCGCCGCCGCGGCCGGCCGGCGCCGGCCCGCATGACCGTTCCCGCCGCCGCATCGCGCACCGGCAAGCACATCCTCGATGGAGTAAAACCCTTGTCCACGCCCCTGAAAAACGACCGCTTCCTGCGCGCGCTGCGCCGTGAACCGGTGGACTGCACCCCCGTCTGGCTGATGCGTCAGGCCGGCCGCTACCTGCCGGAGTACCGCGCCACCCGCAAGGCCGCCGGCAGCTTCCTGGGCATGGCCAAGAACCCCGAGATCGCCTGCGAGGTCACCCTGCAGCCGCTGCGCCGGTTCCCGCTGGACGCGGCGATCCTGTTCTCCGACATCCTGACCGTGCCCGACGCGATGGGCCTGGGCCTGTACTTCGTCGAGGGCGAGGGCCCGAAGTTCGAGCGGCCGCTACGCAGCGTTGCCGATATCGACCAGCTGGCAGTGCCGGACATGGGCAGCAGTCTGCGCTACGTGATGGACGCGGTCAGCCTGATCCGCCGCGAACTGGACGGCGCGGTGCCGCTGATCGGTTTTTCCGGCAGCCCGTGGACGCTGGCCTGCTACATGGTGGAAGGCGGCGGCAGCAAGGACTGGGGCAAGGTCAAGGCGCTGGCGCTGAACGAACCCGCGGCCATGCACAAGCTTCTGTCGGTGGTCACCGATGCGGTGATCGCCTACCTGTCGGCGCAACACGCGGCGGGCGCGCAGGCGCTGCAGGTGTTCGACACTTGGGGCGGCACTCTCGGCCCGGCGATGTACCGCGAATTCTCGCTGCCCTACCTCACCCGGATTGCCGCCGCGCTGAAGGCGCTCGGGGTGCCGGTGATCCTGTTCGGCAAGGGCAACGCGCCGCATCTGGACGCGCTGTTCACCAGCGGCGCGGACGCCATCGGCGTGGACTGGACGGTGACGCTGGAAGACGCCGCGCGCCGCAACGGCGGCCGGGTGGCGCTGCAGGGCAACATGGATCCGGCGATGCTGTATGGCAGCCCCGACGCGGTGCGCGCGCAGGCACGCGCGGTGCTGGACAGCTACCGCGACGGCAACGGCGGCAGCCGCGAGGGCCACGTGTTCAACCTCGGCCACGGCATGTCGCCGGACATGAACCCCGACCACGTGGCCGCGCTGGTGGACGAAGTGCACGCCTACAGCGCGCGCTGATTACCGCAGGCAACGGTTAGCACCCGGCACCGCCGGGGCGTCGCAACCACAAGCTGCGACAAGCACCCGGCGCGACCGCGGCAGCGCAACCAAGCGAGTATCGGGGAGCGACTTGCGCTGCCGCGGTCGCGCCGGGTGCGCTGCCACAACGAAGCCAACCTCGAGCCCGCTAAACCGCTGCCGCCAGCAGCGTCTCCAACGCCTGCCCCAGCATCTCCCCGGTCACCGGCTTGCGCAGGAAGCCATCGAAGCCGGCCGCGCGCGCCTGCGCTTCCGCCTCGCCGTCGGAGCGCGCCGTCACCGCCAGCAATGGTGCCGCGAAGCCGCGGTCGCGCAGCGCGCGCGCCAGCGCCAAGCCGTCCATGCCGGGCAGGTCCAGATCCAGCAGCGCCGCATCGAAACGGCGGGTGGCCGCCTCCGTCAGCGCGCCCAGACCGTGGCCGGCATGGGCCACCACGTGTCCCTGCGCGCGCAGCAGGCCGGCAATGGCCTGCGCCACGATCGGGTCGTCCTCCACCAGCAACAGCTGCAGCGTCGGTACCGACGCCGCCCCGGCGAGCGGGATTGCCGAAGGTGCAGCGCCTGGTGCATTGGCCACAGGCGACAGCGGCAGTTCCACCAGGAAGCGCGTTCCCTGCCCCGGCGCGCTTTCCACCGTGATGCGGCCACCCATCGCTGCCGCCAGTTCCTGCGAGATCGCCAGCCCCAGGCCGCTGCCGCCATAGCGCGCCGCAGTGCGCGCGCCGTCGGCCTGTTCGAAGCGGCGGAACAATCGCTCGCGCTGCTCCGGATTGAGCCCCGGGCCGCTGTCTGCGACCACGAAGCGCACGCCCTGCGGCTGCAGCGCAGACACCTCCAGCGACACGTGCCCGGCTTCGGTGAACTTGACCGCGTTGCCGATCAGGTTGAGCAGGATCTGCTGCACGCGGGTGCGGTCGCCCTGCAGCGCGCGCGGCGCGTCGGCATCGACGTGCTCGGCGAACACCAGCCCCTTGCGCTCGGCCAGCGGCGCCATCAGCCCGGCCACCTCGCCAAGCAGCGGCTTCAGCGCGAATGGCGCGTCCACCAGCTCCAGCCTGCCGGCCTCGATGCGCGCCATGTCCAGCGCGTCGTTGACCAGCCGCAGCAGGTGCTCGCCGGCGCGGCGGATGGCTTCGACGTGGCCGCGCTGCTGCGTGTCCAGCGGCGTGCCCTGCAGCAGCTCGGCCATGCCCAGCACGCCGGTCATCGGCGTGCGCACCTCGTGGCCGAGGGTGGCGAGAAAGCGCGACTTCGCCTGCGACGCCTGTTCGGCCAGCGTGCGCTTGTGCTCGGCCAGCTGCCAGGCGTGGCGGCGCTTCAGGCGCTGGCGATACGCCAGCGCCAGCCAAGCCAGCAAGGACAGTGTCGCCAGCGCCCACGCCGCCAGCGCCCAGCCGCTGCGCCACCACGGCGGCGACACCACGAACGCCAGCTGCTGTTCGGCGGCGGCATTGCCGGCGGCGTCCTGGCCGCGGATGCGCAGCACGTAGCGACCGGGCGCCAGGCCGGTGAACACGCGCTCGCCGCTGGCGCCCAGCGCCACCCAGCTGCCGTCGAAGCCGTCCAGCCGCGACCAGTAGCGGTTGCCGGCCGGATCATCGAAGGCCAGCAGGCGCGCGCGCACCCGGAACTCGCGATCCTCGTTGCCCAGCACCACGCCGGGCAGCGGCGGCAGCGCCTGCCACTCGCCCTCGCGGCGCACCGCGATGCCGTCGAAGCGCAACACCGGCCGCAGCGCGGCAGCATCGGCAGCGCCAGTCTCGACCAGCCGCAGGCCGCCGTCGGCGGTGGCCGCGACCAGCACGCCGTCGTCGCGCAGCAGCGCCGCGCGGTCCAGGTATTCCTCGCTGCCGCCCGCATCGCGGGTGCCGATGCGGCGCAGATTGCGACGTGTGGGCTCCCAGCGATACAGCCCGCGCGAAGTGGTGATCCAGACCCGGCCGCGGGCATCCACCAGCAGCGCGGCCGCGGCCACCGCCGGCATGCCGAAACGCGCATCGATGCGCTCCACCCGCGACCAGCCGGCGGCGCCAAGCCGGTAGCGCTCCAGCCCGCTCAGGCGCTGCACCCACAGCTTGTTGGCTCCATCGAAGGCGAGCGCGAACGCGCGTTCGCTGCCCAACCCCGGCTGCGGCTGGAACCGCCTGCCGGCGGCATCGAAACGCAGCAGGCCGGTGCTCGTCGCGAGCCAGGGTTCGCCGGCCGGGGCCAGCGCCATGTCCTCGATATCGGCATCGCCCAGCCCGCCAACCGATCCTGCGGGCATGTCGCGCAGGATCGCGCCGGTGGCCGCATCGCGCTGCTGCACGCCGGCGCCGGGCGCGGCCAGCCACAGGCTGCCGTCTCTGGCCGGCAACAGCCGGGTGACCAGACTGGACGGCGCCGGGGCCTGCGCGTCGCTGGCGGTCCACTCGTCGATGGCGCCGTCCGTACCGATCCGGATCAGCCCGCCGCGGTGCGACACCCACAGCCGCCGCGCTGCGTCCTCGGCGATCGCCGCCAGCTTGACGTTGCGCAGCCGCTCCAGCGCGTCGGCACCCAGCGCGGCAACGGCGCCGTCGGCATCCATGTGCTCGATCACCCCACCCAGCCCGCCCAGCCAGGCGCCGCCGTCGCCAGCCTTGCCCAGCGCGCGGTAGATCCCGCCCTGCAGGCCGTCCGCAGCGCCGTGGAATTCCGCCAACTGGCGCCAGTCCGAACGCAGGTAGCCCAGGCCCAGGCCCATCAGCGGCACCCACAGTGCGCCGTCGCGCTCGATCGACAGCGTGCTGACCGCGCGCGGAATGTCCGGACCGCCCAGCGGCACCGGCACCGGCGGCGCATCGCCACGCTGGTGCCACAGACCGCGCTGGCTGCCGATCCAACGGTCGCCGCGCGGATCGGTGGCAAGCGCCATCATCGCATTGGGGCGATGGAACATCGGCGACCAGGCCGGCTGCGCCCAACTGCCGCGCGCATGCCGCCAGACGCCGGCCGAAGTGCCGACCCACAGCCCGTCCGGCTGCTGGGCCAGCGTGTACACCATCGGCTCGCCTTCGGCGCCGGGCAGCGCCACCCGCTCGAACGCGCCGTCACCGCGACGGCGGGCAAGGCCGGCGGTGGTGCCCACCCACAGCACGCCGTCGGCATCGGTGGCCAGGGCCAGGATGGTGTCCGACGGCAGCCCGTCGCGCGCCGCGGAAAAATGCCGCATCGCCCCGCTGGCATCGATGCGGGTCAGGCCGCCGTCGTAGGTGCCCAGCCAGACCGCGTCGCCCTGCCGCGACAGCGCCCACACGTCGTCGCTGACCAGCGACGGATGGGTGGCCTTGCGGTAATGGGTGAAGCGCTGCCGGCTGGCATCGAGCACGCTGACGCCTTCGCCTTCCACCGCCACCCAGATCCGGTCCGCCGCGTCCACCAGCAGCGCCTGCACGTGGTTGCCCGGCAGGCCGCCGCCGGCATCCGGGGCGTAGCGCCAGACCCGCATGCCCACGCCATCGAAGCGGGCCAGGCCGTCAACTGTGCCGATCCACAGATAACCGTCGGCATCGCGCGCCAGCGCCTTGATCTCCGAAGAAGGCAGGCCCTGCGCCGGGCCGGCCACGCGGAACCGCGGGCGCTCTGGCACCCCTGCCAGCGCGCAGGCGCAGGCCAGCCACAACAGCAGCACGAACCGGAATCGATGCGTCATGTCCCCTCCCCGACGCCGATGCTGGCAACGCTACGTTGCACTTGCAAGCACGCCGGCACGACCAACCGCCGCCTAGAATCCCCGCACCATCCGACACCGTGGCGAGAACCCGATGCCCAAGACCGCCCCGCGCAGCGATTGGCCCGCCCTGAGCAAGGTGCTGCACTGGCTAATCGCGCTCCTGATCCTGGCGATGGCCTGGCTGGGCCTGACCATGGGCGAGATGCCCAACGGCCCGGACAAGATCGCCACCTATGCGCTGCACAAGTCGATTGGCCTGAGCATCCTCGCGCTGGTGGCGCTGCGGCTGCTGTGGCGGCTGTACGCCGGTGCACCGGCGACGCTGGCGGGCACGCCGCGCTGGCAGGAGCGCATCGCCGCGCTGACCCACCTGGCGCTGTACGCGCTGCTGCTGGCATTGCCGCTGAGCGGCTGGCTGCTGAACTCCGCCGCCGGCTTCCCGCTGCAATGGTTCGGCGTGTTCAACCTGCCGGCGCTGGCCGGCCGCGACGAGGCCCTGCACGAACTGGCGGAACAGACCCACGAGTTGCTGTTCTGGGCGCTGGCCGGGCTGGTGGTGCTGCATGCCGCCGCCGCCCTCCACCACCACCTGTTCCTGGGCGATGCCACCCTTGCCCGCATGTTGCCGCGCGGCTGGCTGCGCGCCGGCGCCCACGCGAAACCGGAGAATCCAGATGCGTAACCCGATGCACAAGATGCTGCTGCCGGCGCTGCTGGCCCTGTCCATCCCGGCCGTCGCCGCCGACTACGTGCAGGCGCCCGGCTCGACCCTGGCGTTCGCCGGCAAATACCAGGGCGAGGTGTTCGTCGGTCGCTTCCCCGGCTTTTCCACCAGGCTGTCGTTCGACCCGCACAAGCTGGAAGGATCGCGGCTGGAGGTGACCATCCCGATGGCCACCGCCACCACCCGCAATGCCGATTACGACGGCGAGATGCGCGGCGCTTCGTTCTTCGATGCGGCGAAGTTCCCGCAGGCCACCTACGTGGCCACCAAGTTCCGCGCGCTGGGCAGCAACCGCTACGCCGCCGACGGCACCCTCACCCTGCGCGGCGCCAGCAAGCCGGTGACGCTGACCTTCGAATGGACGCAGGGCGAAAACCCGGTGCTGTTCGGCCGCGCCGCGGTGCAGCGGCTGGATTTCGGCGTCGGCGGCGGGCAGTGGGCCGACACCGGGCTGATCCCCAACGCCATCGCGGTGAGTACGCGGGTGCTGCTGAAGCCCGCGCCGTGATGGCGCAGCCGGCCCGCTACGCGCCGGCGCAGAAGCCGCGCACGCGCTCGGCGTCGAACGGCCAGTCCAGCTCGGCGCCGCTGTCGTCGTCGCACAGCACCGGCACGCGCAGCCCGTAGCGCGCTTCCAGCGCCTCGTCGTCGTCGACGAACACGGTGTCGAATTCCGGAATCCGCGCCACCGCCAGCACCTCCAGCGCCAGGTCGCACAGGTGGCAGCGGTCGCGCTGGTAGAGGATCAGGGCCATACGCTCGCGTCCTTGGTGCGGTGATTGCCGGCCTAGAATAGCCACCTCCCCCCGTCCGGCAATCCCCACGCACATGGCCGTTTCCACCTTCGACCTCTACAAGATCGGCATCGGTCCCAGCTCGTCCCATACCGTTGGCCCGATGCGCGCCGCCGCGCGCTTCGTCAGCCACTGGCTGCAGGAGAACGACGTGCTGGCGCGCACCGCGCGGATCCGCGCCGAAGTGTTCGGTTCGCTGGCACTGACCGGCCGCGGCCACGGCACCGACAAGGCGGTGTTGATGGGGCTGGAAGGCCACTGGCCGAACCAGATCGACCCCGACATCATCCCGCCGGCGCTGGAGCGCATCCGCGCCAGCAAGCGCCTGCGCCTGGGCGGGCAGCACGAGATCGCCTTCGACGAGAAGCGCGACCTGGTGATGAACAAGCGCCAGAAGCTGCCCTTCCACACCAACGGCATGCGTTTTTCCGCCTTCGATGCCGATGGCGTCGAGCTGGCCACCCGCGACTACTACTCGGTCGGCGGCGGCTTCGTGGTCAACCAGGACGAGGCCGCGGAGGACCGCATCGTCGCCGACACCACGCCGCTGCCGCATCCGTTCAACAGCGGCGCCGAGCTGCTGGCCGAATGCGAACGCAGCGGGCTGAGCATCGCCCAGATGATGTTCGAGAACGAAAAGGCCTGGCGCAGCGAGGACGAAATCCGCGAGGGCCTGCGCGAGCTTTGGCAGGCGATGCAAAGCTGCGTGGCGCGCGGCATGCGCGCCGGCGGCACCCTGCCGGGCGGCCTGCACGTGGTGCGCCGTGCACCGGCCCTGCACGCCGAGCTGGCCTCGAAGCCGGAAGCGGCGATGCGCGACCCGCTGACCGTGCTCGACTGGGTCAACCTCTACGCGCTCGCCGTCAACGAGGAAAACGCCGCCGGCGGCCGGGTGGTCACCGCGCCCACCAACGGCGCGGCCGGCATCCTGCCGTCGGTGCTGCACTACTACGAGCGCTTCTGCGCCAGCGAGAAGGATGCCGCCGCGCGCGAGCAGGGCATCTTCACCTTCCTGCTCACCGCCGCCGCGATCGGCATCCTGTACAAGGAAAACGCCTCGATCAGCGGCGCCGAAGTGGGCTGCCAGGGCGAAGTGGGCGTGGCCTGCTCGATGGCCGCCGCCGGCCTCACCGCGGCGCTGGGCGGCAGCCCCGGCCAGATCGAGAATGCCGCCGAGATCGGCATGGAACACAACCTCGGCCTGACCTGCGACCCGATCGGCGGGCTGGTGCAGATTCCCTGCATCGAGCGCAACGCGATGGGCTCGGTCAAGGCGATCAACGCCAGCCGCATGGCCCTGCGCGGCGACGGCCAGCACAAGGTGTCGCTGGACAAGGTCATCAAGACCATGCGCGAGACCGGCCGCGACATGCAGGACAAGTACAAGGAAACCAGCCGCGGAGGCCTCGCGGTCAACGTCATCGAGTGTTGAAAGCTGGGACGGAGATCAAGACCTCAGCCCTCGGGCCGCTATCGGTTTCAAGGTAATCTCGTTGGCACGGGATCCACGGGGAAATCTCGATCAGCTGTCCATCCGCCAAAGGTCATGCTTTCGCGCTCCGCCGGGCCTTCCAGCGCCTGTTGCGGCCGTGGCTGCTTTTGCTCACGCTGGCCACGCCGCTGAGTGCTGGCGCGCTGGAAGCCGACAAGCCGTTCAGCGATTACGTCGTCGACAGCTGGGACGTGAAACAGGGCCTGCCGCAGATCAGCGTGCTGGCGATGACCCAGGACGCCGATGGCTACCTGTGGTTCGGCACCCAGGGCGGGCTGGCGCGCTTCGACGGGGTGCGCTTCCATCGCTACAACCCGCGCGACACCCTCGGCGTGAACAGCAACATCCAGGCGCTGCTGGCCGACCGCCAGCGGCGGCTGTGGATCGGCACCACGCTGGGCCTGCTGGTGCTGGAGGACGGGCGTTTCCGGCGGGTGCTGCCGGCGGATGCCGACGGCAAGCCGGCGCTGGCCTTCCCGGTACGGGCGCTGGCGATGACCGACGGCCGCGTACTGGTGGCAGGTGCGGAGGGCGTCTACACCCCCGAGGGTGGCCGCCTGCGCCTGTTGCATGCCCTGCCCGAGCCGGCCTTGAGCCTGCTGGTGCGCCCCGACGGACTGTGGGCCGGCGGCGCCGGGCGGGTCTACCGGATCCGTCCGGGCACGACCGAGGCCATCCCGCTGCCGGCAGCGGCAGGCAGCCCGGTCACCGCGCTGGCCTGGCACCACGGCCGCATCTGGGCGGGCGGCAACCGCGGCCTGTTCCGCTTGCAGCACGGCGTCTTCCTCGGCGCGGGCACGGGCAACGCGCCGACCATCGAGGCGATGGCCAGCGACCGCGACGACAACCTGTGGATCGCGACCTCGCAGTATCTGGAGCGGTGGCGCGGCGGCCAACCGATCGAACGCATCCAGGACAGCC
This sequence comes from Thermomonas fusca, assembly GCF_005862345.1. Lineage (NCBI taxonomy): Bacteria > Pseudomonadati > Pseudomonadota > Gammaproteobacteria > Lysobacterales > Lysobacteraceae > Thermomonas > Thermomonas fusca. Next base: position 875,423 of record NZ_SROY01000001.1, on the reverse strand, counting down.
GCGGCAGCATCGCCATCCGCGCGATCTACGAGGACCACGACGGCAACCTGTGGCTGGGCAGCCAGACCGAGGGCGTGGCGCGGGTCTGGAATGGCTATACCCGCCGCCTGGACCATGCCGTTGGCCTCGCCAACCCGCTGCTGTGGGCGATTTCCGGGGCACCCGACGGCAGCGTCTGGCTGGGCACCGTCAACGGCGTGGAAGTCTGGCGAAACGGCCGCATCCAGCAGGCGGTGGCCGGCGCGCGGCTGCCGCATCCGGAGGCCTACAGCCTGCTGGCGGAAGCCGGCCAGGTCTGGATCGGCACCCGCGCCGGTGCGGCCGTGCTGCGCGACGGCCGGCTGGAGCAGCCGGCGGTGCTGGCGCCGCTGCGCAACCTGCAGATCAACGGCATCGTCCGCGATCGCGGCGGTCGGCTGTGGTTCGCCAGCAGCGACGGGCTGTTCATGCTCGGCCGCGACCATCGGCTGCTCCGCTACGGCCCGACCGAAGGACTGGCCGACGCCCGCATCCGCATCGTCCACGAAACCCGCGACGGCCGCCTGCTGGTGGGCTCCACCCGTGGCCTTTACGAATGGCGCGACGGCCGGATCCTCGCGCTGGGTCGGCAGACCGGGCTCGATGACGAGATCGCCGTCACCGCCCTGCTCGAGCTGGCGAACGGGCACTGGCTGGTGGGCAGCAGCAACGGCGACAGCCTGCACCTGTTCGACGGCAAGCGCTGGCACGCCTTCGGCAGCAGCCGCGGCCTGCCGATCAACATCCCCTTCCACCTCGCCGAGGACGCCGGCAGCCTGTGGGTGGCCGGCATGCAGGGCGTGTACCGGCTGCCGCTGGCGCAGCTTGAGCGTGCGCTGCAGTCGCCGGCCCTGCAGCTGGACCCGCAGCTGGTCATCAACTCCGGCTTCGACCGCCCCGGCGGCCAGCAGGACAAATGCTGCAACGGTTCCGGCAACGGCCGCGGCCTGCTGCGCGACGGCCAGCTGTGGCTGCCTACCCGCGACGGCGCGCTGCTGGTGCAGCTGGCCACCGCCGAAGCCGGCACGCCGCGGCCGGTGCGGATCGAAGCGGTGGCGACGCAGGGCCGCGCCTACGCTGCCGGCCAGGACGCACTGCGCCTGCCGATGGACGCGCGCGACCTGCGCTTCGACTTCACCGTGCCGGCATTCCAGCCGACCCGGTTGCCGCGGCTGCGCTACCGGCTGGTCGGTTTCGAGCAGCGCTGGCGCGAACTGGACAACCCGTCGCTGCGCTCGGCCAGCTACATCAACCTGCCGCCGGGCGAGTACCGTTTCGAAGTGGCCGATTTCAGCCGCGCCGATCCGCTGGCCGGCAGCGCGCGCCTGGACGTGGCCGTGCCGCCCCACCTGTACGAAACCCTGGCCTTCCGCGTGCTGGCGGGATTGCTGGCGGTGGGATTGGTCTGGCTGGGCTACCTCGGCCTGCGCCACCGCTACGCGCGCCAGCGGATGGTGCTGGAGCAGCTGGTGCAGGAGCGCACCCGCGACCTGCAGGCCGCCAACGCCAGGCTGAAGGAAATCAGCTTCACCGACCCGCTCACCGGCCTGCACAACCGCCGCTACCTGACCCAGCAGATCCCCGTCGACCTGTCGTTCTACCAGCGCGATCCCGACTATCGCGAGGGCCGCGAAGCGCTGGTGATCGCGCTGCTCGACGTCGACCACTTCAAGGTCATCAACGACACCTGGGGCCACGCCGCCGGCGACCGCGTGCTGGAACAGCTGGGCCAGCTGCTGGGCGAGCTGAAGCGCAGCGGCGACTACGTGGCGCGCTGGGGCGGCGAGGAATTCCTGCTGGTGCTGCGGCCGCTGCCGCGCGGCAGCGTGGCCAGCATCGGCGAGCGGCTGTGCTCCCGCATTGCCGCGCACCGCTTCGACCTTGGCAACGGCGCCGAGCATCGGCTAACGGTATCCGTCGGCTTGGTCGAATGCCCGCTGTTCCGCGACCACCCGGACCTGCTGGGCTGGGAACAGCTGGTCACCCTGGCCGACCGGGCGATGTACGCGGTCAAGAATTCCGGGCGCAATGGCTGGATGGGGTATCGCCCGCTGCCGCAGGCGCGGCTGCCGGAAGACGTTTCTGGCTATCGCGACAATCCGCGCCAGCTGCTCGACAGCGGCCTGCTGGAACTGTTCGGCGCATCCGCGAGTACCACCGCCGCAGCGGCGCCGGCCGCACCACCTCCGCAACCGGGATGAGCCCATGCAGAACCTCATCACGACATCGCTGCGTGGCGCCCTGCTGACCGGCCTGTATTTCGTCGGGGCGGTGATCGCGGTGCTGTACCTGCGCACCCCCGCCGACGTGACCCTGTTCTGGCCCGCCGCCGGCATCGGCTATGCGCTGGTGCTGCGCTACGGGCTGCGCTACGCGCTGGTGATCCCGCTGGCTCAGCTGCTGGTGCACCTGCTGGTGGTACCGGTGCCCGCGACCTTCCTGCCGTTCTCGCTGGCCAGCAACTACATCGGCACGGTGGCTGCCTGCGCCTACGTGGCAAGCCGGCAGTCGCGGTTGCAGCTGCGCATCGCCGACGGCTTCCTGCTGCTGCGCGGCGGCATCCTGCTGTCGGCGGCCAGCGCGCTGGTGGGCGCTGCCGGCATGCTGGTCGCCGGCATGGCCCCGGCTGCGGACCTGCCGCGGGTGCTGCTGCAATGGACGCTGGGCGACCTGCTGGGCGTCACCGCCATCGTCCCGTTCTTGCTGCTGTTCTTCGCGAGGAACCTGCCGGTGCGGCTGCCCGCGCCCAGCGGCGCCAGCCACCGCGAGCGCCTGGCCTGGATCGCGGCGATGCTGCTGACGCTGGCCGTCGGGTTTGCCATCGCGCGCCGCGGCAGCCTGTATCCGCTGTCGATCGCGACCCTGCCGCTGGCCCTGCTGCTGTGGTCGGCGGCGCGCTACCCGCCGCTGTTCACCGCCGGTGCGACCATGCTGGTCACCCTGCTGCTGGCGTTGGTGTTGGGTCTGGGCCTGGGCGGCACCGATCGCCCGGAGCTGCTGCACGATACCGCGCTGATGATGGGCACGCTGGTGGTGAACTCGGTTGTGCCGATCCTGCTGGTGGCGTCCTACAACGAACGTGCCGACACCATGGAGGCGCTGCGCGTGCGCGCCACCATGGACCCGCTGACCGGCCTGCTCAACCGCGACGCCTTCGAAGATCTGGCGCGCACGCGGCTGGCGCGCTCGACCGAGGCGCAAACTCTGCTGTACGTGGATCTGGACAACTTCAAGCTGGTCAACGATGCCGCCAGCCATGCCGCCGGCGACGAGGCGTTGCGACACGTGGCAACGCTGGTGCGGGACGCTTTCGACAACGATGCGCTGGTGGCGCACAGCAGCGGCGACGAATTCACCATCCTGGCACCGCAGGACGTGGCCACCGCCACCGTCGCCGGGCGTCGCCTGTTGGCCGCGATTGAAGAGCTGCGGGTGGTCTGGCAAGGCGGCACCCTGCGCGCCACCGCCAGCATCGGCATCGCCGCCAGCCTGCCGCCGCACGCCAGCTTCGACGACCTGCTGTCGCAAGTGGACACCGCCTGCCACGAGGCCAAGGAGCTGGGCGGAAACCGCCTGTTGGTGGCCGGCCAGAACGCCGAAAGCCTGCGCAGCCGCAGTCGGATGATGCGCAATGCGCTGGACGCGCGCGAAGCGCTGGACCAGCGCCGCTTCGAGCTGTGGTGCCAGCCGATCGTGAACCTGCACGCACCCGGTGCGGTGCAGACGCATTTCGAAGTGCTGCTGCGCTGGCGCGACGGCGAGGGCCGGTTGCGCGCGCCGGCCGACATGATCGCCGCGGCCGAGCGTTACCGGCTGGGCCCGCGCCTGGACCGCCACGTGCTGGATGAGGTGCTGGACTGGCTGGATGCACACCGCGCCGCGGCGGCGCAGATCGGCCAATGCAACATCAACCTCGGCGCCGCCACCCTGGCCGACGACGAGTTCGCGGATTACGCCGCCGGCCGCCTGCGCCACAGCCCGCTGGGGCCGGGCCAGCTGTGTCTTGAAATCACCGAAACCAGCGTGGTCCGCGACCTCACCCGCACCCGCCGGTTCATTGCCCGCATGCGCGAGCTGGGCTGCCAGTTCGCGCTGGACGACTTCGGTACGGGCTTCTGTTCGTTCGGCTACCTGCGCGACCTGCAGGTGGACTACCTCAAGATCGACGGCGGCTTCGTCCGCGACCTCGCGGAATCGCGGCTGTCGGAAGCGGTGGTGCGTTCGATCACCGAGATCGCCCACCTGCTGGACATGCGCGCGGTGGGCGAACAGGTGGAGACCGAGGCACAACTGGTCCGCCTGCAGGCGCTGCAGGTCGACTACGCCCAGGGTTACGTGTTCCAGCGGCCGGTGCCGATCGCCGATTTCTTCGGCCTGCCCAACGGCTGAGCCGTGCTGGCCTGGATCGCCAACGCATCGTCCAGCAGCGCCGCCGCGGTCACCGCCGCGCCGGCGCCGGGCCCCTGGATCAGCAGTGGCTGTTCGCGATAGCGGTCGGACCAGATCGCCACCCGGTTGTCGGTGCCGCCGCCACCCACCAGCGGGTGCTCGGCAGGCAGGGCTTCCAGACCCACCGTGGCGCGCCCGTCGACATCCAGACGGGCGACGAAGCGCAGCTTCGCGCCGTCCTTGTAGGCACTGGCGTAGCGCTCGCGCAGCGGTGCGTCCAGCGCCGGCAGCGCGGCATCCAGCGCCTCGCGCGGCAGCGCCGCCAGCGCCGGCGGCACCAGCGACTGCACCCGCACCGCCTCGGCCTCCAGCGGGAAGCCCGACGCGCGCGCCAGGATCAGCAGCTTGCGCCGCACGTCCTCGCCGGACAGGTCTTCGCGCGGGTCCGGCTCGGTATAGCCGGCATCACGCGCCTGCCGGACGAAGCCGGAAAACGGCTGCTTGCCGTCGTAGTGGTTGAACAGCCACGCCAGCGAACCGGACAGCACCCCGGCGATCGCGTGGATGCGGTCGCCACCGGCCTGCAGCGCACGCAGCGAACGCAGCAGCGGCAGCCCGGCGCCGACCGTGGCACTGTCGCCGTAGTGGCTGCCGCCCGCCCGCTGCGCGGCCTGGATCGCCCGCCAGCGCGACAGCGCAGTGCCTTGCCCCAGCTTGCAGGCGGTGACCACGTGGATGCCGCGCGCCAGCCAGTGGGCATGTTGCGCCGCCACCGCTTCCGAGGCGGTGGCGTCGATGACGATGCGGGTGCCGGTGCCCGCCAGCGCGTCGTCCACCGCGGCCAGCGAACTGGCCTGCGGCGCATGCTGCAGCAGCAATTCGCCGGCGTCGCTGGGAATGCCGGCGGGATTGCCGAGCGCGTAGCGCGAATTGGCCGCGTGCACCAGCGACAACCGCTGCCCCAGCGGGGTGCCCTGCCAGCCGGCCAACCGCGCCCACACCGCGCTGCCGACAGTACCGGTGCCCAGCAGTGCCAGCCGCGCCGGTGCGACCTGCGCCGTGCGCAGCGCCGCGATGCGCGCGCTCACCGTGCAGCCTGGCGTTTGTCCGCGCCCGCAGCCTGCGCGCGCACCAGTGCATCGGACAGGTCGGCCAGCAGGTCGTCGACGTGCTCGATGCCCACCGACAGCCGCAGCAGCCCATCACCGATACCGGCGGCGGCGCGCGCCTCGGCGCTCATCGCCGCGTGGGTCATGGTGGCCGGGTGCGCGACCAGACTCTCCACCCCGCCCAGCGATTCGGCCAGGGTGAAGTAGCGCAGGCCATCGATGAAGCCGCGCACGGCGGCCTCGCCGCCGTCCAGCTCCACGCTGAGCATCGCCCCGAAGCCATGCTGCTGCCGCGCCGCCAAGGCGTGACCGGGGTGGCTTTCCAGTCCCGGGTAATGCACGACGCGCACCGCCGGGTGGCCATCCAGCAGCGCCACCAGCGCGCGGGTGTTCTCCTGGTGCACGCGCAGGCGCGCGTCCAGCGTGCGCAGGCCGCGCAGGGTCAGGAAGCTGTCGAACGGCGAGCCGGTCAGGCCCAGCGCGTTCGCCCACCACGCGAACTGTTCATGGATCGCCGCATGCTTCGCCACCACCGCGCCGCCGACCACGTCGCTGTGGCCGTTGATGTACTTGGTGGTGGAATGCACCACCGCGTCGGCGCCGAAGTCGGCGATCGGCCGCTGCAGCGCCGGCGACAGGAAGGTGTTGTCGGCCACCGCCAGCGCGCCGGCGGCGTGCGCGGCCTCGATCACCGCGCGCAGGTCGGTGATCCGAAGCAGCGGGTTGGAGGGGGTTTCGATCCACACCAGCCTGGGCTTGCGCGCCAGAGCCGCGGCCACCGCCTGCGGGTCGGTGAGATTGCAGGTAAGCAGCTCGAACGCGCCCTTCTTCGCCAGCGCGTTGAACAGCCGCCAGCTGCCGCCGTAGCAGTCGTGCGGCACCACCAGCACGTCGCCGGGCTGCAGCAGCGCGTTCAGCACCAGGGTGATCGCGCCCATGCCGGTGGCGGTGATGACGCCGCCCGCGCCACCTTCCAGATCGGCCAGCGCCTCGCCCAGCAGGTCGCGGGTGGGGTTGCCGCTGCGGGTGTAGTCGTAGCTGCGCTTGTCGTTGAAGCCGGCGAAGCTGAAGTTCGACGACAGCACCAGCGGCGGCGTCACCGCGCCGAAAGCGGTATCGCGGTCGATGCCGGCGCGCACCGCGCGGGTGGCGGCGCGGCTGTCGGCGGCGGGGATGCCAGTGCTCATGCGGAAACTCCGGTGGATGCGTGAAGGGGAATGCGGGTGGCGGGGCCGAACAATTCGCTGGCCAGCAGCGCGTCGATGCGGTCGGTTTCCTTGAGGAAGGCGTCGTGGCCGTAGGGCGAGCGCAGCACGCGCAGGCGGCCGCGGCCGCCGAGGCCTTCGATCAGCTCCACCGCGTCCGCCATCGGCACCAAGCGGTCGCCTTCGACCGCGATCACCGACACCGGCACGCCCACCTGCGCGGGATCGATGCGGTGCAGGTCGATGGACTCGGACAGCCGCAGCCAAGCGGTGGGCGAGACGCGGGCGACGAACTTCGCGCCGGCGGCGTCGAGGTAGTCCTCCGCCGCCACCCGCACCTGGCCGTTGCAGATCCGCGGCAGCGCGTCGAAGCGCTCGGCGAATTCCTCCGGCGTGCGGTAGCTCAGCATCGCGAACTGGCGGGCCAGCGACAGGCCCTGTTCGTCGGCGCACTGCAGCCGGCCCAGCGCCACCGCCTTGCGCTGCAGCGCGCGCCATGCCGCGGCATACGGATGCGGCCGATGCACGCCACTGACCGCCACCAGCTTGCGCAGCCGCGCGGCATGCCGCACCGCCAGCTGCAGGCCCACCAACGCGCCGTAGGAATAGCCGACGTAGCCGGCCAGCGCATCGATGCCCAGCGCGTCCAGCAGCAGCGCCACCGCATCGGCCTGGTCGGCGGTATCGATGGGCGCGTCCAGGCTGCCGTCGGCACCGACATAGTCGAAGGCGAGGATGCGCAGCCGCGACGGATCCAGTGCGCGACCGGCCCCCAGCAGGCCCTCGGCCCAGCCGGGGGCGGCGTCCAGCGCATTGGCGGCGACGTGGCGATGCGCGGAAATGCCGCCGGCCACGAACACCACCGGCGCACCGGCGGGACCCACCAGTTCGTAGTCCAGGCGCAGCCTGCGGGTGCCGGCATGGCGGCTGGCCAACACCGCGTCCACGCTGCCGCGGCGGGCATCGGCGGTGTCCGCCGGAACCGCGGGCATCGGCTCCGCCGCCCGGGGGAGGGGGTGGCGGGACGGGGCGATGCATTCGGCAAGGTTCACGGCGGACTCCGGCGATGGACAGCCCATCGGAGTCGCGCGGGGATGCGGGAAGGCCGAACGCGTCGGCGTCGCGAACCGCAGCCTGCGGCTTCGCAACCATCTTCCGGCAGACGCTCAGGTCCCCGCAGGATTTGGCACCTCGCCAACGCGCTTGCGCGCGCCGTCTGGTTGCCCCGGCATCAAAGGGCCTGTCCCTCCGCCGGTCTCGATGGATGCGGCCAGTCTGGACATGCCTGGCGGTTATGTCAATCGCTTCATTCGGATGAAGCGATGTTGATAACGAAATTTCATGTGACGGCCAGACGCGCGCCGGCAGGGAAAACGCACTCCCGCGAAATCGCCGGCAAAGCCCAGCCACTCGGGTGCGACCGGGGTCACATGACGGCGCGCGCTTGCTGCATCGGGGGAGGCCGCAGGCGGGCGCAGCCGCCATACCGTCGGCATACTTCTCCGATGCGTCCGTTCCCGATCCTGCTGCTGGCATGCCTGTGCGTCGCCACCGATGTCTCCGCGGTTGCGGCGGACGATCCTGCTGCGGTCGCCAGGCTGCGCATCGAAGCGGGCGACAACGGCTATCTGGCCTGGGCCGATAACCTGCTGGCCGGGCCGATCGAAGTGCGGCTGGACGTCGCCGGCGGCGCGCCGCCGCCCAGTCAGCCGCTGCTGCCGGCGCGTGCCGGCGTGGCTGCGGCGGGCAGCACGCTGGTGGCGCGGCTGCAGGCGCCCGCCGGCAGCGAAGGCTGGACGCGGCTGCGCCTGCGCGGGGTGCCCGGCAGTTCCAACGCGCGGCCGCGCGACGTGGCCTACCGGCTGCCGCTGGCGCAGCCGCAGGCCTGCATCGACCAGGGCTTCGAAGGGGAATACAGCCACCACGACGCGGAAAACCGCTATGCGCTGGATTTCGCGGTGCCGGTGGGCACGCCGGTGCTGGCCGCGCGCGACGGCGTGGTGATGCAATTGCAGGATGGCTATCGCGGCCACGGCCTGGATCGCGCGCGCGACGCCAGCCGCGCCAATTACATCCGCATCCTGCACGACGACGGCAGCATGGCGGTGTACGCGCATCTGGCCGAAGCGGGGGTACTGGCGGGCGTGGGCCAGCGGGTCGAAGCCGGCCAGCGCATCGGTCTGTCCGGCAATACCGGCTACAGCACCGCGCCGCACCTGCACTTCGCGGTGCAGGTCAATCGCGGCATGCAGCTGGAGGCGATCCCCTTCCGCATGCCGGCCGCACAGGCAGGCACGGGCGCCGGGGCGCCCGCTGGGGCTCAGGCCACTTCTTCGTCGAGCGCCGACGGCTCCACCAGATCGCGCCACTGCGACAGCTTGTCGAGCATGCCAACCGAGCGCAGGTAGGTTTCATCCGGCTCGTTGCCGGCCACCAGCGCGCTGGCCACGTGCACCGCACCGGTGACCCAGAAGCCGCCGGAACGCATCTGCCCCGGCCGGCGCTGGTAAGCCACCGCCTCCACGATCGGCATGGGCAGGCCCCACAGACCCAGCAGGTAGGCGCCGGCCTCGGCGTAGTGCGGCTTGGGTTCGCCGAATTCGTTGGTTTCCTCTTCCTCGCCCGCGGCCACGCCGGGCAGCAGCCGGCCCACTTCGGCCAGCAGGCTGGCGGTAGCCGCCAGTTCTGCGCTGGGACCGGGCAGCAGCCGCCGGGCCAGATTGGACGCGCGCAGCGCGCGATCCTGCACTTCCTCGCGCTGCTTGCCGCTGCCGAAGCCGCCACCACCGAACGCCTCGATGGTCAGCACCATCCGCAGCAGCGCCTGATGCCCCAACCGCAGCACCGCCGCGCGCATGTCGCTGATCTCGCGGCCACCGGAGAAATAGGCGGAGTTGCACAGCCGCAGCACCTTGGCGGCAATCGCCGGGTCCTGCGACAGCGCCTGCGAAATGGCCTGGTTGCTGGCTTCCGGGTCGCGCAGCAGGCGGGTCAGCTGCAGGTACAGCCGCGGCGGCGGCGGCAGCGAACTGATCCGGCCCAGGGTCTTCTTGAGCGCCTCGTTGTCGAGCAGCTCGCGCAGTTCGATGACGCTTTCCACCGCCGCTACCAGCTCGCCCGGATCCAGCGGCCGGCCGAGCACGCGGTGTGCGCATTCCAGCCCCTGCGCGATGTCCACGCTGGCCTCGTTGGGCGACTGGTCCAGCAGCAGGATGCGGACCGCCTGCGGATACAGCGCGGCAACCCGCGCCAGCATCTCCGGCCCGCTCATGGCGCCGGGGCTCAGCCCGCACACGAACACGTCGAACGCGGGCATGCCCGCCTCCACCTGCACGCCTTCCGGTAGCCAGGCGATATCCCAGTCCAGCCCGAAATCGGCCAGCAGGCCTTCGAATTCGGCGGCCCGCGCCGCATCCTCACCGACAATGACTATGTGCACTACGACACCTTCTGAACGGGATTCCCCGGGGCGCCGCGAACATGGCGGCGGATTCGCGCGGAGTCGCCGTTGCCTGCGGCGACATGCATCCACGAAACGCGAAACCCGGGCAGGCCCGGCCCCGCTGCGGCCATGCTGCCCCCGCCGGTATAATTTGGCAATGTCAGAAGTCGCTATCGAAGCTGCGCGCCGTCGCACTTTCGCCATCATCTCCCACCCCGACGCCGGCAAGACCACGCTCACCGAAAAGCTGTTGCTGTTCGGGGGCGCGATCCAGATGGCCGGTTCGGTCAAGGGCCGCAAGGCCGCCCGCCACGCGACATCCGACTGGATGGCGCTGGAGAAGGAGCGCGGCATCTCCGTGACCAGCTCGGTGATGCAGTTCCCCTACGAGGGCCGCATCGTCAACCTGCTGGACACGCCCGGCCACGCCGACTTCGGCGAGGACACCTACCGCGTGCTCACCGCGGTGGATTCCGCGCTGATGGTGATCGACGTCGCCAAGGGCGTGGAGGAGCGCACCATCAAGCTGATGGAGGTGTGCCGCCTGCGCGACACGCCGATCATGACCTTCGTCAACAAGCTCGACCGCGAGGGCAAGGACCCGATCGATCTGCTGGACGAGATCGAATCGGTGCTGGGCATCCAGTGCGCGCCGGTGACCTGGCCGATCGGCATGGGCAAGCGCCTGAAGGGCGTGGTGCACCTGATCAGCGGCGAAGTGCATCTGTACGAATCCGGGCGCAACTTCACCCGCCAGGACTCCACCATCTTCCCGTCGCTGGACGATCCGGGCGTGGAGGCCGCCATCGGCGCGCCGATGCTGGCCGAGGTGCGCGAGCAGCTGGAGCTGGTGCAGGGTGCGTCGGCGTCGTTCGACCAGGCCGAATACCTGGCCGGCCGGCAGTCGCCGGTGTTCTTCGGCTCCGGTGTCAACAACTTCGGCGTGCAGCCGCTGCTGGATTTCTTCGTGCAGCACGCGCCCGCGCCCGGCACCCGCGCCACCACCGGCCGCGAAGTGGCCGCTTCGGAAAACAAGCTCACCGGCTTCGTGTTCAAGATCCAGGCCAACATGGACCCGATGCACCGCGACCGCGTCGCCTTCATGCGCGTGTGTTCGGGCAAGTTCAGCGCCGGCATGAAGGCGTTCCACGTGCGCAGCGGCAAGGAAGTGAAGCTGGCCAATGCGCTGACCTTCATGGCCAGCGACCGCGAGATCGCCGAAAGCGCCTACCCGGGCGACGTGATCGGCATCCACAACCACGGCACCATTTCCATCGGCGACACCTTCACCGAAGGCGAGAAGCTGTCGTTCACCGGCATTCCCAGCTTCGCCCCGGAGCTGTTCCGCCGCGCCCGCCTGCGCGATCCGCTCAAGCTCAAGCAGCTGCAGAAGGGCCTGGCGCAGCTGAGCGAGGAAGGCGCCACCCAGTTCTTCAAGCCGCTGATGAGCAACGACCTGGTGCTGGGTGCGGTCGGCGTGCTGCAGTTCGACGTGGCGGCCTACCGGTTGAAGGACGAATACGGCGTCGAGGCGATCTTCGAACAGGTGCAGGTGGCCACCGCGCGCTGGATCCGCTGCAGCGACGCGAAGAAGCTGGAGGAGTTCCGCGAGAAGAACGCGCTGAACCTCGCCATCGACGCGTCCGGCGCGCTGGTGTATCTGGCGCCCAGCCGGGTCAACCTGCAGCTGGCGCAGGAGCGCGCGCCGGGCGTGGAATTCCTCGCCACCCGCGAGCACGCACTGACCGCAGACGCCGGCTGAGCGAGGTGAACCCGCGCCGAACGCCGGCGCGGAAATTCGCAACGGCCGCGTGAACCTGCGCGCGGCTTTCACCGTCGGTTGATGGCACGACGGCCAAGCTCGGGCCGTGAATGCTCCTGCCCCCAAGCAAGCGCCCCGCACCGAACGTCGCCATCCGCTGCTGCGGCATCCGTGGTGGATGGCGTTTGCCGGATTGCTGCTGGCGCTGGCGGTGCTGATCCTGCTGTGGGACTGGAACTGGTTCAAGGGACCAATCGAGCACCACGTCAGCGCCCAGACCGGGCGCGAGTTCCGGATCGAGGGCGATCTCGACGTCGATCTGGGCAGCACCTCGACCATCAGCGCCGCCGGCCTGCGCCTGGCCAACGCCCCCTGGGCCCGCGAACCGCAGATGGCGCGGGTGGAGCGGCTGCAGTTCGACCTGCGGCTGTGGCCGCTGCTGCGCGGCGAGTTGCAGATCCCGCGCATCGTGCTGGCGCGCCCGGTCCTGCATCTGCAGCGCCAACCGGGCGGCAGCGGCAACTGGGTATTCGGCAAGCGCGGCGATTCCCGGCTGCCGGAATTCCGCAACATCCACATCGCCGGCGGCCAGCTGGGCTTCTACGATCCAGCCCGCAAGACCGACATCCAGCTGGCGCTGGACAGCCAGCCGCGCCGCAAGGGCGACGCGGAACCGCCGATCGCGGTCAAAGGCGGCGGCCGCTGGAGCGGGAATGCTTTCACCGTGGCCGGCAGCGCCGAATCGCCGCTGGAACTGCGCCGTACCCGGCGACCCTATCGCATCGATCTGCGCGCGGCCGCAGGCGCCACCCGCGCGCATGCGCGCGGCACCCTGCTCGACCCGCTGCGCTTCCGCGACTTCGACCTCAAGCTGGCGCTGCGCGGCAAGAACCTCGCTGACCTGTATCCGCTGATCGGCGTGGTCACGCCGGACACGCCGCCGTTCTCGCTGGATGGACGGCTGACCCGCGACATCGCCGCAAAGCGCACCACCTGGCACTACGACGGCTTCACCGGCAAGGTCGGCGACAGCGACCTGTCCGGCGACGCGGCCGTCACCACCGGCGGTGCGCGGCCGTTGCTGCAGGCCGACCTGCAGTCGCGGCGGCTGGACCTGGACGATCTGGCGGGCTTCCTCGGCGGCGCACCGCAGGCCGGCGAATCGACCAACCCGGAACTGGCCGCACGTGCGGCCACGCAGAACGCCAGCGCGCGGCTGCTGCCGGACAAGCCGTACGAACTCGACCGCCTGCGCGCGATGGATGCCGACGTGCGGCTGAAGGCGCATCGCATCAACGCGCCGTCGCTGCCGCTGGACGACATGGATGCCCACCTGCTGCTGGAAGACGGCATGCTGCGCCTGGAGCCGCTGAACTTCGGCGTGGCCGGCGGCGACATTCGTTCGACCATCCGCATGGACGCGCGCCGCACGCCAATCCGCACGCGTGCGCAAGTGAAGGTGCGCGGGCTGGCGCTGGAGAAACTACTGCCGACGCCGGACATGGCCAAGGACGCCATTGGCCGGATCAGCGGCGACATGGCACTGGCCGGCAGCGGCAATTCCGTTGCCCGCATGCTGGGCAGCGCCGACGGCGAGGTCGCCATCGGCATGGGCCGCGGCCGGATCAGCAACCTGGTGATGGAACTGGCGGGGCTGGACGTGCAGGAAGCGCTCAAGTTCCTGCTGACCAAGGATCGGCGCGTCCCGATCCGCTGCGCCTGGGGCGACTTCGCGGTCGCCGGCGGGGTGATGACATCCCGCGGCCTGGCCTTCGATACCACCGACACGATCCTGGTCGGCGAGGGGCGGATCAGCCTGCGCGATGAAACCCTGGACCTGAAGCTGCGGCCGCGTCCCAAGGACCGCAGCCTGTTCGTGTTCCGTGCGCCGCTGCTGGTTGGCGGCACCTTCAAGGACCCCTCGTTCCGGCCCGATCTCGCGCGCGTCGGCCTGCGCGCGGCGCTGGCGTTGGCGCTGTCCAGCATCGCCCCGCCTGCGGCGCTGCTGGCCACGTTCGAGCCCGGCCCCGGCAAGGATTCCGACTGCGGCGGACGCTACGCGCGCTGAGCCGTGGCCGGCGTCTGCCGATGGCGCCGTTGTACCCGGAGTTGCGGCAACCAGCCGCCCACTCCGAGGACCCCGCCGTGGATGCCAGCACCAAAACCATCCTGCAGACGCAGCTCAGCGTACTTTCCAGCACCAATGCCGGCTTCAAGGCGATGCTGAACATTCCCCCGCCGATGCTCATGGCCGGAATGCCGCCGATGCCGGTCTCGCTGCAGCCGGCGCTGGCGCCGTACCTGGCGGCGATGAAGGGACAGGCCGACAACTACGACAAGCTGATCAAGCTGGTGTCGGAAGTCATCGACAAGAGCTGAGGCCCGATCGCGGGCCGGCCCGCGATAGTCAGGATGCGATGTAGCGCTGAAGCTGGTCGATGTCGCGGCGCTGCAGCTCGATCACGGTCTTGACCAGATCGCCGATGGAAAGCACGCCAACCACCGCGCCGCCGTCGACCACCGGCAGGTGGCGGATGCGGCGGTCGGTTACCAGCTGCATGCAATGGTCGATGTGGTCGCCCGGCGCCACCGTCACAACCTCGGCGGTCATGATGTCGCGCACCGGCGTGTCCCGGGACGAACGCCCCTGCAGCACGATCTTGCGCGCGTAATCGCGCTCGGAAAGGATCCCGGCCAATCGCGCGCCATCCATCACCACCAGCGCACCGATGCCGCGTTCGGCCATCAGGCGGATGGCATCGATGACCGGCGCTTCCGGTCCGATCGCGATGACCTCAGGCGATTTCGCCTCCAGCAGCTGCCGCACCGTGCGCATGGCGGACTCCTTTCGTTCCGGGAAGAAGATCTGGATGCCGGCCCGAGGATACTCCCTCCGCCGGCCGCCAGGCGTCGATGAGATACAGCGGGCGCTGCTTGGATTCCTCGTACAGCCGGCCCAGATATTCGCCGATCAGGCCCAGCGCCATCAGCTGCACGCCGCCCAGGAACAGGATCACCGCCATCATCGACGGCCAGCCCGCCACCTGGTCGCCCCACAACAGTGCCTTCAGGATGACCCAGCTGCCGTAGCCGAACGCGAACAGCGCGGTGACCAGGCCGGCGTAAGTCGCCAGCCGCAGCGGCGCGGTGGAAAAACTGGTGATCCCCTCCAGCGCGAAATTCCACAGCTTCCAGGCGTTGAACTTGCTGCGCCCGGCCGCCCGCGCATCGCGCTGGTACGGCACCGACACCGCATTGAAGCCGATCCAGCCGAACAGCCCCTTCATGAAGCGATGGCGTTCGCGCAGCTGCCGCAGCGCCGCCAGCGCGCGCGGCGACAGCAGCCGGAAGTCGCCGGTGTCGCGCGGCACCGGCGTCTTCGACAGCGCGCCGATGATCCGGTAGAAGCCGTGCGCGCTGGCACGCTTGAACACGCCCTCGCCCTCGCGGGCGACGCGGGTGCCGTGCACGTCGTCATGGCCTTCGCGCCACTTCGCCACGAACTGCGGCAACAGTTCCGGCGGATCCTGCCCGTCGGCATCCAGGATCAGTGCCGCGCCGCGCTCGATGCGGTCGAGCCCGGCGGTCAGCGCCGCCTCCTTGCCGAAATTGCGTGACAGCCGCAGCAACGCCACCCGCGCATCCTCGCGTGCGAACTGCAGCAGCACCGGCCAGGTGCCGTCGCGGCTGCCGTCATCGACATACAGCACGCGCGCTTCCAGGCCTTCCGCCTCGGCCATGTCCAGCGCCGCGCGGATGCGCGGCTGCAGGCGCGGCAGCGCCTCTTCCTCGTTGAAGGCGGCAACGACGAGGGTCAGGCAGCGGTGTTCCGGCGCGATTCCATCCATCCGCGAAGTATGCCAGCCGCATTGTCCTGGCCAGGCGCACCGCCGCTCAATCCAGCGTGCGCAGATAGCCGGTGCCGCCCATCGCCCCCATCTGCCGCTGGATCGCCGCCGCGCGGCGCTGCACGTACGGCCCCGGCCTGGCCGCGCTGTAGCGCTTCGGGCTGGGCAGCACCGCCGCCAGCCGCGCCGCCTCCGCCCGGCCGAGGCGCGATGCGTCCTTGCCGAAGAAGCTGCGCGACGCCGCCTGCGCGCCGTACACGCCATCGCCGAACTCGGCGATGTTGGCGTACACCTCGAGGATCCGCCGCTTCGGCCACAGCGCCTCGATCAGCGCCGTGTACCAGACTTCCAGCCCCTTGCGCAGCCAGCGGGTCGGCCCGATGCCCTGCCACAGGAACAGGTTCTTGGCGGTCTGCTGGCTGATGGTGCTGGCGCCGCGGATGCGCTTGACCGGCGTGCCGCGCTTCTCGGCGCGCGCGCGCATCTTCTCGTTGTGCGCCTGCGCCTTTTCGATGGCGGCGAAATCGAAGCCGTGGTGCTGGGCGAAGTTCTGGTCTTCCGCCGCCACCAGCGCCAGCGGCAGGTTCGGCGAGATCGCCCGCAGGTCGCGCCAGTCATGGGCGATGCGGAAACCGGGATTGCCGGCCAGCGCCGCATCCAGCCAGCGCGCCGCCATGAACGCCGATATCGGCGGATCGACGAAGCGCAGCGCCAGCACCTGCAGCACGCTGAACGCCACGAACAGCAGCGGCAATTTCCACCACCAGCCGCGCAACCGACGCTTGCGGGTTCCGCCGCTCATGCCGCGGCGCCTTGCGAATGGCGCCTGCGCGCCCCATCTCGATTCATCATCATCCCCTGCTGCCCGCGGATTATCCGCATCCGGGCTCTTCCACGGTACCCACATGAACAACATCCCCGACGCGCAGCTGCGCTTCCTGCTTCCGGCCGCCGGCGTGCGCGGCGTGGCCGTGCACCTGGGCGAGACCTGGCGCAGCATCGCCGCGCGCGCCGATTACCCGCCAGCCGCCGCCGAGCTGCTGGGCGAAGCCGCTGCCGCCGCCGCGCTGTTCACAGGCCATGCCAAGGTCGATGGCCGGTTGTCGGTGCAGCTGCGCAGCAAGGGCGCGATCAGCACCCTGTTCGCCGAATGCACCGCCGCCGGCACCCTGCGCGGCATCGTCCGCCTGAACGAGTCCGCCGACGCCCCGTCGCGCAACCTGCGCGCGCTGGGCGCGGACGCGCTGCTGGCCATCACCATCGAGAACCCGCCACTGGGCAATGGCGAGCCGATGCGCTACCAGGGCCTGGTGGCACTGGAGGCGGAACGCCTGGACGCGGCATTCGAGGATTATTTCCGCCAGTCCGAACAGCTGCCCACCCGCCTGCTGCTGGCCTGCAACGGCCAGCGCGCCGCCGGCCTGCTGCTGCAGAAATTGCCGGGTGAAGAGGGCGATGAGGACGGCTTCCGCCGCGCCAGCGCGCTGTTCGACACCCTCGGCAGCGAGGAATTGCTGGCGCTGGCGCCGGCCGACGTGGTCCACCGCCTGTTCCACGAGGAAGCCCCGCAGCTGGTCGGCGAGAAGGCGCTGCGCTTCGCCTGCTCCTGCTCGCGCGAGCGGGTGGAGGGCATGCTGGTGTCGCTGGGCCGCGATGAGGCCGACGCCGCGGTGGACGCCGGACACGGCACCGCCTCGATCCTGTGTGAATTCTGCGGCCAGGGCTACGGTTTCGACGCCAGCCAGATCGCGGCCCTGTTCAGCCGTGAGGCCGGCATCCAGCCGGCGGCACCCGGGTTGCAGTAATTCGATCGGATCGGGGCCACCAGGCACCCGGCGCTGAGTGGCACTCATCCCGTGGAATCGCCATCGACGCGCCGCTGACGGACTGCCGCGCCGGGCAGTCCCGCATCCCGGCGCTATTGTTAAATAAACATAAACGGGCTAGGATTTTCCGGCAGTCCTGTCGTTTTACCGGGGAACTTCGGCTTAACAAGCCGGTCACATCAGCATGACCCAGCGATTCCTGCCACTTGCCGCCGCCGTGCTTGCCCTGGTGTTTGCCAGCGGCAACGTCAACGCGCAGGCGAAAAAGGACAAGCGCAGCAACTCCAGGGTCGTGCCGGTGCTCAACCGCGACAGCGGCAAGCTGGAAGCGGTGCTGCTGTTGGAGCCCGCCACTGCCGGCTCGCGCTGGCGCTTCGGCAAGACCACGCTGGAAGCGACCTACGGCCTGCAGACCGGCGATTCGCTGGCACTGCTGTGTGATCGCCGCAACGGCGTTGCACCCGCCATCGGCCAGCTGGCAAGCAACTGCGTGTTGGCCTCGGTGGACGATGACAAACCCGGCTCGGGCAGTCGCCATGCCAACGCCGGAGTGAGCCTGGCCCGCAATGGCGGCAAACTGGGGTTGAGCTTCGGCACCGGGCGCGACACCCTGCCCGCGTGGTTGACTCCCGGCCAGGCCGGTCCTGCGCGCTACAACCAGAACGACTTCTCGCTGTTCGCGGAAAAGGCGATCAGCCGCGAAGGCTTCGTCAGCGTCGGCGGCACCGTCGCCCGCGCCCGCCTGGTCCCCGCGGCGGACGTGCCGCAGCTGGCCGACCAGTGGAACACCCGCAGCCTCAGCGTCGGTGGCGGCTATGGCGCATTCGGCGCCAACATCATCGGCCGGGTGGTCAACGTCCCGGGTGAAAGCGAAGTCTGGAAAGGCCTGGGCCTTGGCCTGACCTGGCGTACCCCGTGGAACGGCCAGCTCAGCGTCGGCGCCGACAACGTCGTCACCCGCGGCAAGAACCCGTTCCAGATCAAGGGCGATCCCAGCGACGAAGGCACCGTGCCCTACGTGCGCTACCAGCAGGATCTCTGAGGCGCCGCCCGCGCCCGCCACGCAGCGGCAGCTCAACGTCAGGCGCAACAGGAAAAGGCCGCATTCGATGCGGCCTTTTCGTTTTCGCAGCACCTGTCACAGCGCTGGCGATCAGGGCAGGACCAGCCGCGCGTCGCCAGAAAAAGTCTGCATGCGGATATCGCCCTTGCCGGCGCCGTAACGCACGCGGAAGCTGGAGCCGGGGCCGAATTCCTCCTTGCGGATCTTCGCACCCGGCGCGGCCAGGTCGCCGCTGAAGCTTTCGCCGGACACCTGCGCCGACAGGTCCGCCGGCAGGCGCAGGCGCAGGTCGCCGCTCACGCTTTCCATCCGGATCTCGCCGTCGTCGGCCAGCGCCAGATTCAGATCCATGTCACCGGACACCGAACTCGCCGCGAGCTTGCGCGCATGCTCGCCCAGCGTGTCCAGACGGATGTCTCCCGACACGCTTTCCAGCGCGATCGCCCCGTCCAGTCGCCCCTGAACGACCAGTTGGCCGCTGACCGTCTCCACCCGCAGCTCCTTGCTGTTCATCGCCAGCCGGATATCACCGCTCACAGAGCTGATGCCGCCGCGCCTCGGCGCACCGTTGGCGACGATGTCGCCGCTGACCGACTCCAGCTCCAGCTCGCGCGAGGCCATACCGGTGACGCTGATGTCCGCGGACACGGTTTCCACCTCCAGGTCGGCCAGCAAGGGCATCTGCACCATCAGGTGCGTGGGCTGCGCATTGCCGCTGCGCGACGGATACCGAACCTTGATCCGCAGCACGCGGCCGTCGCCCTCGACCGACAGCTTTTCCACACCATCGCCCAGCGTACCGGTCAGCTTCACTTCCGGCCGATCCCAGGCCACCACTTCGACTTTCCCCTTGAGGTTTTCGATTTCGACCCGGCCGCGTGCATCCAGCGGGCGGGTCTGGCTGATCGGCGTCGCCGCCATGGCCGGCAGCGCGCTCGCGGCGGCCAGCGCAGTCCACAACATTCCGGCAAGGATTTTCATCATCGATTCCTCAGGCAAAAAGGGCGCGGCGCGACAGGGCGAGCCGGCGGGCATAGATCTGGCGCAGTTGCTCCAACAGCTGCGGGGACTGCGGATGCAAGCGCAGGGCAGCGAGCACTTGCTGGGCACCGTGATCCAGCGCGTCCAGTCCAGGCTGCCAACTGGCCGGAGTCGCAGCGGCGTCCAGCTCGCGCAGCGCGGCCTGGTAGTGCAGGGTCAAGGCCTCCGCCTCGCTGACCACCGGCGCGACCGCCGCAGGGGTCGGTGCGGACACCGCCACCGGACGCACCTGATCCGGTGCACCCTGCCGGGCCAGCCCCAGCGCCAGCAGCATCGATGCCGCCATCGCGAATGGCCAGATGCGGCGCGGAGGCGGTTTCGCCATCCGTTGCGCCGACAGTTTCGCCGCGATGCCCGGCCACAGATCGTGCCCGGGTTCGATGTCCCGACGCAGCGACTGCAGCGCCATGCGCAAAGCGGCCTCGCCGATTTCGTGTTCCGTACTCATGCCGTCTCTCCGATCCGCGCGCGCAGCAGCCCGCGTGCGCGATGCAGCTGCGCCTTCGAACTGCCCACCGCCATGCCCAGCTCACCGGCGATTTCCTCGTGCTTCCAGCCTTCCACGTCGTGCAGTACCAACACCGCACGCGCACGCGGCGGCAGACTGGCGACCGCGCGCTCCAGGTCGCGCCCGAGCACGGCGCGGCCGACCGTATCCGGCGTGGACACCGCATCGAGCGCGTCGTCGTCATCTTCCTGCCACGGCCGGCTGCGCCGGGAACGCAGCTCCATCAGCGCGGTGTTGACCGCCAGCCGGTGCAACCAGGTCGACACCGCGCTTTCAAAGCGGAAGCTGGGCAACGCCTGCCAGGCGCGCAGGAACGCTTCCTGGGTCAGATCCTCCGCCTGCGCACCCGCCTGCCCCACCAGCCGCACGATCACCCCGTGCACGCGGAGGTGGTGACGGCGATAGAGCTGCTCGAAGGCGGACACATCGGCGCGGGCCGCGCGCCGCGCCAATCCGGCGTCGTCGTCGGTTTCAGTGGCCTGCGGTAGCGGTATGGTCTGCATCAGCATAGGTACTGTGATGCAGAAGAGAGCGCAATGGTTTAGTCCCCTGGCGACCTGCCTGCTCCCCTGCGCAGAGTCCTCAATGTCGCGAGCTTGTCCCCGTAGCTTGCACGCAGGGTTCCTTGGGTGAGGGCGTGGGCCTGAGCCAACTCCCGATCTGCTTTACCCAGACGGCCCATCGCAAAATAGGTACGGGCCAAGGCGAAATGAAACCGATGCTCGCCACGGGCCAGACGAATCGCTTGACGATAATGACGGGCGGCCACTTGCGGCTCGCCTGCCATCTCGCTCTGCCATCCCAGCTGATATTGGTGGTAGGGCGCCTTGCGCAGCACCCGCTCGGACTTGGCGCGCCACTCGAGCATCTGCGCCGTGTCACCCTGACGCCTGTAGAAATCCACCAGGTTCGACAATGCGCTGACTTGATCCGGAGCGATCTGCACCACCTTCAGGAACCAAGCTTCGGCCTCGTCTGGCCTGCCCATTCGCAGGCTGAGTACGCCTGCGTTGTTCCAGAGCGCAACATCCTCTGGACCGTGGCTGATCGCGATGTCCAACCATGCTTTGGCGGCCTCGTACCGCCCTTCCAGCATGAGCTCGGCGGCACGGTTCCCGTAAAAACTTGCCAGCAGTTGGGTGTCTTCAACCGGATGGACCGCGCGAGTCGCTTCGGATCCGCTTGCGTCCACATCGACCACGAAGCGTCGTCGCCCCCCCACATCCACGATAGCGTTGGCGTGTCGGCTCTGTATCACCAGCTCGCCTTCCGCACCCCACACAGGAACACCCTCAACCAGCTGCCCATGCGCTGTGAGTCCCGCTTCGCGCGCGAGCGCAACAACCAACATGGTCGAAGTCAGGCAATTGGCTGTGCGCGTCTCGACAGCCTCAGCAATGGTGAGAGTCGCATCGGCCTTGTAGCCAATGCCAAGTCCGTTCTTGTCGAACACGAACTCTATCAGGCGCTCGAGTCGCGCCTCGGGGAAACGGGTTGCCTCGATGACCTCCCTGCGGAAGGAGTTTCGCAGGTCTTCTGGCAAGGCCACCACTGCTGCTGGCAACGGCACCGCGCCAGCAGCCGTACCAACCTTGTTTTGCAGCGCAGGCTGCATGACCAATGCGGCCGACAGAACCCATTCCAGCATCGGAGTTGCGCTCCCTCGGAAGGCCTACCTCAGTCCGTATACACCGCACCAACGCCATGTCAAGCGCCAGCTCGGTGACCCAATGAAAAGGGGCCGGCGCTTTCGCGCCGGCCCCTCAGTACTTCACCGTTGTCGAACCCGGATCAGAACGAGTAGCGGAGGCCCAGGTAGGCACGCCGCGGCTCAACCCAGGCGTTGGCTTCGCCAAAGGCGTACACGCCGTTACCCGCAAGCAGGTCCATTTCCGAGGTCGCAGACTGCTTGTCGAGGATGTTGAACACGTCCAGGAACACCTCGATCTTGCCAACCGGCAGCGGACGGGTGTACTTGGCACGCACATCCAGCGTGTAGTACGCCGGGCCGTTCTCGCCGCCCACAGCACCCGGGGCCAGCCAGCTGTCCTCCACGTCGCCGTACACGTAGTCGGGACCCATCTCCGGCAGATTGCGGCCATACAGCGAATAGGTACGGCTGTACAGAACGCCACTGTTCCAGTTGAACACGCCGCTCAACTCAAGACCGAAGTCGAACTCGTACGAGCCCCAGGCCTTGAACTGGTGCTTGATGTTGCCCGGCTGCGGGCCGTACTGGTTGGGGGCACGCGGATCCAGCGCGATCCAGTCGCCCTGGAAGTCGGCGTTGCCATCCGAGTTGGAGTTGCCCTTGGCACCATTGAAGGTGTAGTTCGCGGCGGCCTGCCAGTTGTCGCTCTTGAACTTCTGGAGCGTGACTTCAAAGCCGTTGTAGTTGCGCTTGCCGCCAACCAGCGTGGCCAGCACGTAGTTGGTGCCCGGGTTGCCCGAGTAGCCGAAATATTCGTACGGGATGTAGAAGGGCGAGCTCGGGCACGCGGCGCCGTAGCTACCACACGGCGTGGTCGGATCCGAGTACAGGCTCAGGTCGTAGTCTTCCAGCAGGTCGCGGGTCTTGCGGCTGGTCAACGCGATCGACAGACCCACATCGGTGCCGAACGTGGTGGCGAAGCCGAGCATGATCTCGTCCGTGTACGGCGTCTTGGTGGTCGGCGCCACGGCGGCGTCACCCGGGCCGCGCTGGCGGTAGGTGTACCAGGTGCCGTTGATGTTGATCTGTTCATCGTAGGTCGGGCCGGTCACCGCGCCCGCGAAGTCGGCCATATCGGCGCGCACCGGGTCGTAGTAGCGGCCGTAGAAGCCCCAGATCTTGCTGCGACCGTCCCCATCGAGGTCGTAGGTCACCGACACGCGCGGAGCAATGTCCCAATCGAACTTGTGGATGCTGCCGCCGGCCGAGTTGACCATTTCGTTGCGCTCGAAGCGCGCCCCGACATTCGCCGACCACTGCCCACGCGTCCACTGATCCTGGAGGTAGAGCGCGGTCTGCTTGTTGATGACGGTATAACCGAGGCCCTCGTTTGCGGACTGCAGGATACGATAGACGTTGACCATGCCGTCGGGGTTGCCGGTGGTATCGCTGAGCGTGGTTGCCAGCAACTGGGCAGAGGTCATTCCGGTTGCGGCCTCGATACGGGCCAAGTCGGACTGCTGGACTTGGCGGGTGCCTCGCCAGCCGTAGGTGTTGCTGAAGTAGTCCGCCAGGGTGATGCCCGCGTCGGCCGAACTGATCGAGGTGTAGCGCGCACCGGCAGCGCCGGCGCCGAGATAGGCCACCTGCTCGGTGTACGAACCTTCGTTCCGCAGCAGTCCGCCGCGGATCGTGTGTTCGCCCCAGCTGGTGGACAGGTACCAGTCGAAATTGAGGCCGATTTCCTCATTGTCGCGGTTGGTGAGGGTGTTCGCACCGCTACCACCCAGGCTCAGATCGGCATTTGTCTTGGTCGTGCGATCCGTGTGGTAGGCGACGTTGTTGAACGGATCGGACGTCGATGAGAGCGATGAAAGCTGCCCTTCATGACGGAAGGCGTAGGCGCCGATGCTGAAGCTGTCCCAGTCGTGCGAGTAGTCGATCTTGTAGTTGTCGCCACCCTGCTCGGTGATGTTGCTCCGGCTGTTGACCACACTCGGGCTGAGCGAGCCGCTGATCGTCGTCGGATCATTGAAGAAGGTCGCGGTCACTCGATCATTGTCAGTGACCTGCCAAGTGATCTTGCCGAACGCCAGATCGCTCTCACGGGAGACGGAGCGCATGAACTGCTGCGACACCGGATCGGTGACATCCTCTTCGTGGTTCTTTTTCTGGAACGACCCGAAGAACCAGATCCGATCCTTGAGGATGGGGCCACCAAGGGTGACGGCGGCATCGTAGGTGGAGAACTCGCTGGCGGCCAGGTGCTTGTTCTTCGCCACCAGGTTGGAGTTCTGCAGGTAGTAGTTGATGGAACCGTGGAACTCGTTGCCGCCCGACTTGGTGATGACCTTGGAGATCAGGCCGGCGCCGCCGGCAAATTCCGCCGGCACGCCGCCGGTCATCACCTGCAGTTCCTGGATGATCTCGGAGTTGAGGTTGGAACCAAAGGTACCGGTAAGCGGGTCGGTGACGTTGACGCCATCGATATAGTAGAGGTTGTCGGTGGACTGGCCGACCGCACCGCCGATGTCGGCGTAGTTGACGCCCGACTTGGAAGACGGGTTGCCGCCGCTGCTGGGCTTCACGCCGGGCACCAGCTGCAAGTAGCTCTGATAGCTGCGCGCGGTGGGAAGGGCTTCCACTTGCTCCAGCGTCAGGACGGTGGAGACCGTGGCCGAGGTGGTGTCCACCGCTGCCAGCGACGTACCGGTCACCACGATGGCGTCGAGGTTGGTGGCGTCACCACCCCCAGTGCGCCCCAGCACGTAGCCCACGCTCAGGTTCTTGTCGCTGACTACCGCGACGTTGCTGCTGCTGAAGGGGCTGTAACCCGAGGCCTGCACCTGGATCGTGTAGTTGGTGGCCGGATCGAGGCCGACGATGTTGACGTTGCCGTTTGCGTCGGTCAAGCCGCTCTTCGAGATCAGACTGGAGGGAGAGCTCAGCTTGACGGTTGCGCCGGCCACGGGCTGGCCATCGGCCCCTTTGATGCTGATGCGCAAGCCGCCGGAGTTGGCCGCGATTGCAGCGCCAACAAAGCAGAGCCCAAGCGCCAGCGTTAGTGCGCTTCGCTTCAAGCCTTTGGCAAGGTTGTTATAAGCCATTTATCTGTAACCCCCATTGGTAAAGTGACAAAAAGTGTCAAAAGCAAGCCCGACCTTACACGGCCCGACGTCCAGACTATAGAGCAGTCAGCTTTTGCTTAACAAGCCCTTAACCCCCATTCATTTTGCCGGACTGCTGTTCAGCCTCCTTCGGGCTGCAGGTGCGCCAAGCCAAGCCGGCGACCTACACGACATTCCGAGTAGCACCGCGATCTGAGGTCCAATCCCTAGCGACAAGAAAGCGTGAAGAAGCTTTTCCTAAGAACAGATCATCGGCTTCCTGCGGGAGGCAGACGCGGCCCTACGGTAATCCCCCCACCAGCCGCACGATCATCCTGCACGCGCCCGTGGTGGCGGCGGTAGAGCTGTTCAAATGCCGATACGTTAACCAAGTCCGCGCAGCGCGACAGTCCAATATCGTCATCGACTTCAGTTTCCTGCAGCTGTGGCGTGACCATGCATGAGCGTGGTGATTTTGATGCAACGCCGGCTCGAACACACAGAAGGCATCAACAAAAAAGCCGGCCTTCATGCGAAGGCCGGCCAATTTTTTTCAAACCGGATGATCTCTCGATCATCCGGGGGCAGCTTGCATTACCAGTCGTAGGACGCGGTAAACACCACGGTCCGCGGGGTCTGGCGACCCTGCGGCAGCATGAAGGTGTTCGACACCACGTACGGCGACTCTTCTGAGGTGACATCGGACTGCAACACGCCATTGGCGTTAAGCACGTTGCGCACCTGCATTCCCAGAGACAGTTTCTTGTCGAGGAAAGCCGGGCGATAGGTCACACCCAGATCGACGGTACGGGTCCAGGGGTTGCGCTTGGAGCCCGGGGTTGCAACTCCACCGAAGCACGTATGGTAAGAAGAACCGTAGCCAATTGGATCGGCTGCGGGCGAGTTCTCGTCAATGTTGCCCGGGTTGAAGTAACCGAGGCAGCTGAACGGGCTACCGGAATTGATCCGGATGTTTCCGCCGACCATCCACTCGTCATTAATCATGTAGCTGCCGCGCAGCTTCAGCTGGTGGCGGCGATCGTTTGCCAGATAGCCATTGGCGAACATCATGATTTCGGCGGCATCCCAGTCCTGGGTCTTGGAGATGTTGTCCTGGCCAAACTCGGACTTCACCTGGCCTTCCATGTTGCCCTTGCTCTTGCTGTAGGTGTAGTCGAGGCGAGCTTCCCACTTGCCATCGAACGCACGCTCCAGGTAAACATCGATACCGGTGTAGCCGCGCTTCATGCTGTCAACAAAGCCCCAATCTGCCGCCGACATCACGATTTCGGTACGCCCAGTGCCGCTGGCGTTCTTCAGGCTGAAGGTGTTGGTGCCACCCGGATTGAACATGAAGCAGCCCGGGATCTCAACGGAGTCGGGATCGATCCCCTTCTTGACCAGCGCGGCTTCCATGCGACCCGGATCGCAGATGTCATCCATCGCGGACTTCAATTCGCGCTTGGTCAGCTTGACACCCAGCATCCAGTTCTCGTTCAACATCTTCTCCATGCCCAGGAGGTATTCATCCTGATACATGTTCTTCAGATCCTTCGGTGCAAAAGCCAGCACGTCGATCGGCTGACCGTACTCACCGTTAGCAGAGTACGGACCGCTTTCGCCGTCAGTGCGGGGCACCGCCGTCAGCCCGGTGGGAACGCCGTTGGCGTCGATGCCGGTGTAGGTGAAGTACTCGCGGGTGAAGGTCGAAGCCGAGGCACCGCGGATGGCGACGTTGTTCGGCATGGCAAGGAAGTAGCGGCCGGCATTACCGAACACCTTGAACGACGCGTCGCCGCTCACGTCCCACGCGAAGCCCAGACGCGGCGCCCACTGGTTCTTGGCATCGAGATACTTCTCGCCGATGTTGTTGGCGTTGGTGAACTGGTCATTGCGAACGCCGAGCGACAACAGGAAGTTGTCAGTCACCTGCCAACGGTCTTCGATGTACCAAGCCTTCTGGTCCAGCGACATGCTGGTCGCGGTGTTGAACAGCAGCTTGTACACATAGTAACCGGTGGGATTCGCGGTCGACGAAGGATTGCCAACGTGTCCCGGAACGATGTTGCCTGTGGTCTTGGCGTAGTACCAACGGTCGATGAACTGGGTGGAGCCTTCGTTGGAAGCTTCGAACTTGATGTTGTCGACACCGAAGGTCAGCGTATGGTCGCCCACCACCCATTCCAGATCCGCCCGCAGACCGCTGGTTTCATTGGTGGAGTTACGCCCGCTGTTACCGGTTTGCGGACTGCGGATCGGCGTCCCGCCGTTCAGCGCCGGGTTTTGATTGATCGGATTATTGATCACAGCCTTGCCAGGCATCAGGTACGGCGAGCTCAACGTCTGCAGCTTGCCTTGACCGTAAGTGGCATTGAGCGTCAGGGAGTCGGTAAGGTACCCCGTGTACTTCAGAATCGCGTATTCGTTTTTCTGCTCAAGACTGTCAGGGAAGCTATCCGTCTTCTGCGCGCCAGAAGTGCCGGCGTCGAAATCGTACGAATAATAAACACCGCTCTGATCGGTCTTCTGGCGCAGATAGGTGGCTTCGAGGAAGTGGTTGTCGCTGATGCTCCAGTCCAGTTTCGCGTACAGCTTGGGAGTATCGGTTTCCCAATCCGTGCGGTTAAAGGTGGAACTCAGCGAGGTCGGCGCATTGGTCGACTCATTCTTGGTCCACTCGGCCGCACCATAAATGAACAGGCGATCCTTGATGATCGGACCACCCGCGTACATGCTGTAGGAGTGGTTCCAGGAATTGGACTCCTTGCCGCGCGAATACAGGTCGCCGGCCTTGTCAGCGTTTTCGTAAGCATACGCACACTGCGTTGCTCCGTCGTCGCCGCAGGTCGCCGGCAGGTTCTTGTTGAACTCCGAGAAGTCAATGTTCGGCAGATACAAGTCGTCGTTGTTGCCGCGCAGGTTCTTCGGGGTGTAAGTCACCTGACCACCGAACTTCCATTCATTGGTGCCGCGCTTGCCGATCTGGTTGATCACGCCGCCATCGGAACGACCGTACTTGGCGCTGTAGCCACCGATGAAGGTTTCCTGCTGCTCGATCGCACCGTAAGGCAGCGTGAAGCCACCGAGGTTGGACAGCGGCTCGCCGGTGAAGTAGCCGTTGACGTAGTAGGCGTTTTCCGACACGCCAGCGCCACCGAAGGAGACCAGGCCGCCGAAGAAGCCCGCGGCGCCGGAAACCGCACCAGGAGCAAGCAGCGCAATGGCTTCTGCCGAACGCGCCAGCGGCAGACGCTCGATCTGCTGGGCGGTGAGCACGGAGCGGGTGTCGACCGCGGAGGTATCGATGGATGCGATGGTGGCACCAGTCACCGTCACGGTGCCCAGCGTGGTGGTATCGCCACCGAACGAGACGTTGGTGTTCGAACCCACGGTCACGACGATTTCGCGCTTGCTGCCACCGGAGACAACGGTGTAAGCACCGACCGGGAGGTTGCTGGCGCTGTAGCGGCCATTGGCGTCGGCGGTGACGGTACGAGTCAGGCCGCTGTTGTTGCTGATGGTCACGGTGGAACCGGCCGGCACGGAGCCGGAGATTGCACCGCTGGTGCTCTGCGCCTGAACGCCGCCAGCGAAGCACAGACCCAGAGCAACGGTCAACGCGCTGCGCTTCAGGCCTTTCGCGAGGTAGTTAGAAGCCATTTTGTTGTAACCCCCATAGGGACGAAGTGACAAAGGAAATCAAGTACGCCCGACCTCAGACGGCCTGACTTCCCGACTATAGAGCAGTCAACATTTATTTAACAACCCCCTCAGACCGCATTCATCTTGTGGAACACGCATTCAGTTTCGTGGGCAACGGTCACCGTCTCGACATGTTTACGCAGGCGGCGCAGACGCCTGAAAAGCGAAGCCCCGCACGAGGCGGGGCTTCGGATGCAGCCGTGTAGCTACCCGCTCAAGCCAGCGTGTCGGCAATGCGCTGCTGCTCGTCCAGCAGCGCCTGCGGCAGGCGCGGGCCGTACTCGGCGAGGTACTCGCCGAGGTTGGCGAACTCGGCCTGCCAGCCGGCGCGGTCGAGGCCGAACAGCTTGTCACGGGCCTCCTCTGACAGGGTGACGCCATCGAGGTTGAGATCGCCTGCCGCCGGCAGGTGGCCGATGGGGGTCTCGGTGGCGGCCCCGCTGCCTTCGACCCGGCGGATCATCCACTCCAGCACGCGCAGGTTGTCGCCGAAGCCGGGCCACAGGAACTTGCCGTCGTCGCCCTTGCGGAACCAGTTGACGTGGAAGACCTTGGGCAGCTTCGCGCCGTCCTGGTCGAAGCTCAGCCAGTGGGCGAAGTAGTCGGCGAAGTTGTAGCCGCAGAACGGCTTCATCGCCATCGGGTCGCGGCGCATCACGCCCACCGCGCCGGTGGCGGCGGCGGTGGTTTCGGAGCCCATCGCGGCGCCGACCAGCACGCCGTGGGTCCAGTCGCGGGCTTCGAACACCAGCGGTACCAGCGAGGCGCGGCGACCGCCGAAGACGATGGCGCTGATCGGCACGCCCTGCGGGTCTTCGGCCATCGCCGAGTACGAGGGGCACTGCCTCGCGCTGACGGTGAAGCGGGAATTGGGATGCGCGGCCGGGCGCACGCCGGCGTCGTAGGGCTGGCCCTGCCAGTCGGTGACCGGCGCCTGGCCGTTGTCGATGCCTTCCCACCACGGCTGGTTATCGGCGGTCACGCCGACATTGGTGAAGATGGTGTTGGACTGGATCGAAGCCAGCGCGTTCGGGTTGGACTTGTTCGAAGTCCCGGGCGCCACGCCGAAGAAGCCGGCTTCCGGGTTGATCGCGTACATGCGGCCATCGGGGCCCGGACGCATCCAGCAGATGTCGTCGCCGATGGTCCAGATCTTCCAGCCATCCTGGCGATAGCCTTGCGGCGGGATCAGCATGGCGAGGTTGGTCTTGCCGCAGGCGGAAGGGAACGCGGCGGCGATGTAGTGGGTCTGGCCCTGCGGGTTTTCGATCCCGAGGATCAGCATGTGCTCGGCCAGCCAACCTTCGCTGCGCGCCTGGTGGCTGGCGATGCGCAGGGCGTGGCACTTCTTGCCCAGCAAGGCGTTGCCGCCGTAGCCGGAACCGTAGGACTTGATCGTGAGCTCTTCGGGGAAATGCATGATGTAGCGGCGGTTGGGATCGAGCTCGCCGATCGAATGCAGGCCCTTGACGAAGCTGCCGTCGCGCTCGATGCGGGCCAGCGCGGCGGCGCCCATGCGGGTCATGATCCGCATGTTGGCGACCACGTAGGGCGAGTCGGTGATTTCCACGCCGCAGCGCGACAGCGGTGAATCAATGGGTCCCATGCAATACGGGATCACGTACATCGTGCGGCCCTGCATGCAGCCGTCGAACAGGGCGTCGATCTCGGCATGGGCTTCGTCCGGCGCCATCCAGTGGTTGTTCGGGCCGGCGTCCTCGTGATGGGTGGTGCACACGTAGGTCAGGTGCTCGACGCGGGCAACGTCGTCCGGGTGCGAGCGGTGCAGGTAGCTGCCGGGATGGGTGTCGTCGTTGAGCCGGTGCAGGGTGCCGTCGGCCAGCATCTTGTCGATCAGCGCCGCGTTCTCGGTGTCGCTGCCGTCGCACCACTGGATGGCATCAGGCCGGGTCAGGCGCGCCACCTCGGCAACCCATTGGTTCAATCGGTCAAGTTTGCTGGTCATGAATCGGGAGTCCTTCGCCTGTCGCGGGCAGTCATTGAAATCGTTTGCAGAAAACGCCGTGCCACGCCCGTCGCGCCGCACGGCGGCGATCACTTCTTATGTGGTGGCACCAGGGTCGCCATCATGTGGTCGACGTAGCCTTCGAAGCCCTCGATGGGCTGGCGGGCCTGGAACTTGGGCAGCTCCAGCTGCAGCACGCCGACGTACATCGCGTAGGTCATGCGCGCGCGGTTGAGCGCGTCCTTCTGGCTGAGGCCGGCCTGGCGGAACGAGGTGAACAGGAAGCCGATGCGGCGCTCCAGCACGTGCCCCAGCACCACATCCACCGCCTGGTTGCCGGCCGCCTTGAGCAGCTCGGAATAGATGATGTGGGTCTTGTTGTGGTGGGCAATGAGGCGGAACAGCGTGCGAAGACGCTCGGTGGCATCGCCGATCGCCTCCAGCGCGCCGTAGGCAGCCTGTTCGTCGCGCTCCCAGCGCTCCAGCGCGGCCTGCAGCAGCGCATCGCGGGAAGGGAAATGCCAGTAGAAGCTGCCCTTGGTGACGCCCAGCCGGCGCGCCAGCGGTTCCACCGCCACCGATGCCACGCCCTGCTCGGCGATCTGGTCAAGCGCCTCGCGGGCCCAGTCGTCGGCGCTCAGGCGCCCGCTGCGTGGTGCGGTTGCGGTCATCGCGAAGTTCATTCCATACGGTATCGACGGGAAGCAGTATGCTGAGTTTTCACTCGGTTTTGCGCGTTGACAGTCTCGCCGCAACAGCCATACTAGGCCGTATGGTAGGCACGCCGCGCCATGCGCGCAATGCCCGCCGCCCAAGACCGCCGTGCCATCGGGAGCCCCACCATGAGCTTCGCCCTGCCTTTCCTCGTCATTTTCGCCGCCGGCGCGTTTGCCGCCTACCACCGGTTGCGGCTTGCAGTCTGGGCCGCACTGGCCATCACCCTGCTGGTGGCCGCCTGGCTGCTGGGTGCCAGCCCTGTCGCCTCGGCCATTGCCGCGGCACTGGTGGCTCTGGTCGCGGTGCCGCTGCTGGTGCCGGCCCTCCGCAAACCGCTGCTGACCGCGCCGGCGCTGGGCTTCCTGCGCAAGGCGCTGCCGCCGCTGTCGCAGACCGAAAAGATCGCGCTGGAAACCGGCTCGGTCGGCTTCGAGGGCGACCTGTTTTCCGGCAAGCCCGACTGGAACAAGCTGCTGGCCTACCCGAAGCCGCAGCTGAGCGCGGAAGAACAGGCCTTCCTCGACGGCCCGGTGGAAGAGCTGTGCAAGCGCATCAACGACTGGGAAATCACCCACGTCCACGCCGACCTGCCGCCGGAGCTGTGGGATTTCATCAAGCAAAACAAGTTCTTCGGGATGATCATTCCGAAGCAGTACGGCGGCCTGGGTTTCTCCGCGCTGGCCCACCACAAGGTGATCCAGAAGATCGCTTCGATCTCCAGCGTGGTCAGCGCTACCGTCGGCGTGCCCAACTCGCTGGGCCCCGGCGAGCTGATCAACCACTACGGCACCCAGCAACAGAAGGACTACTACCTGCCGCGGCTGGCGATCGGCCAGGAAGTGCCCTGCTTCGGCCTGACCGGCCCGTTCGCCGGCTCGGACGCGACCTCCATCCCCGACTTCGGCATCGTCTGCAAGGGCGAATGGAACGGCGCCAACGTGCTGGGCCTGCGCCTGACCTTCGACAAGCGCTACATCACCCTGGCCCCGGTCTCCACCCTGATCGGCCTGGCCTTCCGCATGTATGACCCGGAAGGCCTGATCGGTGACACCCGCGACATCGGCATCACCCTGGCGCTGCTGCCGCGCGACACCGAGGGTGTCGACGTCGGCCGCCGCCACTTCCCGCTGAACTCGCCGTTCCAGAACGGCCCGGTGCGCGGCAAGGAAGTGTTCATCCCGCTCAGCCAGCTGATCGGCGGCGTGGACATGGCCGGCAAGGGCTGGAACATGCTCAACGAGTGCCTGGCCGTGGGCCGTTCGATCACCCTGCCCTCCACCGCCAGCGGCGGCGCCAAGGCCGGCGCGGTGGTGACCGGCGCCTACGCCCGCATCCGCAAGCAGTTCGGCCTGCCGGTGGGCCGCTTCGAGGGCGTGGAGGAAGCGCTGGCGCGGATCGGCGGCAAGGCCTATGCGATCAGCGCGCTGTCGCAGGCCACCGCGGCCGCGGTGGATCGCGGCGACGTGCCGTCGGTGCCGTCGGCGATCGCCAAGTACCACTGCACCAACGCCGGTCGCGACATCGCCAAGGACATCATGGATGTCATCGGCGGCAAGGGAATCATTTTGGGCCCGCGCAACTTCGCCGGGCGTTCGTGGCAGGCCGCGCCGATCGCGATCACCGTGGAAGGCGCCAACATCATGACCCGCAGCCTGCTGATCTTCGGCCAGGGCTCGATCCTCTGCCATCCGTACATCCTCAAGGAAATGCGCGCGGCGCAGGATCCGGACGCCAAGGCGGGGCTGGAGGCGCTGGACGGCGCGCTGTACGCGCACGTCGGCGGCGCGATCTCGAATGCGGTGCGTTCGTTCTGGCTGGGCCTGACCGGCTCGCGCCTGCAGGCGACCGCGGGCGATGCGTACACGAAGAAGTTCTTCCGCAAGCTCAACCGCTACGCCGCCAACCTGGCCCTGCTGACCGACGTGTCGCTGGGCGCGCTGGGCGGCCGGCTGAAGTTCAAGGAGTCGCTGTCCGGCCGTCTTGGCGACGTGCTCAGCCACCTGTACATGATGGGCGCGGTGCTCAAGCGTCATCATGACGAGGGCTGCCCGGAAGCCGACAAGCCGCTGCTGGCCTGGGCCTTCCACAACAGCGCCTACGAGATCGAGCTGGCGCTGTCGCAGGCGCTGCGCAACTTCCCGATCAAGCCGCTGGGCTGGCTGCTGTGGCCGGTGGTGTTCCCGCTGGGCCGCCGCGCCGTTGCCCCGGGCGACCGCCTGAGCCATCGCGTCGCGATGCTGCTGATGGCGCCGAACGAGGCCCGCGAGCGGCTGGCCAGCGGCGTGTTCCTGACCCCGGGCGAGCACAACCCGGGCGGGCGCATCAACAGCTACCTGGCCAAGGCGATCCTGGCCGAGCCGGTGGAGCGCAAGTTCCTGAAGGCGCTGAAGACCAGGGACATCGAGGCGCTGGACTTCGCCTCGCAGCTGGACGAGGGCGTGCGCGAGGGCTGGATCACCGCGGAGGAACGCAAGCAGCTGGAAGAGCTGCATGCGATCACCCTGGACACGATCACGGTGGACGACTTCGACGCCCACGAACTGCGCGCGGCGAGCTATTACGACAATCGCGCCGACGACGGCAGGCGCGCGGTTGCCTGATTTCCGCCGCAGTCCCGGCCGCGTGCCGGGATTGCGGCATCTCGCTTCCATGTCCGTCCTCTCGACCTATCGCTCACTCGCCCGCTGGCCCGCGGGCCGCTGGCTGTTCTCGCGGCTGGTGTGCTGGAAAGCGCCTTATTTCTCCAGCATCGCGCCCCGGATCGAAGTGCTGGAACCGGGCCGCTGCATCGCCACCCTCAGGCACCGGCGCGCGGTGACCAACCATATCGGTACCGTGCACGCCATCGCCTTGTGCAACCTCGCCGAATTCACCGGCGGGCTGGCCTGCGACGCCAGCATCCCGGGGTCGATGCGCTGGATTCCCAAGGGCATGACCGTGGCCTACCTGAAGAAGGCGGTGGGTACGATGCGCGCCACCGCCACGCCGGCGTTCCCGCCGCGCGAAGCCGCCGAGGGCTACGAACTGCCGTTCGAGGTCGTGGTGGAGAATCCGGCGGGCGAAGCGGTGTTCAAGGCGACCATCGCGATGTGGATCTCGCCGAAGGGTTGAGCCGGGAGCCCGCTCAGCCGCCGTCTGGTGCGCGTGCGTCGGGCAGCTTCTTCGCCTCGGCCGAGACCCGCCACGCACTGAAAGTGAATCCGCACGCCACCAGCAGGCCGACGCCGAACACCGCGGTGGAGCCGAATCCCGCCAGCAGCTTGTGCGTCCACACGAAGGTCAGGTCGCCGCCGCGATAGATCACCGTATCGATCGCCGCGCCGGCCTTGTAGCGCCACTCGCGCGCCACCCGGGTGTAGATGGTTTCGCGCGCCGGCTTGCCCAGCGCGAACTCGCCGCTGCGGGTCATCACCTGCACCACCGCCACCAGCAGCGGCAGCGGCGATGCCGCCAGTGCGGCGTAGCCGAGCACGATGGCGAAACCCGGGATCAGCAGCGCCGGAGCGATGCCGAAGCGCGACAGCAGCGCGCGGGTGACGAACAACTGCACCAGCAGGGTCACCCCGTTGACCGCCAGGTCGATGCTGGCGTAGTAGGCGGTCGCCGCCTTCGGGTCGGGATAGAACTGGCGCACGATCGCCGCCTGCTCGTTGTACAGCAGAGTCCCCACCCCCACCCCCAGCACGCACAGCAGCGCCAGCCAGCGCAGCAGCGGCTCGCTGGCCACCAGTTTCAGGCCGGCCCATACCGCCCCGCCCATCGGCACCTCGCCACTGGCCAGCCGGCGGCTGGCCTCGCGCTGCACCGCGTAATGGCGCAGCCGCAGCAGGCAGACTACGCACAGCATCAGGAACGCCGCCGACACCAGCATCAGGTTGGCGATGCCCACCCGCTCCACCAGCACACGGGTCAACGTCGGGCCGAGAATCGCGCCCACGGTGCCGGCGGCGCCGATGTAGCCGTAGCTGCGGCGCGCTTCGGCATCGCTGAAGACATCGGCCATGAAGCTCCAGAACACCGCCACCGCGAACAGGTTGAACACGGTGATCCACAGGAAGAACGCCATCCCGCGCCCGGGCATGCCGCTGTCGAAGGCGACGTAGAACAGCAGCAGGGTGGCGATGAAGAAGCCGTACACCGTAGGCAGGAACACCCGCCGCGGCCAGCTGCTGACCAGCCAGCCGTACACCGGCTGCAGCGCCAGCATGATCAGGAACGTGCAGGTGAACAGCACCTGCAGCTGCAGGTCCTTCAGCGCCACCCCGCGCTCGGCGAAGAACGCGATCATCGAGGGCGGGAACAGTGCGGCCACGTCGCTGGACGCGCCCATCGCCTCGCGCACCGGGCGCAGCACGTAATAGCCGGTGAGCAGGCAGAAGAAGTACAGGAACGACCACAGCAGCGGCGGCGAATCGCCCAGCGCGGCTTTGAAGCGACCGAAACTGCCGGCGACGGCGGGGCGTTGGGACATGGCTGCCGGGAGACGGGCGAACGGTGCGCAACGGTAACCGCTGCAGGCCCATCCGCGCCACCCCGCCAAAGAGCATTTGCTCTAGCGACGGCGCATACGTTCGACTGGTCATCGCAGGGGGCGCACGTGTACGACTACATCATCATCGGCGCCGGCTCGGCCGGCTGCGTGCTGGCCAACCGCCTGAGCGAAGACCCCACGGTCACGGTGTTGCTGCTGGAAGCCGGCGGCCGTGACTGGCACCCGTTCGTGCACATGCCCGCCGGCCTTGCGCGCATCGCCGCGCTGAAATCGATCAACTGGGACTACGCCACCGTGCCGCAGTCGCATCTGGGCGGACGCGTGCTGTGGTGCCCGCGCGGCAAGCTGCTGGGTGGTTCCAGTTCGATCAACGCGATGTGCTACATCCGCGGCGTCGCCGCCGACTACGACGCGTGGGCCGCCGCCGGCGCCAGCGGCTGGGAATGGGACAACGTGCTGCCCTACTTCCGCAGGTCCGAAGGCAATGCCCGCGGCGGCAACGAATTCCATGGCGATGACGGCCCGCTGAGCGTGTCCGACCTGCGCCACGTCAACCCGCTTAGCCGTGTCTTCATCGAAGCCGGCCAGCAGGCCGGGCTGGGTTTCAACGACGACTTCAACGGCGCGCAGCAGGAAGGCGTCGGTCTGTACCAGGTCACCCAGCGCGACGGCGCACGCTGTTCGGCGGCGGTGGCCTACCTCGACCCGGCGAAGGCGCGCCCGAACCTGACCATCCGCACCCACGCCGAGGTCAACCGGATCACCTTCGAACGCGGCCGCGCCACCGGCGTGGTCTGTTCGATCAAGGGCCAGGGCTTCCATTTCGAGGCCGCGCGCGAAGTGATCCTCAGCGGCGGCGCGATCAATTCACCGCAGCTGCTGATGCTGTCCGGCATCGGCCCGGCCGATGAACTGCGCCGGCTGGGCATCGAGGTGCTGCACGATGCACCGGGCGTCGGCGCCAACCTGCAGGACCACCTCGACGTCACCACCCTGCAGCACTGCACCAAGCCGATCAGCTACGACCGCGTCAGCGAAGTGAAGACCGCGCTGCGGTACTACCTCGGCGGCCATCAAGGCCCCGGCACCAGCAACGTGGCCGAAGGCGCGGGCTTCGTGCGCTCGCCACTGGCGCAGGATGGGCGCGCCGACATCCAGCTGCACTTCATCCCGGCGATGATCGACGACCACGGCCGCAACCGCCTGCGCGGCGACGGCTACACCCTGCACGCCTGCTTCCTGCGCCCGCGCAGTCGCGGCAGCGTGCGGCTGGCCAGCAACCGCGCGGCCGACAAGCCGCTGATCGATCCCAACTACCTTGGCGATGCGGAAGGTTTCGACCGCCGCATGCTGGTGGAATGCGCGCGGCTGTCGCTGGAGATCTTCGCGCAGAAAGCGTTCGATCCCTATCGCGGCGCGCCGATCTTCCCCTCCACCCCCCCGCGCACCGATGCCGAGTTCCTGGACTTCGTGCGCAGCCGCGCCGAAACCGTCTACCACCCCATCGGCACCTGCCGCATGGGCAGCGACGCCGCCGCGGTGGTCGACCCGCAGCTGCGCGTGCACGGCGTGGACGGCCTGCGCGTGGTCGACGCCTCGGTGATGCCCGATCTGCCGGGCGGCAACACCAACGCCCCGACGATCATGATTGCGGAGCGGGCCGCCGACCTGATCAAGGACGCCTGAGCGTCACCCGCTTCAGTCCGCCATCCATGGCGACGCAGCTCGGCTTCGACGACCGCCTGCCCGGCCATCCGTGGCCGGGCGTTCGCGACCGCAGCCGATGCCGATAGGCCATCGGCCAATCGCGGTCACTCACCCAGCATCGGCGGCAGCGGGCAATGCAGCACGCCGCAGATCGTGCGCAGCAGTTCGGCTTCGGCCACGCTGATGCGGCCGTCGCTGCTGATCGCATCGGTGACCGCCTCCACCATCGCCTGCTTGGCCAGCGGATCCAGCGCGTCCAGCGGCTCCCACACGGCGTCCAGCGCCAGCACGCCTGCCGCGGGTGGCGCGTAGGCCAGATGGTCGCGCGGCAGCACGCGCTGCAGCCCGGTCAGGTAGGCCAGTCTGGCCCTGGCCGGATCGGCATGGCCGGCCTGCGCCACCACCGCCAGCAGGGTAGCGAATTCATTGCGCACGGTGCCGGGCTTGCGCCGGCCGAAGCGGGCGTAGCGGCCCGGGTCCAGCGATTCGCGCACCTGCACATTCAGCAGCCGCGCCAGGCAGTACTCGAACAGCGACACTTCGCCGTCGGCATCGATCACCGCCTGCACGGCGTCGAGGAATTGCTCCAGCTGCGGACGCGGCCGCAGCCTCAGCACCGGGAAGGCCAGCGCCGCCAGCGGCAGGCGCAGCGCCGGGTGCAGGTCGGCGGTGAGCTGCTGGTGGATGCGCAGGGCGTGGTCGGCAGCCACCTCGCCCAGCCGCGCGGCGATCACCTTGCGCTGCGCGTCCAGCACATCGTCGGCTTCCGCCAGCAGCAGCGCCAACAGCAGCGGCATCACCGCCTCGCGATCGCGGGCCAGATCGCGCAGCGCTTCGGGAACGGCATCGACGATGGCATCGGCGCGGCGGTAGTCGTCGGACGCCGGCGTGGCCACCTGCGCGGCTACCCGCGGCGGCGATACCCGCATCTGCTCGCGCGCATCCGGCAGCGGCTTTGCGCCAGCTTCGGCCAGGCCCGACGCAAGGTCTTCCTGCAAGCCGTCCGGCGGCACTGCCCGCCATTCGGCGCGCAGCCGCTCCAGCTGTTCGTCGCGAAACCCCGGCTCCAGCGCGCGGATGCGTTCCAGCAGCGGCGGATGGGTGGCGAACAGGCTGGAAAAACCCACCCCGTCGCCGAACAGCATGTGGCTGACCTCCTCGGCGTCGCCGCGGTGGCTCAGCCGCGAACCCTCGCCCACGCCGGCGATCTTCTTCAGTGCCCCGGCCAGGCCCGCGGTCTGGCGGGTGAACTGGACCGCGCTGGCATCGGCCAGCCGCTCGCGCGAACGGCTGACGCCGGCCTTGATCAGCCGGCCGAAGAACAGGCCCACGTAGCCGATCACCATCGCCACCAGCGCGGCCACCAGCAGGGCGCCGGCGTTCTTGTTGCGGCTGCTGCCGAAGCGGCCGTATTCCAGCACCTTGCGGCCGATCAGGCCGATCATCAGGATCCCGAACAGCACCCCGATCAGGCGCACGTTGAGCCGCATGTCGCCATTGAGGATGTGGCTGAACTCGTGCGCGATCACGCCCTGCAGCTCGTCGCGGTTGAGCCGCTCCAGGGTGCCGCGGGTCACCGCCACCACCGCGTCGGACGGGCTGAAGCCGGCGGCGAAGGCGTTGATGCCGGCCTCCTCCTCCAGCACGTAGAGCTTGGGCACCGGCACGCCTGAGGCGATCGCGATTTCCTCCACCACGTTGCGCAGCCGCCGCAGCGACAGGTCGGTGGTGTCCGCCGGCACCAGCGTGCCGCCCATCTGCTGCGCCACCGCCTCGCCGCCGCCGCCCAGGCTGGCGATGCGGTAGAGCGATCCGAACAGGATCGTCAGCAGGGTGATCCCGCTGGTGAACGCCAGCATCCGCCACGACGGCGCCACCAGCCACGCCGCGAAATCGACGGCGGCGACAATGCCGATGACCGCCAGCACGAACAGGAAAACCAGCCGCGCGGAGGCGCGGCGCGCGGCGGCCTGGTGTTCGAAGAAATTCATGGCGGGAGGGCGTCCATCATCCGGCCCGGAACTGCGTTCTCCCCGCGCGGCGGGGAGAACAGGCGGATGCGATCAGAACTGCACCTTCGGCGCTTCCCGTACCTGCGCCTGCTTGTCGGCCGGGATCTCCAGCAGGGTGGCCGGCTGGAAGCCGAACATGCCGGCGAACACGCTGTTGGGGAACACCTCGCGCCTGTTGTTGTAGGCCATCACCATGTCGTTGAAGGCCTGCCGCGCGAACGCGACCTTGTTCTCGGTGCTGGTCAGCTCCTCGGTGAGCTGCATCATGTTCTGGTTGGCCTTGAGGTCCGGATAGGCCTCGGCCACCGCCAGCAGGCGGCCCAACCCGGCATTGAGCTGGCCCTGCGCGGCGGCCAGCTGCGCCATCGCGGCGGGATCGCCGGGGCTGGCCTTGGCCGCGGCCAGACCGGACTGCGCGGCCGAGCGTGCGGCGATCACCGCCTCCAGCGTCTCGCGCTCGTGCGCCATGTATTTCTTCGCCACTTCGACCAGATTGGGGATCAGGTCGAAGCGCCGCTGCAGCTGCACGTCGATCTGCGCGAAGGCGTTCTTGAACGCGTTGCGCGCGGTCACCAGGCCGTTGTAGATGCCGACCGCCCAGAGCAGGACTGCAACCACGACCGCCGCGACAATCGCCAGGAAAATCAAAAAGCTACCCATTGAAGCTCCCCTCATTCATGCATTCGTGGAAACAGGCGCTAGAATCGACCCGTCGTCGCAGCATACGCAGGGGGCCAAGCCTATGAAAG
The DNA here is from genome assembly GCF_005862345.1 of Thermomonas fusca. Lineage (NCBI taxonomy): Bacteria > Pseudomonadati > Pseudomonadota > Gammaproteobacteria > Lysobacterales > Lysobacteraceae > Thermomonas > Thermomonas fusca. The sequence continues at coordinate 835,109 of NZ_SROY01000001.1, read as the reverse complement.
AGCGCACCCGGGGATACATCTGGAAGACCGGCCTGATCGCGGCACTGCTGCCGCTGGCAGCGGGTTCCGCCACCCAGGACAGCGTGCCGTCGAGCGGCACCGTCGCCCGTACCGCCAGCATGGCAGCAAACCTGCCGCCGGCGCTGCCACTACCGCCAGCAAACAGCAACCTGGACATCATGCGCTTCGAGGCGATTGCCGAAGCGCTGGTCGCCAACGGCCGCATCCCGGGCCTGGCGATGGCGATCGTCAAGGACGGCCGCATCCTCAGCGCGCGCGGCTACGGCATCACCGATACCCGCGCGCCGCAGCCGGTGGACGCCCACACGGTGTTCCGGCTGGCGTCGCTGTCGAAGTCGTTCGCCGGCACCATGACCGGGATCCTGGTCAACGACGGCATGCTGCGCTGGGACAGCCACCTCACCGACTACGTGCCGTCGTTCCGCATGTCGATGCCGGACGCCGCCCAGCAGATCACCGTGGCCGACATCCTCAGCCACCGCATGGGGCTGACCCACAACGCCTTCGACCGCGACCTGGAAGGCAATGCGAACTACCACGACCTGACCCTGCGGATGGCCAACGCGCCGATGACCTGCGCGCCCGGCGATTGCTATGCCTACCAGAACGTGGCGTTCAGCCTGATCGGCGACATCGTGTTCGCCACCACCGGCCAGTTCTACAGCGAGGCGGTGGCACGCCGCATCTTCAAGCCGCTGGGCATGAACGATGCCAGCTACGGTCTGGAAGGCATCGAAGCCAGCGCACGCTGGGCACGCCCGCACGTGCGCGGCCGCGGCGGCTGGGTGTCACTGACGCCCAAGCCCACCTACTACCGCGTCGCCCCGGCGGCCGGCGTCAACGCCAGCATCAGCGACATGGCGCAATGGCTGCTGGCGCATACCGGCCACCGCCCCGAAGTGCTGCCGGCACCGCTGCTGGCAACCCTGCACGCACCGCTGGTGACAACGCCCAGCGAGATCCGCGGCGCCTCCTGGCGGCGCAGCCGGCTGACCACCGCCGGTTACGCGCTGGGCTGGCGCGCCTACAACTATTCGGGCCACCAGGTGGTCTTCCACGGCGGTGCCGTGCAGGGCTATCGCGGCGCGATGGCGCTGCTGCCGGAGCAGGACCTGGGCGTGGTGATCCTGTGGAACAGCGAAAGCGGCCTGCCCGGCGGGCTGCTGCCGACCATTCTGGACAACGCGCTGGGCATGAGCGGCGGCCAATGGCTGGACGATGAGACCATCGACGGCTCCGAAGGCGTGCTCTACGCCGAACGCAACGCCACCCCATCCGGCACCAGCGCCTCCGCGTCGAAAGCATCCCCGCCCTGATCCGCGCCTGACCGCGCAAAAAAAGAAACCCCTCCCGCCTGGGCAACGGGAAGGGTCTTCAGGATCGTGCCAGCGCCGGCACGGGCAGCGCCCGCACCGGTCGCTTCTTTCTTAGAGCATCGGCACCGGAGCAGCCGGCACCTGGGGAGCAGCAGGCTTGGCCTTCTTGGCAGCAGGCTTCTTCGCAGCCGGCTTCTTGGCAGCAGCCTTCTTCGCTGCCGGCTTCTTGGCAACCGGCTTCTTGGCGGCAGCTTTCTTCGCTGCCGGCTTCTTGGCGACGGCCTTCTTGGCAACAGCCTTCTTCGCTGCCGGCTTCTTGGCGACAGCCTTCTTGGCAACCTTCTTCGCTGCCGGCTTCTTGGCGACAGTCTTCTTCGCGGCCTTCTTCGCTGCCGGCTTCTTGGCAACAGCCTTCTTCGCGACCTTCTTCGCCGCCGGCTTCTTGGCAACGGCCTTCTTCACCGCCTTCTTGGCGGCCGGCTTCTTGGCGACAGCCTTCTTCGCAACCTTCTTGGCCGCCGGCTTCTTGGCGACAGCCTTCTTGGCAACCTTCTTCGCCGCCGGTTTCTTGGCAACGGCCTTCTTCGCAGCTTTCTTAACAGCCATGGGATGGCTCCTCGTCATTGGGTAGATCGGTAAAGCCCAGTTACGAAAGACACCGCAGGTATCGGACCTGCGATCGACCGCCGACGCGCCAGGCGCACCGGACCGGATGCTGCTTCGATGCCGGCGCCGGGCGCCCCATCGAAAATCGACTTTTCCCTGCCACTAAAAAACCTGCGGCGCGACACGCGGCAGGCTTCGGAGTGGACACCACCGGAACCGGCAAACCGGCATTCGCGTGAGGGACGGGAAACCTGCATCCACATTCCGCAGCTGCGGGTGGAGTCGGTTGTCGTGCCGTCGGCTCTTGCGATCTGCTTGCTCACTTGCTTCCGCAGGAAATGTCTGCTGGGCGAAACCTAATCACGCTTTTTTCTAGTGTCAACAATCTTTCGCGAAGTTTTTCTTCGCTGCGTCCGCGAAGGCTGCGCACCACGCACCGCGCGCGCCGCGCGAACGCAGCGCATGCGCACGCGCGCCGCATCGATACACATCGCACGAATTCCGCACACGCAAGCATTGGTGCGGTCTGCAGCGAGTCGATCGCGTCTGCGCGCGACGCGACGACCGTCATCGCAACGACTGCAAACGGCAAGCACGCAACCTGCGAAGGCATCGCGCACGTGGCTGCAAATCGATGCCGGTTTTCGCGCCGCACAAGTGCGTTTGCGCGAAAACTGCGCGAACTTTTCGCGACCTTTCGCCTTGCTTCACGGCCGCCTCGACGTGCAATGCGAAGGCGCGCTGGCCGCACGGCATGAAGGCCACGGCCTGGCACAACACACATCCCGCCACCGGCAACCGGCGAGAAAAAACCCGCGACGTTTCCGTCGCGGGTTTCGGCATGCGCATGGAAACGCGATCAGTGTTCTTCGCTTTCCAGCAGCTCGGCATATTCGTCGGGGCCGAACAGGCCGTTGAGCTGGTCGGCATCGGCCAGTTCGACCACGAACAGCCAGCCGTCGCCGTAGGCGTCTTCATTGATGGTTTCGGGCTTGTCGGCCAGCGCCTCGTTCACTTCAAGGACTTTGCCGCCGACCGGCGCGTAGACGTCGGATGCTGCCTTCACCGACTCCACCACCGCGCAGGCATTGCCGGCCACGACGGTGTCGCCGACGTTCGGCAGCTCCACGTAGACCAAGTCGCCGAGCAGGCCCTGGGCATGGTCGGAAATGCCGATGACGGCCCTGCCGTTGCCTTCGACGCGGACCCATTCGTGGGATTTGAGGAACTTGAGATCGCCGGGGATGTCGCTCATCGGGTGGCTCCTGTTGCGCAGTGCGTGGGGGTTGGGGAAGTCTAGCGAAGCGGAAGCGGAAAGGTCAGATGCCGGGTTGCACGGTGTTGTCGCGGACGAACGGGAACTTCACCACCCGCACCGGCACTTCCTTGCCGCGGATGTCCACGCGCACCTCGCCCGGCTCGCCGGCGGGAACGCGGGCGAAGGCGATCGCCTTGCCGATGGTCGGCGAGAAAGTGCCGGACAGGATCTCGCCTTCGCCGTTCGCGGTCAGCACTTTCTGACCGTGGCGCAGCACGCCCTTTTCGTCCATCACCAGGCCGATCATCCGGCGCGCGGTGCCGGCGGCCTGCTGGGCCTCCAGCGCGGCGCGGCCGATGAAGTCCCGGCCTTCGTCCAGCGAGACGGTCCAGGCCAGCGCGGCTTCGAACGGACTGACCTCTTCGTCCATGTCCTGGCCGTACAGGTTCATGCCGGCTTCCAGCCGCAGGGTGTCGCGCGCGCCAAGGCCGGCAGGCTTCACTCCCGCCGCCAGCAGCGCATTCCAGAACGCGACGGTCCGCGCTTCCGGCACGATCACCTCGAACCCGTCCTCGCCGGTGTAGCCGGTGCGGGCGATGAACACCTCGACGCCATCGACGGTCTGCGCGGCGCGCGCGGAAAAACGCGCCAGCTTGGACACCGACGCGCGATCGTCTTCGCGCAACAGGCCGATCACCTTGTCACGGGCGGTCGGGCCCTGCACGGCGACCATGCCGAACTCGGGGCGCTCCCTGACTGCGACGCCGAACGCCTTGGCCTGCTCGCCGATCCACGCCAGATCCTTGTCGCGGGTGGAGGCATTGACGACCAGCCGGAACCATTCCTCGGACATGAAATAGACGATCAGGTCGTCGATCACGCCGCCGCGTTCGTTGAGCATCGCGGTATACAGCGCCTTGCCCGGCTTCTGCAGCTTGTCGATCGAATTGGCGACGAGGTGGCGCAGGAACTCGCGGGTGCGCGCGCCTTCCAGATCGACCACGGTCATGTGGCTGACGTCGAACATGCCGGCGTCGCGGCGCACCAGATGGTGTTCGTCGAGCTGGGAGCCGTAGTGGATCGGCATGTCCCAACCGCCGAAATCGACCATCTTGGCGCCGAGCGCGCGATGGGTGTCGTTGAGGATGGTCTTGCTGGTCATGGGGGAAACCTGCTGCGTGGGGGAGGCCATTATCCCAGACGGGTGCGCCCTACGCGCCGGTATGCGGCGCCGGCTCCACCTGCAGGGTCATGGCATCGCCACCGGTGATGCGGACATGGGTGCCGGCCGGCAGTTCGGGGCCGGTGACCTCCCAGTAGGCGTCGGCAATCTGCACCCGGCCGCGGCCATCGACGATGGCGCGCTCCAGCGGCACCACCCGCCCGACCAGCGCCGCCGTGCGCCGGTTCAGCGCCGGCTGGTCGCTGGGGCGCTCGCTGCTGCGGAACCAGCGCCGGTACACCTGGATGGACACGAAGCTGAGCGCCACGAACGCCGCCGCCTGCACCAGCAGCGGGATGTCCGGCACCAGCAGCACGCCCAGCAGCACCGCCGCGGCGGCGAAGCCCAGCCACAGCATGAAAGCGCCGGGCGCCATCGCCTCGGCCGCGAACAGCAGCAGCGCGAACGCCGCCCAGGCGAACACGTCCCAACGCATGATCAGTTTCCTTTCGCCGCGGCCGACGCCTGCTTGCCCATCGCCTCGCGCGCCAGCTCGGCAATGCCGCCGAGCGAGCCGATGATCCCCGACGACTCCATCGGCATCATCACGAACTTCTGGTTCGGCGCCTGCGCCAGCTCCTTGAACGCCTCGATGTACTTCTGCGCCACGAAGTAGTTGATCGCCTGCACGTTGCCGGAGGCGATCGCGTCGGACACCATCTGGGTGGCCTTGGCTTCCGCTTCGGCCAGACGCTCGCGCGCCTCGGCCTGGCGGAACGCGGCTTCCTTCTGGCCTTCCGCGGACAGGATCGCCGACTGCTTCTCGCCCTCGGCCTTGAGGATCTCGGCCTGGCGGAAGCCCTCGGCCTCCAGGATATTGGCGCGCTTCTCGCGCTCGGCCTTCATCTGCCGGGCCATCGAATCGACCAGATCACGCGGCGGCTGGATGTCCTTCAGTTCGATGCGGTTGACCTTCAGCCCCCACGGATGGGTGGCCTGGTCGACCGCGTGCAGCACCTTGGTATTGATCTCGTCGCGCTTGGACAGCGACTCGTCGAGGTCCATCGAACCGATCGCGGTGCGGATGTTGGTCATCACCAGGTTGAGGATGGCGATCTCCAGCGTCGCCACTTCATAGGCCGCCTTGGCCGCGTCGAGTACCTGGAAATAGACCACGCCGTCCACCTTCACCACGGCGTTGTCCTTGGTGATGACGTCCTGGCTGGGCACGTCCATCACCTGCTCCATCATGTTGATCTTGCGGCCCACGCCGTAGACCACCGGCATCAGGAAGTGCAGGCCCGGCTCCATCGTGTGGGTGTAGCGACCGAACCGTTCCACCGTCCACTGGTAGCCCTGCGGCACCATGCGCACCGTCTTCGACAGCAGGATGATGCCGGCAAGCAGCAGGATCAAAGCAAGTGCAGGTGCCATCGGATGTCCTCCCTGGATGATGCGTCCAGTATAGGTATCCGCGCCCCCGGATGGGCGCCGCGGCAATGCTGCTGCAGTGCGCCCCACACGGGGCATTTGAGCCGCCAGCGCGCGCGGCCTATCCTGCCCGCCTACGGGGGAGAGGCGTGAACATCATCGGACTGGGACTGCGGGAGTTCTGGCAACGGCTGCGCGCGCCGCCCGACGCGCTGATGCTGGAGCTCGGCGCCGGCGGCGAGCTGCTGGTGGCGAAGCTGCGCGCCGGGCTGTCGCTGGCGCTGCTGCTCCTGCCGCTGGTCAACATCGTGACCGGCGAATACATGCCCACCGAAGGCATCGCCGGGATGTTCGGAGTCATCCTGGCGGTGGCCGCCTCGCAGGTGCTGCTGTTGCTGGCGCGCCACCAGCGGCGCTTCCGCTGGCTGCCATGGCTGACCACCAGCTACGACGTCACGCTGACCACCTTCGTGCTGGCGTTGCTGGCGCTGTCGTCGCTGGCGGCCAGCCTCAACAGCATGGTGGTGTGGGCGTTCTACCTGGTCGCGGTATGCATGACCGCGCTGCGCAACGATGGCCGCCTGACGCTCTATACCGGCGCGCTGGCGATGCTGCAGTACGCGGCGCTGGCGGCGGCGGTGTTCGCGCTGGCGCAAACGCCGGAACAGCTGGCATCGGCCGATTACGGCACCGCCCGCCTGTCGAACGTGCTGCAGCGCGTGCTGCTGATCGCCATCGTCACCGCGATCACCGCCGCAGTGGTCTATCGCATGCAGCGGCTGGTGGAGTTGTCCGGCACCGACGGCCTGACCGGCCTGCCCAACCGCACCCTGCTGGTGCATCACTTCCCCGCCTTGCTGGAAGGTGCGCGCGAACACGGCGGCTCGCTCGCGCTGGGCCTGATCAACCTCGACTACTTTCGCCGCATCAACGACGAGGCCGGCCACGCCACCGGCGACCGCGCGCTGCGCCATGCCGTCGACGTCTTGCGCGAGGGGCTGGAAGCAGGCGACCTGCTGGTGCGGCTGGGCGGCGAGGAGTTCGTGCTGCTGATGCCGCTGCCCACCGGCCGCGCATGGGAACGGCTGGAGGCGCTGCGCCGCGATCTGGCCACCCGTCCGTTCGTGGCCGATGCCGATGCCGACCCGCTGCGGATCACCTTCAGTGCCGGCCTTGCCTGCTGGCCGCAGGACGGCGCCGACCTGTCGCAAATGATGCGGCGCGCCGACCTGCGGCTGTCGCGGGCCAAGCTGGAAGGCCGCAACCGGGTGGTGGTGCGCTGAGCGCCGCGCCGCTTGCCGGCACTGCCCGCCATGACTAACCTGCGCGCTGCAGGCGCATCCCAGCCGCCTGGCCCGGGAGCCTGTGTGAGCCTGAAGCTGCGCCTGACCATCATGAACTTCCTCCAGTTCTTCATCTGGGGGGCGTGGCTGATCACCATCGGCGCGTACTGGTTCCAGCACAAACAGTGGTCGGGAACCAGCTTCGGCGCGATCTTCTCGACCATGGGCATCTCGGCGCTGTTCATGCCGGCGCTGATGGGCGTGGTGGCCGACCGCTGGATCAGCGCGCAGAAACTCTACGGTGCGCTGCACCTGGCCGGCGCGGTAATGCTGGCCTGCGTGCCACAGGTCGACGACCCGCACACCATGTTCTGGGTGATGCTGGCGACGATGATCTGCTACATGCCGACCATCTCGCTGGCGATCGCGGTGGCCTACAACGCGCTCAAGCGCGAGGGCCTGGACGTGGTGCGCGACTATCCGCCGATCCGCGTCTGGGGCACGGTGGGCTTCATCGCCGCCCTGTGGACCACCAGCCTGCTGAAGCTGGAGACCTCGCCCGGCCAGTTCTACATCGCTTCCGCCGCCGCGCTGGTGCTGGGCCTGTACGCCTTCACCCTGCCGCCCTGCCCGCCCACGCTGGGCCGCGACAGCAGCAGCCGCTCGCTGGTGGACGTGCTGGGGCTGTCCTCGTTCCGGCTGTTCCGCGACCGCAACATGGCGGTGTTCTTCGTGTTCGCGATGCTGTTGGGCGCGGCGCTGCAGCTCACCAACGCCTATGGCGACACCTTCCTGCACGACTTCGCCAACGTCGATGCCTACAAGGACACGCTGGCGGTGCGCTACCCCGCCATCATCATGTCGATTTCGCAGATCAGCGAAACCCTGTTCATCCTCACCATCCCGTTCTTCCTCAAGCGTTTCGGCATCAAGACGGTGATGACGATCAGCATGCTGGCGTGGTTCCTGCGCTTCGGCCTGTTCGCCTATGGCGACCCGGGCCCCGGCCTGTGGATGATCGTGCTGAGCTGCATCGTCTACGGCATGGCCTTCGACTTCTTCAACATCTCCGGCTCGCTGTTCGTCGAACAGCAGGCCGACCCGAAGATCCGCGCCAGCGCGCAGGGTCTGTACATGCTGATGACCAACGGAATCGGCGCGGTGCTGGGCAGTCTGGTTGCGGGCTTCGTGATCGACCGTTTCTTCACCAGCGCCGACGGCATCAAGGACTGGCAGGGCATCTGGACCGCGTTCGCACTGTATGCACTGGCGATGGCCGTCACCTTCGTGCCGCTGTTCAAGCACCGCCACGACCCGCACAAGGTGGTGCCGGCGCACGGCCCGGCCGACGTGGGCAATCCCTGAGCATGGGGCGGGTCCTCGTCGTCGGTTCGTTCAATGTCGACCACGTCTGGCGGGTGGCCGCGCTGCCGGCGCCTGGCGCCACCCTGTCCGGCAGCTACGCCACCGGCCCCGGCGGCAAGGGTTTCAATCAGGCCATCGCCGCCCGCCGCGCCGGCGTGGAAACGCGCTTCGTTTGCGCGCTGGGCGAAGACCTCGGCGCGCAGCTGGCGCGCACGCTTTGCAGCAATGACGGCATCGACCTGCGCGCGGCGGTGGTGGCCGATCCCACCGGCACCGCCGGCATCTACGTCGATGCACAGGGCCGCAACTGCATCGTGATCGGCGCCGGCGCGAATGCCGCGCTGGCGCCCGGCCACGTTGCCGACGCACTCGCCGATGTGACCGCTGCGGATGTGCTGCTGGCGCAGCTGGAGTCGCCGCTGGGCGCGATCGCGCAGGCGTTGGATGCCGGCCGTGCCGCCCGCGCCACTGCGATGCTCAACCCGGCGCCAGCCAACGTCGCCATCGACGAAACCATGCTGGTGCGGGCCGACATCCTGACCCCGAACGAAACCGAATTCGCCGCGCTGGTCGGCCGTCACGTGGGCGAGCGGATCGAAGCCGATGCGGTGGCCAGCCTCGACCAGCCGCGCCTGCACGCGCTGTGCCGCGAACTGCTGCCGCACGGCAGCGTCATCGTCACCCTCGGTGCCAGCGGCTGCTTCGTCTCGCATGCCGAAGCGGTGCCGCGCGGCGACACCGCTATTTGCTATCGCGTCCCCGCCGAGCCCGCGCAGGCGATCGACACCACCGGTGCCGGCGATGCCTTCAACGGCGCGCTGGCCGCCGCGCTGGCGCAGCGACCGGATTCCGCTTTCATCGAACACGTCCGCTTCGCCAGCCGCTACGCCGCGCGCTCGACCGAACAGGAAGGCGCAGCGCTGGCGATGCCGCGCCTGACAGTCTGATCGTCGGATGAGCTTCGAGAATGGTGGGCCGTGATGGATTCGAACCATCGACCAGCGGATTAAAAGTCCGATGCTCTACCGACTGAGCTAACGGCCCACGAAAGGATCGCCCGGCATTGCACCGGGGCGCGCATTCTAACCGATGCCGGCGCCGGCGTAGCGGGTGGGATCGACGAGGCCCGCTTCGGCGAAGCCCTGCGCACGCAGGCGGCAGGCGTCGCAGTGGCCGCAGGCGCGGCCATCGGCATCGGCCTGGTAGCAGCTCACCGTCTGCGCGAAATCCACGCCCAGGCGCAGGCCCTCGCGGGCGATGTCGGCCTTGCTCATCCGCATCAGCGGCGCATGCACGCGGAAGCGGCTGCCTTCGACGCCGGCCTTGGTGGCCAGGTTGGCCAGCGCCTCGAAGCCGGCGATGAACTCCGGTCGGCAGTCCGGATAGCCGGAATAGTCCACCGCATTGACACCGCAGAACAGGTCGGTGCTGCCCAGCACCTCGGCCCAGCCCAGCGCCACCGACAGCATGATGGTGTTGCGCGCCGGCACGTAGGTGGACGGGATGCCCTGCCCGATCACGTGGCCGTCGGCATCGGTGGGCACCTGGATGTCCTCGTCGGTCAGCGCCGAGCCGCCGATGCTGCGCAGGTCCACGTTGACGGTCTTGTGGACGACCGCCCCGAGCGATCGCGCCACGCGCGCGGAGGCGTCCAGCTCGGAGGTATGGCGCTGGCCGTAGCGCACGCTCAGGGCGTGCGGGGCGAACCCGGCCTCCTTGGCAAGGGCGAGGACGACGGCGGAATCCATGCCGCCGGAGACCAGCACGACTGCGGGTTTGCTCATGTCTATCTCCCCGGCTCGTCGTTCCACAGCAGCTTGTGCAGCTGCATCTGGAAGCGTACCGGCAACCGGTCGGCCACGATCCAGTCGGCCAGTTCGCGCGCGCCGACCTGCGCGGCGCTGGGTGAGAACAGCACGTCGCAGCGCTGTTGCAGCGGGTGGTCGGCCAGCACGCCCTTGGCCCAGTCGTAGTCCTCGCGCGAGCAGATCACGAACTTGACCTGGTCGTTCGCGGTCAGCAGCGGCAGGTTGCTCCACAAGTTGCGCGCCACCTCGCCCGAGCCCGGTGTCTTGATGTCCAGCACGCGCGAGACGCGCGGATCGACGCCGGAGATGTCGAGCGCACCCGATGTTTCCAGCGAGACCACGTATCCCGCGTCGCAAAGTCTTTCCAACAGCTGCAGGCAGCGCTTCTGCGCCAGCGGCTCGCCGCCGGTGACGCAGACATGGCGCGCGCCGAGGCGGGCCACTTCGGCAAGGATGGCGTCGATCTCCCACCATTGCCCGCCGTGGAAGGCGTAGGCGGTATCGCAGTACTGGCAACGCAGGGGGCAGCCGGTCAGGCGCACGAACACGGTGGGCCAGCCGGCATCGCGGGCTTCGCCCTGCAGCGACAGGAAGATTTCGGTGAGCTTGAGGCGCTCGGTCTGGCCTGCCGCCGATGCGGCGGCCGCATCGGCAACGGCGTTCATGCGGACATTTTAGCGGTTGCCGGCCAGCTGCATCGAGCGCAGGCGGTCGTCGGCGATGCGGGCAGCGTCGCTGCCCGGATAACGCTGGGCCACCTGCCGCAGCGTGGCCATCGCGGCCTCGTTCTGGCGCAGCCCGGATTGGGCCAGGCCCAGTTTGAGCAGCGCGCCCGGCGCCTTGTCGTTGGCCGGATAGCGGTCCAGCAGCGCGCGGAACTGGTCGGCGGCCAGCGCGTAGTTCTGGGTGACGTAATAACTCTCGCCCAGCCAGTAGATCGCGTTCGGGGCCAGTTGGCCGGCCGGATGGGCGGCGAGGAAGTCGCGCAGGCGGCGCGCCGACTCGACGTAGTCGCCGTTCTTGAGCGCTTCGAAGGCATGGGCGTAGGCGCCCTGCTCGTCCTGCGCCACCGCAACCGGCGGCGCAGGCAGTGCCACTGGCGGCTTGGCGACCGCCACCGGCTCGCCGGGCTGTGACGCCGAGGCCGGCGCCGGGGCGCCGCCCTCCAGCCGGTCCAGCCGACCGCTCAGGTCCAGGTACTGCACGCGCTGGCTCTGCCTGGCCTGTTCAAGCTGCTGCTGCAGTTCTTCGAGCTGGCCGCGCAGCGCCTGCACTTCCGCCTGCAGCGCGGACACCTGGTTGACCAGCGCGACGCCGTTCTGGTCGCCGGCGCCGCGGGCTTCAAGCGCCGCGACGCGGTCGGCCAGGCTGGCACGCTGGGCCATGGCCAGCGGCGATGCCAAGAGCATCGCCACCAGCGGCAACAGGATCGCCGGACGCATCACTTCTCGCTGTAGACCAGTTCGACGCGACGGTTCTTCGACCAGCAGTCTTCGCCGGAGTCGTTGCAGACCGGGCGCTCTTCGCCGTAGCTGATCACGGTGAGCTGGCTGGCGCCGCCACCGTTGGCCTGCAGCGCGGACGACACCGCGTTGCCGCGACGCTCGCCCAGGCCCATGTTGTACTCGCGGCTGCCGCGCTCGTCGGCGCTGCCTTCCAGGCGCAGGCGCGCGCTCGGGCGGTCGCGCAGGTACTTGGCGTGGCAGCCCATCGCGGCCTGGAACTCCGGCTTCAGCGCGTCCTGGTCGAGATCGAAGTACACCACCCGCTGGCGCAGGCAGGCGTCACTGTCGAGGTCGGCGGGAGTGTAGGCGCCGGGGGCGGTGCTGGTGACCGGGGCGGTGGTGGCGCCGGTATCGACCGGGGTGTCCGCCGGCGGGGTTTCCTTGACCTTCTTCGAGCAGCCCACCGCCACGGCGGAAGCGAGCACGGCCAGGGTCAGCAGGCGGCCCATGTGCGAAAGCGAAACAGTCATCGGAGTGTCCTCGTCTTGGGTACGGTGAAGCTGAAGATGAACAGGCAGTCTAGCCCTTTCCGGCGTGACAGTGCCGTGAGTCAGCGCTTGCGGTACGGCGACCACGCGGGCTCGCGCACGTCGCCCCCACCCAGGCTCAGGCGCTGGCGCACGCGACCGTCGGCGGACACCGCGTAGAGCACGCCGCGGCTGCCTTCGCGGGCGGCGTACAGCAGCATCGCCCCGTTCGGCGCGAAGCTCGGCGATTCGTCCAGCGAGCCCGGCGAAAGCATGCTCCAGCGCGCGCTGCCGGTGCTGCGATCCATCAATGCGATGCGGTAGGTGTTGCCGGCACCCTGCGCGGTGGCCAGCTTCTTGCCGTCGAACGACAGCGACGGGCTGGCGTTGTAGCTGCCGTCGAAACTGACGCGGCTGGCGCTGCCGCCGCTGGCCGGCATCTGGTAGACCTGCGGGCGACCGCCGCGGTCGGAGGTGAAGTAGAGGCTGGCGCCGTCATGGCTCCAAGTGGGCTCGGTGTCGATGCCGAAATGGTTGGTGAGCTGGGTCAGATGCTTGCTGCCCAGATCCATCACGTAAATGTCGGGATTGCCGCCCTTGGACAGGGTCATGGCCATGCGCGCGCCGTCCGGCGAGAACGCCGGCGCACCGTTGATGCCGCGGAAGCTGGTGAGTTTGTCGCGGCTGCCGCTGGCGATGTCCTGGACCCAGATGCCGGAATTGCCGCCTTCGAAACTGACGTAGGCCAGCTTGCGCCCGTCCGGGCTCCACGACGGCGACAGCAGCGGTTCGGTGGAATTGACCACGGTGCGCGGGTTGTAGCCGTCGGAATCCGCCACCACCAGCGCGTAGCGGGTGCTGCGGCCCAGTCCGCTGGCGGTGACGTAGGCAATCCGGGTCCAGAACGCGCCCGGCACGCCGAGGATCTTCTCGTACACCGCGTCGCTGATCTGGTGGGCAACATCGCGCATGGCGCCGGCCGGTGCGCTCAACGCGAAACCGAGCAGGCGCTCCTGCTTGGCGATGTCGAACAATTCGTATTCGGTGCGGTAACCGTCGCCACCGGCCACGCAGCGACCAATCAGCAGATAGTCCTGCTTGAGCATGCGCCAGGTGGGATACGCCACCTCGCTGCCCTGGGTGGGGCGCTCCGGCAGGCTGGCCGGGTCGGGGCTGCGGAACTGGCCGGAACGGCCCAGATCGGCGCGCACCACCCCACCCACGTCGGTATCGCCACAGTTGCCGCCAAACGGCACCACCGTGATCGGCAGGGCCGCGGCATTGCCGCCGACGATGTCGATTTCAAGGCTGCGCGATTGCGCCAGCACCGTACAGACGGGCAACAACAGCAGCGGGACGAGCAGGCGGCGGGCGATACGCTTCATGCGGCCTCACGGGCAGGAACAAGGGGAATAGGTTGGACGATGCGGGCGACGGCTGGATGAACGCCAGCGGACTGCGGAAGCTTGCCACCCAGGTGTGCATGCCGCGGTGAGGATCAGCGATCTTCCGCCACGAAGTTCAAGTCGAGGTTGCGGTTGAACACCGTTTCGAAGCCGGCATAGGGCAGCGGCGAGGCCTTGTAGATGGCGCGTTCCACCGACTGCCGGCCCGCCGCGTCGTACGGGCAGGACGAGGAGATCGCGACATCGACCACCTCGCCGCCCTGCAGCTGGCGGATCGAGATGCGGCAGCGCTGACCCAGCGCCACGGTTTCCGGACGGATCCACTGGCGCAGGATCGCCTGCTGCAGCGCGGCGGCGTATTTGGCCTGCAGGCCCGGATCGGTGCCGCGGTTGCCGGGCGGCGGCGGCGCGGTCGAGGTGCCGGGCGTGCGCGCATCCGCCAGCTGCTGCGCGCGCTGTTCGGCCATGCTGCGCTCGCGCGCGGCCTGCTCGCGCAGCCTGCGGATTTCAGCCAGCTGCCGCTGCTTCTCGCGTTCCTGTTCGGCCTGCTTGTTCGCGTCCAGCTCGGCCTGATCGGGCTGCCGGCGCTTCTGCTCCTGCTCGCGCGGCACCTTTGCGACCTGCGGCGAAGGCGCATCGCGCTGCACTTTCTCCTGTTCCACCGGTGCGGGCTCCGGCACCGGCGGCGGCAGTGCTTTCGGCTGCGGCGGTGGCGGCATTTCCTCCGCCACCGGCTCGGGCAGCGGTTCCATCTTGTCGGGCGCCGGCGGCGGCGCGGGCAGCGCCTTCGGTGCGCGCCGCAGCGCACGCTGCATGGAGGCGCTGAGATCGGATACCGCCACCAGGTCGGCTTCGATGGGGTCGCCCTGCGCGGCTTCGGCCACGTTGTGCTGCGACCAGCGCAACCCGGCGAACATCAGCGCGAACAGCAGCACGTGCAGGCCCAGTGCCTGCGCGACGGCGGTCCAGGTGTCGGCGCGCGTCTGCTTCACCCGCGACCCGTCACGGCTTCGGTTCGCCCATCAGCCCGGCGCGCGAGACCTTGGCATCGCGCTGCAGCAGCGACAGGATTTCGTAGACGGACTGGTAGCTGACCTCGCGGTCGCCGGCCACGTACACCGCCAGCTCCGGATCGGCCTCCACGAACGCACGCACCTTCGCCACCAGCTGTTGCGCATCCACGGCCTGCGGCTGGTCCACGCCCTCGTAGGTCAGCGTCAGCGAACCATCCTTGCGCACCTGCACCACCACCGGCTGCTTTTTCTTCTGCTCCAGCGTCTTGGCGTCGGCCTGCGGCAGGTTGACGTCCACGCCCACGTTGAGCAGCGGCGCGGTGACCATGAAGATGATCAGCAGCACCAGCATCACGTCGATATAGGGAACGACGTTGATCTCGGCCTTTAGCCTGCGCTTGCGCGTGCGGCGGGTGGATGTGGCCATGCGCGCCTCAGTCGTCGCCGTGGGTCTGGCGCTGCAGGATCGAGGAGAACTCCTCGCCGAAGGTCTCGTAGCGCACCGCCATGCGCTCGGCGCGGGTGGCGAAGCGGTTGTAGGCCCACACCGCCGGGATCGCGGCGAACAGGCCCATCGCGGTGGCGACCAGCGCCTCGGAGATGCCCGGCGCGACCGTCGCGATCGTCGCCTCCTTCATGCTGGCCAGGCCCTGGAACGAAATCATGATGCCCCAGACGGTGCCGAACAGGCCGACGTAGGGACTGATCGAACCGACGTTGGCAAGGAACTCGAGGTTGCGCTCCAGCCCATCCAGCTCGCGCGAAGTGGCCGCGCGCATGCCGCGCTGCGCACCTTCCAGTTGCATCCGCGCATCGACGCCGCGGCGCTGGCGGATGCGGTTGAACTCGCGCATGCCGGCCTCGAAGATCGCCTCCAGGCCTTCGACGCTGCGGTGGCGTTCGGTCGCCGAGGCGTAGAGCTTGGCCAGCTCGGTGCCTGACCAGAAGCTTTCCTCGAAGCGGTCGGCCTCGCGCTCGGCGCGGTCCAGCACCCGCTTCTTGCGCAAGATAATCACCCACGAAGCCACTGACGCCAGCAGCAGCAACAGCATCACCAGCTGCACCGGCAGGCTGGCGTGCAGGACCAGCTGCAGGATGTCGATGCCCTGGTTGCCCTGGGCGGCGGCGGCCTGCGCGCCGGTCTCGGCCAGTTCCACGGTGCCGGCGGCTGCGGTATCGGGCAGCGCCTGCGGCAGCGACTGCAGCATCATCGATGCGGGCATCAAGGGGTCTCCAACAGCAGTTTGAGTTGCGATGAGAGGAAATCCGGCAGCGGGCACGGGCGAAAGCTCGATGCGCGCAGCGCGGCGATCTTGACCTTGGCTTCGACCAGCAGCGCGCCGTCGCGTTCGATCCTCTGCACCATCACGAAGCTGGCGCCCCGGCATTCCAGCAGGCGCACGCTGACCGACAGCTGATCGTCCAGCCGGGCCGGGGCGCGGAAGTCCACGTCCATCGCGCGCACCACGAAGACGACATCGGCCTCGCGCTTGAGTGAATGCTGATGCAGGCCGATGTCGCGCAGCCATTCGCTGCGCGCGCGCTCCATGAAGGCGAGGTACTGCGCGTGGTAGACCACGCCACCGGCGTCGGTATCTTCCCAGTACACGCGCACCGGCCAGGAAAAGGAAAGAGGGTCAGAGTGGGTTCTGGGCCCGGAATTTCCGGTCATTCCAGACTCCTCGTCGAAAAACTCACTCTGACCCCCTTTCCTCGAACAGCCCCGGCGTTCCTGCCTTCGGCTTGAAGCCGAGGTGCCGGTAAGCCTTCGGCGTGGCCATGCGGCCGCGCGCGGTGCGCACCAGGAAGCCCTGCTGGATCAGGTAGGGCTCGATCACGTCTTCCAGCGTGCCGCGCTCTTCCGAGAGCGCTGCGGCCAGCGATTCCACCCCCACCGGGCCGCCGTCGAAGGCGTCGATGATGATGCCCAGCATGCGCCGGTCGAGCTCGTCGAAGCCTTCCGGATCGACTTTGAGCATGTCCATCGCCGCGCGCGCGGTGGCTGTATCGATCGTGCCGTCGCCCTTGACCTGCGCGTAGTCGCGCACCCGTCGCAGCAGCCGGTTGGCGATGCGCGGGGTGCCGCGCGAGCGCCGTGCCAGCTCGCCGGCGCCTTCGGCGTCGCAGGCGATGCCGAGGATCTGCGCGGAGCGGCGCACGATCCGCGCCAGTTCGTCGGCCGAGTAGAACTCCAGCCGCTGGACGATGCCGAAGCGGTCGCGCAGCGGCGCGGTCAGCAGGCCGGCGCGGGTGGTGGCGCCGATCAGGGTGAACGGCGGCAGGTCGAGCTTGATCGAGCGCGCGGCCGGGCCCTCGCCGATCATGATGTCGATCTGGCAGTCCTCCATCGCCGGGTAGAGGATTTCCTCGACCACCGGCGACAGGCGGTGGATTTCATCGACGAACAGCACATCAAACGGCTGCAGGTTGGTCAGCAGCGCGGCCAGGTCGCCGGCCTTCTCGATCACCGGCCCGGAAGTGACCCGCAGGTTGACGCCCAGCTCGTTGGCGATGACGTGGCTGAGCGTGGTCTTGCCCAGCCCCGGCGGGCCGAAGATCAGCACGTGGTCGAGCGCCTCGCCGCGACCCTTGGCCGCCTCGATGTAGATCTGCATCTGCTCGCGCACCGGCTGCTGGCCGAGGTATTCATCCAGTCGTTTCGGGCGGATGCTGGCTTCCAGCGCTTCGTCTTCGCGGCTGGCGCCGGGGGCGATGATGCGGTCTTCACTCATGGCCCCATGATCGCACGGGCGGCGGTACCGGCCTACGCGGGCCCGCCCCCCGCGAAAGCGTTGCTGGCCAGCGCGAACGAATGCAGCCGCGCGGCGTGGTCGAAGATGTTGCCGGTCAGCATCAGCTCGTCCGGACGGTGGCGGTCGATGAACGCGGCGATGCCCTCGCGCAGGTCGGCGGCGTCGCCCACCACGCTGCAGGCAAGTGCCTGCTCGACCATCGCCTTCTCCGCCGGCGACCAGAACGCCTCGATGTCATCTATCGGCGGCGGCACCAGCCCGACCTCGCCGCGACGCAGCCGCACGAAGGTCTGCTGCAGGGTGGTGAACAACCGGCGCGCCTCCGCGCGGGTGTCGGCGCCGACCACGTTCAGCGCCAGCATCGCGTAAGGCTGCCTGAGCTGCGCCGAGGGGCGGAAATCGCGGTGGTAGATGGCCAGCGCCTCGGTCATCGCCGCTGGCGCAAAATGCGAGGCGAAGGCATAGGGCAGGCCCAGCGCCGCCGCCAGCCGCGCGCCGAACAGGCTGGAACCGAGGATCCACACCGGCACCTCCAGACCCGCGCCCGGCACCGCCTGCACGGCCTGGCCGGGCTGCACCGGCTGGAAGTAGTGCAACAGCTCCTGCACGTCCTGCGGGAACGCCTCGGCGCCGTCGTGGTAGCGGCGCAGCGCGCGCGCGGTCGCCTGGTCGGTGCCTGGCGCGCGGCCAAGCCCGAGATCGATGCGCCCGGGGAACAGCGCGGCCAGCGTGCCGAACTGCTCGGCCACCTGCAGCGGCGCGGAATTCGGCAGCATCACCCCGCCCGCACCGACCCGGATGCTGGAGGTGCCGGCGGCGACATGGCCGATCAGCACCGCGGTAGCGGCGCTGGCGATGCCGGGCATGTTGTGGTGCTCGGCCAGCCAGAAGCGGGTGTAGCCCAGCGCTTCGGCGTGGCGGGCGAGATCAAGCGTGTTGGCGAAGGCCTGCGCGGCGGTGCCGCCTTCGCAGACCGGGGCCAGGTCGAGCAGGGAGTACGGGATGGGCGGGCTCATCCCCTACAGATGCCGACTCAGGCGGCCGGAATCAAGCCCGGCTCAGATTTCCACCTGCGCGCCCAGCTCCACCAGCCGGTTGCCGGGGATGCGGAAGAACGTGGTGGCAGGGGCGGCGTTGCGGTGCAGGAACGCGAACAGCTTGTCGCGCCAGACCGGCATGCCGCGGCGGCGGGCGGCGACGATGCTCTCGCGGCTGACGAAATAGGTGGTGTCCATCGGATTGAAGACCAGATCGCACTGGTCGCAGCTGCGCATCAGCGCCAGCGGCACGTCCGGCGTCTCCATGAAACCGTAGCGGATGATCACCCGGTGGAAATCGTCGCCGGCGATGGGGTCGATCTTCATCCGCCGCTCCTGCGGCGCGTACGGCACGGTCAGCGTCTCCACGGTCAGGAACACGTTACGCTCGTGCAGCACCTTGTTGTGCTTGAGGTTGTGCAGCAGCGCATGCGGCACCACGTCCGGGCTTGCGGTCAGGAACACCGCGGTGCCCGGCACCCGCACCGGCGGCGCCAGCATCAGCCCGGGCAGGAAGGTGTCCAGGCGGATGCCTTCCTTGTGGATCTCGGCGTTGAGCAGCTCGCGGCCGCGCCGCCAGGTGCGCATCACGGTGAACAGCACGATGCCCAGCACCACCGGGAACCACGCGCCCTGCAGCAGCTTGGCGCCGTTGGCGGCCACGAAGGCCACGTCCACCACCAGGAAGCCCAGGCACAGCGCCACGATCCAGTAGCGCGCGCGCGGCCACAGCATGCGTGCCACCAGCGCCAGCAGCAGGGTGTCGATCAGCATCGTCGCCGACACCGAGATGCCGTAGGCCACCGCCAGATTGGACGAGCTGCGGAACGCCAGCACCAGCCCGAACACCAGCAATGCCAGGCCCCAGTTGATGCCGGGGATGTAGATCTGGCCGATGGTGTCGTGCGAGGTGTGCTTGATCCGCATGCGCGGGATGTAACCCAGCTGCATCGCCTGCCGCGACACCGAGAACGCGCCGGTGATGACCGACTGCGAGGCGATCACCGCCGCCATCGTCGCCAGCACGATCATCGGATACAGCGCCCACTCCGGCACCGCTTCGTAGAACGGGTTGGATACCGCGCCGGGGCGCTGCAGCACCACCGCACCCTGGCCGAGGTAGTTCAGCATCAGGCAGGGCAGCACGAAGAAGTACCAGCCGTGGCGGATCGGCGGCGCACCGAAATGGCCCATGTCGGCGTACAGCGCCTCGCCGCCGGTGACCGCCAGCACCACCGCGCCGAGGATGAACACGCCGTGCCAGCCATGCTCGACGAAGAAGCGCGCGCCCCACCACGGGTTGAACGCCTTCAGCACCTCGGGGGCGGCCACCACGTTCCATACGCCGATTGCCGCCAGCGCCACGAACCAGATCACCATCACCGGGCCGAACACCTTGCCCACGCGCTCCGTGCCGAAGCGCTGCGCGGCGAACAGCCCCGCCAGCACCACCAGCGCGATCGGCACCACGAAGCGCCCCAGCCCGGGCGCCGCCACTTCCAGCCCTTCCACCGCGCCCATCACGGTGATGGCGGGAGTGATGACGCCGTCGCCGAAGAACAGCGACGCACCGAAGATGCCGAGGATGCCGACCACGTAGGCCGAGCGCGAGCCCTTGCGCAGGGTGCGCTGGGCCAGCGCCATCAGCGCCATGATCCCGCCCTCGCCGTCGTTGTCGGCGCGCATGATGATGGTCACGTACTTCAGCGTGACCACGATGTTCAGCGCCCAGAACGCCAGCGACAGCACGCCCAGCACGGTGTCGTGGTCGTTGCGCAGGCCGTAGTGCGGCGAGAACGCCTCTTTCAGCGTGTACAGCGGGCTGGTGCCGATGTCGCCGAAGACGACGCCGATGGCGCCCACCACCAGCGCCAGCCCTGCGGCCTTGCCGGAGTGGACGCCATGCGCAGGCGACGACGGTGCGGGTGTGCTCATGGATGCTCGCAGGGAAAGGCGGGGGTGGCGCAGGCTCAGCGCAGCGCCGACTGCAGCGCCTTGCGGATGATGGTTTCGGCGGCGTCGCCGTCGGTCGCGGCCTTCTTCGCCATGCGTTCCGCTTCGGCCGGCTTGTAGCCCAGCGCCTGCAGCGCGGTGATGGCCTCGGACAGCGGATCGCCCGGCAGACCGGAGCTGGCCGTGATCGGGCCGCCGGCAAGGTCGGCCGCACGGTCGCGCAGTTCCACCACCATCCGCTCGGCGGTCTTCTTGCCGATGCCGGGGATGCGGGTCAGCGCGGTCACGTCGGAGGTCTGCACCAGTCGCGCGAAGTCGTTTACCGACACGCCGGAAAGCACCGCCAGCGCGATTTTCGCGCCGATGCCGGAGACCTTCTGCACGTCGCGGAACAGCCGCCGCTCGGATTCGCGCAGGAAGCCGTACAGCGAGACGCTGTCTTCCCTCGTAGCGTAGTGGGTGAACAGGAACACCTCGCGGCCCACCTCCGGCAGGTCGTAGAACGTGCTCATCGGCGCTTCCAGCTCGTAGCCGACGCCGTGCACGTCAACCACCAGCCACGGCGGCGCCTTGTGGATCAGGATGCCCTTCAATCGTCCGATCATCGCCGCCCCCTGCCCTTGCGTCCCCACGCCTCGCGCGCGGCCACGCCCAGGCGCTGCGCACTGGCGCGCACGTGGGCATGGGTGATCGCCACCGCCAGCGCGTCGGCGGCATCGGCCTGCAGCTTGCCGGTCAGGCCCAGCATCGCGCCAACCATGTGCTGCACCTGCAGCTTGTCGGCGCCGCCGCTGCCGACCAGCGCCAGCTTGATTTCCTTGGCCGCATATTCGCTTACCGGCAGGTCGCGGGCCACGCAGGCGGCAATTGCCGCGCCGCGCGCCTGGCCCAGCTTGAGCGCGCTCATCGCGTTGTTGGACAGGAACACCTGCTCCACCCCGACCTCGTCCGGCCGGTACTGCTCGATCAGCGCCCACAGTCCGTCCAGCAACTTGCGCAGGCGCAGCGGGAAGGATTCGGCGTCCAGCAGCACCAGCGGCTGGTGGTGCACATGGGTGATCCTGCCGTCGGCGGCGACATCGATGATGCCCACGCCGGTGCGCTGCGAGCCGGGGTCGATCCCCAGCACCCTGACCGTCGCCGCGCGCGTAACCCCGGAATGCAGATCGGAAACCATGTGGGTAGCGCCGCGGCGGGCAGGCTCAGCCAAGGCCGGCCGCGTTGGAATAGACGTCCTGGACGTCATCCATGTCTTCCAGCCAGCGCAGCAGCTTCTGCACCTGCTCGGCGGTTTCGCCTTCCACCGGCGAATCGTTGTCCGCGCGCATGGTCACTTCGGCGAAGCCCGGCGCCAGCCCGGCCGCCGCCATCGCCGCCTTGACGCCGGCAAAGGCCTCTGGCGAGGTCAGCACGTCGATGGCGCCGTCTTCCGGATAAACCACCACGTCGTCAGCGCCAGCCTCGATGGCGGCTTCGGTGATCGCGTCCTCGTTCGCGCCGGCGTCGTAGCTGAGCACGCCGACCTTGTGGAACATGAAGGACACCGAGCCCTCGGTGCCGAGGTTGCCGCCGAACTTGCCGAAGGCGTGGCGGACGTCGGCCACGGTGCGCACGCGGTTGTCGGTCAGGCAGTCGACGATCACCGCCACCCCGCCCGCGCCGTAACCTTCGTAGCGGATCTCCTCGTAGACCACGCCTTCCAGCTCGCCGGTGGCCTTCTTGATGGCGCGCTCGATCACGTCCTTGGTCATGTTGACCGCCAGGCCCTTGTCGATCGCCGAGCGCAGCCGCGGATTGGTGTGCGGGTCGCCCCCGCCGGCGCGCGCCGCCACCGAAATCTCGCGGATCACCTTGGTGAAGATCTTGCCGCGCTGCGCGTCCTGCGCGTTCTTGCGGGCTTCGATGGAAGGGCCACGTCCCATGACAATATCCGGCCGGAAATGCGAAGCCGCGGATTATACGGCGGCTGATCCAACTGCGCGCCCTAATCTCAGGCGCCGCTTAACATGTCCCGTCGTACCGTGCCGCACGCTCCCGCCGAACAGCCGCATGGCCGCCCGTTTCCAACCCCTCCTCACCGTCCTGCGCCGCTGCCTGCTGCCGGGCGGGCTGGCGGTGCTCATCGGTGCCTGCGCCGCCACCGGGCCGACGCCGCCGTTCGCCGCGATCGCTGGCGACGGCCCCTACGTCTTCCATGCCGCGGGCAACCAGCTGGACGCGCTGTGGGTGTGCGGCGGCAAGGTGGTGCGCAGCCGCCTGCCGGCGCGCGACGGCGCCGTCGTCAAGCCGCGCTGCGGCTATCCGCACGCAGTGGCGATCCCGGCGCGGATCGACGCGGGCGAGATGCCATTGCCGGCGGGCGCGCGGATCATCGCGGTGTCCGACATCCACGGCCGGTACGCGTTGTTGGCGCAGCTGCTGCGGGCCCACCGGGTGATCGACGGAGGCGACCGCTGGAACGCCGGACGCGATCACCTGGTGGTGGCCGGCGACGTGTTCGACCGCGGCGAGGATGTGACTGAAATCCTGTGGCTGCTGTTCCAGTTGCAGCAGCAGGCGCGTGCTGCCGGCGGCGCCGTGCATTTCCTGCTGGGCAACCACGAAACGATGGCGCTGTACGGCAGCACCCATTACGTGCACCCGGCGCTGATCGACAACGCCCGCCTGCTGGGGCGCAGTTATGACGCGCTGTACGCCGCCGATTCGGTACTGGGGCAGTGGCTGCGCACGCGCCCGGTGCTGCTGCGGCTGGGCGATACGCTGTTCCTGCACGGCGGCATTGCGCCGCAGGACACAGGCCTGGTCGATGCGATGGCAACCACCAACGCTGCCTACCAGCACAGCCTCGGCACGCCGCGCAAGCAGATCGAAGCCGATCCCGCGCTCGCGCCGCTGTACGACCACAAGACCAGCCCGATCTGGTATCGCGGCTACTTCGACGGCCAACTCGATACGCCGGCGGTGCAGGCGCTGGCGGCGAGGCTGGGCGTCGCACGGATCGTCGTCGGCCACACCACCATCGGCGAGGTAGCCAGCTTCCACGGCGGCAGGGTGATCGCCATCGACGGCGGGCTCAAGCGCGGCAAGACCGGGCAGCTGCTGTTCATCGAGGGCGATCGGCTCAGCCGTGGCCTGCTGGATGGCCGTCGGGAGGCGCTGCCGGCGCTGCAGGAAGTCCCGCGCGACCAGGACTGAGCCTCTCCGCATGGCCCGCCGGCGGTTGCGAAGTCAAGCCTGCGCAGGCCGCCGGTACATGAACTCGCGGTCGCGCTGCGCACCGACGATGAACTCGTATTCGCCGGCGAAGGCGAAGCCGTAGCGCGCGTAGAAGCGCTGCGCGCCGAGGTTCTCCGACCACACCGACAGCCACAGCGTGCGCGGGCCGTCGCGCAGCAGCCATGCCATCGCCGCATCCATCAGCGCGCGGCCGCTGCCGCTGTTCTGCACGTCGGCGCGGATATACAGACGCTTGAGTTCGCCATCCTGCGGGCGCACGTCGGCATGCGGCAAGCCGCAGGGACCGGCCTGCGCATAGCCGATGGCGCGGCCGTCCAGCTCGGCCAGCCACAGCGCGTAGTCCGGGTTCGCCAGCGTCTTGGCGTAGGCCTCGACGGTATGGCTTTCGTCGAGGAAGGCCTGCAGGTCTTCGGGTGTGTACAGATGGCCGAAGGTTTCCACAAAGGTCGCCGCGCCCAGCTCCGCCAGCGTTGCGGCATCGAGGAGTGTGGCGCGGCGGATGGGGATCATGCTTTCCCCCTCCCCCTGCGCGCAGGGGGAGGCCGGGAGGGGGTTCGCTCTGTCGTCGTTTCGCTGCATCGGCTTACCCCTCCCCGATCCTCCCCTGCGCGCAGGGGAGGGAGCTATCTCAAGCGTCGTTTCGCGCTCTGACCTGCACGTGCACTTCGGCCAGCTGCGCGTCCGCGATCGGCGACGGCGCATCGGTCATCAGGCACTGTGCGCCGGTGGTCTTCGGGAACGCGATCACGTCGCGGATCGAGTCGCTGCCCGCCATCAGCGCGGCGATGCGGTCGATGCCGAAGGCGATGCCGCCGTGCGGCGGCGCGCCGTACTTCAGAGCGTCCAGCAGGAAGCCGAACTTGGCGCGCTGCTCGTCGGCACCGATGCCCAGCAGGTCGAACACCGCCGCCTGCATCTGCGGGCGATGGATGCGGATGGAACCGCCGCCGATCTCGTTGCCGTTGAGCACCATGTCGTAGCCACGGCTGACCGCGGTGCGGGCGTTGGCGCGCAGGTCGTCGATCGAATCCACCGCCGGCGCGGTGAAGGGATGATGCAGGGCAACAAAGCGCTGCTCCTCCTCGTCCCATTCGAACATCGGGAAGTCGGTGACCCACAGCGGCGCCCAGCCCTCGGCGACGAGGTTGAAGTCCTTGCCGGCCTTCAGCCGCACCGCACCCATGAAGTCGGACACCTTGTTATAGCCGCCCGCGCCGAAGAACACGAGGTCGCCATTGCCGGCGCCGACGTGCCTGAGCACGGTCTCGAACGCACCCTCGGCGAAGAACTTGGCGACCGGCGAATTGACCGCACCGGCCTCGTCGATCTTCGCGTACGCGAGGCCCTTGGCGCCGTACTTGGCGGCATGCGCTGCGTATTCGTCGATCTGCTTGCGCGACAGGGCCGCGCCGCCGGGGATGCGCAGCGCGGCGACGCGGCCGTTCGGATCGTTGGCGGCGCTGGTGAACACCGCGAATTCGCAGTCCTTCACCAGTTCGGCCACGTCCACCAGCTCCAGCGCGATGCGCAGATCGGGTTTATCGGAGCCGTAGCGGCGCATTGCTTCCGCCCAGGTCATGCGCGGGAACTGCGCGGCCAGCTCGACGCCAACCACCTCGCGGAACACATGCCGCACCATGTCCTCGGTCAGGTCCTGCACGTCGCGCTCGGCCACCCACGCGAATTCCATGTCGAGCTGGGTGAATTCCAGCTGGCGGTCCGCGCGCAGGGCCTCGTCGCGGAAGCAGCGGGCGATCTGGTAGTAGCGGTCGAAGCCCGCCATCATCAGGATCTGCTTGAACAGCTGCGGGCTCTGCGGCAGCGCGTAGAACTCGCCGGGATGCATGCGCGCCGGCACCAGGAAGTCGCGCGCGCCTTCCGGGGTGGCCTTGGTCAGGATCGGGGTCTCGATGTCCTGGAAGCCGCGCGCGTCCAGGTAATGGCGCAGCGCGCTGACCAGCCTGGTGCGGGTGCGCATCTTGCGCTGCATCTCGGGGCTGCGCAGGTCGAGGTAGCGGTACTTCAGGCGGATGTCCTCGCCCGGGTTCTCGTGGTGGTGGAACGGCAGCGGCTCGGCCTTGTTCAGCAGCTCGATGCGCGTGGCCACCACTTCCACCTGGCCGGTCTTGATCCTGTCGTTGACCGACTGGCGACGGCGCACGGTGCCGGTGATGCGCAGGCAGTCCTCGTAACCCACCGCCGCGGCGGCGGCCAGCATGTCGGCGTTGCCGTCGATGTCGGCAGGCTCGGCCACGACCTGCACGATGCCCTCGTGGTCACGCAGGTCGATGAACACGATCTGGCCCATGTTGCGGGCGACGTCGGCCCAGCCGCACAGGGTGACGGTCTGGCCGATCAACGCGTCGTCGATCAGGCCGCAGAAATGGGTACGCATGGGAACTCCGGGGACGCGGGCGCGCGGGCGTCGGGCCTGCGCGAAGCCGGGTATTTTAGCCGATGGGCGGGATCGGCAAGGCGGAATGGCGCGGACGAGGCGGGGGCGGGCATCCGGCGGCGGGACAGGGGCGGCCGCGCAAGTCGCGGCCCGATATCCGCTTGGTTGCGCGGCCGCCCCTGTCCCGCTGGAGGGAATCAGGCGGCTTGCCCTTCGTTCCCGCCTTTGCGGGAATGACGTAACTTCCCAAGCGAGAGCGACTAAGGCTTGCTTTCCGCCGCGGGCTTGGCCGTTTCCGGCTTCGCCTCGGGCTTGCTCTCCGCCGGCTTGGCGGCATCGCCGGCCAGGTTGCGCTTCTTGTCGCCGTCTTTCTTGAAGTCGGTTTCGTACCAGCCGCCGCCGGCCAGGCGGAACTGCGGGGCGGTCAGCTGGCGGTGCACCTGCCCTTCCGCGCCGCAGGACGGGCAGGCGGTGGGATCGGCATCGGACAGCTTCTGCAGCTTGTCGAAATGGTGCCCGCAGGCGGCGCAGGCGAAGGCGTAGATCGGCATGGCGATGAAGTCGTATGGGCCAGGTTACTGGCCGGGAGTGGGGGCAGCGACGGCATTATCAACCGCGGCGGGCGCATCGGCGGGGGCGGTGGGGGTGTTCTCCTGCATCGGGTCGACATCGAACGGCACCCGCAGCAGCAGCGACGGCAGCAGCGTGTTGAGCACGGTGTAGAGCACCAGCGCACCGGTCAGGGTTGCGGACAGGCCGAAGCGGCTGTGCAGGATTTCGGCCAGCACCAGGGTGAAGACCAGGGTGGGCGTCAGCGCGATCGACACCCGGAAGGTGCTCTGCCGGTGTTCACCGCGGAACAGGACGCGCCGCTGCAGCCACACCATCGCCACCCGCAGCGGCACCACCAGCGCGGTCAGCAGCAGGCCGAGGCCAAGCGCTTCCAGGCTCAGGGCATCGCGGGCGATCTGGCTGCCGGCATGGAAGAAATAGAACGGCACGAAGAACGACGCGAACAGGCGCAGTGCGTTGATGTTCTCGTCCGAGGCCATGCGCGGGATGCGCACGCGCAGCAAGCGCGCGATCAGACCGGCAATGAACGCACCGACCAGGTAGTACACGCCCAGCTTGTAGGTGATGAAGGCGGCGACGAAGCCGGCCATCACCAGCAGCGAGAATTCCGATCCCGGCGCGTGCGGCGCGATCCAGCGCCCGAACGCAACGTACAGCAGCGGCAGCCCCACCATCAGCGCCGCCATCGCCAGCGCGGACAGCCCCAGCTGCACCGGATCGCCCGCCTGCAGGACCACGAACAGCGCCGCCAGCGCCAGCAGCTCGCCGGCAATCGCCTTGCTGGTCACCCAGAAGCGCTCCTCTTCATCCAGCCCCAGCCGCTCCAGGGTGTCGAGGATGAAGCCGGTGGAGGGCGTGAGCAGGGCCAACGCCACCAGCGCAGCGGCCTGCCAACCGAGATCCAGATAGCGCCAGCCCAGCCAGGCCAACAGGCAGAGATTGCCGATGCGGATCGCCAGGTGCACCAGCAGCGGCCCAAGCCCCCGGCGCAGCGCGCGCATGTCCACTTCGAGTCCGGCGAACAGGAACAGCGAAGAGATGCCCAGGGTCGACAGCAGGGTCACCACCGGGTCATGCACGCCGTTGCCGAGCGCCAGCATGGCGCCGATGCCGAACACCAGGCAGGTAATCGGCGCCGGCAGCCGGAAGCGTTGCAGCGCGCGCGGGATCACCAGCAGGGCGAAGATCAACAGCAGGTAGACAAGTTCGCGGCTCATGCGTTCAGCCTAACCGCGCGTTCGAGGATGCGCCGCACGTCAGCCTTCGTACAGCGCCAGCAGCTCCGCCTCGGCGGCTTCAAGCTCCTGCCGCAGCTGCATCTGCTGGCGGCCGATGTCGGCCACCTTGCCGGCATCGGCGTAGACCGCGGGATCGGCCATCTGCGCATCGAATTCGGCCAGCTTTCCTTCCAGCCGCGCCACCCGCTCCTCGGCCTTCTGCAGCTTGTGCGGGTTGACCTTCACCGCCGGCTTCTTCGGCTCGGGCGGCGGCGCCGGCAGCGCCGGTTCTGCCTTGGGTGCGGGGGTTTTCGGGTTGTCGCTGCCGGGGCGCGAGCGCAGCCAGGCGGCGTATTCGTCCAGATCGCCGTCGAACGGCTCCACCTTGCCGCCCGCCACGCGCCAGTAGCTGTCGCAGACCAGGCCGATCAGGTGACGGTCGTGGCTGACCATCACGATGGCGCCATCGAAATCCGACAGCGCCTCGGCCAGCGCCTCGCGCATGTCGAGGTCGAGGTGGTTGGTGGGTTCGTCGAGCAGCAGCACGTTGGGGCGGCGGTAGGCGATAAGCGCCAGCGCCAGCCGCGCCTTCTCGCCGCCACTGAAGGTGTCGATCACTTCGAAGGCGCGGTCGCCGGGGAAATTCCAGCGGCCCAGGAAGTCGCGCAGCACCTGGTTGGGCGCGTCCGCATCCAGCTTGCGCAGGTGGTCCAGCGGGCTGGTCCCGAATGCCAGCGATTCCACCGTGTGCTGGGCGAAATAACCGATGCGCAGGTCCGGGTGCGCCTTGCGCTCGCCGGACATAGGCGCCAGCTCGCCCACCAAGGTCTTCACCAGGGTGGACTTGCCGGCGCCGTTGGGGCCGAGCAGGCCGATGCGGTCGCCGGCTTCGAGGCCGAAATTGGCGTTGGCCAGGATCCGCGCATCCGCACCGTAACCGCAGTCCACGTCGTGCAGCGACAGCAGCGAATTGGGCAGCTTCAGCGGTTCGGGCAGGGTGATGTGCAGCGCGCGCTCGGCGCGCACCGCCTCGGTGCCGGCCAGCTTGGCCAGCCGCTTGACCCTTGATTGCGCCTGCTTCGCCTTGCTCGCCTTCGCCTTGAAGCGGTCGATGAAGCTCTGCAGGTGGGCGCGCTCGGCCTGCTCCTTCTCGTGCGCGATCTGCTGCTGGCGCAGGTGCTCGGCGCGCTGGCGCTCGAAATCGGTGTAGTTGCCGACGTACAGCTTCGCGGTGCCGTCGTGCAGGTGCAGGATGTGGGTGGTGACGTTGTCGAGGAACTCGCGGTCGTGGCTGATGACCAGCAGGGTGCCGTCGTAGCGCTTCAGCCATTCCTCCAGCCAGACCACGGCGTCGAGGTCGAGGTGGTTGGTGGGTTCGTCGAGCAGCAGCAGATCGGACGGCGTCATCAGCGCGCGCGCCACGTTCAGGCGCACCCGCCAGCCGCCGGAGAAATCCGATACCGCCTTCTCATGCACCTCGGCCGGGAAGCCGAGGCCATGCAGCAGCTTGCCGGCGCGGGCGCTGCCGTCGTAGCCGCTCACTTCTTCCAGCCGATGATGGGCCTCGGCCACCGCCTCCCAGTCCTCGGCGGCGAAGGCGTTGGCTTCCATCTGGATGGCGGCATGCACCGCCTCGTCGCCGGACAGCACGAAGTCGATGGCCGGGTTCGGC
The DNA here is from genome assembly GCF_005862345.1 of Thermomonas fusca. Classification (NCBI taxonomy): domain Bacteria; kingdom Pseudomonadati; phylum Pseudomonadota; class Gammaproteobacteria; order Lysobacterales; family Lysobacteraceae; genus Thermomonas; species Thermomonas fusca. The sequence goes on along the minus strand of NZ_SROY01000001.1, from coordinate 805,631 downwards.
AGGTGCGGAGTTTCCTGCGCCACCGAGGCCACGCGGGCCTTGCCGGGCAGGTCAAGATCGCCCTTGTCGGGCTCGACCTCGCGCATCAGCGCGGCGAACAGGCTGGTTTTGCCGGCGCCGTTGCGGCCGACCACGCCCACGCGCCAGCCCGCATGCAGGGTCAGGTCGACGTTGGACAGGAGCAGGCGTTCGCCGCGCCGGAGGGCGAAATTGCGGAAGGAAATCATGGGGCGGCGAGTTTACGGGAAAGCCAGCGGGCAATCCGCGTCGGCAAACAACATACGTTAGCGCATATGGGCATGCAGGAGATGCGTTTGCAGTGCAGTTAAACGGGTGTTAAACAGTGCTGGAAATCCCAGAACGGAGATGATCATGCCCCGCATCACCCCCCTCGCCTTGGCCCTGTCCTCGCTGCTGGCCGCCACTCCGGCGCTGGCGCAGCAGCAGGCCGACAAGGACGCCCGCACCCTCGACACCCTGATCGTCACCGGCACCCGCGTGGCCGACCGCACCGTGGCCGAATCGCAGTCGCCGATCGACATCCTCACCCCGGAAACGCTGGAGGCCACCGGCACCACCGAGTTGGCCACCGCGCTCGCGCGTGCCCTGCCCTCGCTCAACTTCCCGCGCCCCGGCATGGCCGACGGCACCAGCGGCGTGCGCCCGGCGCAGCTGCGCGGGCTCTCGCCGGACCAGGTGCTGATCCTGGTGAACGGCAAGCGCCGCCACATCTCGGCGCTGGTGAACGTCAACGGCACCATCGGCCGCGGCTCCTCCGCGGTGGACCTGAACACCATCCCGGTCGCCGCCATCGAGCGCGTGGAAGTGCTGCGCGACGGCGCCTCCGCGCAATACGGTTCGGACGCCATCGGCGGCGTGGTCAACATCGTGCTCAAGGGCTCCGGCGAAGGCGGCAGCATCGCCCTCGGCGGCGGCCAGTATTCCGAAGGCGACGGCAAGCAGTGGCAGCTCTCGGGCGATGCCGGCCTGGACCTGGGCGGCGGCGCCGGCACCATCCACGTGGCGGCGCAGACCGGCCACCAGGACATGACCAACCGCGCCGGTCCCTACCAGGGCAGCGCGCCGAACACCGGCAACTTCCCCGGCGTGGGCCAGACCGCGTTCAAGCTGGGCGACCCCGACGTCGATCACGCCGCGCTCTCGCTCAACGCCAATCTGAACATCGGCGAGAACAACCTGTATGTCAGCGCGATGTCGAGCAAACGCGACATCACCTCGTTCGCGTTCTACCGCTCGAAGAACCACAGTGGCCAGGGCGCGCTGCTGGCACAGGTGTACCCGGACGGCTACGTGCCCGAGATCAACCAGGACGCGCGCGACCGCAGCGTGGTGGTGGGCCTGAAGGGCGTCAGCGCGGGCGGCTGGAACTGGGACTTCAGCTACAACCTCGGCGACAGCCGGCTGGACTTCCGCACCCAGAACACCATCAACTACGCGCTGGGCACCGCCAGCCCGCGCAGCTTCTACGACGGCGCGCTCCAGTACACCCAGCAGGTGGTGAACGCGGACTTTTCCAAGGCGGTGAACATCGGCCTGGAATACCCGGCCACGCTTTCGCTCGGCGCCGAGCATCGCGAGGAAACCTGGGAACAGAGCGCGGGCGAGGCGAGTTCCTACTTCGGCTCCGGCGCACAGGGCTTCGGCGGGTTCACCCCGCGCAACGCCGGCAACTACGAGCGCCACAACTACGCGCTGTACGCGGGGCTTGAAGGCGACTTCACCGAAAAGTTCTCGGCCGGCCTGGCCGGGCGTTACGAGGACTATTCCGACTTCGGTGACCAGTTCTCCGGCAAGCTGTCGGCGCGCTACGCGTTCACCGAGAAGGCCGCGCTGCGCGGCACCGTCGCCACCGGCTTCCGCGCGCCGTCGCTGGCGCAGCAGCACTACCAGGCGGTCACAACCAACATCACCAGCGGCGTCGCCTACGAGACCGGCACCTTCCCCGCCGCGGGCGCGGCGGCGCAGGCGCTGGGGGCGGAACCGCTGCAGGCGGAAACCTCGCTGTCCTACAGCCTGGGCCTGGTGCTGCAGCCGGTCGAGCGCCTCTACCTGACCATCGACGCCTACCGGATCGAAATCGACGACCGCATCGTGCTCTCGTCCAACCTCAACATCGCCAACAACGCCGCGGCGCAGGCGCTGCTGGCCGGGCTCGGCATCACCAACGTCACCAGTGCACGTTACTTCAACAACGCCATCGACACCCGCACCCGCGGCGTCGACGTGGTCGGCAGCTGGAACGTGCCGCTGGACGCCAGCAACCTCAACCTGACCGCCAGCTACAACTACAACAAGACCGAGGTGACCCGCATCGCCCCCAACCCGGCGGCGCTGTCGGCGCTGGGCGCCAACCTGGAGCGCATGGGGCGCGACGAGCGCGGGCGCATCGAGGAAGGCTCGCCGCGCGACAAGTTCGCGCTGACCGCAGGCTGGAACCTGCAGCGCTGGGACTTCAACGCCGGCGCGACCCGCTACGGCGAGGTGACCGCCCGCCACGCCAGCAACCCGGCGCAGGACCAGACCTACGGCGGCAAATGGACGCTGGATCTGTCGGTGAATTTCCGCCCGAACCAGCACTGGGTGGCGACGCTGGGCGCGGACAACGCGCTGGACGAATACCCGGAAGAGAACGTCTACGCCAACTCCACCTTCGGCATGTTCCCCTACAGCCTGTATTCGCCGTTCGGCTTCAACGGCCGCTACGTGTACGGCCGCGTTTCCTACAAATGGTGAGCTGAACCCCGCGTTCATTTCCACCCGAGCGCCCCGGATTTCCGGGGCGTTTCGGTTTCCGGCCCGTCCCTGACGCGTGCGATCATCGGGGCATCGCCCTGTCGGAGCCCCCATGCCGCATCACACCTCGCTCATCGCCATCCTCGTGTTCGGCTTCGTGCTCGCCTTCGCGCTGGGCGCACTGGCCAACCGCCTGCGGCTATCGCCGCTGGTGGGCTACCTGCTGGCGGGGGTGTTGGCCGGGCCGTTCACGCCCGGTTTCGTGGGCGATCCGGAGCTGGCGCCGCAGCTGGCGGAGATCGGCGTGATCCTGCTGATGTTCGGGGTGGGCCTGCATTTCTCGCTGCGCGACCTGATGTCGGTGAAGAACATCGCCATTCCCGGTGCGGTCGGGCAGATCGCGGTCGCCACGTTGCTGGGCTGGGGCCTGGCCGAGCTGATGGGCTGGCGCCACATCGAGGGACTGATCTTCGGCTTCTCGCTGGCCACCGCCAGCACCGTGGTGCTGCTGCGGGCGATGGAGGAACGGCGCCTGCTGGATACCCGCCGCGGCAAGATCGCGGTGGGCTGGCTGATCGTGGAAGACCTGGCCTGCGTGATCGCGCTGGTGCTGATCCCGGCGCTGGCCGGCGCACTGGGCGGTGGCGAAGAAGTCGGCGCCGGCGACATCATCAAAGCGCTGGCGATCACCTTCGGCAAGGTCGCAGCGTTCGTCGCGTTCATGCTGATCGTCGGCCGCCGCGCGATCCCGTGGGTGCTGGAGCGGATCGCCGGCACCGGCTCGCGCGAGCTGTTCACGCTGGCTGTGCTGTCGATCGCGATGGGCGTGGCGTTCGGTTCGGCCGAACTGTTCGGGGTGAGCTTCGCGCTGGGCGCGTTCTTCGCCGGCATGCTGCTCAACGAGTCCGAGTTCAGCCACCAGGCGGCGCAGGACTCGCTGCCGATGCGCGACGCCTTCGCGGTGCTGTTCTTCGTCTCGGTGGGCATGTTGTTCGACCCGCGCATCTTGATCGAGCATCCGCTGCAGGTACTGGCGACCACCCTGATCATCGTGTTCGGCAAGTCCATTGCCGCCTACGCCATCGTGCGCGCGTTCGGCCACCCCAACGCCACCGCGCTGACCATCTCCACCAGCCTGGCGCAGATCGGCGAATTCGCCTTCATCATCGCCGGCCTTGGCCTGTCGCTGAAGATCCTGCCCAAGGACGGCCACGACCTGGTGCTGGCGGGCGCGCTGATCACCATCATGCTCAACCCGATCCTGTTCATGGTGCTGGACCGCTGGCAGCTGCGCGAAGACGCGCGCGTCCTCGCCAATGCGCCGCCGGAGCCGGACGTGGTGCCGCTGGACATCGGCGGCCACGCCATCGTGGTCGGCTACGGCCGCGTCGGCAGCCAGCTGGCGCAGCTGCTGAAGGAACGCGGCGTACCGGTGGTGGTGATCGAGGACGATGCCGACCGGGTGGTGCAGGCGCGCGCCGGTGGGTTCCCCACCGTCCGTGGCAACGTCGCCAACCGGCGGGTGATGCAGGAAGCGGCGCCGGAGCGCGCCAACCTGGCGATCTTCGCGATGCCACAGGCACTGGAGGCCGGCGAGGCGATCGAGCGCCTGAAGGCGATCAATCCAGCCCTCAGCGTGCTCGCACGCGCCCACAGCGAAGCGCAGGTGAAGCACCTGCTCGGCCACGGCGCCGACGCGGCGGTACTGGCCGAGCGTGAGCTGGCCTATTCGCTGACCGAAATGGTGATGGCCACGCCGCCCTATCGCGCCCTGCGGGCTTGACACATCCCCGCCGGGTGGCAACAGCCACCCTCGCGGGGCGTACTTGGCGGTTACTTCACGAACACCAGCCTGCCACCGTCGGCATCCACCTTGACCGTATCGCCATTGCCGAACCTGCCGGCCAGGATGTCCTGCGCCAGCGGGTTCTCCAGCTGCTGCTGGATGGCGCGCTTGAGCGGGCGGGCGCCGTACACCGGATCGAAACCGACATTGCCGAGCAGATCAAAGGCCGCATCGCTCAGTTCGATGCGGATGCCGCGCTCGCCCAACCGCTTTTCCAGCCCGCGCAGCTGGATGCGCGCGATCTGCTTGATCTGCGCCTTGTCCAGTGGGTGGAACACCACGATGTCGTCCAGCCGGTTGATGAACTCCGGGCGGAAGTGCGCCTGCACCACGCCCATCACCGAGGCCTTCATCTGCACATAGGCTTCGGGTGAATCATCCCCGGCCAGCTCCTGGATCTGGTGGGAGCCGAGGTTGGAGGTCATCACGATCACCGTGTTGCGGAAATCCACGGTGCGGCCCTGGCCATCGGTCAGGCGGCCATCGTCCAGCACCTGCAGCAGGATGTTGAACACGTCCGGATGCGCCTTCTCCACCTCGTCCAGCAGGATCACGCTGTACGGCCGGCGACGCACGGCTTCGGTGAGATAGCCGCCTTCTTCATAGCCGACATAGCCCGGGGGCGCGCCGATCAGGCGGCTGACCGCGTGCTTCTCCATGAACTCGCTCATGTCGATGCGCACCATCGCGTCCGCGCTGTCGAACAGGAACTCCGCCAGCGCTTTGCACAGCTCGGTCTTGCCGACGCCGGTGGGGCCGAGGAACAGGAACGAGCCGCTGGGCCGGTTGGGATCGGACAAGCCGGCGCGCGAGCGGCGCACCGCATCGGACACCACCTTGATCGCCTCTTCCTGCCCCACCACGCGCGCGTGCAGCGCCTCTTCCATCTTCAGCAGCTTCTCGCGCTCGCCTTCCAGCATCTTGCTGACCGGGATGCCAGTCCAGCGCGCCACCACCTGCGCGATCTCTTCCGCCGTCACCTTGTCCTGCAGGAGGGTGAAGCCCTTGGTCTCGGCCTCCTGCGCGGCGGCCAGCTGCTTCTCCAATTCGGGAATGCGGCCGTACTGGATCTCGCTCATCGCGGCGAAATCCTGCTTGCGCTGCGCCGCTTCCAGCTCCAGCCGCGCGGCCTCGATCTGCTCCTTGATCCTGGTCGCGCCCTGCAGGGTCGCCTTCTCGGCCTTCCATACCTCCTCGAGGTCGCTGTACTCGCGCTCCAGCACGTCGATCTCCTTTTCGAGATCAGCCAGCCGCTGCTTCGACTCCGCGTCCTTCTCCTTCTTCAGCGCCTCGCGCTGGATCTTCAGCTGGATCAGCCGGCGCTCCTTGCGGTCCATCTCCTCCGGCTTGGAGTCGATCTCCATGCGGATGCGCGAGGCGGCCTCGTCCATCAGGTCGATGGCCTTGTCCGGCAGCTGGCGGTCGGCGATGTAGCGGTTGGACAGCGTGGCGGCGGCGACGATGGCCGGGTCGGTGATCTCCACGCCGTGGTGCACGGCGTAGCGCTCCTTCAGCCCGCGCAGGATGGCGATCGTGTCTTCCACCGACGGCTCGCCGACGAACACCTTCTGGAAGCGGCGCTCCAGCGCGGCATCCTTCTCCACGTACTTGCGGTATTCGTCCAGCGTGGTGGCGCCGATGCAGTGCAGCTCGCCGCGCGCCAGCGCGGGCTTGAGCATGTTGCCGGCGTCCATCGACCCTTCGGCCTTGCCGGCGCCGACCATGGTGTGCAGTTCATCGATGAACAGGATGATCTGGCCTTCGTTCTTCGACAGGTCGTTCAGCACCGCCTTCAGCCGCTCCTCGAACTCGCCGCGGAACTTGGCGCCGGCGATCAGCGCACCCATGTCCAGCGACAGCAGGCGCTTGCCGCGCAAGCCTTCCGGCACTTCGTTGTTGATGATGCGCTGGGCCAGGCCTTCGACGATCGCGGTCTTGCCCACGCCGGGTTCGCCGATCAGCACCGGGTTGTTCTTGGTGCGCCGCTGCAGCACCTGGATGGTGCGGCGGATCTCCTCGTCGCGCCCCACCACCGGATCGAGCTTGCCGCTCTCCGCGCGGGCGGTCATGTCGATGGTGTACTTCTCCAGCGCCTGGCGCGCGTCTTCCGCATTCTCGTCGGTCACTTTCTCGCCCCCCCGCAGCTTGTCGATGGCCGCTTCCAGCTTCGCCTTGTTGGCGCCGGCGGCCTTCAACGCCTTGCCGGCTTCGCCGGACTCCTCCAGCGCCGCCAGCAGGAACAGCTCACTGGCGATGTAGGCATCGCCGCGCTGCTGGGCCAGCTTGTCGGTGACATTGAGCAGGCGGACCAGGTCGTTGCCGGCCTGCACGTTGCCGGCCTGGCCGGTCACCTTGGGCAGCCTGTCCAGCGCCTCGGCCAGGCGCTCGCGCAGCACCGGCACGTTGACCCCGGCCTGCGCCAGCAGCGGCCGGGTGCCGCCGCCCTGCTGGTCCAGCAGCGCCAGCAGCAGGTGGACGGGTTCGATGATGGTGTGGTCGCGGCCGACGGCCAGCGACTGGGCGTCGCTGATCGCCTGCTGGAAACGCGACGTGAGCTTGTCCATTCGCATGACGGGATCCTGTGAGTCGGGGCCGGCGCGGCCCAATGTCCTCCACATGCGGTTGCCGCGCCGTGATTCAAGTCAAATCGCATCACTCGTTGAGACTGGGTTATGGTCGCCGCTTTCCACCCGGAATCTGCCCATGCTCCGCTCCCGCGTCCTGGCCTGCGGCCTGCTGCTCGCGCTGTCCGTCGGCCCCTGTGCCGGAGCAACACCTGTGGCCGCCGAGCAACGCCTGCAGGCCTCGATCGAGGCCGACCAGCCGCATGCGATCGCGCTGCTTGAGCGGCTGGTCAACCAGAATTCGGGCACGCTCAACCTGCCCGGCGTGAAGGCGGTGGGTGACATGGTCCGCGCCGAGCTGGAGCCGCTGGGCTTCGACGTGGAATGGATCGACATGCGCGCGACCGGGCGCGCGGGCCACCTCGTCGCCACCCATACGGGCAACGGGCGCGGCAAGCGCATCCTGCTGATCGGCCACCTGGACACCGTGTTCGAGCCGGACTCGCCGTTCCAGCGCTTCGCCCGCAACGGCGATACCGCCACCGGGCCCGGCATCGGCGACGACAAGGGCGGCGTGGTGATCATCGTCGCCGCGCTGCGCGCCATGCATGCCGCCGGCACGCTGCGCGACGCCGACATCAAGGTGGTGCTGACCGGCGACGAGGAGTCTGCCGGCACGCCGCTGGAGGCGGCACGCGCCGATCTCGTCGCGGCCGGCAAATGGGCCGACGTGGCGCTGGAATACGAGGGCCTGATCGTCGATGGCGGACGCGACCACGCGACCATCGCGCGGCGCGGCGTGGCCGACTGGGAGCTCACCGCCACCGGCCTGACCGGCCATTCCAGCGGCGTGTTCGGCGACGCGCTCGGCTACGGGGCGAACTACGAACTGGCGCGCATCCTCGACGGATTCCGGCGCGAGCTCCCCGAGCCCAACCTCACCCTCAATGTCGGCCTCATGGTCGGCGGCACCCCGGCGGCGCTCGATCCGGACGGCGCCCGCGGCAGCGCTGCCGGCAAGACCAATATCGTGGCGGAACGCGCGGTCGCGGTGGGCGACCTGCGGGCGCTGACGCCGGAGCAGGAAGCAAACGCACGGGCGCGGATGCAGGGGATCGTGGCGCAGCACTTGCCGAAGACGGGCGCGACGCTGGTGTTCGCGGACGCCTATCCGCCGATGGCGCCCACCGCCGGAAATCGCGCGCTGCTCGCCCTGCTCAACCAGGTCAACACCGATCTCGGCCTGCCGGTGATGGATGAGTGGGACCCGGCCAAGCGCGGCGCCGCCGACTCCAGCTTCGTGGCCGCCGACGCCGACGTGCTTGCCGGGATGGGCGCAGCCGGGTCGCGCGCGCACGCCGAGGGCGAGACGGTCGACCTCGCAAGCATCCAGCGGCAGGCATTACGCAGCGCGGTGCTTATCGGACGGTTGGCACGTACGCCGCCATGACCGGGGGCTGGCACCTCTACCTGCTGCGCTGCCGCGACGGCAGCCTGTACGCCGGCATCGCCACCGACGTCGAACGCCGGTTCCGCCAGCACGCGGCCGGCAAGGGCGCGAAGTACACCCGCGCGCACCCGCCCGACTGCGTGCTCGGCAGCCGCGCCTATCCCGACCGCGGCAGTGCGCTGCGTGCGGAATGGGCGATCAAGCAACTGCCGCGCGAGCGCAAGCTGGCGTGGCTGCTGGACGGCACCGGCGCGGATCAGGCCGGCGCCAGCCAACCCTCGTAGCGCGCCACCAGTCCGACCAGCGGCAGCCGCGCCTCGACCAGGAACTCGTAGCGGCCGTCGCGCTCGCGTTCGCGGCAGCGCACGCCATCGAACCAGCCAGCCGGCAGCGGCAGCAGCCCGAACACGCGCACCCCGGCCACCTGCCACCACAGCGCGTCGCTGCCCGGATGCAGGTGGTAACGGAACTGCAGCGGGCCAAGCCGTTCGCGCAGCAGACCGCGCTTGAACGCCAGCCGCGTGTGCATGCGCGTGCCGCCGAAGTCGCGGCGCCAGATCTCGCGCTTCGCGTCGGCGATGAACTCGACCGTGGTCGGCGCCTCGCGCATCGCTTTCGGCAACCCGGCGATGCGCGCGCACAGCCGCGCCAGCGGGTTGCGGCCGCGCTCGATGCTGGCGATGCCGGCATAGTGCGCCGTACCGCGCACCGCGTGCAGCCGGCGCACGGCTTCGGGCAGGGTGTAGAAGGCCGCGCCCAGTGCCTGCTGGAACAGCGTCGCTGCCGGTACCGCGCTCAAGGCGCGATCCAGGCCAGGGTGGCGATGCGGCCGCTGCGGCCGTCGCGACGATGCGAGAAGAAACGGGACGGATCGGAGATGGTGCACAGGCCGCCGCCGTGGACGTCGGTCACCCCGGCATCCAGCAGGCGCTGTCGCGCCAGCATGTACAGGTCCACTTTCCAGTGGCCGGGACGGGTAGGCAGGAATGCCATCCGCGCGCGCGCGTCGCGGGCGGTGAAGGCCTCGAACACCTCCGCGCCGATCTCATACGCCTGCGGCCCCGCCGCAGGGCCCAGCCACGCCACCAGCTGGTCGGGCGGCGTGCGCATCGCCGCCACCGTGGCTTCCAGCACGCCGGCGCACAGGCCGCGCCAACCGGCATGGGCGGCGGCGACTTCGCTGCCATCCCGCGCGGCCAGTACCACTGGCAGGCAGTCGGCGGTGAGGATGGCCAGCACGACGCCGGGCGTGGCGGTCACCGCGGCATCGGCTTCGGGCTGTTCCCCCTCCCCTGCTTGCAGGGGAGGGTTGGGGTGGGGTTGCCCTTCAATCGAGCCAACCCCCTCCCAGCCTCCCCCTGCCTGCGCAGGAGGAGGAGCTGCAAAGCGAACCACCTCAACGCCATGCACCTGCTTCAGCCAGTGCGGCGATGACGGCAGCAGCAACGCAGCTTCCAGCTGGCGCCCGTTCTCCGCCACCGCCTCGGCGTCATCGCCGCAGCGCGCGCCGAGGTTGAACGTATCGAACGGCGGCTTCGATGCGCCCAATCCATGCCGCAGCGTGGTCAGCGCGCGCACGCCGGGCGGCGCTGGCCAGTCGGCGTGGAGGAATACGGTCATCGCCGCGCGCGCTCGGCCTCGGCGTGCGCCGCTGCGTCTTCGCGCAGCGCGCGCATGAGCTGCTGGATGTCGTCCGGCAGCGGCGCCTCGCAGCGCACCGGCTCACCGCTGACCGGATGCGCGAACTCCAGCACCTCGGCATGCAGCGCCTGGCGCCTGAAGCCGCGCAGGACCGCGATCAGTTCCTCCGAAGCGCCCTTCGGCAGCTTCAACGATCCGCCGTACAGCTGATCGCCGAGGATCGGGTACTTCAGATGCGCCATGTGCACGCGGATCTGGTGGGTACGGCCGGTTTCCAGCCGGCACTCCAGCGCGGTATGGGCGCGGAAGCGTTCGCGCAGGCGGTAGTGGGTCACCGCGTCCTTGCCATCCTCGCGCACGGCCATGCGCAGGCGGTCGCGCGGATGGCGCTCGATCGCCGCGTTGACAGTGCCGCCCGACACCAGCGCGCCCACCACCACCGCCAGGTACTGCCGGTGCACCTCGCGCGCCGACAGCTGCGCCACCAGCGAGGTATGCGCCACGAGGGTGCGGGCCACCACCATCACGCCGCTGGTGTCCTTGTCCAGGCGATGGACGATGCCGGCGCGCGGCAGCTTGTCCAGATCGGGGTCGCGATGCAGCAGCGCGTTCACCATGGTGCCGGCGGGATTGCCCGCGCCCGGATGCACCACCAGCCCGGCCGGCTTGTCGATCACGAAGACGTGCTCGTCTTCGTACAGCACGGTCAGCGGGATGTCCTCGGCCACCGCGTGGGTCTGCACCTCCTCGACCACGGTCAGGGCAATGGTTTCGCCGCCGCGGACCGGATCGCGCGGGCGCGCCGGCGCGCCGTCCACGACCACGTCGCCGGACTTGATCCAGGCCGACAGCCGCGAGCGGGAGTATTCGGGGAACAGTTCCGCCAGCACCGCGTCAAGCCGGCGGCCGGCGCAGTGGTCGGGAACAAGGGCGATGCGGGGTTCGGTCTGATGCATGAAGGTTCCGTAAGCCGCCGGCACCGGCGGAAAGCGCCCGGCCTTGATCTTCGCCGGGGGCTGGTATTATCCAGCCTTCATGCCCCCGGCGCCCGTTCGATGCCCATGTCCCAGCGTTCCGTCCTGCTGCGCCCCGCCCTTGTACTCGCGCTCGTGGTTGCCGTCACCGGCTGCTCCAGCGTCAAGACGATGTTCAAGGACAAGAACAAGAACGAGGGGCTGCCGGTGGGCGAGCTCTACGACCGCGCCCACGACAACATGGAAAAGGGCCGCTGGTCCAACGCCAGCGAAGTCTTCGGCCGGCTGATTGCGCAGTATCCCTACGGCCCGTTCACCGAACAGGCGCTGATGGAGCAGGCCTACGCCTACTACAAGGCCGGCAAGCACGAAGACGCGATCTCCACCATCGATCGCTTCATCCGCACCTACCCGACCCACAAGAACATCGCCTACCTGTACTACCTGCGCGGCCTGTCCAACATGGCGCGCAACACGGTGTTCATGGCGCGCGCGTTCAACCTCGACACCAGCACCCGCGACCTGGCCGCGCCGCTGCAGGCCTACAACGACTTCAGTATCGTCGCCACCCGCTACCCCAACAGCCAGTACACCGCCGACGCCCGCCAGCGCATGGTGTTCCTGCGCAATGAGTTCGCGCGCTTCGAGCTGAACACCGGCCTGTACTACCTGCGCCGCGGCGCTTGGGTCTCGGCCGCCGACCGCGCCACCTACCTGCTGGAAACCTATCCGCAAAGCGAATACCAGAACGACGCGGTGGCGCTGCTGGGCGAAGCCTATACGCGGCTGGGCAATGCCGTGTTGGCCGCGGACGCCAGGCGCGTGCTGGAGCAGAACGACCCGCAACACCCGTGGCTGGCCGGCCACTGGCCGAAGGACCCGAGCATGCTCAAGCGCCTGAACCCGTTCACCGGCGAATCTCGCTGAGCCAGCGGCAACGCAGGTTGCGGCGAAAGGGGGTCAGGTTCACTTCCGCATGCGGAAGTGAACCTGACCCCCTTTCGCTTACTCGCGCCAGCCGCTGCTGACCGGATAGCGACGCTCGCGACCGAATGCGCGCCGGCTGACCTTCGGCCCCGGCGCCGCCTGGTGGCGCTTCCATTCGCCGATCCGCACCAGCCGCAGCACCCTGTCCACGGTAGCGGCATCGAAGCCGGCAGCCACGATTTCCGCGCGCGACTGTTCCTGGTCGACATGCCGCTGCAGGATCGCGTCCAGCACGTCATAGGGCGGCAGCGAATCCCGGTCGAGCTGGTTCTCGCGCAGTTCGGCGGATGGCGGCCGGTCGATCACCGCCTGCGGGACGACCCGGTCGCCCACCGTATTGCGCCAGCGCGCCAGCGCGAACACTTCCGTCTTGTACAGGTCCTTGAGCGGTGCATAGCCGCCGCACATATCGCCGTAGATGGTCGCGTAGCCCACCGCGTACTCACTCTTGTTGCCGGTGGTCAGCAGCAGCCCGCCGAATTTGTTGGACAGCGCCATCATCAGCGCGCCGCGCACCCGCGACTGCAGGTTCTCCTCGGCGACATCCACCGGCTGGCCGGCAAACACCTGACCCAGCGCCTCCAGATAGCCCTGGAAGGGCTTTTCGATCGGCAGGGTGACCATCGCCACCCCCATCGCATCACACTGCTCGCGCGCCAGGTCGTTGGACATCTCGGCGGTGTAGCGCGACGGCATCCTGACCGCGGTGACGTTCTCCGCGCCCAGCGCATCGGCGGCGATCGCCAGCACCAGCGCCGAATCGATACCGCCGGACAGCCCCAGCCAGACCCTGTCGAAACCGTTCTTGCGGCAGTAGTCGCGAGTGCCGCGCACCACCGCGCGCCAGGCCAGCGCATCGCGGCTTTCGTCGCCATCCACCGTCCACTGCAGCGGGGCGAAGCGGCGCAACTCCGGGTCGAAGTCCACCACCAGCCATTGTTCCTCGAACGCCAGCGCCGCCGGATGCACGTTGCCGTCGCCGTCGGCCACCACCGAAGCACCGTCGAACACCAGCGCGTCCTGCCCGCCCACCACGTTCAGATAGGCGAAGGCGGCGCCGGTTTCGCTGGCGCGCTGCGCCAGCAGGGCGTCGCGCTCGGCGTGCTTGTCGTGTTCATAGGGCGAGGCGTTCGGCACCAGCACCAGCTGCGCGCCGGCGGCCACGGTGGAGGCAGCAGGTTCGGGGAACCACAGGTCCTCGCAGATCACCAGCCCGATCCGGGCACCGTTGACCTCGAACACGCAGTCCTCGCGATCCGGGTCGACGTCGAAATAGCGGCGCTCGTCGAACACCGCGTAGTTCGGCAGTTCGCGCTTGCGGTAGGTCGTTTCGATGGCGCCGTCGCGCAGCACGCTGGCGGCGTTGTAGACCACGCTGCCGGCCGCCTGCGGCCAGCCGACCACGGCGACGATGCCGCGCGCCTGCGCCGCGATGCCGATCATCGCGGTTTCGCAGGCGCGCAGGAACGCCGGCCGCAGCAGCAGGTCTTCCGGCGGGTAGCCGGACAGCGCCAGCTCGGGGAACAGCACCAGATCGGCGGCGTATTCGTCGCGGGCGAAGGTGATCATCTCGGCGATGCGCGCCGCGTTCCCGGCGACGTCGCCGACCGGGAAATCGAACTGCGCCATCGCGATGCGGAGGTTTTGCGTCATCGGAACCATCCTGAAGCGGTGCGGATCCGCCCGAGCCACGCCGCGAAAGCGTCGGCGAAGGGCGCTGCAAGGATACAGGCTCCATCCCGGCGCGCCGTCCGCCGCGCACCGCTACCGCGCGCAACGGGTAAAATGCCCGGCCTCCCCCCTCTATCCACCGCTGCGCCCATCCGGGTGCGGCACGCACGTCGGAGCAACCAACATGGGCCTGGACCTCGTCCCCACCGGCAAGAACCCGCCGGAAGAAATCAACGTCATCATCGAAATCCCCAAGGACGCCGAGCCGGTCAAGTACGAGGTGGACAAGGCCTCGGGCGCGATCTTCGTCGACCGCATCCTGTCCACCCCGATGCGCTACCCGTGCAACTACGGCTACGTGCCCTACACCGTCTGCGGCGACGGCGACCCGGCCGACGTGCTGGTGATCCTGCCGCTGCCGCTGGTGCCGGGCTCGGTGATCCGCTGCCGCCCGGTCGGCGTGCTGAAGATGAGCGACGAGGCCGGCAGCGACGAGAAGATCCTCGCGGTGCCGATCGACAAGGTGTTCGCCGGCTACAGCCACATCGACGACATCGAAAAGGTCAGCAAGCACTGGCTGCAGCGCATCGGCCACTTCTTCGAGCACTACAAGGATCTCGAAGACGGCAAGTGGGTGAAGCTGGACGGCTGGGGCGGCGCCGTTGAAGCCAAGCAGATCCTGGTCGAGGCGATGGCGCGCTACCAGGCCAGCGAAGACAAGCCGAAGTTCTGATTGCCCACCCGGAACGGCGGGCACCGCCGCGCCGTTCGCCAGCGCGACTTCAGTCGCGCCGGTCGTGGCGGAGGATGGTCAAGCCGATCAACCGCGATACCACGGTGGCGATGTAGCCCACGCCGGCGAACTGCTCCAGCATGGTCAGCACTTTCGCCGGCGCGGTCATCGGCAGGGTGTCGCCCAGGCCGGTCGCGGACAGGTTGCTGAAACTGTAGAACAGCAGGTCGAGCCAGCGCCGCTGCCGCTCCGGCTCGATGCCGGTGAAGCTGCCCGGATTCCAGGCCTGGCAGGCCAGATAGGCGTATCCGAAACCCCAGGCCAGCAGGGTGAAGGTGGCGCCCGCGGCGAACAGTTCGTCGGCCGTCACCTTGTGGTCCCGCAGCATGTAGGCGATCAGGCCGCCCGCCGCATAGAAATACAGGGCCGCTTCCAGCAAGGCCGAAAGCGGCAGCAGTGCATCGTATCCGAACAGCACGCCCAGCACCGTCAACGCCATCGCGGGGATCGCCAGCAGCCAGCCGATCCAGTTCATCAGCGGGCTGCGCATCACCACCCACAACGCCAGCGGCACCACCACCAACGCGACCGCGCCGAACAGCAGGCGCCCACCGCTGCCGTCGTCCATCAGCGGATAGACCAGCAGGCTCAGCAGCTGCGCCGCCAGCAGGAACGCGGACGGGTGACGCCTGGCGACGACGCGCCAGCGCCGGGCGCGCCAGGATGCCGTTCCCATCGCTATGCCGCCGCTGCCTCAGGCGCTTACGGCGTGGCCCGATGCGGATACTTGGCGAAGATCGCGGCGATGGCGCGGTCGATGTCGGCCATGCGCTTTTCCGGCGGCGTCTTGCTGCCTGCCGCCGGCGCGCTGGCCGCGCCCGTCCACACCATGCGGTTGCGCTTGCCGTCGACCAGGTCGACGGTCAGGGTGCCTTCGCGGTAGTTGCGCACCTGGGTTTCGTCGTACCAGAACGGCACGGCGACATAGCTTCGGTGGCGATAGCTGTAGAACCACTGCACGTCGGTGCGCGGCATGCTCCAGACGGCGGTGCGGTCTTCCACCACGCCCTGGAAATTGACCAGCAAGTCGCCGCCTTCGGCGACATAGCGGTAGCCACGCGCCTCCATTTCGCGGCGCACGTCGGCGCGGATGCGCTCGGAGATCCAGCTGGAGTAGCCGGACTGCTCCATCGCGACCGGCTTGTAGAAGCCCCAGGTGCGGTACTGGGCGAAACTGGCGGTCGGATCGCCGTCGGTGCGCACCGTGGGGCCGGTGGCGCAGGCGGAAAGCCCCAGCGTGGCGGCGGCCAGCAGGGCGCAGGCAAGAACTCGGATGGAACGCATGGTGGTTCTCCCGACGGGACGTAGGCCCATGATGATCGCACCGGCGTGGAGATGGCGCATGAACGACAGCGCGCCCGATGCACAAAAAAAGCAAAACCCCGCAGGAGCGGGGTTTTGCATTCAGCCGCCGGCAAGCCTGGATCAGTGGCGCAGGTTCTTGCGCAGGCGCTCCAGCGCCTGCAGCTGCGCGGTAACCTCGGCCAGGCGCTGCTGCGCTTCGGCGATTTCCATCGCCTCGCCGCGACGGGCGATGATGCGCTCGGCTTCTTCCTTGGCGGAACGCACCGCGGCCTCGTCGATCTCGTCGGCGCGGATCGCGGTGTCGGCCAGCACAGTCACCACCGTCGGCTGCACTTCCAGCATGCCGCCGGAAATCGCGAAGTCCAGCTTCTCGCCGCCCGGCAGGGTCACCACGACCTTGCCCGGCTTCAAGCGGGTGATCAGCGGGGCGTGCTTGGGCGCGATGCCCAGCTCGCCCAGCTCGCCGGTGGCGACGACCAGTTCGGCTTCACCGTGGAAGATCTCGGCTTCGGCGCTGACGATGTCGCAACGGATGGTGGATGCCATGACGATTCCTTAAGCCGCGATCTTCTTGGCCTTCTCGACCGCTTCTTCGATCGAGCCGACCATGTAGAACGCCTGTTCCGGCAGGTGGTCGTAGTCGCCGTCGACGATGCCCTTGAAGCCGCGGATGGTTTCCTTCAGCGGCACGTACTTGCCGGGCGAGCCGGTGAACACTTCGGCCACGTGGAAGGGCTGGCTGAAGAAGCGCTCGATCTTGCGCGCGCGCGACACGGCCTGCTTGTCCTCTTCGGACAGCTCGTCCATGCCCAGGATCGCGATGATGTCCTTCAGTTCCTTGTACTTCTGCAGCGTCGCCTGGACCTTGCGCGCGGTGTCGTAGTGCTCGTTGCCGATCACGTTCGGATCCAGCTGGCGGCTGGTCGAGTCCAGCGGGTCGACCGCCGGGTAGATGCCCAGGGACGCGATGTTGCGCGACAGCACGACGGTGGCGTCGAGGTGGGCGAAGGTGGTCGCCGGCGACGGGTCGGTCAGGTCGTCCGCGGGCACGTACACGGCCTGGATCGAGGTGATGGAGCCCTTCTTGGTCGAGGTGATGCGCTCCTGCAGAACGCCCATTTCCTCGGCCAGGGTCGGCTGGTAACCCACCGCCGACGGCATGCGGCCCAGCAACGCCGACACTTCGGTACCGGCCAGGGTGTAGCGGTAGATGTTGTCCACGAACAGCAGCACGTCGCGGCCTTCGTCGCGGAAGTACTCGGCCATGGTCAGGCCGGTCAGCGCGACGCGCAGGCGGTTGCCCGGCGGCTCGTTCATCTGGCCGTACACCATCGCCACCTTGGACTTGGCGTGTTCCTGCACGTTGACGACGCCCGACTCCTGCATCTCGTGGTAGAAGTCGTTTCCTTCGCGGGTGCGCTCGCCCACGCCGGCGAACACCGACAGGCCGCTGTGTTCGGTCGCGATGTTGTTGATCAGTTCCATCATGTTGACGGTCTTGCCCACGCCGGCGCCGCCGAACAGGCCGACCTTGCCGCCCTTGGCGAACGGGCACATCAGGTCGATCACCTTGATGCCGGTTTCCAGCAGCTCGGTGGTCGAGGCCTGGTCTTCGTACGACGGCGCCGCACGGTGGATTTCCCAGGTGGTGTCGGCCTGCACCGGACCGGCTTCGTCGATCGGGTTGCCCAGCACGTCCATGATGCGGCCCAGCGTGCCGATGCCGACCGGCACCGAGATCGCGCGGCCGGTGTTCTCGGCAATCAGGTTGCGCTTCAGGCCGTCGGTCGAGCCGAGGGCGATCGTGCGCACCACGCCGTCGCCCAGCTGCTGCTGCACTTCCAGCGTGATGGCGGTGTTCTGCACCTTCAGCGCGTCGTACACCCTCGGCACGCTCTCGCGCGGGAATTCGACGTCGACGACCGCGCCGATGATCTGTACGACCTTGCCCTGGTTGCTCATGGTTGTTTCCTCAAGACTATCTAATGCTGCTTTGTAGGAGCGGCCTGCGCCGCGAACTTTTCCCGGTCGCGGCGCAGGCCGCTCCTACAGGAATTGGTTTCAAACCGCGGCGGCGCCGCCAACGATCTCGGAAATTTCCTGGGTGATCGCCGCCTGGCGCGCCTTGTTGTAGACGAGGTTCAGGGTGTCGATCAGCTTGCTGGCGTTGTCGCTCGCGGCCTTCATCGCGACCATGCGCGCGGCATGCTCGGAAGCCACGTTCTCCATCACCGCCTGGTACACCAGCGACTCGATGTAGCGGGTCAGCACGTGCTCCAGCACGGATTCCGCGTCCGGCTCGTAGATGTAGTCCCATTCGTGCTTGGCCATCTGCGTTTCCGCCGGCGGCAGCGGCAGCAGCTGGTCGAAGGTGGCCTTCTGGGTCATGGTGTTGACGAAGTCGTTGTACGCCAGGAACACCTTGTCGACCTTGCCGTCGGTGTAGGCGTCCAGCATCACCTTGATCACGCCAATCAGCTGCTCCAGCTTCGGCGCGTCGCCGAGATGGGTCACCGAGCCCAGCATGCCGACCTTGATCCGGCGGAAGAACACCGAGGCCTTCTGGCCGATGGTGACCACGTCGACTTCGATGCCCTGCTCCTGCAGCGCACGGAACTCGACCAGCAGCTTGCGGAACATGTTGTTGTTCAGGCCGCCGGCCAGGCCACGGTCCGACGACACCACGACGTAGCCGACGCGCTTGATGTCGGCGCGCTGGACCAGGTACGGATGGCGGTAGTCGGTGTTGGCCTGCGCCAGGTGGCCGATCAGCTGCTTCATCGCCCGCGCATAGGGGCGCGAAGCCTTCATACGGTCCTGCGCCTTGCGGATCTTGGAGGCCGAGACCATTTCAAGCGCGCGCGTCACCTTGCGGGTGTTCTGCACGCTCTTGATCTTGGTTTTGATTTCGCGTCCGCCTGCCATCTCTTCTCTCGCTGCTGCTGTTCTGTAGGAGCGGCTTCAGCCGCGACTGCCATATCCGGTCGGGGCTGAAGCCCCTCCTACATGGATGCCTGGATTACCAGCTGCCGGTGGTCTTGAACTCTTCGATGCCCTTCTTGAAAGCGGCCTCGATGTCGTCATTCCAGTTGCCGGTGGCATCGATCTGCGCAATCAGCTCGCCGGCGGTATTGGCGAAGTGGGCCTGCAGGCCTTCCTCGAACGCCAGCACCTTGCCCACCGGCACGTCGTCCAGATAGGCCTTGTCGACCGCGTAGATCGACAGCGCCTGCTGCGCCACCGACATCGGCGCGTACTGCTTCTGCTTCATCAGCTCGGTGACGCGCTGGCCGCGCTCGAGCTGCTTGCGGGTGGCGTCGTCCAGGTCCGAGGCGAACTGCGCGAACGCGGCAAGCTCGCGGTACTGCGCCAGCGCGATCCGGATGCCGCCGGACAGCTTCTTCATGATCTTGGTCTGCGCCGCGCCACCCACGCGCGACACCGAGATGCCGGCGTTCACGGCCGGGCGGATGCCGGCGTTGAACAGGTCGGTCTCGAGGAAGATCTGGCCGTCGGTGATCGAGATCACGGTGGTCGGCACGAACGCGGACACGTCGCCGGCCTGGGTCTCGATGATCGGCAGCGCGGTCAGCGAACCGGTCTTGCCCTTCACCGCGCCATTGGTGAACTTCTCGACGTAGTCCTCGGACACGCGCGCGGCGCGCTCGAGCAGGCGGGAGTGGAGGTAGAACACGTCGCCCGGATACGCTTCGCGGCCCGGCGGGCGGCGCAGCAGCAGCGAGATCTGGCGGTAGGCCACGGCCTGCTTGGACAGATCGTCGTACACGATCAGCGCGTCTTCGCCGCGGTCGCGGAAGTACTCGCCCATCGCGCAGCCGGAGTAGGCGCTGATGTACTGCATCGCGGCCGATTCGGAGGCCGAGGCGGCGACCACGGTGGTGTAGGCCATCGCGCCGAACTCTTCCAGCTTGCGCACGATGTTGGCGATGGTGCTGTTCTTCTGGCCGATCGCCACGTACACGCAGCGGATGCCGGAGTTCTTCTGGTTGATGATCGCGTCGATCGCCAGCGCGGTCTTGCCGGTCTGGCGGTCACCGATGATCAGCTCGCGCTGGCCACGGCCGATCGGGATCATGCTGTCGACCGACTTGTAGCCGGTCTGCACCGGCTGGTCGACCGACTTGCGCCAGATCACGCCCGGGGCGATGGTTTCCACCGGCGAATGGGTCTTGGCGTCGATCGGGCCCTTGCCGTCGATCGGCTCGCCCAGCGCGTTGACCACGCGACCCAGCAGCTCGGGGCCGGTCGGCACCGACAGGATCTGGCCGGTGGTCTTGGCCACGTCGCCTTCGCGCAGGTGCTCGTAGTCGCCCAGCACCACCGCGCCCACCGAGTCGCGCTCCAGGTTCAGCGCCAGCGCGGTGGTACCGCCCGGCAGTTCGATCATTTCGCCCTGCATCACGTCGGCCAGGCCGTGGATGCGCACGATGCCGTCGGACACCGAGGTCACGGTGCCTTCGTTGCGGGCTTCGGCGGCGAGCGCGACCTTCTCGATGCGGGTCTTGATCAGTTCGCTGATTTCGGACGGGTTGAGCGTGGTGGTGGCCATCTTGGTTTCCTTGGTGCCGGCGTTGCCGCCCGCGTATGCAAATGAATTAGTTCGACAGCGCCGACTGCAGGCGCTCCAGCTTGCCCTTGATCGAGCCGTCGATGACGACGTCGCCGGCATCGATCAGCGCACCGCCGATCAGGCTTTCGTCGATCGCCGTCTCGAGCTCGACCTCGCGGCCGAAGCGCTTGCGCAGCGCGGCCTTGATCGTCGCAAGCTCCGCTTCCGCCAGCGTTGCGGCGGAAGTGACCTTCGCGCGCACCACGCGCTCGGCTTCGAAGCGCAACTCGTCGAACAGGCCGACGATCTCCGGCAGCAGCGGCAGCCGGCGGTTGTCGAACAGCAGCCCAAGCAGGTTGTGGAACGCGTCCTGTGCGCCATCGGGCGACAGCAGCGCAATCACGTCGGCGCGGGTCAGCTTCGGGTTGTCCAGCAGCACGGCGACCTGCGGCTCGGCAGCGACGCGGGCGGCGAAAGCCAGCGCGGCGGACCAACCTGGCAGCGCGCCGGCCTCGCGCGCCACCGCGAAGGCGGCGCGGGCGTAGGGACGGGCAAGAGTGAGGGCCTGGCTCATCGGTCGGGCCTCAGAGCTGCGCGGCCAGCTCGTCGATCAGCGCCTTCTGGTCGTTGGCGTTGATCTCGCGCTTGAGCAGCTTCTCGGCGCCGGTGACGGCGAGCAGGGACACCTGCTTGCGCAGGTCTTCCTTGGCACGGTTGGCGGCAGCCTCGATCTCGGCTTCGGCCAGCGCCTTCTGGCGCGTGCCTTCGGCGATCGCATCGGCCTTGGCCGCATCGATCAGCGCATTGGCGCGCTGGTGGGCCTGCTCGATGATTTCGTTGGCCTTGGCGCGGGCAGCCTTCAGTTCGTCGGCGACCTTGGCGTCGGCCTGCGCGAGGTTCTTCTGCGCGTTGTCGGCGGCGGCCAGGCCTTCGGCGATCTTCTGCTGGCGCTCCTCGATCGCCTTGATCAGGGGCGGCCAGATGAACTTGACGGAGAACCAGATGAGGATCGCGAAGCTGATCATCTGGCCCAGCAGGGTGATATTCGGATTCATGTCGTGACCTGACGTTTCAGAAGACCCGGCGCTGCGGGGCGTTCTTCAAGGCTGCGCCGCGGCGACATGCCGCGGCGCGATGTTGCCGGCGCGCGCCACCCGCAGGCGGCGCGCACCTCCACCATGCGACGCGATCAGGCGCCGGCGGCAGCCTGCACGGCGGCCAGCAGCGGGTTGGCGAACGCGAACATCATCGCCACGCCGACGCCGATCAGGAACGCCGCGTCGATCAGGCCGGCGAGCAGGAACATGCGGCCCTGCAGCATCGGCACCAGCTCCGGCTGGCGGGCGGCGGACTCGAGGAACTTGCTGCCCATGATGCCGATGCCGAGGGCGGCGGCGAGGGCACCCAGGCCGACGATGATGCCGATGGCGATGGCGGTGTAGGCCTGGACTTGGGCGATGAATTCCATGGTGGATCTCCAGTTGCGGTGCTTGCGGTGAATTGAAGGTGGAACGACGGAAGGTGAAACGGAACCGGGTACAGCGATGGATCAGTGG
Organism: Thermomonas fusca; assembly: GCF_005862345.1. Lineage (NCBI taxonomy): Bacteria > Pseudomonadati > Pseudomonadota > Gammaproteobacteria > Lysobacterales > Lysobacteraceae > Thermomonas > Thermomonas fusca. Next base: position 783,520 of record NZ_SROY01000001.1, on the reverse strand, counting down.
TGCTCGTGCGCCATCGCCAGGTAGACGACGGTCAGCACCATGAAGATGTAGGCCTGCAGCAGGATGATCAGGATGTGGAAGATCGCCCACATCGACTGGAACACGATGCCCGGCAGGAAGGTGAACCAGGACACGAACAGGCCCGCGATCAGCATGAACACCAGCTCGCCGGCGTACATGTTGCCGAACAACCGCATGCCCAGGCTGACCGGCTTGGACAGGTACTCGACCACGTTGAGGAACAGGTTCGGCAGCGCCAGCACGATCTTGGCAAAGGTACCCTCGGCGTGGAACGGCGCGGTGAACAGCTCCTTGGTGAAGCCCCAGCCGCCCTTGGCCTTGATCGAATAGAAGATGATCAGCAGCAGGACGGTGAATGACATCGCGAAGGTGGTGTTGATGTCGGCAGTCGGCACCCAGCGGAAATAGGTGTGGTGCGCGACGTCCTCGCCGGCGATGGCCTGCACGGCGGCGCTGGGGATATCCAGCGGCAGCAGATCCATCGCGTTCATGAAGACCACCCAGACGAAGATGGTCAGCGCCAGCGGCGCAATGAAGCGGCGGTCGCCGTGGAAGGTGTTCTTCACCTCGGAGTCGACGAACTCGACCACCAGCTCCACGAACGCCTGCCCCTTCGATGGCACGCCGGCGGTCGCCTTGCGGGCGTACCACCACAGCCAGAAGCTGGCAAGCAGGCCCAGCGAAAGCGCCACCACCCACGAGTCCATGTGGACCGCGCCGAACGAGAACTGCTTGGTGTTGTGGGTCAGGTGGTGGACGATGTAGGCAGTCAGGCCACCACCGGTGTCGCCGCCTTCAGGTGCCAGTCCCATTGATTCCAGGATCACGCGTTCGTCCTCGTCGTACTGCGCTGTGCCACGAATTTCATCGAAACCACGAAGGCGGCCGCGGCCATCGCCGCCCCAGCCAATACCGGCACCGCCGGCAGTTTCCACACCGCCATCGCCAGATACAGCCCGACGATGACGACCAGCCATTTCACCGCGGTGCCCAGCAGCAGGCGCCCCAGCGCCACGCCGGCACCGGCAACCCCGCCACCGAAGGCGCCCCAGGCCGCCAACAGGCTGCCCAGCGCCATCGCACCCCCACCCGCCAGTGCGGCGAGGGCGGCGCGCGGGCCGCTGATGTAGCAGGCCGCTGCCGTCGCCAGCGTGGCGATGATCTGGAAGACCACCACCCGCAGCGCCAGCCGCCAGCCCGCGTTGACGGAATTGAGCACGCGGACATTCCCTGCAAGATCAGCCGGTATCGGCACGGAATCGCAGGGCGGTTGCGAAAACCGTCCTGCGAAGCCGCCGAATTATAGCAGGCGCTCTTTTTCAGCGGCAACCGCCAAAAGCCGTGTGGATGCACCGGAACTTCCAAGCGTGGGCCCGGTCACAACCTGCAGCGCCCGCAAATTCCTCGTCAGATCCCCTGCGGACGCCCGAAGCCCCGGCCCATCCCCGGCCGGGGCTTCCTTTTTTCGGCCGCCGGACATGCGTGGCGGCAATCGCCACGATCACGGATTGTGACTGGATCGGGCGTCTTGTACGTGCAATAATGCGAATGACTCTCAATTGCAGGAATTCCGATGCGCAAGACCCTGAGCTTTGCGGGCCTGCATTTCCTGGTGGCGTTCTCGGTGGGCTGGCTGATGACCGGCAGCTGGCTGGTCGGCGGCGCGCTGGCGCTGGTGGAACCGGCATGCAACACCGTGGTGTTCCACTTCCATGAAAAAGTGTGGAGACGGATCGAGACCCGTCGCGCCGGCAACGACCTGTCGCACCATGATGGCTTCAGCGCCTGAAGCAAAAAACGGCGCGGACCTGGGCCCGCGCCGTTGTCGATGCTGCATGGCGGATCGAACCGCCTACTTCTTCTTCGGGATGTACAGGTCGGTGATGCTGCCGTCGTAGACCTCGGCCGCCATGCCCACCGACTCGCCCAAGGTGGGGTGCGGGTGGATGGTATGGCCGATGTCGTGTACCTCGCAGCCCATCTCGATGGCCAGCGCGACTTCCGAGATCAGCTCGCCGGCGTGCACCCCCACTATCCCGCCGCCGATCACGCGATGGGTGTCCTCGTCGAACACCAGCTTGGTGAAGCCCTCCGTGCGCGACAGGCCGATCGCGCGGCCCGAGGCCGCCCACGGGAACTTGCCGACGCCGACCTTCAGCCCCTTGGCTTTCGCCTCGGTTTCGGTGACGCCGACCCATGCGATTTCCGGATCGGTATAGGCCACCGACGGAATCACCCGCGCCACCCACTCCTTCTTCTGGCCGGCGGCGACTTCAGCGGCGAGCTTGCCTTCGTGGCTGGCCTTGTGCGCCAGCATCGGCTGGCCAACCAGGTCGCCGATGGCGAAGATGTGCGGCATGCTGGTGCGCATCTGCGCATCCACCGGGATCAAGCCGCGCTCACCCACGTGCACACCGGCTTTGTCGGCATCGAGCTTGCCGCCGTTGGCGCTGCGACCCACCGCCACCAGCACGCGGTCGAACAGCTTGCCGTCGGGAATGGACTCGCCCTCGAACGTGCAGGTGATCCCGTTCTTCGAGGCCTTCGCCTCCACCACCTTGGTCTTGAGGTGGATGGCGACGCCCTGCTTTTTCAGGCGCTCGGACAGCGGCTTGACCAGATCGGCGTCGGCGCCGGGGATCAGCTGCGGCATGAACTCGACCACGGTGACCTCGGCGCCCAGCGCGCGATAGACCGTGGCCATTTCCAGCCCGATGATGCCGCCGCCGACGACCAGCAGCTTTTTCGGCACCTCGGCGAGGTCGAGCGCGTCGGTGGAATCCATGATCCGCGCGTCGCCCCACGGGAACGACGGCAGCTTCACCGGCTGGCTGCCCGCGGCGATGATGCAGTGGACGAAGCGCAGCAGCTGGACCTTGCCTGCGGCATCGATGATTTCCAGCTCGTTGGCGCTGACGAACTTCGCCACGCCCTGCACCGTGCGCACCTTGCGCTGCTTGGCCATGCCGGCCAGCCCCTTGGTGAGCTGGCCGACGACCTTGTCCTTGTACTCGCGCAGCTTGTCGATGCTGATCTTGGGCTTGCCGAAGTCCACGCCGTATTCGCTGGCGTGCGCGGCCTGCTCGATCACGTCGGCGGCATGCAGCAGCGCCTTCGACGGGATGCAGCCGACGTTGAGGCAGACACCGCCAAGGCTGGCGTAGCGCTCGATCAGCACGGTGTCGAGGCCGAGGTCGGCGCTGCGGAACGCGGCGGTATAGCCGCCGGGGCCGGCGCCGATCACCACCATCGCGCATTCGATGTCGGCCTTGCGGCCGGACGATGCAACAGCCTCCGGCGCAGGCGCTACCGGTTCCGTCTTCGCCGCCGGCGCTGCCGGTGCCGGTGCCGGTGCATCGACCTTCGCCGCTGCCGGCGCAGCCGGCTTCGCCGCGGCTTCGCCACCCGCGCCCTCGCCCGCCGCACTCTCGATGAGCGCGATCACGCTGCCTTCCGACACCGTATCGCCCAGCTTCACCTTCAGCGCCTTGACCACGCCATCGGCGATCGCAGGCACTTCCATGGTCGCCTTGTCGGATTCCAGGGTGACCAGGCCCTGGTCCTTCTTCACCGTGTCGCCGACCGCGACCAGGACCTCGATGACCGGGACCTCGGCATGGCCACCGATGTCGGGGACGCGTACTTCGATTGGATTGCCCATGTCAGCTCCCAGTCACTCGTGGTTGTCTTTCACTGCCCAGGTGGTCTGGTACAGGTCGTGGCGGCGATCCTTGAGGTTGAGCACCGTGCCATTCGCACGGAACTCGACCAGCGTGTCCAGCCGCAGGTCGGCGAACGCGACCTGCTCGGTGTTCTCGGTGCACAGCGCGGCGATGCCGTCCGGCGGGAACGGAAAGTCGCAGGGAGTGAAGATCCCGCTCTGCGCGTACTGGATGTCGAAATTGTTGACCCCCGGCAGGTTGCCGACGTTGCCCGAGGTAATGACGTAGCACTGGTTCTCGACCGCCCGCGCCTGGCAGCAGTAGCGCACCCGCAGGTAGCCCTGGCGGATATCGGTGCAGAACGGCACGAACAGCAGCAGCGCGCCTTGGTCGATGAGGTGCCGCGCCAGTTCGGGGAACTCGGAGTCGTAGCAGATCATCACCCCGATCGGGCCGCAGTCGGTAAGGATCGCTGCGGCGCGCTCGCCCCCTGCGATCTTCCACCAGTGACGCTCGTTCGGCGTGGGATGCAGTTTTTCCTGGGTGTGCAGGGAGCCGTCGCGCAGCGCCACGTAGCAGACGTTGTGGATGTCGCCGTCCTCCACGTAGGTCGGGTGCGAGCCACCGATGATGTTGATGTTGTAGGCCACCGCGAGGCGCTTGAGCAGCTCGCGGAACTGCTCCGTGTACTGCGTCAGCGTGCGCAGCGAATCCGCTGGCGACAGTGGCGCGTTGGCGACCGACAGCAATTGCAGGGTGAACAACTCCGGGAATACCACGAAGTCGCTGCGGTAGTCGGCGGCGATGTCGACGAAGTACTCGACCTGCTGCGCGAACTCGGCGAAGTCCGCGATGCGGCGCTGCTGGTATTGCACCGTGGCCACGCGCACCCTGTCCGGCAGCGCGCCCCGCTCCTGCTGCAGGCGAACCACCGCGTTCTCCGACCGCTTGGGGTTGCGCCAGATCAGGCGCACGCCATGGCCCATCGAATCGGCGTCGCTGGGCAGGTAGTCCCGCATCACGCCCTGCGCCACGAACCCGTTGCGCAACTGGAAACTGAGGGTGGCATCGCGCACCTGCGCGGATTCCACCGCTGCCACGTAAGCCTCCACGCTGCCGTGCTGGCGCAACTTGCGCTTGAGCCCCGGCAAGCGGCCCACGAACACGATGCCCTTCAACTGCAGTGACTGGCACAGCTTCTTGCGCAGGTCATACAGGCGACGGCCGATGCGCAGTCCGCGATAATCCGGGTGCACGCAGACTTCCATGCCGTACAGCCAGTCGCCATGCGGATCGTGGCGGGCCGCATAGCCACCTGCGGTGATTTCACGCCACGTGTGCGGCGCCATCGCGGTGGCCTCGTCGATGCGGAAGGTGGCGCAATGGCCGACGATGGTGCCGTCGTACTCCGCGACGAACTGGCCTTCCGGAAAGTGGCCCAGTTGCCCGCGCACCATGTCCTGGCTGTATCCGGAGCCATAGACGCGCACGGACAGCGCCACAACCCCGGCCAGATCCGCAGGCTCCAGGGGGCGGATCAACAGGCGCGCCTTATCGTCTTGCGTGGTCAGCATCAAGCAATCCTTGTTGTCATGCCCCGGCGACCGCTACCTGGGTCGGCGGGACGGGCCGTGCAACAACCAGCGATGCGCCCGGTCGCATCCCCATGCGTGTACGCGGGGACGCCCGGTTCGCGATGGGTCGGGCCAAGGCGGCAATCGCCGTTACAGGACCGCACGCCGAAGATCTCCCAGCAGTTGTGCGAGGTAGGCGGTGAAACGCGCGGCAGCGGCGCCGTCGATCACCCGGTGGTCATAGCTCAGCGACAGCGGCAGCATCAGCCGCGGCTTGAACTTCTCGCCGTTCCAGACCGGCTTCATTTCCGACTTGGACACGCCGAGGATGGCCACTTCCGGCGCATTGATGATCGGCGTGAACGCGGTGCCGCCGATACCGCCCAGCGAGCTGATGGTGAAGCAGCCGCCCTGCATCTGCTCGGGCTTGAGCTTGCCGTCGCGCGCCAGCGCCGCCAGTTCGCCCATTTCCTTCGCGATCTGGGCGACGCCCTTCTGGTCGGCGTCGCGCAGCACCGGCACCACCAGCCCGTTCGGGGTGTCGGCGGCGAAACCGATGTGGAAATACTGCTTGAGGACGAGGTTGTCGCCGTCCAGCGAAGCATTGAAGGTCGGGAATTTCTGCAGCGCCGCCACGCAGGCCTTGATCAGGAAGGCCAGCATGGTCAGCTTGCCGGCCTTGCCCGCGGCGATGGCCTTGGCGTTCTCCTCGTTGAGCGCAACGCGCAACGCTTCCAGCTCGGTGATGTCGGCATCGTCGTGCTGGGTGACGTGCGGGATCATTGCCCAGTTCCGCGCGAGGTTGGCGCCGGAAATCTTCTGGATGCGCGACAGCGGCCTGGTTTCGATGGCGCCGAACTTGGCGAAATCCACCTTCGGCCACGGGATGAGGTTGAGCCCGCCGCCAGCGCCGGAAGCCGCCACCGGCGCGGCGATGCCGCCGGCCAGCGCCGCCTTGACGAATTTCTGCACGTCTTCCCTGGAGATGCGGCCACCGCGCTCGCTGCCGCTGACCTGCCCGAGGTCCACGCCCAGCTCGCGCGCGAACAACCGCACCGCCGGGCTGGCGTAGGGCACCTTGGCCGGCAGCACCGCGTCGGCCTCGAAGCGCATCGGCGGGATGCCCGGCTGGCCGGGTTCGGCCACCGGCGCCAAGGCCGGTACCGGCGCGCCGCTTTCGACCACCACCGGGGCAGGTGCAGGTGCAGGGGCAGGCTTCGGCGCTTCAGCCGCTGGCGCTGGCGTGGGAGCCGGCGCGGCCGGCGCGGCGACGGCTGGCGCGGCATCGGCAGCTTCGATGACCGCCACCACCGCGCCCTCGGACACGGTGTCGCCCAGCTTCACCTTGACCTCCTTGATCACGCCGGCGAACGGCGACGGCACTTCCATCGTCGCCTTGTCGGACTCCAGCGTGACCAGGCCCTGATCCTTGGCCACGGTGTCGCCGGGCTTGACCAGCAGTTCGATCACCGGCACGTCACCGTGCCCGCCGATGTCGGGGACGCGCGCTTCCTTCAGCTCGGCCATGGCCGGAACTCCGCTCGTGGGGAAAGCGCCATGGGAACATATCGCGGCGCCCGCCACAAATCGCAGCGCAGCAATTCTCATGTTTTATCCGGGCAATTTATTGATGCACCCAGTATTCACACGAAAAACGTCGCTGCGCCCGCGAAAACCGCCAATTCCACCCCCGGCGAAATTAGGGGTGCTCGGCCTCCACGTGTACCCGCTCGCGGCGCAACAGGTACAGCCCGCTGGCAATGATGATGCCGGCACCGGCCCAGGTGACGGCATCCGGCAACACGCCCCAGACCAGCAGGTCCAGGCCCACGCCCCAGACCAGCGCGGTGTATTCCAGCGGCGCGACCAGCGAGGCTTCGCCCACCCGGAACGCCTCGGTGATGGCGTACTGGCCCAGCGCACCGGCCACGCCGATCGCGGCGACGATCCACAGATGCTCGCCGCCTAGCGGCACCCAACCTGGCGCGGCCAGCGCGCCCGCGCCCAGCGCCATCAACGCCAGCAGCCAGAAGGTGATCGCCTGCGTGCTGTCGGTACGCGCCAGCACCCGCACGGTGATCGCCGACACCGCATAGCCGAAGGCGGCCAGCAGCACCGCGCCACCGGCCAGCGTGAGCATGCCCTGCCCGGTCGGCCGCAGCACCACCAGCACGCCGAGCAGGCCGATGCCGATCGCCGTCCAGCGCCGCGGCCCCACCCGTTCGCCGAGAAACGGCACCGACAGTGCAGTGATCAGCAGCGGCGCGACGAAGAAGATCGAATAGGCCGTGGACAGCGGCAGCGTCTTCAGCGCGTACACGAAGCTCGCCATCATCGCGATGCCCAGCGCGCCGCGCAGCAGGTGCAGCGGCCAGCGTACCCGCAGCAGCGCGCGCGGGCCGGCGGTGGCCAGCGCCCAAGCCAGCACCAGCGGCAGCGAGGACAGGCCGCGCAGTGCCGCCACCTGGAACGGCGGGTAGTGCGCAGCCAGCGTCTTCAGCCCCGCATCCATCAGCGAGAACAGCGCCACCGAGGCCAGCATCAGCCAGATGGCGCGGCGTGGGTGCGGGTCAGGCGTCGTGGGGGGCATCGGCATCCACCCAGCATGCGGTAACCTGCCCGCCCCGTCACCGTGCCGAATGCCATGCCTTCTTTCGACATCGTCTCCGAAGTGGATACCCACGAACTCACCAACGCGGTGGACCAGGCCAGCCGCGAGCTGACCACCCGGTTCGACTTCAAGGGCGTGGACGCCAAGTTCGTCCTCGATGGGAACGTCATCAGCCAGTCCGCGCCCAGCGATTTCCAGCTGCAGCAGATGACCGACATCCTGCGCGCGCGGCTGATCGCGCGGAAGATCGACGTGCGCTGCCTGGAGTTCGGCGACATCGAGACCAACCTGGCCGGCGCGCGCCAGAAGGTCACGGTCAAGCAGGGCATCGAGCGCGAGCTGGCCAAGAAGATCCAGGGCGCGCTCAAGGACGCCAAGCTGAAGGTCGACTCCCAGATCAACGGCGACAAGCTGCGCGTCACCGGCAAGAAGCGCGATGACCTGCAGGCGGCGATGGCGCTGCTGCGCGCGCAGGAATTCGAGCTGCCGCTGCAGTTCGACAATTTCCGTGACTGATTCGCGCAGACATCCACCAGGCGCGACGACTGACAACCCCCAGGACGCCGCACCAGACGCCGGAACCATCGAAGCTGACGTCCGCCGCTGGCTGGAGCGAGCGGTGATCGGGCTGAATCTGTGCCCGTTCGCGAAGGCGGTGCATGCAAAGCAGCAGGTGCGGATCGTGGTCAGCGACGCGACCACCGAGCGCGCGCTGCTGGAGCAGCTCGGCGAGGAGCTGGCGCTGTTGCGCGACACCCCGGCGGAGACCATCGACACCACCCTGCTGGTGCATCCGCAGGTGCTGGGCGACTTCCTGGACTACAACGACTTCCTCGACGACGCCGACGGCCTGGTCGAGGCGATGGACCTGGACGGCGTGCTGCAGGTTGCCAGCTTCCATCCCGACTACCAGTTCGCAGACAGCGCGCCGGACGACCCGGCCAACCTCACCAACCGCGCCCCCTGGCCGATCCTGCACCTGCTCCGCGAAGCCAGCATCGACCGTGCGGTGGCTGCGTATCCGGAGCCCGATGCCATCATCGAACGCAACATCGCGACTGTGCGGGAGTTAGGATTCGAGGGGTTCCGCGCGCTGCTGGCTGACAAAGCAACGCATTGACCGGCGAAGCCGCGGATCAGGTCGCGAACAGCTGTTCGCGGTCACCCTCACCCAACATCCGCCATTCGCCCGCCGGCAGATCGTCCAGCGCAAGCCCACCCACCCGCTCGCGATGCAGCGCCGCGACGTGGTTGCCGACCGCGGCGAACATCCGCCGCACCTGGTGGTAGCGCCCCTCGTGCAGGGTCAGCCGCGCGCTGCGCGGACCCAGCACCTCGAGCCTCGCCGGCAGCAGCGGGGTCTTCTCGCCTTCGAGCATCAGCGTGCCGCTGGCGAAGACCGCCCCCTCGTCGCCGCGCAGGTCATCCGCCAGCGTCGCCAGGTAGACCTTCGGCAGCTTGGATTTGGGCGCGATGATCCGGTGCAGCAGCTGGCCGTCGTCGGTCAGCAGCAGCAGGCCGGAAGTATCGCGGTCGAGCCGCCCCACCGTCGAAAGCGCCGGGCTGCGCAGGCGGTAGCGCGGCGGCAACAGGTCGTACACCACCCGCCCGCGATCCTTGGTGGAACAGGTGTAGTCCACCGGCTTGTGCAACATCAGCAGCATGCCCGGCGGCGGATCCAGCGGCTCGCCGTCAACGCGCACGGCGTCGTGATCGAGCGGATCGTCCGCGTACAACACCTCGCCGGCGGCGTTGCTGATGCGGCCTTCGCGGAACAGCCACTGCACGTCCTTGCGGCTGCCGTAGCCGAGGTTGGCGAGGTGTTTCAGCAGCTTCATGCCTTCACCGCATGCACGATCTTGAAGCCGCCGTTCTGCGCCACGCTGCGCACCTGCGCGAAGCCCGCGCCCAGCGCATCCTCGTAGGGAAGATGGCGGTTGGCGACCAGCCACAGGCTGCCGCCGGGTGCCAGCGCAGCCGCGGCGGCGGCGATGAAGGCGCGACCGATGTCGGGGCGATCACCGCGCCCCAGCGCATGGAATGGCGGGTTGCAGACGATGGCGTCGAAACGTCCCGGCACGCCCGCTTCGACATCGTGCCAATGCAGGTTCACCGGCACCCTGGCATCGGCGAGGTTGCGCCGCGCCAGCGCCAGCGCGCGCGCGTCGGCTTCGAACAGATCCAGCGAGGCAATGCGCGGGCAGCGCGCCAGCAGCTGCATCGACAGATAGCCCCAGCCGGCGCCGAAGTCAGCCACGCGGCCATGCAGGTCAGCCGGCAACACGGCGGCCAACATCGCCGAAGCGGCGTCCACGCGGTCCCAGGCGAACACGCCGGGCCGGCTCAGGAAACCTTCACCGGGCACATCCTGCGCGGCGACCCGGCGCGGGGCATCCAGCTGCCGCCACTGCGCCAGCAGCGCCTTGTCGCAGGCGGTATCCGGCTGGGTCCAGAACGTGCGGCAATGGTATTTGCTCAGCGAGCTGACGCTGCCGCAGGCCAGCTGTTTCAGATCAGCCTCGCGCGATTTCGCGCCCTCGTCGTTGGCCACCGACGCCACCACCCTGCCGCCCGGCGCGACCGCCGCGCAGGCCTTCGCCAGCAGCGCGCGTGCTTCTTCGCGCTGGCGTGGCGGCAGCACCAGCACCAGCGGGTATGTCGCCTCCGGCAAGGCGTCCTCGTCCAGCAGGTCGATGCCGAGGCGCTGCAGGCGCACGGCCTCCGGCCGGAACGGCTGGGTCGCGGCCAGCCCGGGCGGGCGCGCCGCGTGCAGGGCCGCGCCCTCGCGGGCACGCAGGAACAGCACGCTGCCGGCTTCCGGCCGCTGCAGCAGGCCATCGGCAAAGGGGTGCAGCAGGGCTTCGAGGGGGTTGTCGCGCTGGCTGGATGACATGCGCAAAGTCTACCGCGCAGGCGTCCCGGACCCGGCCAGACGATCAACGCGATGGCCGCGTTCCGGCGCCTGCGGGGCAGACGCGATCAACGGCAAACGCGATCCGGCAACGGTCGGCGCACCGGGATCAGCCAACCGCCGATGCCCGCCGTCGCAGCCCACCCATTCCCCAGTTGGCCAGCAGGCACAGCGCCGCCGCTGCGCACCAGCCCAGCGCATCGCGGCCGCCGGGCAGCACCAGCGCCAGATCCGCGGCCCAACCTCGGCCGTACCAAGCCACCACGCCCGCCGCCGACAGCGCAAACACCGCGCCCAGCCCGCGCAGCAGGCGCTGCTCCAGCAGCGTGGAGGCCTCGCGTCGGGCGCGCGCCAGGGCCGCCACCTGCGCGGCAAAGTCCGGCGGCAGCGCCACCGGCGGGGCGTCACGCAGGGCGCGGGCGATGCGCAGGTCACCAGTGTCGGCGTCGGGCTCGCCACGGCGGGCACGCTCCTGGGCCTGCCAGCGGCGGGCGTCGATGCCGGGCTCGGCCCGGTCGTGTTCGCGGCCGTGGTCGTGGTCGTGGTCTTGGATGCTCATGCGGCGACTCCGATGCGCGGGGCAAGCAGCTCGCGCAATCTGTTGCGGCTGCGGAACAGGTGGCTCTTGATCGTGCCGTCGGCCAGTCCGGTGATGGCGGCGATCTCGCCGATCGGCAGCTCTTCCAGATGGTAGAGCGTGAGGATCGTTCGCTGCAGTGGTGGCAGGCGCTCGATGGCGGCGTGCAGTTCGCGCTCGGCCTCGGCACCGGCATGCGCGGCGGCCAGGTCGAAGCCGTCGCCCACGTTGTCGAGCAGCGACACGCCGTCCTCGTCGCCCGCCGGCTCCGCCAGCGGGATGCGCTTGCGCTCCAGGTGCCGCTTCGCAACCGAATAGGCCACTTGCCCGATCCACGACTTCAGCGGGCTGTCGAAGCGGTACTGATGCAGGTATCGGTGCACGCGCAGGAACGCGTCCTGGCACAGCTCGCGGGTGTCCTCCGGGTGCCGCACCATGCGCTGGATCACGTGCCAGCACAGGCCCTGGTAGTCGCGCACCAGCTGCTCGAACGCGCCGGGGCGGTTTTCGAGCACGGCTTCGACAAGGGCGCGATCGGCATCCATCCCGCATGGGATACGGGTAGCTGCCCATCGGTTGCAAGTCTTTTGCGACGAAACGACTGCAACCGCCGATGGCCCGGCCGTATCCCTTTGCCCGAGCGGTGCATCACGCACCTTCCCACCCAGGACATACCCATGAACTTCGAATTGCTGATCCCGGTTTCCCTGTTCGCCTGCATCGCCTATTCCATCAAGGCGGTGGTCGATGCCCGCGTGCGCAAGCAGCTGGTGGCCAGCAACGGCGACCCGTCGCTGGTGCGCAGCATCCTGGAAGGCGATGAGACTTCACGCCGGCTGGCCTCGCTGCGCTGGGGCATCACCCTGGTGGCGCTGGCGCTGGGCTTCGGCATCGTCGAGGCGCGCGGCTGGCAGGACATCACCCCCGGCGTGATCGCGGTGCTGGTGGGCGCGCTGGGGCTGGGCAACCTGGCCTTCTTCGCGGTCTCGCGCCGGCTGCGCTGAGCCCGCTCCGGTATGCTGTCGGCCCCTCAAGGCCGACCGCACGCCATGACCGACAGCGCACGCGACACCCCGCCCGACCGCCTTTCCAACGACCCGCGCAGCCCGTTCTACGGCGCCGATCTGCTGGAGCGCGGCATCGGCATCCGCTTCAACGGCGTGGAGCGCAACAACGTCGAGGAATACTGCATCAGCGAGGGCTGGGTGCGGGTGCAGGCGGGCCGCGCGCTGGACCGCCGCGGCATGCCGATGACGATGAAGGTCAAGGGCAACGTGGAAGCGTGGTTCCTGGATAGCGCCGGCGAAGCCGAAACGCCGGCTGACTGATCGGCCCCGCGGGCCTCCCGCAGGCGTGGCGCCGGGCGCACACTGCGAATGGACCCAAGCGGAGAACGTCCATGCACGCCAAGCTCACTGCAGTTGCACTGACCCTTGCCTTGGCCGGCTGCGCTGCCGCCGGCGACAGCATGCTGGCCGCCGACGCGCCGCGGGCCCTGCCGGATACCGGCCCGGTCGCCGTGGCCTGGGCCGACCCCGCCAGCTTCGCCGAGCTGCGCTACAGCCGTAACCGCTACGACAGCGAGCGCGGCAGCTGGCTGACCGACCTGGCCAAGTACATGCGCAAGCGCGCCGAGGCGCAGCTGCCGGCGGGCGAGCGCCTGCAGTTCACCATTGTCGACGTGGACCGCGCCGGCGAGTACGAGCCGTGGCGCAGGCTGGACCAGCAGAACGTGCGGATCATCCGCAACATCTATCCGCCGCGCATGACCGTGCAGTTCCAGCACTTCGATGCCAGCGGCCAGCTGCTCGCGGAGGGGCAGCGCAGGATCACCGACCCGGCGTTCCTCATCAACGCCACGCCGTTCAACGACACCGATCCGCTGCGCTACGAAAAACGCATGATCGACAGTTGGCTGCGCCGCGAGTTCCGCGATCCGGTCGCCAGCCGCTGACCGCCGCCAGCGGTGCACGCGAAGCCGCCTGCGGGCGGCTTCGTCGTTTCAGGCGGATGCGCTGCAGGCGGCCGCGCGCGCCAGCAGCGCCTCGCGCTCGCGCGCATTGCCGGTCAACGTCGCCGCGCGTGCGAAGGCGGTGCGCGCTTCATCCAGCCGGCCCAGCTGCTGCAACAGGTCGCCGCGCACCGCCGGCAGCGGCGCGTAGTCACGCAGCTTCGGATCGCAGGCCAGCGCCTCCACGATCGGCAGCGCCGACGCCGCGCCCTGCGCCCGGCCCACCGCCACCGCGCGATTGAGTTCGACCACTGGCGACGGTGCCACCCGCATCAAACGCGCATACAGCGCCGCGATCCTCGCCCAGTCGGTGTCCTCGAAACGCGACGCACGCGCATGGCAGGCGGCCAGCGCGGCCTGCAGCGCGTAGGGGCCATCAGCTCCACCCAGCTGGCGCGCATGTTCCAGCGCCTGCAGGCCGCGCTGGATCTGCAGCCGGTCCCAGCGCGCGCGGTGCTGCTCGGCCAGCAGCACCGGCGCGCCGTCGGCCCGCGTCCGCGCGGGAATGCGCGAGGCCTGCAGTTCCATCAGCGCCAGCAGGCCGGACACCTCCGGCTCCGTGGGCAGCAACCCGGCCAGCACCCGCCCCAGCCGCAGCGCCTCCTCGCACAGCGCCGGGCGCATCCAGTCCTCGCCGCTGGTCGCGGCGTAGCCTTCGTTGAAGACCAGGTACAGCACCTCCAGCACCGCATCGAGGCGCTCCGGCAGCTCTGCCTTTCGCGGCACCTCGAACGGCACCCGTGCCGAGGCCAGCGCGCGCTTGGCGCGGACGATGCGCTGCGCCACCGTTGCTTCCTGCTGCAGGAAGGCGCGGGCGATCTCCGGCGTCGACAGCCCGCCCAGCAGGCGCAGGGTCAGCGCCACCCGCGATTCCATCGGCAGCACCGGATGGCAGCTGGCGAACACCAGCCGCAGCAGGTCGTCGCCGATGTCGTCGTCCGCGAAGCGCTGGGCATCGTCGCCCTGCATGTCGGCTCCGTACAGCGTCAGTTCGATGCCGAATTGGTCCTGCTTGCGCGCATGCAGCTGGCGCTGGCGGACGTGATCGATCCCGCGGTGCTTGGCCGCGGTCATCAGCCAGGCGGCCGGATTATCCGGCACGCCTTCGCGCGGCCAGCGCTCCAGCGCGGCCAGCAGCACGTCCTGCGCCAGCTCCTCGGCGGTGTCGATGTTGCCGGTGATGCGCGCCAGCCGCGCCAGCAGCTTCGGCGATTCCATCCGCCACAGGGCATCGAGGCGGCGATGGAGGTCATCGGCTTTCATCCCGCCGATGACACCATCGCCAGCCCCCGCCACGCAAGCACCCGCTTACTGGGCCGGCATCTGCGACATGTCCATATGGAACACGCCCCACTGGTGGCCGTCGAGGTCGACGAAGGCCCACGAGTACATGAAGCCCAGGTCTTCCGGCGCGTGGCCTTCGGTCGCACCCGCGGCGATCGCCTTGCGCACCAGCGCATCGACCTGCTCGCGGCTGTCCAGCGACAGCGAGAATAGCGCCTCGGTGGCTTTGCGCGGGTCGGTGATCGGCACCTTGGACAGGGTGGAAAAGAACGATTCGCCAACCAGCATCACGCTGGTCCGGTCGTTGATGACCAGCGCGGCGCCGTTTTCGCTGGTGAAGTCGGGGTTGAACGAAAACCCCAGCGCTTCGAAGAAATCGACGCTGCGATCGAGGTCCTTCACCGGCAGGGTGACGTAGAGATTGCGGGGCATGGTGGTCCTTTCCTGTGGGTGGCGGGATGTGCGGTCAGCCCTGCGCGGGCTTCCAGCCGGGGGCGGGAATGACATTGATCATCCACGGCACGCCGAACCGGTCCACCAGCGAACCGAAGCCGGGCGACCAGAACGTCTCGCCGAATGCCATTCCCGTCTTGCCGCCCGCGGACAGGCGATCGAACCAGCACCGGGCCTCGCTCGCATCTTCGGTGTGCAGGGTGACGTCGAATCCGTTCTTGGGCTTGTCCACGTTGGGCGCCCAGGCGGTGTCCATGTCGGCGCCCATCAACGCCTGGTCACCGACTTCCAGCCAGCAGTGCATCAGCCAGGTCTTGTACTTGTCGTCGGTGATCGGCATGTCCGGCGGCGCGTCGGCATACGGCATGGCGGCGGTGATCCTGCCGCCCAGGACCTCGGCATAGAACTCGAACGCTTCGCGGCATTGGCCCTGGAAGCTCAGGCTGGTGACGATTTTCATGACGCGCTCTCCTGTACTCGAATCGATTGTCATCAGTGCCCGAGGCGCTCGCGCAGGCGGTCTTCCTGCGCACGCAGCTCGGCGGTGAATTCAGCGCCGAAGTCCTCGGCCTCGAAGATCGGGCGGATCTCCAGTTCGGACGGGCCGGGCATCGGGTTGGGGCAGCGCTTGGCCCATTCGATCGCCTCGTCCAGCGAACGCACCTGCCACAGCCAGAAACCGGCGACCAGCTCGCGGGTCTCGGCGAAGGGCCCGTCGATTACCCGCCGCTGCGGACCCTCGAAAGCAACGCGCACGCCGCGCGAACTGGGATGCAGCCCTTCGCCGGCCAGCATCACGCCGGCGTTCACCAGCTCCTCGTTGAACCTGCCCATCGCCTCCAGCAGCTCCGTGCTCGGCATTGCGCCGATTTCGGAATCGGCGGTGGCCTTCACCATCACAATGACTTTCATGTCGGTCTCCGCGCGGGCGTGGGATTTCCCGCTTGCATGCAACACGACGGATGGCAGCAGACGGAATCGACACGCCGCGTGAAAAAAAATCCGCTGCCGCATTCAGTTTGTGCGCGGTCGCTGACCTCGGCATCATCGGGCGGCTCCCACCGCGGATCGCCCGATGCAATACCTGACCCTGATCCACATCGACCCGGCATTGCTGGCCGAACTGCCGCAGGACGAGTACGACCGGCTGATGCGCGGCTGCTTCGAGAAGGCTGATGCCCTGCGCGAGGCCGGCCACCTGCACGGCTCGCAGCAGCTGCTGGAACCGGACACCGCGCGCACCCTGCGCGTGCGCGAAGGCCTGGCGCGAATCACCGATGGCCCGTTCGCCGAAACCCGCGAGTTCCTGGCCGGCTTCAACCTGATCGAAGCCGGCTCGATGGACGAGGCCATGGAGATCGCCCGCCAGTTCCCGTGGGCGC
The DNA here is from genome assembly GCF_005862345.1 of Thermomonas fusca. Lineage (NCBI taxonomy): Bacteria > Pseudomonadati > Pseudomonadota > Gammaproteobacteria > Lysobacterales > Lysobacteraceae > Thermomonas > Thermomonas fusca. The sequence goes on along the minus strand of NZ_SROY01000001.1, from coordinate 767,034 downwards.
GCTTCGGCAGCATCGAGGTGCGCCCGGTGCGCGACATGCAGGCTGTGCGCGAGCGCGTCGGCTCCGCCTGAACCGCGGCAAAGCCTGACCGGAAACCGCGCCGCGCGCCGACGGCGCCGCCGCTGCCCGCGCACGATGCTGGCCCCTCGCCACATCGAGCGCCGCCATGGAACCGCGCACCGCCCTGCTTGCCCTGCTGCTGTCGGCCGCCCTGCTGTCGCCGTCGCCCACCCTCGCCGCAACGCCACTGCCGGCGCCGATGCTGGCGACGCGCTTCCACCAGGTCGGCGATGTCGCCGGCTGGCTGGTCAGCGAAAAGCTCGACGGCGTGCGCGCCCGCTGGGACGGCCGCCGGCTGCTGACCCGCAACGGCGACCCCATCGATGCCCCCGGCTGGTTCACCGCCGGCTGGCCGGCACAGGCCATCGAGGGGGAACTGTGGATCGCGCGCGGCCGGTTCCAGCGCGCCAGCGATCTGGTGCGGGCGCTGCGCCCGGACGAAGCGGGCTGGCGGCAGATGCGCTTCATGGCGTTCGACCTGCCCGGCGACGCCGGCGTATTCGCGCAGCGCGCACAGCGCCTGCGGCTTCTGGTCGCCGCAACGAATGCGCCAACGCTGCGCGCCATCGCGCAGACCCGCGTCGCCAACCGCGCCGCGCTCGATGCGCAGCTGCGCGCGGTGGTGGCCGCGGGCGGCGAAGGATTGATGCTGCATCGCACGGATGGCCGATATGTGGGCGGGCGCAGCGACGGCCTGTTGAAGTACAAGCCGGTCGCCGATGCCGAAGCGCGGGTCATCGGCTATCGCCCCGGCCAGGGCAAATACGCCGGACAGGTCGGCGCGCTGCTGGTGGAAGACGCGCACGGGCGCCGCTTCGCGCTGGGCAGCGGTCTGTCCGACGCCGAGCGCCGGCAGCCGCCGCGTCCAGGCCAATGGGTCACCTATCGCTACAACGGCCTGACCGCGAAAGGCACGCCACGCTTCGCCCGCTACCTGCGCGTGCGCACGCGCGACTGACCGCGGCGCTCGCGGCGGACCGCGCCGGCTTCGTCGCCCCCGGCGTGGTTTCGTCGCAGTCCGGCTTCCAATGGCGCTGCACACGGCTATCCTCGCGGCAACTTCCCGCCTGCCGCATCCCCATGTTCAAAAGTGTTTTCTTCATCCTGCGCATCGGCATCGCCTGGGGGATTGCGACCATGCTGGTGGTCGCGCTGTATTCCGGACTGCCGCTGATCGGCCAGTTCCAGGCACCGGCGATCCTGTTCGCCTTCGGCACCATGGGACTGGTGATCGCGGGCGCGTTCTCGCATCTGCACCGGGTGCGGCTGATCGCCGGGCGCGTGGCGGACGAGACGCTGGACAACCGCCAGAAGCGCGTCATCGAAATCCCGCTGGAAGCCGGCGAGGCCTTCGACCTCGTCGATGCCGCGATCCGCGAGCTGCCCGGCGCCGAAGGCGTACGCAGCGCGCGCGACAGCCTGCAGGTGCGCGCGAAGATCGCCCGCCCGCACCTGTACGGCGAGCCGCCGCTGCAGCGCTGGAACCCCCTGCTGTGGTTCGCACCCGACCACAACCAGCTGCAGGCCACGGTCACCCCGGCGGGCGACAGCGGCCGAGTCACCCTGATCTGCGAGCCGGAAAGCCCGGCCTGGAGCGACTGGTTTCTGGTCGACGACGGCACCAACTTCGAGAACGCCGAAGCCATCGCCCGCGCGATCACCCGCCGCATCGGCGAACGCCGCCGCGGTGAGCGCGCCAGCGCCGCGCAGACCGCCACCGAGAAGGAACTCACCGAAGCCAAGCTGCACCTGCTGCATGCGCAGGTCGAGCCGCATTTCCTCTACAACACGCTGGCCAGCGCGCAGCTGCTGACCCGCAGCGACCCGGCCCGCGCCGAAGCGATGCTGGGCCACCTGATCCAGTACCTGCGCCGCTCGCTGCCCGACGCCAAGGACGACATGTCCACCCTGGGGGTGGAGCTGGAGCGCGCACTGGCGTACCTGGAAATCCTGAAGATCCGCATGGGCGACCGCCTGGCCGTGCAGGTGGACGTGCCGCAGGCGCTGCGGGCCACGACTCTGCCGGCGATGATGCTGCAGACGCTGGTGGAGAACGCGATCAAGCACGGGTTGGAGCCGCGCACCGGCGGCGGCACCGTATGGATCCGCGCGCGCCCGGACGATGGCGGCGTGGCGGTGACGGTGGCCGACGACGGCGAAGGCTTCAACAGCAAGACCAGCGGCACCGGCATCGGCCTGAAGAACGTGCGCGAGCGGCTGCGACTGCGCTACGCCGGCAGCGCCAACCTGTCTGTGATCGCCAACTTCCCCAGCGGCGTGGCGGCAACCATCACTGTTCCGGCGGCCGTGCCCTCGAACGGAGCCGGCCATGAATGAGATCAGCCAGAGCAAGCCCTGGACCTGCGTGGTCGCCGAGGACGAAGCGCTGCTGCGGCAGGCGCTGGTGGCCGAACTCCGGCGCGCCTGGCCCGGCCTGCAGGTAGTGGCCGAATGCGAGGACGGCGCCAGCGCGGTGGAATCGCTGGCCGAACACCAGCCCGACGTCGCCTTCCTCGACATCCGCATGCCCGGCCTGACCGGCCTGGAAGTGGCGCGGATCGCCACCGACGCCAGCCCGCGCACGCGGATCGTGTTCGTCACCGCCTACGACCAGTACGCCATCGACGCCTTCGAACACGGCGCCGTCGATTACCTGCTCAAGCCGGTCAAGCGCGAGCGGCTGGATGCCACCATCGAACGCCTGCAGGCGCGCGATGCGCTGCCTGACTCGGCCGCGCTGGCGGCGCTGCTGGATCGGCTGGGCGCGTTGCCCAAGCAGGCCGGCGCGGTGGAGCCATTGACGTGGCTGACCGCCAGCGCCGGCCGCGAAACACGCTTGATCCTGGTCGACGACGTGGCTTATTTCCGCGCCGACCAGAAATACACCACGGTGGTCACCGCGGACGGCGAGGCACTGCTGCGCAGCTCGCTGCGCGAACTGCTGCCACGGCTGGACGGCAACCTGTTCAAGCAGATCCACCGCGGCACCATCGTCAACCTGAAGGCCATCGCCGGCATCGTCCGCGACGACAGCGGGCGCGGCACGGTGCGGCTCAAGCACCGCCCGGAAACGCTGCTGGTCAGCCAGCCGTTCATGGCCCTGTTCAAGCACATGTGAGGCAACCCATGTTCAACCTCGGCATGACCAAGCTCGTCGCGCTGCTGCAGTTCCTGCTGGCCCTGGCCGGCTGCTCGCCGGGCGGCACCACCTGGACCAGCCGGGTGGACGCCGGGCCGGTGGCGCTGCACAGCAAGGCCAGCGTGCAGGACGGCGTGGCCCGGTTCGATTGCGTGCGCAGCAGCAGCGGCGCCTGCCACTACACCCTGTACCCGGACGCCTGCGGCGGCGATGCCGCCTGCCGGCTGGCGCCGCTGCAGCGCTTCAGCGTCGCCAGCGGCGACAGCCGCCAGCTGACCGGGATGGTCGGGTTCCGGCCCTGCGTGCGGCTGGACGATGTGCTGCCGGGCGCGGATTGCCATCCGGCCGCTGCCGGCGGCGCCGACTGAAGGCTGCCGCGCCGCTACCATCGGCGCATGAACTATCTCGCCCACGCCTGGCTGGCGCGGCATTCCGACGACGCCATCCTCGGCGCACTGCTCGGCGATTTCGTGTTCGGGCAGAGCGCACTGGCGGACTGGCCGCAGCCGGTGCGCGCGGAGATCGTGCGCCACCGCCGCATCGACCGCTATACCGATGACCATCCCGCGGTCACCGCCATGCGCATCGGGTTCGGGCCGCTGCGGCGCTATGCCGGGATCGTGCTGGACGTGTATTTCGACCACTGCCTGGCGCAGGGCTGGGCGCGCTGGAACGAGGCGCCGCTGGCGGCGTTCACCGCGCGCATCTATCGCATCCTGGACGAACGCCGCGTCCACCTGCCGCCGCGGCTGGCGGCGATCGCGCCGCGCATGGCCGCGCATGACTGGCTGGGCTCCTATGCCCGGCGCGAGAGCGTGGACGCCGCCGTGCGCGGCATCTCGACACGGCTCTCGCGCAACGGCGACCGGCTGCTGGCCTGCCTGGAGGTGCTGCACGCCAACGAAGGTGCGGCGCAGGCCACCTTCGAAACGTTTTTCCCCGACCTGATCGCGGCCGCCGGGGCATTGCGGGACGCTGGCTGAGCGTCCGTCGGGCTCAACGGCAGCGGAACAGGGCCGGCTGGCTGGCCACGTAGCTGCGGTTGCGGACATAGCCACTGCTGCGGCCATAGCCGATGCCGAACTCGCGCTCGCCGCGGCTGCGCGGCTGGAAGTCGCTATCGTTGGCACTGCGTTCGGCCTTGCGGCGCTCGACGAAAGCGGGGCTGCGGGGGATGCGGGTGGTGTTGGTGAACATGACGGCCTCCTGAATTGGTGTGCTGGTAATGTAATACACCGAATCATCATTACACATGGGCAGGAAGTCATGCATGGCGGTCCGTACCGGATCGGTTCAGCTAACCTGCAGGGCGCGCCGGCAGTCCGCCGGTCCCGACCGGAGCCCCGCATGACCCCGATCCGCCGACTGGCCGCGCTTTCCCTGCTGCTGGCCGCCGCCTGCGCCAGCGCCAGCGAACCGGTGGGCCGCGTCCGCGTCGCCTTCGACCGCGCAGGCGAAACCGCGGTTCGCGCCGAGGGTCTGGCCGACATCGGCAGCGCGCGCGCCCTGTCCGCCGACGACCCGGCGCGGGTGGCGTCGGTGAGCAAGCTGGTGACCACGATCGGCGTGCTGCGGCTGGTCGAGGCCGGCAAGCTTGAGCTGGATGCGGACATTTCCACCGCGCTGGGTTCCCCACTGCGCAACCCGGCCTTCCCGGACGTGCCGATCACCCTGCGCATGCTGCTGTCTCATACCTCCAGCCTGACCGACGCCGCCGGCTACTGGAACGTGCCGCTGGGCCAGGACATCGGCATCATCACCGGCAAGCCGCAGGCCTGGGACACGCAGCACGCGCCGGGCACGTTCTTCCGCTACACCAACCTCAACTTCCCGCTGGTGGCGCAGGCGATGGAGCACGCCACCGGCGAGCGCTTCGACCGGCTGATGCGGCGGCTGGTGCTGTTCCCGCTGGACATCGACGCCGGCTTCAACTGGTCCGGCAGCAGCGAGGCCGCGCTGGCCCGCGCGGTGGTGCTGTACGACGACCAGCGCCAGCCGCAGAAGGATGAACTGCACGGCCAGCGCCCGGCCTGCATGGTGATCGCGGCGGCCGATGGCAGCTGCGATCTGTCGCGCTGGCAACCCGGCCGGAACGGCACGCTGTTCTCGCCGCAGGGCGGGCTGCGCGTCTCGGCGCGTGGCCTGGCCCGGATCGGCCGGATGCTGCTCAACGATGGCGAGCTGGACGGCGTGCGCCTGCTTACGCCAGCCTCGGTGGCACTGCTGGACACGCCGGTGTGGCGCTTCGACGGCAGCAACGGCGTGATCGGCGAAGAAGACGAGCCCAACCGCGGCGGCTTCTTCTGCGCCTACGGCCTGGCCACGCAGCAGCTGGCGCAGGGCGACGGCAAGCGCTGCCGCGACGATCTGTTCGGCGATGGCCGCGCCCGCATCGGCCATAGCGGCAATGCCTACGGTCTGCTGTCGGGGCTGTGGATCGACCGCAAGGCCGGCACCGGCGTGGCCTATTTCGCCACCGGCGTGGCGAATGATTCCAGCGGTGCCCGCTCCAATTTCAGCGCCATCGAGGAACAGGGCGCCAGCGGCTGGTGATGCCGGTCAGCCGCGCGCCCAGGCCGCCAGCAGCACGGCGGTGGCCGCGGCCACGTTGAGGCTTTCCACCGCGCCGCTGCCTGGAATCGACAGGCGCAGGTCGCAGGCAGCGGCCAGCGCCGGCGACATGCCCTCGCCTTCCGCGCCCAGCACGTAGACCAGCCGGCGCGGCAGGCTTGCCTGGAACAGGTCGCTGCCGCCGCGCACCACGGTGGCGGCCAGCCCGAAACCGGCGCTGCGCAGCTGCGCGATGCTGTTGTCCTCGCGGCCCAGCCGCACCAGCGGCACCGCTTCGGCGCCGCCTTCCGCCACCCGCGCGGCGGCGCCTGACAGCGCCAGCGTGGCGTGCTTGGGCAGCAGGATCGCGGACACACCGAAGTGCGCGGCGCTGCGCAGGATCGCGCCGAGGTTGTGCGGATTGCCCACGCCGTCCAGCCACAGCGCGCACTGCGGCCCGGCCGGCAGGTCGCGCAGCCAGCTCGACAGCGGCAGCGGTTCCTCGCGCAGCACCTCCGCGACGACACCTTCGTGGTGGGCGCTGGCCGCGAGCTTCTGCAGGTCGGCGTCGTCCACCACCCTGTAGCCCACGCGGTTGGCCACGCACCACTTCAGCAGCGGCTGCAGCTGCGGGATGCGCGCTTCCAGCAGGTAGAGCTTGCGGATCGCCTGCGGCCGGTGCGCGAACACCGCCCGCACCGCGTTCAACCCGTGGATGCGCAGCTCCGCATCGCGACGCTCGCGCGCCGGATGCGGCGCGCCTTCCGCGCCGACGGCATGCGAAGAAGGCTCGTGCCGGGCCGGTTCGCGCCGGATCTTTTCCTGCGGCGAGGATTCGCGGCGCGGCGCGCCGTCGCGCGGCGGGCGCGGGCCACGCGGTTTCCACGGGGAACCACCGTCGCGATCATGCATGTCCGCCCACCTGCGGGGTTTCCGCTTCCAGTTGTTCCAACCGCTGCGCCAGCTCTTCCGGCGAATGCGTGTATTTCGCCAGCACCGCGTAGAACGCCGGCACCACGAACAGCGACAGCAGGGTGGAGAAGGCCACGCCGAAGATCACCACCACGCCGATGGTGGCGCGGCTGGCCGAGCCCGGCCCGCCGAAGATCACCAGCGGCACCGCGCCCATCACGGTGGCGATGGAGGTCATCAGGATCGGCCGCAGGCGCACCGCGGCGGCCTCGACGATGGCGTCGTGGATGGCACGGCCCTCGTCGCGCAGCTGGTTGGCGAACTCCACGATCAGGATGCCGTTCTTCGCCGCCAGCCCCACCAGCATCACGATGCCGATCTGCGAGAACAGATTGACCGTGCCGCCGGTGATCCACAGGCCCAACAGCGCGCCGAGCACGCCCAGCGGCACCGTCAGCATGATCACCAGCGGGTGCAGGAAGCTCTCGAACTGCGCGGCCAGCGCCAGGTACACGATCAGCAGCGCCAGCGCGAAGGTCACCAGCACCTCGCCGCCGGACTGCTGCAACTCACGCGACTCGCCCTTCCAGCTGATCTGCGCGTAGTCGGGCAGCGACGCACGCGCGGTGTCCTGCGCCCACGTCACCGCATCGCCGAGGGGATAGCCGGGCGCCAGGCGCGCGCTCAGGGTGATCGAACGCAACCGGTTGAAGCGGTTGAGCGTGCCCGGCTCGGCCACTTCGCGCAGCGTGACCAGGTTGGACAGCGGCACCAGCATGCCGCCGCGTCCGCGCACCTGCAGCGCATCCAGCGCCGCCACCGAATCGCGGCCGTCGCGGTCGGCCTGGATCTTGACGTCATATTCCTCGCCGTTGTCGACGAAGGTGGTGACGCGGCGGCCGCCCATCATCGTTTCCAGCGCGCGGCCGATATCGGTGGCCGACACGCCGAGGTCGGCTGCGCGCGCGCGGTCGATCACCACCCGCATCTGCGGGCGGGTTTCCTTGTAATCGGAATCCGGGCCGACGAAGCCGGGGTTGTCCGCCATCTTCGCCAGCATGATGTCGCGCCACTGCGCGAGCTCCTTGTAGTCCGGCCCGCCCAGCACCAGCTGGAACGGCTGGCCGCGGGTGCGCACCAGCCCGCCGCCGGCCATCGTGCGCACGCGCACGCCGGTGAGCCCGGAGAACTTCTTCTCCAGCTCGCTGGCCAGCTCCACCGTGCTCTTCTCGCGCTGGTCCCACGGCTGCAGGAAGATCATCGCGCGGCCGGTGTGCATCTCCTCGCTGGCACCGAAGCTGCCGGGCACGCGCGGGTTGGCGCGCAGGATCGGCTGGTCGGGGCCGGTTTCCTTCGCCAGGATCGCCTCGACCTTCTTCATCTGCGCCACGGTGTAGTCGAAACCGGCGCCCTCCGGGCCCTCCATCATCAGCTGGAACGAGCCGCGATCCTCGGTCGGCGCCAGTTCGCTGGGCAGCAGCTTGAACAGCAGCACCAGCGCGACCACCGCCGCCGCCATCAGCCCGCCGAACAGCCAGACCCGGTGGATATGCCGGTCCAGCACGCCGCGGTAGCCGCCGGCCAGGCGCTGGAAGCGCGCGTTGATCCATTCGCTGGCACGATTGCCGTGCACCGCGTGCGGGCCGGAATGCGGACGCAGCAGCTTGCTGGCCATCATCGGGGTCAGGGTCAGCGCGACGAAAGCGGAGATGGCCACCGCCGCCGCCAGCGCCACCGACAGCTCGCGGAACAGCCGGCCGGTATTGCCCTGCAGGAAACCCACCGGCAAGAACACTGCCACCAGCACCGCGGTGGTGGCCAGCACCGCGAACGCCACCTGCCTGGTGCCGCGGCGCGCGGCCACCAGCGCCGGCTCGCCGAGATCGACGCGGCGCTGGATGTTTTCCACCACCACGATCGCGTCGTCGACCACCAGCCCGATGCACAGCACCAGCGCCAGCAGGGTCAGCAGGTTGATCGAGAAGCCGAACGCGTACAGCGCGATGAACGAGGCGATCACGCACACCGGCACGGTCACCGCCGGGATCAGCGCCGCACGCGCGCTGCCGAGGAACAGCCAGATCACGATCAGCACCAGCACCACGGCTTCCAGCAGCGTCTCGTACACCCGCTCCACGGCTGCCGAGATGAAGGTGGTGCTGTCGTAGGCCACGTAGATGTCGGTGCCCTTCGGCAGGGTCGGGCGGATGCGTTCGGCCTGCGCCTTGGCTTCCTCGGCCACTTCCAGGCTGTTGGCGGTGGAAGTCTTGACGATGCCGATGCCCATCGCCGGCTCGCCATTGCTGTGGTAGTAGGCGCGCCGCTCGGTGGATTCCAGCGCCACCCGCGCCACGTCGCCCAGCTTCACCACGTAGCCGTCGCTGCCCTTGCCCAGCGGCATCTGCGCGAACGCCTCCGGGGTGGTGTAGTCGCGCGCCACCCGCAGGATGAAGTCGCGCTGGCTGGATTCCAGCCGGCCCGCGCCCAGTTCGACGTTCTCGGCCCGCAGCGCGCTTTCCACGTCGGCGGGCGTCAGACCGCGCGCGGCCAGTGCGTTGCCGTCCAGCCAGATCCGCATCGCGTAGCGCTGGCTGCCGCCGAGGAACACGCGGGCCACGCCCTGCAGGCTGGAGAAGCGGTCGACCAGATAGCGCTGGGCGTAGTCCGACATCTGCATCTGGTCCATCGTGGTGGACCGCAGGTTGAGCCACAGGATGGCGTCGGAATCGGCCTCGACCTTGCTGATCTCCGGCGCGTCGGCCTCTTCCGGCATGCGGTCGGCGACGCGGCTTACCGCGTTGCGCACGTCGTTGGCGGCGGCCTCGATATCGCGGCTGGCGTAGAACTCGATGCTGATCCGCGAGCTGCCGTTCTGGCTGTTGGAATCGATGGTGTTGATGCCCTCGATGCCGGCCAGCGCGTCCTCCAGCGGCTTGGTGATGCGGGTCTCGACCACGCCCGCCGACGCGCCGGGATAGCTCACCTGCACCGAGACGATGGGCGGGTCGATCGCCGGCAGCTCGCGCAGGGTCAGGCGCAGGAACGACATCGTGCCCAGCACGATCAGCAGCAGGCTCATCACCACGGCCAGCACCGGCCGCTTGATCGAAAGATCGGACAGCTTCATGGCTTACTTCTTCGCGCCGTCGGCCGCGGGCGCAGCGCCGCCCGGCGCCACTTTCGCGCCCGGCTGCAGCTTGCCGGTGCCCTCTACCACGATCTTCTCGCCGGCGCGGATGCCGTCCTTCAGCATCACCCTGCCGGGGATGCGGCCGCCCACCACCACGTCGGCCTTTTCCACCGTGCCGTCGTCCTTGACCCGCCAGACGAAGGTTTCGCTGCCGATCTGCTGCACCGCCAGTTCCGGCACCACGATGGCCGGGCGGGTGCCGCGCACCAGCGCCACGTCGATCAGCATGCCCGGCTTGAGCAGGCGTTCGGGATTGGGGAAGTCGCCGCGCACGGTGGCGGCGCGGGTGCCCGCGTCCAGCCGCGCCGACACGGTGCTGACGCTGCCGTCGAAGCTGCGTCCGGGGTAAGCGCCGGCTCGGCCGCTCAACGCCTGTCCGGGCGCGACCCCGGCCAGTTCGGTTTCCGGCACCGGGAAATCCACGTACACGCGGTCGATGGCGTCGAGGGTGGCGATCGCCGTGCCCGGCGTGACCAGCGCACCGGGGCTGACCTGGCGGATACCCAGCACGCCGGCGAACGGTGCGCGGATCACCCGGTCGGACAGGTTGGCGCGGATCTGCGCGGCCTGTGCGCGGGCGGCATCGCGGGCGGCGCGGGCGGTATCGAAGGCAGAACGCGCCACCAGCTGTTGACCCACCAGTTGTTGTTGGCGCTGGAACTGCTGCTCGGCTTCGCGCACCTGTGCTTCCGCCGAGGCCAGCAGCGCCTGCTGCTGCTGGCCGCTCAAAGTCACCAGCGCGGCGCCGCGCGCGACCTCCTGGCCACTTTCGAAATGCACCTGCTGCACGGTTTCGCTGACCTTGGCGGTCACCGTCACCGCCTCGTGCGCCTTGACCGTGCCCAGCGCACGCAGCGCATCGTTCCAGTCCTGTTCGCGCACCACCGCCACTTCCACCGGCACCGGCTGGTTGCCACGACCGCCGCCGGGGCCACCTGCGGCGGGGCCGTCCTGTTTGCCGCAGGCGGAAAGGGCAAACGCCGCGATCGCGGCGAACAGCAGGAAATGGCGGCGGATCAAAGGCATGGCGCGGCTCAGGCGGGGGGCTCGCGATTCTAGCCTTTGCCGATGACAACACTCCTGTGCCATCGGCTTGGCACGTCGCTGTCAACGCCGCGCCCGCTGGTGCGTTGCCGAGCGGCCGTCAGAGCCCGCCGAATGCCAGCCAGGCGGCCAGCGCCAGCAGCCCCAGCACGATCATCACCCAGCGCAGGCTGCCGGGCTTCTCGCCCATTTCCACGGTGGGCGGGTGCTTGTGCGTGCGCAGCGCCTGCAGCGCAGCCTGCGTCTGTGCATGCACCCGGGCGCCCTGTGTCTCGATGTTACCGGCGGCCTCGCGGGTAGAACTGCCCAATGCCTTCAGCGCGCGACGTTCGTTCTCGGCCTGGGCCTTGAACTGGTCCAGCGCCTGCCGCATCGCCGGCATCCCCGCCGCCCGCAGCAGGCCAGCCGCGCGCGTGCGGTCGCCGCCCGCCAACGCCTGCATCACCTGTTTCGCGAGATCCTCGTTCGCCATCATTGTCCCCGCGTTGATGCCGGAAGCATACGACGCAATCGCAGCAGGAAGGCAAAATGGAAAACGCCGGCACGGGGCCGGCGTTTTCATGTGGCTGGGATGACCACGCACTTGGCGGCTTCAGCTTTGCCATCCATGGCGGAACGCAACCGCCTTCGCACACCCCGGCCCGTACATCCATGTACGGGCGTTCGTGCCCGCAGCCGTTGCCTGATGGCAACAGCTAGGCGCGGTCACTCACCCCACTGCCCCAGCGCCGCCAGACCATTGGCCTTGGCGCGCTCGAACACGGTCTGCTGGGCCTTGGCGTAGTTGCCGGTCATGTCGGCGGCCCACAGCTTAAGCGCGGCCTGCTGCATGGCGCGGCCGTAAGAGAACGACAGCGGCCACGGGTTCGGGCCCATCCTGTTCATCGCGTCGAGGTGCGCGGTGGCGTCCTCGTCGCTCTGGCCGCCGGACAGGAACACGATGCCCGGCAGGATCGCCGGCACCGCCGACTTCAGGCACATCAGGGTGGACTCGGCCACTTCCTCGACCGTTGCCTGCTCGGCGCAGCCCTTGCCGGGAACGACCATCGAGGCCTTCAGGATGGTGCCTTCCAGCATCACGCTCTGGTTGTACAGCGCGTCGAACAGCGAGCGCAGCACCACCTCGGTGACTTCATAGCAGGTGCCGATGTCGTGGTCGCCGTCCATCAGCACTTCCGGCTCGACCATCGGCACCAGGCCCTGCTCCTGGCACAGCGCGGCATAACGCGCCAGCGCGTGGCTGTTGGCCTCGATGCAGGTGCCGGAAGGAATGTCGTCGCCGATGGTGATGACCGCGCGCCACTTGGCGAAACGGGCGCCAAGCTTGTAGTACTCCTTGAGGCGGTCGCGCAGGCCGTCCAGGCCTTCGGTCACCAGCTCGCCGGGGAAGCCGGCCAGCGGCACCGTACCCTTGTCCACCTTGATGCCCGGGATCATGCCGTTGTCGAGCATGTACTTGGCGAACGGCACGCCGTCCTTGGTGGACTGGCGCAGGGTTTCGTCGAACAGGATCGCGCCGGACAGGTACTGGTTGGCATTCGGCGCGGTCAGCAGCAGCTCGCGGTAGGCGCGGCGGCTTTCCTCGGTGCAGTCGATGCCGACGCCGTCGAAGCGCTTCTTGCAGGTGGCGGAGGATTCGTCGATCGCGATGATGCCCTTGCCCGGGGCCACCATGGCGCGGGCAGTTTCGGCGAGTTGTTCGATACTCATGGCGTGCGGCTCGGCTGGCGGAAGAATCACCAATTATAGCCGGCCAGCCAACCGCCTTTCCCGCACCAACCGCCGTCGGGCAGGCACCGCCTTGGCCCAGCCATCCGCGAACGGCGCTACAGCTCGCCCAACCCGGTAGCGTGCCCGTCCGCGCCGATTTCCAGCAGGCGCAAGGTGTTGGTGGCGCCCTTGGTTTCCATGTGCTCGCCGCTGGTGAACACCACCCGGTCACCGGAGGTCAGCAGGCCGGCTTCCACCAGCAGGCGGATGCTGCCGCGGGCGGCTTCGCGCGGGGTCTGGCCGCGGCTGTCGTAGTCCATCGGGAACACGTCGCGCATCAAGGCCATCCGCCGGCGCGCGTTGGCGTGGTGGGAGAACGCGTAGATCGGCACCGATGAACGGAACCGGGACAGGTAGCGCGCGGTGCCGCCGGATTCGGTCATCGCCACCACCGCGCGCACACCGATGTGTTCGGACAGGAACATCGTGGCCATCGCGATGGCCTGGTCGGCGCGCTCCAGCCCGCGCCGCGCCTTCTCGAAATCGATATCGACGGCGAACTGGCGCTCGGCGCCCAGGCAGATCCGCGCCATCGTCTCCACCGCGCGCACCGGCCAGCTGCCGGCGGCGGACTCCTGCGAGAGCATCACCGCGTCGGTGCCGTCGATCACCGCATTGGCGACGTCCAGCACCTCGGCGCGGGTCGGCATCGGACTGTCGACCATCGACTGCAGCATCTGCGTCGCGGTGATCACCACCTTCTCGCGCGCCACCGCCTCGCGGATGATCTTCTTCTGCAGGCCGGGCAATTCGGCGTCGCCGATCTCCACGCCAAGATCGCCGCGCGCCACCATCACCACGTCGCTGGCATCAACAATTTCGGCCAGGTTCTCGATCGCCTCGGTGCGCTCGATCTTGGCCACCAGCGCGGCGCCGCTGCCGTGCGCGCGCGCCACCCGGCGCGCCTCCTGCATGTCATCGGCATTGCGGCAGAACGAGACCGCGATGAAGTCCACCTGCATGCCGGCGGCGATGGCGATCAGCTCGCGGTCGCGCTCGGTGATCGCGCCCAGCGACAGCCCGCCGCCCTGCTTGTTCAGGCCCTTGCGGTTGGACAGCACGCAGTCGTTGAGCACGGTGGTGACGATGCGCTCGCCTTCCACCGTGGCCACCTGCAGCTGCACGATGCCGTCGTCCAGCAGCAGCACGTCGCCGGGTGCCACGTCGCCGGGCAATTCCAGATAGCTGACGCCGACCTGGCTGGCATCGCCGGGCGGCGCATCGAGGCTGGCCACCAGGTCGAAGCGGTGGCCGGCCTTCAGCGACACCTTGCCCTCGGCGAAGGTCTCGACGCGGATCTTCGGCCCCGGCAGGTCGGCAAGGATGCCGACTTCGCGGCCGATCCTCGAAGCCATCTCGCGCACCGCTTCGCCGCGCGCTACCTGCGCCGACGGGTCGCCATGCGAGAAATTCAGCCGCACCACGTCCACGCCGGCACGCAGGATCGCCTCCAGCACCCCGGGCGGATCGGTGGCGGGACCGAGGGTGGCGACGATGCGGGTGTGGCGGCGCTGTTCGGGCAGTACGGGAGCAGTCATGGTGGCGCGGGGTCGACCTTCTGGCGTTGACCCCACGCTATCACGGCAATTCGTCACGCGAACGAGGCCGGCCGCTGCAAACGACTTCAGCCTGCGCGCGCCTCCAGCGCCGCCACCGCCGGCAGGGTCTTGCCTTCGAGGAACTCGAGGAAGGCGCCGCCGCCGGTGGAGATGTAGGACACCTGATCGGCGATGCCGAACTTGTCCACCGCCGCCAGGGTGTCGCCACCGCCGGCGATGGAGAACGCCTTCGACGATGCGATCGCGCGTGCCACCGCCTCGGTGCCGGCGGCGAAGGCGTCGAATTCAAACACGCCGACCGGGCCGTTCCAGACCACGGTGCCGGCCTTGGCGATGATCTCGGCATAGCGGGCCGCGGTGGCCGGGCCGATGTCCAGGATCATGTCGTCCGCACCCACCGCGTCCACCGGCTTGACCGTGGCCGGCGCGTCGGCGGCGAAGGCCGGTGCCACCACCACGTCCACCGGCAGCGGGATGTCTGCACCGCGTGCATGCGCGTCGGCCATGATCTTCTTGGCGGTGTCGAGCAGATCCATTTCCACCAACGACTTGCCGACGCCGTGACCGAGCGCGGCGATGAAGGTGTTGGCGATGCCGCCACCTACGATCAGCTGGTCGACCTTGCCGACCAGGCTGCCCAGCAGTTCGAGTTTGGTGGACACCTTGCTGCCGGCGACGATGGCCAGCAGCGGCCGGGCCGGATTGGCCAGCGCCTTGTCCAGCGCGTCGAGCTCGGCCATCAGCAGCGGGCCGCCGCAGGCCACCGGGGCGAAACGGATCGCGCCGTGGGTGGAGGCCTGCGCACGATGGGCGGTGCCGAACGCATCCATCACGAACACGTCGCAGAGCGCGGCGTACTGCTTCGACAGCGCCTCGTCGTCGGCCTTCTCGCCGACGTTCATGCGGCAGTTTTCCAGCAGCAACAGCTGGCCGGGCGCCACCTTCACGCCATCCACCCAGTCCTTCACCAGCGGCACTTCGACGCCCAGCAGTTCGGACAGCCTCGTGGCCACCGGCGCCAGCGAATCGGCGGCGCTCCACGCGCCTTCCTTCGGCCGGCCCAGGTGCGAGGTCACCATCACCGCGGCCCCCTTCTGCAGCGCCAGCCGGAGGGTGGGCAGGGACGCCAGGATGCGTTGTTCGGAGGTGATGTGACCGGCGTCGTCGATCGGCACGTTGAGATCCTGCCGGATCAGCACGCGCTTGCCGTCAAGGTCGAGGTCGGTCATGCGGACGATGGACATGGTGCGGTGTTCCCGTGACGAGTTGCGCCTATTGTCCAGCCCCCGCGCGGGCGCGGCAAACAATCAGCCATGTCACGGTGTCAGCGCGGTGCATCACCCGCCCGGCGGGCGCTTGCGCAGCAGGCTGGCGGCAAACCCCGCCACCAGCAGCGCCCCGCCCAGCAGCAGCGCCCACAGCAGCCAGCGCTTCCAGTCGATGGGCGTGCCAGGCCGCAACGCGGCAGCACCGGCCAGCTCCTCGCGTTGACCCAGGGTCGCCACCGCCGGTTGCCAATCCCTGCCGCGCGCCGCGCGCAGGGTATCGATCAACTGCGGCAGCGGCGTGGCCGGGCGCGCGGCGCGCGCGCTGCCGGCCAGCAGCGCGAACGGCGGCTGGCCCTCGGCGAGGAACAGCACCACTTCCGGACGGTAGCCCAGCCGCAGCACCGGCGCATCCTGCGCGCCGTCGCTGCGTGCCTGCAGCCGCCACTGGCGGTCGCGCACCAGCCGATCCAACGGCTGCGGCGGCGAGCGGGTGGAGCCCTCGCTGCTGTCCAATCGGTACGCGACCCAAGGCGCGGCCGCCGTCTGCCACGCAGCATCGTCGCCATCGCGGCTCTGCAACAGCCAGCCGCGGGTGCTGTTGCCGGCCGCCACCACGTCGGCGGCCTCGACCGGAAAACGTCCCGCCAGCGCATATTCGAAATGCACGCCGTCGCGGTCTTCGACCCGGCGTCCCTGCAGCTGTTCCCATTGCAGCGCCGATGCGGCGACCTGGCCGGCCAGCTCGGCGCGCACGCTGGTCAGCGCCAGCGACGCCGGCTGGCGCGTGTTCGGCTGCAGGCGCAGGTACTTCGCACGCACGCCCGGCAGCGCGATGCGGTCTTCGATCACCCGGCGGTCGCCGTTGCGCAGCTGCACCAACCGGCCATCCGGTTCGATCTCGCGCCACTGCCGCAGGTCGTCGGAGGCGCTGACGCGGTAGCCGCGGTCGAACGCCTGCGAGTCCGACCAGCTGAAGCGCAGCGCCACCACCGGCTCGCGCAGGCGGCTGGCGTCGATGACGAAGCCGCTGTCGCCGGCCGCATCGGGATTGGCGCCGCGCAGTTCGACCCGGCGCAGGCTGCCGTCGCTGGCGACCTCGCTGATCGCGGCGATATCGAGTGCCGTCGCGCCAGCATCGCCAGGCAGCGGGAACCACGCCAGCGCGACGCTGTCGCCGGCCTGCGCCAGCGGCGCATCGGGCGGGAATACCGCGGTGGCCACCGGCTGTCCCGCGGCGTTGGTCACCACCAGGTCGCGCAGATCGGACGACTGCAGCTGCCGATACACATCCGGCGCCAGCACCACCCGGTAGGCACCGCCGTCGGGACGCTCCAGCGCCAGCGGCCAGCGCGCGGCGTAGTCGTCGGCGACGGCAGCCACCGCCACCAGCGGCAGGACCAGCAACCACGCAAACTTTTTCATGCCGACTGCTCCACGGTTTCAAGCTCGCCGTGCTTCGGCGGCGCTGGCGCAAAGTAGCCCACGGCGGTGCACAGCAGGCCATAGGCGATGAACGAACCAATCCCGAGCAGGTTGCCCAGATGCTGGCGGTCCACCAGCACCAGCTTCACCAGCACCACGCCCATCAGCACCGCGCCCGCCAGCCACAGCGTGCGCAGGCCGCGCTTCGACCCCGCCACCCAGCCGAGCATGCCCAGCACGCTCCAGACCACGGTCAGGCTGGTCTGCGCCAGGCTGGTGGAGAGCAGCGCGTCCGACCACGGCTCGCCGCCCCAGTGATGCACGGCGCGCAGCACCAGCGCGGTCAGCCAGGCAAACCCCAGCAGCGCGAACAGGATGCCCAGCGGCGGCGGCAGCCGGCGCGCATCGCCCAGCTGCCAGCGCAGCGCCAGCATCAGCGCGGCCAGCTGCGCCAGTTCCAGCGGATTGAGCAGCGGCAACCACGGCAACGGCGCGGCGCCGCCGGCCCGGAACAGCGCGGCAACCCACCACAGGCCCAGCACCGCGAACACCACCGTCAGCAGGCGCTGGCGCCAGCCGTCGAAGCGTTCGCCCAGCGGCATCGACAACCAGCGCCAGCGATACAGCGCCAGCGTTGCCAGCGCCAGCCACGGCAGCACCACCAGCGCCTGCCGCCAGCCTTCGCCCGGCATGGCGACCTGGCCGCCCAGCCAATCCAGCAGCAGGCTGGCCACCAGCGCCCACACCAGCCACCAGGCGAACTGCGCGACCGCCGCGGCGCGATGGCCGCTGTCGCGCAGGCACAGCAGGCTGCGCACGCCTAGCAGCGCGAACGCCAGCCATGCCCACAGGCCGTGACCGGCGAACGGCTGCGAATGCGCCGCGCTTTGCCACAGCGCCAGCGGTGCCGCCGCAACCAGCGCGGCCAGCGCGGTACCGGCCAGCGCACCGGCGGGACGGCGGCGATGCACTTCCGCCGCCAGCCAGCCGGTCAGGGCGGCGAACGCCAGCAGCGCGTCGGGCGCGCTGCGATTCAGCAGGTACACGTCGATTTCGTGGATGCCATTGAGCACCCACCAGGCCAGGCCCCACGCGTAGTACGCCAGCGCCGGCGTGTCGTTGCCCGCGGCGCGATAGGCGCGGGCACTGGCGAACCCGGCCAGCGCGATCAGCAGCGCACTCATGAAGCTGCCGTTGAGCACCATCACGCTGCTGTCCACGCCCTTGCTCTGGGCGACGGCGAAGGCGACGGCAGCCGCCAGCTGCAGGCCGGCACCGGCGAACTGCGGCAGCCGGCGCCGCTGGCGCAGCCCCAGCCACACCAGCGCGGCGCCCTCCAGCGCGAACACGCTGGCGGTGGCCTGCGCCGACAGCGCAAGCGGCACCGCCAGGGTGGCAAACCCCACCGCCAGCATCGCGTAGACCGGCAGCAGCAGCTCGAAGCCACGCCGCTGCCGCAGCCACCACGCCAGCGCCGCGTACAGCGCGCCCAGTCCCAGCGCGCAGAACGCCAGCGCCATCGGCCGGCCCGCCATCAACCCGGCCTGCAGCGAGAACGCCACCAGCGGCACGCCGAACAGCAGGCAGCCATCGATCAGGTCGCGGCGGCCGGGCGGGCGCCGCCGCACGAACAGCAGCGGGATCGCCAGATAGAACAGGAAGAACAGCAGCAGGAACGGCTGGGTGCTGGCGTATTTGTGCGGCGCGTAGTCCAGCACGCCCCAGACGGTGCCGATGCCGAAGGTGAACGCGAAGCCCAGCAGGTTGAGCACCCGCCAGGCGCGATACCAGGCGATCCCGACGATCGCCGCGTTGATGATCGCGTAGTAGGAGAACAGCGCGACGTGGTTGCCGCTGCCGGTGGACAGCCAGATCGGCGCAAGGAACCCGGCCAGCAGCGCGAACACCGCCAGCGCTTTCGCGTCCTGCAGCACCGCCAGCGCCCCCGCACCCGCCACCAGCACCACGCTGAGCGCGAACGCCGCGCCTGCCGGCAGCAACCCGAAGCCCTTGAACGCCGCGAACACCACCAGCAGCAGCACGCCGATGGCGCCGCCCTGCAGGCTGAGCGCAAACACGCGGTTGCTCTCGCGCTTGCGCCAGGCGAACACCAGCGCAGCCAGCGCGGCCGCGGCCACGCCGGCCAACTTCAGCTCCGGCGGCATCACCATCCAGCCCTGGTCGGCGGCGTACTTCAGCAATGCCGCCACGCCCGCCAGCAGCACCAGCATGCCGATCTTCACCGGTACGTTGCCGACGCTGAACCAGCGTTTCACCGCGCGGATGCCGACGGTGACGAAGTCCGGGCGCGTCGGCGCGGGCGGAGCCGGGCGCGGCGACGGCGCCGGGCGCGGCGATGGCGATGGCGATGGCGGCGACGCCACGGCTTCGGGCGGGCGCGCCGTTGTCGACGCAGCTGCCGGTGGCGTCGCCGGCGTAGCGGACACCGAAGCCGCAGGCGCGGCGGCGCCTGGCGCCTGCGGCGCAAATGGCGCTTTCGGCGGCGGCGCGGATTGCTGCATCCAGTCGCCCGGCGTGGGCTCGACTGATGCTGTCTGCCGCGGAGCCTCCCCAGTCCGCCGGCGCAGCTGCGCCACTTCCGTTTCCAGCTCCGCCATCCGCTGCTTCAGCCCGGAGATGGACACCAGCGCAACGACCAACAACACCGGCACCGCGAGGATCGCGAGCACCAGCAACCCGATCAGACCTTCCATCCCTGTCCCCGATTCCATTGCCAATGCCGCTGGCCCCGCCGGCAGGATACCGGCAGCGTCGGCCCCTCACATCACCCCGCTACCCGTTTGCTCAGGCGCCCGCGCCGTCGCGGCCCGCCGCCTTGACCCGGTACAGCGCGGCATCGGCGCGGCGCAGCATGTCCTCCGGATCGGTGTCGCCCGGCTGCAGGGTCGCCACCCCGATGCTGGCCGTCAGCCGCCCCTTGGGCGAACCCATGTGCGCGATGTCAGCATCGCGCACCCGCTGGCAGACGCGCCCGCCCACCTGCAGCGCCTGCGCGTGATCTGTGGCCGGCAGGAACACGGTGAACTCCTCGCCGCCCGGCCGCGCCAGCACGTCATCGGCATGCAGCAGCGCGCTGCGCACGGCGCCGGCGAAGCGGCGCAGCGCGCCGTCGCCCTCGGCGTGGCCGTACAGGTCGTTGTAGCGCTTGAAATGGTCGATATCGAGGGCAAGCACGGACAGCGGCGTGCCGCTGGCACGTGCCTCGCGGAACAGCCGCTCACCGGCCTCGGCGAAGCCGCGGTAGTTCAGGCAGCCGGTCATCGCGTCGGTGCGGCTGAGCCGGTCCAGTTCGGATACCGCTTCGCGCAGCGAGGCGGTGCGCTCGGCTATCTCGTGTTCGCGCGCTTCCAGCACCGCCTGCACCTCATCGAAGGCGGCATTCATGCGCGTGCCCAGCTCGCCGATGCCATCGGCCAGCGGACGCAGCTCCACCGGGATCGCATCGGTCCGCGCCGGCACCATCCTGCCGCCCAACGCATACCCGTGCAGGCTGCCCAGCAGGTAGCCGATGCTTTTCTCCAGCAGGCGACGCTGCAGCCACAGCGCCCACGCCACGCCCATCAGGCTGACCGCCGACAGCGCGGCCAGCAGCAGCAGGCGCGGCAGCAGCGGTGCCAGCAGCTGGCTGTGCGGCGTCACCAGCGCCAGGGTCCAGCCGTTGCGCATGACCACCGCTTCGACATAGGCGACGCCGCCTTCGCGCAGCAGGCCGCCCATCGACACCACCCGGGTCGCGCGGCCCGCCTGCGTGGCGATGCGCCTGATTTCCTGCCCGCGCGCACCCGCCGCATCCAGCGCCTTCCAGCGCAGCGCCTTGCCGGCGTGGACCACGTTGTTGCCGCGATCGAGCAGCAGCAGTTCCAGCTTGCGCCGCGCCAGGCTTTCGGCGTTCAAGCGGACGAACGCCTGCACCGGCACGTCCGCCTGCAGCGCGCCGGCGAAACGACCGTCGTGCAGCAGCGGGGCGGACACGCCGACCACCGCTTCGTTGCCATAGGCAGGGCGCCGGGTGACGCCGGACACGAAGGCGCGATACTGGCTGCGCGCGGCCACGAACCATTCCTCGTCCGCGGCCACGCCCGGCAGCAGCGGCACCTCGCGATCGCGAGCGTCGCGCACCGCGACCACGTCGCCGCGTGCGTTGACCTGCTGGATGCGCAGCATCGATGGATAAATGTGCAGCAGGCGCGCCAACTCCTCGCCCTGCAGGGCCGGGTCGTCGCCCATCTGGTCGGCCAGCAGGCGCACGCCGGCCAGCTGGCCTTCGAGGAAATCGTCGATCACGCTGGCGCTGAGCGTGGCGTTGGCGTCCAGCCGCAACAGCAACTCGTGGCGGCTGCGCTGCCATTCACCCAGCAACAGGCTGGTCGCGAACAGCACCATCGGCAGCAGGGCGGTCAGCACCAGGCCCTTGGTCAGACGCTTGCGCAGGCTCCAGGCCGCTGGCGGTGGGGAGTCGCTCATCGACCGCTTTCTACCACAGCCGCTGCGGCGGCCGCGTCAGAGGCTTGACCGGGCGCGCGCCATGCAGCGCCGGCAGGCGCTCGCCACGTTCAGCCGCCGCGCAACAGCGGTGCGCGCGGCCCCAGCGCAACGGGCTCGTGGCCGGGTTCCGGCAGGCCCAGCCCGTAGCGCAGGCTGCGACCGATGCGATTGGCGTATTCGTGCACCAGTTCGGCTTGCGCCGGCGCCAGCAGCTCGTCCGCGGTGTCGCGCCACAGCGCCAGCCATTGCACGAAGTGGGCGGTGGTGATGGGGTGACCGTGGTGGGCCGCCATCGGGTTGCCGCGATAGGTGCCGGCGCGCAGGATCACCGAAGTCCAGAACGAGGTCAGCAGGCGTTTGTGCTCGGGCCAGTCGTGGACCGCGGCGTTGAATACCGGGCCCAGCTCGGGATGGATCCGGATGCGGTCGTAGAAGCGATCCACCAGCGCCTCGATCTGCTCGAAACCGGGGATCGCCTGATCCGGGGCGGGCGCGGCGGCCGAATGCGGCATGGCGGGAATATTTCGTGGGTGGGATTGTCGATTATCGTGCCGTCTGCCCGCCGCGTCTTGACCAGGGTCATGGCCCGCGCTTCGATGCGCGCGTCACAATGGAAGACCCGCGTCGCGCTCATGACCCACGTCGTCACCGAAAACTGCATCAACTGCAAGCACACCGACTGCGTCGAAGTGTGCCCGGTCGACTGTTTCCACGAAGGCCCGAACTTCCTCGTCATCGACCCGGAAAGCTGCATCGACTGCACCCTGTGCGTGGACGAATGCCCGGTCGGCGCCATCTACGCCGAGGACGACGTGCCGGCGGGACAGGAACCCTTCCTCGCCATCAACGCCGAACTGGCGACGCAGTGGCCGGTGCTGGCGGTGAAGAAGCCGGCGCTGCCGGAAGCCAACAAGTGGGACGGCATCCCGGACAAGCTCAAGCTGCTGATCCGCTCCGCAACCGGCGAGTAAAAAGGAAAAGCCCCGCGCGAGGCGGGGCTCTCCGGCGCAGGCGGTGGCGGCTTACTTGCCGGCCATCACCTTGACCATCTCGAGGCACTTGTTCGAGTAGCCCCATTCGTTGTCGTACCAGCTCACCAGCTTGACGAAGGTGTCGTCCATGGCGATGCCGGCCTCGGCGTCGAAGATGCTGGTGCGGGCGTCGCCGCGGAAGTCGGTGGCGACCACCTTGTCCTCGGTGTAGCCGAGGATGCCCTTCAGCGGGCCTTCCGACTGCGCCTTCATCTCCGCGCAAATCTCCGCATAGGTCGCCGGCTTCTCCAGCTCCACGGTCAGGTCGACCACCGACACGTCGGAGGTCGGCACCCGGAACGACATGCCGGTGAGCTTCTTGTTGAGCTCCGGGATCACCACGCCAACCGCCTTGGCCGCGCCGGTGGACGACGGGATGATGTTCTCGAGGATGCCGCGGCCGCCGCGCCAGTCCTTGTTGGACGGGCCATCGACGGTCTTCTGGGTAGCGGTGGCGGCGTGCACGGTGGTCATCAGGCCGCGCTTGATGCCCCACTTGTCGTTCAGCACCTTGGCCACCGGCGCCAGGCAGTTGGTGGTGCACGAGGCATTCGAGATGATCTGTTCGTCGGCGTACTTGGCGTGGTTGACGCCGTACACGAACATCGGCGTGGCGTCCTTCGATGGCGCCGACATCAGCACCTTCTTGGCGCCGGCGGCAACGTGCTTGCGCGCGGTTTCGTCGGTCAGGAACAGACCGGTGGACTCGATCACCACGTCGGCGCCAACTGCATCCCACTTCAGGTTGGCCGGATCGCGCTCGGCGGTCAGGCGGATGGTCCTGCCGTTCACCACCAGCTGGCCGTTCTCGACCTGCACGTCGCCGTCGAAGCGGCCGTGCACGGAGTCGTAGCGGAGCATGTAGGCCAGGTAGTCCGGCTCCAGCAGGTCATTGATGCCGACGATCTCGATGTCGTCGCCGAAGTTCTGCACCGCCGCGCGAAACACGCAGCGTCCGATGCGACCGAAACCGTTGATGCCGACCTTGATGGCCATGAAAGCAGACTCCTGACAGGGATTGGGCAGACCGCCATTCTACCCAATCCGCCCGCGGCACCCGGCCATCGCGGTTGACCACGGTCAACGCCGGCCCACTGCGCCGCGGCATGACGTCATGCCCGCGCAACCATGCCGCGGTATCCTTCGCGGCATGAGCATCCGCACCTGTTTCCGGCCCCTGA
The DNA here is from genome assembly GCF_005862345.1 of Thermomonas fusca. NCBI lineage: Bacteria > Pseudomonadati > Pseudomonadota > Gammaproteobacteria > Lysobacterales > Lysobacteraceae > Thermomonas > Thermomonas fusca. The sequence goes on along the minus strand of NZ_SROY01000001.1, from coordinate 743,402 downwards.
TCGCCGCCCTGCTTTGCCTGGGCGCCACCTCCGCCGCCCTCGCCTGGGCCCCGCTGGGCCATGCCTTGGTTGGTGAACTGGCGCAGCGCCACCTCGACTCGAAGGCGCGGGCGGAAGTCGCCATTCTGCTGGCCGGCGAACCCACGCCCACCCTGGCCGGGGTGGCGTCCTGGGCCGACGACCTGCGCAATACCGATCCCGAACGCTTCAAGGCCACCTCGCGCTGGCACTACGTCAACGCCAAGGGTGGCGGCTGCGATTTCGACTTGGCCCGCGACTGCCCGGACGGCGACTGCGTGACCGGCGCGCTGGACCGGCAGCTGACGATCCTCGCCGACCGCAAGCAGCCGCTCGAAGCCCGCCGCGACGCGCTGAAGTTCGTGGTCCACCTGGTCGGCGACGAACACCAGCCGATGCACGCCGGCAACCGCACCGACAGCGGCGGCAACCGCTTCCAGGTCAGCCTGCGCACGCCGCTGCAGCCCGAGGCGTATGCGCGCAAGAGCTACGTCGACGGGGTGATGGCCACCAACCTGCATTCGGTGTGGGACTACTACATCCTCGCCAGCCGCGGGCTGGTGCTGGGCGACTATGCGGATGCGCTGGACACCAGCGCGGCCACGCCCTTCGCCCCGCGCCCCGATGCCGGCGTGCTGCTGGAATGGGCCGCGGGCTCCTGCCGGCTGATCGACGCGCACGGCGTGTATCCGGGCGATGACCAGCACAAGATGGATCACGTCTACCTGGACAAGTTCCGCCCGCTGGCGGAAGCGCGGGTGCAGCTGGCCGGCAAGCGGCTGGCGCAACTGCTGAATCAGGCGCTGGGCGCGCAGGCGCCTTCGCACTGATCGCGCGGTTTCTCAGCCGCCCAGCTCGACCACCGCGCGGCCGTTGAGCTGGCGGAACACGAAGCGGTAGTGCTGGGTGAACGGCAGCGGCTCCACCATCCTGCCGGTCACCCGCTTCAGCGGATGGAACGTCCAGCCGCGCACCGCCGCCAGCACCGCCTCCGCGAACTCCGGCTCGGCGCCGGCGTTTCCGATGATGCGCGCATCGGCCACCTTGCCGGCACCATCCACGATCAGCCGCACCACCACCGTCGCCGGCGGCAGTTTTTGGGCGAGCAATGCGGGCGGATATTCTGGTTTGGCGTTATCGCGCAGCGGCAAAGGATCGAGGTAGCTGCTGCCCGGCATCGGCTGATAGCGCGCGTCCGCGTCGGCGCTATCGGCGATCTCGGCGCTGACCGCGCCGTCGGCGGCGTAACCTTCGCGCGGCTGCGACGCGGGCGGCCGCGAGGCGCAGCCGACAACCCCGCAAAACAGCGCCACGGCACTTGCGAACACCGCGATCCGCGCACCGGCAGACATGCTCATCCCGCCTGCTGCGTCGGTTTGTCCAGCGCGAACTCCACCGGCACCCGCACCTTGCCCGCCACCGCCCGGCCTTTCTTCATCGCCGGGGTGAACCGCCACTTTGCCGCCGCTTCCTGCGCCGCCAGATCCAGCCGCGCATCGCCGGAGGAGCGCTCGACGCGGGTGCCGGTGACGCCGCCGTGGGCGTCGATGTCCACTACCAGCACGGTGACTCCGGTGCTGCCTTCCTTCAGCGCCTCCGCCGGATAGCGCGGCGGGTGCAGCGCCCGCGACGCCTGGTCCACGCTGCCGGATTGCAGCGCTGCGATCACCGGCCTGGGCGGGGGCGGCGCCGGGGCGGCGGGTGGCGGCGGCGCGGCCATTCGCGGCGGTGCCGGGGGCACGGGCGGCGCCGTCGGCGCGGCGGGCGGCGGAGGCGGCGGCAACGTGCGCGCACCTTTCAGCGCGGCCTGCGGATCGCGCGCGGCGACTTGCATGCGCAGGTCAATGCCGCGAAAGCGCCCGGCCACGTCCTCGCCCTGGCGCAGGCTGGCCGGCTGGCCATCGCGCACCACCATTCGCGGCGAGGCGATCTGCTTGCCGTCTTGTTCGACCCGCATCGCGATGTCGTAAGCCAACTTGCCCTGCATGCGAACCGGCTGCACGCGGGCGGTGATCGCCATGTCGTTGCCACCCGCACCGCCGGGCAGGGTGAACGATTCACCGAACCGCTTGCTCAGCACCGACCGTGCAGGCGCGCCCGCATCGGCGCTGTATTCGATCTCGGCGGTGAAATCCCCCGTTGCCGGCAGCACCTGCGTCCGCGGCGGCTGCGCGGCCCACACGCTCCATGCGGTGGCACCCGCGGCCAGCCCCAGCAGCGCCATTCCCGCCCGCCGCATCCGCAGCGCGGGCCGTTCACGATTCAGCAGCATGATCCTCTCCTTGAGCGGGTGGCCGAAGCCGAAGTGACAGCCCAGCGGTGCGGTCTGCAGCGCAAGCTGGACGTTGAGCAGGGCGTCGCCGTAGCGGCGGCGCTGCTGCGGATGGGCCGCGAGCACGTCGGCGTCACAGGCCAGTTCCTGGTCGTGGCGCATGCGCGCGGCGGCCAGGTGGAACAGCGGGTTGAACCAGCACAGGCAGCGCAGCAGCGCGGTGGCGGCATTGGCCCAGGGATCAAGGCGGGCGACGTGGCGGCGCTCGTGTGCCAGCACCAGCGCGCGCTGCGCCGGATCGAAACGTTCCTCGAAATCGGACGGCAGCACGATCCGCGGACGCCACAGGCCCAGCGTGGCCGGCAGGCCCGCGCTCGCGGCCTGCGCGCGCAGCGCATCGCCATGCGGCAACAGCTGACCCAGCCCGCGGCGGAAGGCGGCCTGCGCACGCCACAGCCAGCCGGCCGCCAACAATGCGCCGCACAGCCACAGCACCAGCAGCAGCGCGGCGATGTCGAGGCCGGGCTGCACGGCAGCAGCTGTCACCGCGATGTCCGCCGACAGCACCAGCGCCGGCGTCGCCGGCAGTCGTTCAACCGCGATCGTCGCCGCCGGAAGCAGCGTTGCCAGCATCGCCAGCGCCGGCAGCAGCCACAGTGCGTAGGCGACCTGCGCCCCGAACGCGGCACGCATCGGCCGGCGCAGCGCCAACACCAGCAACGCGGCGGCACTGCCGGCCAGGGTCGCCTCGATCAATCCCTGCAGCAGTTCATTGCTTGCCATCGTCGATCTCCTCCAGCAGCTTGCGCAGCTCGGCCACGTCTTTCTCGCTCAGTTTCCGATGCGCGGAAAAGTGCGCCACCAGCGGCGCCACCCGGCCATCGAACAGCCGCTCCAGCAGGCCGCGGCTTTCCGCCAACACCCAGTCTTCGCGCTTGACCATCGGCGAGTACAGGTAGCGGCGACCGTCTTTCTCGGCCCGAATCGCACCCTTGTTGAGCAGGCGGTTGAGTAGGGTCTTGATGGTGGCGTCCTGCCAGTCCTGCCGGCCGGCCAGCGCCTGCGCCACCTCGTCCGCGCCCAACGGGCTGCGCGCCCAGAGCACGTCCATCACCACCGATTCGGCCTCGCTGATCTGCATCGTTTACATCCGTAATCTTTATTGCAGATTACAGATGTAAATGCTCGTGTCAAGCGGGTGCGAAAACACGCGCACCCAGTCTGCCGGCACCGCCCGCACCCGCGAACGGACGGGGCCTGCGGCCGGAAAGGCGTCCGAATGGGACGCCTTCCGCGGTCAGTTCCCGCCCGCGCCCATCGCCCGCACTTCGAACCTGACCGGCACCCGCCCGGCGCGCTGGAATACCAGCGTGGCCTCGAAATGGCCACCCGCCACCAGCGCACGCCGCGGCTTGATCAGCATCAGGTGGTAGCCGCCGGGCTTGAGCACGAGTTTGCCGTGCGCGGGCACGACCACGCCTTCGGGCAGCGCGCGCATCCGCATCACCCCGCCGTCGTTGCGCATCTGGTGGAGTTCCACCCGCTGGGCGATATCGCTTTCCACCCGCAGCAGGCGATCGTCCGCGTCGCCCTTGTTGACCACGGTCAGGAACCCGCCCGCCACCGGCGCCACCGCCGGCACCGCGCGCGTCCACGCCTCCAGCACGCGCACATCGGCCTTGCCGGCCATCGCGCCGCCCGCCAGCAGGCACAGCGCCACGACCCATCCCATCCATTGCTTCATTGCCTGCACCTCGATGTCGGTTTGATCCGATGCCGCCCGCGGCGGGACAAGTCCACCACGAACGGCATCATCCGTGCGTCACAGCGAGAAGTTGAGTTTCAGCCAGAGGTTGCGCCCCGGCTCGTTGATCCGCACCGGCATCGCCGGGTAGCCGAAGTCGGCGTTGCCGGCCAGGTTCAGATGCTCGCTGTAACGGCGGTCGAACAGGTTGTCGACGCCGGCGGACAGCTGCACCCGCTCGCTGACACGATAGCCGCCATTGAACGCGAGCGTGGCGAAGCCCTTGCTGGGGCCGAGGTCGCGGCCGGTGACATTGCCCTGGTTTGCCGCCACGCGGGTCTGCGCCGAGACCGCGCGCAGGAGCACGCCGGCGTTCCAGCGGCCGTTGTCCCAGGCCGCGGTGAAACGCCCCTCCAGCGGCGTCATCTGCGGCAGCGCGGTGCCGGCATCGGCGTTCGCGCCCCAGGCCCATGCCACGCTGGCACCCAGCGTCCAGTCCTTGGCCGGGCGGAACTCGCCGCCGGCTTCGGCACCGTGGATGCGCGCATCGACATTGGTCGCCATCGAGGCGCTGCCCATCATGCCGCCGCTCATGTAGCGGAACAGGATGAAGTCCTCGACCCGGCCGACGTAGCCGGACACCCACGCGTTGCCGCGCGCGCCGCGCCACTGCAGGCCGGCATCGAGCTGGGTGATCTTTTCCGGCTGCACGCCGACGAAGGCATTGACGCTGCCCATCGGCCCGCGGTTGGGCGAGAACAGTTCCCAGTAATCGGGCATGCGTTGGGTGTGGCCCACGCCCGCGAACCAGCCCAGACCGCTGCCGACGATATCCTGCTCGTAGCGGAAGAAGCCGGCCGGCAGGGTTTCGCTGCGGGTCTGGCCGAAGCTGGGATTGGCCATGGCCGGGGTGCCGACGGTGGCACGGCGGTCGGTCGCTTCGGCGCGATCCACGCGCGCACCCGCCACCACCCGCCGCGCGTCGGCCAGCGACCATGTGCCTTCCGCGAACAGCCCCCGCTGGCGGAAGTCGGCATCGCTGCTCCACGGCTGCGCGCGCCAGGCATCGCGCCCCTTGGCGTTGCGGCGGCGATGTTCGCTGCGCTGGGCATCAAGGCCCGCGACCAGCGAGAACGCCTGCCAGCCCCATTCCAGCGCGACCCGGCCGCCGGCGGTGGTGCGCTCGACGTTGGAGCCCATCGGCATCGGCATGCTGCCCATCGGGTTGGGCGTGCGCAGGCTGTAGTTGTCCATCACGTGGTCGGCGGCGTTGCGGTAGGCGTTGGCCTCCACCTTGCGCAGGGTGCCGGCGAAGGTCTTTTCGAAGCGCAGGCCGAGGCTGTCGCGGCGGAACTGCGAGCCGTCCATGCCGCGGCCGGCATAGCGCGCCCACGCGTCACCGGCGCCGACGGAGAGCTCCAGCAGGGTGTCGGCATCGGGCGTCCAGCCCAGCGCCAGGTCGGCATTCCACTTGTGCCAGGCCGACGGCACGCGCGCGCCGTCACCATCGTCGTAGTCGCGCGCTTCCGAACGGTTGGCATCCAGCCGCACGTAGCCGCGCGGGGCGCCGGCCAGCAGCTCCAGCACCTGGTCGTTGCGGCCGAAGCTGCCGCCGAGCAGGCTGCCGGTCGCGCGCAGCTCGCGCTGCTCGAAGCGCGGCGTGTCGCGCTCGAAGCGGACCGTGCCGGCCGAGCCCACCGGCCCCCACCGCACGGTCTGCGGGCCTTTCACCACCACCAGGGAATCGAAGGTTTCGGGGGCGACGTAGGACATCGCATTGTCCATCCGCGACGGACAGGCGCCATGCATGCTGCCGGCGTTGGTCAGCAGGTTCAGGCGCGAACCGAACATGCCGCGCAGCACCGGGTCGCCGTTGGTGCCGCCGTTGCGCAGCGCGGTGAAGCCGGGGATGGTCTTGAGGTAGTCGGCGCCATCGCTGGCCGGCACCGGCTGGCGCGGCAACTTCGGGTCGGTCTCGAAGGTCAGCGGCTGGGTCTGCATGCCGATGACCACCACGCGGTCGAGGGTTTTTGCCGCTTCCTCGCCGTCGGCGGCGAGGACGGAGACGGGGAACAGGGCGAGCGCAAGCGCGCAGGCAAGCACGCGGTGCGACGGCGCGGCCGTCGCGGAACGAAGGGGATTCATGTTGGCTCCAAAGCACAAGTGGGGATGGCGGAATCCGCCGGTGGAACGCTTGTGGTTCAGAGCAGGATCGGCGGCCCTCGTGCGCCCAGGCCGCGCAGCAGCGGTGGCGCATGCGGGGTGGGCAACAGCGACGCCGGCAGCAGGCGACGCCGCAGCGGCGGCAGGAACAGCGCCAGCGCCAGCAACACCGGCGCCAGCGCGGACAGCAGCGGGCAGTAGCCGCAGTAGGCGTCGGGCATGCCGCCGGCCGGCATCGGTGCCGGCGTGGTGCCGCTATCGGCCAGCAGGCTCGGCTTCGCCCACGCCATGCCGTCGCTGGTGCACATCGCCAGCACCACGTCCGGCAACCGCTGCGCGTTGCTTTCCAGCCAGCGGCTGACGGTCGGCATCAGCGACACCAGCAGGATGGCCGCCAGTGCAAGGCGGGCCATCCAGTGCCGGAAGTGGCGGGAACGCAGGATCATCGCAAGGGCAAGGCTACGCCCGGTTTCAGAGCGCGTTGCTGACTTCGATCAAACGCTCGACGGTAATCCCGAAGTGCGGGAACAGCGCATCGGCCGGGGCACTGGCGCCGAAGCTGTCGATGCCCACCACCGCGCCGTCCAGGCCCACGTACTGGCGCCAGAAGCCGGTCACGCCGGCCTCCACCGCCACCCGCTTGCGGCAGGCCTTCGGCAGCACCGCTTCGCGATAGGCCGCGTCCTGGCGGTCGAACACGTCGGTCGACGGCATCGACACCACGCGCACCTTGTCGCCCAGCCTCTCCGCCGCCTGCATGGCCAGCCCGACCTCGCTGCCGGTGGCGATCAGGATGAGCTCCGGCGCGCCCACGCTGTCCTTCAGCACGTAACCGCCGCGCGCGATGTCGGCCAGCTGCGCATCGGTGCGCGCCTGGTGGGCCAGGTTCTGGCGACTGAACACCAGGCAGGACGGGCCATTGGCGCGGGCGATCGCCGCCTTCCACGCCACCGCCGACTCGACCGCGTCGCAGGGACGCCAGACGTCGTTGTTGGGGATCTGGCGCAGCGAGGCCATGTGCTCCACCGGCTGGTGGGTGGGGCCGTCCTCGCCGAGGCCGATGGAGTCGTGGGTGTAGACGTGGATCGCGCGCACGTCCATCAGCGCGCTCATGCGCACCGCGTTGCGGGCGTAGTCGCTGAACACCAGGAAGGTGGCGTCGTAGGGAATGAAGCCGCCGTGCAGGGCCAGGCCATTGCCGATGGCGGTCATGCCGAACTCGCGCACGCCGTAGTAGACGTAGTTGGCGTCCGGATCATTGCCGGCCACCGACTTGCTGCCCTTCCACAGGGTCAGGTTGGAATGGGCGAGGTCGGCCGAGCCGCCCACCAGTTCCGGCAGCAGCGGCGCAAACGCTTCGATGGCGTTCTGCGAGGCCTTGCGGCTGGCGATCACCGGGCCGTCCTGCTGCAGCCGTGCAATGAAGGCATCGGCCGCGGCCTCGAAACCGGCCGGCAGCACGCCGGACAGGCGGCGCTCGAACTCGGCGGCGGCTTCCGGATGCGCGGCCTTGTAGGCGGCGAAACGGGTGTTCCACTCGGCCTCGGCGCCAGCGCGGTCGCGCCCGCGCCAGCCGGCGTAGATGTCCTGCGGAATCTCGAACGGCGCGTGCGGCCAGCCCAGCGCGTCGCGGGTGGCCTGCACCTCGTCCTTGCCCAGCGGTGCGCCGTGGCTGGACTCCTTGCCGGCCTTCGCGGGCGAGCCAAAACCAATCGTGGTGCGGCAGCAGATCAGGGTCGGCTTGTCCGACGACTTCAGCGCGGTCTCGATCGCGGTCTTGATCTCCACCGCGTCATGTCCGTCGACGCCGCGGATCACGTTCCAGCCATAGGCCTCGAACCGCTTCGGCGTGTCGTCGGTGAACCAGCCGTCGGTATTGCCGTCGATGCTGATGTGGTTGTCGTCCCAGAACGCGACCAGCTTGCCCAGGCCCCAGGTGCCGGCCAGCGAGGCGGCCTCGTGGCTGATGCCTTCCATCAGGCAGCCGTCGCCCAGGAACACCCAAGTGCGGTGGTCGACGATGGCGTGGCCGTCGCGGTTGAAGCGCTGCGCCAGCAGCTTTTCCGCCAGCGCGAAACCCACCGCGTTGGCCAGCCCCTGCCCCAGCGGGCCGGTGGTGGTCTCGATGCCCGGGGTGACGTGGTTTTCCGGGTGTCCGGGGGTGCGGCTGCCGAGCTGGCGGAAGCGCTTCAGCTCGTCGATCGGCAGGTCATAACCGGTCAGGTGCAGCAGCGCGTACTGCAGCATCGAGCCATGGCCGTTGGACAGCACGAAGCGGTCGCGGTCGGCCCATCCGGGATTGGCCGGGTTGCACTTGAGGTAGTCGTTCCAGACCACTTCGGCGATGTCGGCCATGCCCATCGGCATGCCCGGATGGCCCGAGTTGGCGGCCTGCACCGCGTCGATGGCGAGGAAACGGATGGCGTTGGCAAGGTCGCGGCGGCTGGGCGCAGTCATGGCGTGGGGCGAGGCGGAGGGAACGCCTATTGTCCCATCCCGCCGCCCGGAAACGGAAATCGCGCCCCCGCGACCGCTTCAGTCCATCGGGTTGGCGGGGCTCTCCGCGGCTTCGCCCTTCGATACCACCGCCGCCAGCATCAGGTCGCCGGTGACGTTCAGGGTGGTGCGGCACATGTCGAGGAAGCGGTCCACACCGAGGATCAGGCCGATGCCTTCCGGAGGCACGCCCACCATCCCGCAGATCAGCGCCACCACCGGCAGCGAGCCGGCCGGCACGCCGGCGGTGCCGATGCCGCCGAGGATGCAGACGAACATCACCGTCACCTGCTGCTGCAGGCTGAGGTCGACGCCGAAGAACTGCGCCAGGAACAGCACGGTCACGCCTTCGAACAGGGCGGTTCCGTTCTGGTTGGCGGTGGCGCCCACGGTCAGCACGAAGCGCGACACCTTGCGCGGCAGGTGCAGCTTCTCTTCCGCCACCTGCAGCGCCACCGGCAGGGTGGCGTTGCTGGAAGCGGTGGAGAACGCCATCACCATCGCTTCCTGCGATCCCTTGAAGAACTTCATCGGCGACCAGCCGCCGAGGAACTTCAGCATCAGCGAATACACCACCACCATGTGCAGCGTCAGCGCCAACACCACCACGCCGACATAGGCGCCGAGCGAGCGCAGCAGGTCCCAGCCGAACAGCGCGGCCAGGTTGAACATGAAGCAGAACACCGCGTACGGCGCCAGCCGGATGACCAGCCCGATCAGCGTCATCGACACTTCGAACAGGCCCTGGATGCCCTGCAGCAGCACCTCGGTGGCCTTGCTGCGGGTCAGCACCAGGCCGATGCCCAGCATCAGCGCGAAGAACATCACCGCGAGGATGGTGTTTTCCGCCGCGGCCTTGACCACGTTGTCCGGGACGATGCCCAGCAACAGGTCCACGCCCTTCGCCTGCGTGCCCACGCCGCCGACGATGGCCTGCGCGCGGTCGGCGCCCTGCGCCAGCATCGCGTCCGCCGCGGCGCGGTCGATGCCGGCGCCCGGCTGCAGCCAGTTGACCAGCACCAGGCCCAGCACCACCGCCAGGCCGGAGGCGATCACGGTGTAGCCCAGCGTCTTCCAGCCCACCCGCCCCAGCGAGCGCACGTCGCCCATTTCGGCAACGCCCATGATCAGCGCCGAGAACAGCAGCGGGATGATCAGCATGAAGATCAGCCGCAGGAACAGCGTGCCGGCCGGCTGGGTGATGTTGGCGGTCAGCCACTGCACCCAGCCCGCATCCGCACCCGAGGTGTAGTGCGCCACCAGCCCCAGCGACAGGCCGGCGATGAAGCCGATCAGCATCTTCCAGTGCAGCTGCAGTTTGCCGGTCGCCGCTTTCGCCATCGTGTCGTCCCCCATCGAGGGGGCGAGCTTAGCAAACGCGCCGGCTCAGTCCGGATACAGCGGCGGAAGCAGGGATGGCGCGCCCTGCTTCGTCGGCCGCCAGCGCGCGCCACCCGCAAACGCGGCGCGCAACGCCTGCAATGCGTCCTGCAGGTGGCCGCCGCCCCAGCGCGCGGCCTGCATCCGCCGCAATGCCTGCACTTGCGCGGGATCGTCCAGCCGCGCCAGCAATGCGTCGAAATCATCAACCCGCAGCCCCGCTTGCGCGGCCAGCGCGCGGCGGATGTCGCCGAAGTCGCCCGAACGCAGCGCGGCATCCAGGGACGGCGTCGTTGCGGCGGCGGGCGCATCGGGTTGATGCGAAGTGCCCGCATCGACGCGCGCATGCCGACGCCGAACTGCAATGACCGCAAACACCATCAGCACCATCAGCAGCGGCAACAACCAGGCCAAAGCCCGCTTCCAGTCCGGCGAACCCGGCGACGCGACTGCAGAGCGGGGCGCCGCAGCATTCGGCGCATCCGCAGTTGCCTCGTCCTGCGCACGCGCGGGAGACACTTCCTTTCCGGCAGCGTTGGCACCGGCGGCCACCCGCAGCTGCAGCGGCGGCAGCGTGGCGATGCGCGCGACGCTGCTGCCAGCATCCCACCAGCGGATCCGTGGCCCTGGCACCGACAACATGCCCGGCGTTGACGACACCAGCGAAAACCGCCGCCGCACGGTGGTGCGCGGACGGCCGTCGACGAACTGCTCCTCCACCCGCGGCGGGTCCGCGAACACCTGCGCATCCGCCACCGCGCCAAGCTCCAGCGCAGGCATCTGCGCAGCGCTGGCGCCGTCGGCCACCAGCTCCAGTTCGATCGCTGCCGCCTGCCCGGCGAACGCCTGCGTCGGCGCCTGCAGATAGCGCAGCGTCAGCTGGTGCAGCGGCAACCACGGCTGCGGCGCACTGGCGGGAATCGGCCGCACCTGCAGGTGCGTGTCGGGCGCGGCCGCCGACAGCGGCCGGCGGTCGTCATCGAACATCGGCCCGCTGAAGCCGCCGCCGGTAATGCCGTTCAGGCGCGCTCCCGCCAGCAGCAGCGGCCCGCTGCGCTCGGGGATCAGCAGGAAGCGCCGTTCCACCACGCTGTAGCGGCGCCCGCCCAGCAACCGCTCGTAGGTGATGTCCTCGCCCACCCGCTGCAGGCTGGCGCGCGCCGGCGGCTCCAGCTCCAACTGGCCGGACAGCAGCGGGACCGCGTAATTCAGCCGCACGGTCACGCCCACCGCCTGCTGCACATAGGGCTGCAGCGCATCGACGCTGGTTTCCACGAACACATCGGCATCGGCGCTGGCCGGCTGCACCGCCGGCTCCAGTACCACCAGCCGCAGCGGCGCGGTGCTGGCGTTGCCGACCCGCAGTGCCGGCACGCTGGCCAGGCCGGGCGCGCGCGGACGCAGGCCGACCGAGAACACCGACATGCGCCGCGCCTGCCCGTTAGCCAACGTGTAGCTGCGCCGCACGCTCTGCCCGCCGATCTCGAACTGCGCGCGCAGCGGGGCGTAGTCGATTTCCGCCACTGATTGGTCGGTGCTGATGTTCAGCGCCACGGTTTCGCCATAGGTGATTTCAGCGCGGTCCAGCCACGCCCGCGTCTGCGCCGACACCGGCAGCGCAACCAGCACCAGCAGAAGCAGCAGGACGCGGGCGAACACGCGCCTCATGGCCCGCCGCCTTCTCTCCGGCGCCGCGCTTCCAGCTGGAAGCGCGCGCGCAGCAGCGCGCCGGGATCATCCGGCACCCGCTGCAGCCACGCCTCATTGGCCAGCCGACGCTCGCGCTGTTCCGGCGTTTCCCGCACCGATCCGGAGACTTCGCCCTGTGGCTGCCCGCGTTGGCCCTGCCGCTTGTGCAACGCCTCCTGCATGCGCTGGCGCTGCGCCGCATCGGCCTGCGCCTGCTCGCGCCCATCCTGCTGCGCATCGGGCGGCGGCTGTCCGCCCGCCGATTGCTGCGCGTCCTGCTGCCCGGGTTGCTGCTCCTGCCGTCCGCCGGGCGATGCTGGCTGCTCTGCGCTTTGCTGTCCGTTCTGCTGCTGCGCTTGATCTTGCTGCTGCGGCTGCTGCGGCTGCTGCTGTTTCTGTTGGTCCTGTTGCTGTTTCTGTTGGTCCTGTTGCTGTTGCTGTTGCTGTTGCTGTTGCTGATTCTGCTGCTGTTGCTGCTGCTGTTGCTGTTGACGCCGCGCTGCTTCCACCTGCGCGCGGTTGTAACGGGCATCGGCCATGTCCGGCCGCTGGCGCAGCGCGCGGTCGTAGGCCGCCAGCGCTTCGTCGTAGCGCCCGGCCTGGGCCAGGGCGTTGCCGAGGTTGTACTGGGCGTCGGCGCCGGTGAGACCGGAAAACTCCTCGATGGCGCGCGGGTAGTCCTTCGTCCTGTAGGCAGCGATACCCGCCTGCAGCCGCGCGTGGGCAAGCTGGTCGGCGCGTTGCCAGAGCGTGCCGCCGCGGCTGCCTGCGTCCTGCGCGCGTGCCGGTGGCGGCTGCAGCCACAGCGCACCGGCCAGCAGCAGCACCAGTGCATTGCCGCGACGGAACAGCGGCAGGAAGCAGGCCAGCACCAACGGCAGCAGCCATGCGCCATCGTCCTGCCATTGCGCCACGGCAGCGCCGCGCGCCGCGGCGCCATCCGCCTGCCGCGGCTCCAACACGCCCAGCGCGTGCAGGTCCGCAGCGTCCGCCGCCAGCGCGCGGTAGCCGCCGCCACCGCTGGTCGCCAGCGCGCGCAGCGACGGCGCATCCAGCCGCGCCTGCACCAGGCCGGTTGGCGTTTCGAACACGCCGCCCTGCGCCGTGCCCAGTCCAAGCGCCGACACCCGATAGCCGGCGGCAGCAGCCTTGGCCGCCATCGCGATGGCGGCAGCATCGGCGTGATCGGTCAGCAGCAGGATGTCGCCGCGCGGGAAACCGGCCTGCTGCAGCAGGCGCTGCGACCAGGCGATGGCGCGATCGATGCGCTGGCCGTCGGCCGGCATCACGTCCGGCGCCAGCGCGTCGAGGAACAGGGCGACGTTGCCGGCATCGTCGGTCAGCGGGGCCACGGTGTAGGCGTCTTCGGCGAATGCCACCAACGCCACCTGCCCGCCGGCGCGTTCGCGCAGCAGGCTGGCCAGCTTGGCGCGCGCCTGCGCCAGTCGGGTTGGCGGCAGGTCGCGGGCCAGCGCAGCGCGAGAGAGATCCAGCGCTACCACCAGCGGCTGCCGGCTCTGCCACAGCGGCTGCGGCTGCTTGCGCAAGCTCGGCCCGGCCAGCGCCAGCAGCGCCAGCAGCAGCCCCAGCAAGGCCAGCCGCTGCGTCCATGCACCGCCCGTCGCTGAACCGCCCGGCTCCAGCAGATGTGGCAGCAGATGTGCATCCACCGCCTCGCGCCAGCCGGAGCGCCGGCGCGCGCGCGCGCGCAGCCGCCACGCCAGCAGCGGCACCAGCAGCAGCGCCAGCAGCCACCACGGCCGCAGGAAATGCAGTTGCGCCAGTGCGGCCCAGAGCGCGCTCATGCCGCGCGCCTCCGTGCTAGCAGCACCACCCCGCCCAGGGCCAGCGCCAGCCCCAGCGGCAGCGGGTAGCGCTCGATCCGCGGACGCACCACCTGCCCGGCCCGCTGGACCGGCTCCAGCCGGTCGATCTCGGCATAGATGCCGGCCAGCTCGTCCACCGCGCGGGCGCGGAAGAACCGGCCGCCGGTCAGTTCGGCGATCTTGGCGAGGCCGGCTTCGTCGACTTCGTCGCCACCACCCAGCGGCAGCTGGAAACCGAACACCGACACCGCGGCCCCGGCGCCACCGAAGGCGATGGCGTGAATGCGCACGCCGGCGTCGCGGGCGATCTGCGCGGCCCGTTCCGGCTCCAGCATGCCGGCGGTGTTGACCCCGTCGGTCAGCAGGATCAGCACGCGATCACGCGCCGGCGCACCGGCATCGCGCTGCTGCAACCGCTTGGTGGCCAACGCGATGGCATCGCCCAGCGCGGTGGCGCGGCCGGCCAATCCGACCACGGTGCCATCCAGCTGCTGGCGCACGCTCGCGCGATCCGGCGTCAGCGGCGTCAGTGCGTAGGCGCGGTCGCCGAACACGATCAGGCCGACGCGGTCACCGGCACGACGGTCGAGGAAGTCGGCCAGCACCGCCTTGGCGGCGGTGAGGCGGTCGACGATGCGGCCGCCCAGCTCCATGTCCTCCTCGCCCATGCTGGCGGACAGGTCGACCGCCAGCATCAGTTCGCGTCCCGCCTGCGGCGGCGCCACCGGCGGGCCCAGCTGCTGCGGCCGCGCGGCCGCCACGCACAGCAGGCACCAGGCCAACCACCGCAGCCATGGGAACCCGCGCGCCTGCGGCCGGCCACTGCCACCCTCGGCCACTTCACGCAGGCGCCGCCACGGCACCCGCAGCGCGGCCTCGCCCTCTCCGCCGCGCAATGGCGGCAGCAGCTGCAGCAGCCACGGCACTACCACTGCCAGCAACAGCCACGGCCAGGCGAAGCCGTCGATCCCTGCCAGTTCGCGCAGCGCCGTCATGCGTGCTGCATCCACTGCAGGTAACGCCGACGCGCGACCACGCGCAGCGCTTCCACCGCAGCCGGATCGACGGCGGGCCGGAACGCACCATCCACCAGCAGCGCGCCCGGCCCATGCAGGAATGCAGGCGGCTTGAGTCCGGCGTCGAGAAAGGCCAGCCATGCTTCACCCTGCAGGCGATCTGCCTGTGGATCGATGCGCCTCGCCGCGCGCCGCAGCAGCTCGGACATCGCCGCGACCTGCGCCGGGGGCGATGCCGCCCGCGCCAGCGCTTCATCGAAATAGCGGGCCAGTTCGCGCTGGCGTCGTCGCCGTCGTGACCACCAGCGTCCCAGCCAGAGCGCGAGCAACAGCACGATGCCGAGCAGCAGCCACCAGCCAGGCGCCGGCGGCCACCAGTCCGGCGCGACGCCCGGATGCACGTCTTTCAGCTGCAACGTCGGCGCGGGCTGCAGCTTCACCCCGTCCTCCTCGCCGGGCCATCCAGCAGCGCCAGCCACGCATCGGCGGGATCATCGCTGGACAGCGGCTGGGCGCGGATGCGCTGACGCTGCAGCAGCGCCAGCGCACCCTGCATCGGCGCATCGAACGCCTGCAACCAGCGCTGCCGCACCGCGGCCGCATCCAGCGCCAGCTCCAACCGTTCGCCGTCCAGCGAGAACGGCAGGCGCGCGGCCGGCGGCCGCCGTTCCAGCGGATCGGTCAGCAGCAGGACGACGGCATCATGGTGCTGGCCGATGCCGGCCCACAGCGGCGCCGGCACCGCCAGCACGCTGGCCGGATCGGCCAGCACGATCACCCGCGAGCCCGGCCGCAGCAGCCGGCGCGCATGTTCAAGCGCTTTTGCCAGCCCGGCGTCGTCTTTCGGCGGCTGCGCGTACCAGCGCACCAGCGCATCCAGCACGCGCAGCGCGCCGCGCTGGCCGGAGGCGGGCGCCACCGGCGCTTCCTGCAAAGCACCGCGCAGGGCGGCGATGCGGTCGCCATCACGCGCGGCCAGCCAAGCAGCCAGCGCACCCGCGCGCGCCGCCTGCACCGACTTGAACCGCACCCGGGTGCCGAAATACAGCGCTGGCGCGGTATCGGCCACCACCAGCGTGAGTCGCTCGCGTTCGGCCTGGAACAGCTTGGTATGCGCCTTGCCGCTGCGCGCGGTCAGCCGCCAGTCGATGTGACGGGCGTCGTCGCCAGCCGCGTATTCGCGCGACTCCGCATATTCCATCCCGCGCCCGCGCAGGTTGGACAACGCATGCCCCTGCACTCCGTGCTGGCCGCGCCGCGGTGGCCGCCGCCCCTGCGCCAGCGCGCGCAGCGCCACCAATTCGGCCAGGCTGGGCACGATGCCATCACCCGTGATCGCCTCGGTGGTTGCCTGCGTACTGGATCGCGGAGTCTGGGCCATTGCCTGCGGATTCCTAGCCGCGATTACGGCAGCGGTACCAGCCGCAGCAGTTCGCCGACCAGCCGCTCGCCGTCCCAGCCCTCGGCGGTGGCCTCGAAGCTGGGCAGCACGCGGTGGCGCAGCACGTCGGGCGCGACCGCGCGCACGTCGTCGGGGGTGACGTAGTCGCGCCCGTCCAGCCACGCGCGCGCGCGCGCGCAGCGCTCCAGCGCGATCGAGCCGCGCGGGCTGGCGCCCCAGGCGATGCGCCGGCCCAGCGCGGCGTCGTAACGGGCGGCGTCGCGCGAGGCCAGCACCAGCTCGACCAGATAACGCTCCAGCGGCGCCGCCATGTGCAGGTCGAGCACGGCGCGACGGGCGGCGAACACATCGGCCTGCGCGATCCGCGATGCAGGCGTGGTGGCCGGTCGCAGCGCATCGCGGGCGCGCTCGCGCGCCAGCCGCAGGATCTCGGTTTCGGCATCCGCCTGCGGATAGCCGATCCGCACATGCATCAGGAACCGGTCCAGCTGCGCTTCCGGCAGCGGGAACGTGCCCTCCTGCTCGATCGGGTTCTGCGTCGCCATCACCAGGAACAGCGACGGCAGCGGATAGGTCGCCCGCCCTACCGTCACCTGGCGCTCGCCCATCGCCTCCAGCAGTGCCGACTGCACCTTGGCCGGCGCGCGGTTGATCTCATCGGCCAGCAGGATGGAATGGAAGATCGGCCCGGGCTGGAATTCGAAGCGGCCATCCTGCGGCCGCCACACCTCGGTGCCGGTCAGGTCGGCGGGCAGCAGGTCGGGAGTGAACTGCACGCGCGCGAAGTCCGCTTCCAGCCGCGCCGCCAACGCGCGGATCGCGGTGGTCTTGGCCAGCCCCGGCGCGCCTTCCACCAGCAGGTGGCCATCCGCCAGCAGGGCGATGAGCAGGCGTTCGATCAGCGCAGCCTGGCCGACGATCTCCTCCGCCAGCACGTCGCGCAGATCGCGGAAAACCGCATGCAGGCGGGAAATTTCGGGTGCGGGGTTGTCCATCTCTGTCCCTCGAATGCAGACAGCTTCGACCTGTCTTGTCGTCAAAGGTTCGCACGCGCGGCGCACGGCGGCGAACAATCCGGCCCCATCGACCGTGATGACCGACGGCAAAAACGGAACGGGAGCCCTTCGGCTCCCGTTCCAGTCGTCGCAGACGGCAAGCGATCAGTGCTGTGCGACGCGCATGACCTTCGGCGTCACGAATACCAGCAGCTCGGCCTTGCTCTTGGTCCGGTTCTTGTTGCGGAACAGGTTGCCGAGCAGCGGAATGTCGCCGAGGAACGGCACCTTCGATATCTCGGAAGTGTCGCTGAATTCGTAGACGCCGCCGATCACAACGGTCTGGCCATCCTCGACCAGCACCGCCGTGGTGACCTCGCGCTTGGCGATCTGCGGCACCTCGCCGAAGCTGCCCAGGCTGATGAAGCCATCCAGCTCGTCCTTCTTCACGCTCATGTTCAGGAAGACGCGGCCATCGTTGGTGATGGTCGGCGTCACCTTGAGTTCCAGCAGCGCTTCCTTGAACTGCACGGTAGGCACGTTGCCGCCCTGGCCGCCGGAGACGGTCAGGTAGCCGATTTCCTTGCCCTGCCGGATCACCGCTTCCTTCTGGTTGCTGGTGACGATGCGCGGGTTGGAGAGCACTTCGCCGCGCCCCTGGGTCTGGATCGCAGAGAGCTCCACGTCCAGCGCATAGCCGGCGTTGAGGATCGACAGCGCCAGCGACCCAGCGGTGGCACCCGTCAGGGTGGCGGGCAGGTTGCTCATCAGCCCACGCGTGATCGTCGGCACGGCTGGCGGCGTCGGCGGGTTGGTACTGTTGTTCTGGTTGTTCGCGTTGACGATCGCATTCTGATTGGCAATGTTGTTGCCAATGCTGTTGCTGTAAAGCACGTTGTCCTTGACGCCGGTGATGCCGAACTTCGCACCCAGCTCGCGCGCCACGTTCTCGTTGGCGATCACGATGCGGGCTTCGATCACCACCTGATCCACCGGCTTGTCGAGCTGCTGGACCAGATTCTTGATGTTGGCTACGCGCTGCGGGATGTCGATCACCAGCAGCGTGTTGGTGCGCTTGTCGAAGCTGATGCTGCCGCGTCCGGACAGGAAGCCACGGTCCTGCGCGTTCTGGCCGCCACTCTGGCCACCGCCCTGCTGGTTGCCCTTGCTCTCTTCGGTCAACAGGCGGGCGATGTCCTCGGCATTGGCGTAGTTGACCGGGATGTATTCGGTCACCTTCTCGGCGCGCTCCTCGAGGTTGATGCGGGCGTCTTCCTTGGCCTGCTCGAAATCGGCGATTTCCTTCTGCGGGGCCACCCACACCACGTTGCCGCTGCGGCGCTTGTCCAGCGACTTGGCCTGCAGCACCAGATCCAGCGCCTGGTCCCACGGCACGTTGACCAGACGCAGGGTGACGTTGCCCTGCACGGTGTCGGCAGCAACGATGTTGAGGTTGGATTCGTCGGCGATCAGCTGCAGGACGGTGCGCACCGGCACGTCCTGGAAGTTGAAGGTCACCGGCTTGCCGCCGTAACGCGTGACCGCTTCGCTGCCGGCACCGCCGCTGGCGGTGGCGCCGACGGCGGGGGTACGGCCCTGGACCTGCGCTACCACGGGCGCAGCGGCGCGCGGCAGGATTTCCACGATGTATTCGTTGCCGCGCTGGTAGGCCATGGATTCGAACAGGCCCTTGGTCCCCAGCACCAGCTGCGCGCCGCTGCTGGTTGCGCGCGCGTCGATCCGTTGCACGGGGGTGGCGAAGTCGGTGACGTTGATCGGCCGCTGCAGCGCCGCCGGCAACTGCGCGTTGCCGATGTCCACCACTACGCTGGAGCCCATGTTGCGCAGGTCGGGGGCAGCGCCCTCGCCGGAGAAGCGCAGGATCAGCTTGCCCGCCCCGTCGTCACCGCGCTTGAAATCGATCGCGGACACGGTGACCGCGTCCGGCATGCGCTTGGCGGGATCGGCCAGGGCTCCGGTAGCGGATTGGCCCATGCCCAGGACCACGGTGGTGGCGGGCAGTGCAGCCGCACCAGCCGCATAGAGACCTGCCGCGAGTCCTGCCGCGAGCGCCCCTAGGTGCAAGGGACGCCGGACGGACTGCGTTTGCTTGGCGTTGTTGACGGTCATCGGTCTATTCCCCAAATCAATTGTCTTCGAGCGCCAGCTTGGCGGGACGTTCCAGCCAGCCGCCTGCGCCATCCGGAACCAGTTCGACCAGTTCGATCCGGTCTTCGTAGACGCCGGTCACCCGGCCGTCGCTTTGCCCCAGGTAAACCCCCGGCATTACCCGGTAGGTCACCTTGTCCGGGGCCATCACCAGCGCCACCAGGTTCTTGCCGCCCCCCAGCGAGCCCACCATTTTCAGGCTGTCCAGCGAAAACATCTCCAGCGTCTGCTTGCGCCGGCCCGGGTCGGGCCGCGGGCCGCTGCTGGAACCTTCCCCGCTGAAGGCCTGGTCGAACGGGTCGCGCATGTTCTGCGCGGTGTATTCGAACGTTTCGAACTGCTGCATGACCGGAAGCGGATCCAGCGGCGGGGCGGGTTTGGCCTTGACCTCGGCCACCCATTTCTCCAGATCGCCGCGGCCGCTGCCGCAGGCGGCCAGCAGGCCGCACAGGAGCAACACGGACGCCAGGCGGAAGACGCGACTAAGCGATGTCAGGCGCATGGTCACTTGCCCTCCTTCTTGGCGGCGTCAACGGCCGCCTCGGATTGCGCCGCCTCTTCCTCGTCCAGGTAGCGGTAGGTCTTGACCGTACCGGCCAGTTCCAGCGCACTGTTGGCACCGATGCGGGCGTTGGGGTTGTCTTTGGTCTTTTTCGGCTGCAGCGAGATGTCGTGCATGGTCATGATGACCACGCGCGGCAGCGACGCCACGCCGCTGACAAAGGCACCGAACTGGTGGTAGCTGCCTACCATCCGCAGCATGATCGGCTTCTCGGCGTAGAACTCCTGCTTCGCCTCCGGACCCGGCTGGAACAGGTCGTTCTGGATGCCGGTGGCAAGCGCGGTCTGCGAGATGTCCACGATCAGGTCTGGCATTTCGGTCTTGCTGGGCAGCTGCCGCAGCATCTGCTGCAACTGCTGCTCCATCTGCGCCAGCTGCTGCTTGAGCGGTTCCAGGTTGGCGGCGCGACCCTGCTTGGTCTCGAACTCGGTACGCAGCTCGGTTTCCTGCGCCTCGAGCCCCTTGAGCTCGTCACGCTTGCCACTGACCACCAGGAACCAAGCCAGCACGACCAGCAACAGCACGATCAGGCCGCAGAAACCCAGCTGCGCCTGGCGCGGCCAGCCGCCGATGTTGTTGAGTTCCAGTTCGCGAAGGTTGACCTTCTTTTTGTTGTTCACGAGGCGGCTCCTCCAGCAGCAGGCGCGGACGCCTTCGGCGCGACCGGCGCCTTCGTCGCGGCCTCGCCGTCCTTGGGCGCGTTCGGATTGGCCAGCTTGACCTTCAGGGTGAATTCGTAGGGCAGGCCGGTATTGCCTTCCTTGGCCTCGATCACGTTCAGATCGGGGTTGGTCATCCAGCCCGAGCTTTCCAGATTGCGCATGTAGGTCGAGACCCGCGCATTGGACTGCGAGCGACCGCTCAGGGTGAGGATATCGCCCTCCTGCTTGATCGCAGTCAGCGCCACCCCGTCGGGGATGGTGCGGACCAGCGAATCGAACAGGTGCACCATCTGCGCGCGGTTGGCCTGCAGCTGCTCGATCACTTCCTTGCGCGCCAGCAGCTTCGACTTCTTCTTGTCGAGCGCCTCGATCTCCTTGATCTGGCCATCGACCTTGGCGATCTCGCCGCGCAGGTATTCGTTGCGGGCGGTCTGGGTGGAAACGCGGCCGCTGTAGAAGCTGTAGATCAGGAACGACAACAGCAGGCCGGCGACGACCGCCAGCCCGACCATGCCGGCGAATTCCTTCTGCCGGGCCTTGCGGCGCTCCTCGCGCCACGGGAGGAGATTGATCCGTGCCATCAGTCGAAGCTCCTCAGTGCCAGCCCGCAGGCGATCATCAACGCCGGGGCGTCCTGCGCCAGGGCGTGCGCCTGCACGCGCGGGCCCAGCGTCATCTGCGCCAGGGGGTTGGCCATCACGCTCGGGATACCGAGCTGCTCCTCCACCATCGCGGCGATGCCGGGGATGGAGGCGCAGCCACCCGCCAGCACCACCTGGTCGACGCGATTGAACTCGCTGCCGGCGTAGAAGAACTGCAGCAGGCGGCTGACCTGCTGGACCATGGCTTCCTTGAACGGATCGAGCACCTCGATCTCGTAGCTTTCCGGCAGCCCGCCCTGGCGCTTGGCCAGGCCGGCTTCCTCATAGCTCAGGCTGTAGCGGCGCATGACCTCGTCGGTCAGCTGCTTGCCGCCGAACACGTTCTCGCGGGTGTAGATGCTGCGGCCACCGCGCAGGACGTTGAGCGTGGTCATGGTGGCACCGACGTCGACCAGCGCCACCAGGCCGTCGCGCGGCACGTTCAGCGTCGGCGCCATCAGCGCGAAGGCGTTCTCGATGCAGAAGGCCTCGACGTCGATGACCTTGGCGGTCAAGCCGCCGAGCTCGAGCGCGGAGGCGCGGATCTCGACGTTCTCGGAGCGCGAGGCCGCCAGCAGCACCTGCACCATCTCGCTGTTGCCGGGCATCGGTCCCAGCACCTCGAAGTCGAGGTTCACTTCCTCGACCGGGTACGGGATGTAGTTGACCGCTTCCAGCTCGATCTGCGATTCCAGCTCGTCCTCGCTGAGGGCGGCGGGCATCGGGATCACCTTGGTGATCACCGAGGAGCCGGACACCGCAGCGGCGGCGTTCTTGATCCGCGTTCCCGAACGCGCCACCGCGCGGCGGATCGCTTCGCCCACGGCCTCGACCTCGACCAGGTTCTTCTCGACCACGGCATTCGGCGGCAGCGGCTCCACCGCGTAGTGCTCCACGCGGTAACGGTCGCCGGTACGCGCAAGCTGCAGCAGCTTGACCGCGGTCGAACTGATGTCCACGCCGATCAACGGCGGTTGCGTCTTCGTCCCCAGACCCACGGTATCTCCCCTTGCCACATGCGCTTACGCGCAACAGGTGCTGTACTACATGAATAACGGACTTTTCACGTCAAGGCAACCGGTTTCCACCGATGCGCAAGTCTGACATGCCCCATTTCGCCCTGTCCGGTTTCCATTTACGCATGCGCGAAGGGAAACCGGCCACCCCCGTGGGCCGGTCGTTACCGGCGCCTACTCTATACTCCGCAGCCCCGTTTGCTGCAATCGGAATCTGCGCCCATGCCCCGCATTCCCCGCCTGTTGCGCTGGACCCTGCTCGGCGCGGCCGCCGTCTGCCTGGCCGGCGGCGTGGCGCTCGGCATCATGGTCTACGCGGTCAGCGCCCGCCTGCCGGACGTGCAGAGCCTGCGTTCAATCGAACTGCAGGAGCCGATGTACGTGTACGCCCGCGACGGCCGCCTGATCGGCCTGTTCGGTGAAATGCGGCGCTATCCGGTCGAGATCGGCAAGGTCCCGCTGCGGGTCAAGCAGGCCTTCCTGGCCGCCGAGGATGCCAATTTCTACGAACACCACGGCATCGACGTGAAGGGCGTGCTGCGTGCGGTCTGGCTGCTGGCCAAGACCGGCGGCCAGGAACGGGTGGCGGGCGGCTCCACCATCACCCAGCAGGTGGCCAAGCAGTTCTTCCTCAGCTCCGAGTACAGCTTCCGGCGCAAATTCGCCGAAATGCTGCTGGCGATGAAGATGGAGCGGGAGCTTGCCAAGGACGAGATCTTCGAGCTGTACCTCAACAAGAGTTTCTTCGGCAACCGCGCCTACGGCGTGGCGGCGGCGGCCGAGTTCTACTACGGCAAGAGCCTGGACCAGCTCAGCCTGGACGAAGCCGCCACCCTGGCCGGCATCCCCAAGTTCCCGTCCAGCGGCAACCCGCTCAGCAACCCCGAGCGCGCCCGCATCCGCCGCGACAACTACATCCTGCCGCGGATGGCGGAGCTGGGCTTCGTCAGCCGCGCCGAGGCCGAGGCCGCGCGCCGCGCGCCCATGCACGCCAAGCCGCACGAGCGGGAGATCGAGGTGTACGCGCCCTACGTGGCGGAGATGGTGCGCCAGCAGATGGTGGAACGCTTCGGCGGCGACGTGCTGAACAAGGGTTACCACGTCACCACCACCATCGACCCGGTGCTGCAGGCGGCCGCAGACCGCGCGGTGATGGATGGGCTGCGCGTGTACGACCGCCGCCACGGCTGGCGCAAGCCAGAGCAAACCGTGCAGATCCCGGAAGGCGCCGACGCCACCACCATCGGCCAGCTGCTGCGCGCGATCCCGACGCAGAACGATCTGCTTCCGGCGGTGGTGGTCGACACCGCCGGTGGCCGCCTGGCGGTGGTGCTGCGCGACGGCAGCGAACTGGCGTTGAGCGGCAGCGCCATCGCCTGGACCGGCAAACCGGCTGCGGCGCTGGCCAAGCGCGGCGACGTGGTGCGCGTGCGCCGGCTGCCCGCCCCCGCCGACAAGCCCGAGGCGCCACCGCGCTGGGAAATCGACCAGATCCCGCGGGCACAGGTGGCGCTGGTGTCGCTGGACGCCGACAACGGCGCCCTGCGCGCGCTGGTGGGCGGTTACAGCTTCGCCGGCAACAAGTTCAACCGCGCCACCCAGGCACGCCGCCAGCCCGGCTCCAGCTTCAAGCCCTTCCTCTACGCCGCGGCCTTCGAGCGCGGTTTCAACCCGGCCTCGATCGTGCTGGACGCGCCGGTGGTGTTCAAGGACCGCCGCGGCAAGGAATGGCGGCCGCAGAACGACAGCGGCAACTTCGCCGGCCCGATGCGCGTGCGCGAGGCGCTGGTGCAGTCGCGCAACCTGGTGTCGGTGCGCCTGCTGGACACCATCGGGGTGGAGTACGCACGTCGCTACATCAGCCATTTCGGCTTCGATGAAGCCAGCCTGCCGCCCAACCTGTCGATGTCGCTGGGCACCGCCTCGCTGACGCCGCTGTCGGTGGCCCGCGGCTACGGCGCGTTCGCCAACGGCGGCTTCCTGGTCACCCCGTGGGTGATCGACAGCGTGCGCGATCGCGACGGCAAGGAGGTCTTCAAGGAGGCCGCGCCGGTCGCCTGCCCATCCTGCGCGGTTGCCACCGCTCCCGGCCGGGCAGTCGCCGCACCGGCCACCACGCAGGTGGACGGCTTCGACCTCGGTCCGGCTGGCGCAACCGCATCCGCGGCAACCGCCGGCAAGCCGGCCGCGCAACCCGCCGCCACGCCGCCGCCGGTCGATCCGGACATCCTGGTCGCCCCGCGTGCGATCGATCCGCGCGTGGCCTGGCAGCTGGCCTCGATGATGCGCGACGTGGTCAAGCGCGGCACCGCCACCGCCGCGCGGGTGCTGAACCGCGAGGACGTGGGCGGCAAGACCGGTTCCACCAACGACCACCGCGACGCCTGGTTCTCCGGCTTCGGCGGCCCGTACGTCACCACCGTCTGGGTGGGCCGCGACGACTTCCGCTCGCTGGGCTATCGCGAATACGGCGGCAAGGCGGCGCTGCCGATCTGGATCAGCTACATGCAGGTGGCGCTGAAGGGCCAGCCCGAGCGGCTGCCCGAACCGCCCGCCGGCATGGTCAAGGTCGGCGTCAGCGCCAACGGCAGGCTGCTGCCGGGCGGCGAAGGCGGCATCGTCGAATGGGTCAAGGCCGAAGACCTGCAGCGGATGGAAGAGGAATCGCTGGTCGAGCCGGAACTCGATGAACAGCCGACCGAGGAATCCTTCGACATCTTCTGACGGCCAACCTTCGTCACGCGCAGCCCGCTGCCCGCTCGGGTACAGTCGGCGCAGGTCGCCATGAGGTTCCGTCGATGCCGGACAGCCGTCAGCACGCCCATGCGCACCTGCACGCGCAGACCCGCACCCGCGAGCGCCGCCAGCGGCTGGCGCATGAAGCCGCCCGGCTGATGGCCGAAGGCGGCATCCGCGATTTCCACATGGCCAAGCGCAAGGCCGCACAGCGGCTGGGCATCCTCGACGACGCCTCGCTGCCGCGCAACCGCGAGATCGAGGACGCACTGCGCGAATACCAGCGGCTGTTCCTGGGCGACCGCCAGCCGCTGGAGTTGCGCCGCCGTCGCGAGGCCGCACTGCGCGCGCTGGAGTTCTTCGCCGGCTTCCGGCCGCGCCTGGTCGGGCCGGTGCTGGAAGGCACCGCCGACGCCCGTTCAGCGGTCGACCTGCACCTGCACAGCGACGATCCCGACGCGGTGCCGCGCTGGCTGGACGAACACGGCATCCCTGCACAGCCGCGCAGCCGCCACCTGCGGCTGGATCGGGAGCGCGCGCTGGACGCGCCAGGCTGGCTGTTCAGCGCCGAAGAGCTTGCCTTCGACGCCACCGTGCTGCCGCTGGACGGCCTGCGCCAGGCACCACTGTCCGGCATCGACGAACGGCCGATGCAGCGCGCTTCGGCGGCGCAGCTGCGCGCACTGCTGGCCGAGGAGGAAATCCGCGCGCACCAGCACCCCTGACAAGCCCGCGGCCAGCGAAACCCCGCTGCCCGGCCATGCCGCGGGTCGCATCGCACAAAAGAAAACGCCCCTTGCGGGGCGTTTTCGTTGCGACGCTGTGGCGCTGGCTCAGCGCTTGGCCATCGCCAGGTAGTCGCGCTGGGCCGAGCCGGTGTAGATCTGGCGCGGGCGGCCGATGCGGTTTTCCGGATCTTCCTGCTGCTCCAGCCAGTGGCTGACCCAGCCGGCGGTGCGGGCGATGGCGAACATCACCGTGAACATCTCCACCGGGATGCCCAGCGCCTTGTAGATGAGGCCGCTGTAGAAATCGACGTTCGGGTAGAGCTTGCGCTGCACGAAGTAATCGTCCTTCAGCGCCGCCTCTTCCAGCCGCACCGCCACTTCCAGCAGCGGGTCGTTGACGTTGAGCGCGCCCAGCACGTCGTGGGTCATCTTGCGCACCAGCGCCGCGCGCGGGTCGTAGTTCTTGTAGACGCGATGGCCGAAGCCCATCAGGCGGAAGCCGGATTCCTTGTCCTTGGCCTTGTCGATCGCCGACTTCACGTTCTCCGGCCGGCCGATCTCGGCCAGCATCTTCAGCACCGCCTCGTTGGCGCCGCCGTGCGCCGGGCCCCACAGCGCGGCCACGCCGGCGGCCACGCTGACGTACGGGTTGGCGCCGGTCGAACCGACCAGGCGCACGGTCGAGGTGGAGGCGTTCTGCTCGTGGTCGGCGTGCAGGATGAACAGCAGATCCATCGCCTTGGCAGCCACCGGATTCAGCTCCAGCGGCTCGCTCGGCACTTCCTTCATCATGTGCAGGAAGCGGGTGGTGAAGTCGAGGTTGTTGCGCGGGTAGCGGATCGGCCAGCCGATCGAATAGCGGTAGCAGGCCGCCGCGATGGTCGGCACCTTGGCGATCAGGCGGATCGCGGCCAGGCGGCGCTGCTCCGGGTCCTCGAGGTCGAGGTCGTTGTGGTAGAAGCTGGCCAGCGAGCCCAGCATGCCGGTCAGCATCGCCATCGGATGCGCATCGTGGCGGAAGCCGTACAGGAAGGTGCGGAACGCCTCGTGCATCATCGTGTGGTGGGTGACTTCATGCTCGAAGCCATCCAGCTGCTGCGCGTTCGGCAGCTCGCCGTGCATGAGCAGGTAGGCCACCTCGGTGAAGGTGGAGTTCTCGGCCAGCTGCTCGATCGGATAGCCGCGGTACAGCAGCACGCCTGCGTCGCCGTCGATGTAGGTGATCGCCGACTTGCAGCTGGCGGTGGCGCCGAAGCCCGGATCGTAGGTGAAGCAGCCGGTTTCCTTGGGCAGCTTGGCGATGTCCACGCATGGCTGGCCCAAGGTGGGCTTCAGCACGGGCATGACGACCGATTTGTCGCCTGCGGTCATGGTGATCTGGTCAAGTTCGGACACGGCGCAACTCCATTGGGGGTGCCCGGCACGCGGCCGCTCGGGGCCATGCGCCAGCGCATGGGAAAGCGGAATTATCGCATATGCGGCCAGTCCGGCACCCCGGACGAAAGTCGCAGGCGCCTGACCCGGATCAACCAAAACGAAACGGCCGCCCAAGGGCGGCCGCTCATGCACACGCTGTCGCGGGCGCTTACTTCTGGTAGCGCTTGCGGAACCTGTCGACGCGGCCGCTGGTGTCCATCACCTTGTTCTGGCCGGTGTAGAAGGGGTGCGAGGACGACGAGACTTCCACCTTGATCAGCGGGTACTCGTTGCCGTCTTCCCACTTCACCGTCTCCTTGCTGGAGAGGGTCGAGCGGGTCAGGATCTTGAAGTCCGAGGTCACGTCCTGGAAGACGACGTCGCGGTATTCGGGATGGATGCCGGCTTTCATGATGGAAACTCTGGGAAGTGGAACGGGAGAAAGAGCCGCGCATTATAGCGACGCCCGCCCTCCCCGTGCAACCGGCCCGGATCCGGCGCCGCGACCCGGCTCAGCAAGCAGCCAGCGCGCGCTCGATCGTCGCCTCGAACCGCGCCTGGTCGTAGCGCATGAGGATGGCCACGTTGTCGGCCGCGCCGGTCTGCCGGTTCCAGTCCACGATGGTGGCGCCGCGCGCGTGCTGGCCGGCGGTTTCCACCGCCAGCGGGCGCTCCAGCAGCTCCTGCGCGCCCTCCGGCTGCAGCGCAAGCGCCATCGCCAGCGCGTCGGCGGCGTGCCAGCGCTCGCCGCGCCCGGCCTTGGCCCAAGCGCGGGTATGCGCGGAAATCCCGGCGTAGAAGCGCGCCCGCGGGGACGCCGCGGCCAGCCAGCGCTCGGCGTCGTCATGGCGGAACCCGTGTGCCAGCACGGCTTCCCAGTCGGCCAGCTCGACCATCGGGAAGGCCGAGAACACGATATGCGCCGCCTCCGGGTCGAAGGCGATGTTGAATTCGGCAGCCGCGCTGATATTGCCGTGGGCGCTGACCGCCGCGCCCATCACCACGCATCGCTTGATCCGCTGCGGCAGGGTCGGATCCAGTTTCAGCGCCAGCGCGAGGTTGGTCAGCGGCCCCAACGCCACCAGCAGCAGCCTGCCGGCGTGTTCGTGCGACAGCCGCAGGATGGCCAGCGCGGCGTGCTCGGCTTCGGCGGCGCGGGCGGCCGGCGCGTAGCCGGTGTCGCCGAAGCCGTCGCGGCCGTGCACGTAGGCGGCGTCGCGGGCCGGGAACACCAGCGGCGCATCGGCACCGGCGAATACCGGCACGTCCACCCCGCAGACCTCGCACAGCTTCAGCGCGTTGGCGACGGTATGGCCCAGGCCGACGTTGCCGGCGGCGATGGTCAGGCCGACCACCTCATGGCGAGGGTCGTCGAAGGCCATCAGCAGGGCCAGCGCGTCGTCCACGCCGGGGTCGGTATCAATCAACAGGGGAATGCGGTCATGGCTCATCGCCGCATTATGACCGCAAGCTGCGGGTGCTCAGCGATAGCGGCGCAGGTAGCGCTTCTCGAACGCGGACTTGGCCCAGTGCATCGCCCGCAGCGGTGGCAGCGCACGTGAGCCGCCGGTCTTGCGGGTCACCAGCAAACCGCGATCCAGCGTATCGACGATGCACACCAACTCGGCGGTGAACGCCTCCTCCGCCGGCTCGCCGCGCAGGGTGCGCAGCAGGTTGCGCGCGGCCACCTCGGCCTGCAGGTCGGCCTGGTGCGCCTGCTTGGGCAGCCAGTCCGGGCCGGGGAAACTGCCGCCGTCGCCGGCGACGAAGATGTGCTCTAACCCGGGCACGCGGCACTGCGCGTCGCCCTGCACGAAGCCACCGGGCGAACGCGGCAGCGGCGTTTCGTCCAGCCACGCCTGCCCGGTCAGGCCGGGCATGAACAGGGTCATGGCGCTGGCGATGCGGGTGCGTTCCAGCTGCACCGCATCGGCCTCGAAACGCTGCGGCTTCTCGCCCAGCACGGTGTCGATGCCGCGCTTGCGCATCTCGCGGAGGATCAGGCCGACCGCCTTGTCGCCCATCCGCTGGCCCGGCTTTTCCGACGGGCTGAAGAAGACCAGCCTGAAGCGGTCGCGCCGTCGCTGCCGACGCAGCAGGGTGTCGATACCGAACGTGAACTCGAACATCGGGCCGCCGCGCATGGCGATGGGTTCGTTCGGGTTGCTGCCGAAACCGAAACAGAGGGTGCCGCCGTCGAGGGCGATGAGGCGATCGCGGATCGCCTCGCCGGCATCCACGCCCTCGCAGGGAATGATCGCGTGCTCGATGCCGGGAAGCTTGCGCAGGAAGCGCGCGCCGGTTGCGATGATGAGGCCGTCGTTGGCGACGTCGCCGGCGTCGGTGTGCAGCACGCGCCCGTCCGCCGACAGCCCGGTGGCGCGCGCGCGATGGAAGCTGATGCGCTCGCGACGCAGGAAGTCGTCCAGCGGCACCACCAGGTCGGCGCGGCTGCGCAGGCCCGAGGGAATCCAGATCGTGCCCGGCAGGTAATGCAACTCGGCACGCGGCGCAGCCAGGGTCAGCGACGCGTCGGGCGCGTGCTTGCGCAGCGTGCGCAGTGCGGTCAGGCCGGCAAAACCCGCGCCGACAACGGTGATGCGTTCGCCCATGTCGCCTACTCCACGATCCCCAGCGCCTGCCGGACCTTGCCTTCCAGCCCGGTGACGCCGGCCGACTTGCCGATCTCCAGCGCACGCGCAGCAGCCACGCCGTCGAATTCGTGCTGTTCCAGCGCCAGCAGCGCGCCGGCGCGGTTGCCGCTGGCGCAGTGCACCAGCACCCCGCCGCCGTGCGCCGGCGCAAGCGCCGCATGCAGCGCGCGCGCATTGGCAGGATTGATGCCTTCGGCGCCGCCGACCGGGATTTCGATGTAGTGCAGGCCGGCCGCGCGAACTTCGGCGGCCTCGTCGCGATCCTTCAGCTCGCCCTGTGGGCGCAGGTTGACCACGGTGCGCACGCCACGCGCCTTGATCGCCTGCCAGTCGCTGGCCGCCGGCTGGCCCGCGGTGTACAGCCCCGGCAACGGCTGCAGCAGCGCCACCGAGGTCGCCGCCGGCGGCGCATGCGCGCAGCCGGTTGCCAGCGCGAGCGCCAGCAGCAGCGCAGGCAACACCGTTCGCCGCTGCGCGCTCATGCCTGTGTCTCCTGCGAAGGCGACAGCTCGTCGAAGGCGCGCAGCGCTTCCGCCGCGTAGATCATCGACGGGCCGGCGCCCATGTAGATCGCCATCGACAGGGTCTCGAGAATTTCCTCGCGGGTCGCGCCGGCTTTGATCGCGGCCTTGGCGTGGAAGCCGATGCAGCCGTCGCAGCGGGTGGCGATGGCGATCCCGATCGCGATCAGCTCCTTGGTCTTCACGTCCAGCGCGCCGGGCTTGAGCGCTTCGCGGGCCAAGGCGGAGAAGCCCCGCATCGGATCCGGCGCACCCTCGCGCAGTTTGCCGATGGCGGCATTGAGGTCATCGATCAGCTCGGGATAGGACTGACTCACGGAAACACTCCTGCAATCAAAGGTACTGACGCGTCCAGCGCACGATATCAGCCGTGCCCATCGCACCGGCCTGACGCGCAAGCTCCCGCCCCTCGCGGAACAGCACCAGGGTGGGAATGCTGCGGATGCCGAAGCGCTGGCCCAGCACGGTTTCGGACTGGGTATCGATCTTGCCCAGGCGCAACTGGGGTTCCAGCTGGGCGGCGGCCGCCTCGAACTGCGGCGCCATCATCCGGCACGGACCGCACCACGGCGCCCAGAAGTCCACCAGTATCGGCAGGCTGGCGCGCTCGACATGCGCCCGGAAGTTGTCCAGACCCAGCGCCAGCGGGTGCGCCGCGAACAGCGCAGCGCCGCACTTCCCGCATTTCGGCGCTTCCGCCAGCCGCGCATCGGGCACGCGGTTGAGGCCGTTGCAGGCCGGGCAGGCGACGATGGTGGAGGGCGCGCTCATGCGGCCTCCCCCGCGCCCCCGGGCACATATTCGGCGCCATCGGCATCGATGATGCGCACGTCCACCTGCATGCCTTCGCGCACGCTCTGGGTGACGATGCAGAACTCCTCGAACTGCGCCAGCACGCGGTCGAAGCGCTCCAGCTCCGCGGCGGCGTTGGACAGATGAATCGCCACCTCGGCGCGCGGGATGCGCCAGCGGCCGTTTTCGTTGCGCGCCTTGTGCGCCACGATTTCGGTGCGGATCGGGCCGGGCGCGTTCTTGAACTTGCGCAGCGCGAACAGCAGGCTGGCCGACAGGCAGTTGGCCACGCCCGCCAGCAGCAGGTGGGACGGATTCGGGCCCGCGCCTTCACCCAGCGGCGCGCCTTCATCGGTGTGCAGGGCGTCCAGATCCGTTCCCTCGAAGCTGATCCGGAACGCGTAGGGCCCTTCCTGTTCCAGCAGCAGCCGGATGCCGTCGTCTTCGCTCACCGTATTCCTCCATTCATTGTTCAGGCATGGCCGGCACCCGCCGTCCTGCGCTTCAGCACGTAATACAGCAACGGGATCACCACCAGCGTGAGCACGGTGCTGACCAGGATGCCGAAGATCAGCGAGATCGCCAGGCCGTTGAAGATCGGGTCGTCGAGGATGAAGAACGCGCCCAGCATCGCCGCCACGCCGGTGAGCACGATCGGCTTGGCGCGCACCGCGCAGGCGTCGATCACCGCGTCCACCAGCGGCACGCCACGCTCGGTTTCCTGATTGATGAAGTCCACCAGCAGGATCGAGTTGCGGACGATGATGCCGGCCAGCGCGATCATGCCGATCATGCTGGTGGCGGTGAACTGCTTGCCCAGCAGCGCATGGCCGGGCATCACCCCGATCACGGTCAGCGGGATCGGCGCCATGATGACCAAGGGCACCAGGTAGCTGCGGAACTGCGCCACCACCAGCAGGTAGATCAGCACCATGCCGGCGGCGTAGGCGATGCCCATGTCACGGAAGGTTTCGTAGGTGATCTGCCACTCGCCGTCCCACTTCAACGCATAGCCGCTGGTGTCCGCCGGCTGGGTGATGAAGGTCTGCGCAAGCTGCTGCCCCGCCACCTCGTGGTCATCCAGCTGGCCGACGATGCCGAACATGCCGTACAGCGGGCTGTCCAGCGTGCCGGCCTCGTCCGCGGTCACGTAGACCACCGGCAGCCCGTCCTTGTGGTGGATGGCGCCGTCCCACGTCGCCTTCTCCACTCGCACCAGCTCGGACAGCGGCACCAGCTGGCCCTGCCCGCCGCGCACCTTCAGCGCCAGCAGCGAGGCCAGCGACGCCTGGTCTTGCGCCGGCAGGCGCAGGCGCACCGGGCGCGGATACTTCGAAGCGCCGTCGTGCACATAGGTGGCGTCCAGCCCGGACACACCCATCGCGATGGCGTCGGCGATGGCCGACTGCGGCACGCCTAGGCGCGCGGCGCGCGCACGGTCGACCACGACCTGCTCGCGCGGCGCGGCGGCTTCCACGGTGGTGTCGATATCGACGATGCCTTGGGTCGTGGCGAAGCGTTCCTGCGCCAGTGCCAGCGCCACCTTGCGCTGGCCGGCGTAATCCGGGCCATACACTTCGGCCACCAGCGGCGAGAGCACCGGCGGGCCCGGCGGCACTTCCACCACCTTCACCGAGGCGCCGTATTCCGCCCCGGCCTCCGCCAGCATCGGCCGCATCGCCAGCGCGATCTCGTGGCTCTGGAGATCGCGCGCGTGCTTGTCCAGCAGGTTGACCTGCAGGTCGCCGACATTGCTGCCGCTGCGCAGGAAATACTGCCGCACCAGGCCGTTGAAATTGATCGGCGCGGCGGTGCCGGCGTAGGCTTGGTAGTCCAGCACTTCCGGCACCGTATCGAGCCTGGCCGCAAGCTCGGCCAGCAGCGCATTGGTCTGCTCCAGCGTGCTGCCCTCCGGCATGTCCACCACCACCTGCACTTCCGACTTGTTGTCCAGCGGCAGCATCTTCAGCACCACCAGCTTGAACACCGCCAGCGAGGCGGACAGCAGCACCATTCCCGCCATCCCGGCGAACAGCAGGCCGCGCTTGCGCGCAGCACCGTCGCCGCGCAGGAACGGGCTCATCACTTTTTCGAACAACCGGTGCAGCCAACTGGCCTGCGCGCTCTTGTCGGGAGCGCCTTCGTGCGGATGGTCGCCTTCGGCCGCATGTCCGTGGCGGGACAGCAGCTTCAGCGACAGCCACGGCGTGACGATCAGCGCAATCGCCAGCGACAGCAGCATGCCCACCGAGGCGTTGATCGGGATCGGCCGCATGTACGGGCCCATCAGCCCGGAGACGAAGGCCATCGGCATCAGCGCGGCGATCACGGTGAAGGTGGCCAGGATGGTCGGCCCGCCCACTTCGTCCACGGCGGGCGGGATCGCCTCGACCAGGGTCTTGCCGCCGCGCGCCATGTGCCGGTGGATGTTCTCCACCACCACGATGGCGTCGTCGACGAGGATGCCGATCGAGAAGATCAGCGCGAACAGCGAGACGCGGTTGAGGGTGAAGCCCATCACCTTGGAGGCGAACAGGGTCACCGCCAGCGTCAGCACCACCGCCGCGCCGACCACGATGGCCTCGCGCCAGCCGAGCGCGAACAGCACCAGCAGCACCACGCTGCCGGTGGCGAACACCAGTTTCTGGATCAGCTTCTGCGCCTTGTCGCTGGCGCTGGCGCCGTAGTCGCGGGTCACGCTGACCTGCACGCCCTGCGGGATCAGCTCGCCCTTGAGTTGTTCGATGCGCTGGGCAATCGCGGTGGTGATATCGCTGGCATTGCTGCCGGGTTTTTTCGCAATGGCAATCGTCACTGCCGGCGCGCTGCCGGCCTTCGGCCCGGCCCGGCCCGTGGGTGCGCCGTGCCAGACGTACTGGCGGGCGAGATCGCCGCGCGCCTCGATGGTGGCCACGTCGGACAGAAGCAGCGGCTTGCCGCCCTGACTTCCGATCACCAGACTCGCCACATCGGACGCCGAGGCCAGATAGCTGCCGGCGGTCACCGGCACCGCGCCCTGCACCGCGTCTACGCGCTCGCCCGCCTGATGCACCACGTTGGCTGCCTGCAGCGCCTGCGCCAGATCGTTGCCGGCCATCCCGTAGGTGGCCAGCTTGGCCGCATCCAGCGTGACCAGCACGCTGCGGTCGGGCGCACCGATGGTGTAAACGTCGCGGGTGCCGGGCACGCGCTTGAGTTCGGCTTCCAGCGTATGCGCCACTTCGCCCAGCGCGGTGGCGTCCATGTGCGGATCGTCGCTCCACAGGGTCAGCGCCATCACCGGCACGTCGTCGATGCCCTTGGGCTTGACGATGGGCTGGCCGACGCCGGCGCGCTGCGGCAGGAAATCGGCGTTCGAGAACACCTGGTTGTACAGGCGCACCAGCGCCGGCTGGCGCTGCACGCCGACTTCGAATTCGACCGTCAGCACCGCCATGCCGGGGCGGCTGATCGAATACACGTGCTTGACGCCCTCGATCTCCGAAAGCTTCTGTTCCAGCGGCGTGGCCACCCATTGCTCGACGTCGCGCGCGCCTGCGCCATCGAACGGGACGATGACGTTGGCCATGGTCACGTCGATCTGCGGCTCTTCCTCGCGCGGCGTGATCGCCACCGCCAGCATTCCCAGCAGCAGGCCCATGATCGCCAGGATGGGGGTCAGCGGATTGCGCTGGAACGTCGCCGCCAGCCGCCCGGAAATGCCGAAACGCTGACCGTCAGTCACGGCTCGCCTCCGCCGCCTTGCGCTGCGCGGCAATCGCCCGGGTGGCGGCCACCGGATCGCTGGCCACCACCTCGCCGGCCTTCAACCCGGCGATCACCTCCACCGCATCGCCGCTGCGCGCGCCCAGCCGCAGCTGGCGCAGCAGCAGGCGACCGCCCTGCAGCACGTACACGCCCGACAGTTCGCCGCGCTGGGCAATGCTGGCGGCGGGAATACGCACGCCTGCCGCCGCCGAGCCGGCCTTGCCCTGCGCATCGGCGGCGAAGATCACCTTCGCCGTGGTGCCCGGCGCCGGCTGCGGTTCCAGCGCCGGCAGGTTCAACCGCACGTTGACGCTGTGGCTGGCCGGATCGGCCGCCGGGAACACGACCACTTCCGAAGGCGCGACCCTGCGACCGTCACCCAGCAGCACCTGCGCGCGCGGATCCCTGCGGATCGCTTCGGCGCGGGTCTGCGGGATCGCGACCTCGATGCGCAGCGCGTCCGGTGCATACACCGCCAGCAGCGGCATGCCGGGCGCAAGGGTTTCGCCGGGCTCGACGTCACGCCGCGCCACCACCCCATCGAACGGCGCACGCACCACCGTGTACTGCGACTGCTGCGCGGCCTGCGCCAGCATCGCCGCGGCGGCGTTGCGCGCGGCCACCGCCGAATCGCGCGCCGCCCGCGCCTGGTCGATCTGCGCCTTCGACACGTACTGCGCATCGGCCAGCGCGGCAAAGCGCCGGTAGTTCTGCTCCGCTTCGGCAGCGGATGCTTCCGCGGCGCGCAGCTGGGCGCGCGCGGCGTTGGCCGCGGCATCTTGTTCCACCGCGGTGATGCGCAGCAGCACCTCACCGGCGCGGACGCGATCATTCACGTCCACCGCCACCGTCGAGACCCGGCCCGCCGTCTGCGCGGCAAGATCGGCGCGGCGCACCGCCTCGACCACGCCATCCCAGCCCTGCCCGGGCAAGGCATCGCCTCGGGCCACGGTGAACGTGGCCAGGTCCTTGGGCAGGGCCGGCGTGGCGACGGGAGCATCGCCGCCGCAGGCCGCCAGGGCCAGCAGGGTGGGCAACAACAGGGGCCGCAGCTTGCGCATCATGTTCTCCTTCAAGGCGACGGCGTCAGCAGCGGTTGCAGGATGCGCCGTCGCCGCGGCCGATGCCGAGCTTCTTCATCACCATGCCTGCGGGGCAGAAACCGGTGAACGCGGACTGGACCAAGTTGGCGCCGATGAACACGGTCAGCCAGAAGAAGTTGGGGTGGACGAACTGGGTCAGCAGCACGCTGACCAGCACCATCACGCCGGCAAACGCCTGTACGGCTCGATCGAGGGTCATGTCATTTCTCCTTGGGGGGGGTCTGGATTCAGTTGGAACGCTTGACGTCCTTCAGCCGCTCGATGCCGAGCAGGCCGAGGATGTATTTCTCGTAGATCGGCTCGCTGGTGCCGTTGCGCATCTTGTAGAGGAAGTACTTCTCGAAACCGATCTTGGCCAGGTGCACCCACTTGCCGATCCTGGTCCAGGTGACGTTGCGCGGCGGGATCTGCGGCAGGGCCACGAAGGCCGCGCCGGTATCGCCCATGTCGGCCAGGCAGACCGCGTTCCAGGTGCCTTCGAAGTCCGCCGTCTCGCCCTTCAGCTCGGCCTGGATGTTGCGCACGATGGTGGTGACCATCGACTCGATCATGAAGCCGGTCTTGGGCGCACCGGTGGGGATCGGGGTCGCTTCCACCGGCGGGATCGCCACGCACACGCCGGCCGAGAAGATCTTCGGGTACTTCGGGCTGCGCTGGTGCTTGTCCACGATCACGAAGCCGCGCGGGTTGCACAGGCCCTCGACCGCGGCCACCGCCTCGACGCCCTTGAACGCCGGCAGCAGCATGGCGAAGGCGAACGACAGCTGCTGCGGCTCCAGCGGCTGGCCTTTCTCGTCGTGCGGCACCACGGTCATCTCGCCGTCGCGCACCTCGGTCACCTTGCTGTTGACGACCCACTTGATGTGGCGCTGGCGCATCTCCGATTCCATCAACCCCTTGGAATCGCCGACGCCGCCAAGGCCCATGTGGCCGATGTAGGGCTCGCTGCTGACGAAGGTCATCGGCACCTTGTCGCGCAGCTTGCGCTTGCGCAGGTCGGCATCGACGATCATCGCGAACTCGTAGGCCGGGCCGAAGCAGCTGGCGCCCTGCACCGCGCCGATCACGACCGGGCCGGGATTCTTCACGAATTCCTGATACGCCTCCCACGCCTGCGCCGCGTGCGGGGTGGTGCACACCGACTGGGTATAGCCGCCGTGCGGGCCGGTGCCGGGCACTTCCTCGAAGGCCAGCTTCGGACCGGTGCACACCAGCAGGTAGTCGTAGCCGATGCGCTCGCCCTTGCCGGTGACCACGGCATCGCCGGCGGCATCGATCTGCGCCACGCCACTGCCGTCGAAGCGGATGCCGTGGCGGCCGACGTGTTCGGCCACGTCCAGGCTGATCTCGTCGCGCTTGCGCCAGCCCACCGCCAGCCACGGGTTGGACGGCGTGAAGCCGAAGCTGTCGCCGTTGCCCACCAGCACGATTTCGTGCCCCTTGCCCAGCGTTTCGCGAAGCTCGTAGGCCGCGCTCATGCCACCAAGCCCGGCGCCCATCACCACAATCCTGGCCATCTCGCACCTCCGGTCAGCCACATCGGCCCGGATAAATTAGCTGTTGCTTATATTAGTGTCAACTGATATAAATTCAAGCCACAGATCCAGCCCGCTGCCGTCCCGCTGCATGCCCACGACCCGCCACTCCCCACCACTCGCCATCGGCATGGACCCTGAAGCCATGCGCGCACACGCCGGCGACGCCGCGCGGCTGCTGCGCGCGCTGGCCAACGACAAGCGGCTGATGCTGCTGTGCCTGCTGTTTGGCGGCGAGCGTTCGGTGGGCGAACTCAATGCGAAGGTCGACCTCAGCCAGTCGGCGCTGTCGCAGCATCTGGCAGTGCTGCGCAATGACGGACTGGTCACCACGCGGCGCGAAGGGCAGACGATCCTCTACGCGCTGGCCGATGGCCCGGCCCAGCGCGTCATCGAAACCCTGCACGGCATCTATTGCGGCGCCGATCCCGCCTGCGAGGCCTGACCGCTACGCCGCCGCGAAGCGCGCGGCGCCACCGATCCAGCGATCGACGATGCGATCCGCCAGCTGCGGCGCCTCCGCCAGCAGCCGGTCTGCGAGTGCATGCACCTGCGGCAGCAGGTCGGCATCGCGCGTCAGGTCGGCCATGCGGAACGCGGCGAGCCCGGTCTGGCGGGTGCCCAGCAGCTCGCCGGGGCCGCGCAGCTGCAGGTCCTTCTCGGCGATGGCGAAGCCGTCATTGGTCTGGCGCAGCGTATCGAGGCGCTCGCGCGCCATCGCCGACAGCGGCGACTGGTACAGCAGCACGCAGCTCGATGCCGCGCTGCCGCGACCGACCCGCCCACGCAGCTGGTGCAGCTGGGCCAGGCCCAGACGCTCGGCGTTCTCGATCACCATCAGCGAGGCGTTGGGCACGTCCACGCCCACTTCGATCACCGTGGTCGCCACCAGCAGGCCCACCTCGCCCTGCTTGAACGCGCGCATCGTGGCCTGCTTCTCCGCCGCCTTCATGCGCCCGTGCACCAGCGCCACCCGAACACCGGGCAGCGCCGCTTGCAGCGCCTCGAAGGTGGACTGCGCGGCCTGCGCCACCACTTCCTCGGACTCGTCGATGATCGTGCACACCCAGTAGGCCTGGCGGCCCTCGGCGCAGGCTGCGCGGATGCGTTCGACCAGTTCCGGCCGGCGTTCCGCGGCCAGCGCGATGGTGGTGACCGGGGTCCGGCCGGGCGGCAGCTCGTCAATGGCGGACACGTCGAGGTCGGCGTAGGCGCTCATCGCCAGCGTGCGGGGGATCGGCGTGGCGGTCATCACCAGCTGGTGGGGCACGCTGCCCTTGCCCTTGTCACGCAGGGCCAGCCGCTGGTGCACGCCGAAGCGATGCTGCTCATCGACGATGGCCAGCGCGAGGTCATGGAAGTCCACGCCTTCCTGCATCAGCGCATGGGTGCCGACCACGACCTGCGCCGCGCCCGAGGCAACGTCCTGCAGCGCCTGCGCCCGCGCCTTGCCGGTGACCTTGCCGGCCAGCCAGCACACGCGCAGGCCCAGCGGTTCCAGCCAGCCGCGCAGGTTGTTGAGGTGCTGCTCGGCCAGCAGTTCGGTCGGCGCCATCAGCGCGGCCTGCCGCCCATCGGCGACGGCGAGCAGCGCCGCCATCGCCGCGACCACGGTCTTGCCGCTGCCCACGTCGCCCTGCACCAGCCGCAGCATCGGGCGCGGCTGGCGCAGGTCCTCGCGCAGCTGCGCGTAGACCCGCGCCTGCGCCTTGGTCAGCGCGAACGGCAGCGACTTCTTCAATTTCGCCACCAGCTTTTCATCGCCTCGCAGCGCACGCGTGCCCTCGGCCTGCAGCGCCAGCCGCTGCCGGCGCAGGCCCAATTGGTGGGCCAGCAGTTCCTCCAGCGCCAGCCGCCGCTGCGCCGGATGCAGGCCGCTTTGCAGCGCGGCGACGTCGGCATCGCGCGGCGGCATGTGCAGGGTGAGGATGGCCTCGCGCAGCGAGGGCAGGTGCAGCGCACGCC
This sequence comes from Thermomonas fusca, assembly GCF_005862345.1. Lineage (NCBI taxonomy): Bacteria > Pseudomonadati > Pseudomonadota > Gammaproteobacteria > Lysobacterales > Lysobacteraceae > Thermomonas > Thermomonas fusca. Next base: position 704,154 of record NZ_SROY01000001.1, on the reverse strand, counting down.
GCAGCGCCTGCGGCAGCAGTTCCAGCGTGGCCTCGTCCGGCAACCGCTGCAGGGCCTGCAGCACCAGCTTGCGCAGGCTGGCCGGGCCGATGCCCTCGATGGCCGGATAGACCGGATCCAGCGTCTCGCCCAGCGCCACTTCGCCGCCCAGCACCTGATAGCTGGGATGCACGATCTCCAGCCCGAACTGGCCGGGCCGCGGGGTGCCGTAGGCACGTACGCGCGCGCCGACCGCGAACTGCGCCACCTGGGCGGCGCGGAAATGGAAGAACCGCAGCACCAGCGTGCCGCGGCCTTCATCCGACAGCGCCACCCGCAGCATCGGCCGGTAGCGGAAGCCGCGTTCGACCGCCTCCACCCGCCCTTCCACCTGTGCCGCCACGCCCGGCTGCAGCAGCCGGATCGGGGTCACTGCGGTGCGGTCCTCATAGCTGCGCGGCAGGTGCAGCCACAGGTCCTGCAGGGTGGAAAGCCCGCGCGCGGCCAGCTTCTCCCGCAGCGCCGGGCCGACGCCGGTCAGGACGGAAAGCCGGGTGTCGGCGCGGGCGGGCGATGCTGCGGCGGGCATGGTGTCGGCCGGAACGCTCCCGGCTTCAGATCACCATCACGCCATCGACTTCGAATGCCGCACCGCGCGGCAGCGCGGACGCCTGGATGGTGGAACGCGCCGGATAGGGCTCGCTGAAGTATTCCGCCATCACCGCGTTGACGCGGGCGAAATCGCCCAGGTCGGTGAGGTACAGGCCCAGCCGCACGATGTTGTCGAACGAGCCACCGGCCGCTTCGCAGACCGCCTTCAGGTTGTCGAACGCCTGCCGCGCCTGCGCCTCGATGTCGCCTTCGGCCATCTGCCCGGTGGCCGGCACCAGCGGCGTCTGCCCGGACAGGTAAACGGTGTTGCCGGCGCGGATCGCCTGCGAGTACGGGCCGATAGCGGCGGGCGCGGCGGCGGAATGGATCGGGGTGCGGGACATGGGGACTCCGTGGAAGGAATGAGTTCCGCCATTGTAGGGCGCAGCCAGCCGCGCGACCGCCCGTGCCGCCGCCTCAGCAGCGCTGCACGTCCTGCACCACCTGCAACCGGCGCACGCCGCGAATCACTTCGGCCAGATGGCGGCCGTCGGTCACGTCGATGCCGAAGCGCAGCACCGCGATGTTGCTGTCGCGCTCCAGATATTCCACCCGGTCGATGTTGGAAGCGGCATTGGCGATCGCCGCCGCCACCTGCGCCAGCACGCCCGGCCGGTTCTCCACCTCGATGCGGATCGCGGAGCTGAAATCGCCGGACACCTCGCGATCCCAGCCGATCGCCACCCAGCGCTCCGGCGACTTGCGCAGTTCGGCCAGGTTGGGGCATTCCATGCGGTGGACGACGATGCCCTTGCCGGCGCTGTGGTAGCCCATGATCTCGTCGCGCGGGATGGGCAGGCAGCACTGGGCGAAGCTGATCACCCCGCGCTCGCCGCCGGTGATGAGGATGCGCTCCTGCAGCGCCGGCGTGCCCGGCTGCCCGCCGCTCTCCTGCTGCGCCAGCGCCAGCGCCACCTGCGAGGGCATGCGGTTGCCCAGCGCGATGTCGGCCAGCATCGCTTCCAGCCGCGAATAGCGGTTGTCGGACAGATAGGTCTCCAGCCGCGGCATCGGGATCCGGTCCAGCGCGGTGCCCTGGGCGCCCAGCGCGCGATCCAGCATGTAATGCCCCAGCTGCACCGCGTCTTCGTGCTCCAGCTGCTTGAGCTGCTGGCGGATCGCGGTGCGCGCCTTGCTGGTGGCCACGAACTCCAGCCACTGGGTGGTCGGCACCGCCGACTTCGCGGTGATGATCTCCACGGACTGGCCGCTGACCAGCTTGGTGCGCAGCGGCGCCAACCGCTTGTCCACCCGCGCGGTCACCGCATGGTTGCCGACGTCGGTATGCACCGCGTAGGCGAAGTCCAGCGCGGTGGAATTGCGCGGCAGCGAGAGGATGTCGCCCTTCGGCGTGAACAGGTAGACCTCGTCGGGGAACAGGTCGACCTTGACGTTTTCCAGGAATTCCAGCGACGAGCCGGTGCCGCGCTGGGTTTCCACCAGGTTGGCGATCCACGCCGCCGCCCGGCTTTGCGCGCTGTTGCCGCCGCCGTCCACGCCGATCTTGTAGGCCCAGTGCGCGGCCACGCCGCGTTCGGCGATCAGGTCCATCTCGCGGGTGCGGATCTGCACTTCGATCGGCGAGCCGTAGGGCCCGAACAGCACCGTATGCAGCGACTGGTAGCCGTTCGCCTTGGGGATGGCGATGAAGTCGCGGAAGCGCCCGTCCAGCGGCTTGTACACCGCATGCACCACGCCCAGCGCGTGGTAGCAGTCGGCCACCGTGTCCACCACCACCCGGAAGCCGAACACGTCCATCACCTGGGCGAAACTGCGGCTCTGCGCGCGCATCTTGGTATAGACGCTCCACGGCGTTTTCACCCGGCCCACCAGCCGATGCTCGAGTTTCTCCAGCGCCAGCCGCTGCGCCAGCCGCGCCTCGATCTGCCCCAGCGCCTCGCGCCGCACCAGCGGCTGGCTGCGGATGCGCTTGGCGATCACCGCGTGCCGCCACGGATGCAGCGCCTTGAAACCGAGGTCCTGCAACTCCGCCTTGACCAGGTTCATGCCCAGCCGCTGCGCGATCGGCGCGTAGATCTCCAGCGTCTCCACCGCGATGCGGCGGCGCGCATGCGGGGACTTCGCCCCCAGCGTGCGCATGTTGTGCAGGCGGTCGGCCAGCTTGATCATGATGACGCGCAGGTCGCGCGACATCGCCAGCAGCATCTTGCGGAAGCTTTCCGCCGCCGCTTCCTGCTTGTCGGCGAAGCGCACCTTCTCCAGCTTGGTGACGCCATCGACCAGTTCGGCCACGGTTTCGCCGAACTGCGCTGCAACGTCGGTGCGGGTCAGCGGGGTGTCTTCGATGGTGTCGTGCAGGATCGCCGCGACCAGCGTCTCCAGATCCAGCCCCAGCTCGGCCAGCACCTGCGCCACCGCCACCGGGTGGGTGATGTAGGGCTCGCCGGACTTGCGGGTCTGCCCGGCGTGGGCGGCCGCACCGATCGCCCAGGCGCGGCGCAGCTGCGCACGCTGGGCGCCATCAAGATAGTAGGCGGCGTGCTCCAGCGCCTGCACATAGTCCGGCACCGCCGCCGCGTCGGGCGCGGTGTCGTGCAGGGCAAGCGCGGGATCGCCGGGCGTCATGCGTCGAGCCTAACCTTGCCACGCGGTGCCCGCAAACGGTTTCCACAACGCAAAAGCGGCCCCGCAGGGCCGCTTCGAGGGCGAAGGCGCGCGCCGCGCTCAGTCGTCGCCCTTCATGTCGTCGTCGCCGGCCACCACTTCGGCGGCGGCCCACTCCAGCGCCTCGCGCTCCTTGCGCTCGCGCTCGGCCTTTTCCACCGCATCGATGAAGTCGGTATCGATGGCACGGGCGGCGATCTCGCGCAGCGCCAGCACGGTGGGCTTGTCGTTGGCTTCGCTGTTGTCCAGCTTGGACTCCACGCCGCCAGCCAGCTGGCGCGCGCGCTTGGAGGCCATCATCACGAGTTCGAAGCGGTTGTCGACCACCTGCAGGCAGTCTTCGACGGTAATACGGGCCATGTCTGTCCTGCGGCGATGGGCCGCGCAAGGGATCGAAAGAACCGGGGAGTGTAGACCCGCGGGCCCCTCACCGCAAGTCACGGTCTTGAAAATCAATCACATAGGCCGATTCCGGCCCGCATCCGCAACCGAATCGAGCGAATCGCAACGACCTACGGGTCCACCAGCAGCGAGGTGATCAGGCGCGCGTGCCGCGCCACCTGCGCGTCCTTGCGCAGCCGGCTGGCGGTGAAGACGCTGCACATCTCCGCCACCGCGACCTCGAACACCTCGTTGACGATCACGTAGTCGAATTCGCCGTAATGGCTCATCTCCTCGCGGGCGGCAGCCAGCCGGCGCTGGATGACCTCCTCGCTGTCCTGCCCGCGCTTGCGCATGCGCTCTTCCAGCGCGGCGCGCGAGGGCGGCAGGATGAACACGCTGACCGCGTCCGGCAACTGGGACCGGACCTGGCGCGCACCCTGCCAGTCGATTTCCAGCAGCACGTCGTGGCCTGACGCCAGCTGCGGCTCCACCGACTGCCGCGCGGTGCCCTTCCAGTCGCCATGGACGCGCGCGTGCTCGAAGAAATCGCCGGCGTCGACCATGGCCTCGAACTCCGCCGCGGTGACGAAGTTGTAGTGCTCGGCGTGGCGCTCGCCCGGCCGCGGCGCGCGCGAGGTGAACGAGATCGACAGCCGCAGGTTCGGGTCGCGCTTCAGCACCGCGTTGACGATGCTGGATTTGCCGGCGCCGGAGGGCGCGGCGACGATGTAGAGGGTTCCGCGCATGGGCCGTTACTCGATGTTCTGGATCTGCTCGCGGATCTGGTCGATCAGCACCTTCAGCTCGACCGCGGCGTTGCTGGTGCGCGCATCGACAGACTTGCTGCCGAGCGTGTTCGCCTCGCGGTTGAATTCCTGCAGCAGGAAATCCAGGCGCCGGCCCACCGGTTCCCTGCCGCCCTTGAGGATGCGGCGCAGTTCGACCAGATGGCTGTCGAGGCGGTCCAGTTCTTCATCCACGTCGAGCTTCTGCAGCCAGATCACCAGCTCCTGCTCCAGCCGGCCCGGGTCGGCCGGCTGCGAGAGATCGGCCAGCCGCGCTTCCAGCTTGCTGCGCTGGCCGGCGCGGATCTGCGGCACCAGCGTGCGCACTTCGGCGGCGATCTTCGCGATCGCCTCGGCACGCTCGCCGATCACCTGCGCCAGCTTGCCGCCCTCGCGTTCGCGCGCATCGGTGAAATCATCCAGTACCGCATCGAGCAGCGCCAATGCTTCGCGCTGCATCGCCTCGGCGTCGGCGTCACGGCCGCGCAGCACGCCGGGGTATTGCAGCAGCTCGGTCAGGCTGGTCCGCAATCCGGGAAACTTCGAGGCCAGACCGAGATTGAGCCGCGCCAATTCCTCGACCATCGCGTCATCGATATGCATGCCGGCATCGGACTGCGGCGCGCGCAGGCGCATGACCAGGTCGAGCTTGCCTCGCGAGACCCGCGCGGCGACGCGTTCGCGCAGCAGTGATTCGTACGCGCGCAGCTCGTCCGGCAGGCGCAGGGCAAGCTCGAGGAATCGGTGGTTCACCGCGCGCAGTTCGCCGGAAAGCACGCCCCATTCGGTGCTGCGCTCGCCGGCGGCGAAAGCGGTCATGCTGCGGATCATGCGGAATTCCAGGGCCTGCAAAGTGCGAATGGTAATCTAGCGCCCCATCGATTTCCGGTTTTCACCATGGCCTTTGCCCGTCCCAGCGGCCGCAGCGCGGACCAGCTGCGCGTCGTTTCCATCCAGCGCGGCTTCACCCGCCATGCCGAAGGCTCGGTGCTGGTGAGCTTCGGCGACACCCGCGTGCTGTGCACGGCCAGCGTGGAAAACAAGGTGCCGGGGTTCCTGCGCGGCAAGGGCGAAGGCTGGGTCACCGCCGAATACGGCATGCTGCCGCGCGCCACCCACACCCGCAGCGACCGAGAGGCCGCGCGCGGCAAGCAGGGCGGTCGCACGCTGGAGATCCAGCGCCTGATCGGCCGCAGCCTGCGCGCCTGCGTGGACCGCGCACTCTTGGGCGAGCGCACCATCACGCTGGACTGCGATGTGCTGCAGGCAGACGGCGGCACCCGCACCGCCGCCATCACCGGCGCCTATGTGGCGTTGGCGGATGCGGTGCAGGGGCTGATCGACCGACGCGAAATCAAGCTGCCGGCCAGTGGCCGCAGGCCGATCGTCGGCGCCGTGGCTGCGGTCTCGGCGGGCATCTACCAGGGCGTGCCGGTGCTCGACCTCGACTACACCGAGGACAGCGGCTGTGATACCGACATGAATGTGGTGATGAACGATGGCGGCGGCTTCATCGAGCTGCAGGGTACCGCCGAAGGCCATGCGTTCCGCCGCGACGAACTGGACGCGCTGCTGGCGTTGGCCGAAAAGGGCTGCGCCGAACTGTTCGCCGCGCAGCGGGCGGCGCTGGGGCTGGCGTGAAGCCGGTCGTCCGATGAAGCTTGTTCTCGCCAGCGGCAACGCCGGCAAGCTGGCCGAACTGCGCGAGCTGCTCGGTGAAGGTTTCGAGCTGCACGCGCAGTCCGAATTCGGTGTGGGCGACGCCGATGAAACCGGCCTGAGTTTCATCGAGAACGCCATTCTCAAGGCCCGCCACGCCGCTCGCGCCACCGGCTTGCCGGCGCTGGGCGACGACTCCGGGCTGTGCGTCGATGCGCTGCACGGCGCGCCCGGACTATATTCGGCGCGCTACGCCGGTCGCCACGGCGACAGCGAAGCGAACATCGACAAGCTGCTGCGCGAACTCGACAGCGTAGCCGGCGCTGATCGCGGCGCGCGCTTCGTCTGCGTGCTGGCGCTGGTGCGCCACGCCGACGACCCGATGCCGCTGGTCGCCGAAGGCAGCTGGGAAGGCCGCATCCTGCAGGCGCGCAGCGGCCGCGGCGGCTTTGGCTACGACCCGGTGTTCTTCTCGCCGGCGCACGGCTGCAGCGCGGCCGAGCTGCCGGCCGAGGTGAAGAACCGCGACAGCCATCGCGGCGTGGCGCTGGCGCAGCTGCGCACGAAGTTGCGACGCACCTGATGCTCACGCCCCCGCCTCTTGCTCTTTACGTGCACCTGCCCTGGTGCGTGCGCAAATGTCCGTACTGCGACTTCAATTCGCATGCGGCGAAAGGCGCGCTGCCGCTGGATGCCTACATCGACGCGCTGGTGGCCGATCTCGACTTCGACCTGCCGCTGGCCTGGGGCCGCATCGTCCACAGCGTGTTCTTCGGCGGCGGCACGCCCTCGCTGTTCCCGCCGGAGGCGATCGACCGCTTCCTGCAGCAGGCCAGCGCGCGGCTGCGCTTCGCGCCGGACGTGGAAATCACCCTCGAGACCAATCCGGGCACGGTGGAGCACGGCCCGTTCGCCGGCTACCGCGCCGCCGGGGTCAACCGCCTGAGCTTCGGCGTGCAGAGCTTCGACGACGGCTGCCTGCAGCGACTCGGCCGCATCCACAGCAGCGGCGACGCCGAGCGCGCGGTGAAGTCGGCGCAGGATGCGGGCTTCGACAACCTCAACCTCGACCTGATGTACGCGCTGCCGCAGCAGACGCTGGCGATGGCGCTGGACGACGTCGACCGCGCCGTCGCACTGGCGCCGGCCCATATCAGCCATTACCAGCTGACCCTGGAGCCGAACACCGTGTTCGCCGCGCGGGTGCCGGCCGGCATCCCCGACGAGGATTCCGCCTGGGACATGCAGGAGGCCTGCCAGGCGCGCCTGGCCGATGCCGGTTTCGCCCAGTACGAGATCAGCGCCTATGCGCGCGAAGGTCGCCAGTGCCGGCACAACCTCAACTACTGGCGCTTCGGCGACTACCTCGGCATCGGCGCCGGCGCCCACGGCAAGCTGACCCTCGGCGCCACCCAGCAGGTGCTGCGGCGCTGGAAGCTCAAGCATCCCACCGACTACCTGGCCAAGGCCGGCACTGCCGCGGCGATCGGTGGCGACGAATACCTGACCGCGCAGCGGCTGCCGTTCGACTTCATGCTCAACGCGCTGCGCCTGAACGAAGGCGTGCCGATGACGATGTTCGAAGCGCGCACGGGGCTGCCCGCCGCCGCCATCGCCGAGCGGGTGGCGCTGGCGCGCGCGCGCGGATGGCTGGAACCGGACGCCGACTGGCTGCGTCCGACCGAGCTGGGGCGGCGCTTCGCCAACGACGTGATCGGGCTGTTCCTGGACTGAACCGAGGCAAAACCTGCACGGCCGGCCGCGCGCGCTTTGGCCCGCGTGATTGAGGCGGCGACGGTTGCCGCATACCATGGCCCGATTGCCAAAGCGCCAAGGGGGGCGCCGACGCGCCGTGTCCTCGACCGCACCCACAAGCAATGCGCCGCCCTCGCTGGCCAGCGCCCGCCTGCCGCGACGTACCCGTCAGGCGCTGGAACACCTGCTGGCGGAGCTGCGCCCGGTGTTCGCCCAGCTGCTGCCGCGGGTCCTGCACGAAACCGAGCTTGCGCTGGCGCGCACCACCGCCGGCAGCGATCCCGCGCTGGAGCAGGCGAAGCTGGCTTCCATGCGCAGCCTCGGCGGCGGCGCTGCCTTCCTTGTCCGCGGCTTTCTTGCCAGCGTCGAGGCCTCGCTGGCCAGCCTGCAGGACGTGCGTCGCGACTACGGCGACGACAGCCACGACGCGGGTGCGCCGCCGATCCTGACCCTGAGCCTGCTGGAAGAGGACGGGATCAGCGACGAATTCGTGCTCGACACCATGGCCAGCCGGATCGAGGCGCGCAACAGCCTGGGGCTGCAGCTGCTGGGCCAACGCTTCGGCGTGCTGGCCGCCGCGCCGGCGTTCGACGGCGAAACCCTGCCGCTGGCACCGCGCGCCCTGTGCGCCGCACTGGCGCAGTCCGCCGATCAGCTCAAGCTCTCGCGCTACGCGCGCATGCAGTTGTTCCAGCAGTTCGAAAAAGCGTTGATGGATGCCTATCCGGACCTGCTTGATGGATTCAACCAGCGCCTGGTCGACGATGGCATCCTGCCGTTCCTGAGCTTCGTGCCGATGCGGGTGCGCGCCGGATCGACAAGCGCCGCCTACGATGCGGCCAGCGCCGAGGCCGGCCATGCAGCGCCCGGCGGCCCCCAGCCGGGTGGATGGTCCACGCCCGAGGACGCCGCACCGACTACCTTCGCCGCCGGCTTCGCCGCGCTGCAGTCGCTGCTGCAGCAGCGGCGTGGGCTGCTCAGCAAGCTGCGCCCCGGCAAGCGCGACGAGCGCACGCTGGACGCGTTGCCCAACGACGAACTGCTGGCCACCCTGCAGCGCATGCGCGCCAGCACCGAGAAGGCGGACACGCTGGCCGACTACCGCCGCATCCTGCTGGCGCAGGCACGGCAAGCGCATGGCCACGGCGTCGCGCTGTCCGATGTCGACAACGACGCCTTCGACCTGCTGGGCCTGTTCATGGGCCAGCTGCAGCGCGAGCTGCGCAAGACCAGCCCCGGCGAAGCGATGCTGAACCGGCTGCGGCTGCCGCTGACCCAGCTGGCACTGCGTGACCAGGGGTTCTTCACCGACGCCGCCCACCCCGCCCGCCAGCTGGTCGACGCCATTTCGCTGGCCGGCGCGCAGTGGCTGGCGGACGACGACCTCGACGCGCAGTGGCTGGGTCTGCTGCAGCGTGCGGCCTCGCATGTGCAGCAGGATGCCGGCGGCACCAGCGAAGCGTTCGCCGAGGCCAACCGCACCCTGCAATCGGGATTGCAGGCGCTGGATCGCAAGGCGGAGATGGCCGAACGCCGGCAGGTGGAAGCCGCGCGCGGGCGCGAGAAGCTGGAAGTGGCGCGACAGCGCGCCAACCAGGAAATCACCCGCCTGCTCGACGGCCGCAGCCTGCCGCGCTTCCACGCGACGCTGCTGGAAAAGACCTGGACCGACGTCCTGTCGCTGACCCACCTGCGCAGCGGCGAGCAATCGGATGCCTGGCGGCAGCTGCTCGATATCACCGCGCGCATCGTCGACGCCGGCGCCGGCGCCGGGGCGGCCGCGCCGCCCGGCGACACGACGTTCGTGGAGCAGATCCGCGCTGCCCTGGAACAGGTCGGCTACCACCCCGACGACGCCACCACGATCGCTACGCAGCTGGCCAACGGCCAGGGCAGCGACAACGACCAGGCCTCCCGCACCGAACTGCTGGTACAGCTGCGCGCGCGCGGTCGCCTGGGAGAGGACAGTGCCGGCGCGGACACCATTGCGCCCTCCACTCCGCGAACCCCGGAAGAGCAAGCCGCCTACGCGCGCCTGCGGTCGCTATCGCTGCCGGTGTGGGTGGAGATCGACGACGAAGGCCAGGACGGCCCGCAGCGGCGCCGGCTGGCCTGGATCAGCGAACACACCGACCAGGCGCTGCTGGTCAACCGGCGCGGGCTGCGGGCCGGCAATGACAACCTCGACAGCCTGGCCCGCAAGCTGGCGGCCGGCCGGCTGCGCCTGCTGGAACGGCATGCGGCGCCCGCCACCGCGGCCTGGGACGCCACCCTGAGCACCCTGCAGCGGATCGCGCCGGGCGCAGACGCGCTTAGCAAGGGAGCCGGCCATGAGCCATGATCCGCGCCGCCGCCAGCCACGCAGGGCGGTACCGGGCCGGGTGGAAGTCATCGACACCATCCTCGAAGAGCCGGTCGGCCACCTCGGCAATCTCTCGGTGGGCGGCATGCTGATGATGGCCAACCGCAGCCTGCCGGACGACGCGCTGTTCCAGCTCCGCTTCAACCTGCCCGACGGGGTCGGCGCGGCGCAACCCATCGAAGTCGGCGCGCATGTCCTCTGGCAGGACAAGGCCGGTGCGCCGGGGCAGTCGTGGATCGGCCTGCGTTTCCTCGGGCTGTCGCCGGACGCCACCGTCCGCCTGCGCGCATGGGCGGCGCAGGCGGAGGACTGAGCCTGCGAAGCGTGCGCGGATGCGCGACAATCGGGGCAACCCCCCACCGCCGCGCATCCGCCATGTCGAACGCACTCCTTTCGTCCCTGTATCCGCAGCACCTCGCCACCCTGCAGGCACGCGCCGCCGAGGCGCTGCGCCGGGGCGGCTTCGACCATCTGCTCATCCCCAGCGGCACGCTGCACTACCAGGCCTTCGACGACCGCGATTACCCCTATGCGGTGAACCCGCAGTTCAAGGCCTGGCTGCCGTTGACGCAGGCGCCGGGCAGCTGGCTGCTGATCACGCCGGGACAGCGGCCGAAGCTGGTGTTCCTGCAGCCGCACGATTATTGGCACGTGGTGCCGGAGATGCCCAGCGGCTATTGGGTGGAACACTTCGACATCGAGGTGATCCGCAACGCCGACGAAGTCACGCGATTGCTGCCGAGCGTGTTCCGCTGCGCGATCCTCGGCGAGGCGCAAAGCGCGCTGGGCAGCTACGTGCCGAACAACCCGGAACCGGTGCTGCAGTACCTGGAATACCACCGCGCGTTCAAGACGCCCTACGAGATCGAGATGATGCGCCGCGCCAGCCGGATAGGGGCCCGCGCGCACCGCGCCGCCGAACGCGCGTTCCGCGCCGGCAGCAGCGAATTCGGCATCCACCTTGCCTACTGCCAGATCGCCGGACAGGACGCCAACGACCTGCCCTACGGCAACATCGTCGCGCTCAATGAACATGGCGCGGTGCTGCACTACACGCATCGCGACCGCCTGCCGCCGACCCCGGTGCGCAGCTTCCTGATCGATGCCGGCGCCAGCTTCGGCGGCTACGCCAGCGACATCACCCGCACCTATTCCGCGGCCGACGACGAGTTCGCGGCGATGATCCGCGCCGTCGACGCCGCGCAGCTGGCGCTGTGCGACCAGGTTCGCGCCGGCACCAACTACGCGCGCATCCATCTCGATGCCCACCTGCGCCTGGCCGGCGTGCTGCGCGAGTTCGGCGTGCTCCGCACCACCCCGGAAGACGCCCTCGCCAGCGGCGTGAGCAGCGCGTTCTTCCCGCACGGCATCGGCCACGGCATCGGCCTGCAGGTGCACGACGTGGCCGGCTTCGCCGCCTCCGACGCCGGCGGCAGCATCGCCAAGCCGGAAGGCCATCCCTACCTGCGCCTGACCCGCACCCTGGAACCGGGCATGGTGGTGACCATCGAGCCCGGCATCTACTTCATCGACATGCTGCTGGACGAGCTGAAGCAGAAGGGCCTGGGCGATGCGGTGGACTGGCAGCGGGTGGAAATGTTCAAACCCTATGGCGGCATCCGCATCGAGGATGACGTGGTCTGCACCGACGGCGAGCCGATCAACCTGACCCGCGAGGCGTTTGCGCAAGGCTGAAGTTTCACCACGGACAGTTCGGCGCTGCCACGAAACTACTTCGCCATCAACGCTTCCACCTCGTCCGCGCTGCGCTCCAGCGCGCCGGTCAGCACGCGGTGGCCGTCGCGGGTGATCAGCACATCGTCCTCGATGCGGATGCCGATGCCGCGCCACTTCGGCGCCACGGCCGCATCGTCCGGCGGGATGTAGAGCCCCGGTTCGATGGTGAACACCATCCCCGGCTCCAGCAGCCGCGAGGCGCCATCCAGGCGGTATTCGCCGACATCGTGCACGTCCAGACCCAGCCAGTGCCCGGTCTTGTGGCGGTAAAAGCGCTTGTAGTCGCCGTTGGCCAGCACTGCCTCCAGGCTGCCCTGCAGCAATCCCAGCGACAGCAGACCTTCCGCCAGCGTTGCCACCGCGGCGTCGTGCCCCGCCTCGTAGGGCACGCCGGGGCGCGCCTGCGCCAGCGCCGCGGCCTGCGCGCGGCAGACCAGATCGTGCAGCGCGCGCTGCTGGCGGTTGAAGCGCCCGTCCACCGGGAAGCTGCGGGTGATGTCGGCCGCGTAGCCGCGGTATTCGGCGCCGGCATCCACCAGCACCAGCTCGCCGGCACGCGCCTTCGCAGTGTTGGCGCGGTAGTGCAGCACGCAACCGTTGGCACCGGCACCGACAATGCTGGCGTAGGCGGGCTGCGCGCCGTGCCGGCGGAACACGCACTCCAGCTCCGCCTGCAGTTCGTATTCGTGGATGCCGGCGCGGGCGGCGCGCATCGCCGCGCGGTGCGCTTCCACGCTGATGTCGGCGGCGCGCTGCATCAGCGCGATTTCGTCGGCGGACTTGAACAGCCGCATCTCGTCCAGCAGGTGGCCGAGCTCGAGGAATTCCTGCGGCGGCTGCGCGCCCTGCCGGGCCTGCGCGCGCACGCGGTTGATCCAGCCGATCAGCTTGAGGTCGAAGTCGGCATCGCGGCCAAGGTGGTAGTGCACGCGGCGTCGGCCTTCCAGCAGGCCCGGCAGGATCTCGTCGATGTCCGACACCGGATAGGCGTCGTCCATTCCCAGCACGTCCACCGCACCATCCGGGCCCAACCGCGGGCCGTCCCAGCCTTCGCGCTCGGGATCGCGCTCGCGGCAGAACAGGATCGCCTCGCCGTGTTTGCGGCCGGGCACCAGCACCAGCACCGCGTCAGGCTCGTCGCAGCCGGTCAGGTACCAGAAGTCGGAATCCTGCCGGTAGGGATAGTGGGTATCACGGCTGCGGATGCGCTCCGGCGCGGCCGGCAGCACCAGGATCGCGCCATCGCCGGCCGCCTGCATCAGCTGCCGGCGGCGGCGCGCCAGCGCCTTGCGCCAGTGGGCGGTCAGCGGCTGCATGGGTGGTCAGTGCAGGCGCTGGCGGTGCTGCATCCCCAGCGCGCAGTCCGCATGCAGCAGCAATACCGCCATGCGCAGGTATTCCTCGATCTCGGCCAGCGCCTCCTCGTCGCTGCCGTCGTCGGCCTCGTCGATCTGTGCAGCGCCGAGGTTGGCGAGGTCGCGCAGCGCTTCCTGCCCCTCTTCCGACATCGGCTTGCCGTCCAGGGCCAGCCCGAACCCGCCAAGGAAGGCGCGGCACCAGGCGAACAGCGCCGCGGCGCGGTCGATCGGCTTGCCGTCCTCGGGCAGCAGCAGCTGGAACCCGAATTCCGGATCACCCAGCTGCGCCGCGCTGGTGCCACGCAAGCGGTCCAGCGCATCGCCCGGCTGCGGCGCCGGCAGGGCCGGATCGGCCATCACCAGCGCGAGCCAGCCCGCGGCATCCGCGCCACCGGCCGACAGCCAGCCGCACAGGGCGCCGTGCAGTTCAGCCGGACTGCTGGCCAGCTCAAGGCGGTCGGCTGCGGCTGCCACTTCGGCCCAGACCGGCAACTCGGTTTCGCTCACGCGGGATTCTCGAATTCGGGGGATTCCGGCAGTTTAGCAACCGCACGCCGCTTGTTGCCGCTGCACGGGCATGCCTACACTTCGCCGATGGGGGACCGCGTCGTTTCGGCAAAATCAGGCCTTGTCCGCGGCGCGCTGCTGTTGCCGTTGCCTGCGGTCGCGGGCGGCGACCCGGGCTTGCCGGCGGGCGCGTCGTTGGCGTTGTTGCTGGCGCTGCTGGTGCTGCTGTTGGCATGGCTGGCGCTGGCCAGCCACCGCCGCCGCGAACGCGAACAGCGCGCCCACCAGCGCGAACAGGAGGAGCGCGCGCAGCAGTGGCGGCTGTCGCTGTGGGCCTCGAACGAGGTGTTCTGGCAGTACGACCTGCGCAGCCGCGAATTGGAGGTCACCCGCGTCACCCCGGACGGCGACCACCGCCTGGCCATGCAGGCCAGCATCGAGCGCAGCCCGAAATTTCACGACGACGACCGCAAGGGCGTGCTGCGCCAGCTGCGTGCCTACCTGCGCGGGGAAGCGCCGGTGTTCCTGTCGGAACACCGGATGCTGGGCGAGGACGGACGCTGGCAATGGATGCGAGTGCGCGGCCGCGCGGTCGCCCACGCCGCCGATGGCCGGGCCTCGCGCATCGCCGGCACCGCGCGCAATATCGATTCGCTGCGCGAGATGGAGAACCAGCGCCAGGTCGCCGCCGAGGTGATGCGCTGCATGGCCGAGTCGGTGGCGGTGCTGGATGCCGACTTCCGTTTCGTTGCGGTCAACCCCGCTTTCAGCCGCATGACCGGTTACGAGGAAGCGGAAGTGCTGGGCCGCGACACCAGCCTGCTCGACGGTGACCGCCACGAACCGGCGTTCTACCAGGACGCGCGTCGCACCATCCGCACGCAGGATGGCTGGAACGGCGAGATGTGGCAGCGGCGCAAGGACGGCAGCGATTTCCTGTGCGCGATGCAGTGCAGCCCGCTGCATGAGCCCATCACCCAGCGACAGCTGTACGTGCTGGTGGCGAGCGACATCAGCGAGCGCCGCCGGATCGAGCAGGAACTGCGCTACCTGGCCAACTACGACCCGCTGACCAACCTGCCCAATCGCATCCTGCTGGCCGAACGCCTGTCGCGCGCGATCGTGCAGGCGCGGCGCCAGGGCAATCGGCTGGCGCTGCTGTTCCTCGATCTGGACAACTTCAAGGACGTCAACGATTCGCTGGGCCATGCCACCGGCGACCGGGTGCTGCGCGCCGCCGCCCAGCGCCTGCAGGAAGTGGCGGGCGCGGAGCGCACCGTCGCCCGCATCAGCGGCGACGAATTCGCGGTGGTGCTGGAGAGCCTCGCCCATCCTTCCGAGGCCGACCACTGCGCGCAGCGCATCATCACCGCGTTCGACGCGCCGCTGCGGCTCGACGACCGCTACGAGTTCACCATCTCGCCGTCGATCGGGATCAGCCTGTTTCCCGACCACGCGCAGGTGCCCACCGACCTGCTGAAACACGCCGATACCGCCATGTACAAGGCCAAGGGCATCGGCAAGCGCGCGTTCCTGCGCTACGCGGACGCGATGGACGGCGACATCCGCCGCCGCGCCAACCTGATCGGCGCCTTGCGCAGGGCGATCGAACGCGGCGAATTGTCGCTGGTCTACCAGCCGGAGTTGCTGCTGGCCGATGGCCGCTTCGGCGCGGTCGAGGCGCTGCTGCGCTGGAACAGTCCCGAATACGGCAACGTCACGCCCGACGAGTTCATTCCGCTGGCGGAGGAGAGCGGCACCATCGTGCAGATCGGCGAATGGGTGCTGCACGAAGCCTGCCGCACGCTGGCGGCCTGGCAGCGTGCCGGGGTCGACCGGCGGCTGAAGGTATCGGTCAACGTTTCCGCGTTGCAGCTGTTGCGCAGCGACCTGCCGGGCGCGGTCGAAGCGGCCCTGCGCGACAGCGGCCTGGCCGCCTCCGCGCTGGAGCTGGAACTCACCGAAAGCGTGTTGATGGGCAATGCCGAGGTCGCCAGCGAGCGCCTGCACGCCTTCCGACGCCTCGGCGTGTCCATCGCGGTGGACGACTTCGGCACCGGCTACTCTTCGCTGGCCTACCTGCACCGCCTGCCGATCAACACCCTGAAGATCGACAAGGCGTTCATCGACGGACTGGCGACGCCCGACGACCACGAGGATGCCACCATCACCGCCACCATCATCGCGATGGCCCGCACGCTGGGCCTGCAGGTGGTGGCGGAAGGCGTGGAAACCGAAGGCCAGCTGGCGTTCCTGGAACAGAGCGCATGCGATATCGCGCAGGGCTACTGGATTTCCCGCCCGCTGCCCGAAGACGCCTGCCTGGACTTCCTGCTGCGCGCGCAGGCGCGCGCCGGCACGCGGCTTGACCCCGGCACGGCGCCTGCCTAAGGTGCGCGAATGAGCGAACGCGACCCGCAAGCCGAACTGCACAAACTGCTGGCGCGGATCGACCTGATCGGCGCCCGCATGCAGCGCCTGCAGGAGGAAAACCGCAGCCTGCGCCAGCAGGTGGAACAGATGGCGGGCGAACGCGCCCAGCTGCTGTCCAAGCAGGAGCAGGCGCGCAGCCGGGTGGAAGCGATGATCGGGCGGCTGAAGTCGCTGGAGCAGCACACATGAACGAGCCGGTCAGCGTCCGCATCCTCGACCGCGAATACACCGTCGGCGTCAGCGACGACGAACGCGCCGGGCTGGCCTCGGCCGCGCGCATGCTGGATGCGCGCATGCGCGAGCTGCGCGGCGGCAACCGGATGGTCGCGCCTGAACGGCTGGCGGTGCTGACCGCGCTGAACCTCGCCCACGAGCTGCAGCAGCACGCGAGCAAGGCCACGCCCGCCGCGTCCGGCGGCGATGCGCTGGGCCTGATCGACGAGGCCAACCGCAAGCTGGACGCGCTGCTGGCGCAAAACTGAACCAGCCGCGCCGCGCCGCCGCGAACCGCTTCATCGCCACGCCGAACCGCTATACTGGCCGCGTCCTCTGCTGTGAGCGACGGCGTGCGCAACATTCGCCTTGTCCCTTAATGACGACCACGGGGGCGCAACGGTAACCGGGAGTGCAAGTCCGCCCCGAGCGGGAAGCCCGATGGCCGCCGAGCGTTCCCACTTGAACCCCGGGTTCAAGGTCGTTTCGCATGCATCGCCACAGCGGAGACATTTTCCCCACGTCTCCCTTCCGCAGCCGGCCGTCCCCGCGTGAGCCCGCCCATCGACCGCGCCGCACTGCGCAAGACACTGCGCGAACGTCGCCGCAGCCTCTCCCCACAGCAGCGCATCGCCGCCGCGGAGTCACTGGCGGAGCGCGTACTCGGCCTGCCGTTCCTGCCCGCTGCCGGCTACCTCGCCGGCTATTGGGCGATGGATGGCGAGATCGGCCTGCACGCGCTGCAACTGCGCCTGCCGGCGTCGCTGATCTACTGCCTGCCGCTGCTGCACGAGGACGGCAGCCTGCGTTTCGCGCCCTGGCGCGCGGGCGATGCGCTGGTCACCAACCGCTACGGCATCCCCGAACCGGATGTCACCCCTGCCGGCGCGCTGCGCGCGCAGGACATGGCGGTGCTGGTCATGCCGCTGGTCGGTTTCGATGCCGACTGCCACCGGCTGGGCATGGGCGGCGGCTGGTACGACCGCAGCCTGGCCTTCCGCCACGACCGCCCTGCCCCGCCGTGGCTGGTTGGCGCGGCGTTCGCGGCACAGCGCGTGGACGCGCTGCCGCGCGAGGCCTGGGACGTGCGCCTGGATGCGGTCTGCTGCGAAGACGACACCCTGCTCGCCCACCCTGCCGGACAGGAGCCCGCATGAGCACGCGCAAGCGCTACTGGATGATGAAGTCGGAGCCCGATGCGTTCTCCATCGACGATCTCGAGCGGGTCGGCACCGAACCGTGGAACGGCGTGCGCAACTACCAGGCGCGCAACTTCATGCGTGACGGCATGCGGGTGGGTGACGGGGTGATGCTCTACCACAGCAACTGCAAGGTGCCGGGCATCGCCGGCCTCGCCACCGTCGCCAGCGCCGCCTATCCGGACAGCACCCAGTTCGATCCCAAGTCGCACTACCACGACCCCAAGGCCACCCCGGAAACGCCGCGCTGGTTCCTGGTCGATGTCGCCTTCGAGCGCAAGCTCAAGCGGCTGATCCCGCTGGAGGAAATCAAGCAGCACACCGACGAACTTGGCGAAGGCTTCGCGCTGACCGCCAAGGGCAGCCGGCTGTCGGTGTTCCCGGTGACCGCCGCGCAGTGGAAGCTGCTGCTTTCCCTCGAATAGCGCCATCCCCCGCGCCCACCGCATACCCCTCTTTCCGCAGGAACCGCCATGTCCGAAGCCAAGAAGCTCGCCGCCGAAAAAGCCATCGAATACGTCGAGGACGGCATGATCGTCGGCGTCGGCACCGGCTCCACCGTCGCTTATTTCATCGACGCGCTGGCGGCGTGGAAAGACCGCATCAAGGGCACGGTGTCGAGCTCCGAACAGAGCACCGCGCGGCTGAAGGCGCACGGCATCGAGGTGATCGACCTCAACGCCGCGGGGCCCTTGTCGCTGTACGTCGACGGCGCCGACGAATGCGACCCGCGCAAGCACCTCATCAAGGGCGGCGGCGCCGCGCTGACCCGCGAGAAGATCATCGCCGAGGCCAGCGCGAAATTCGTCTGCATCGTCGATCCCAGCAAGCGCGTGGATGTGCTGGGCCGGTTCCCGCTGCCGGTGGAAGTGATCCCGATGGCGCGCAGCCTGGTCGCCCGCGAGATCGTGCGCCTGACCGGCGGCCAGCCGGTGTGGCGCGACGGCGTCACCACCGACAACGGCAACGTCATCCTCGACGTGCACAACCTGTCCATCGTCGATCCGGTGGCGATGGAGCGCGAACTCAACCAGATCCCCGGCGTGGTCGCCGTGGGCCTGTTCGCGCGCCGCCCGGCCGACGTGGTGATCGTCGGCGGGCAGCCGCCGCAGGTGCTCTGACGCCGCGCGTCAGACGCCTTCCAGCAGCGTCCTGTCGCGCACCGCGCCCTTGTCGGCGCTGGTCGCCAGCAGGGCGTAGGCCTTCAGCGCCACGCTGACCTTGCGCGCCCGCGGCAGCGCGGGTTTCCAGCCCTGCGCGGCCTGCGCGGCGCGGCGGCCGGCGAGCTCCTCGTCCGCAACAAGCAGTTCGATGCCGCGGGCGGGAATATCGATGCGGATGCGGTCGCCATCTTGCACCAGCGCGATCACCCCGCCCGCCGCCGCTTCCGGCGAGACGTGGCCGATCGAAAGGCCCGAGGTGCCGCCGGAGAAACGCCCGTCGGTGAGCAGCGCGCAGGCTTTTCCGAGGCCTTTCGATTTGAGGTAGCTGGTCGGGTACAGCATTTCCTGCATGCCCGGCCCGCCCTTCGGGCCCTCGTAGCGGATCACCACCACGTCGCCGGCCTGCACCTCGTCACCGAGGATGGCGGCCACCGCCGCGTCCTGGCTCTCATAGACGCGCGCGCGGCCCTCGAACACGTGGATGGACTCGTCCACGCCGGCGGTCTTCACCACGCAGCCATCGGCCGCGAGGTTGCCGTACAGCACGGCGAGGCCACCTTCCTGCGAATACGCATGCGCCACGTCGCGGATGCAGCCTTCGCTGCGCTCCGCATCCAGCGTCGGCCAGCGGGTGGCCTGGCTGAAGGCGACCTGGGTCGGGATGCCGGCCGGGCCGGCGCGATAGAACGTGCGCACCGCCTCGTCATCGACCGTGGCGATGTCCCATTGCGCGATCGCCTCGCCCAGCGTTTTCGCATGCACGGTCGGCACGTCGACATGCAGCAGCCCGCCGCGGCCCAGTTCGCCGAGGATCGCCATGATCCCGCCGGCGCGATGCACGTCTTCGACGTGGTACTTCGGTGAGTTCGGCGCCACCTTGCACAGCTGCGGAATGCGCCGCGAGAGCCGGTCGATGTCGCGCAGATCGAAGGCGACCTCCGCTTCCTGCGCCGCGGCGAGCAGGTGCAGGATGGTGTTGGTGGAGCCGCCCATCGCGACGTCCAGCGCCATCGCGTTCTCGAACGCCTCGAACGTCGCGATCCCGCGCGGCAGCGCGCTGGCATCCTCGCCGCCGTACCAGCGATGGCAGAGTTCGACGATGAGGCGGCCGGCGCGCTTGAACAGTGCTTCGCGATCGGCGTGGGTGGCCAGCGTGGTGCCGTTGCCGGGCAGCGACAGGCCCAGCGCTTCGGTCAGGCAGTTCATCGAATTGGCGGTGAACATGCCGCTGCACGAACCGCAGGTCGGGCAGGCGTTGCGCTCCACCGCGGCGACCTGCTCGTCGCTCACCGCCGCATCGGCGGCCATCACCATCGCGTCCACCAGGTCCAGCTTGCGGTCGGCCAGCGCGGTCTTGCCGGCTTCCATCGGCCCGCCGGACACGAACACCGTGGGGATGTTCAAGCGCAGCGCGGCCATCAGCATGCCGGGGGTGATCTTGTCGCAGTTGGAGATGCACACCAGCGCGTCGGCGCAGTGCGCGTTGACCATGTATTCCACCGAATCGGCGATGACCTCGCGCGAGGGCAGCGAATACAGCATGCCGTCGTGTCCCATCGCGATGCCGTCGTCGACTGCAATCGTGTTGAACTCCTTGGCGACGCCGCCGGCGAGCTCGACTTCGCGCGCGACCAGTTGGCCGAGATCCTTCAGGTGCACGTGGCCCGGCACGAACTGGGTGAAGGAATTGGCGATCGCGATGATCGGCTTGTGGAAGTCGGCATCGACCATGCCGGTGGCGCGCCATAGCGCGCGGGCGCCGGCCATGTTGCGACCGTGGGTGGAAGTCCTGGAACGATAGTCGGGCATCGTGGGGGATCCGTGGCGGGGTGCGGGCATCGCTGCAGGCCTTGATCCTGCTGCATTTGCGCGGTTTCGGCTGCAACTTTCGCTCATGCGAAAACGGCATGTGCACGACGGTTGACAGCAGCGTCGAAAGCATGTTTATCTGAAAACATGTTGCAGCGCCACATACCACCGCCGACCCCGATGACCGCCTCGAAGGCGGCGTCCCTCCTCGTCCTCGTACTTATTACCTCGCCCACAGGTGCGGGACGATCCGGCGTGTAAGAAAAGCAGCAAACCAACGCCCGAATCGCAGAACCCCGCATCGCAAGGTGCGGGGTTTTTCGTTTTGGCCCGCGCAAAACCTTCCCAACAGGAACCACCGCAATGACCAGCAGCAAACCCCGCATCGCCATCGTCGGCTACGGCAGCCAGGGCCGCGCGCATGCGCTCAACCTGCGCGACTCCGGCTTCGACGTGACCATCGGCCTGCGCCCCGGCGGCCCGACCGAATTCAAGGCGAAGGCCGACGGCTTCACCGTCAAGACCCCCGCCGAGGCGGTGAAGGGCGCGCAGATCGTCGCCGTGCTCACCCCCGACATGGTGCAGCCGCAGCTCTATGGCGAAGTCATCGAGCCGAACATGGACCCGGGCGCCTGCCTGCTGTTCGCCCACGGCTTCAACGTCCACTACAGCCAGATCGCGCCGCGCGACGACCTCGACGTGGTGCTGGTCGCACCCAAGGGTCCGGGCGCACTGGTGCGCCGCGAATACGAGATCGGCCGCGGCGTGCCGTCGGTGTACGCGGTGCACCAGGACCGCAGCGGCCAAGCGGAGCAACTGGCGATGACCTACTGCGCCGGCATCGGCGGCGCGCGCCAGAACGCGATCAAGACCACCTTCAAGGAGGAAACCGAAACCGACCTGTTCGGCGAGCAGGCGGTGCTGTGCGGCGGCGCCACGCGGCTGGTGCAGGCGGGTTGGGAAACGCTGGTCGAAGCCGGCTACCAGCCCGAGGTCGCCTACTACGAATGCCTGCACGAACTGAAGCTGATCGTCGACCTGTTCTACGAAGGCGGCATCACCCGCATGCACGAGTTCATCAGCGAGACCGCGCAGTACGGCGCGCTGACCCGCGGCGATTACGTGGTGGACGCCAATACCCGCGCACAGATGAAGAAGGTGCTGGCGGAAATCCAGGACGGCACCTTCGCCCGCCAGTGGATCGCCGAATACGCCGCCGGCAATGCCAACTACAAGGCGCTGAAGCAGGCCGACCTGGAGCATCCGATCGAGGCCACCGGCAGGAAGCTGCGGGCCAACATGCAGTGGCTGGCCAACCCGCCGCAGCCGGCCGCCAAGCAAGCCGAGGCCGCGTGATGAACGGCGCCCGCTGGCTGGCCCGCGCGCTGGTGGCCGAAGGCGTGGACACGCTGTTCGGCTATCCGGGCGGCGCGATCATGCCGTTCTACGACGCCCTGCACGACACCCCGCAGTTGCGCCACGTGCTGCCCCGCCACGAGCAGGGCGCGGCGTTCGCGGCGAACGGGTACGCGCGGGCCAGCGGGCGCGTGGGCGTATGCGTGGCCACCTCCGGCCCCGGCGCGTCCAACCTGGTCACCGGGATTGCCGACGCGATGCTGGACTCGGTGCCGATGGTGGTCATCACCGGACAGGTGCCCACCCAGCTGATGGGCACCGATGCGTTCCAGGAGCTGGACGTGTTCGGGATGACGATGCCGATGGTGAAGCACAGCTTCATCGCCCGCCGCGTCGAGGACCTGCCGACGATGGTGGGCGAAGCGTTCCGGCTGGCGCGCAGCGGTCGCCCCGGCCCGGTGCTGATCGACCTGCCGAAGGACGTGCAGGTCGCCGACGCCGCGCACCTGCCGGCGCATGTGTCGTCGGGCACCGATGCACCGGAAGCGCCAACCGACGCCTCGCTGCACGCCGCGCTGGCGCTGATCGCGCAAGCGCAGCGGCCGGTGCTGTACGCCGGCGGCGGGATTGCGCTGGGCGATGCCGTGCAGGCGTTCCGCACCTTCGTCGATGCAACCCAGATCCCGGCCGTGCTG
Source organism: Thermomonas fusca (assembly GCF_005862345.1). NCBI lineage: Bacteria > Pseudomonadati > Pseudomonadota > Gammaproteobacteria > Lysobacterales > Lysobacteraceae > Thermomonas > Thermomonas fusca. The sequence goes on along the minus strand of NZ_SROY01000001.1, from coordinate 681,484 downwards.
ACCCTGAAGGGCCTCGGGGCACTGCCCACGCAGCACCCGCTCAACCTCGGCATGCTGGGCATGCACGGCAGCCGCGCCGCCAACCTGGCCGTGCAGGAGGCCGATCTGCTGATCGTGGTTGGCGCACGCTTCGACGACCGCGCCACCGGCAAGCTGGCCGAGTTCGCGCCGCACGCGCGCGTCGTCCACATGGACATCGACGCCTGCGAAATCGGCAAGCTGCGTCATGCCGATGCCGGCGTGCGCGGCGACATCGCCACCACCCTGACCCGGTTGACCCTCGCCTGCGCTGCCCACCTGCATGGCCGCCACGGCGCGGCGCGCAAGGCCTGGCGTGCGCAGTGCAAACAGCGCGCACAGCAGTTCGCCGCGCGCTACGACGCGCCGGGCAGCGGCGTGTATGCGCCGGCGCTGCTGAAGCGGCTGTCGGAGCTGGCGCCGGATGCGACGGTCGCCTGCGACGTCGGCCAACACCAGATGTGGGTGGCGCAGCACTGGCGGATGGACCATCCGCGCAAGCACCTGACCTCCGGCGGCCTCGGCGCGATGGGTTTCGGCCTGCCGGCAGCGCTGGGCGCGCAGGAAGCCAAGCCCGAGACGCGGGTGGTCTGCGTGAGCGGCGACGGCTCGATCATGATGAACATCCAGGAGCTGGCGACGCTGCGGCGCTACCGCTCGCCGGTGAAGATCGTGCTGCTGGACAACCAGGCGCTGGGCATGGTCCGGCAGTGGCAGGAACTGTTCTTCGAGCAGCGCTATTCCGAGATCGACCTGTCCGACAACCCGGACTTCGCCGCGGTCGCCGCCGCCTTCGGCATCACCGCCCTGCACGTGGACCGCGCCGACGGCGTCGATGCCGCGCTGCAGGCGCTGCTGGATGCCGACGGCCCGGCCTTGCTGCACGTGGCCATCGACACCGCCGCCAACGTCTGGCCGCTGGTGCCGCCCAACCGCAACAACGGGCAGATGCTCGATCCCGCCGTCGACGACGCGGTCGTCGCGCCCGCCCGAACCGTCACGGAGACGCCCCATGCGCTACCAGCTTGATCTCACCCTGCGCCGTGCCGAAGGCGCGCTGGCCCGCGTGCTGGGCACCGCCGAGCGCCGAGGCTTCCAGCCCGTCAGCGTCGATGGCGAAACCCAGGACGACGGCGATCGCTGGCACCTGCGCATGACCGTCGAAGGCGCGCGCGAGCCGGAAGGCCTGCAGCAGCAGCTGGCAAAACTGTACGACTGCCTGGCCGTGGAAGTGCAGCCGTGCCGGTGAACGCGCAGGGGCCGGCGCTGCCGCGTGCGCGCGCGACGGATGCCCGCGGCGCCACCCGCCCCTCTCGACCGGCGGCGACCTGATGGACTCCGACGTAACCAGCGCCGCCGCCGTGACCGCCAGCGACGTGCTGGCCGCGCAGGCGCGGCTGCGCCGCTACCTCGGGCCGACGCCGCTGCACTACGCCGAGCGCTCCGGCTGCTGGTTGAAACTCGAGAACCTGCAGCGCACCGGCTCGTACAAGGTGCGCGGCGCGATGAACGCGCTGCTGGCGGCGCGCGAACGCGGCGATCTGCGTCCCACCATCGCCGCCTCCGCCGGCAACCACGCGCAGGGCCTGGCCTGGGCCGCCTACCGGCTGGGCATGCAGGCGATCACGGTGATGCCGAAGAGCGCGCCGGCCACCAAGATCGCCGGCGTCTCCCACTGGGGCGCCACAGTGCGCCTGCACGGCGACAGCTACGACGAAGCAAAGGCGTTCGCTGCCGAACTGGCTGCGCAACACGGCTACCGCTTGCTGTCCGCGTTCGACGATCCCGACGTGATCGCCGGCCAGGGAACGGTGGGGCTGGAAATCGCCAGCGCGCTTTCCCCTGACGTTGTGATCGTGCCGATCGGCGGCGGCGGGCTGGCCTCGGGCGTGGCGCTGGCGCTGAAGGCGCAGGGCGTGCGGGTGATCGGCGCGCAGGTGGAAGGCGTCGATGCGATGGCGCGCGCGCTGCGCGGCGACGACCGGATCATCGAACCGGTGGCAACGCTCGCCGACGGGGTGAAGGTGAAGATCCCGGGCGCGCTGACCCGCCGCGTGCTGGCGGAGCTGCTGGACGACGTGGTCATCGTGCGCGAGGCCGAGCTGCGCGAGACGCTGGTGCGGCTGGCACTGGAGGAACACCTGATCGCCGAGGGCGCGGGCGCGCTGGCGCTGGCCGCGGGCAAGCGCGTCGCCGCCAGGCGCAAGTGCGCGGTGGTCTCAGGCGGCAATCTCGATGCATCGGTGCTGGCGGGGCTGCTGCAGGACGTGCGTCCGCGCCCGCCGCGCAAACCGCGGCAACGCAGGCAGGAGCGACTTACGCCGCCGGCAGCCTCCACGCCCCCGCGTGCTGCCGGCCCGCTCCCGTCCATCGCCATTCCAGTGCCGCGCGCCGCGCGCACAACACCCGCACACGAGACCAGCTACGCATGAACGCAAGCGCCAACGCCGCCGCCGCGGAACACGCACCCCCCGATCGTGTCGTCATCTTCGACACCACCCTGCGCGACGGCGAACAGTCGCCCGGCTTCACCATGAGCAGCGCGCAGAAGATCGCCTTCGCGCACGCCTTGGCCGAGCTTGGCGTGGACGTGATCGAAGCCGGCTTCCCCAACAGCTCGCCGGCCGACTTCGGCGCGGTGCAGGCCATCGCCCGCGAAGTTCGCGGCGCCGCCATCGCCGGGCTGGCGCGCTGCCATGCCGGCGACATCGAAGCCTGCGCACGGTCGCTGCACGATGCCGCCAACCCGCGCATCCACGTGTTCATTTCCACCAGCCCGCTGCACCGCGAGCACAAGCTGTCGATGTCGAAGCAGCAGGTGATCGAACGCGCGGTGATGGGCGTCGAGCTGGCGCGTCGGCACGTGGACGACGTGGAGTTCTCCGCCGAGGACGCCTTCCGCACCGAGCGCGAGTTCCTGGTCGAGGTGTTCGAAGCGGCGATCGCCGCCGGCGCGCGCACCGTCAACGTGCCGGACACCGTGGGCTACGCCACGCCGGAGGAAATCCGCGAGCTGTTCCGCTTCCTGCGCAGCAACGTCAAGGGCGCCGACGCCGTGGTGTTCAGCGCGCACTGCCACAACGACCTGGGCCTGGCCGTGGCCAACTCGCTGGCCGCCATCGAGGGCGGCGCGCGGCAGGTGGAATGCACCATCAACGGCATCGGCGAACGCGCCGGCAATGCCGCGCTGGAAGAACTGGTGATGGCAATGAAGGTGCGCCGCGGCTGGTACGCCGCGGACACCCGCATCGACACCCCCAAGCTGCTGGACACCTCGCGCCTGCTGTCGCGCATCACCGGCATCCAGGTGCAGCGCAACAAGGCCATCGTCGGTCTGAACGCGTTCGCGCACGAGTCCGGCATCCACCAGCACGGCATGCTGAAGAACCGCGACACCTACGAGATCATGCGCCCACAGGACGTGGGCTGGCCGGATTCGCAGCTGGTGCTCGGCCGCCACAGCGGGCGCGCGGCGGTGGCCGACCGCCTGCGCGCGCTGGGCCACGTGCTGGACGATGCGCAGCTGGATCGCGTCATCGCCGATGCCAAGGCGCTGACCCAGACCCAGCACGTGATCGGCGATGCCGACCTGCTGCAGCTGGTCGAAGGCGAACGCTTCGGCCCCGGTTGGCGCATCGCCGCGATGCACCTGACCGACGAAGGCCAGCACACCCGCGCGCGGGTGGAACTGTCCGATCCCGACGGCAGCCAGGTACGCCAGGACGCCCATGGCGACGGCCCCATCGCCGCGCTGTTCGCCGCGCTGGCGCAGGCCACGGGCGTCGATTTCGCACTGGAGAGCTACGAAGTGCACAGCATGGGCATCGGCCGCGACGCCCGCGGCGAAGCCAACCTGAGCACGCGCATCGACGGCGAGACGCTCAGCGGCCAGGGCACCAGCCGCGACGTGCTGGAAGCCAGTGCGATCGCCTGGCTCGACGTCGCCAATCGCGTGCTGCGCACGCAGGCCACGCAACCCGTGGCGATCCCCGCCTGACCCTACTCCCCCCAAGGAACCGCACACATGCACGCCAACATCGTCGTACTGCCGGGTGACGGCATCGGCCCCGAAGTCACCGCCGCCGCCGTGGACGTGCTGCGCGCGGTGGCCTCGCGATACGGCCACGACTTCCACTTCCGCGAACACCTGATCGGCGGCGCCGCCATCGACGCCACCGGCAGCGCGCTGCCTGCGGAAACGCTGGCCGCGGCGCGCTCCGCCGACGCGATCCTGCTGGGCGCGGTCGGCGGCCCGAAGTGGTCCGACCCGAGCACCAGGGTGCGCCCGGAACAAGGGCTGCTGGCGATCCGCAAGGCGTTGGGCCTGTTCGCCAACCTGCGCCCGGTCAAGCCGCACGCGGCCACGCTGGGCGCCTCGCCGATCAAGCCCCACCTGCTGCAGGGCGTGGACCTGATCGTGGTGCGCGAACTGACCGGCGGCATCTACTTCGGCGACAAGACCCGCGGCGACGGCGATGCGTCCGATCTGTGCCGCTACAGCGTCGCCGAGATCGAACGGGTGGTGCGCCATGCCGCCGCGCTGGCACGCGCGCGCAGCGGCAGGCTGACCTCGGTGGACAAGGCCAACGTGCTGGAAACCTCGCGGTTGTGGCGCGACGTCACGACGCGCATCGTGGGCGAGGAGTTTCCCGACGTGCAGCTGGAGCACCAGCTGGTCGATTCGATGGCGATGCACCTGCTGGCGCGGCCGCGCTCGTTCGACGTGATCGTCACCGAGAACATGTTCGGCGACATCCTCACCGACGAAGCCGCGATGCTGGCCGGGTCGCTGGGCCTGCTGCCCAGCGCCTCGCTGGGTGAGGGTCGCGGCGGCATCTTCGAACCGATCCACGGCAGCGCGCCGGACATTGCCGGCAAGGGCATCGCCAATCCCTATGCCGCGATCCTCAGCGCGGCGATGCTGCTGCGCCACGCGCTGGAGCTGGAGGGCGAGGCGCAGTGCGTGGAGCTGGCGGTGTCGCAGGCACTCGACGCCGGCGTCCTTACCGCCGACCTGACCTCCGACCGCGCGCGCGCCGTCGGCACCCGCGCCGTGACCGAGGCGGTGCTGGAGCAACTGGAGCTGCCCTGCCATGTGATGGAACTGCGCGACTGACAGACTGCGGCGCAAGCCGGGCAATGCCCGGCAGTGCCGGGCTCTACACGTCGGGCGGAACATCGAACACAGCACTTGCAGAGCGGGGCATTGCCCCGCTTCGCGCGATTACGGCGACGCGAATACCCACGGCTGCGCCGCGCGATGCTTCGCTTCGAACGCGCGGATGGCATCGACATGCCGCAGGGTCAGGCCGATATCGTCCAGCCCGTGCAGCAGGCAGTGCTTGCGGAAGGCGTCGACCTCGAAATGGTGCTGCGCCCCATCCGGGCGCGTCACCGTTTGCGCCTGCAGGTCGATGGCCAGCGCATAACCTTCCGTCGCCGCGCACTGCGCGAACAGCGCATCCACCACGTCACCCGCCAGCACGATCGGCAGCAGTCCGTTCTTGAAGCTGTTGTTGAAGAAGATGTCGGCGAAGCTGGGCGCGATGATCGCGCGGATGCCGTACTCGGCCAGCGCCCACGGCGCGTGTTCGCGCGAGGAGCCGCAGCCGAAATTGGCACGTGCCAGCAGCACGCTGGCGGCGGCATAGCGCGGCTGGTTGAGCACGAAATCGGGATTCAACGGACGCGTCGCGCAGTCCTGCCCCGGCTGGCCGACGTCGAGGTAGCGCCATTGGTCGAACAGGTTGGGGCCGAAGCCGCTGCGGCGGATGGACTTCAGGAACTGCTTGGGGATGATCTGGTCGGTGTCGACGTTGGCGCGGTCCAGCGGCACCGCCACGCCCGTGTGCTTGGTGAACGGATTCATTGCAGCTCCCGCACGTCGATGAAGTGGCCGGCAATCGCGGCGGCGGCGGCCATCGCCGGGCTGACCAGGTGGGTGCGCCCGCCCGTGCCCTGCCGGCCTTCGAAATTGCGGTTGGAGGTGGAGGCGCAGTGCTCGCCGCTTTCCAGCCGGTCCGGGTTCATGGCCAGGCACATCGAGCAGCCGGGCTCGCGCCATTCGAAGCCGGCGTCGAGGAAGACGCGATCCAGCCCCTCGCGCTCGGCCTGCGCCTTGACCAGCCCGGAGCCGGGCACCACCAGCGCCTGCTTCACCGTCGCCGCCACCCGGCGGCCGCGCGCCACCGCGGCGGCGGCGCGCAGGTCCTCGATCCGCGCATTGGTGCAGGAACCGATGAACACGCGATCCAGGCGGATGTCGGTGATCGGCTGGTTGGCCCGCAGGCCCATGTACTTCAGCGCGCGCTCGATCGAATCGCGCCTCACCGGGTCCGCTTCGCGCGCCGGATCGGGCACCTGCGCGTCGACCGGCAGCACCATCTCCGGCGAGGTGCCCCAGCTGACCTGCGGGCGGATGTCTTCGGCGCGCAGCAGCACGTCCCGGTCGAACACCGCATCGGCATCCGAGACCAGCGTGCGCCACAGCGCCGCCGCCTGTTCGAACGTTTCGCCCTGCGGCGCGAACGGTCGGCCGCGCACGTAGGCGATGGTGGCCTCGTCCACCGCCACCATGCCGACCCGCGCACCGGCCTCGATGGCCATGTTGCAGACGGTCATGCGGCCTTCCATCGACAGCGCGCGGATCGCGCTGCCGGCGAACTCCAGCGCATGGCCGTTGCCGCCGGCTGTGCCGATGCGGCCGATGATCGCCAGTACCATGTCCTTGGCGGTCACGCCCGGCGCCAGCTCGCCATCGACCGTCACCCGCATGTTCTTCATCTTCTGCGCCACCAGGCACTGGGTGGCCAGCACGTGCTCGACCTCCGAGGTGCCGATGCCATGCGCCAGCGCGCCGAACGCGCCGTGCGTGGAGGTGTGCGAATCGCCGCAGACCACGGTCATGCCCGGCAGCGTGGCGCCCTGCTCGGGGCCGACCACGTGGACGATGCCCTGGCGGGGGTCGTCCATCGGGAACTCCAGGATGCCGAAGTCCGCGCAGTTCTCGCCCAGCGTGCGCACCTGCGTGCGCGAGATTTCGTCGGCGATGGCGGCCAATCCGCCGACGCGCTCGGCCTTGGTGGTCGGCACGTTGTGGTCGGGCGTGGCGAGGTTGGCGTCCACCCGCCAAGGTTTCCGCCCGGCCAGCCGCAGCCCTTCGAACGCCTGCGGCGAGGTCACCTCGTGCAGGATGTGGCGGTCGATGTAGAGCAGCGAGGAGCCGTCGTCGCGGCGGCTGACCTCGTGCATCTCCCACAGCTTGTCGTACAGGGTCTTGCCGGGCATCGGCGCGTCTCGCGGCGTATCTATGGCCAGACTGCCGGCTTTCCTTCCATGACTCAAATGGATATTTTTCATCCATTCGATTCCTGAACGGAATGCAATGGATCTCGCCAACCTTGCCGCCTTTGTCGCCGTGGCCGAGCACGGCGGTTTTTCCAGCGCGGCCGACCAGCTGCACCTCACCCAGCCGGCGGTGAGCAAGCGCATCGCCCAGCTGGAAACGTCGCTGCAGGCCCGCCTGTTCGACCGCCTGGGGCGGCAGGTGGTACTGACCGAGGCCGGGCGCACCCTGCTGCCGCGCGCGCGGCGGCTGCTGGACGACGCCGGCGACGCGCGGCGGGCGCTGCGCGAGGTGGGCGAAGGCGTCGGCGGCGTGCTGCGTTTCGCCACCAGCCACCACATCGGCCTGCATCGGCTGCCGCCGCTGCTGCGCCGGTTCGTAGCGAAATACCCGCAGGTGGAGCTGGACATCCGCTTCCTGGATTCCGAGCAGGCCTGGAACGAGGTGCTGCAGGGCCGGATCGACCTGGCGCTGACCACCCTCGGGCCCGCCACGCCGCCGCTGCGGGCTACACCGCTGTGGGAGGATCCGCTGTCTTTCGTCGCGGCGCCCAACCACCCGCTGGCGCGCCGTGCCCGCCCCACACTCGCTGAACTGTCGGAGCATCCGGCGGTGCTGCCGGAACCACACACCTTCACCCACCGCATCGTCGCGGACGCCTTCGGCCGCCGCGGCCTGCCGCTGCGGCTGCGGATGACCAGCAACTACATGGAGACACTGAAGATGCTCGCCTCGGTGGGGTTGGCCTGGGGCGTGCTGCCGCGGACCATGCTGGACCGCAGCCTGCGCGTCCTGCCGGTCAGCGGCCTGAAGCTGTCGCGCCAGCTGGGCTGCGTCACCCACGCCGGGCGCACGCCATCGCGCGCCACGCAGGCCTTCATCGCCCTGCTGGATGGCGGCCGCGACCGGGCGGCGAACTCCTAGCCGGCGACGATGCGGTTACGACCCTGCTGCTTGGCCTGCAGCAGGCGGTCATCGGCCAGCGCCAGCAGCGCATGCGGGGTCTGTCCGGGCACCAGTTCGGCCACGCCGGCGCTGAACGTGCAGTGCAGCTCCGCGCCCTCCTCGGTGGTCACCGACAGCATCCGGATACGCTCCAGCAGCTCGCGCATACGCGTTGCGCCGTCCACCAGCGGCAGCTCTTCCATACAGACCATGAACTCCTCGCCGCCGAAGCGCGCCGCGAACAGGCCCCACTCCGCGACGAATTCCGCCAGCACGCCACCGACCGCCTGCAGCACCGCATCACCTGCTGCATGGCCATACCGGTCGTTGATCTGTTTGAAGTGGTCGATGTCGATCAGGGCGACGCTGAGCGGCCTGGCTTCTGCCCGTGCCTGTGCCACCGCGCCGACCAGCTGGGCGTCGCCGGCGCGGCGATTGGGCAGCCCGGTCAAGCCGTCATGGGTGGCCAAGTGCTGCAGCCGATAGCCGGCTACTTCCAGCTGGCGGTTCTTCTCGCTGAGCTCCTCGGTGCGCTCGGCGATCACCCGGTTCAGCTGCCGCTGGCGCCGACGCAGACTGGCGGTGCGCCACCAGCCCAGCAACGCGACCACGGCCACCACTCCCAGCGCCAGCAGTGCACGCACCCACGGCCGCTGCCACAGCGCGGGCACCACGGTGATGTCCATGCGCGCGCTGCCGATGCGTTCGCTGCGGGACCAATCCACCGGCATCGCCATCGCCTGCACTTCCAGCTGGTAGCTGCCCGGCGGCAGCCGGGTATACACAGCCTCGCTGTCGGCGCTCGCGCTCACCCAATCCTGGTCATAGCCGTGCAGGCGATAGCGGTAACGCAGCTTGTCGAGCGCGCGGAAACTCATCCCGGCATAGCCGATTGCCAGCCGGTTGACGCGCGGCTGCAGGGTGAGCAGCGGCCGCAGCGGTTGCGCCTGCCCGTCCACGATGATCCGCTCGAATGCCACCGGCGGCGCGCCGACGCGTCCGGTCACCACCGCGCGCGGCTCGATCACCGCCAGCCCGGCCGAGGTGGGGAACAGCAGCCGGCCCTCCCGCGTCAACCAGCCGGCGGGCTGGCTGGCGCCATTGCTCTGGCTGCCGGGCATGCCGTCGCTGCGGTCCAGCACGTGCACGGCCAGCTGGGTGCGGGTGCCGGCATCGATTTCATCCAGCTCGCGCCGCGCTATCCGGAACACGCCCGTGTTACTGGACAGCCACAGGCTGCCGGCGCCGTCATCGATGATCCGGAACAGCTTGTCGCGCGGCAATCCGCGCGCATGGTCGTAGACCGTGAAGCGGCCATCGCGCATGCGCAGCAGACCGCGGTCGCTGGCGATCCACAGATCGCCGCGGCCATCGCGCAGGAAGTCGAAGAAGTACTGCGCGGGCACGTCGTACTCCGGCTCCCAGCGGCGCAACCGGCCGCCTGCATCGAGCATGGCCATGCCGTTGTTGGTACCGATCCAGAGCGGGCCGTTGGGGTCACGGTACAGCGCCTGCACGACGAGGTCCGGCTGGCCCGCGCCACCCAGATAGGGATGCGCCCGGCCGTCGCGCCAGTGGACCAGCCCGTGGTTGCCGCCGATCCAGAGGCTGCCGTCGGGTTCCGGCAGCAGTGCGCGGACCACCGGCTGGGTGCCGCTACCCAGACGCAGGCGCTGCAGCACCCGCCCCTGCGCATCCAGCTGCAGCACGCCGAGGTCGTAGGTGCCCACCCACAGCTTGCCGTCGCGCTGGGCCAGAGACAGCACCGAGGTGTCGTGCGCGTCGCGGCCCGGGCCCAGCCGGATGGTCTGCATGCGCCCCTGCGACCAGCGCGACAGGCCATCGGCATGGCCGATCCAGTAGGCACCCTGCTCATCCTGCAGCACGCTGCGGACGTAATCGCTGGCCAGCCCATCCCGCCGGGTCAGGCCGCTGGCCTGGCCATCGGCGACCCGGTACAGGCCATCGCTGCTGCCGACCCAGACCAGCCCCTCACGGTCGAGCAGCAATGCCTTGTTGACCGTGCCGGGAATCCCCATCGGCCACTGGCTGCCGTCGGCATCTCGGCGCAGCAGCTGGCCGTCGGACAGGTTCATCCACAGCACCCCGCGCTCGTCCAGCACCATCGCGCTGACCCGCCTGCCAACATCGATGCGCTCGATGCGACCATCGGCATGCCGCCAGCGCACGCCGCCATCATGCGCGGCCAGCCAGCCGCCGCGGCCATCGGCGAGCAATGCGGTTGCCGCACCGGGCGCCACCCAGTCCAAGCCCCAGCGCTGTGCGCGGCCCTGCGTGATGCGATGCAGCCCGGCTTCGCCCGCCACCAGCAGCGCACCGTCCTTGTCTTCCGCCAGCGCAAGCACTTCGCCGGCCGGCAGGCCCGCCATCCTGCCGGCGTCCTGCAGGCCATGGCCGTCCAGCCGCAGCAGTCGCCTGCCGGATGCGAACCACAGCGCGCCGTCGCGTCCGCGCCACAGGGCTGACGCCGCCAGCGTGCGCGCGGCTTCGCCACCCACGCGCTGCCAGTCGCCCTGGTAATAGCGGAAAATGCCGTTGCGGGCGGTACCGAACAGCACGCCGCCATCGGCTTCGGGCAGGATGCTGTAGACGCCGGCGAGCTCCATGCCGCGCACGTTCTGGCGATCGAACAGGCTGAAGCCGCGCCCATTGAAGCGCACCACGCCTTCCCAGGTGCCGGCCCACAGGAAGCCGTCGCGATCCTGCGCCACCACGTGCACCAGCGGATGCGGCAGGCCGTCCTCCATGGTCCAGCCGCTGAGCGTGTAATGGCGCGTGGCCGGCGCCGCCCAGGCCACCGGCACGGCCAGCAGCCACAGCAGCGCCAGCAGCAGCCAGGGCCTGCGCAGGCGCGGCATGTTGCCGCCGTCGATTCCGGTGTTTCCGCTGTGCAAGACCGCCCCCTGATACTGCGCGGGCAGGCTTGCGCCTGCCCGCCGCCAATCTAGCATCGCGCTGCCGCCTCGGCAGCCGGTGTCAGGCGCCGGCTTCGTCCCTGCGTACCTTGAACCAGGCCGCGTACAGCGCTGGCAGGAAGAACAGGGTCAGCAGGGTCGCCACCGTCAGCCCGCCCATGATCGCCACCGCCATCGAACCGTAGAAGGCGCTGCGCGAGAGCGGGATCATCGCCAGGATCGCCGCCAGCGCGGTCAGCACGATCGGGCGAAAGCGGCGCACGGTGGCGTCGATGATCGCGTGCCAGCGATCGTGGCCGGCATCGATGTCCTGCTGGATCTGGTCCACCAGGATGACCGAGTTGCGCATGATCATGCCGGCCAGCGCGATCGTGCCCAGCATCGCCACGAACCCGAACGGCACCCGGAACAGCAGCAGCGCCAGCACCACCCCGATCAGCCCCAGCGGCGCGGTCAGCAGCACCAGCGCGGTGCGCGGGAAGCTGCGCAGCTGGAGCATCAGCAGCGCGGTGACCACCAGCAGGAACAGCGGCAGTCCGGCCTTGATCGAGTTCTGCCCGCGCGCCGAATCCTCCACCGTGCCGCCGGTCTCCAGCAGATAGCCTTCCGGCAGCGCGGCGCGGATGCCGTCGAGCGTAGGCAGCAGCCGCGCCACCACCGTCGGCGGGGTCAGCGCGTCGGTGCGGATGTCGGCGCGCACGGTCACCGTCGGCAGGCGGTTGCGATGCCAGATGATGCCGTCCTCGAAGCCGTACTCCAGCGTGGCGATCTGCGCCAGCGGCACGCTGCCGCCGGGCGTGGGCACCGCCAGGCTGCCCAGCAGGTCGGGCCGCGTGCGTTCTTCGCCAGTGCCGCGCAACAGGATTTCGATCAGCTCGTTGTCCTCGCGGTAGGTGCTGACCGACAGCCCCGACAGCGAGCCGGACAGGAAGTGCGCCAGCTGCGCGCTGCTCACGCCCAGCGCGCGGGCGCGGTCCTGGTCGATGCGCAGCCGCACCACCTTGCTGGGTTCGCCCCAGTCGAGGTTGACGTTGGCCACGTCGGGATCGGCGCGCACCTTGCCAGCCACCTGGCGGGCGATGGCCTGCACCTGGCCGATGTCCTCGCCGGAGACGCGGAACTGCACCGGGTAGCCCACCGGCGGGCCGTTCTCCAGCCGGGTGACGCGCAGCTGCAGCTCGGGGAACTGCGGCGCGACTTTCTCAATCAGCCAGCGGCGGGTCGCCTCGCGCGCCTCCAGATCCTTGGCCAGCACCACGAACTGGCTGAAGTTGGCGGCCGGCAGCTGCTGGTCCAGCGGCAGGTAGAAGCGCGGCGAACCGGTGCCGACGTAGGCGACGTAGTTCTCGATGCCTTCGCGCGATTTCAGCAGCCCTTCGAGCTTGCGTGCCTGCGAATCGGTGGACCGCAGCGAGCTGCCTTCCGCCAGCTCAAGGTCCACCATGAGCTCCGGCCGCACCGAATCCGGGAAGAATTGCTGCGGGACGAAGCGGAACAGCGCGATCGAGGCCACGAACGCGGCCACGGTGACGCCGATCACCAGCCAGCGATGGCGCAGGCAGAACCCCAGCCAGCCGCGCAGGCGCCGGTAGAAAGCGCTGTTGTAAGGATCGTGCGCGTGCGCGGCAGTGGCGGGTTCGAATGGCGCCCCCCCGAAACGCTGGCGCAGGCGCTGCATCAAGGTCGGACGCAGATGCGCATCGTGCAGGTCCGGCAGCATCTTGTCGCCCAGCCACGGAATGAACAGCACCGCCGCCACCCACGAAACGCACAGCGCGATCGCCACCACCTGGAAAAGCGAGCGGGTGTATTCGCCCGTGCTCGACGCCGCGGTGGCGATCGGCAGGAAGCCGGCCGCGGTCACCAGCGTGCCGGTCAACATCGGGAACGCCGTCGATTCCCACGCGAAGCTCGCCGCCTTCAGCCGCGAGTAGCCCTGCTCCATCTTGATCGCCATCATCTCCACCGCGATGATCGCGTCGTCCACCAGCAGGCCCAGCGCCAGCACCAGCGCGCCCAGCGAGATCTTGTGCAGGCCGATGCCGAACACGTGCATGGCGGCGAAGGTCATCGCCAGCACCAGCGGGATGCTGACCGCCACCACCATGCCGGTGCGCAGGCCCAGCGAGAAGAAACTGACCAGCAGCACGATCGCCACTGCTTCCGCCAGCACGCGCACGAACTCGCCGATCGCCTCGTGCACACTCTGCGGCTGGTCCGACACCTTGCCCAGCTGCATGCCCACCGGCAGGGTCTTCTGCAGGCGCTGGAACTCGGCCTCCAGGGTGCGGCCCAGGCGGATGATGTCGCCACCGTCGCGCATCGCCACCGCGATGCCCAGCGCGTCCTGCCCCATGAAGCGCATCTTCGGCGCCGCCGGATCGGCGAAGCCGCGCTTGACGCTGGCGATGTCGCCCAGCCGCAGGGTGCGGTCGCCGGCGCGGATCGGGAATGCGCGGATCTGTTCCACCGAATCGAACTGCCCGTCCACGCGCAGGCGGATGCGGTCGCTGCCGGTCTCGAAGAAGCCGGCCTGCGCCATCGCGTTCTGTTCGTCCAGCGCCTGCTTCACCGCCGCCAGCGGGATCCCCAGCGTGGCCAGTTTGGTATTGGACAGCTCGATCCAGATCCTTTCGTCCTGCAACCCGATCAGCTCGACCTTGCCGACGTCCGGCACCCGCTGCAGCTCCAGCTGGATGCGGTCGGCGTAGTCCTTCATCAGCGCGTAGTCGAAGCCCGGCGCGGTGAGCGCGTAGATGTTGCCGAAGGTGTCGCCGAACTCGTCGTTGAAGAACGGGCCGATCGCCTCGGCCGGCAGGGTGGCGCGGATATCACCGACCTTCTTGCGCACCTGGTACCAGAGCTCGGGCACGTCCTTCGACTTCATCGAGTCGCGCGCCATCACGATGACCTGCGATTCGCCCGGCCGCGAGTACGAACGCACGAACTCGTACTTGCCGGTGCCCATCACCGCTTTCTCGACGCGCTCGGTGACCTGCTTCGACACCTGCTCGGCGGTGGCGCCCGGCCACAGCGTGCGCACCACCATCGCCTTGAAGGTGAACGGCGGGTCCTCCGACTGGCCCAGCTGGCGGTACGACCAGGCCCCGACCAGGCCCAGCACGATCATCAGGAACAGCACCAGCGCGCGGTTGCGCAGCGCCCATGCCGACAGGTTGAAGCCGCCCATGGCTCAGCGCGTCCCGGCCGCGACCGGGCGATTGCGCCGGTCGACCGGTTTCACCGACTCGCCCTCTCGCAGCAGATGGCCGCCTGCGGCCACCACCCAGTCACCCACGCCAACGCCCTCCAGCACCGGCACGCTGTCCTCGCCGTAGCCGCCCAGCCGCACCGCGCGCTGACGGGCCTTGCCGTCCTGCACCACCCACACCGCGGTGGCGCCGCCGTCGCCGCGCTGCACCGCCGCCAGCGGCAGGCGCAGGCCGCCGCCCGCGGCACCGGCGATGAACACGCGGGCGCTCTGGCCGAGCCCGGCGTCCGCCGCCATCGCCCCATCCAGGGCGACGCGCGCGGCGTAGGTGCGGGTCTGCGGGTCGGCGGCGGCGGCGATCTCGCGGATATGCCCCGGCAATCGCTTGCCTGGCGCGCTCCACAGCTCCACGACCGCGGGCTGGCCGGTGTGGAAATCGCGGATGCGCGCTTCCGGCAGGCCGATCGCGACCTCGCGGCCACCGTCGCCGGCCAGCAGGAAGATCGGCTGGCCGGCTGCCACCACCTGTCCGGCCTCGGCCTGGCGGCTGGCGATCACGCCATCACGGGGTGCCCGCAGGCGGGTGTAGTCGTCCTGGTTGCGCATCAGCTCGTACTTGGCGCGGGCCGCGCGCCAGGCCGCCTGCTGCGCATCGAAGGCCGACTGGCTGATCAGCTTCTGCGCCACCAGCTTGCGGTAACGCTCCAGGTCGCCGCCCAGGCGGGCCATGTCGGCCTGCGCGGCGCTGGCCTGCAGACGCGCATCGCCCGGGTCCAGTTCCGCCAGCAGCTGGCCGCGCTTCACTTCCTCGCCGGCATCGACCAACCGCCGCACCAGGTTGCCGCCGACGCGGAACGCCAGCGCGCTTTCCTGATGCGCATGCACCTCGCCGGCGAAGGCTTCCGTCGCCATCCCGGCAGCGGCCCCCGGCTGCACCACCAGCACCGTGCGCACCGCCTCGGCGGGTTGCGGGTCGCGCCCGCAGGCGCCCAGGGTCAGCAGCACCAGCGCGCAGGCGGCCAGCGAACGCGCCCGCGGCTTGCGCAGCTTGTTTCCTTCCAGCTTCATGCCCGCTCCGTCGGCTTGCGCTCTATATTGAACTGACGGGTATGGTATAGTTGTCAAACTCCGCAGTCCACTATCCAAGGCATGATCCGCAACACCCCCGAATGCAAGCCCGCAGGCCCCGGCCGGCCGAAAGACCTGGCCAAGCGCGCGGCGATCCTGGACGCCGCCAAGCGGCTGTTCGTGCTGCAGGGCTTCGCCGGCGTCAGCATGGACCAGATCGCGGCCGAAGCCGGGGTGTCCAAGCTCACCGTCTACAGCCACTTCGGCGACAAGGACGGCCTGTTCGCCGAGGCGGTGCGCGCGCACTGCGAACTGGGCATGCCCACGCGCCTGTTCGAGCCCGACCCCGCGGTGCCGCTGCGCGAGCGCCTGACCGACATCGGCGAGGCGTTTTTCGCGATGATCATGACCCCGGAGGCGATCGCCGGGCACCGCATCCTGTGCTCGCCGCAGGTCACCGGCAGCCAGATGCCGGCGACGTTCTGGGAAGCCGGCCCGCAGCGCGTGCAGAACGGCTTCACCGCGCTGCTGGAGCGGCGCATCGCCGCCGGCGAACTGGAGATCGACGACCCCGTCCGTGCCGCCGGCCAGTTCTTCACCCTGCTCAAGGGCGAACTGCATGCGCGGGCGGTGTTCGGCTACTGCTGCAGCGCGCGTCACGACACCGCGCAGGAGCATGTCGCCAGCGTGGTGGAACTGTTCCTGCGCGCCTATGCGAAACGCTGACCGGCAGGCTGAACCAAGCCCCGCCCTGCCCTTGGTGGCGGTGACTTCCGGCACTGCGTGCTGGTGTACCGGTACGGCCAGACTGCCCGCCAGACCGGGGCTGGCGGTACTACAATGCCCGGTTCCCCGCAACGGATTTATCCCCGCATGAGCATCGACTTCGCCCGCGCCCGTGAAAACATGGTGGAACAGCAGATCCGTCCCTGGGACGTGCTGGATGTCCGCGTGCTCGACACGCTGGCGCGGATGCCGCGCGAGGCCTTCGTCGCCGAATCGCTGCGCGGGCTGGCCTATGCCGACACCGCGCTGCCGCTGGGGCACGGCGAGACCATGCTGAAGCCGGTGCTGGAAGGCCGGATCCTGCAGGCGCTGCTGCCCACCGCGACCGAAAGCGTGCTGGAGATCGGCGCCGGCAGCGGCTACCTGACCGCCTGCCTGGCCCGGCTGGCGCGCGAAGTGGTCGCCATCGAACGCCATGCCGACCTCGCCGAGGCCGCGCAGGCGCGGCTGGCGGCGCAGGGCTTCGGCAACGCCAGCGTGCGCGCGGCCGACGCCCTCGACTGGAATCCCGGCCGCAGTTTCGACGTGATCTGCGTCGGCGCCGCGGTGGCCAGCATCCCGGCGCGCTTCGTCGAATGGCTCAACCCGGGCGGCCGGATGTTCGTGGTGCACGGCCATTCGCCGGCAATGGACGCGGCGTTGGTGCATCGCACGGTCAACGGCAGTCGCGTCGAATCGTTGTTTGAAACCGATCTTCCCTATCTCGCGGGCGCCGAGCCGGTGCCCGCCTTCACCCTGTAAAGCCGCCAAGGACCCCCACCCATGCTGCGTCGCCCGCTCGCCCTTGCCCTTGCCCTCGCCCTGCTGCCCGCCGCGGCCCAGGCCGACGACCTGCTCCAGAGCTACCAGAACGCGCGCAGCAGCGACCCGCAGTTCGCCGCCGCCGAATCCATCCGTGCGGTGGCTGCGGAGCGCCCGGTGCTCGCGCGCGCTTCGCTGTTGCCGCAGGTGAACGGCACGGTCGGATATGACCTCGCCAACCGTGGCGACATCGACAACGACGGCCAGGGTGACGGCACCTCGCGCAGCGCCTCGTGGCGGGTCGGCGCGCAGCAGTCGATCTTCGACTACGGCAACTACACCGCGCTGCGCGCCGCCAAGGCGCAGGACCGCGCCGGCGCCTTCGACCTGGAAGCCGCCGGCCACAACCTCATCACCCGCACCTCCGCCGTCTATTTCAACGTGCTGGTGCAGCTGGAAACACTGACCGCCGCCGAGGCCGCGGAAGCGGCGCTGAAGAAGCAGTTCGATTTCGCCAGCAAGCGTCTGGAAGTGGGCCTGGCGCCGATCACCGACGTGCACGAGGCGCGCGCGCAGTACGACGCGGCGCGCGCGAACTCCATCCTCGCCCGCAACGCGGTGCAGGACGCCTACCAGGCGCTGGTCGAAATCACCGGCACCCCGGTCGCCAACCTCAAGGGCCTGCCGGACGACTTCAAGCCGGCGCTGCCCGAGTCGCGCGATGCCGAGGGCTGGGTGACCACCGCGCTTGCCGAAAACCCCTCGCTCAAGGCGCAGAGCGCGGACGTGGAAGCGGCCGAAGCCAACGTCGCCACCGCGCGTTCGGGCCACTACCCGACGCTGGGCCTGCAGGCCTCGTACGGCAAGGCCATTCCCGGCCTGTACGACAACCCTTCGTTCTTCGGCAACAACGACGCCAACACCAGCGTCGGCATCACCCTGAGCATCCCGATTTTCTCCGGCTTCGCCACCCAGTCCAACGTGCGCAGCTCGCTGGCCCAGCGCGACGTCGCGCGCGACCAGTTGGAACAGCAGAAGCGCGCGCTCGAGCGCAGCACGCGCAACGCCTACCAGGCGCTGGTGGCCGGCATCAGCGAAGTCGAGGCGCGCCGGCTGGCACTGGTGTCCGCGCAGAGCGCCTACGATGCCTCGCAGGTCGGCCTGGAAGTCGGCACCCGGACCGTGCTCGACGTGCTGAACAACCAGCGCACGCTGTTCTCGGCGCAGCAGGCCTTCGCGCAGGCCAAGTACAACTTCCTGCAGAACCGCCTGCTGCTGGAACAGGCGGCGGGCACCCTGCAAATCTCGGATCTGGAGGACGTGAACCGCCTGCTGACCACCGACAAGCCCATCGACCAGGGTCTGGCGGCGCGCTGAGGTCCGGGCGGCGGTCACACGGTTGCGGATCGAAGAGCGGGGCTTGCCCCGCTCTTTCCGTTTGCGCGCGACGATCGCCGGCTATGCCGCCGGCAGCGCCGGCTCGATCAGCGCCAGCGTGCGCGCCAGCGCGCCACGGCCATCTTCCAGCAGCTGCGCCGCGCTGTCGGTCAGCTGCCGGCGCGCGCCGGCATCGTCGAACAGGCCGCGCAGCGCTGCGGCCAGGCTGGCCGCGTCGGTCACGATCCGCATCGCGCCGGCCTCGCGCAGGCGCCGGGCGATGTCGGCGAAATTGTGCAGGTGCGGACCGCTGAGGATGGCGGTGCCGGTGGCGGCCGGCTCCAGCAGGTTGTGCCCGCCGATCGCCTGCAGGCTGCCGCCGACGAAAGCCACCTGGGCGCAGGCATAGAAGCGCAGCAGCTCGCCGAGGGTGTCGACCACGAACACCGCGCAGTCGCGGCGCGGCCAGCCGTCCTCGCTGCGCGAAGCCACCGCGAAGCCGGCCTCGCGCGCGCCCTGCACGGCGGCGCGGAAGCGCTCCGGATGCCGCGGCGCCCACAGCAGCAGTGCATCGGGATGGCTCTCGCGCAGGCTGCGATGGGCGGCCAGCACCGCCGCCTCTTCGTCTTCGTGGGTGCTGGCGGCAATCCACGCCGGTCGCTCCGCACCGAGCCCCGCGCGGCATTCGGCAACGAAGGCGCCGGTATCCACCGCCGCCATGTCGAACTTCAGGTTGCCGGTGACCTGCATGCGCTCGGGTAGCGCGCCCAGTTCGAGGAAGCGGCGCGCATCGTCCTCGGACTGCGCCGCCACCCGGTGCACGCTGCCCAGCGCGCGCCGGATCAACGGCCCCAGCACGCGGTAGCCGCGCAGCGAGCGCGCCGACAGCCGCGCGTTGAGGATGTAGGTGGGAATGCCGCGGTCGCGGCAGCCGAACAGCAGGTTCGGCCACAGCTCGGTTTCCACGATCAGCGCCAGCGCCGGGCGGAAGCGGTCGAGGAAGCGGCCGACCGCGCCGGGCAGGTCGTAGGGCAGGTAGACGTGGGTGACCGCATCGCCCCACAGCGCGCGCACCCGCTCGGAGCCGGTGGGGGTGATGGTGGTGACCACCAGCTGCAGGTCGGGGCGCAGCGCGCGCAGCCGGTTCACCAGCGGCGCCGCGGCGTTGACCTCGCCCACCGACACCGCGTGCAGCCACAGCGGCGCCGCGGGCACGGTTTCCGGATAACTGGCGTAGCGCTCGTCCCAGCGCTGCAGATAGGCGCGCTGGCGGAAGCCGCGCCAGACCAGGTGGTACAGCGTGACCGGCACAAGCAGGTACAGCGCGGCCGAATACAGGCCGCGCAGCACGCGTTCGGTGAGATCGGCCTGCATCCGCACAGGATAGCCATGACGGCGATTCCGCGCGCGCCGTGTTTCCGCGTCCGCGTCCGCGAATGTCCCCCGATGCCGCCCTGCGGCCGGCATCTCCTCCTTGATTTGACGGACGCGAACGCGGCAACACGGCCCCGGCAATCCAGGCTGAGACGGCGGCGCCCGGTAGAATCCCTGCATGACTTCGACCCCACCCGACCGCCCGTCGTTCGCCCCGCGCCACTGGCCGGTGTGGCTGGGCGTCGGCCTGTGCATGGCGCTGGCGCGCCTGCCCTGGGGACTGCAGCGCACCATGGGCGCCGCGGTCGGCTGGCTGGCACTGCGCCTGCTGCCGGATCGGCGCGAGGCCGCGCGCACCAACCTCGCGCTGTGCCTGCCGGAACTGGATGGGCCCGCGCGCGAGGCGCTGCTGCGCGCCAACTTCCGTGACGTCGGCATCGGCCTGTTCGAATTCGCCCGCGCCTGGTGGGGCGAGGTCGCGCCGATGCGCGCCAGCGCCCGCATCGAGGGCTTGGAGATCCTCCAGCGCCTGCAGGCCGAAGGCCGCGGCGTGCTGCTGGTATCCGGGCACTTCATGACCCTGGAACTGTGCGGCCGCCTGCTGTGCGACCACGTGCCGCTGGCCGGCATGTACCGCAAGCACCGCAGTCCGGTGATGGAATGGGCGGTGCTGCGCGGCCGCCTGCGCTATGCCAGCGCGATGTTCGGCAACGGCGATACCCGCGCGGCGATCCGTCACCTCAAGCGCGGCGGCGTGCTCTGGTACGCGCCGGACCAGGACATGCGCGGCAAGGACACGGTGTTCGCGCCGTTCTTCGGCATTCCCTCCGCCACCATTACCGCCACCCACCAGTTCGCCCGCATGACCGGCTGCGCGGTGGTGCCGTTCTTCCACCGTCGCGAGGGCGCGGATTACGTGCTGCAGGTGGGCCAGCCGCTGGCGCCGTTTCCCACCGACGACGCGGTGGCCGATTCCGCCGCGGTCAACGCGGCGATCGAGGCGATGGTGCGGCAGGCGCCCAGCCAGTACCTGTGGCTGCACCGGCGCTTCAAGCGCCAGCCGGACGGACGTTCGCGCTACGACTGAGGCGGCGCGCCCTGCGCCTCACGGCCCCACAGGCTGCCGGCGTACAGGGCCGCCAGCAGCAGCAGCACGCTGCCCCAGAAAGTCGAATACGCCGCGAGGTGGGTGTTGAGCGGGAACACGCTGACCGCCAGCGCCAGCATCGCCGGGCGTGCGCGTTCACGCGCGTCCGCGTCGGCATAGCGCCAGGCCCGCCAGCCCAGCGCGGCGCCGGCCAGCCACAGCAGCAGGCCGATGACGCCGGTTTCGCTGAGCACCTCCAGCACGATCTGGTGGGCATGGAAGGCGACGCCGCTGCCCCAGGCAGCCGGTCTGCCCGGCTGCGGGTCGCAAGCCGCGAACTCGTCGCGGAAAGCGCGCGGGCCGACGCCATTGAGCGGATGCTGGCGCACCATGCACAGCGCCGCCGACCAGATCCGGCCGCGCCCGGACAGTGCCGCGTCCATCCCGCCCGGCTGCGCGGTCAGCGCCAGGGTGGTGCGCTGCACGCGTTCGTGCACCTGTGGCGACAGCACGTTGGCCACCACCAGCATCAGCGCGCCGGCCGCGAACACCGCCATCAACTTGCGCCCACCCAGCGCGCGCCAGCCGGTCCACAGCAGCACCAGCGCATAGGTCAGCCATGACGCGCGGGAACCGGCCAGGATCACCACCAGCCCGATCGCCGACGCCGCCGCCAGCCAGCCCAGCTGGCCCAACCGCTGCCTCGCCGCCGCCAGCGCGAACGGCGACAGGCTGGCAAGCACGATCCCCAGCTTGAGGTTGCACGGGCCCAGCACGCCGGCCAGACGGTCGGCCGCCTCCACCTCGCTGGCGGTGCACATGCCGTGGCCGCTGAGCGCATGCTTGGCCTGGTCCAGCAGCCAGAACAGCGGGCTGGTACCGCAGACCGCCTCCACCAGCGCATCCAGCGTCCACACCAGCGCGATGACCGCCAGCCCGCCGAAGGTGCGGCGACGGCCGGCCTCGCTGGCCACGGCCGCGGCGGCCACCCACAGGAACGGCAGATAGCGCAGGTCGATCAGCACCTCACCGAAGGCGTGCAGGCGATCGCGCGCGTCGATCGCGGCAATGAGCTCGGGCAGCCAGTAGGCGGCGAACAGCACCGAGGTCAGCGCCCACGCCGGCCCGCTGAGCAGCGCACCGCCGCCGCGGAAGCGGCTGCCGACCAGCCGCACCAGCCCGGCCAGCGCGCCCAGCACCAGCACTGCCTCGGCGATCCCGCGTACCGGCCACAGGGCGACGAAAGTCAGTACCCAGGCAGGCGCCCAGCGCCAGTCGGCCACGCCGCCGGGCTGCATCGTTCGTGCGTTCATGCGTCCACCATCGTCCGGTACAGCGTCAAGGTCGCCTCCTGCATCGCCTGCAGGGTATAGGGCATCGCTGCCGGCGGCGACGGCGGCGCGGCCAGCAGCGCGCGAGCGCCGGCGGCCAACTGGCCGGCGTCGAACGGCGCGACCGCACCTGCCGGCTGCAGCTCGGCCAGCAGCTCGCCAACCCCGCCATGCGCCCAGCCCAGCACCGGCCGGCCCACCGCCAGCGCCTCCACCACCGTGCGTCCGAATGCTTCCGGCTTGCGCGACAGCTGCAGCACCAGATCGCAGGCCGCGTAGGCCTGGGCGATCCCTGCGGTCGGCGCGGTCATCGCCAGCGCCGCCTCCACGCCCGCGGCGCGCGCCAGCGCGATCAGCTCGGCGATGTAATCCTCGCGCCCGGCCTGCAGCGCACCGGGCATCCACAGCCGTGCGTCCGCGCCATCGGCGCGCAGCGCCGCCAGCAGGGCGATGGCGTCGGCATGGCCCTTCAGCCGCGTGCCGCGCCCCGGCAGCAGCAGCAGCGGGCCGTCGCCGCCCAGCTGCGGGTGCAGCGCCGCGACCTGCGCGCGCGCGGCGCGGTCCGGCATCGCTGCGCGCGGAAAGGCGGCCGGGTCGATGCCGCGCGGAATCACCGCCAGCCGCGCGGGATCGACCTGCGGGTAATGCCGCAACAGATGCCCGCGCACCGTCTCCGACACGCAGACCACGCGCTCGCCGCGGGCCATGATCGCGCTGTAGCGCGACGGCGAATTCAGGCCATGCGCGGTGGTGATGAAATGCGGGCGCGCCGCAGCCGGCATTGCGCGCAGTGCCAGCCAGCCCAGCCACGCCGGCAGCCGCGAACGTGCGTGCACGATATCGGCGCCCGCGAACACGCGGCGCAGCGCCGGCAGGTGACGGAAGCTCAACGGGGATTTGCGGCCGATGGCGAGCGCGACGTGCTGGCCGCCCAGCGCCTGCAACTGCGGCAGCAGCCGGCCGCCGGCGGAGACGACCACGGCGCGATGACCGGCGCGCACCAGCGCGTCGGCGATTTCCAGGGTGGAACGTTCGACGCCGCCCGCCTCCAGCGCCGGCAGCAGCTGCACCACGGTCAGGCGGCGCATCGCCGGCGCCGCGGGCTCAGTCGACCAGGACGTAGATGCTGCCGCAGTACGGGCACTGGCTGCGCCCGCCATCTTCGACGATCGACAGATACACCCGCGGATGTTCGTTCCACACCGCCATCGACGGCAGCGGGCAGCTCAGCGGCAGGTCGGCGCGATGCACCTCGTAGGTCTGCTGGGCACGGGCGGACGACGGGGCGGGCGAAACGGGCTGTGCCATGGCGAATGCGGCGCGGTTGCGGGAACGCGGCCAGTTTACCGCGCATCCGCCATTCCCGCTGTCGCGGGAAGGGCGGACACGGTCATGCAGGGAGATCGAACAGCAGCACGTCGCTGCTCGCGCCGATGCCGCGCAGCGCCAACGCACCGCCTTCCCCGGACAGTCCCAGCGCATCGCCGGCGGCCAGCACGCGCTCGCCCACCGCGACCTCGCCGGTGGCCACGTGCAGCCAGTAGCGGCGGGCCGGGTCCAGCGCCGCTGCCAGCGCGTCGCCCGGCAGCAAGCGGGTGGCACGCAGGCTGGCGTCCTGGCGAATGGAAATACTGCCGTCGGCGCCATCCGGTGATGCCAGCAGCACCCAGCGTGCGCGGCGTGCGTCCGGTGCGAAATGCTTCTGGTCGTAGGCCGGCGCATGGTTGAGACGGGCCGGCTGGATCCAGATCTGCAGGAAGTGCACCGGCGCGGCGTCCGAGCCGTTGTATTCGCTGTGCTCGATGCCGTGGCCGGCGCTCATCCACTGCACGTCGCCGGCGCGGATCACGCCTTCGTTGCCGGCGCTGTCCTTGTGCGCCAGCGCGCCGTCCAGCACCACGCTGATGATTTCCATGTTGGCGTGGCGGTGCGGGGCGAAGCCGCCGCCGGCGGCGACGGTGTCGTCGTTGATGACGCGCAGCACGCCGAAGCCCATCCATGCCGGATCGTAGTAGTGACCGAACGAGAACGTGTGGTGGCTGTGCAGCCACCCCATGTCCACTGTGCCGCGGGCGGCGGATGGGCGTTCGACGATCATCGCATCAGCCCTGCGCAGGCACGGCGTCGGCAGCCGCGTCGGCCACCGTGCCTTCGGTGGTGATGCGCAGCTGCACCTCGTCGCTGACGTTCGGCGCATAGGCGCCCACGCCGAAGTCGCTGCGCTTGATGGTGGCGGTGGCGGAAAAGCCGATCGCCTGCTTCTTCAGCATCGCGTGTTCGCCGGCGCCGTTCAGGGTCACCTCCAGGGTCACCGGCTTGGTGATGTCCTTGATGGTCAGCTCGCCGCTGACGGTCAGCTTGTTGGTGCCGGCCGCGGCCACGCTGGTGCTCTTGTAGGTGGCGTTCGGGAACTTGCCGGCGTCGAAGAACTCCGCGCTCTGCAGGTGCTCGTCGAGCTTGTCGACGAAGGTGTCGATGCCGGTGATCGGCATGCTGACCTGCACGCTGGACTTGGTCACGTCGGCGGCGTCATAGACCAGCGTGCCTTCGCTGATGCCGAAATGCGCGCTGGGCTGGGAGAAGCCGAAGTGGGTCCACTGCGCCAGCACGTCGGTGTGGGTGGGGTCGAGCTGGTAGGTGCCGGACACCGCGGTGATCGCCTCGGCGGCGGGCGCGGCTTCGACCGGCGCGGCGACCGCGGCTTCGGCCGTTGCAGCGGCGCTGGCGGCGGGCTCGGCCGGCTTGCTGCAGGCGGCGACGGCGGCGGCGATGGCGATCGGCAACAACAGGTTGCGGACGGTGGTGTTCATGCGGTGGCTCCGGAAATGGCGGAATGAAGAGGCGGGAAACGGATCAGGCGATGCGGCAGGCTTCGTCGAAGCCCAGGCGCGGGGAACGCGGGAAGATGCTGGCGGGGTCGCCGTGGCCGAGGTTGACCAGGATGTTGGAGCGGATCGGGGTGCCGGCGAAGAAGGCCTCGTCGACCTTGGCGTTGTCGAAGCCGGTCATCGGGCCGCAGTCCAGGCCCAGCGAGCGCGCCGCCAGGATCAGGTAGGCGGTCTGCAGCGCGCTGCTGCGCATCGCCACCCACGCCAGGTTGGCTTCGTCGCGGTGCTCGAACCACGGCTTGGCATCGGTGTGCGGGAACAGCACCGGCAGCTTGTCGAAGAAGCGCATGTCGTAGCCGACGATGGCCACCACCGGCGCCCCCATGGTCTTCTTGAAATTGCCTTCGGACAGCGCCGGGCCCAGCTTGGCCTTGGCCTCGGCCGACTTCACGAACACGATCCGCGCCGGCGTGGTGTTGGCCTCGGTGGGGCCGAACTTCAGCAGTTCGTAGAGCTGGTGCAGGGTCTCGTCCGACACCTCGCCGGTGAAGGCGTTGTAGGTGCGGGCGGTGCGGAACAGCTGGTCGAGCGCGGTACCGGGAAGCGGCTGGGACATGGCAATCTCTGTATCGTGAGGGCGATGGCGCACAGTGTATGGTTCCACGGGCGCATGTAATGCAGCATATTCGGAACGAATAGATGCCACCCATGCAACGACGCTCCGCTGCGCGCCCCCCATCGGCAACGCTGGCGCTCCACGACGGGCGCGCCGGCAACGCGCGCCAGGCCTTGGCGCTGGCACACGCGCTGGACATCCGTCCCGTCGAGATCACGCTGGAAGCGCGGGCACCGTGGCGCTGGCTGGCACCGCGGCAGCTGCCCGGTGCCGGCGCGGCGTTCGGCGGCGCGTTCCAGGCGGCCTGCAATGCGCCACCCACACTCGTCATCGGCTGCGGCCGGCAGGCGGCGCTGGCCACCCGCCTGCTGCGCGCACGCGGCACGAAGGCGGTGCAGATCCTCGATCCGCGCATCGCCAGCCGGCACTGGGACATCGTGGTAGCGCCGGCGCACGACGGCCTGCGCGGCGACAACGTCATCGCCAGCCTCGGCAGCCTGCATCCGGTCGATGACGACTACCTGCTGTGCGCGATCGCCGCGTTCCCGTCCTTGGCCGCCCTGCCCGCGCCGCACAGCGTGCTGCTGGTGGGCGGCCCGACCCGCCACGCGCCGCTGGACGATGCCGGCTTCGCGGCGCTGCTGCAGCGGCTGGCCGCGCAGGCACGGGCCGAAGGTGGCAGCTTCAGCGCCATCGCCTCGCGGCGCACGCCCGCGGCCTGGCGCGACGCGATGGCGGGCGTGGATCCGCACCTGCCCGGGCTGCGCTGGCGCGATACCGGCGATGGCGCCAATCCCTACGCCGGGCTGCTGGCCTGCGCCGACCGCATCGTCTGCACGCCCGATTCGGTGAACATGCTCAGCGAAGCCGCGGCCACCCGCGCGCCGCTGTACCTGTGGTCGCCGCAGGCGCTGCAGGGACGACCACGCGCCTTCCTCGATGCGCTCATCGAAAGCCGGCGCGCGCGGGCGCTGGACGACACGCTGGCGCCGTTCGCCGTCGAGCCGCTGCGCGAGACCGCGCGCATCGCGCAGGAAGTCCGTCGGCGCTTGGCGCTGCCGTTGTAGGAGGGGCATCGCGGCTGGGTTGGACGCGGCCTACGCTTGGTCGAAGCCCAGCCCCTGCGCCCGCGTTGCCGCGCGGATCGTCGCGCAGGCGAGTTCGATGCGTGCATCGCGCGGGGCGCGGCGCGGGCGTCGGTCCAGGGTGCAGCGCAGGCCGGTGTCCAGCAGCGCGGCGTGCGCCTCGCGCAGCGCGAGGTGAACCACCGCATCGAAATCGCCGGCCAGCTGCGCGGCATCCAGCAGTGCGCCGGTGGCGCGCGATGCCAGCAGTGCGCGCTGGCCGCCGGCATCGCGCAGCACCAGGAACTGCAGCAGGAATTCCAGGTCGACCAGCGCGCCCTCGCCCTGCTTGAGATCGATCATGGCGGCGTCGCTGCGGTCCAGCTCGGCGCGCATCTTGCGCCGCATCGCGGACACGTCCTCGACCAGCTTGCCGCCATCGCGCGGCTGCGCCAGCACCTGCGCGCGCAGCGCCTCGAACGCTTCGGCCAGCGAGGCGTCGCCGGCGATCGCGCGGGCGCGCACCAGCGCCAGGTGCTCCCACGTCCACGCGCGATTGCGCTGGTAGTCGCTGAAGCTGGACAGGCTGGACACCAGCAGTCCCTTGGCGCCATCCGGGCGCAGCCGCACGTCGACGTCGAACAGCCGCCCGGCACCGGTGCGCACGCCCAGCAGCGAGACGATCTTCTGCCCCAGCCGCGCATACCAACGCGGTGCGTCCAGCGGCCGCGCGCCGTCGGAGCTGGCATCCGCCGGCGCGTCGAACAGGAACACCAGGTCGAGGTCGGAGCCGAAGCCCAGCTCTTCTCCGCCCAGGGTGCCGTAGCCGAGCACGGCGAAGCGGCCGCCGTCGATGGCGCCGTGCGCACCGCGCAGCTCGCCGTCGGCCAGCCGCAGCACGCAGGCGACCACCGCATCGGCCAGCCAGGCCAGATGACGGGCGCAGGCCTGCGCATCGATGCGGCCGTCCAGCAGCGCCAGCGCGAAGCGGAAGCTCAGCGCCTGCCGCACTTCGTTGAGCGCATCCAGCGAAGCTTCGATGTCGCCATCGCGCAGCGTGGCCGCGCATTGCGCCTGCATGGCGGCGCGGTCCGGCAGTTCACCGCCCACGCGCACGTCCAGCAGCTCGTCCAGCAGCAGCGGATAGGCGGCCAGGCGCTCGCCCAGCAGGGCGCTGCGCGCCAGCGCGCTGGCCAGCCGCGCCAGCGCCGCCGGCTGTTCGTCCAGCAATGCCAGATAGCTGGCCCGGCGCAGGATCGTGTGCAGCAGCGGCAGCACCCGCCGCAGCACCGCATCGGGCGTATCGGACGCGGCGGCCTGCTGCAGCAGCGCCGGCAGCACCCGGTCCAGGCGCGCGCGCGCGGCGTCGGACAGGTCGCGCACGCCGGGCGCGCGGGCGAAATCGCAGAGGCTGGCGTGCAGCTCGGTGGCATGCTCGAAGCCCGCGGCTTCCAGCTGCGCGGCCTCGCCGTGGTCGGGCAGCGCGCGCCAGTAAGTGGCGAGCTCGTCGCCAGCGGACGTGCGGCGGCGGCGCGGGGCCAGCAATGCGTCGAACTCCTCCGCCACCTTCGCCCGCTGCGACGCCAACACGCCATCCAATGCCTGCCAGTCCGCATGCCCCAACGCGGCGGCAAGGCGCGCGCGCGCCAGCCCGTCCTCGGGCAGCGCATAAGTCTGCGCATCGGCCAGCATCTGCAAGCGATTCTCGAGCCGGCGCAGGAAGCGGTAGGCCGCCGCCAGCGCCGCTGCCGCCTCGGCTTCCATGTGCCCGGCCTGCGCCAGCGCCTGCAGCGTCGCCAGCAGATGACGACGGCGCAGCGCCGGCTCGCGGCCACCGCGGATCAGCTGCAGCGCCTGCGCCAGGAACTCGATCTCGCGGATGCCGCCCGGCCCGCGCTTGATGTCGCCGG
This sequence comes from Thermomonas fusca, assembly GCF_005862345.1. Taxonomy (NCBI): domain Bacteria; kingdom Pseudomonadati; phylum Pseudomonadota; class Gammaproteobacteria; order Lysobacterales; family Lysobacteraceae; genus Thermomonas; species Thermomonas fusca. The sequence goes on along the minus strand of NZ_SROY01000001.1, from coordinate 652,847 downwards.
CCATGTCCTTGCGCGCCACTTCGGCGGCGATCATCGCCTTCATCGCGCGCAGCCCGTCCAGCGCGCCGTAATCCAGATAGCGCCGATAGACGAACGGCCGCAGCGCCTCCAGGAAGCGTTCTCCGGCGGCGATGTCGCCAGCCACGCAGCGCGCCTTCTGCCAGGCGTAGCGCTCCCAGTCGCGGCCCTCGCGCTGGAAGTACAGCTCCATCGCCGCGAACGACAGCGCCACCCGCCCGGCGTTGCCGAACGGGCGCAAGCGCAGGTCGACGCGGTGGCAGAAGCCGTCCGCGGTCACCTCGTCCAGCAGCTTCGCCAGCTGCTGGCCCAGCCGCGCGAAATAGTCCTGCGCATGCAGGCTGCGCGCGCCATCGGATTCGCCGTCGTGCTCGTAGGCGTAGACCAGGTCGATGTCGGAACTGAAGTTCAGCTCGCGCCCGCCGAGCTTGCCGAGGCCGAACACCACCAGCCGCTGCGGCGCGCCGTCGGCATCGCGCACGCTGCCGAAGCGGCGCGCGAAGTCGGCTTCCAGCGCGTCCAGCGCCAGCCGCAGGCAGGTTTCCGCCAGCGCGCTGCTGCCGGCGAGGATCTCCTCGACATCGGCGCCCTCGACCACGTCGCGCCACACCAGCCGGGTCGATTCCGCCTGCCGGTAGCGGCGCAGCAGGCGCGCCCATTCGCCCTGGTTGTCCGCCTCCAGCATCGGCGCGGGCAGCGGCGCCGACGCATCGGCCTGCAACTGCGGCAACAGTTCCGGCTGGCGGATGAGCGCATCGATGGCGAAGTCGCTGGCCAGCGCCAGCCGCGCCAGCGCCGCTTCGTCGGCAATCGCGCAGCCCGCCGCGCGCAGGCGCTGCAGGGCGCGCGCGGACAGGGCCTGCATCTCGGCGGAAAGCACATCGTCCATGCGCCGATTGTGGCATCGCCAGCGCGCCGCTATCGTGCCCGCCCATGAGCGAACTGCTGGACCTGGCCGCGCTGATCCGCGCGGAGACACCCCTGCTGGTGATCGAGACGCCCGACGAAGCGCGGGTGCTGGAACTGTTCCGGCAGTCGCTGATGCACGTCTGGCGCGCGCTGTACCGCTGGAGCGTGACCGAGGGCCTGCGCCGGGTGGACATGGACGGCGAGGACGAAAGCGGGCTGGCGCCCGACCTCAGCGCCACCCTCAACGCGATGCGCGCGGCCAGCCAGCGCGGCATCTACCTGCTGCTGGACGCCACCCCGTACCTTGGCTACGCCAGCTACCAGCGCGCGCTGCGCGACCTGATCCAGCGCCGCGGCTGCCAGCCGCACGTGATCGTGCTGGTGGGCACGAAGATCGAGCTGCCGGAGGCGCTGGAACCGTTCGCCGCGCGGTTCTCGCTGCGCCTGCCGGACGCCAACGCGCTGCTCAAGCTGGTCAAGGACGAAGCCCGCGACTACGCCGCGCAGAACGGCGGCCGCCGGGTGGAGGCCGACGCCGACGCGGTGCGGCAGATCGTGCGCAACCTGCACGGCATGACCCTGACCGACGCGCGCCGGATCGCCCGCCACCTGATCTGGCGCGACGGCGCGCTGGGCGCGGACGACCTGCCGGAGCTGGCCCGGCTGAAGTTCGAGCTGCTCAACAAGAGCGGCCATCTGCATTACGAGTACGACACCGCGCGCTTTTCCGATGTGGGCGGCGCAGCGCGGCTGAAGCGCTGGGTGGAGCAGCGCCGCGCCGCCTTCGTGCAGGACCCGCCGCCGGCCGGGCTGCCGCCGCCGCGCGGCATGCTGCTGCTGGGCGTGCAGGGCTGCGGCAAGTCGCTGCTGGCCAAGGCCGTGGCCGGCGGCTTCGGCGTGCCGCTGGTGCGGTTGGACTTCGGCACCCTGTACGACAAGTTCCACGGCGAAACCGAGAAGAACCTGCGCACCGCGCTGGCCTTCACCGAGCAGCTTGCACCCTGCGTGCTGTGGATCGACGAGATCGAGAAGGCTTTGGCCACCGATGGCGGTGACGGCGACGACGGGCTGTCGCGGCGCGTGCTGGGCTATCTGCTGACCTGGATGGCCGAGCGCAAGGCACGGGTGTTCCTGGTCGCCACCGCCAACCAGGTGCAGCAGCTGCCGGCGGAACTGCTGCGCAAGGGCCGCTTCGACGAAATCTTCTTCGTCGACCTGCCGGATGCCGCCACCCGCGCCGAGATCTTCGCCCTCCACCTGGACCGGCGCCAGCTGGCCCGCGAGCACATCGACCTGTCGGCGCTGGCCGCGGCGGCGGATGGTTATTCCGGTGCCGAAATCGAACAGGTCATCGTCAGCGCGCTGTATGCGGCGCACGCCGCCGAAGCCGGGCTGGACACGCACGCGCTGATGCAGGCGATCCACGACACCCGCCCGCTGTCGGTGCTGATGGCCGAACAGGTGCAGGCGCTGCGCGAGTGGGCGCTGCCGCGGACCGTGCCAGCCGACTGAAGGCCCCGCTTGGCGCACGCATGTGTGCCGCGCAAAAACTGCAGGCATAAAAAAGCCCGCTTAGACCGAAGTCTCAGCGGGCCTGCTCCCTCCCCCACGTCGGGACGCGGGGCGATCGTGAAGGATTCGTGAGGGTGTTTGCACGCTGCACTGCAAAAGAGCACCCGTCGGTTCACGAAATACCGGTCAATCGGGACGCGGCGACCGGCCCAGGTCCTTGAGGATTTCACGCGCGGCGTTGCGCCCCGGCAGGCCGGTGACGCCGCCGCCCGGATGAGTGCCCGAGCCGCAGAGATAGAGGTTGCCGAAGGCGCCGCGGTAATTGCCCTGCCCCAGCAGCGGGCGCGCGCTGAACATCTGGTCCAGCCCCAGCGCACCGTGGAAGATGTCGCCGCCGACCAGGCCGATGCGCCGCTCCAGGTCGAGCGGGCTCAGCGCCTCATAGCCCAGCACGCTGCGGGCGAAGTTCGGCGCATAGTCGTTGACGGTGTCGATCATCAGCTTCGCCACCGTGTCGCGGTGCGCGTCCCATCCGCCATCTTCCTCCGCGATGGCCGGGTTCACCTGCTGGCAGAACAGGCTGGCCACGTGCGCACCCGGGGGCGCCAGGGTGTCGTCCAGGGTCGAGGAGATCACCACCTCGACGATGGGCTTGCGCGCCCAGCCGGGGTTGTAAGCGCGCGACTTGGCATCGAAATACGCCTGCTCGAAATACCGCAGCGACGGTCCGATCAGGATGCCGCTCTGGTGGTGCGGCTGCAGCTGCGTGCCCGGCATCGCGGTGAAGTCCGGCAATTCCGACAGCGCGACGTTCATGCGGAAGGTGCCGGACCCGCAGCGGTAGCGGCGGATGCGCTGGGCGGTGTCGTCGTCGAGCTGGCCGGGCTCGACCAGCCTGGTGTAGAGCAGCTTCGGATTGAGGTTGCTGGCGACGATCGCGGCGCGCAGTTCGCGGCCGTCCGTCAACGCGACGCCGATCGCCTTGCCTCCTTCCACCAGCAGCTGCGCCACCTCGGCATCGGTTTCGATGGCAACGCCGCGCGCCTCGCACTCCCTGCGCATCGCCTGGGTGATGGCGCCCATGCCGCCGATGGCGTGGCCCCACGCGCCGGCCTTGCCGTTCACTTCGCCGAACACATGGTGCAGCAGCACGTAGGCGCTGCCCGGCGTGTACGGGCTGGCGAAATTGCCGACCACCGAATCCCAGCCCAGCGCGGCCTTCAGCGGCTCGCCCTCGAACCAGTCGTCCAGCAGCTCGCCGGCGGACTTGGTGAACAGGTCCAGCAGGTCGCGGCGGCCGCGCATGTCCAGCGATTTCAGCTGCTTACCGACGGCGACGGAGTTCAGCCAGTCCGCCAGCACGAAACGGTCACTCACGTTCGGCGGCGTGCGCCGCATCAGCTCGCGCAGCACCACCACGATGCGATCGAGCATCGCGTAGTACTCGGGCAGCCGCTGCGCATCGCGCGCCGACCACATCGCCACCTCGGCATGTGTGTGCTCGCCGCCGAGGCGGAAACTGCGCCCGTCCGGCCGCGGCAGGAAGTTGGCGTAGGGCCGTTCGACCACGCGCAGGCCGTGCTCGTGCAGGCGCAGGTCGCGGATCACCGCCGGGTTCAGCAGGCTGACCGTGTAGCTGGCCACCGAATTGCGGAAGCCGGGATGGAACTCCTCGGTGACCGCAGCGCCGCCCACCAGGTGGCGGCGTTCGAGCACGCGCACCTGCAGGCCCGCCGCGGCAAGATAAGCCGCGCAGACCAGGCCGTTATGGCCGCCGCCGATGATCAGGACGTCGTCGCGTCGCGCTGTCTGCATTGTGTCCTCCGGTTCCGAGCATAGCCCGCGGCGGGCTGCCGCGCTTGCGTCAGCCGGGCGCCGGCTGCTAGCGTCCGCCCACCACCCTGACCGGGAATGCACCGCTGTGTCCGATGCCGAGATCACGCGGCTGCTCGCGCTGGCGCGCGACGGCGAGCCGGCGAAGATGGGCGCCGTGTTCGAGGCGCTGTACCCGCAGCTGCTGCGGCTGGCCAATTCGCGCATGTTCGCCGGCGAGTCCACCGTTACCCCGACCGTGCTGGTGCACGAGCTGTTCCTGCGCATCAGCCAGGGCAGCCCGCTGGCGCTGGCCGACCGCAACCATTTCTTCGCCGCCTCGGCCAAGGCGATGCGCTGGATCCTGGTCGAGCACGCGCGCCGCCGCGCCACCGAGAAGCGCGGCGGCGACCAGGTCATGGTCAGCCTGGACGATCGCATCCCGGACAGCGCGGCGGCGGCGATGACCACCGCGCTGGCGCTGGACAAGGGACTGCAGGCGCTGGAGACGATCAGCCCGCAGCGGCGGCAGATCGTTGAGCTGCGCTATTTCGCGGGCATGGAGCTTGCTGAAATCGCCGCCCTGCTCGGGATATCCGAACGCACCGTGCACCGCGAATGGCAGCGCGCCCGCGCCTTCCTGCAGGCGATGCTCGACGGCGACGATGGACGCTGAAACGCTGGCGCACTGGCGCGCCGCCGACAGCCTGTTCGACCACTGGCTCGACCTGCCCGAAGACCAGCGCGACGCCTGGCTGGCGGCGCAGGCGATGGACGCGCCGGTGCGGCGACGGCTGGACCGGCTGCTGGCGGCGCACCACAACCCGCGCATCGCGGCAGCCGCCGCCGGCGATGCCCTCGCCGGCACCCGCCTGGGCCAATGGCAGCTGGAGGCCGAACTGGGCCGCGGCGGCATGGCCGTGGTCTATCGCGGCTGGCGCGAACAGGGCATGGCGCGGCAGCAGGCGGCGATCAAGATCCTGACCCTGGGCGCGCTCGGCGCCGGCGGGCAGGAACGCTTCCGCCGCGAGGCCGCGATCCTGGCCCGCCTCAACCATCCCAACGTCACCGCATTGGTCGATTCCGGCGTGGCCGACGACGGCACCTGCTGGCTGGCGATGCCGCTGGTCGAAGGCGAACGCATCGACCGCTGGTGCGACACCCATTCGCTTGATGCGCGCGCGATCGTGCGCCTGTACCTGCAGGTCTGCGGCGCGGTCGCCTACGCCCACAGCAACCTGGTGATCCACCGCGACCTCAAGCCCTCCAACGTGCTGGTCGACCACAACGGCCACGTGCGCCTGCTCGACTTCGGCATTGGCCAGTTCGCCGACAGCGAGGACGAACGCACGCAGACGCTGTGGCGCGCGCTCACGCCCGGCTATGCCGCCCCCGAACAGCTGCTGGGCGCGCCGCCCAGCACCGCCGTCGACGTCTACGGCCTGGGCGCGCTGCTGCACCGGCTGCTGACCGGGCGCACCCCGCAGCCGGTGACCGAAGGCAGCGAAACCACCCGCCCCTCGCTGCTGGTGCGCGATGCCGGCGACGCCTACCACCGCCACTACGTCCCGCTGCGCAACGACCTCGACCGGGTGCTGCTGAAAGCCTTGGCCGAGGAGCCCGGCCGGCGCTACCCCACCGCCGAGGCGCTGGCCGACGACCTGCGCCGCTGGCTCGACGGCCGCCCGGTGCTGGCGCAGAAACCGCGGCCGGGCTATCGCCTGCGCAAGTTCGTGGCGCGCAACAGGCTGGGCGTGGCGGCAACGCTGCTGCTGGCGGCCACGCTGGCCGGCGGGATCGGGGCGACGTTGTGGCAGGCAGCCAAGGCAAGGCAGGAAGCCGAAGTGGCGCGCACCCAGGAACTGCGGGCGACGGCCGTACGCGACTTCATGGTGCAGCTGTTCGAAGCGAATGACCCGAACATCGCGATCGATGGACCGCTCACCGCGCGCGACCTGCTGGACCAGGGTGCGCACCGCATCGGCGAGGAATTCCGCGAGACGCCCGCACTGCGCGCGGAGATGCTGGTGTTGCTCGGCGACCTCTATCGCAGGATCAACGAACTGGATGCGGCAAAGCGGCTGCTGGACCAAGGCAAGACGCTTGCCGAGCGCACCGGCGATGCGGGGCTCATCCTCGAAGCCAGGCTTGCGAAGGGCCTGCTGGACGCCAGTGCGCAGCGCGAGGCCCAAGCCCTGGCGGAATTCGACGCGGTGGAGCGCTTGCTGGAGTCCAGCGGACGGATCCCCGGCCAGCTGCATGGGCAACTGGTCATGCACCGCAGCCAGGCGCTGGCGCGCATCGGCAAGGTGGCGGAAGCGGTGGAGCGTGCGGAAACGGCGCTGGCCCGGGCACGTGCCTCATCCGGGCTTGCGCCCACGACCCTGTTTCCCTATCTGCGCGCGCTGAGCGGGGCGCTTGATAGCCAAGGCCAACAACAGCGCGCGGAAGCGCTGTTGAGCGAGGCTCTGGCGCTGCGGGGCGTCGAAACCCTGTCGCCCAGCGTGCGGCTGGAGGTGTACAACGGACTGGCCAACTTTGCGCTGGCGCGGGGCGAACTCGAGGCCGCGCTGGAGAAGTCATCGGCGGCGCTGGAGTTGGCCGGGCGGCTCTACCTGCCCGACAATCCCACCCGTGCCACGCTGCTGGATTTCCACGGCATCGTGCTGACCCACATGGCTCGCTTCGACGATGCGGTGGAAGCAATCCGTGAATCGATCGCGCTGCAGGAAGCGACGAATCCGGCGGGACGTACCGCCTCCATCGCGGCGGCCTACAACAACCTCGCGCTCGCGCTGGACAACGCCGAACGTGATGGCGAGGCCGAGATCGCCATGCTCCGTGCGCGCGAGATCGCCGGCCAGGTCTTCGGCGTGCAGGATCCCCGCTACGCGATTGCGACCGCGAACCTGGGCAACCTCTACCGGCAATCCGGCCGCCTCGCCGAATCCGAGGCACTGCTCGACGAGGCATTGCAGATGCGCCGCGCGCTGCTGGGCGCCGACCATCCCTTCGTGGGCCACGGCCTGATCCAGGTGGCGCGGCTGAGGCTGCGTCAGGCGCGCGCGGCAGAGGCGCTGGAGCTGGCACAACAAGCCCGTGCGATCTACACGCGGACGCAATACAAGGATCCGCGGCGGCTCGCATCGACCGAAGAAGTCCGCGCCATCGCGATGGCGGCGCTCGGCAGGGTTGGCGAGGCGGTCGCGCTGTTCGATCAGGCCATCGCCGATGCGCGCGCCGCAGGCATCGACAATGGCGTGGAATGGCCGCGGGTCATGGCGGCACGCGCCGAGCTGTTCGCGCGCCACCTGCCGGAACAGGCCACCGGCCCCGTGGACGAGGCCGTCCAGGCGCATCGACAGATCTATGGCCTGCGGCATCCGGGTACCCGCCGGATGCTGGAGCTGGCGGCCCGCCTGCGCTGACCCCGGCGCTCGCCGACACGGGAATCCAGCTCCGGCTGCGCCCCTCCTGCCCGGCGATCGCGCCCCTGTCAGTCCGCCGCCCCGGATCTCGTGGATGGAGTGCCCGGATGCACCGGGTCCGGTCGGGCCGCCGTTTTCGGCCCGCCTTCCACGGGTCACGATCATGCAGATTCGCTTCATTCCCGCCTCGTCGGCGCTGGCGCTCGCCATTGCTGTCGCCCTGCCCGCAAGCGCGCGGGAACAGCGGGCCAACCTCTATATCGACGTCGCCACCCACAGCATGCCCGGCATGCCTGGGATGGGCGTGTTCGGCCGGTTGCCGGGCGCGATGTCCGGCGGCAGCGCCAGCTATGGCATGACCCGGCATCCGGGCATGCCCGGCAAGTACATCGACGTGGCGCTGCACAACGCCCGCCTGCCGGGCAGGCCGGCCGCGCAGGCGGTGCCGCGCGGGCTAGGACTGGGCAGCAGCATCGACCTGTTGCCGCCGACGCAGAAGAATTCGCAGCACGGCGACGAAGGCGGCACCGGCGTCGGTCTTGCCGATGGCAACGGCACCTTCAGGATCCGCTACTACTGGGGCTGCGGCGACAAGGCCGGCGCGGGCCAGCCGCGCGAGTACTCGGTGACCGTGCGCAACGGCAAGGTGATGGAGACCGGCCGCGGCGTGAAGCCGCGCCAGGTTCCCGGCACCGCGGTGACGCCCGGCCACGCCTTCGCGCTGTGGCCGAACCCGTCCACCCGCAAGACGGTACCGATGAAGGCATCGCTGGTGGGCCAGCATCACGTCACCGGCGACGATGTGCCGGCGTCGATGCAGTTCGCGCTGGGCGAAGAACACGACTTCCTGCCCGAGCTCAAGCTGCAGGGCGACGCCAGCGGCGGCGGCATGATCCTGCGCTGGAACGCCGTGGAAGGCGCGCGCGGCCACTTCGCCCACGCCACCGTGTCCGACGGCGACACCATCGTGATGTGGAGCAGCTCCGAGGACGGCTATGCTGGACCGGAACTGCTCGCCTACCTGCCGGAAGCGCTGGTCGCGAAATGGGTCAAGGCGCGCACCCTGCTTGGCCCGGAGGCACGCGAGTGCCGCATCCCTGACGCCGTGTTCGCCCACAAGGGCGCCGCGCCGATGGTGCAGATGATCGCCTACGGCAACGATCGCAGCATCAGCCGTGATGGCTGGACCGTGCACGTGCGCAGCAAGTCCACCGCGATGCTGATGCCAGGCGCCGGCGCCTCCATGCAGGACGCCGCGAAGCCCGCCGCCAGGGACGTGGGCAAGAGCATGCTGCGCGGCCTGCTCGGGCGCTGACGGCAGGCCTTGCGATGACCACCGGGCATTCGATCTGGCGCCGTCTTGCCGCCGCCACCGGGAAAGGACTCCTGGTGCTGGCGAGGCAGCTGTTTGCCGGCCTGCGCGCGCTGACGCGCTTCCTCGCGTTGCGGGTGATGCCTGCGTCGTGGCGTTGGCTGCGTGGCAGCGCGTTTCCCGCGCTGCAGCGGTTCTATAGATGGCTTCCGCATCGGCGCAAGGTGGTGGCCGGCGCACTGCTGGCGGTTTCTGCAACGGGTGCGCTGTTGTGGTTGCAGCCGTCATGGCTGGCGCCGCTGCGCGACGGCGGCCCGCCGCAAGCCGAACCGGTGGAGGTGTCCCGGCAGCAGGCGCGGTGGGTCGATCGCATCCTGTCCGACGACTGGCAGGCGCAGAAGGACGGCACCCGGGCCCTGCTGGAATCGATTGGCGCCACCGTCCTGGAGACGGGCGCGGCGGTGCCCGCGGAGCCCGGGTTCTTCGTCAGGCAGGAGGAGCTGTTGATCCTCGCGATGGATGGGGCGCGCAAGGCCACCACGTCCCGGCTGAGCCTGGCCGAGTACGGCTTCATGCTCCAGGACTTCGGCTTTCCGTTCGCCGAGGACCGGGTGGCCAGCCTCGCCATGCAGGAGGCCGTGCGCGACTGGGTGGGCAAGGCGCTGGATGATGCCTCGACGCCCGGTGCGCAAGCCGCGCGGTTCCTGCACGCGATGGCGGCCCGGCAGCAGCCCGCCATCGACCTCGCCTCCAGCGGATGGAGTGCCGAGCAGTACCGGATGACGCACCTGGAGCTGTTCGTGCTGACCGCCGCGCTGCTGCAGGACACGCCACGGCAACCGACGCCCGCCCGTCGCATCGCCTTCGATCCCCTGGATCTCCTCGTGCCGAAGGCATACGCGAGCGGTGCCGCGGGCGATTCCTGCGCCATCGCCAAGGATGCCTACGAACGCAGCGGGGCCGTGCAACCCGGCGAGAAGACCATGGAAGCGGTGAGCGGCTACCTGCTCGACCTGGCCATCGATGCGGGCAATGTCGCCGACGCCCGCGTCGCGGCCAAGCGGATGGCCGCGGCGGCAAAAGCGGCGAAGGCCCTCAACCTCGTGGCCAAGCTGCAGAAACTGATGATGCTGTACAGCTCGCTGGAGGTGCGCGTTGTCGCCGACCAGCCGTCGGTGCACAAGCCGTCCAGGGAGGAGCCCGGGCGCGAAGTGGTGTTCACCGCCACGGTGGAGATCGACGAGGAGAAATACAGGGAATACAAGCGCGCCAGCGAGCAATCGCCGCACTACCGGACGCTCAAGGCGTGCCTGAAATCGCTTGGGCTTCCGGCTCCCTCCAACGAGGACGATCTCGTCAAGGACATGGAGAACTGGGAAGTGTCCTGGGACCTGTGGGGAGGCTCGCACGCGAAGGGAGGCGCGCATGCGAGCTGGTCGACGGAGAAGAATGCGTTCGAGAGCCGCAACCTGCGGCGCAAGCGGCTGGAGATGCAAGGCGAGACCCGCGGCACCTCGCGCTTCATCATCGACATCCATCGCGAGGACACCCCGCACGAAGGAGAAGTCACCAGCCGCTACGTCCGCGGCACTGCCACCCTGCACACCGACACCATGCCCGGCACCGAGGCCGCCCAGTCCTACGAGGATGCGGCGAAGACCCTCATGGCCGGCGACGTGAGGACCGGCGCGCTGGCATTGATTGCCAACACGATCGGCCTGGTCGGGTCGCTGGCGACCGAACTTGCGGTGAACTGGGCCCAGCGCCTGCTGGATCCGGAAGTGGACGCGCCGGTCGAAATCGTCTTCCACCAGCCCGGCCATGCCGGCTACGGTTACGAGGGAACCGTGCAGGCCACCACCTCGAGGCAGCACTCGAGCAGCCGAAGCACACAGCACCGCAGCCGTCGTGCCACCGCCACGATGACGCACACGGAGAAGCGGCAGGGCCAGGCCTCGCTGCAGGCCAGCGGCATCCGCCCCACACGCATGCGCTACACCCGCTTCCAGGAGCGCCGGGACACCGCGGTATGGGAGATGGAAGGGCAGGCAAGCGTTTCCGGCTCCCTCGCCGTGTCGAGCATCAACAGCGGGGAGGAACTCTGCATCGCGGGTATCAAGGCCGCCAAGGTGGAACGCAACTTCGGCGTCCGCAGCAACGGCTCCTCGTCGGAGGCGATCGACTACGCCATGAGGATCGAGCAGACCGGTTCGCGCGAGCAGGGATACCGGATGCAGGTCTACCTCACCGGTGCAGGCATCACCTTCGATACAGCCAGCACCCACCACAGCATGAAAGGCGAGGGCTGCGAATTCGCCGGCGGCCATGAACATACGAAAACCGAAACGGGCAGTGCCAGCATGGGGTTCCCCGGGTTGGTCGAGGATTACGCCATCGACGCGCCTTTTCCGAAGACCATCTCCGGCACCAGATCGGTCAAGAACGGCGATGGTTCCACCACGCAGTGGCGCTGGAACTTCCGCCGGACCGGACCTTTCCGGCAGGAACCGGCCGCGAACGGAACTGGCCGATGAGGATCAGCCTGATCGGCCTGCTGCTGGGCCTGTGCAGTTGCGACGCTGCGGCGTGGCAATTCGGCGTCGATCGTCATCGGCGATTGAGGCCGACCGCAAGCGATCACGCACGCCGGTCGCCGCGCGCGCCGCTCACTGCCCCGCCAACGCGGGTTCGCGGGGGACGATGCTGGTGGGAACATGGATCGCGCGCGGCACGCTGCGGTAGCGGAACGCGGAGTGGAAGCCGGAGGCCTCGCCTTCCGGCTCCAGGGTGACCGTGAAGGCCGGCTCCTCACTGGGCTTCCTGCGCATCATCGCGACGATCCGGCCCTGCCAGGGCTGCCCCGGCGCCATCGTGAACACGGCCGGCTCGCCGCGGCCACACAGCGTCACCCGCACCCGGCCACGCTGGACGCCGAAATCGCCGTCCAGTTCGACGCCGGGACGGTGCGACGGCCCGCTCGCGCGCAGCCTGGCCGCGGTGCGGCGCGCGAACGCCTCCACCCGCAGCGTGCATTCCCTGGCGCCCCGAGCGGGGAGGCGCAGTTGCGCGAACATGCGGTGGAGTTCTCCGGTGATCTCATCGCTGGCGCGGGCCGCCGGTCTGTTGCGCGGCCTCCCCCACACGCTACCCGATTAACCGTCAAGGCATCTCCCGGTCAGAGCGTCGGCCCGGCAGATACTGCCCGCCATGACGCATGGATTTTCCTTGGCCGCGGTGAGGTTGAATATGCAACCGAAGCGACTGGTTGGTGGACAATGTGCAGGCGGCGCGCAAGTTGCCGCATTGGACAAGAAGGCAGCCAGACGCATGCGAACCTTTGTACTCAGGGCACGGGCGGCCCCCACCGACAGCGCCAAGCTGCTGGCCTCGGTGGGCGGCGGGGCGCATGCGGAAATCCTCGCGCACACGTTGATGAATGCCATCTTCGTGGCGCAGTCGCATCGTCCCGATGTCGTCGTCTACCTGGTGCTGGAATGCACCGAGGACTTCTCCCGCACGATCCGCTTCGACGCCAACGCGATGCAGGACATCGGCGGCTTCAACGAGCAGGCGCTGCTGGGCAAGGTGGCCAGGGCGCTGGATGCGTCCAGGGGAATGGGCAAGGAAGAGATGCGCCCGGTGGAGCCGGGCGTCAGCGTACGCACGCTCAGCTTCGAGCGGCTGGTGCAGCAGCTGGCCGAGCACCACCAATTGTTCGTGATGGACCGCAAAGGCGCGCCGATCCGCGAACAGGCGTTCCACGGCAACCCCTGCTTCCTGCTGACCGACCACATCCCGATGCCGAAGAACACGTTCCACACCCTCGACCGGCTGGGGGCGACCCGGATCACCCTGGGCAAGACCATGCTGTTCGCATCGCAGTGCGTGGTACTGATCCATCACGAACTCGATCAGCGCTAGCGGCGGGCGAGGGGCGGATTCGCTTTTCCACCGCGATCAGTGATCGCCCTGGTTGAGCGAAGCAGGCGCTGCCACATCGCGCTTCAGGCGCGGCGCGGCCGAAACGACTACCGTAGCGCCTCCCCGAAACACCCGGATACCGTTTTGACGACCACGATTCCCCCGGCCGACCGTCCGGCCAACGCCGCCAACGCCGCGCTTGGCGCGGACAGCACAACCCAGCCCGACGGCACCGCAGGCGCCGCCCTCCTGCAGCGCCTGCGTGACGCCGCCGCGCTGCTGGAGCAGGTCGGTGCCGACCACTCTCTGCTCGATGCGCTGCCGAGCGCCGACCGCGACCGGCTGCAGCGCGCGGTGGCGCAGGTCTACCACCCCGACCCGGCCGCGCGCCGGTTGCGGCTCAAGGTGGCCGAGCGTGAGCGCAACGCGGCGAAGATCCAGCGCGAGGAGGCGGTGCTCAATGCCACCGGGATCCGCGCGCTGCGCCGCAAGCCGGTGTTCACCACCCCGAACTATTTTCCGCCGCAGGGTTTTCAGCCGCACGACCGCGACCACGAACCCACCCACGACGAGACCATCGGCGAAGCTGGCGAGCCGCGGCACTGCTACGTGTGCAAGCAGAAGTACACCGCGATCCACCACTTCTACGACCAGTTGTGCCCGCCTTGCGCCGCGTTCAACTTCGCCAAGCGCACCGAGCTGGCCGATCTGCGCGGGCGGGTTGCGCTGCTCACCGGCGGTCGGGTCAAGATCGGCTACCAGGCCGGGCTGAAGCTGCTGCGCGCCGGCGCCGAGCTGATCGTGACCACCCGTTTCCCGCGCGACTCGGCCGCGCGTTACGCCCGCGAGCCGGACTTCGCCGAGTGGGGCCACCGGCTGGAAGTGTTCGGGCTCGACCTGCGCCACACGCCCAGCGTCGAGGCGTTCTGCAGCCAGCTGCTGGCAACCCGCTCGCGGCTGGACTTCATCATCAACAACGCCTGCCAGACGGTGCGCCGCCCGCCGGATTTCTACGCCCACATGATGGCCGGCGAAACCGCCGCGCTGGCCGATGCGCCCGACGCGGTGCGCCGCGTGCTGGGCAGCTACGAGGGCCTGCGCAGCGCGCGCATGCTGCCGCAGGACAGCGCCGCACTGGCGCCACAGCTGTCCACCGACATGCACGGCGAGGCCCCCGGGCTGACCCGCGCCGCCGAACTGTCGCAGCTGCCCCTGCTGCCGGAAGAACTGCTCGCCCAGCAGCACCTGTTCCCCGATGGCCGGCTCGACCAGGACCTGCAGCAGGTCGACCTGCGCGAAACCAATTCGTGGCGGCTGCGGATGGCCGAGGTGCCGTCGGTGGAATTGCTGGAGGTGCAGCTGGTCAACGCCATCGCACCGTTCCTGATCAACGCGCGGCTCAAGCCGCTGATGCTGAAGACACCCGGGCGCGACAAGCACATCGTCAACGTGTCGGCGGTGGAGGGCCAGTTCTACCGCAACTTCAAGACCACCCGCCACCCGCATACCAACATGGCCAAAGCCGCGCTGAACATGATGACGCGCACCGCGGCCGCCGATTACCACGCCGACGGCATCCACATGAACAGCGTCGACACCGGCTGGGTGACCGACGAGGATCCGGCGGCACTGGCGGCGCGCAAGGTGCTGGAGGAGCGCTTCCATCCCCCACTGGACATCGTCGACGGCGCGGCGCGGATCGTCGATCCCATCATCGCCGGCCTCAACACCGGCGAGCACGTGTGGGGTCAGTTCCTCAAGGATTACCGGCCGACGGATTGGTGATGCTGGTGTTCCCGTCGAGTACGATGCGCTTCTTTTCGAGCGGTGTTGAATCGGCGGCGAGCACGTCACGGTGGAAGCTTGAAGCTTCGCTTTAGGAAATCGCCGACCTCTGATTGAGCCGCCCCATGCGGCTGCTAGAGTTCCAGAACCGCTAAACGGGGAGCAGGCATGTTGGACAAGGAAGAGGATCCATCGAAGAGCAAGTTCGGCGCGCCACGCATCGCGTTGTGCCTGGCCATTGTCGGCGTGCTGTATGTGATCTATGCCGTTGGCGCCACCACCTATGCCGTACAGAAAAACGAAACGGATCCCGGCCCCAGCGGGAGTTATGGCGCTGCCATCTCCGAAGCCGACGCGGAGTCGTCACAGGGCCCAATGAACGATGACCAGAAGTCGCAGTTCATCACTGATCTGAAGCAAGCCCGTGTTGAAGCCGCCAAGCAGGACTATGACGACGCCATGCGACCTACTCGCGCGCGCGAGTTCAATCGGGAGTTGCAAGCCGTCTGGCGCAGCATTCCCCAAGAAGAAAACCAACCATCACGCGAGTTCTACGCTGGCCTGTTCCGGGATGAGTTCATGGTGGAAAGTGAGCACCGGGGAGCGATGCAGGCCAAGCAACCTGGCGCGCCCGCAAGACAGGTATGGGCGGACAAGGCATTCACGGTTTACGCGGTGCCAGCTTCGGACCACCTGGAAATCACCCACCACAACTCCCGGCTGACCCTCAATATCCTGCCGTGCCGAAAACTGGTGTCCGGGCATTTCTTCAAGGACTGCTTGACCCGGAAGGACGGGGATAGATTGTTGGAAATCGCCTACCGCGAGCGCGACCTGACCAAAGCTGAGCAAGACGACCTGCAAGCCAGCAAAGGGCGGGTGGCAAGGGATTTGTTCAACATGGGCAAGGACCGGGTTTTCAACTGAGCCGGCATCCAGCAACGTTCGTGATACCCAACCAGCGTGCCGCGCGGCTGCACGGCGTGATGGATAGTCCAGCCTGGGGTTGCCTACGAAACAGGGGGGCGCGCCGGTTTCCAACGCGGCCAGATACGCGCCCCTCCTGACAGTCCGTGGGTCCAGCAACCGGCGCAGGCGCCAATCAACCGCACCTGGAGAGAAGGCGCCCCTACCGACCGCCACGTCCTGCGCGCAACGACTCAATCATGCGAGCAACATCTTTTTTTGCCTGCTCCAACTCGACCTGATTGGCAGCCAAGTCAGCTTTGCTCTGTTCCGCGAACGGGCTGGGGGCCCATGCGCCGGACGCATTGGCGGCAACAACTTTCTCAATTCTCCCCTCCAAATCCTCCAACATGGAGATAGCGTTTTCCTTTTCTTTCAGTTCCCCCAGGATGCCGTTTTTCAACCGCGAACCGATCGCACCCAATGGAAGGTCGATCCGGACGACCGTGTCATATGCGCCATCAGACTCAACGCCACCGGAGGGCAGCAGGTCATATTCGATGGGTGTTGGCATCGCCATACCTTCAACATCGAATTGGACGATCGCCCTGCAAGTTCTGCGCTCATGCTCTTCGTCTTGCCGAATGGCTTCAAAAGCCTCGAAACGGCTTATTTTCAGCAGACCGCTGTCGACCGGGTCGTATCCGCTTGGCCGCAGACGCTCGTGCACATAACTATCGACAAAGGCGGACAAGCTCGCTTGCGTAGCAGGCGACGCACATCCACTGTCCTTTTTTGCGCACCCCGTCATCAACAATGCGGCGACCACTACCACAATCCGAAATCCCATTCCCTTCCCCTTATTCCCTGGATGAATCAATGCGCGAAGCGGACGGACAGACTCGCCGTCCGGTCGCGTTGAAAGTACGCTCGCATCTCCCCCGCTTCGGAGCACCGCATGCAACCGACCGCAGAAACACTGCGCTTTAAGTCCCCGTCTCCGCGAGCGCCGCGATGAGGCCGCTGCGGACCGCCGCGACCCTGCTCGCAACCACCCTACTCTGCGCGTGCCAGACCTCCATGAGCAATGAACGCAACTTCGGGCCGTATCCCGGCGCGCCCAACATCGACCGCCGCTATACCGGCACCGTGGCCGATTGGCCGCTGTTCTTCATCAGGCACCACTTCTCGACGCAATGCTTCGACACCCAGTACTGCCGGGTGAAGTACGGCAGCGTGCCAGCGGAACACCGCGAGCCGACCGGATCGATCGAGTCGGTCGGTCGCAATTATCCCGGAATCCTCACCGGCGCCACGCGAATCGGCATCGACAACTTCGCCGGACCGGTGGTGATCGACTGGAAGTCCAAGGACGGCACCGCGCTCCACGCGGAGATCGATTTCGACGAACTGTTCAAGGATCGATTGGTGCCTATCCCGCCGGCGGTGAAGCGCGAGGACATCCCGGAGCGCAGCAACATCAGCGAGCCCACTATTGTCGTGGAAGTCGTGAATCGGACAGTGAACGTCTATACCTCGACCTTCATCCCTATGAAGAAGGAGCAGATTCCGGGGAACCGCCACTCGAACTTCAACGACGATCTCGTCCGCGTCTTCACCCGGACCTATTGAGGACACGCCATGGGACGTGACCGCCACCCTGATGGCGTCCGGGTTGACCCCGCAACGCCCGCCGACCTAGAGACCTACGCCGAGGCCAGCCGTCAGATCGGCGGCATGCAGGCCCGCTTTCCGTTCTGCATGTAATCACGCGGACCGACTACCCGTCCGACCGCACTGAAAGTACGCTCGCATCTCCCCCGCTTCGGAGCACCGCATGCAACCGACCGCAGAAACACTGCGCTTTAAGTCCCCGTCTCCGCGAGCGCCGCGATGAAGCCGCTGCGGACCGCCGCGACCCTGCTCGCATCCACTCTCCTCTGCGCGTGCCAGACCCCCATGAGCAACGAACGCAACTTCGGGCCGTATCCCGGCGCGCCCAACATCGACCGCCGCTACACCGGCACCGTGGCCGATTGGCCGCTGTTCTTCATCAGGCACCACTTCTCGACGCAGTGCTTCGACACCCAGTACTGCCGGGTGAAGTACGGCAGCGTGCCGGCGGAAGATCGCAAGCCGACCGGATCGATCGAGTCGGTCGGTCGCCACTACCCCGCGATCCTCACCCAAGCCAAGCGGATCGGCATCGACAACTTCGCCGGACCGGTGGTGATCGACTGGAACTCCAAGGACGGCACCGCACTCCACGCGGAGATCGATTTCGACAAGCTGTTCAAGGATCGATTGGTGCCTATCCCGCCTACGGTGAAGCGCGAGGACATCCCGGAGCTCATCAACATCAGCGAGCCCACCATTGTCGTGGAGGTCGTGGACCGGACCGTGAACGTGTACACGTCCACACACATTCCAATGAAGGAAGAGCAGATCCCGGGGAACCGCTACTCGGACTTCAACGACGATCTTGTCCGCGTCTTCACCCGGACCTATTGAGGACCCGCCATGGGACGTGACCGCCACCCTGATGGCGTCCGGGTTGACCCCGCGACGCCCGCCGATCTAGAGACCTATGCCGAGGCCAGCCGCCAGATCGGCCGCATGCAGGCCCCGCTACTGCATCGCCAGGACAAGGTGGACAGCCGCCTGTTTGTGATGGCTTTCGACGGGACCGGCAATGACATGGATGCGCAGCCGCGTGAAAACTGGACCAATGTCGCGCTGATTTACGAGCAGGCGCGAGAACTCCAGAAGACGAATCCGACCATCGGCACCGGATACGTCGCCGGTCCGGGAACCCAGGATCACAAGATTCCGGCCCTGATCGACGGTATCACCGGGCGCACGTTCGAATCGCGGGTCGAGGCCGGGTACGACCAGTTCATAGGGCAGGCAAAAAAATGGTTGGCGGACAATCCCAGCGCCGACATCTCCCTCGCCGCCGTCGGTTTCAGTCGCGGCGCGGAGCAGGCCGCGGCCTTCACGCGTCTTGTCCACGAGCGCGGCATCCAGAACCCGGACGGCGCCAAGTACGAACGCAACGCCGCCGGCGAGATCACCGGCGTCATATATACGCGCCCGCCGCTCGTTGCTCCCGGCGTGGTCAAGCAGGCCGCAGTGCTGCTCGACCCCGTCGGCACCGGCGAACCGATGAAGCACGACCGCCGCACGCCGCCTTCCGTACTTGGCGGGCTGCAGCTTTCGGCGCTGCACGAGCAGCGCGACCAGTTCAAATCGACCGAGGCGCTGGAGCCGGGCCTGAGCAGGGATGGCCGTTTCCTGCAGGTCTGGGTGGCCGGGGCGCACAGCAATATCGGCGGCAGCTACAAGGCGAACGGCCTCTCGGATCGCAGCTTCAACCTCATTGCCGACTACCTGAACAGCGTCGTGGATCCCCCGGTGTTCACCAAGCGGGCGGAGTCGATGGACCCGGCGCTCAACGTGATCCACCGCTCTTATGAGCACCAGTGGGTCTACACGCAACGCGGCTATCGCGACGGGGTGCGCGATGTCGTCGAACGCCTGGCGCCTGCTGCGGTCTGCCGCCCGGAGCCCCGCGCTTGCCTGGAACGCGAACCGACCGACGAGCGTCTGGCTGCCACGGTTGAATGGCGCGCAGTGCGGACCACGCCCAATCCACAGATCGAGACACCCTTGCCCGAAGCGGCGCTCACGCCACCTGCGATCACCGGGCAGGCGCCGCCACTGCGTTCACCCAAGGAAGAGGTCGACGCGCTGTTCGAACGCATCGCCTCCTCCGCTGAGAACCGGGATGCCGCGGGCATGCGCAAGGCCTCGCAGGAATATCTCCGGCTCGAATCCGGACGCGACTGGCTGCAATCCGGTCGCGAACACAACGCGACGGTTGCGGCGGAACGCGCTGCAGAGCTGGCGCCACAGCCCCAACCGGCACTTGCACCCGCGCCAGAGACCCCTGAAGTCGCAAACCCGGTGATGCGTCGATGACCGGGACCGATACGGCGCACGAACTCAAGTCCCTGGCCCTGCGCATGGCGGCGGTGGTCGATGTCCTGGAAAGCCGCAGCCACGAGTCCGCAGCCGGTATGTCCGGAGCGCGCGCGCACCTTGACGATGCCGTCCAGCGGCTTGGCCAGCGGAGCGCGATGCTCCTGCAGGAAGTCGCCACAGGCGTGCAGTCGGCCACGCGTGCCGCCGCGGAGGAAGCCTTGGGACCGGCTGCAGCAACGCTCAAGACCCAGGTGGCGGCCGTGCTGCGCAGCCTGCAGGACAGCACGCGTCAGCTTGCGCTCGAGCGGGAAGCTTTCGGGCGCCAACAGCGTCGGGCATTGTGGATCGGCGCCGGCGCTTTGGTGCTGGGCGCGCTGATGGTGGTTGGCGCCAGCGCCGCCTGGGTGGCGATGAAACGCAAAGAGCTCGCGCAAATGGAATTCGCAAAGCAGATCCACGCCGCCACGACCGCCGGTGCGCTGGTGCCCTGCGGGGAAGGGCTGTGCGCCCGCATCGGCGCCACCCCGCGCAAGGCCGGCAAAAACGGGGAATACGTGCTCGTCGAGTAAGCACGGCACGCTGCGCGCGGCGTCGATCCAGGCAGTGGAGCCAAGAACGCCGGCGAACGCGCTATGGCGGCGCCTCTTAGAGGCGTTTGCCGGCGTCCGGGCCCGTGCTACAGGCGCACGGCGGTTGTCAGGCGCGCACCATCGCTTCCTGCTGCACCGTCTGCTCGCGCTGGGCCTGTTGTTGCTGCTGCGCCACCACCGTCTGATAGGCCTGCACTTGCTGGGTGTTCTCCGCCCATTGCCGCGTACTCGCCTCCACTGGCTGCTGCACGGCTACAGCGGTGTCCACGTACCCCATCTGCTGCAGCCCGTTGCCGCGCGCTGCCTCGCGCCCGAAAATGCGGCTGCCGTCATCGCTGAGCAATACCTGATCCAGCGACCGCAGATGGGCGCACGAAGCCGCCAGCGCCGCGGCGGTGCGCTCGCTGTGGGCATCCGGCGTGCGGCCCAACGCGCGGTCCACGTCGCATACGCCGGCATAGGCCTGTTGGTAGCGTCCGTTCGCCGGATGCGCAGGATCCCGCATGTCGTCCAACTGCGAGGTCTTGCGCCGCTGCTCTTCCAGTCGCGCGGGCTCCCCAGGGGGAAGATCAGGCTGCATGCTGTTGCGGATCTTGTCCAAGGCGCGTGCAGGACCGAGGAACGGACCGCCGCTCAGCACGTCCAGTACCTGTCCGCCGACGGTGACTGTGTTCCGTAGCGTCCCTACGTCGTCACGGTATCGCGAGATCATCAGGTGGTTGTCCCGCGCCAGCGTACGTGCTTCGGGCTGGGACAGGATGGAAACGTCCTGGAGACCATCGCCGTTCCTGTTGGTGAAGTTGTGCATCATGTGCGAGCCATTGACCGACGCACCAATCACCGTGTTGGGCTGCAGGCCGCCGATGACCGGAATGTTGTTGTAGCCCGAACCCCGTAACTGATGCACTTCACCGCGTGCGGCATACACGCGGACTTCGCCGTAGTGCGGCGCCGCGGCGCTGACCACGTCCGCAGCCATCACATGGTTGACAAAGGGTGGAGTCTGCGGGCCTTCCGGGATACGGTAGTTGAGGCTGGCTGCGCCGTAGGGATTGAAGGCTTCGCCCTTCAGTCCAAAATGATGGGCACTGATCTGCGCCAGCGTGCCGCCGAGGGAATGGCCGGTGACGGTTACTTCGGGCGCCGGCACTCCTTCGCGTGCACCGTACCGCTTCGCGATCTGCAGGGCCTCACGCGTGAACTGTATGGCGTCCTGTGCCTGGCTGTTTGTACGCCCCACCACCATCCCACCATCGGCCAATAATCCGTCCCTCAATGGTTCGCGACCAAATTCCGTACCGCGATGCGAGACGACCAGCTCACCGGTATCCACACGCTGATAGATGGTGCCTTGATATCCGGAAGGTCTATCGGCATGCGCGACGATCTTGAAACGCGTGCCCTCGATGTCGACCTTCTTATCAATCAGGCTGTTGAGGGCAACGGGCGAACCATCGAGGTTGCGACCGTACGTGTGATCAGCCAGATTGGCATGTTGTTGGCTGCTGATCGGCATAGGTCAACCCTTCACCGGATTGAAGGTGATAGTGAAGAGGTCGATGTCTTGGACCGATGGGCCGAACCTGGAACGATCGGGCTGGCCGAAGTATGGGAAACCGTCTTTGTCGCCATACGCTGATTTCCGGAAATGCACGACCTCCGAAGACTGTTCCAGAATCTTTTGCGCGGGGATGGATGGCGTGAAAATAGTTTCATCCGCAGCGCCGGTCACTTTCATCCGCACCCGCATCTGGATCAGCTCCCAGCGACAAAGGCCGCGACCGGCGTAGTCCTCGTCCAGCATCTGGTCCGCGTAGACCATGGTTTCGAACCGGTTTTCGCCCACCTTGAGCAAGGGAAGCTCCACGTCTTCGGTTGGCACCGGGGAGCTGTAACCGCCGGGGTTGTCCTTGGGCGGACGCAGGCATTCGGTGTTGACCACGTCGTATTGCGCCAGGCCCACCATTTGCGCGAACGGCCCCGGCGCATTCTCGATGGTCATGGTGATGCGGTAGGCCTGTCGTGGCGCCGGGTTGTGCTTGAACTTCTTCGCAACCGGGGTAGCTTCGGATGTGTGGTTCATGGACAGTCCTGAGGGGGTGCAGGCAGCCAGAAGCAGCGCAAGGCCGCCGGCGGCAACAAGGTATCGGGGCATTTCGGATCCTTCGTGCGGGGGCACGCGTCCGAGTATAGGAAATCAAATCGCCCTTTCAGGCAAGCCACCGATAGGCGGCGCGGCAATCGCGGCGACGAAGACAGGCAATTGCCACGTCGCGCCCCCACAAACACGAAGCCCGGCACAAGGCCGGGCTCCATGGTCAAGCGTGACGCGATGCGCGCAGGATTTAGAAATCCATGCCGCCCATGCCGCCCATGCCGCCGCCCGGCATCGCCGGCTCGTCCTTCTTCGGCAGCTCCGCCACCATCGCCTCGGTGGTGATCATCAGGCCGGCGATGGAGGCCGCGTTCTGCAGCGCGGTGCGGGTGACCTTGGTCGGGTCCAGGATGCCGAACTCGATCATGTCGCCGAACTCGCCGTTGGCGGCGTTGTAGCCGAACGCGCCCTTGCCTTCGGCGACGCGGTTCAGCACCACGCTCGGCTCGTCGCCGGCATTGGTGACGATCTCGCGCAGCGGCGCTTCCATCGCGCGCAGGGCGATCTGGATGCCGTGGTCCTGGTCTTCGTTGATGCCCTTCAGGCCGGCAATCGCGGCCTTGGCACGGATCAGGGCGACGCCGCCGCCGGGGACGATGCCTTCCTCGACCGCAGCGCGGGTGGCGTGCAGGGCGTCTTCGACGCGCGCCTTCTTTTCCTTCATCTCGACTTCGGTGGCGGCACCAACCTTGATGACGGCCACGCCGCCGGCCAGCTTGGCCACGCGCTCCTGCAGCTTCTCGCGGTCGTAGTCCGAGGAGGTTTCCTCGATCTGCGCCTTGATCTGCTTGATGCGGGCCTGGATGCCGTCGGCTTCGCCGGCGCCGTCGATGATGGTGGTGTTTTCCTTCGACACCTGGATCTTCTTGGCGCGACCCAGATCCTTGATGGTGGCCTTCTCCAGCGACAGGCCCACTTCCTCGGAGATCACGGTGCCGCCGGTCAGGATGGCCATGTCTTCCAGCATCGCCTTGCGACGATCACCGAAGCCCGGCGCCTTGACCGCGCAGACCTTGACGATGCCGCGGATGGTGTTGACCACCAGCGTCGCCAGCGCTTCGCCTTCGACTTCTTCCGCCACGATCAGCAGCGGCTTGCCGGCTTTCGCCACGCCTTCCAGCACCGGCAGCAGGTCGCGCACGTTGGCGATCTTCTTGTCGTGCAGCAGGATGAACGGGTCGTCCAGCTCGGCCTGCATCGACTGCTGGTTGTTGACGAAGTAGGGCGACAGGTAGCCGCGGTCGAACTGCATGCCCTCGACCACGTCGAGTTCGTTCTCCAGGCCCGAGCCGTCTTCGACGGTGATCACGCCTTCCTTGCCGACCTTGTCCATCGCCTGCGCGATCAGGTCGCCGATGTTGGCGTCGCTGTTCGCGGAGATCGTGCCGACCTGGGCGATTTCCTTGTTGGTCGAGGACGGCTTGCTGATGGTCTTCAGCTCGGCCACGGCGGCGGTCACCGCCTTGTCGATGCCGCGCTTGAGATCCATCGGGTTCATGCCGGCGGCGACCGCCTTCATGCCCTCGCGGATGAACGCCTGCGCCAGCACGGTGGCGGTGGTGGTGCCGTCACCGGCGTTGTCGGAAGTCTTGGACGCGACTTCCTTCACCATCTGCGCGCCCATGTTCTCGAACGCGTCGGCCAGTTCGATTTCCTTGGCGACGGAGACGCCGTCCTTGGTGATGGTGGGCGCGCCGAAGCTCTTCTGCAGCACGACGTTGCGGCCCTTCGGGCCGAGGGTGGCCTTCACGGCATTGGCGAGCACGTTGACGCCGCGCACCATGCGCACGCGCGCGTCTTCGCCGAAACGGATGTCTTTGGCAGCCATTGCGAGTTACCTCAGTAATTATTCGATTGGAATTGAAGAGGAAAGCGAAGCGCGATCAGCCGAGGATCGCGAACAGGTCGTCTTCCTTCACCACCAGCAGCTCGGCGCCGTCCAGCTTCACCTCGGTGCCGCTGTACTTGCCGAACAGGACCTTGTCGCCCACCTTCACCTGCGGGGCGCGGACCTGGCCGTTGTCCAGCACCTTGCCGGTGCCCACGGCGACCACTTCGCCCTTGATGGGCTTCTCGGTGGCGCTGTCGGGGATCACGATACCGCCCGCGGACAGCTTCTCTTCTTCCATGCGCTTGATGACCACGCGGTCGTACAGCGGCTTGATGCTGGACATGTGCAACCTCTGCAAATGATTGATTGAACGGGGAAAACCCGGAAATTTTAGCAGTCGCACTCGGCGACTGCCAACGCCTGGGACGAAAACATCCCGGGACCGGGATGGCAGGGAGATGGGGCGCTGCGGACGGGTTTCAAGGGCCCGTGGCCAACCGTCGCCGGCTACCCTGTCGGCATGGACGTCCTGATCTGCTTCTGCAGCTGTCCCGATACCACCACCGCCGGGCGCATCGCCGAGGCGCTGGTGGAGGAGCGGCTGGCCGCCTGCGTGAACCTGCTGCCGGGGCTGCAGTCGGTGTACCGCTGGCGGGGAAAGCTGCAGCGCGATGCCGAAGTGCTGCTGCTGATCAAGACGACGCGGGCGCGCTACCCGGCCTTGCAGGCGCGACTGCCGCAGCTGCACCCGTATGAACTGCCGGAGCTGCTGGCGGTCGAATCCGCCGCCGGCCTGCCCGCGTACCTGCAGTGGGTGGTCGAATCGACCCGTCCAGTAGAATGACCCGATGACCGGATTCACCCTTCGCCTGCGCCGCTGGCTGGCCGCGCCGGCCCTGATCGCGAGCCTGCTGGCCGCCACCCCGGCCATCGCCGCCGACTTCGAACTGCCGCCGGTGGACGAAGTGTTCGTGCTGTCGGCGCAGGCCACCGCGCGCAACCGCATCGAGGTGCGCTGGAAGATTGCCGACGGCTATTACCTGTATCGGCACCGCACCTCGGTCAAGGCCGGCGCCGGCTTCGCCGAGCCGCGGCTGGCCCTGCCCGACGGCAACAAGCATCGCGACGAGTTCTTCGGCGACGTCGAAACCTACCGCACACAGCTGGTGGGGGTCGTGACCGGGGTTCCGGCGGCCTCCGCGACCGGCGTCGCGCTGACGGTGAAGTACCAGGGCTGCGCCGATGCCGGCATCTGCTATCCGCCGCAGACCCGCACCCTGACCGTGGCGCTGCCGCAGGCCGATGCGGGCGATGACTTCCTGCCCGGCCGCAAATCCGGCGGCGGGCTGTTCGGCCTCGGCAACCGCGGCGCCGCGGTGGACGCCGCGCCGCTGCCCGCCGCGCAGGCCTTCGGCAGCGAATTGATCGCGCTGGACGGCGACACCCTGCTGCTGCGGCTGACCCCGGCGCGCGGCTATTACCTGTACCGCGACAAGCTGTCGGTGCAGCTGGAAGGCGCCAGCGGCCTGTCGGTGAAGCTGCCGCCACCGGCGAAGCTGCCCGCCGCCACACCCTATCGCGACGAGCACTTCGGCGATGTGGCGGTGTATTTCGACCAGGTCGAGATCGCCCTGCCGGTGGCGCGCAGCACCACCCGCGCCGCCGGCGGCACCCTGGTGCTGGGCCTGCAGGGTTGCCAGGACAACGGCATCTGCTATCCGCCGATGACGCGGCGGCTGGCGTTCTCGCTGCCGGCGGGGACGCTGGCGACCGTCACCGACAACACTGTATCCGGCAGCAGCGGCCCTGCCGGGCCGTTGCCTGTGCAGGGCGCGGCACCGGCCGACGCACCGCTGTCGGCAGCGACCACGGCCGGCACTGCCCTTGCCACCACGGCTGCCGTGGAAGCAACCAGCGGCACCACCGTCGTCGACGGCACACCCCAGCCCGCGCGCGAACCCCCGCCGCAGCGCAGGACCCCGGGCCTGCTGGCGGCGCTGCTGCTGGCGCTGGGCGGCGGACTGATCCTCAACCTGATGCCCTGCGTGCTGCCGGTGCTGTCGCTGAAGGCGCTGTCGCTGGCGCAGAGCGGCGCCGGCCGGGGCGAGGCGCGTCGGCATGCGCTGGCCTATACCGCCGGCGTGCTGGCCTCGATGCTGGCGCTGGGCGCGCTGGTGCTGGCGCTGCGCCACGCCGGGCTGGCGCTGGGCTGGGGCTTCCAGCTGCAGCAGCCGCTGGTGCTGGCCGGGCTGGCACTGGTGATGTTCGCGCTGGGGCTGTCGCTTTCCGGGCTGTGGCAGGCCAATGTCGGCCTGGGCCAGCGCACCGGCGCACTGCTGCAGGGCAACGGCGTGCGCGCCGACTTCTTCACCGGCGTGCTGGCGGTGGTGCTGGCCACCCCCTGCACCGCGCCGTTCATGGGTGCGGCGCTGGCCTATGCCTTCACCGGCCCGACCGCCGGCGCGCTGCTGGTGTTCCTGATGCTGGGACTGGGGCTGGCGCTGCCGTTCCTGCTGATCGGCTTCGTGCCGGCCTTCGCCCGCCTGCTGCCGAAGCCGGGCGCGTGGATGGAGACCCTCAAGCAGCTGCTGGCGTTCCCGCTGTACGCCACCGCGGCTTGGCTGGTGTGGGTGCTGGCCAAGCTGCGCGGGGCCGATGCCGCCGGCCTGTGGCTGGCCGCCGCCATCCTGCTGGCGCTGGCCGCCTGGGCATGGATGCGCGCGCGCAACGGTGGTGCACGCGGCTGGCAGGCGCTGGCGCTGCTTGCGCTGCTTGCGGTCGGCTGGCCGCTGGCCCGGCTGCACGCGCTGCCGCGCCCGCAGGCGAATGCCGTCTCCGCGCCGGCCGGCATCGCCAGCGTGGCCTGGTCGGAACAGGCGCTGGCCGACCTGCGCGCGCAGGACCGGCCGGTGTTCGTCAACATGACCGCCGATTGGTGCGTGACCTGCAAGGCCAACGAGAAGACCGTATTCGCCCGCGAACGCTTCCGCGTCGCGCTGGAAGCCGCCAACGCGGTCTACATGGTTGGCGACTACACCGACGTGGATCCCGCCATCACCGCCTATCTGCAGCGTCACCGCGCGGTGGGCGTGCCGCTGTACGTGATCTACCCGCGCGGCGGCGGCGAAGGCCGCATCCTGCCCACCCTGCTGACCGCCGGGATGGTGGAAGACGCGCTGCGCGAGGCCGCGCGCTGATGCCTTCCAACCGCGCGGTGCTGGTGGTGGCGCTGCTGGCGGCGATCGCCGGCGCCGGCGCCAGCCTGCTGTTCGAGCCCACCATCGCCTACCGGCTGGCCGGCACCGAGGTCGGCCAGCAGATGCTGGATGCCTCGCTGAAGGCGCGCGCGCCGGCGCCGCCCGCCGGCATCGCCATCGCCGAAAAAGGCGGCATCGTGCCGGCCATGACCCTGCCGGACCTCGACGGCAAACCGGTCGCCATCCCCGCCGCCTGGGCCGGCCGCCCGGTGCTGGTCAACCTGTGGGCCACCTGGTGCGCGCCCTGCCTGAAGGAAATGCCGGACCTGCAGGCATTCGCCGACCAACAGTCGGCCAATGCTGAAAAGGCATTCGCCACCGCCCAGGGCGCGGCCGGCGTGCAGGTGGTGGGCATTGCCCTGGACGATGCCGCCGCAGTGGCGGCGTTCCTGCGCCAGCACGGCATCACCTACCCGGTGCTGCTGGATGCCGCCGGCCCGGCCGATGCCGGCGTGCGGCTGGGCAATCCGGCCGGCGTGCTGCCCTATTCGATACTGGTGTCGGCCGACGGGCGGCTGCTGAAGACCCGGATCGGGCCGTTCACGGATGCCGCCGACATCGCCGACTGGGCGAGCGCTGCGTCCACCCGGTAGTCACGGCCTGCGTGGCAAGGTTCCCGCGGCGACGACCCTCATTCGTCGCCCGCGGCGCAGCCGCTGGCGCAAAGCGGGCCTCAGCCATTTAGAGTCGCCGCTCCAACATCCGATTAAAACCCGGTTATCCGGCAAAAGTTCGCCGAACTGGACAGCATCCACCTTTCGCGGGACACTGCGCGCCTGTTTTTCGTGGCACCCGACCCAACCGATGGCAACCCTGCTGCTGCTGCACGGCCCCAACCTCAACCTGCTCGGCAGCCGCGAGCCGGAAGTGTATGGCCACACCACGCTGGCCGACATCGACGCCGACCTGAGCGCCCGCGCGCAGGCCGCTGGCCACGTCCTGGAGGCATTCCAGTCCAATGCCGAGCACGCGCTGGTGGAGCGCGTGCAGGCCGCCCGCCTGGATGGCACCGCCTTCATCCTGCTCAACCCCGCCGCCTTCACCCACACCTCGGTCGCCCTGCGCGATGCGCTGGCCGCGGTGGCCATCCCCTTCATCGAGATCCACCTGTCCAACCCGCACGCCCGCGAGCCGTTCCGCCAGCACAGCTATTTCAGCGACAAGGCGGTGGGCGTGGTCTGCGGCTTCGGCGCGGACTCGTACCGCTATGCCCTGGACGCCGCGCTGCAGCGGCTGGCCCGCTGAGCCGGGCGCACCGTCTTTCCCCATTCCACCCCCGCGCCGCGCATCAACGCCGCCGGACCCAAGCAAGAGGACCCGTCATGGATCTGCGCAAGATCAAGAAGCTGATCGACCTGCTGGAAGAATCGAACCTCGCCGAAATCGAGATCAAGGAAGGCGAGGAGTCCGTGCGCCTGGCGCGGATGCCGAAGGGCGGGTTGGCCGCCGCCGCGCCGGCGCCGGTCATGCACCAGATGATGGCAGCCGCCGCCCCGGCGATGCCGATGAACTCGCCGGTGCAGGCCGCCACCGGCGGCAGCCCCAAGCCCGCCGACCCGGAACTGCCGGCCGGCCACGTGATGCGCGCACCGATGGTGGGCACCTTCTACGCCAGCCCGGCGCCGGACAAGCCGGCCTTCGTGTCGATCGGCCAGACGGTCAAGGCCGGCGACACCCTCGGCATCATCGAGGCGATGAAGATGTTCAACCCGATCGAGGCCGATGTTTCCGGCACCGTGCTGGCGATCAAGTGCGAGAGCGGTCAGCCGGTCGAATTCGACCAGCCGCTGTTCGTGATCGGATAAGCCACCATGCTCGAAAAAGTCGTCATCGCCAACCGCGGCGAAATCGCGCTGCGCATCCTGCGCGCCTGCCACGCGCTGGGCATCCGCACGGTCGCGGTGCACTCCACCGTCGACCGCAACCTCAAGCACGTGGCCATGGCCGATGAGTCCGTGTGCATCGGCCCGGCGCCGTCGGCGGAGAGCTACCTCAACATGCCGGCGATCATCGCCGCGGCCGAGGTCACCGACGCGCAGGCCATCCATCCCGGTTACGGCTTCCTGTCCGAGAATGCCGACTTCGCCGAGCGGGTGGAGCAGTCCGGCTTCATCTTCATCGGCCCGAAGGCCGACACCATCCGCCTGATGGGCGACAAGGTCGAGGCGATCCGCGCGATGAAGGCCGCCGGCGTGCCCTGCGTGCCCGGCAGCGGCGGCCCACTGGGCGACGATGCGGCCACCAACGTCAAGATCGCAGCGGAGATCGGCTACCCGGTCATCGTCAAGGCGGCCGGCGGCGGCGGCGGGCGGGGCATGCGCGTGGTCCACACCGAGGCCGCGCTGGTGAATGCCATCGCCACCACCAAGCAGGAAGCCAAGGCCGCGTTCGGCAACGACATGGTCTACATGGAGAAGTTCCTCGAGAACCCGCGCCACGTGGAGATCCAGGTGCTGGCCGACGGCCAGGGCAGCGCCATCCACCTGGGCGAACGCGACTGTTCGATGCAGCGCCGCCACCAGAAAGTGGTGGAGGAAGCGCCCGCACCCGGCATCACCGACGCGCAGCGCGCGGAGATCGGCAAGGTCTGCGTGGAAGCCTGCCTGCGCATCGGCTACCGCGGCGCCGGCACCTTCGAGTTCCTGTACGAGAACGGCCGCTTCTACTTCATCGAGATGAACACCCGCATCCAGGTGGAGCACCCGGTGACCGAGCTGGTCACCGGCATCGACCTGGTGCGCGAGCAGCTGCTGATCGCCGCCGGCCACCGGCTGTCGATCAAGCAGAGCGACGTGGTGCTGAACGGCCACGCCATCGAGTGCCGCATCAACGCCGAAGACCCGGACAACTTCTTTCCCTGCCCCGGCCTGATCCAGCACTTCCATGCCCCGGGCGGCCCCGGCGTGCGGGTGGATTCGCACATCTACGAGGGCTACCGCGTCCCGCCGAACTACGACTCGATGATCGGCAAGCTGATCGTCCACGGCGCCGACCGCGCGCAGGCGATCGCCCGCATGCGGGTGGCGCTGAGCGAAATGGTGGTGGACGGGATCAAGACCAACATCCCGCTGCAGCAGCGCATCCTCGCCGACGGCGGTTTCACCCAGGGCGGCCAGAACATCCATTACCTGGAAAAGCGCCTGGCCGAGCGCAAGGAAAAGGCGCTCTCGCTGCTCTGAGCGGGCGCACGGCGCCGGCGCGGGGCGGCCGATGTCCGCTTGCGCCGGCTTTTTGCGCTGTATCCGGAAGCCACCGCTGCTTCCGGAGTCCACCATGCGCCGCACCGCCCCGCTGATCGCCCTCGCCACCACGCTGCTGGCGTTGCCCGCTGCGAGCCAGCAGGGCAAGACGCCGCCCACCAATCTTTACATCGACGTCGCCACCCACAACATGGCGGGGATGCCGGACATGGGCGCGATGATGGGCGGACTTGGCGGCTTCATGGCCAAGCGCATGGGCGGCGGCGAGGCGTTCAAACCGGCCTACCCTTCCACCCGCGCCGCCGGCATGACCGGCCAGTACCTGGATGTCGCCCTGCACAACACGCTGAAGCCCGGCGTAGAGGCGCAGGAGCTGGTGCCAGCCGGGCTGAACCTGGGCAGATCACTGACCCTGTTGCCTTTCCAGCCGAACGGCCATGGCAAAACCACACCCGAAACCGGCACGGTGCCCGACGTCGAGCTGCAGATCCGCGAATACTGGGGCTGCGGCGCGGCGGTGCGGGCTGGCCAGCCAAAGCTGGCCAGCATCAAGGTCAAGGGCGGCCTGATCAATCCGAAGAAGGGCGCCGCAGGCATGACCGGAGTCAGCGTGGAGTCCAGCGGCAGCTTCTCGAAGGGCCTGTACGTCCCGGACCGCGACATCGACCTCAAGCCCGGCTTCGTCTACTGGCCGAATCCGCAGCATGGCCGGCAGGTGCCGGCAGGTGCAAGGCTGGCCGGCGGCCATCAGATCACCGGCAGCGGCATCCCGGCGTCGATGTCGTTCAACGTGGACGAAGCCGCCGACTTCATGCCGAAACTGGGGCTGCGCGCGCAGGGCGAGGCGGCCGACGCGGTCGCGCTGGCATGGCCGTCGGTGGCGCGCGCACGCGCCTACTTCATCACCGGCATGCGCATGGAAATGGCCAGCGAACGGTCCTACACCCTGACCGTGTGGAGCAGCGCCGAGGTGCCCGGCGCCGGCAGCGAGCTGCACGCCTACCTGACCGGCGGCAGCATCGACAAATGGCTGAAGCAGAAGATCCTGCTGCCGCCCTCGGCCACCAGCTGCGTGGTGCCCAAGGGCATCTTCGCCAGCGCCGCCGGCGGCGAACCCGGGATGGTGCCGGCGATGCTGATGATGACCGCCTACGGGCCCGAACACTGGATCACCTACCCGCCCAAGCCGGCCGATCCGAAGCAGCCGTGGAACCCGGAGTGGAGCGTGCGGCTGCGCGCCAAGTCCACCGCCACCGCGATGCTGGGCCTGGACTTCGGCGAGATGGGCATGCCGCAGGAGCAGGACGAAGGCGACGGCGGCAAGGCGCCGCCACAGAAACGCCCCAACATGAAGGGCCTGCTGAAAGGCCTGCTGGGTGGTTGAGGCGCCCGCGCAGCCCACGATGAACCTGCGAGAATGGCGCGACCGCCACGCGCCATCCTTGCCATGCCTTATCTGCAACTGACCCTTCCCTGCACCGAAGCCCAGCAGCCGCGCGTCGAGCGCGCGCTGGACGACGTGGGGGCGCTGGCAGTCACCCTGCAGGACGCGCATCTGGACGCCGCCGACGAACAGGCGATCTTCGAGCCCGGCGTCGGCGAGATCCCGCTGTGGGACGAGATGACCCTGACCGCACTGTTCCCGGATGAAACCGACGCGCTGGTGCTGCTGGCCGCGCTGGACGCGTTCGATCCGGGGCTGGACTGGAGCCGCGCACGCTTCGAGAAGGTCGAGGATCAGGACTGGGAGCGCGCCTGGCTGGACATGTTCCAACCGATGCGATTCGGCGAACGCTGCTGGATCGTGCCCTGGGACCACCCGCTGCCCGAGGACGCGCAGGCGCCGGACGCCGCCATCGTCCGCCTCGATCCGGGCCTGGCGTTCGGCTCCGGCACCCATCCCACCACCGCGCTGTGCCTGCGCTGGCTGGACAGCCTCGCCGCCGCCGGCGAACTGCAGGGCAAGGCCGTGCTCGACTTCGGCTGCGGCAGCGGCATCCTTGCGCTGGCGGCGCTGAAGCTGGGCGCGGCGCGCGCGGTCGGGGTGGACAACGACCCGCAGGCGATCACCGCCACCACCGACAACGCGCAGCGCAACGGCGTGACCATCGACGTGTTCCTGCCTGCGGAAGAGCCGGTCGCGACCTATCCGGTGGTGGTGGCCAACATCCTCGCCTCGGCGCTGGACGCGCTGGCCGAGGCGCTGGCCACGCGCACCGCTGCCGGCGGCCGCATCGCCATGTCCGGCATCCTGGCCGGGCAGGAAGACGAACTGCTGCTGCGCTTCGCGCCGTGGTTCGATGCCCTGCAGGTGGCGCGCGAGGAGGACTGGGTGCGCATCGACGGCGTGCGCAACGCCCACGCGGTGGCCGGATGAGCCGCGCACCCAGCTTCGTCCTCGCCAATCCCGCCGCGCCCAGCCGCCGGCGCGGCGAATGGCTGGGGTTGGCGACGCTGGCACTGCTGCTGCTGGCGCAGATCGGCTGGCTGCAGCGCGAACGCCTGGCCGCCAGCCCACCGCTGCGGCCACTGCTGGAAGCCGGCTGCGGCGCGCTGGGCTGCACGCTGCCGGCATGGCGCGAGCCTGCCGCGTTCGCCCTGCTCTCGCGCGACGTGATCGCCCCCCCCGAGCGTCCGGGCGTACTGCGCGTGCAGGCCAGCTTCCGCAATGATGCGCACTGGCCGCAGCCTTGGCCGGCACTGCTGCTGACCTTGTCCGACCTCAACGGCCGCACCCTCGGCACGCGCCGCTTCCAGCCGGCCGACTACCTGCCCGCCGGCACCGCACGCAGCGCGCGGATCGCGCCGGGCCAAGCCAGCCAGATCGCCTTCGACATCGTCGAACCGGCACCGGGCGTGGTCGGTTTCGACTTCCGCTTCGAGTAAGTCCGCGCGAAGCGAGAAGGCGGTCAACAATGCTGCGATGAATGCGCGCGGGCACTGACACCGCCGCAATCGCCGCGCTAGACTCGCTGCGCCGTCCCACGCGCTCGATGCCGGCGGCCTGCCCAAGGGATCTCAGTTGACGCCTTCCGAACACCGTCAGGACGCCGCGCCGCGCGCGCCGTTGCGTGAGCATGTCGCCGACGCCGTGCGCCGCTACCTGCGCGACCTTGACGGCAGCGACACGGACGATCTGTACAGCATCGCCCTGCGGGAGCTGGAGATACCGCTGTTCGCCGAAGTGCTGCGCCACTGCGACGGCAACCAGAGCCGCGCCGCGGCGATGCTGGGCATCCACCGCGCCACCCTGCGCAAGAAGCTGCGCGACTACGGCATGGGCTGAGGCCGGCGCAGGCCGGGCGCGGCGGGCCGGCACCGTATAATCGGCGCTTCCCCACCGCCCCCCTTCCACGCATGTCCGCCGACTTCCTTTCCGGCGCGCCGGTGACCGTCCGCCGCGCCCTGCTCTCCGTTTCCGACAAGACCGGCCTGATCGAATTCGCCACGGCGCTTTCCGCCCACGGCGTCGAACTGCTGTCCACCGGTGGCACCGCCAGGGCGCTGCGCGAGGCCGGCCTGGCGGTGAAGGACGTCAGCGAGGTGACCGGCTTTCCGGAAATGATGGACGGCCGCGTCAAGACCCTGCACCCGAAGGTGCACGGCGGCCTGCTGGGGCGCGCCGGGGTGGACGATGCGGTGATGGCGCAGCACGGCATCGGCGCCATCGACCTGCTGGTGCTGAACCTGTACCCGTTCGCGCGGGTGTCGGCCAATCCGGACAGCCGCTTCGAAGACATCATCGAGAACATCGACATCGGCGGGCCGGCGATGCTGCGCAGCGCGGCCAAGAATTTCGCCCGCGTCGCCGTGGCCACCGCGCCGGCGCAGTACGCCGGCCTGGTCGAAGAACTCGCCGCCAACGCCGGCGCCCTCTCGGCGAAGACCCGCTGGCAGCTGGCGGTGACGGCATTCAACGACGTCGCCATCTACGACGCCTGCATCAGCAGCTACCTGTCGTCGCTCGGCGAGGACGGTGCACCGATGCAGTTCCCGGCGCAGGCCAACGGCAACTTCGTCAAGGTGATGGACCTGCGCTACGGCGAGAACCCGCACCAGCAGGCCGCGTTCTACCGCGACCTGTGGCCGGCCCCCGGGTCGCTGGCCACCTTCACCCAGCTGCAGGGCAAGGAGCTCAGCTACAACAACATCGCCGACAGCGATGCCGCGTGGGAATGCGTGCGCCAGTTCGACGCGCCGGCCTGCGTGATCGTCAAGCACGCCAACCCCTGCGGCGTGGCCGTCGGCGCGGGCTGCGGCGACGCATATGAAGCCGCCTACGCCACCGACCCGACGTCCGCTTTCGGCGGCATCCTCGCCTTCAATACCAGGCTCGATGGCGCCACCTGCAAGACCATCCTCGATCGCCAGTTCGTCGAAGTGCTGATCGCACCCGATTACGACGAAGAGGCGCTGGCCTATGCATCGAGGAAGGCCAACGTGCGCGTGCTGCGCATTCCGCTGGCGCCGCCGTCCAAGCACTTCATCGACACCAAGCGGGTCAACTCGGGCCTGCTGATGCAGACCGCCGACGACCGCGTGGTCAACCGCGACGAGCTGAAGGTGGTGTCGCAACTGGCGCCGACCGACGCGCAGTTCAATGATCTGCTGTTCGCGTGGAAGGTGGCGAAGTTCGTCAAGTCCAACGCGATCGTCTACGCGAAGGACAGCCGCACGATTGGCGTCGGCGCCGGCCAGATGAGCCGCGTGTATTCGGCGCGCATCGCCGGCATCAAGGCGACCGACGCGGGCCTGGTCGTGCCCGGCTCGGTGATGGCGTCGGATGCCTTCTTCCCGTTCCGCGACGGCATCGACGCCGCCGCCGAAGCCGGCATCAAGGCGGTGATCCAGCCGGGCGGTTCGATGCGCGACGCGGAAGTGATCGCGGCGGCCGATGAGCACGGCATCGCGATGGTGTTCACCGGCGTTCGCCATTTCAGGCATTGATGCCTGCGGTGCAGGCATCAATCCCGAAGCCTGCTGCGCAAACCCGGTGCCCGTGTTCCTCCGACATCTGACAGGTAAATACGCATGAAGATCCTCGTCATCGGCTCCGGCGGTCGTGAGCACGCGTTGGCGTGGAAGCTGGCGCAGTCCGCGCGCGTCACCGAAGTCATCGTCGCGCCGGGCAACGCCGGCACCGCGACCGAGGCGAAGTGCCGCAACGTCGCGATCAAGGTCACCGACCTCGACGGGTTGCTGGCGCTGGCGCAGGACGAAGCCGTGGCGCTGACCGTGGTCGGGCCGGAAGTGCCGCTGGTGGCGGGCGTGGTGGATCGCTTCCGCGCCGCATCCCTGCGCATTTTCGGACCCACCGCCGCCGCCGCGCAGCTGGAGGGCAGCAAGGCTTTCGCCAAGGACTTCCTCGCCCGCCACGGCATCCCCACCGCGTTCTACGAAGTGCACGCCGAGGTCGATGCCGCGCTGGCCTACGTGCGTGCCAAGGGCGCGCCCATCGTCATCAAGGCCGATGGCCTGGCCGCCGGCAAGGGCGTGATCGTGGCGATGTCGCTGGACGAGGCCGAAGCCGCGGTGCGCGACATGCTCAGCGGCAACGCCTTCGGCGACGCCGGCGCGCGCGTGGTCATCGAGGAGTTCCTTGATGGCGAGGAGGCCAGCTTCATCTCGATGGTGGACGGCGCGACTGCGCTGCCGATGGCGACCTCGCAGGACCACAAACGCGTGGGCGATGGCGACATCGGCCCCAATACCGGCGGCATGGGCGCGTACTCGCCCGCACCGGTGGTCACGCCCGAGGTGCATGCGCGGGTGATGCGCGAGGTGGTGCATCCCACCGTGCAGGGCATGATCAAGGACGGCATTCCCTTCACCGGTTTCCTCTATGCCGGGCTGATGATCGACGCCAGCGGCGCGCCCAAGGTCATCGAGTTCAACGTCCGCTTCGGCGACCCCGAAACCCAGCCGGTGATGCTGCGCCTGCAGTCGGACCTGGTCGAACTGGTGGAGGCCGCCATCGACGGCAGGCTCGATGGCATCGAAGCGCAATGGGATCCGCGCCCGTCGCTGGGCGTGGTGATGGCCTCGAAGCCGTACCCGGACACCCCGGTCAGCGGCGAGGTGATTTCAGGGCTGGAGGCCGTGCCCGCCAGCGCCAAGGTCTTCCACGCCGGCACCGCGCTGGACGCCGACGGCAACGTGCTCAGCGCCGGGGGCCGGGTGCTGTGCGTGACCGCGCTGGGCGCGAGCGTGTCGGAGGCGCAGCGCAATGCCTATGCGGGCGTCGATGCGATCCGCTGGGTGCACGAGTTCCACCGTAGCGACATCGGCTGGCGCGCGATCGCGCGCGAGCAGGGCTGAGGTTCAGCGCGCCGGCAGTTCGTCCAGCGCGGCCAGCACCTGGTCCGCCAGCAGCGGCTGCGCGGCGGCCACCGGGTGCAGGTTGTCGCCCTGGAACCATTTGCGCTCCGTGCCCAGCGGGGCGAGGAAATGCGGGATCAGCCCGGTGCCCAGGCGCTGGCTGATCAGCAGGTAGCTGCGCTGGAAATCGACCGCATAGCGACCGAAGTTGGGCGGCAGCTGCAGCCCGACCAGCAGCACCTGCGCGCCGGCCTTGCGCGAAGCACCGATCATCCAGCCGAGATTGGCGCCCATCTGCACCAGCGGCAGCCCGCGCAGGCCGTCATTGGCACCCAGCTCGATGATGACGATGTCCGGCTGCACGCGGGCCAGCTCGGCGTCGATGCGGCTGCGCCCGCCGGCGCTGGTTTCGCCGGAAATGCTGGCGTTGCGGAAGGCATAGCGCGTCGACTTCGCATCGGCCAGCGCCACCCAGCCCTGCTCCGGGCGCAGCCCGTAGGCGGCCGACAATGAGTCGCCCATGACCAGTACTTTCCGCTCACGTGCATCGGCCTCGGATGCGGCTAGCATCGCCAGCATGACGCACACGCCCAGCACCCACGCCCGCACCGCCGACACCATCGCGCCCACTCCCGTTCCGGTTGCCGCAAACGCTAGCACGCCGGGACCGGGCAGCCTGCGTGCGCGCGACGTCGGCAAGACCGTGGCGCTGCCGGACAGCGCGCTGACCATCCTCGATGCGATCAACCTGGACATCGCCGCCGGCGAGCGCGTCGCCATCGTCGGCGAGTCCGGCTCCGGCAAGACCACCCTGCTGTCGCTGCTGGCCGGGCTGGACCTGCCCAGCCGCGGCGAGGTGTGGCTGGACGGTGCGCCCATCCACGCCACCAGCGAGGACACCCGCGCCGCGCTGCGCGCGCGCGCGGTCGGCTTCGTGTTCCAGAACTTCCAGCTGATGCCGGCGATGAGCGCGCTGGACAACGTGGCGCTGCCGCTGGAACTGCGCGGCGAGAGCGGCGGCGCGGCGGCGCGCGCGCTGCTGGAAAAAGTGGGCCTGGGCCAGCGCCTGCACCACCTGCCGCGCCAGCTGTCCGGCGGCGAGCAGCAGCGGGTGGCGATCGCGCGCGCCTTCGCCACCCGGCCGCGGATCCTGTTCGCGGACGAACCCACCGGCAACCTGGACCGCAAGACCGGGCTGGCGATCGAGGACCTGCTGTTCGGCATGGACGATGCGCGTGCCACCACGGTGGTCGTGGTCACCCATGACGAGCGCCTGGCCGCGCGCTGCGACCGCCTGCTGCGGCTGGACGCCGGGCGGCTGCTGCCGTGAGCCGGCTGGCGCGGATGGCCGCGCGGCAGGCCTGGTCGGGCTGGCGCAACGGCGAATTCGGGGTGCTGCTGGCGGCGCTGTTCGTGGCGGTACTGGCGCTGGCGGGCGTGGGCAGCATCGCCCAGCGCACCACCGACGCGCTCGGCGCGCAGAGCCGCCGCCTGGTCGGTGGCGATGCCGCCTTCAGCAGCGACAACCGCGCGGTGGACGCCGCCCTGCGCGACGCGCAGCGGCTGGGCCTGCGCAGCTATCGCACGGTGGAATTGGCCAGCATGGTCGGCCTGCGCGGCGGCGCGCCGCAGCTGGGCACGCTGAAGGCGCTGGCCGGCGATGCGCCGCTGCTGGGGCCGTACAGCGTGCGCACCGAACGCGGCCTGCAGCGGCTGCCGCGACCGGCAGCCGGCACGCTGTGGCTGAGCGAGAGCGGCGCATCGCGGCTGCAGGCAAAGCCGGGCGCGCTGGTCGAAGTGGGCGGGCGGCCGCTGCGGCTGACCGGCATCGTGGTGGAAGAACCGGATCGTCCGATTGCCGGCGTGGAGCTGGGCCCGCGCGCGATCCTGCCGCTGGCCGAGGTGGAAGCCGCCGGCCTGCTCGGCCCCGGCGCGCGCGCCTCGTGGCGGGTGGCGGTGGCCGGCCCGCCGGCGGCGATCGCGCCCTGGGTGAAAGCGCGCGAGGCCGACCGCAGCCCCGGCGCGCGGGTGGAAACCGGCGACGACCTCAGCCCGCAGCTGCGCAACGCGCTGGAAAGGGCGCAGCGCTTCCTGTCGGTATCGCTGCTGCTGACCGCGGCGCTGGCGGCGGTGGCCATCGGCATGGCCGCGCGCCAGCACGCCGAACGCCATCGCGCGATCGCCGCTACCCTGCGCGCGCTCGGCGCCGGCCAGCGCGCCATCGTCGGGCTCTACATCGGCCAGCTGGCGATCCTCGGCGCGGTCGCCATCGCGCTGGCGCTGCTGGCGGCGGCGCTGCTGCAACAGCTGGCGGGCGTGTGGATCGCGCGCGAGCTGGGCACCGCGCTGCCGCCGGCCACCGCCTGGCCGCTACTCAAAGGCGCGCTGGTGGGGCTGTGGATCCTCGCCACCTTCGCCCTGCCTCCTCTGCTGGCGCTGCGCCGGGTCAGCGCGCTGGCGGTGCTGCGCAGCGACCTGCGCACGCCCTCGCCGCCGGCACTGCTGCTGTTCGCGCTGGCGCTGGGCGGCCTGCTGGCGCTGTTCTGGCAGGCCGCCGGCAACGCCACTACCGGCGCCATCCTGCTGGGCGGGCTGCTGGTCACCGCCGCGGTGCTGGGCGTCGCCGGCTGGGCACTGGCGGCGCTGGTGGCGCGCGCCGGGCGCGCCGGCAGCGGGATCGTCCGCTACGCCCTGTTGAATCTGTCACGGCGGCGCCGGCTGACCATCGCCCAGGTGGTGGCACTGGGCACCAGCCTGATGGCGCTGCTGCTGCTGATGCTGGTGCGC
The DNA here is from genome assembly GCF_005862345.1 of Thermomonas fusca. Classification (NCBI taxonomy): domain Bacteria; kingdom Pseudomonadati; phylum Pseudomonadota; class Gammaproteobacteria; order Lysobacterales; family Lysobacteraceae; genus Thermomonas; species Thermomonas fusca. Next base: position 613,122 of record NZ_SROY01000001.1, on the reverse strand, counting down.
ACCGACGTGTGGGAACAATGGCAGGCCACGGTGCGCGGCGATGCGCCCAACCGCTTCGTCATCAACGTGCAGCCCGACCAGCGCGCGACCTTCAATGCCGTGCTGGCGCGGCTGGACTATCCCTCGGTGGGGCTGTCGCCGATGATCCGCGCCCGCTACGTCGGGCCCAGCGCCAGCGAGCGCGGCCGGCCCGCGCCGCAGGGCCGAGGCGAGCGGTTGATGGACCGCGAGTTCAACCTGTCCACCGCCAGTGCGCTGCCGGCCGGCAACAAGCTCAACGCCGGCAGGTTCTGGGACCCGGCCAGCGCGCGCAACGAATTCTCCGTGGAAACCAAGTTCGCCCAGCAGTTGCGCTGGCAGCTGGGCGACACGCTGGCGTTCGACGTCGCCGGCCAGCGCATCGAAGGCCGGATCACCAGCCTGCGCGACGTGCGCTGGGAGAGCTTCACCCCCAACTTCTTCGTGCTGGCCTCGCCGGACCTGGCCCGCGATCTGCCCGCCACCTGGATCACCTCGGTGCGGGTGCCGGCCGGCGACACGACGCTGGCAACGGCCCTGTCGCGCGAGATCCCGAACGCCAACGTGATCGATATCGACGCCATCACCGGCGAGATCCGGCGCATCGGCGACCAGGCCGCGCTGGTCATCCAGGTGGTGTTCTGGTTCGCCTTCCTGTCCGGCTGCCTGGTGTTCGTGGCGGCGGTGGCGGCGACCCGCCGCGAGCGCATCGTCGAACTGGGCGTGCTGCGCACCCTGGGTGCCAGCAGCGCGCAGCTGCGCACCGCGCAACTGGTGGAGTTCGGCGCGATCGGCGCGATTGCCGGCGGTATTGCGGCAGTCGCTGCGGCCGGCATCGGCAGCCTGTTCGCGCAGCGCGTGCTGGACCTGCCGCCCACCTGGAATGCCAGCACGCTGGCGATCGGCGCGCTGGCCGGCACCGCGGCGGCGATGCTGGCCGGCTGGCTGAGCATGCGCCGACAGTTCCACGCCACCGTGCGCGAGACGCTGGGCGCGGCGGCGGGCTGAGCCGCCCGCGCGGCCGGCGTTGCGCACGCGCCGACCACGATATAACATTCGTTATAACAACATCAGGCCGCGCCGCCATGAAGCTCAAGATCACCTCCATCGGCAATTCCGCCGGCGTCATCCTGCCCAAGGAGCTGCTGGCGCGCCTGCGCCTGGACAAGGGCGACGAGCTGTACGCGCTGGAAACGCCGGACGGCATCCGCCTGACTACCTACGACCCGGAGCTGGCGGAAGAGATGGAAGCCGCGGAAAAGATCATGCGCAATCGCCGTGAGCTGCTGCGCAAGCTCGCGCAGTGACGTCGCGCACCATGATCCGCTGGATCCGGCGCGTCACCGCGCTCGCGCTGCATGACCGCCAGTTGGCGGAGCATGGCGGCAGTGCGGGCGTGCGCGATGAGGCCTTGCTGGAGTCGGCGCTGGCGCGTCCGCAGCAGCTGTTTTCCTACGGCGACCCGCCCCCGGATCTCGCCGCACTCGCCGCAAGCCTCGCGTTCGGACTCGCTCGCAACCACCCCTTCGTGGATGGCAACAAGCGTACCGCCGCAGTGGCCTGCGAATTGTTCCTGGCCCTCAACGACGCCATCCTCGAAGCCACCAACGTCGAGTTGTACCCGGTCTACCTCGCCCTCGCCGAAGGCAGCCTCGACGAAGCCGAATTCGCCGACTGGCTGCGCCCGCGCGTGCAGCTGCGCCCGCGCGACGCGGTGCACGAGCCGAAGCGGCGCTATCGCTAGACGTTGGCGTTTTCGGGCGCGACGCTGGTGTCCAGCGGCGCCGCGCCACCGGCGTCGCCGGTGCCCTGCGGGCAGTCCGCATCCAGGGTGAACGCGGTCATCGACAGCGAGCCGTAGCTGTAGCCGTCCACCAGCACGTCGGCGGGGCGGCCGGCGGCGGCCGACAGCCCGGCCAGGTACAGCAGCGGCAGGAAGTGTTCGTCGGTGGGCACCGCCAGCCGGTAGTCGGGATGCGAGGCCAGGGTGGCGATGTCGTGCGGGCGCTCGGCCATCAGCTGCCTGGCATCGCTGTCGAAGCGCTGCGCCCAGTCGAACCCTGCGTCCGGCTGTTTCCAGTCGATCGCGCGCAGGTTGTGCACCACGTTGCCGCTGCCCACGATCAGCACGCCGTGCCGGCGCAGCGCCGCCAGCTTGGCGCCCAACGCCAAGTGCCAGTCCAGCGGCTTGCGCGCGTCGAGGGATAGCTGCACCACCGGCACGTCCGCGTCGGGGAAGGCATGCACCAGTACCGACCAGGTGCCGTGGTCGATGCCCCAGGCTTCGCGGTCGGCGCCGACCACGTAGTCCGGCGACACCACGTCGGCGATTTCCTCCGCCAGCGCCGGCAAACCGGGCGCCGGGTACTGCACGTCGAACAGCGCCTGCGGGAAGCCGTAGAAGTCATGGATGGTGCGCGGATGCGGCATCGCGGTCACCGCCAGCGCATCCACGTGCCAGTGCGCGGAGATCGCCAGGATCGCGCGCGGGCGCGGCACCGCGGCGCCGAACGCGCGCCACGCCTCGCTGAAGCGGTTGCGCTCCAGCGCGTTCATGGGGCTGCCGTGGCCAAGGAACGCGGCGGGCATCAGCGGGGGCGTGGGCATGGCGGGACCTCCGGGTCCGGGAAATCAGTCGGCCGTGCCGGTGGCAGGCACCAGCAGCGGCGGCAGGCCGTGGGGCAAGGCGCGCAGGAAGCGCGGCGAAGTGGCAACGGTCGCGCCCAGCGCGGCGGCCGCGTGCCACGGCCAGCGCGGGTCGTAGAGTAGCGCCCGCCCGATGGCGATGGCGTCGGCGCGGCCCTGCACCAGCGCAGCCTCGGCCTGCTCCGCGCTGGTGACCAGGCCCACGCCGATCACCGGCATGGCGACCTCGCAACGGAGCGCCTCCGCGAACGGCAGCTGGTAGCCCGGCCCGGCTGCGATGCGCTGGGACGGATCCAGGCCGCCGCTGGACACATGCAGGTAGTGGCAACCGCGCGCATCCAGCGCCCGCGCCAGCGCAATGCTCTGGGCCAGGTCCCAGCCACCGTCCACCCAGTCGGTGGCGGAAATGCGCACGCCCACCGCCATCGTCGCCGGCACCTCGGCGCGGATCGCGTCGAACACCTCCAGCACCAGCCGCATGCGGTGTTCGAGCGGGCCGCCGTAGGCATCGTCGCGATGGTTGCTGAGCGGCGACAGGAACTGATGCAGCAGGTAACCGTGCGCGGCATGGATTTCGATCGCATCCAGCCCCAGCCGCGCCGCCCGGCGCGCCGCCTGCGCGAACGCCTGCACCACGCGGGCGATGCCGGCGGCGTCCAGCGCCTCGGGCAACGGATCCGTGTCCGCATAGGCCAGCGCGGAGGGCGCAACGGTCTGCCATCCGTGCGCCACCGCCGGCGCGATAGCGGCACCGCCTTGTTCCCACGGGCGATGGGTGGAGGCCTTGCGCCCCGCATGCGCCAGCTGCACGCCCACCGGCATTGGCGACCAGCGCCGCACGCCCGCCAGCGCGTGCGCGAACGCGGCCTCGCAGGCGTCGTCGTACAGGCCCAGGTCGGCCCAGCTGATGCGGCCCTCGGGCAGCACCGCGGTGGCTTCGGTCAGCAGCAGGCCCGCGCCCGACTGCGCCAGCGTGCCCCAGTGCTGCACGTGCCAGTCGTTGGCCTGGCCGTCGATGCTGGCGTACTGGCACATCGGCGCCACCACGATGCGGTTGGCCAGGGTGAGCGGACCGAACGAGATAGGCGCAAACAGTCGCGACATGGAGATCTCCGGCAGGCAATCGCCCACTATCCGCGCCACGTGCGCAGCCCATCAAGCACATCCGCGGAACGCTGCCTTGCAGCAGCCACCCGTCGGCGCGCGCGCGCGGCTGCATCCAGACCGGCCAACGCCGCGTATCGGGTCGCACTGGCCACCGCTGGCCTTTCACCCACAGGAGTCCCCCGAATGAACCGCCTGCCTGTTGCCCTCCTCGCTGTCGCCCTCGGCCTGCCCGCCACTGCCCTGGCCCAGAGCGGCCCCAGCTTCACCCTGATCGGCGGCGGCGACGTCTCCGTCAGCGGCGACGTGCACAAGGGCGCCATCGCCCCGATCGCCGACCTCGGCCCGCTGAACCCGGCGCTGGCCGGCGTGTCCGCCGAGCTGCGCATCGGCGCGCGCTCCTACGACAGGATCTACGGCAAGGCCACCAACTTCGGCGTGGAGATGGCGTGGCCGATGGCCAGCGGCGAAGTGTTCGGGCAACTGCTATCCACCCGCACCAGCGCCGGCAGCACCGAGGTTGGTGGCGCATTCGTGCCCGCGCTCGCTACCACCCTGCCGGTATACGGCCGCTTCGAGGGTTACAAGGCGATGTCGCTGGAAGGCGGCTACCGCCACTTCTTCGGCACCGGCAAGGTCCGTCCGTACGTGGCCGGGCGCATCGGCAGCACCAAGGTGGATGGCATCAACGCCACCTTCACCATTCCCGATGCCGGCATCGCCCTCGACGACGTGCCGTTCTTCGATGGCGGCTGGCAGCTCAGCGGCGGCGCCGACCTCGGCCTGCTGTGGTCGATGTCCGAAAAAGCCTCGCTGGGCCTGGAAGTGGGCGCCCGCTACCACGGCGATATTTCCGACGACGACAGCGCGCTGTCCGGCTTGGGCCTGGCCTCGATCAACGACACCGGCAAGCGCACCTCGTACCCGGTGAACCTGCGCCTGCAGGTGCGCTTCTAAGCTTCCTGCGCGCTGCTGCTGTCCCTTTCCCTGCCTGCGGCGGCGCGCGTTTTTTCCTCCCCGGCACCGGGACGGCGCGCATTCGGCTGGCGCGCTGTCCCGGTGTTTTTTGTACGCCGGTCAGTTCAGCCCGCCAGCGCCTTCACGAAAAGCGCCTTCACCCCGGCCGGGGTTTCCCGCTCCACCACGCTGAAGTGGCGCGGTTGCTTGCGCAGCAGGTCGCTGAGTTTCTTCTGCCCGTACAGGCGCGGGTCGAAGTTCGGCTTGATCTTGTTGAGGTAGGCGCCCATCGCGCCCAGGTGCGCCCAGCCTTCCTCGTCGGAAGCTTCCTCGATGGCCTGCCGCAGCAGGCTCAGCGGCAGCGGCAGCGGCGCGGCCTTCGCCGGCACCGATGCCGGCGGCGCGACCGGCGCCGGCATTTCCGGCACCGGCGCGGGTGCCTTGGCCACCGCCTGCTTCTTCGCCGGCTGCTTGCGCGCGGGCTTGGCCGGCGCCGCGGCGGGCGTTGCCGGCTCCGGCGCCTCGGCGCGCAGCACCTCGGTGTAGATGAACTTGTCGCAGGCCTGCACGAACGGGTCCGGCGTCTTGTGCTCGCCAAACCCGTACACGGTCAGCCCCTCCTCGCGCAGGCGCTGGGCCAGGCGGGTGAAGTCGCTGTCGCTGGAGACCAGGCACATGCCGTCGAAGCGGCCGGTGTACATCAGGTCCATCGCGTCGATGATCAGCGCGCTGTCGGTGGCGTTCTTGCCGCTGGTGTAGGCGAACTGCTGCACCGGGCTGATCGAATGCTTCAGCAGCACCTTCTTCCACTGCCCCTGCTGCTGGGTGGTGAAGTCGCCGTAGATGCGCTTGACGCTGGCCAGCCCGAACTTGGCCACCTCCGCCAGCAGGCCCTCGATCACCGAGGCCTGCGCGTTGTCGGCGTCGATCAGCACCGCCAGCCGGTGCTGGCCGTCGTCGTGGGCCACGTGGGTGCGGGTTTTCATGGCATCTCTCCGAGAAGGTTGGCATCCGCGCCGCGGCGGTGGCCGCGCGCGTTGCTGATCAGGCGTCGCGCCAGTCGTCGGCCGGCATGATCCGGCGCATGAAGCGGTCGAACATCGGCACGGTGAACGCGGTGTCGCCGTGGCTGGGGCTCCAGATCATGCCCTTGGCGATGAGCTGGTTGCGGGTGGGCGCCAGCGAGGTGACCTTGCGCGCCAGCAGCGCGGCGATGTCGCCGGAGCGGTGCGGGCCCGGCCCCAGCTCGGCCATCGCGCGCAGATAGCGCTTTTCGTTGGGGGTGAGCCGGTCGAAACGGACCCGGAAGAAGCTTTCGTCCAGCGCCGCGGTGGCGGTGACGGACGCCGCCTGCACGTCGGCCAGGGTGATCGGCGAAGCGTCCGCCACGTCCCAGGCGTGCTTGCCCCATTCCTGCAGGAAGTAGGGATAGCCCTCGGTGGCGTCGACGATCTGCGCGATGGCGCCATCGGAAAACACCACGCCCTGTTCCGCCGCCGGCACTTCCAGCGCGCGATGCGCGGCCTGCGCGTCCAGCGGCCCGATGAAGGGGAAATCGAACAGCCGCTCGGCGTAGGACTTGGCCCGCCCCATCTGCCCCGGCAGCTGCGGCAGCCCCGCGCCCACCAGCATCACGGGCACCTGCTGCTGCGCGCAGCGATGCAGCGCGGTGATCAGCGACGCCAGCTGTTCCTCCTCCACGTACTGCAGTTCGTCGATGAACAGCAGCAGCGCGGTGCCGCCGGCCTGCGCGGCCCGCCCGGCCGCTTCCAGCAGCGCCTGCAGGTCGTGCTCCAGGTCGCCGTTGTCGGCCAGGCCCGGCTCGGGATCGAAATCGATGCCCACCTCGATGTCGGCGTACTTCACCTTCAGCGACCTGGCGAACCCCGCCAGTGCCCGCAGCGCGCGCCGCCCCAGCGCCTGCGCCTGTTCCGAGCGCGACAGCCGCAGCAGCGCCTGCCGCAGCTGCGGCGCCAGGATCGCCGGCAGCGAGCGCCCTTCCGGCGCCTCCATCCGCAGGGTGTGGATGCCGGCCGCCTCGGCGGCATCGCGCATCCGGTCCAGCAGCACCGTCTTGCCCACCCCGCGCAGGCCGATCATCAGCACGCTCTTGGCCGGCCGGCCGGCACGGATGCGCTGGGCGGCGATATCCACCGCGCGCAGCAGCTCGTCGCGTCCCGCCAGCTCCGGCGGCGGCGTGCCGGCACCGGGCGCGTAGGGATTGGTGATGGGGTTCATGGATGCAATCTATAGCGATGTTACGAAGTTTACAAATTCAGCGTAATTTCTCTATGCATCGGTTCGCCGCGCAGCCGGCACGCGGCCACCGTGTCGGGTCGAAGCCGCGGTGCGTCCGCCGCTACGCCCTCACGGCGACAGCCTACATCTCGGGAATATTGCGCAGCGCCGCGGCATTGGCGCGATCATCCTCCGCCTTGCGCGCCTGCGCATCGCGCATCTTCGCCGTGGTGGTCTGATGGGCCATGCGCACCGCCGGCTCCACCACGTTCATGCGCCGCTGGTGCTGCCCGAACGCGCTCTCGCCCGGCGGCAGCTGGCAGTTGCGGCTGAGGATGTCCAAGCCTTCGCCGTCACCGGCCTGCCGATCCTGCAGATGGACGTTGACCCACAGGGTATCGCCCAACGGCTCCAGCGCCACGCAGATGCGGTCGATGGTGGCGTGGTCGCGGTACTGCGCGCCGTCCACCATCGCCAGCAGGTTGGCAGGGTCCACCCACGCCGCCGAGCTGACGCCGTCCACCGCCGCCGCCAGCTGCCGCGCCGGTTCGGCGGCAATGCGCCGGGCCGGATCGGGCAACCGCATCGCGCGTTGCAGGTCATGGCTCATCGCGTCCATCTGCTGGCGCACCGCGTCCTGGTCGCCCATCACCGCGGCACCGCGGATGGCCACCATGCGCGCGGCGGTGGTCAGCGGGTCCAGCGGCTGGCCGGCCTGCTGCGGCCGTGGCGCAGCCTCCGCAGCGGCCGGCGCGTGGCGATCCGCGCACGCTGTCAGCAGCAGCGCAACCGCCAGCGCGCATGCGCGCAACACCGTCATGCCGGCACCTGCGACTTGCGCGCGCGCTTCGGCTTGCCCACCGGCAGCAGGCTGGTGAGGGCCTGGTAGCGCTCGAACAGGAAGGCCACGCGCTCGGCGTCGGTGCCCAGCTTCGGCGGTTTGCGGCCGGCGGCTTTTTCGGCGGCCAGGTAGGCGGCGTCTACCGCCTTGTCCAGCGCAGCGTGGGCTTTCACCAGTGCGGGTGGCATGGTCAGCGGGTCGTAGAGGTCGGCCAGGGTCGAGCCGGGGAACTGCGCGCGGGCGTCGAGCACGGCTTGGGCGGCGGCTTCGATGGCGCCGCGGCGGGCATCGCCCTTTGCCGCCGTTTCTGTAGGAGCGGCTTCAGCCGCGACCGTGGTCTGGGTCGGGACTGAAGCCCCCCCTACAGCGGGTTCCAGCAGCTCCGGCCACGGGAAATTGTTGTAGACGATGTCCTTGGAGTAACGGTAACGGCTTTCGAGGCGTCCGCAAACCGCACGCACCCATGCCATGTGCATCGTGGAATTGAGAACGCCGAAATGAAACAGCGTAGCGGCCGGTATCGCGAAGGAGCTGTTTCCTACGATGTCATCTTTTGTGAAAAACCCGAACGGAATGTATTTTCGGTTCTCCGACGTATGGCCGGGCACGAGGATGTACTCCGATTTCGGCTGCGTCACCTGCCGGAACAGCGTCGGGTACGGATAGCCCCGTGTGCTTGCCGCCTTGCTGGCTTTGCGGAAGCGGTCCACCGCATCCACGCGTGCCATGACTTTCGGAAGCCCCTTGAGCGCGGCGGGGTCCGCATCCACCAGCCACAGCACCCAGCGCTTCTCGCCATGCAGGAATTCGTGCGCACTGATGAAGGGCTGGATGAACTGCTCCGCGCCCGGCTCATCCTGCAGGAATGCGATTTTTTCCTCGTCCGTGAACAGGAAGTTGCCGCCGTCCGTGGGCTTGCTCCCGTACATCATCTCCGGCATCCCGCAGAGATTGGTGGCGCGGTTTTCCAGCGCCACCCAAGGGGCGTCAACTAGGTAGGGATTGATGTTCGCCGCGCTGATCGCGTGCGGCTCGCCATCTATTTTTTCGTAGTCGTAGATGGTCGGATTGGCATCCTGTCGATTCGAGAACCCGACAATCACGCAGTACACCGCCGCCTTGCCGCGCGCCTCGTTGCTCCACTTGAAGGTGCGGTGGGCGAAGTTGATGCGCAAATCTGGATAGCGCGCCATCGCGCGCCAAAGAATCCCGACTTGCTCCCCTTGCGTGATGGAGTTAGTCGAAACAAACGCCGTCAGGATGGCAGGATTGTTCCGCATCATGTCCGCCGCTTTCACATACCAAGCGGTAACGAAGTCCAAGACGCCCGCTGCCTTTGCGTCACCTATGGCAGCAAGCATGTCGGCTTTCTGCTCCTCGGTTTGCAGGTGATGGCCGATGAACGGCGGATTTCCCAGAATAAAACTCAACCGCTCCGCCGGCACCACCTCGTTCCAGTCCATCCGCAACGCATTGCCGTGGACAATCGTGGCTGACTTCTTCAGCGGCAGGCGCACCACGTTCTCGCCGAACTGCTCGGACACGCGCAGGTTCATCTGGTGGTCCATCAACCACATAGCCACCTGCGCGATCTGCGCCGGGAACTCCTCGATCTCGATGCCGTGGAACTGATCCACGTCCACCAACACGTGGTCCTGCACATGCGCCAGCACCGACTGCTGGGTGGCGAACTGGCGGCGCAGGATTTCCAGCTCCAGCGCGCGCAGCTCGCGGTAGGCGATCACCAGGAAGTTGCCGCAGCCGCAGGCCGGGTCCAGGAAGGTCAGCGTGGCCAGCTTGCGGTGCAACTGCGCCAGCTTCCTCTCGTCGTGGCCGGCCTTGTCCAGCTCGGCCTTCAGCCCGTCCAGGAACAGCGGGCCGATCAGCTTGAGGATGTTCTTCTCGCTGGTGTAGTGCGCGCCCAGGTTGCGGCGCGCCTTGGCATCCATCACCGACTGGAACATCGAGCCGAAGATGGCCGGGCTGATGCGGCTCCAGTCCAGCGTGCTGGCGTCCAGCAGCAGGGCACGCATCTGCGCGTTGAAATCCGCCAGCGGCAGGATTTCCTCGAACAGTTTGCCGTTGACGTAAGGCAGTTCCGCCAGCTGCTCGTCCAGCGTGGTCTGGCGCTTTTCCGGCGCGGTGTTGAGCACCTGGAACGCGCGCCCGATCCACATGCCCAGGTCGGCACCGTCTTCGCTGGTGCGCTGGGCGATCAGGTCGTGGAAGCTCTGCCGCGGGAAGATGCCGGTGTCGTCGGCGAACAGGCAGAACAGCAGCCGCACCAGCAGCAGCTCCAGCGCGTGGCCATCGTAACCGGCGGCCTTCAACGCATCGTGCAGCCGGCCCATGCGCTCGGCGGCTTGCACGTTGACGGGGTCTTCTTCCTTGTAGCTGCGGGTCTGGTAGCCGCTGATGAAGCCGAAGCGGCCAATCTGTTTGTGCAGCTCGGCCAGCGCGAAGTCACTGCGCTCGCCGGTTTCCAGGTCGTGCAGGCGGAAGCGCTGGAAGTCGGACACCAGCACGAAGCGCGGCAGCTCCGCGTCCTTGATGCCGGCGAAATAATCGGTGGCCTGCTCGAACGCGGCATCGAGGTCGCGGCCTTGGCTCTTGTGTTCGGCCAGCATCACGCCGGGCCAGAACACGTCGATGCGGCCGTGGGTGCTGCCGGTGAAGCGCGCCGCCTTCTGTTCGAACACTGCCACGCGCCGGCGGTTGACGCCGAACACGCTGAAGAAGTCGTTCCAGAAGCTCTGCGCCTCGGCGCGTTCGCTGGATTCCCCGGCCCATTCCTTGGCAAACGCGCGCGCGCGCTCGCGGATTTCATTGAGACTCAGCGGCATTGGTTCCCTCCGCCGGGCAGCATAAGCCAGCCCCGCCCGCAGGGGAGGACCCAGCGGGTTGTTGAAAGAGTGACAAATGACCGATCCACCCCGGCAGGCGAAAGGCTACGCTGCCGGCATCGCCATTCCTCAGGCTCGCCATGCGCAAGCTCGTCCCGCTGCTGTTCTGCCTGACCACCGCCAGCGCGTTCGCGCAGGACGCGCTGCCGCCGGCCGACATGCCGCTGCTGGATGCGCTGGGCCGCGCGCCGTCGGCCGCCAACATCGAGCGCGACGTGCGCACGCTGGTGGGCTTCGGCACCCGCCACACGCTGTCGGACACGGTGTCGGCCACGCGCGGGATCGGCGCGGCGCGGCGCTGGGTATTCGATGAATTCACCCGCATCTCCAAGGCCTGCGGCGGCTGCCTGGAAGTGCGCTACGTCAGCGGCACGGTGCAGGGCGAGCCGCGCATTCCCGGCCCGGTGGAAGTGGTCAGCGTGATCGCGATCCAGCGCGGCAGCGTGGATCCGAACCGCTACGTGATCATGAGCGGCGACATCGATTCGCGGGTCAGCGACGTGATGGACGCCACCTCCGATTCGCCCGGCGCCAACGACAACGCCAGCGGCGTGGCGGGGACGCTGGAAGCGGCGCGGGTGCTGAGCAGGCAACGCTTCGCGGGCTCCATCGTGTACGCGGCGCTGGCCGGGGAGGAACAGGGCCTGTTCGGCGGCAAGTTCCTGGCCGAGGAGGCCAAGCGCCGGGGCTGGCGGGTGGAGGCGGTGCTCAACAACGACATGATCGGCAACACCCGCGGCATCGACGGCGTGCACGACAACGTCACCGCGCGGGTGTTCTCCGAAGGCACGCGGGTCACAGAAACCGCGGAGGAAGCGCGCGCGCGCCGCTTCACCGGCGGCGAGCTGGATTCGCCCAGCCGCAACCTGGCCCGCTACATCGCGCGGATGGCGGCGCACGTGCCCAACCTGGAAGTGATGATGGTCAACCGGCTGGACCGCTTCGGCCGCGGCGGCCACCACCGGCCGTTCAACGACCTGGGCTATCCGGCGGTGCGGGTGATGGAAACCCACGAACACTACGACCGCCAGCACCAGGACCTGCGCACCGAGACGGACCCGCAAGGGCAGCGCCGCGTGTACGGCGACACCATCGACGGCGTGGACTTCGCCTATGCCGCCAAGCTCACCGCGTTGAACGTGGTGGCGCTGGCCGGCATGGCCGCCGCACCGCCGCCGCCCGCGGAGGTACGCATCGAAGGCGCAGTCAGCGCCGACACCACCCTGAAGTGGAAGCGCCCCGCGCCCGCGCAGGCCACCAACCTGGCCGGCTATCGCGTCTACTGGCGCCTGACCACCGAGCCGCAGTGGACGCGCAGCCGCTGGGTGGGCGACGTGGAAGCCACCACGCTGCGGAACATCGTCATCGACAACTGTTTCTTCGGCGTGGCGGCGGTGGCGAAGGATGGCAGCGAAAGCCCGGTGGTGTTCCCAGGCGCAGCGGGCAGCTTCGGCGGGTACTGACACGGGCTTCCGTTATCCTCCGGCAATCGTCCGGGGGATGCCGATGGCCCACTCGCAATTCGACCTGCTGCGGCAGCGCCGCTTCCTGCCGTATTTCGTCGTCCAGTCGCTGGGCGCGTTCAACGACAACGTGTACCGGCAGGCGATCATCGGCCTGCTGGCGTACATGGCGGTGGGCAGCGCGCAGATGGGGCTGTACGCCAACCTCGCGCCGGCCATCTTCATCCTGCCCTACTTCCTGTTCTCGGCCAGCGCCGGGCAGATCGCGGAGCGGCTGGAGAAGCAGAAGCTGATCGTCATCACCACGACGATCGAGATCGTGGTGATGTCGCTGGCGGCGGTGGGCTTCCTGCTGCAGAGCATGCCGATCCTGCTGCTGGCGCTGTTCGGCACCGGCATGCAGTCCACCCTGTTCGGGCCGGTGAAGTATTCGATCCTGCCGTCGGTGCTGAAACCCGAGGAACTCACCGGCGGCAACGGGCTGGTGGAGATGGGCACTTCGCTGTCGATCCTGATCGGGATGATCTTCGGCGGCCTGATCTTCCAGCTGGCCGGCGCGCACGGGCCGCAGGTGGCGGCGGTGTCGGTGATCCTGATGGCGATCGCCGGCAACCTGGTGGCGCGGCGCATTCCGAAGGTGGACGCGGGCGACCCGACGCTGAAGGTGGACTGGAACCTGCTGCGCGAATCCTGGCGCATCTGGCAGCTGACCCGCCGGCAGCTGGCGGTGCGCAACGCGGTACTGGGGGTGAGCTGGTTCTGGTTCGTGGGCACGGTGCTGACCGCGCAGCTGCCGGTGTATGCGCAGGCGAACCTCGGCGGCACCCAGAACCTCTACATCTTCGCGCTGGCGCTGTTCTCGGTGGGCGTGGGCGTGGGCTCGATGTCGTGTGAAAAACTTTCCGGGCGAACGGTGGAAATCGGCCTGGTGCCGCTGGGCGCGTTCGGCGTCAGCGCCTTCCTGCTCGACCTGTATTTCGCCCGGCCCGGCCAGGCGCTGGCGCACGGGCTGTCGCTGATGCAGTTCATCGAGGCGCCCGGCAGCTGGCGGATCATGCTGGACCTGACCGGCATCGGCCTGTTCACCGGCTTCTTCGTGGTGCCGCTGTTCGCGCTGATCCAGAGCCGCACGCCGCGCAACGAACTGGCGCGGGTGATCTCCGGGATGAACATCCAGAACGCGCTGTTCATCGTCGCCGCTGCGTTGATCGGCCTTGCGCTGCAGCGTTACCTCGGCTGGAACATCCCGCAGGTGTTCCTGGCGCTGGCGATCGCCAACACGCTGGTGGCGATCTGGATCTTCAGCATCGTCCCCGAGTTCTTCATGCGCTTCCTCAGCTGGGCGATGGTGCGCACGCTGTACCGGCTGAAGCTGCACGGCATCGAAAAGCAGGTGCCGGACGAGGGCGCGGCGCTGCTGGTGTGCAACCACGTCAGCTACATGGACGCGCTGATCCTGTCGGCCTGCATCCCGCGGCCGGCGCGCTTCGTGATGTATTACCGGATCTTCAACATCCCGGTGATGCGCTGGATATTCCGCACCGCCAAGGCGATCCCGATTGCCGGCGCGCGCGAAAACCCGGAGATCATGCAGCGCGCGTTCGACGCGGTGGACGCGGCGCTGGCCGAGGGCGAACTGGTCTGCATCTTCCCGGAAGGCGCATTGACGAAAGACGGCAACATCGCGCCGTTCAAGTCCGGCGTGGAGAAGATTCTCGAACGCGCCGGCGCGCGCGGGCAGAGCGTGCCGGTGGTGCCGATGGCGCTGAAGAACATGTGGGGCAGCATGTGGAGCCGGCGCGACGGCGGCATGCACCGCATGCGCATCCCGCGGCGGCTGCGCGCCCATGTCGAAGTGATGGCGGGTGCCCCGGTGGACGGCGGCAGCGCCACCGCGGAGCTGCTGGAAGCGCAGGTGCGCGCGCTGCGCGGCGACGCGGCGTAAGCGCGGCTAAAGAGGCTTGTGCACCATCATCCAGAAGATCGCGATCACGCTGATGAACGCCGGCCAGCCCAGCCAGAACCACCAGCGCATCACCCGCGCGTACGCCTGAGGCAGCGGCGTTTGCGCGGCGGCGGCCTGCCGCGCAAGGTTGCGGGCGCGGATCTGCAGCCAGACCACCGGCAGCCAGCAGGCGCCGGTGGCAAAAAACAGGACCAGCGCGGTTTTCACCCAGAACGTGGTGAGCGGCAGATGCAGCAGTTGCGTCAGCCAGAGTCCCGTGGCGAACTGAACGACCACCGCCGGCGCGGTGAACAGGCCATCGGCAATCACCACCACCCGCGCGGTGGCGGCAACGGTGCGCGGATCACGGCTCAGATGCGCCATCCACATGAAAAACGCGATGCCCAACCCAGTGCCCATCAGCAGTGTGGACGACAGGATGTGAATCCATTTCAGGGTGGGGTAGTCCAGCGTCATCGCCGATCCACCAGCACCCACAGCACCGCCAGCGCAGGCAGCAGGGCCACGTTTTTCACCAGCCCGCCCAGCGAATCCATGAACAGCGCCGGCAGGCCGACACCAAACGCGAACAGATAGGCCGCCACCGATGCCAGCATCGCCAACACCACCGGACGCGGGCGCACGACCAGGGCCAATGCCAACCCCAGCGCCAGGTCCAGCAGCGCCGCCGCGCGAGCCAACATCACTGGCGCCATCTCTGCCAGCACGCTGCCGTGGGTCAGGGTTTCGATCCGGCTGGCGGGCGTGAGCAGCCCCACCACGCCCGACCACAGCCACAGGGCGATCACGCTCCATTTCAACCACGGCGCGAGAAAATACAGCTGCGCCGCCCAACGGTCCTGCATCTGGCTGGGCTCCGCAGACAGCACCTCGTCCAGCGCGCGCACGCGCACGCCGAATGCCTCCATCACCCGCTGATGCGAACCCGGTGCGGCGAGATTTCCACGCAGCAACATGTTCCAGATCGCGCGATTGACCGGACCGCGCCCCAGCGCCTGCCCCAGCCACACCTGGCACTTCACCAGCGGCAACGGCACCTGCCACGCGCCGCGCCCGGCAATCTGCAGCCACTGCCGCCACAACGCCTGATAGTGATGCAGGGCGATGGGATGTTCGCAGCCGAGGTCATGCACGCCGGGCGCGCCGCGCGTGCAGGCCGCCGCGACCACTTCAGCCAAGTCCTCGGTACTGAGCGGCTGGAACTTCCAACGGCCGTCACCAGGCAACAGCGAGCGCCCCGGAAAGGCGGCCAACGCGCGCAGCAGCGAAGTGCCGCCATACGAGCCGCGATGCGAATACACCACCGACGGCCGCAGCACCACCGCCACAAGCGGCAGCGCCAGCAGCGCCGCATCGAAGCGGTGCTTGGACGCGATGAAACCGCCGTCATCGGGATGCCCCAGTGCCGAGACCTGCACGAAGCGGATGCCGCGCTTGGCGCAGCCATTGGCCAATGCAAGCGGCGCGCGATAGTGCACGTCTTCAAACGTTTGCCGCCCTTCTTCACGCAGGATGCCGGCGGCGTTGACCACCGCCGTCACACCATCCAGCGCCTGCACCCAATCTGCCTCCGACAGCATCCTGGTCAGATCGCCCGCGACTTCGTCATCGCCCAGCGTGCGGCCCTGCGGCCGTGCCAGGGTGCGCACGCGCCAGCCCTGCCGCCGCAACGCAGCCACGATGAAACCGCCGAGAAAACCACGACCACCCACCACCAGTACGGTTGCCAAGGTCAGCCCGCCCAGCCCGCCACCACCACCAGCGCCAGCACCGCCAGCCACAGCACCAGCACGCGCCAGACCAGGCTCATCGCATCGCGCAGTTCCGGCAGTTCGCCGAAGGCTTCTGCCAGCGCGGTGGAGGCGGGAATGCCGGCGTCGGTGAAATCGGCCACTTCCTCGGCGATCTCGCAGCGCACGCTGGCGCGCGCCGCGCCGGCCAGCAGCCTGCCCTGCAGGCCGAACGCGCCCGGCTCGCGCCAGGCAGCGGCCACGCTGTCGAAGTTGGCCACCAGCGCAAGCGCCAGCGTCATCAGCTGCACCGCCGGCCATTCCAGCAGCGCCAGCCAGACGCGCGCACCGTCCAGCGTGTCGGGCGGCATCGCGTCGGCATCCTGGGTGGCGGCCTGCGCGCTCAGCCGGTAAACCAGCGCGCCGAACGGGCCGAGCAGGCAGAACCAGAACAGCACCGCGAACCAGCGCCGCAGCGCGTTGGTGAACACCGCCTCGACCAGCGAACCGCCGTCCAGCCGCGGCGATACGCCGGCCGGCCACAGCGGCGCGGCGGCGGCGCGGCGGCCGGCGGGGTTCGGGGCATCCAGGATCGCCTGCACATCCACGTCGAGATCACGCGGGCCCCAGCACCAGAACAGCACCGCGATGCCCAGCAGCAGCCCCGGCAGGCCCCACAGCGGGCTGCGCAATCCGAACTGCAGCAGCGCCATCGGCAGCAGCGGCACCAGCAGCGCCAGCGCGATGCCGTAAGGCCCGCGCCAGAAGCTTCCGGCCGGGAACTGCGCGTTCAGCCACTGCAGCCAGCTGCGGAACCAGCCGAACCGGCGCAACCCGGCCGCGAACGCGGGCGCCAGGTGGCCGACGGCAAGCGCGACGATGACGGCAAGCAGGGTGGCGGTCATGTCGGCAGTGTAGAGCGTGCGGCGACTGCCCGAGCGCGCGTCGCGTCAGCGCCCGGCGCGCGCCGCGTCGTGTTGGTCCAGCCAGCAGCGGATCACGTGGCGGGCGATGGACACCGGCGAGGACAGCACGATGCCTTCGCCTTCGCCGTCGGCATCGCGCCAGTCGCATTCCAGCCCGGCGCGCACCTCCTCGGCGCTGAACCAGCGCGCGTCCTCCAGCTCCTCGTCGGCGCGCGGCGGATCGGGTTCGGCATCGGCGATGAAGCCCAGCATCAGCGAGCCGGGGAACGGCCACGGCTGCGAAGCCAGATAGCGCGCGCTGTCCACCCGCACCCGCACGCCGGTTTCCTCCATCACCTCGCGCGCCACCGTCTGCTCCAGCGTCTCGCCGGGCTCGACGAAGCCGGCCACCACCGACCAGCGCCGCGCCGGCCAGCCGGCCTGGCGGCCCAGCAGCAGGCGCTCGCCGTCGGTGATGGCGGCGATCACCGCCTGGTCGGTACGCGGGTAGTGCTCGCTGCCACAGCCGTCGCATCGCCCGAGCCAGCCGGCGCGCACGAAGCGCAGCGCGCCGCCGCAGGCCGCGCAGTAGCGATGGCGCTGGTGCCAGTGCTGCACCGCGCGCGCCTGCGCGAACAGGGTGGCCTGCCAAGCCGGCCACTGCGCGGCGGCACGGCGCAGGTCGACGCGCGCCGGGGCGTCGATGCCGCGCGCGGCGGCGGCCACCGAAAACCATGCCCGCCCGTCGCGTTGGCCAAGGAACACCGCATCGCCGGGCCCATCGGCCAGCGCCGCGCCGTCCAGCGCCAGCAGCCGCGTGTCCGCATCGGCCAGCGCATGGCCGGCCTCGTCCAGCGCAATCACGCCCGCCCGCGACCAGGCCGCGGCAAGTGCAGCTGGGTCGTCACGCAGATGGTCGGCGCGATCCAGCGCGCCATCGACGAATGCGAACGGCGATGCGGGCCGCATCCCCGCGGCGCTCACACGGTGAAGCTGCTGCCGCAGCCGCAGGTGGTCTTGGCGTTGGGGTTGCGGATCACGAACTGGGCGCCGGCGAGGGATTCGCTGTAGTCGACTTCGGCGCCGGCGAGGTACTGCAGGCTGAGCGGATCGACCAGCAGGGTGGCGCCGTCGGTGACGATGGCGATGTCGTCCTCGTTGCGGCCCTCGTCGAACTCGAAGCCGTACTGGAAGCCGGAACAACCGCCGCCCTGGATGAAGGCGCGCAGGCTGAGCGAAGCATTGCCCTCTTCGGCCACCAGCTCGCGCACCTTGGCGGCGGCGGCGGTGGTGAAGCGCAGCGGCGACGGCGTGGCCGGCGCGGTCTGGTCGAGTACGGCGAATTCCATGCGCCCAGCATGGGGGCCGAGGGCCGCCGATTCAACCTCCGGCAGGCGCGCTGGCGGCGCTCCAGGTGAACGACTGCTCCACCGCCGGCCCCGTAGCCGGCAGCAGCCGCACCACCACCCGCACCGGGCGGATTCCGCGCGGCAGCACGATGTCACCCTCTACCTGCTGGAAATAGCGGAACGAATACTCGATGCCAGGCGCGTCGGCCTGCTGGCGCAGCACGCTCCAGTCCAGCCGCCGCATGCTGCCGCCGTCGGTGGCTTCCAGCGCCAGCTGCAGGCGGCCGCTGCTGACCGCGCCGCGGTTGAGGTTCTGGGTCAGGGTGGCGACGAAATGCCATAGCTGCGGGTCGCGCTGCGGCGCCAGCTTCAGCTCGTGCACCGACAGCCCGCGGCGCTGCCCGGTGGCGCCGACGAAACGCTCGTAGAAGGCGACGTCGGCGCGCAGGCCGGCGATTTCCTCGTCGCGCTCGGCCAGGGTGGCCTGCAGGTCGGCATTGGCCTGGCGGCTGATCTGGTCGGAGCGTGCCAGGGTGGCGCTGCGCTGTTCCAGCGCCTCGATGCGGCGGGCCTGCTGGCGCAGCTGTTCGCCCGCGTTGGCCGGGCTGGGCGCGAACGCGCGCCACGCCCCCCACCCGCCCAGCAGCAGCGCCGCCACCACCAGCACCACCAGCGCCGTGCGCGGATGGCCGGCACGGGACCTGCGCTGCAAAGGCGTGGGCGTCGGCATCGCGGTGATATCGCACCCACGCCACGCCTGCGTCAAGCCGGCGCCACGTTATAGACTGCCGGCATCGCAGCCTGCACCGGATATCCGCACGCATGGAGACGGCCCACGTATTCGCGATCGGGGTGTTGCTGGCCTGGCTGGCCGGCATCCGCGCGTACCTGACCGTGTTCGGGGTCGGCATCGCCGGCCTGTTCGGCTGGCTGGAGCTGCCGCCGGGGCTGGAAGTCGCGCAGTCGCCGTGGGTGCTGGGCACCGCCGGCACTCTGGCCGTCGCCGAATTCCTGGCCGACAAGATTCCCGGCGTGGATTCCACCTGGGATCTGCTGCAGACCCTGCTGCGGATTCCCGCCGGCGCGTTCCTGGCGGCGGCCACGCTGTCGCCGGATGGCGAGCTCGGGACCGGCATGCTGGCCACCGGCGCCGGCGTTGCGCTGGCCAGCCACGTGCTGAAGTCGGGCACGCGCGCGGTGTTGAACGGCTCGCCGGAGCCCTTCAGCAACTGGATCGCCTCGGTGACAGAAGACGCGCTGGTGATCGGCGCGCTGGCGCTGGCCTTCAGCTATCCGTGGCTGGCGCTGGGCCTGGCCGTGTCGGTGAGCATCGCGCTGGCGCTGCTGGTCTGGTGGCTGTGCCGGAAGGTGCTGCGCGGCATGGCGCGGCTGCGCGACGCCGCGTTCGCGCCGCGCTCCGGCCGGCCGTAGTACCGTTTTGCGTCAGATGTCACACTGAGACGTGTTCCACGTCACCCTTTCATGATCATGAGGAGATCCATGAAGTTGTTCGCCACGGACGCCGCGCCGGCACTTCCGGGTTCGCGCGCCCTGCTGCCAGACCGCGCCGCAGCCGCCGGGACCCGGGCATGAACAGCGCGCACGGCGAGGCCGGTGCAGCCGCGGCCCCGTTCCGCGTGTTGATCGTCGAGGACGACCGCAGCCAGGCGATCTTCGCCGAGGCGATCCTGCGCGGCGCCGGCATGCAGGCGGAAGTGGTGGCGATGCCGGAACGGATGATGGAGGCGATGGAGCGCTTCGACCCCGACCTGGTGCTGATGGATCTGCATATTCCCGGTTCCAGCGGCACCGCGCTGACCGCGCAGATCCGCGAACACCCGCGCTTCGAGCACACCCCGGTGGTGTTCCTGACCGGCGACCAGGACCCCGAGCGCCAGGTCGAGGTGCTGGAACACGGCGGCGACGATTTCATCCTCAAGCCGGTGCGCCCGCGCCATCTGATCGCGGCGGTGCAGAGCCGGGTCAAGCGCGCCCGCGCGCTGGCCGGCAGCCGCATGGCCAAGATGGACAGCGACCGCCACCCGGTGACCGGCCTGTACACCCGCCCGGCGCTGA
The DNA here is from genome assembly GCF_005862345.1 of Thermomonas fusca. Classification (NCBI taxonomy): domain Bacteria; kingdom Pseudomonadati; phylum Pseudomonadota; class Gammaproteobacteria; order Lysobacterales; family Lysobacteraceae; genus Thermomonas; species Thermomonas fusca. Next base: position 592,926 of record NZ_SROY01000001.1, on the reverse strand, counting down.
TGAAGGCGCTGGCCGCGCAGCTGGCCCAGCGCACCCCCGGCGGTGCCCTGCTGGTGGAAATGGGCAACGCCGCGGCGCTGCGCAAGCACTACGGCTACGCGGCGTTCGAAAACCTCATCAACGACGCCGGCCGCTACCTCGGCAGCCTGGCCCAGGACCACATCACCGCGCGCCTGAGCGACAACGCCTTCCTGATGGTGGTGGCCGGCAGCGACCGCGGCGCGCTCGACGCCTACGCGCGCAGCCTGCGCGATGGCGTCGGCTATCACGACTTCCAGACCGACAGCGAAACCATCCGGCTGCGCTGCACCATCGGCTATACCACGTTCGAACACGGCTTCACCGACGCCGGCGCGGTGCTGGCGGCCTGCGAGGAAGCCGCGCGCGAAGCGCAGGGCTCGCCGATCGGGCTGGCCACCTACGTGCCGCCGGATACCGCGGTGTCCAGCGACATCGCCGACGAGCTGCGCGCCGCGCTGGCCGCCGGCAGCGAAGCGCTCTACCTCGCGTTCCAGCCGGTGGTGGCGGTGGCCGGCGGCGACGACGCCCAGTTCCAGGTGCTGGTGCGCATGCATGGTCCCGACGGCAGCGTGCGCCGCGCCGGCGAGTTCCTGTCGGTGGCGCACTCCGCCGGACTGATGCCGCAGCTGGACCGCTGGGTGATGGAGCAGGCGCTGGTGCTGCTGCAGAAGCGCCGCGCGGAAAGCCGGCCGATGCGGCTGTTCGTCTCGCAGTCGCCCGGCACGCTGGCGCAGGACAGCTACGTCGGCTGGCTGCTGCAGGCGCTGGAGCGGCACAACGTCGATCCGGCCTCGCTGGTCATCGACCTGCGCCTGGACGATGCGGTGGTGCACGTGGTGCTGCTGCACCAGTTCTGCGAGCAGCTGGTGCCGGCGGGGGTGCAGTTCTGCCTCAGCCAGTTCCGCCGCGGCGAAGACGCCAACCAGCTGCTGCAAGAACTGCCGCTGGGCTACCTGCGGCTGTCCGCCGATTTCGCCCAGCAGCCGCTGCCGGCGGAACTGCACGACGAGATGCGCGAAGTGATCGAACGCGCGCACCGGCTCGGCCTGCAGGTGATCGGCCAGGCCGTCGAGGACCCGCAGGCGGCCGCCGCGCTGTGGGTGGGCGGCATCGACTTCATCCAGGGCAACCTGGTGCAGCGCCCCGAACAGGCGCTGGACTTCGACTTCAGGAGCGCGACCCTGTGAACGGCGACGATGCCCGCGGCCTCAGCCTGTTGACCACCCGTTGGCTGGCGCTGGGCGCAGCCGGCGGCGCATCGTTGGCGCTGCTGGTCGAGCAGTTCGGCGTGGAAGGCCCGTGGCAGATGATCGCGCTGGTACTGGCCCTGCTGGCGCTGTTCGCCAGCATCACCCTCGCCTTCGCGGTGCGCAGGCGCGAGCAGGAGATCCAGCAGCAGGAACGGCAGGGTCGCCACAGCGAAGAAGAAATCAACGCGTTGCAGCGCGAGATCGACCGCCACACCCAGCTCGAATCCGAGCTGACCCGCGCCAAGCAGGCGGCCGAATCGGCGGTGATGGCCAAGGGCGAATTCCTCGCCACCATGAGCCACGAGATCCGCACCCCGCTCAACGGCATCATCCCGATGCTGGACCTGCTTTCCACTTCGCGGCTGGCGCTGGACCAGCAGGAAATCCTCAGGACCGCCACCGCCTCGGCGCAGCAGCTGCTGCGGATCGTCGACGACATCCTGGACTACTCCAAGCTCGAAGCGGACCGGCTGGAACTGGAAACCACCGGCTTCAACCTGCGCGAGCTGCTGCACAGCGTCATCACCCTGATGGAGCGGCCGGCCGAAGCCAAGAGCCTGCACCTGACCCTGTTCATCGACCCCTCGGTGCGGCTGCCGGTGCGCGGCGACCCGGTGCGGCTGCGGCAGATCCTCAGCAACCTGATCAGCAACGCGATCAAGTTCACCGAGCGCGGCAGCGTCACCGTCAACGTGCGCCGCACCGGCGAAACGCCGGCCCAGCACCAGCTGCGCTTCGAGGTGCAGGACACCGGCATCGGCATCGACGCGGCCACCCGCGAGCGCCTGTTCCAGCCGTTCAGCCAGGCCGATGCCTCGACCACCCGCATCTACGGCGGCACCGGCCTGGGGCTGGTGATCTCGCAGCGGATCGTGGCGCTGATGGGCGGCAGGATCGGGGTGGAATCGCAGCCGGGCATGGGCTCGACCTTCTGGTTCGAGGTCCCGCTGCTGAAGGTGCAGGGCGACATGCCCACCCAGCAGGAAGACCTGCACGGCGGGCGGGTGCTGCTGATCACCACCGACCAGCGGCTGCGCATGCGCCTGACCATGCTGCTGCCCAACTGGGGGCTGCGCGTGACCACGGTGGAAAACACCCACGACGCGCTGGAGCGCCTGCGCCAGGCGCGCGCCCAGGGCGAACCGTGGTCCTACTCGGTGGTGTTGGCCGACCTGTCCAGCATCCGCAGCACCGCGCTGTCGCTGGCGCGCAACATGGAGCGCCGCTCGCAGTTCGGCGATGCCCGCCTGGTCTACCTGCGTGGCGATGAAGTCACCTCGCTCGACCTGCCGCTGTCGGCGACGATCATTCCGCGCAACGTCGAGGACGTCGACCTGCGTGCCGCGCTATCCGCCTCCGGGGTGTCGTGGTCGCACCACGACCCGCATCCGGAGCCGACGCCGCGCACCCCGCGCACCATGCCGGAACGCAAGACCCGGGTGCTGCTGGTGGAGGACAACCCGGTCAACCTGATGGTGGCGCAACGCCTGCTGCAGGTGCTGGGCGTGGACTGCGACGCCGCCGGCAACGGCCAGGCCGCGCTGGAGAAGCTCGACGACGGCGACTACGACCTGGTGCTGATGGACTGCCAGATGCCGGTGCTGGACGGCTATGCCGCCACCCGCCGCTGGCGCGAGATCGAACAGGAGCGCAGCCTCGAGCGGCGCCTGCCGATCGTGGCGATGACCGCCAACGCGATGGCCGGCGACCGCCAGAAGTGCCTGGACGCCGGCATGGACGATTACCTGGCCAAGCCGGTCACCCGCGCCGAGCTGGAGCAGTGCGTGACGCGCTGGAAGAGCTCCAACCTGGCGGTACCGGAAAGCCTGCCGCCGGCAGCGCAGATGGCCGAGCGTTCACCGCCGGTGCTGGACAGCAGCGTGCTGGGCGAGCTGCGCGAGGTGCTGGGCCCGGAAGTGGACCGCATCGTCACCGTTTACCTGGAAGACGCGCCGCGGCTGATTGCCCAGCTGGAACGGGCGGCCGCCAGCAATGATCCGATCGCGCTGCGGGTGGCCGCGCACACGCTGAAGTCTTCCAGCGCCAATGTCGGCGCCACCACCCTGTCGGAAGCCGCGCGCGACCTTGAACACGGCGCCCGCGACGGCACTTTGGCCAACCCGGGCAGCGCGGTGGCGCGGATCGTCGGCGAGTTCGCGCAGGTGCGCGCAGCGCTGCAGGCCACGCTGCCGCGCTGAGCGGCGGCGGCTCCGGTTCGCCGCCAGCGCGGCGACCGGGCCTGCGCTCAGCTGCGGTCGAGCTGCTGCGCCAGGTAGTTCGCCTCGCCCAGACGCTCGACCAGCGAAAGCTGGGTCTCGATCCAGTCGATGTGCTCTTCCTCGGAATCCAGGATGTCGGCGAACAGCTTGCGGCTGACGTAGTCGGCCACGGTTTCGCAATAGGCGATCGCCTCGCGCAGCAGCGGCACCGCCTCCAGCTCCAGCGCCAGGTCGCAGCGCAGGATCTCCAGCGGCGTCTCGCCGATGCGGATCTTGCCCAGCGCCTGGAAGTTGGGCAGGCCATCGAGGAACAGGATGCGCTCGGACAGCGCATCGGCATGCTTCATCTCGTCGATGGACTCGTGGTGCTCGTGGTCGGCCAGCGCCTTCAGGCCCCAGTTCTTCAGCATCTTGGCGTGCAGGAAATACTGGTTGATCGCTGTCAGCTCGTTGTAGAGCGCCTTGTTCAGATAGCCGATGACCTTGGCGTCGCCCTTCATGGCGTCCTCCTGCGGGGAAAGCGCCAATGTACCGCCTGCCGCATCGCCCTGGGCGAAACGCGAAGAGTCCTGCTTGCGATGCCGCTGCGCAGCCGCGGCCGGGACTCAGGCCGCGTGCGCCAGCATCGGCAGCGGCAGCGCGCGGCGGGCGCGGGCCTCGTCGATCAACTCCGCCACCAGGCCCAGGCAGGATCCGCAGCTGGCACCGGCGCCGGTGCGCATGGTCATTTCGGAAACGCTGTCGCAGCCGGCATCGGCTGCTTCGCGGATCTGCCGATCCGTCACCCCGTTGCAGATACAGACGTACATCGCGTGCCACCGACTGGAACCAATGACGCGATTCAATATCATTTGCGAATGATTGTCAATTGACGCCTCGCCCGCAGGCGCCGGCGTTCAGCCGCGGTAGCGGCAGCCGGAAGTGCAGGTCTCGTGCACCACCACTTCCGACAGCAGCGGCACCCGCGGCTTCATCCGCGCCCAGATCCACTGCGCCAGCCGCTCGCTGGTGGGGTTTTCCAGACCTTCGATGTCATTGAGGTAGTGGTGGTCCAGCTGTTCGTACAGCGGCGCGAACGCCGCCTTCAGCTCGGCGAAATCCATCACCCAGCCGGCATGCGGGTCGGGCTCGCCGGAGACATGCAGCTCGATCCGGAACGAATGCCCGTGCAGGCGTGCGCACTTGTGCTCGTCCGGGACGTTGGGCAGCCGGTGCGCGGCCTCGAGGGTAAAGCTCTTGAAGATGTCCATGCCGCCATTCTATTGATTCGCCGGCCGCGCCACCGCGGCCGCGCTGGGGGGCGCTCAGTCCAGCAGTTCCATTGCCATCACGATGGCGTCCTCGCGGCCGTCGCGCGCCGGGTAGTAGCGCGGACGCCGGCCGATCTCGTTGAAGCCGCTGCGCTCGTACAGCGCGATCCCGCGCGGGTTGGACGGCCGCACTTCCAGGAACACCCGCTGCGCGCCATTGCCACGGGCGATCTTCAGCAGCGTCTGCAGCATCCGCGCGCCCAGGCCGTGGCCTTCGTTGCCGGGCGCGGTGCACAGGTTGAGCACGTGCGCTTCGCCGGCGGCGATGCTGAGCACGCCGTAGCCGACGATCACGCCCTGCCGTTCCAGCAGCCACATCGGATAACCGGCGTGCAGGCAGTCGCGGAAGATGCCGCGGGTCCACGGATACGGATAGGCGCGCTGTTCGATCAGCATCACCGCGTCGAGGTCGGCCTCGCGCATCGGCCGCAGGCCGGGCGCGGTGTCCGCCTGGTAGGCCTGCTGCACGGCGCTCATGCCGAAGCGTCGCGCCGCAACGCGCGCAGGCGCGGCCACAGCGCGCGCTTGGCCGCGGCATTGCCGCGCAGGCGGGCACTCTGTGCAGCGATGTCGGCGCAGGCCAGCAACGCTTCCGGCGACATTCCGGCCGCGCGCGCCAGCCGCGCCAGCATCGACGCGTCCAGCGCCATCCCGCCGCCGGCGACAGGCGCGGACGGCGCATCAGGCAGGCGATACAGCACGTGGCCGAACTCGGCCAGCACCGCGCGCTGGAAGCCGTCCCAGCTCACGCTCAGGCGTCCTGCCCCGACGGGTGACGACGGCGCAGCCACATCAGCGGCCCCGACAGCGCGTACAGCGTGCTGGCGGTCAGCAGCGTCACCGCCGGCGCGACCCACAGCGCAATCAGGATCGCCAGCGCCACCACCAGCACGAAGAACGGCACCCGGTCGGCCTTCGGCCCGCTGCCGCTGCCCTTGAAGCTGCTGTAGCGGATCCGGCTGACCATCAGCAGGCCTGCCGCCACGGACAGCGCCAGCGCCGCATAGCGCAGCTCCTCGCCCGACCAGCCGAATTCCTGGCAGACCCAGACGAAGCTGGCCATCAGTCCCGCCGCCGCCGGGCTGGCCAGACCGACGAACCAGCGCTTGTCCACGGTGCCGACCTGGCTGTTGAAGCGGGCCAGCCGCAGCGCCGCGCAGGCGGCGTACAGGAACGCCGCCAGCCAGCCGATCTTGCCGAGGGTCAGGCTGTCCAGCTTCATCGACACCAATGCCCAGTGGTACATCAGCATGGCCGGGGCCATGCCGAAGCTGATCAGGTCGGCCAGCGAGTCGTACTGCACCCCGAACTCGCTCTGGGTGTTGGTGAGCCGGGCCACCCGGCCATCCAGCCCGTCCAGCACGGCCGCCACGAAGATGGCGATGCAGGCCGCCTCGAAGCGCCCCTGCGAGGCCGCGATGATGGCGAAGAAGCCGCCGAACAGCCCGCCGGTGGTGAACAGGTTGGGCAGCAGGTAGATGCCGCGGGCGCGCGGGCGCGGGGCGGGGGTTCCGTTTTCGTCCATCCCATCAGTTTACGGGCTTGCGGCGGCGGCGGCGCGGTGCTGCAATCGGCATACATTCCCCCGGAGCCGCCCGCATGACCAACATCCGCACTCTTGCCGTCGCGCTGGCGCTGACCCTGGTCGCCGCACCGGCATTGGCCCAGCAGCGCGTCTATCAGTGGAAGGACGCCAACGGCGTGACCCACTACACCGACGTCGCGCCCAAGCAGGGCCACCAGACCCGCGACATCGAGGTCAAGGACGGCAAACCGGCGGAAACCGCGGCCAAGCAGCCGGAAAGCGAACAATGCACCAAGGCCCGCGGCAACGTCACCCGCCTGCAGGCCGGCGGGCCGATCGGCATCGACACCAACGGCGACGGCAAGCCCGACCGCAACATGAGCGCCAACGAGCACAAGGCCCAGCTCGAGCTCAACCAGGCGGCGGTCAAGGCGTTCTGCATGCAGGCCAAGCCGTGAGGCAGCTGGGCATGCTGCTGGTCGCGGTGGCACTGGCGGCCGCGGCGTGGTGGTGGTTCACCACCGAGATGCCGCGCCGCGAGCGCGAGCGCCAGGCCGCCGCAGAGGTGGCGACGATCCAGGCCGAGCGCGCCAATGCGCTGTACCGCTGGCGCGACGATGCCGGCAACCTGCAGGTCACCGAAGAACCGCCAAAAGGCCGCCGCTACGAGCGGATCAACCGCAACCCGCAGGACGGCATGGCGGTGGACGGCGCGAAATAGCGCTCCGCGCCGCGGGGGCGTCGGCGGCGCGTGGCAGAATGCGGGTTTTCCCCACGCCCGAACGCCATGCGCCTGTCGCAATTCCACCTCCGCACCGAAAAAGAAACGCCCGCCGACGCCGAGATCGTCAGCCACAAGCTGATGCTCAAGGCCGGCATGATCCGCAAGCTTGCCGCCGGCCTGTACACCTGGTCGCCGCTGGGGCTGCGGGTGCTGCGCAAGGTGGAAGCCGTTGTGCGCGAGGAAATGAACCGCGCCGGCGCGATCGAAATGGCGATGCCCTCGGTGCAGCCGCGCGAGCTGTGGGAGGAAACCGGGCGCTGGGCGAAGTTCGGCCCGCAGCTGCTGAAGATCCGCGATCGCAAGGAGCAGGAATACTGCTTCACCCCCACCGCCGAAGAGGCGGTCACCGACTTCTTCCGCCAGGAAGTCGCCAGCTACAAGCAGCTGCCGGTCAATTTCTACCAGATCACCAGCAAGTTCCGCGACGAAATCCGCCCGCGCTTCGGGGTGATGCGCGCGCGCGAATTCATCATGAAGGACGCCTATTCCTTCCATGCCGACGATGAATCGCTGCACGCCCAGTACCGCACCATGTACGACACCTACACGCGCATCTTCACCCGGCTGGGACTGAAGTTCCGCGCGGTGGCGGCGGATACCGGCGCGATCGGCGGCAGCGCCTCGCACGAATTCCACGTGCTGGCCGATTCCGGCGAGGACGCGCTGGCGTTCTCGGAAACCTCCGATTACGCGGCCAACGTCGAGCTGGCCGAAGCGGTTTCGCCGGGTGCGCGCCCGGCGGCATCGGAAGCGCTGCGCGATATCGAAACGCCAGCCCAGAAAACCTGCGAGGACGTGGCCGCGCTGATGGGCATTTCGCTGGCGCGCACGGTGAAATCGGTGGCGATCATGGCCGGCGATGGCGACGGCAACCTGCCCGAAAAGGGCGGGCAATTCGTGCTGGCGCTGGTGCGCGGCGACCATTCGGTCAATGAAATCAAGCTGGCGAAACTGCCGGGGCTGGCGGATTACCGGCTGGCCACCGAAGCGGAAATCCTCGAATATCTTGGCAGCGAACCCGGCTTTCTTGGCCCGCTGCATGCGCAAAAGCCGATCCGCGTCATCGCCGACCGCAGCGTGGCCGCGCTGGCCGATTTCGTGGTCGGCGCCAACAAACCCGGCTTCCATATCGCCGGCGTCAACTGGGGCCGGGATCTGCCGGAGCCGGAAACCGCCGATATCCGCAACGTGGTCGAAGGCGACCCGTCGCCGGACGGCAACGGCAGCCTGCGGATGGCGCGCGGGATCGAGGTCGGGCACGTGTTCGCGCTCGGCCGCAAATATTCCGAAGCGATGAAATGCACGGTTCTGGATGGCAACGGCAAGGCGGTGCATCCGGCGATGGGCTGCTACGGCATCGGCGTGTCGCGCATCGTCGCCGCGGCGATCGAGCAGAACCACGACGACGCCGGCATCCGCTGGCCGCAGGCGATGGCGCCGTGGCAGGTGGCGGTCTGCGTGATCAATCCGAAGAGCGACCCGGCGGTGGCGGAAGCCGCCGAAACCCTGCACGCGGAATTGAATGCCGCCGGCATCGACACCGCGCTGGACGACCGCGGACTGCGCCCCGGCGCGATGTTTGCGGATATTGAACTGATCGGCATCCCGCACCGGGTAGTGGTGTCCGGGCGCGGGCTGGAAGCCGGCACTTTCGAATATCGCGCGCGCAGTTCGGCCGAGGCTGAAAACCTGGACCGGGCCGCCCTGCTGGCACGGATCGCCAACGGCTGAGGCCGCCAGCCGAGCAAACCCGTTATTGCGGGGATATTGGCGACAAAGGTCTCCGTGGTTATTATCCGTCCATCCACGGACCGGATGATCCTCCCATCAAATATCCCGCCATCAAATAAAAGAAGAGCCCATGAGCCTGAATATCGAAACGCTGAACCCGCAGGAACTCGCCGCGCTGATCAAGCGCGCCAACAGCCGCCGCAAGGTGCTGGCCAAGCGCAAGCCGGCCGCGCAGACCAAGGCGGCCGTCGCCAAGGTGCTGAAGGCCTCCGGCTGGACGTTCGAGGAGCTGTACGGCAAGACCGGTGGCAGCGCCACCGCCGCGCCGGCAGCCAAGAAGGCGCGCAAGGCCGCCAAGGGCCGCAGCACCGGCAAGGTGGCGCCGAAGTATCGCAACCCGGCCAACGAGAAAGACACCTGGACCGGCCGTGGCCGCCAGCCGCGCTGGGTGGCGGCGGAAATCGCCAACGGCCGCAAGCTGGAAGACCTGCTGATCAAGTAAGCGCGCAGCACGGCAGGAACGAAGACGCCGGCTTCGAGCCGGCGTTTTTTTTGCATCACGCAGAATCAACGCGGCGTTTACAGGCTGCGCCGCGTGGGCATCAGCAGGTTGCCGAATACCAGCCCCGCCAGCAGCGCCATCAGAGTATTGAGTGCGGCCATCGCCGCGGCCTCGCCCGCGCCGATATCCTGCGACTGCACCAGCGAAATCACTCCACGCAAGGAAATGCTGCCCGGCACGAGGATGATGATGCCGGGCAGGCGCACCAACGCGCCAGGCCGGTTGAACCAGCGCGCATAGGCGTTGCCCGCCGCGGTCGCCGCCAGCGCGGCCAGGAATACCCCGGCAATCGGCCCCAGCCACTCGCCGGAAAAGCGCGAGATCAGATAGCCTGCGATCACCGACCCCATCACCAGCGGATAATCGCGGCGCCCGGCCTGGAACAGCACCGCGAATGCATACGCGGCCAGCGCCACCGCGGACCAGACCACCCACTCGGGCTGCGGGCGCGACGCCCGCACCTGCGGTTCGATCCCGGCCACCCCGGCCAGTCCAAACGCGATCGCAATGCCAATGGTCAAGCTGACGATGATCATCAGCGCGCCGGCGAAGCGCGCTGTGCCCGACACCAGGTGCCGACTGGTCAGTTCATTGGTGGACAGCGCCAGCATCATGCCGGGCAGGAGCACGATGACCGCCGCGATGATGACGGTATTGAGATTGAGCGGCCCAATGAAGCTGCTGACCAGGATCGCCACCGCCCCAGCCAGCAGGCCGGCCAGCGCCTCGAAACTCTCGTGCAGGCGCGGCCGCGACTGCGCCGCCAGCGCCAGGCCGCCGATCAGCAGCCCGATCACGCCAGCCGTAGCGATATCCAACCACGGCAGCCGCAGCAGCCCGGCCACCGCGGCCGAGGCCAGCGCGAAGCCCAGCGCCACCATCACTTGGCCGCGCCAACCACCGGGACGATCCAGCTCACGCAGCGCAGCGCGGCCGGCGCCGATCCCCATGCGGCCGTTGATCACGTCCTCGGCGATGCGATCGGCCTCGCACAGCTTGCGCAGGTTGGTATCGCCCAATCCCGGCCGGATGATGCGGGTGGTGTCGGACTCGCCGGCCGGCCGCGCCGGATCGCTGAACGACAGGATGATCCCGGTCGGGTTGCACCACGGCTGGCATTCCAGCGCCAGCTTGCGCGCCACCGACTCGATCGCCGCCTCCATGCGCTGCGAGGTGGTGCCATAGGCGTGCAGGTGCCGGGCCAGGTCCACCACGAATGCAATGCGCTCGGTGTAGGTCGCTTCGGTCATGGCGGGCGGGTGAAGAAGGCGCACAAGCATCGCATGGGCGGTGGCGCATTCCCACGTCCACACGGCATTGCGTAAGCTTGCCCGGCATGGACCCGGTCAACGACAGCGAAACGCCTGCCGCCGGCATCGACCCGGATCTCGATCCGGGCATCCTGCGCCTGCGCGGCCGCTGGACGTTGCGCCATGCCGGCGCGATCGCAACCGCGCTTGGTGGCGCGCCGGAACAGGTGGGCGGCGTGGACGCGCGCGGCTGCGAGCGGCTGGACACGCTAGGCGTGCTGCAGCTGCTGCGCTTCGCCGACCGCCGCGGGCTGGACTATTCGATGCTGCGTTTTCGCGCCGACCAGCAGCCGCTGGTGGATGCGATCGAGAACGTCCACGACGACCGTCCCGCGCGCAAGCGCGAACTCGGCGTGCATGCGGCAATGGAACGCCTCGGTCGCGCGGTGGTGGAGAACACCCGCGAGGTGGTGCTGCTGGTTGGCTTCTTCGGCGAGGTGCAGGCCAAGCTGCTGCGCCTGTTGAAACAGCCGGCGCGGCTGCGGCTGACCGCCACCGTCCATCACATGGAACAGATCGGCCTCGACGCGGTGCCGCTGGTGGCGCTGCTGTCGTTCATGGTGGGCGCGGTGATCGCCTTCCTCGGCGCGATGGTGCTGGCCGACTTCGGCGCCACCATCTTCGTGGTCGAGTTGGTCAACGCCGCGTTCCTGCGCGAATTTGGAGTTCTGCTTACCGCGATCCTGCTGGCCGGCCGCACTGCCAGCGCGTTCACCGCGCAGATCGGCATGATGGTGAACCGCGAGGAGGTCGATGCGATCCGCGTGCTCGGCCTCGACCCGGTCGACCTGCTGGTGATCCCGCGCGTGCTGGCGCTGCTGGCGATGCTGCCGCTGCTGACCTTCATCGCGATGCTGGCGGGCATGCTGGGCGGCATGGCGGTGGGCGCGGCCAACCTCGACATTCCGGTTGCCGCCTACATCGCACGCACCCACGAAACCCTGGAGCTGCGGCATTTCGTGGTCGGCATGGCCAAGGCGCCCTTGTTCGCGCTGGTGATCGCCTTGATCGGCTGCCTGGAGGGGCTGCAGGTGAAGGGCACCGCGCAGTCGCTGGGCGAACGCACCACGTCCAGCGTGGTGCAGGCGATCTCGCTGGTGATCGTGATCGACGCGTTCGCCGCGCTGTGGTTCATGCAGATGGATTACTGAGCATGGCCGATCCCATGGCACTGCAGGCAAACGATGGCAACGCTGCCGGCACGGCGCCGGTGGTGCGCGTGCGCGGCGTGGTGAACCGCTTCGGCGAACAGGTGGTGCACGACGGTGTCGACCTGGACGTGCGGCGCGGCGAGATCCTCGGCGTGGTCGGCGGTTCGGGCTCGGGCAAGTCGGTGCTGATGCGCTCGGTGCTGGGGCTGCGCAGGGCCGATGCCGGCCGCATCGAAGTGCTGGGCATGGACGCGACCTCTACCGACCCGGTAGTGCGCCGGCATATCGAGCGCAGCAGCGGGGTGCTGTTCCAGGACGGCGCGCTGTTCTCGTCGCTGACCGTCGGCGAGAACGTGCAGGTGCCGCTGAAGGAGTACTACCCGGAGCTGCCCGAGTCGCTGCGCTATGAGCTGGCGCTGCTGAAGATCAAGCTGGCCGGGCTGCCGGCCGACGCCATCGACAAGCTGCCCTCGCAGCTGTCCGGCGGCATGCGCAAGCGCGCCGCGCTGGCGCGCGCGCTGGCGCTGGACCCGCCGCTGCTGTTCCTCGACGAACCCACCGCCGGCCTCGACCCGATCGGCGCCGCCGCGTTCGACGCATTGATCCTGACCCTGCGCCGCGCGCTGGGCCTCACCGTGTTCCTCATCACCCACGATCTGGACACGCTATACGCTATCTGTGACCGGGTGGCGGTGCTGGCCGACCGAAAGGTGCTGGCAACCGCGCCGGTGGCCGAGCTGGAGCGGCTCGACCATCCGTGGGTGCAGGAATATTTCAACGGCCCGCGTGCGCGCGCCGCGCGCGCAACGGCGGGAGCAAACGACTGATGGAGCACAGCTGATGGAGACGCGCGCCAACTATGTGCTGATCGGCACCTTTACCCTGATCACCACGGTGCTGCTGCTGCTGTTCGCACTGTGGGCCAGCAACTTCTCCGCCGCGCGCAACTGGCGTGAATACATGGTGGTGTTCACCGAGCCGGTGACCGGCCTGACCGAAGGCGGCAGCGTGCAGTACAACGGCCTGGCGGTGGGCACGGTGGAAAACCTGAGCCTGGACGACAACGATGCGCGCCGGGTCATCGCACGGCTGAAGGTGAAAGCCAACACGCCGGTGAAAACCGACACCCGCGCCAAGCTCTCGCAGCAGGGCATCACGGGCGTGCCGTTCATCCAGCTCACCGGCGGCAGCCCGAAAGCGCCGGCGCTGCAACCACCGGCCGAGGGCCAGCTGCCGGTCATCCGCACCGAGCCGTCGGCGCTGCAGAACATCGCCGACACTGCCAACCGGCTGGTGGCGCGGCTGGACCAGGTGCTGAGCGAGGACAACATCCGCCGCATCTCCGCCACCCTGGAACACCTCGAACAGGCCAGCGGCAGCATCGCCGGGCGCCGCGAGGAGATCGGCGAGCTGATCGTCAACGCGCGCGATGCCACCGCGACACTGAAGACCACCCTGGCGCATGCCGACGGCGCGATCCAGGGCATCGACCAGGACTTCGTGCAACGCCTGCCGGCGCTGCTGGACAAGCTCGACGCGGTGGTGACGAAACTGGACGCGACCGCCGGCAATGCCAACGCGATGATTGCCGAGAACCGCCCGGCGCTGCAGAGCTTCACCAGCGACGGCCTTGCCCAGCTGGGCCCGACACTGGTGGAACTGCGCGCATTGATGCGCGACCTGCGTGCGCTCAGCGGACGGCTGGAAGGCAACCCCGCGCGCTACATCCTCGGCCGCGACGCACCCAAGGAGTTCGACCCCGAATGAGCCCCCTGCAGCGATGCCTCCACCCCGCCCTGCTCGCCGCCAGCCTGCTGCTGGCCGGCTGCAGCAGCCTGATCGGCGGGCCGCGCGAAACCCCGACGATCTATGCGCCGGAACCCGCGCCGCGGGTCGAGCCTTCGTGGCCGGCCGCCGACTGGTCGCTGGCCGTCGCCCACCCCGGCGAGGCGCAGATGGACGACGGCCCGCGCATCGTGGTCAGCCCGGTGCCGGGCGAACTGCAGGTCTATCGCGCCGCGCTGTGGGCGCGCACGCCGGCCGAAATGGTGCAGGACGCGGTGCTGCGCACGCTGGAGGACAGCGGCAAACTGCCCCTGGTGACCCGCCAGGGCAGCGGCGTCAGCACCGATTACCGGCTGCTGCTCGAGGTCCGCGCATTCCGCGCCGAGTACGCGGGCAACGCCGTGCCGGCGGCGGTGGTCGAGGTCAACGCCCAGCTGCTGCACCTGCGCGACCAGAGCGTCGCCGGCAGCCGCAACTTCCGCCACTCGCAGCCTGCCGCCGGGGTGGAGGTGGCGCAGGTCGCCGATGCCTTCGCGCAGGCGCTGTCCGCGTTGGGCCATGATGTTGCCGGCTGGAGCCTGCAGACCGGACAGGCGCACACCGGCCAGCCGCATCCTTCTACGCCCGCGCGCTGACCTGCGGACGCGGCATTCCAGCGTCCTAGATTGCCGGCTCCAGACAAAGCCCGGACAATCGACGGTCTGCCAGAGGAGAGCCGCATGAATCCAGCCGCCCAGGACGCCGTCGAACGCGAGTCGATGGAATACGACATCGTGGTGGTGGGCGCCGGCCCGGCTGGCCTCGCCACCGCGATCCGGCTCAAGCAGCTGGCCAGCGCGGCCGGCAGCGAGGTCTCGGTCTGCGTGCTGGAAAAGGGCTCCGAGCCGGGCGCGCACATCCTGTCCGGCGCCATCGTCGACCCGAAGGCGCTGACCGAACTGTTCCCCGACTGGGCCGAGCGCGGCGCACCGCTGAAGCAGGCGGTGACGCGCGACGAATTCCTGTTCCTCGATGAAACCTCCGCCCGCGCCACCCCGCACTGGCTGCTGCCGGAATGCTTCCACAACCACGGCAACTACGTGGTCAGCCTTGGCGCGCTGGTGCGCTGGCTGGCGCAGCAGGCCGAAGCACTGGGGGTGGAAATCTTCCCCGGCTTCGCCGCCGCCGAGCTGCTGTTCGACGAGGCCGGAGCGGTCAAGGGCGTGGCCACCGGCGACATGGGCATCGGCAAGGACGGCCAACCCACCGACCAGTACCAGCCGGGCATGGAACTGCACGCCAGGTACACGATCTTCGCCGAAGGCGCGCGCGGCCAGCTCGGCCGCGAACTGATCGCCAAATACAAGCTGGACGAAGGCAAGGACCCGCAAAGCTACGCGATCGGCATCAAGGAACTGTGGCAGGCCGATCCGGCGAAGCACCAGCCCGGCCTGGTCGTGCACACCGCCGGCTGGCCGCTGGCAAGCGATACCTATGGCGGCTCGTTCCTGTACCACGCCGAGGACGGCAAGATCGCGGTCGGCTTCGTCATCGGGCTGGACTACAAGAACCCGTGGCTGAGCCCGTTCGGCGAATTCCAGCGCTTCAAGACCCACCCGTCGATCCGCAAGCATCTGGAGGGCGGCAAGCGCATTGGCTACGGCGCGCGCGCGCTGACCGCCGGCGGCCTGCTCAGCCTGCCGAAGACGATCTTCCCCGGCGGCGCACTGGTCGGCTGCGAGGCCGGCTTCCTCAACGCCAGCCGGATCAAGGGCAGCCACGCCGCGATCAAGACCGGCATGCTGGCCGCCGACGCAGCCTTCGCCGCATTGGGCGAAGGCCGCCAGCGCGACGAACTGAGCGCCTATCCGGAGGCCTTTGAAAAGAGCTGGCTGCACGCCGAGCTGCAGCAATCGAAGAACTTCAAACAGTGGTTCAAGAAGGGCCGCGGCTTCGCCACCCTGATGACCGGCATCGAGCAGTGGCTGCTGCCGAAGCTGGGCATCCGCAACCCGCCGTGGACGATCCACCGCCAACAGCCCGACCACGCCTGCCTGCAGCCGGCGGCGAGCCAGCCGAAGATCGAATATCCGAAGCCCGATGGCGTGCTGACCTTCGACCGCCTCAGCTCGGTGTTCCTGTCCAGCACCCACCACGACGAGAACCAGCCGGCGCACCTGACCCTGAAGAACCCGGCCATCCCGGTGACCGTGAACCTCAAGGAATACGCCGGCCCCGAGGCGCGCTACTGCCCGGCCGGCGTGTACGAATTCGTCGGCGAGGCCGGCAACGAACGCCTGCAGATCAACGCCGCCAACTGCGTGCACTGCAAGACCTGCGACATCAAGGATCCGACCCAGAACATCGTCTGGGTGGCGCCGCAGGGCGGCGGCGGGCCGAATTACCAGAACATGTGATTAAAAAAGAAGCCGCCCGATGGGCGGCTTCGTCATTGAGGAGGTTTCGGACCTGGCGGGCAACTCCGCTGGGGCCGCCGACGGGCTATCGCCTGCAGCGAATGTCCCCCGGCATCGGCCTCATGGCCGCTGCCTCCTCCTTGATTTCGCTGCAGGCGATAGCCCGCCAGCGCCCCCCCCCCCCCGCCTCTCAGCGCAGCGGCACGCCCGTCTTTTCGACAGCTTCCTCGCGGCTGACGCCCTCGGCCAGCTCGACCAGCTTCAGCCCGTCCGGCGTGACGTCGAACACGCCCAGCTCGGTGATGATGCGGTTGACCACGCCCACGCCGGTCAGCGGCAGGGTGCATTCGGGGATGATCTTCGGGGTGCCGGCCTTGGTGACGTGCTCCATCAGTACCACCACCCGCTGCACGCCGGCCACCAGGTCCATCGCTCCGCCCATGCCCTTGACCATCTTGCCGGGCACCATCCAGTTGGCCAGATCGCCCTTGTCGGTCACTTCCATCGCGCCGAGGATCGCCAGGTTGATGTGGCCGCCGCGGATCATCGCGAAGGAGTCATGGCTGCCGAAGAAACTGGCGCCCGCCTGCGCGGTGACGGTCTGCTTGCCGGCGTTGATCAGGTCGGCATCGAGTTCGGCCTCGGTCGGGAACGGCCCGATGCCGAGCAGGCCGTTCTCGCTTTGCAGCCAAACGTTCACCCCATCGGGGAGGTAGTTGGCCACCAGCGTCGGCAGACCGATGCCAAGGTTGACGTAGGCGCCGTCGGTGAGTTCGCGGGCGGCGCGCTGCGCCATCTGTTCGCGGGTCCAGGCCATCTCAGTTGCCCTCCGGCTGGCGAATGGTGCGCTGCTCGATGCGCTTCTCCGGCGTCGGGTTGACGACGATGCGCTGCACGTAGATGCCGGGCAGGTGCACGTGGTCGGGATCGATGTCGCCGATCTCCACCAGCTGCTCCACCTCGGCCACGCAGACCTTGCCGGCCATCGCGCAGGCCGGGTTGAAGTTGCGCGCGGTCTTGCGGAAGACGAGGTTGCCGGCCTTGTCGGCCTTCCACGCCTTGACCAGCGACACGTCCGCCTTCAGGGCGGTTTCCATCACGTACATGCGACCGTCGAATTCGCGGGTCTCCTTGCCTTCGGCCACCACCGTGCCGTAACCGGTGGCGGTGAAGAAAGCCGGGATGCCCGCACCGCCCGCGCGCAGGCGTTCGGCCAGCGTGCCCTGCGGGTTGAACTCCAGTTCCAGTTCGCCGGCCAGGAACTGGCGCTCGAACTCCTTGTTCTCGCCGACGTAGGAAGAAATCATCTTGCGGATCTGCCGCGTGCCCAGCAGCTGGCCCAGGCCGAACCCGTCCACACCCGCGTTGTTGGAAATCGCGGTCAGGTTCTTCACCCCGGAATCGCGCAGCGCCGCGATCAGCGCCTCGGGGATGCCGCACAGACCGAAGCCGCCAACGGCGAGGGTCTGGCCATCCGCCACCAGCCCATCCAGGGCGGCGGCGGCACTGTCGTACAGCTTGCTCTTGGCGGACGCCACGGGCCGTTCTCCAATGCGGGTAGAGCAGCCATTCTAGCGATTCGTGCGAGAACACCCAGCGTACTTTCGGGCAATCCCCGGCCGCGCAGGCAGCGTGGTCGGGCGTCCGCTAAAATAGGCGGTCGGCCCGAAAGGCCCCTTTCTCGCTCCAGCAAGGACATCCGCACGATGAAGATCCTCGTCGGCTACAAGCGCGTGGTGGACTACAACGTCCGCATCCAGGTCAAGCCGGACGGTTCCGGCGTGGTCACCGACGGCGTCAAGCTGTCGCCCAACCCGTTCGACGACATCGCGCTGGAAGAAGCCCTGCGCCTGCGCGACAAGGGCATCGCCACCGAGGTGGTGGTCGCCACCATCGCCCCCGCCGATGCCCAGCCGCACCTGCGCAACGGCCTGGCGATGGGCGCCAACCGCGCCATCCACGTGGTCGCAGACCAGCCGGTGCAGCCGCTGACCGCCGCCCGCGCCCTGCTCAAGCTGATCGAGAAGGAACAGCCGGACCTGGTCATCCTCGGCAAGCAGGCCATCGATGACGACGCCAACCAGACCGGGCAGATGCTGGCCACGCTGTGGGGCCGCCCGCAGGCGACCTTCGCGTCCAAGCTGGATGTTGCCGATGGCAAGGCCACGGTGGTGCGCGAAGTCGATGCCGGCCTGGAAACGCTGGAAGTCGACCTGCCGGCGGTGGTCACCACCGACCTGCGCCTCAACGAGCCGCGCTTCATCAAGCTGCCCGACATCATGAAGGCCAAGAGCAAGCCACTGGAGACCATCGCCTTCGCCGACCTTGGCGTCGATGCCAATGACTCGCTGAAAACCACCCACTACGCCGCGCCGGCCAAGCGCAGCCGCGGGGTGATGGTGAAGGATGCGGCCGAACTGGTCGCCGCGCTCAAGCAGAAGGGGCTCCTGTAATGTCCAACGTCCTGATCGTCGCCGAACACCTGGGCGGCAAGCTCAACGCCGCCACCGCCAAGACCGTGGCCGCCGCGCAGGCGCTCTCGCCCGCGGCCATCGACGTCGTGGTGCTGGCCGCCGACCCGGCCGCGGTGGCCGCGCAGGCCGCGCAGATCGCCGGCGTGCGCAAGGTGCTGACGGTGGCCAACCCCGCCAATGCCGATGCAATCGCGCAGGTGCTGGCCCCGCAGGTTGCCGCCCTTGCCAACGGTTACAGCCACGTGTTCGGCCCGTCCACCACCTTCGGCAAGGACCTGATGCCCTGCGTCGCCGCGCTGCTGGGCGTGAACCAGGTCTCCGACCTGATGGCGGTGGAGGCCAGCCACACCTTCAAGCGCCCGATCTACGCCGGCAACGCCATCATCACCGTCGAAGCACCGGCCGACCAGGTCGTGGTCGCCACCGTGCGCACCGCCTCCTGGCCGGAAGCCGCGCATGGCGGCAGCGCCGCGGTCGAGGCCGCCAACGTCGATGCCGCGCTGCCCGCGCATACCCGCTACGTGAACCTTGCCGCCGGCAAGTCCGACCGCCCCGACCTGCAAAGCGCCAAGCGCGTGGTCTCCGGCGGCCGCGGCGTCGGCAGCGAGGAGAACTTCAAGGTCATCTACGCGCTGGCCGACAAGCTGGGCGCGGCGGTGGGTGCCTCGCGCGCGGCGGTCGACGCCGGCTACGTGCCGAACGAGCTGCAGGTCGGCCAGACCGGCAAGATCATCGCCCCGGAGCTGTACGTCGCCGTCGGCATCAGCGGCGCCATCCAGCACCTGACCGGCATCAAGGACGCCGGCACGATCGTCGCCATCAACAAGGACGGCGACGCGCCGATCTTCGAGATCGCGGATATCGGATTGGTGGGGGATTTGTTCGCGGTGCTGCCGGAGTTGGAAGCGGCGCTGGGCTGACTCGCGACAGATCATCGAATGATTGAGGTGAAGAAGGAGCCTATCGGCTCCTTCTTCATTTGTAGACCCAGTACTTGCATGCGAGAAAAGAACAAGCTGCCAGCACCAGCTCAACCAGCGGTTTGGCCAACCATGCCACTTGCACCCCAAGCACGCGGTTGACCATCACCAGGGCCGCGGTGCTGGCAACGGTCATGCCGCACCAGAGCACTCCATAGCGCAGCATGCGTTGCCAACCGAGCTTGCTTGCTCCTTCCTCGCGGAAGGTGAACAGGCCGTTGAGGCTGTAGGCCACCAACGCGCCCAGCAAACGCGCCCCCAGGTTGGCTGGCGCAGTGCCCAGCTCCAGCCAGGTCATCCAAACGAACGCTGCCCAGTCCACGCACAGCGCAACCCCCCCCACGATGAAATAGGCAATTGCCTGGCGAGGCAAGCCGGATATCGTGGAAGGTGTGCTCACACCTCAGCCCCGTAGCCCGGGCGTGAGCGTATTACGCGGCACCCCTGCGATGTCATAGGCAAGGAACGCAAGCAGCAGTTGCAGGCCTACCAGCACCGGCATCGCCGCGAGCATGATCACTCCAGTCGCCGCCACCTGCTGCGTGACCAGCGATTGCCACCAATGCCAGCCCCCATAAATTGTGCCGAACACGCAGAGGCCGATTCCCACCAGCAACTCCAGCGATGCAATGGAAACGTCCCGCAGGAAATAGTTGTAGAAGATCCGCTTGAAAAAATTCGTCGAATGCTTGCGAAGGAACTCCGGCAACACCTTGCCTATCCGAAGATTGCTGACCTCGTCGCCATAACGCGCGTCCATCGGAACATCCCGTACCACGGCCCTGAACGTGCCCAGCCGGAACAACATGTCCGACTCGAAGAAATAGCGCCTGCTGATCCTGTCCATCGGCAGCAACGACGCCACGCGCGCCGAGATCGCGGTATATCCGTTGGTGGGATCGAAAATGTCCCAGTAGCCGGTCGAGAACTTGTTCATGAAAGACAGCACCGCGTTGCCGGCCAGCCGCATCGCAGGCATTCGGGCGATGTAGCGAAGATCGTAAAAGCGGTTGCCCTTGGTGTAGTCGGCATCGCCCGCCATGATCGGGGCAACGAACCGCGGCAACAGCACCGGGTCCATCTGTCCATCACCATCGATCTTGACGATCACATCGACGCCTGCGCTGATCGCCTCCCGGTACCCGGTCATCACCGCGGCACCCACCCCCTCGTTGCGGGCGTGGCGAAGGACCTGCACTCTGGGATCGAAGCAATTCGACCGGATGAAATCACCGCTCCCCTCGGGACAGGCATCGTCCACGCAGTAGATGCGCTCGACAATGCCAGGCACCGCCGCCAGCACGGCCAGGATCTGCCCGGTCACCTTGAAGCAGGGGATGACCACGCCGATCCTGCAAGGCGCCTGCGCTCCGGTCATGCCCGCATTCTCCTTCGATCAACCATTCCCGCCCCGCGTGTACGCCCGGGCCGATGACACCGCCCCCGCCAGCCCGCGCGGACGCAGCAACAGATGAATGCAGAGTAGCGTCGCGACCATCGCAACCGGATACAGGTAGCGAACATCGCAGGCGATCGTGGTCGGCAGGAACGACAGCAGATAGGCGCCCGCTCCCACTGCCGCGGCTCTGGC
The DNA here is from genome assembly GCF_005862345.1 of Thermomonas fusca. NCBI lineage: Bacteria > Pseudomonadati > Pseudomonadota > Gammaproteobacteria > Lysobacterales > Lysobacteraceae > Thermomonas > Thermomonas fusca. Next base: position 571,837 of record NZ_SROY01000001.1, on the reverse strand, counting down.
CGCGAATGCTCCACCCTCCTCATGCTTGCGCAACAGGAAGACGCCCGCGACCAGCAACAGTCCCGTATACCACCAGTGGCGGAAAACCGGGGACGGCGCCAGCCATCCTGCCAGCCTGCCCAGCATGCGATCCCTCGGATCCATTTCCTCGGTCAAGCCCACGGCCGCGAGTTGCCGGCTGTCGCCGGCGACACCCCAGTAGGCCGGCACGCAGCCGATCACGTCACCAACCCCCATCAATGTCGCGAACGCCTGGACCCTGTGGGTCAGGTATGCCACAGGATCGTGCTTGATCCCCGACCACCAGATGGTCTGCAGCCGCCCGCTCGCCAAGTTGTCGGAATAACCACGCACGGCCTCATCGCGCCACAGCGTATCGATGCGCTCGGGACTGTAGCCAACCTGCATGCGACGAATGGCCTCCTTGCCCGCTTCCGTCCATGCCGCAGCATCGTCCGGCCGGGCGTAGGCGACCATACCGATGATGTCGTAGACCTGGATCGTCGCGATCCCCACCGACACCGGACTGGCAGGCAGGGGCGCCACCCGGCTTGCCGCTGCCTTCGCCAACAAGCCACCGATCATGCCCGTGAGCACCAGTACGCCCGCCGCAGTGGCGAGGCGGAAGGGGCGGGTGAGGGCGGCACGGCTCGCCACGCTCCAGGCGCTCGCCAGCGCCAACGGAACCGACAACAGGACGCCCTGCTGCCGGATCAGCGGCAACGCGGCGATGCAGATCGTGGCGCACAACATTGACAGCAAGAAGGGCACGCCCCGCCAGCGTGGCTGCAGTAGCAACAGGACGATTGCCGAAGCCGCACAGGTGGCCAGTAAGACGTCTTTCCAGAGAATCCCGACATAGAACATGAAGAGCGGATTGACGGCCAGCACCAGCGCAGCCAGCACCCGCCATCGCATGAACCGTCCGGGCTCCACCCCAGCCAGCAGGAGCGCCACGAACACGCCATAGGTTGCCAGGGTATTCAGCGCGACGAATATCGCAGCCCCCATGCTGCTGCCGCCAAGCCAGGCCAGCACTGCTGCAAAGAACGGCGGCCCCCAGCCGACGGCTTGGCCAGTCAGGCTCTCGTAGAGCGCCGTCACGCTGTCCACGGACATCTGCCCAGGCGCATGGATTGCCACCAGAATCGTCGCCAGGATCGAAGCGACGATCAACAGGGAGGTTCGGTAGGTGCCCATGGCTAGCGGTTGTGGATCATCGGCCTTCATCCTCCTGGCACGCCTCATTCAACTACGCGGATGCGCTTGCCACTCTCACAGAAGTAATCGCCCTGCGGGTGGTCGATCAGGAATACGACTTCATAGGCGCCCGGCGGCACCGCCGCCAGCGAAAGGCCGATCTCGAATCCGGCGGCCGCCAGTTCGGGGCGCCTGAAATAAGCAGCGACATCCGGCCGGGCCTTGCCAGTCCGGGCGGGCGCCCGGAATTGGTCTGCTCCCTTGAGCACCACATGGAACCCGCCTGCGGCCAGTCCATCCTGCCCGAGCAGGAAACCGTCCAACCGGTGTACGTCTTCCCGGCTGATTTCCGCATCCGGCGGGCCCTGGTCCACCATGTCCAGACTGCAGGCCTGCCTGGTCCAGTGCGCCGATGCCAGTCGCTGCGCCGCTGCCGCGTCGACTTTCTCCGCACGAACCACCTCTGGACCGGCAGCCGATCCATTCCAGTAATGCCCACTCCCGCCGGGAACGGCACGCTCGCGGCAACTCGTGGACAATAGCAGCCCTGCCACCGTGGCGATGGCGAGTAGTCTGGGGATCAAGACCGGGACATGGCGCATCGACATCCTCCTCAGCCTCGATGACCACCGGAAGCGCCCGGCAGCAGCCGATGCAACCGCTTCGCCAACCTCAACAACCACGACCTGCGGGCCAGTACCCGCTCCAGCCAGCCATAGCGCGCGCGATAGCGGGCCAACTCGTCGTACAGGCCGAACCGGTGCTCGAACAGTATCTCGGCATTGCGACCGAAGAATTCCAGGTTGTTCCGGAAAATCTCTGCATACGTGCCGACGACCGCGGCCCGGTCGGCGTTGAACCCGGTGGTACGGGAAACATGGCCGACGCGGTAGTGGAACAGATATTCGTCCAGCTGGCGGACTTCCCGGCCCAAGGCGACGAGCTTCACCCAGAAATCGTAGTCCTCGACACCCCGCCTCAACGACTCGCTGAACCCGCCGACACGCTCCCAATCCTCGCGACGGAACAGGCTGGTGACGAAAATCACGTTGTCGATCACCAGCTCCCGCAGCGTGTAAGGCGGCAGCTGCCAAGGCCCGTTCTCCACGCCGAACCTGTTGGCTTTGCAGTAGACGATGCCGACCTCCCCGGCGCTATCCAGCACCGCGGCCGCCTTGGCGACGTAGCTGGGATCAATCAGGTCATCGGCATCGAGCGGCAGGATGTAGCGGCCGCTCGATGCAGTGATGCCATGATTGCGCGCGGCCGCCGGCCCGGCATTCTCCTGGTACAGGACGCGGGTGCGGGGCCACGGGCAACGGCGCAGCAGTTCCAGCGTGTCCGCATCGGTCGATCCGTCGTCGACGATCACCACCTCGATGTCGGGATGGGTCTGCGCCAGCGCAGACCGCATGGTTTCGTCGAGCGTCGCCCCCGCGTTGAAGCAGGGGATGACGATCGAGACCAGATGCCCGGATACCGCCACTTCAGCGCCTCGCGCCAGCCAGCTTCCTGAGCGCCTTGGCCAGGGTCGGCCCGAACCCGATCTCCAGGGTCGACCAGGCGAACTTGTCCAGCAGTCCCGGGTTTGGCGACATCCGCAGCGTGGGAACTTCGCCCGTGGTGCCGGCGGTGGTCACGGCCCCGCCCCCCTGCTGCAGGATCTCGTCATCGCAGCTGGCGAACGGCCGCGGTACCGCCTGCCACAGCGCCGGGTCGCGGTACCGGACGCGCGCTTCGCGGGAAACAGATGCTCCGTCCGCGTAGTTCGAATAGGACCAGGGCGTCTTGCCCAGCGTCGCCTGCCCATGTGCATCCAGCTTGCGCAGATAGTCGCGGTACAGTGTCTCGAACTCCGGGCGATTTTCCTCGGTCAACCACCAGCCCATGGCTCGCTCGATCATCCCGGAATCCAGCCCCGAGAAGTGGATGAAACGGAGCGGATCGCCATTGACCACATACCCACCCGCTTCGGCCTTGCGCATATCGCTTCCCAGCAGCGACCAGGTGGCGAAGTCATAGCCGTGGTGCTTCAGGATGTGCACGTCGAAGAAGCTTGGCGCCAGGTCGATCCACTTCTGATCGGTGAAGATGCCACGGCTCTTGTCGTCGTAACAGAACAGGAACAGGCGTTCCGCCCACCAGTCGAGGAACCGGTTCGAGTTGTCGCTGCGGGCAACCGCGACGAAGCCGAGGTTGTAGGTGCCATGGGCCAGCGAGCTGATCTCCATGTCGATGTTGCCCGGCCGCAACAGGTGCGGGCAGACCACCACCGACGCGCGGTCCAGCACCTCCTCCAGTTCGCTGAAGTCGCTGTACACCAGCACGTCCGGATCCAGATAGACGAACCTGTCGCGCTTGGGGAACCGTTCGATCAGGTGGCGAAGGAACTGCGGCTTGACCGCGGTGGACGCCTCCACGATCGAATGGCGGAAGATGAACTGGTCGAAGTCCTCCCAGCCGGCGTCCTTCGCCAGGATGATCTGATCGAAATGCGGAAACCCGCTGGCGGCCTGGGGGATCTCTCGTTCCACCAGGCACAACACAAAGGTCGCATCGCGGCAGTGCGCCTTGACCGATTCGGCCAGAGCCATCGCCTTCGGCAGGTAGTTCGCGCAGATCGAGGTGAAGTAAATCATGGGGTTGTTGTGTCCTTCCGCAGTTGCGCGCGTCCATCGCGCCACGCCATCCACCGACGCTGCAGGCGGCCGATCAGGGTCGCCTCGTAGCGCAAAAGCGCCAATTGTAGGTCATGGATTCTTTGATTCAGCGCCGTGCGCGCCACCACCGCTTCTTCAGACCAGGCGATCTGGGCCGTAAGCGCCGAGCGCGTCCCGGCCAGCTCCGCCTGCAGCGCCTCACGCTCCACCACTGCTGCTTGCGACCATTCGACCTGAGCCGCAAGCGCGGAACGCGCTTCCGCAAGCGCGCCCTGAAGCGCTTCGCGCTCCGCCACGGCGGCTTGCGACCATTCGACCTGAGCCGCAAGCGCGGAGCGCGCTTCCGCCAGAGCGGCCTGCAGCGCTTCCCGCTCCGCCACCGCCGCGCGCGACCATTCGACCTGCGCATTCAATTCGGATTGCACCCGTGCCACGGCGACTGCCGCCGCCACGGATTCCCGCCTTGCCTCCTGCGACTGCGAAGCCACGCCCTCCAGAAGCGCACGAAACGGCGACAGGCTTTCGCGCAGGCGCTGCCGAAGGCCATCGAATCGAGCCGCATCGATCGACGATTGCGCAAACAGCGACATCGCATCCGCGACGAGGCCATCATGGGTCCCGACGCTTGTGGCCAGCGCGGTTCCCCCGGAAAAATGCCGATCCCCGGCGGACACGAAGCCCGACAATGTCGCTCCATCGGGCGTAGCGACGAGATGGTCGAGACCCAGCGCGGTCATCAGCCGGGCAAGCGTGGCCTCGGGCGCGGCGACGAGGTCGTCGTAAGTGACCACCGCGCGCGTGCAGCCACGCGAGTCGCGCTCTGCCGCGAACATGTGCTCCAGCCAGAGCAGCTGCGACAACGCGGGTGAAAACCCGTTACGCTTCGCCAGCGACGCCGCGACCTCGGCCGGGTGGCGCACCACCAGCAGAACGCGCGGCTCTATCCCCGTGGCGCGCAGGGTCTCGAGCCACAGCGGCAGCAACCGGCACAGGCGCGGGTCCTTCAGTGCGAACAGGCCCGCGGCGGAAAACTCGCGCTCGAGCAGGCCGGCGATTGCAACACGCGCATCATCCGCCGCCGGCGTCCGCAACCATCCTTCCGGCAACTCGCGCGGGTCGTCCCAGCGGCGGCCAAGGGCATCCAACAGCGCATCGTCGATGCGCACCGCCTCTTCGTGTTCGAAGTAACCCTTCGGATTGTCCTCGCCGGCTGCAAGCAGGTGCTCGCCCATGGGCAGGCCAAGGCGCGCCAGGCTGCCGGCCACCGCCGAGGTACCGCTGCGGTGCATGCCGACGATCAGCAGGCAGATCCGGGAGGGGTTGTTCACTGGCGCCATCCTATGTCGTCGGCTTCGATCAGGTTCACCAGCGCGGTGGCCCGGATCCGCTGGTCGGGCATGACCCGGAACATCGCCACGTCCACCCTGCGGTCGATGTATTCCTCCATCGTCCCGGTGTCCGCAAGGCAACCCGCGTTGAGGAAATAAGTGCCGGGATTGAACCGGCAACGGAAACGGAAGCCGACTTCGACGGTCGCCCCGGCGGGCACCAGCTGCATGCGGGGCAGTGACGGATCGGTGGCGGCGCCGGCGACCTCGATGCCGGTCGTGGTCCTGACCATCATGCCGCAGCGCACGCGCGAGAGTGTCCTGCGCGTTTCCACCCGGTAGGCGTACACGTATTCCTCCCCGTGCACCAGCGTGTTCACGCGACTGCCATCCAGCGTCCGCAGGTGCGGGTCGACGATGGTTGCGCCACGGTCCTCGTAGGCAATCGTCGAGGCCGGCAGGAGGTGGGGGTCGAACCACGCTTCGATCCGATCCGTACGCACCTCCGCCATCGCATCGCCGGCGTCGCCCGGACTGCCGCTGCCAGCCGGGCCATGCGACGGCAGCTGGTCGTCGCGGATGGCCTGACGGATCGCCGGCTGTTGCTCGGCCGGCGCGTAGATCAGCTTCTGGTAGAGCGACACCACCCGCTTGGGGGTGCCATGCGCGAGCAGCTCACCGCCATCCAGCAACACCGCCTGGTCGCACAGATCCACCACCGTGCCCGCGGAATGGGACACGAACAGGACGGTTGCGCCGGCCTCCCGGATCTTTTCGATGCGCGCAAAGCACTTGCGCTGGAATGCCTCGTCGCCCACGGAAAGCGCCTCGTCGACCACCAGGATCTCGGGCGTGACGTTGATCGCCACCGCGAACGCCAGCCGGACGTACATGCCGCTGGAATAGTTCTTGACCGGCTGATGGACGAAGTCGCCGATGTCCGCGAAGGAAAGGATGTCGTCCAGGCGCTCGTCGATCTCGCGCCGCGCAAGGCCCAGGATGGTGGCGTTTAGGTAGACGTTTTCCAGCCCGGTGAATTCCGGGTTGAACCCGGCCCCGAGTTCCAGCAGCGCGGCCAACCGGCCCGCGACCTCCACGCTGCCGCTGCTTGGCGCAAGCGTCCCGCAGATGATCTGCAGCAGGGTCGACTTCCCGGAGCCATTGCGGCCAACGATGCCGACCGTGTGACCCTTGCGGATCTCCAGGTTGATGTTCTTCAGCGCGTGGAAATCGCTCCGGTAGCGCCCGTCGCCACGCGCGAACATCTCCAGCAGCCGATGGTGCGGCCTCGCATAGACGGGATACACCTTGCCGACGCCGTGCACCCGGATGGCAAGGTCAGAGGACATCTGCAAACCCGCGCTTGGTGGACACGAACCACGCATGGCCTGCATACATGAAGGCCAGCGCCCCAAGCAGGTAGGCGGCCAGCCCCGTCCAGTCCGGCGCCACGCCCCAGATCAGCACGGAACGGGCTTGGTCGGCGATGAAGGACACCGGGTTGAGCATGAAGATCGCACGGTACTCGTTCGGTACCGCGGCCACCGGGATCATCACCGACGACAGGAAAAGAATCGCCATGCTGGCCAGGCCGACCACCTGCCTGACGTCACGGAAATAGACCGAGATGGACGCCAGGAACCATGCCACCCCCAGTCCAAGCACTGCGATCGGCAGGATCACCAGTGGCAGATAGACGATGGTCCACTCGAAATCACCTTCCATCACCAGGCGCATTGCCACGAACACCAGCACGTTCATCAGGCAATGGAACAACGCCGAGAACAGCATTGGCCAAGGCAGGATTTCCAGTGGGAACACCACCCGCTTGACATAGGACGGGTTGGCCACCACCAAGTCCGGCGACCGGACGAGGCACTCCGACAGGACGAAGTAAGGGATCATCCCTGCGAACAACACGATGGAGAACGGCGTATCGGTCGCGCGTGCCTCAGGCCAGCGCCCTCCCATCACCGTGCCGAAGGCGATCGCGTAGATGCACAACAGCAGGAACGGGCTGACCAGCGACCACAGGATCCCCAGGCTGGCGCCGCGATAACGGCCATCCACCTCCCTGCGCGTCAGTTCGCCGACCAGCGCGCGCTGGGTGATGAGGAGCTTGAACGGCGCGAGGGGCTTGAGGCGAGATTTCAGTGCGCGCATCCGTCCTTCATCCGGAGAGGCGCCGCGGCGCCCCCCGCGTTGGGCTGCATCCGTGGGTCCGGCAGCAGGCCCGCCATGATACCGGAACGCCCCCCGCGGGCGCTGGCGTCAGTGCCGCCTGAAGCGCACATCGCGCCAGGGCCGTTCGAACAGCAGGAACGAACCCATGGCCACCGCCAGCATCGCCGCCAGCACCACCAGCAGGGCGGGCAGCCCGTGGCTGCGCAATCCCAGCGCGTCTGCGGCCTGCAGTACCGGCATGTGCCAGAGATAGGCGCTGAAACTGACCACGCCCACCAACCGCATCGGTGCACTAGCAAACAGACGGGACAGTACTCCAGCCCCCCACAGCACCGACAACAGCAGCAGCGCCCAGCCGAATCCGAACGCAGTGAACCATCGATGGCCGAGTTCCGGGTTGTAGCCCTCCCCCGAGATGGCCGCCCACAGCGCCGGCGTCACCAGCGCCAGTGCCGCCAGCAGCAGCCAGCCCGCGGCGCGCCAGGCGCGCGCCAGGCGCCACAGTGACGGCCATTCCTGCGAGACCCACGCCGCGACCACGCCCGCCAGGAATACCGGCAGGTAGAACCCCAGCTGTACGCCGTTGACGGGTGCTTGCGCGGCAGGCCACTGCCGTCGCGCGAGTACCAGCAGGGCTGCCAGCAGCGCCACGCCCCACCACCGCCCGCCAGGCATCCTGCGCAAGGCCAACAGCGCCAGGCAGACGATCGGCAGCCACAGATAGAAGGTGAACTCGACCGGTATTGACCAAAGCACGCTCTGGCCTTCGCGCAGCGTCAGGTGCCGCCAGAACCCGGCTGCATCCAGCTGGTAATGCCAGTGAACAACGCCAAGGCTCGTCAGCCCCCAGCTCAGCAGCAGAACCACCAGATAAAGCGGCCAGATGCGCAGCACCCGGCGCAACGCGTAGTCGATCCAGTAAGCCGGGTCAGCCAGTCCTGCCAGCGGACGCGCCAGCATGGCATGGGCCAGCAGGTAGGCGCTGAGTACGAAGAACAGGTAGACGCCGCTCTTGCCCGTGCCCGACATTCCGGGCTGCGGCAGCCAGCCCGCATTGGACAGGTGCGAGGCGATCACGATCAACACGGCCAGACCACGCAACCCGTCCAGGGCCTGCACATGCTCGTCTCGGGTGCGCGGCCGACCAAGGAACAGCTTCAGCATCCTTCCCCCGTTGTGCCCCACCGCAACCCATGCCAGCACGAAGGATATCCGCTGGAGACCGTCCCGGCACGCGCTGCGACGCCGCTCAACGGACCCACGGCGCTTCGTCCGACGCCTGACCGCGGACCACCATCGCGGAAGCACGGCCACAAAAAAGGAAAGGCCCGCCGAAGCGGGCCCTCCCGGTATTGCACAGGAGCGGAGGCCGATTAGTGGCTGCCGGTGTCCTGGTTCACCATCACGTAGTTGCTGAGCGACATGCTGGTGGTGTTGACGATCTGGTACAGACCCTTGATTTCCTTCTCCGGGCCGGCAACGGTGGCCACGATGGCGGCACGCGGCGCACCGGTGAAGCCCTGCAGCACGGTGTTCAGGTCGTCGATCACCTTGGTGCTCTTCGCCTTCACGGTGTAACCGGTCAGGTTGCCCTGGGTGATGGTGTTGCCATTTTCGCCGTACACGGTCAGGAAGAACGTGCGGTCCTTGTTACCGGTGTTGGTGATGACCATGCGGCTGATCCAGCCCGACGGCACCTGGGTCAGCGGGGCCTGCAGGCGCACGCCGTCCTGGACGATCTGGCCAGCGATGGCGCTGTTGTCATCAACGGAGTTGTCGGTGGCATTCAGGCTTTCGTCGACCGACGGAACCAGCACGACTTCTTCTTCGTCACCGGCGCCCAGGTCGTAGCCCGCGTTCGGGGTCACGGTCAGGCTGGCGGTGTAGGAGCCCGCCGGGATTTCGTTCTCCGAGGTTGAGTCGGCGTAAACGAAGAAATCGGCGCCCAGAGCGGTCGGATCGACGGTCCACTCAGCCGAATCTTCGGTGGCAGCCACGGTGCCCGACACGCCATCGAACTGGGCGTCGGTCGCCCAATCGCTGAAGTCGCCTTCCACGGCCAGAGCGGCGGTGGTCGGGAAGATGTCAGCCAGAGTAATCAGAGTGCCGTCAGCCTTGCGGTTGGTCGGGTTGATCTGCACCAGCTCGGCATAGGCCAGACGGGCGTCGTCGGGACCACCGCTGACGCCGGCAACCGGATTCTTGAAGCCGGCGAACGAGGTCGGCATGTTGTCGACCGAGGCGGTGGCCTTGTTCGGGTCGATGGTGAACGCATAGCTCGGCTTGAACGAGATGATCTGCTTGGTGTCACCCGAGCCCGGGATCAGCTGCGAGCTGGCCGGATCGCACGAACCAGCCGCGGCCGGGTTGTCGTACAGGCCGACGGTGGCGGTGACGGTGGTGTTCTGGTTCGGAACGTTGAACTGCAGGGCGTTCAGGTTGATCTTGTAGTTGCTGGTGGTCGGGTCCGCCTTGCCGCTCAGGATGCCCGAGGTCAGGGTGAAGAACGCCACGTTGCCGTTCACGTTCACGGCGCCCACGGTCATGTCGGTGGCCGGGGAGGCGCCAGCGACGTTAGCGCTGTTGTACTCATCGACGGTCGGGGTGACGGTGCTGGCCACCGGGGTCGCGCCGGTCAGCTTCACGCAGGCGTAGCGGAGCTCGCTGTCGTTGAAGTTGTAACCCAGATTCCAGTTCACGTTGACGGTCAACGTGGCCGGCATCGCGATTTCCTTCGCGTACACGGTGTTGGCGGTGTTGATCTGGGCACCGGCCAGCGCGCTGCCGGACGCGAGTGCGCCGACAACGGCGAACGCCAGGACTTTCTTGTTGAAGAACTTCATTCTTGTTGGCTCCTAAGCTTAGGTTTGTAAATCTTGGTCACACCATGGGCACCACTCGCCGCCCGCATGCGCGTATCGGCGCCGATACAGAACCGGAGAAGAACAAAGGCCCGAACCCCGCAACCCCATTCCCCCTGAGTCCGGTTCATCTGCGCATACAGATACCAAAGCCAGCGCAGCATCCCAGATGTGCCGGCAGCATATAGGCGGGATTAAGAAAGTGTCAACCGCTGGAATGCCCTTGTGCCACCGGGTTTGCGAATCCATCCACGAACGTTCCCCCCGGCTCATCGACCGCGCCTTTTTCACACATCACTTGCCGCCCATACACAATGAAACCGGGCGCTTGCCGGATTGTCGCCGGCCCCATGAGGCATGAGCCCGCTGCCACAGGAAACGGCCGCCCGGCGACAGGCTGCAGCCCCACCCGTAGATCGCCCAAGAGCAGGCGCTCAGGCCGGCCTGGTCGCGCCCGGCTGCTGGCTTTCCGCTGCAGGCGACTGCGCCTCGACAGGCGGATTGATGGGCGCTTCCGTGGATGGCTGCGGATCGGGGCTCAGCTTGGCAGGCGGCACGGGAAGCGGCTCGCGCGGTTGCAGCGGCGCCGGAGCGCCATCTGGGCGGCCCGGCCAACTGCGCTCAACGCGGCCAAACCGCTCGCGCACCGCTCGGGTAACTTCTTCGACCTGGGTCGAATCCTCCAGCACGTACGGCGTGATCAGCAGCAGCAACTCGGTCCGCACGCTGGACTTGGTCCGGTTCTGGAAGGCGCGCCCAAGCAGGGGGATGTCTCCCAACAGCGGGACCTTAGACTTGCCGTCGGCGCGGCTGCTGGAGATCAGCCCCCCCAGCAGGGTGCTCTGGCCATCGGCCAGGCTCAACACGGTGCGCAGGCTGCGGCTGAGGATGCTGGGCGAGGAGATCTCGCTGGTATCGGTCTTGACCGCCTCGCTGACCTCCTGCGACACTTTCAGGTCGACCCGCTGGCCGGAATGCACCACCGCCTCAATGTCCAATAGGGTGCCGGTCTTGCGGTATTGCACGGACTGCAGGATCGAACTCTGGTTGCCGTTGTTGGGCAGGTCTGGCGCCGTGGCCTGGCTGGTGATGATCGGCACCTCGGTACCGACATCGATGCTGGCCGCCTCGCCACTCTTCACCAGGATGCGCGGCGTGGACAGGATGGTGACGCGGCTGTCCTTGGCGAACATGTTGAGCGTGGCGCGCACCTGGCCGGACGAAGACAGGGCTGCCCAACGCAGGCCGCCGGCGGTGGCGTCACCCGCCAGCGCCGTCAGCGGCCCGGACATGCCTTCCACGCTGATGTTGCGCAGCGCCCATTCGACGCCGTGAGTCAACTCGTCGGTGAGCGTCACTTCGGCGACTGTGACCTCAATCAGCACCTGCCGCGCCGGTTGGTCCAACCGCGCCAGCACGCCCTGCAATGCACGCCAGCTCTGGGCATCGCCCTGGAACACGATCATGTTGCGCACCGTATCGGCGGCCAGCTGCCCGCCGAAGCCGGAAACCGCGGTCACTGCATTACCCTGGCGCGTTCCGCGCGCGGCATTGCCGATCGCTGCTGGACTACCTCCGGTGTTTGCGGTCGCAGTCACGGCCGTATTGCCGGCGTTGCCGCCAACACCGCCTGCCAAGGCCTGCAATACCGGCAACATCGTGTCCACCGTGGTGTGCCGCGCGGCATACACGTACATGCCGCCGCTGCCGGCCGCATCACTGGGCTGGTCTAGGCGCGCCACCCATTCGGCCACCGTATCCAGGGCCTGCTGGCTGTTGGCGAACACGATCAGGGCATTGGCGGAATTGACAGGTACGAAGGTCAGTGCCCCGGGTTCCCCGACGCCGCTCTGCACGGCAATGCCCTGTCCCGTCAGGACGTCGCGCAGCTCTTTTGCCAGCAGGTCGGCCGGAAGGTAGAGGGGATTGATGCGGAGCGAGTATTTGTCGCGCAGCACCGCCTGGTCCAGCGCGTCCACGGCTTGCATCGCCGCGCGAACATCGGTGCCGGGCCCGCTGATCAGCACGGCGTTGGATTCGATCAGCGGATTGAAGTTGACGGACTTGCCGTTGAACAAGTCCTTCACCTGTGGGATTACGGACGCCGGCCGCCGGTACTGCAGAGGCATGGACACGAACACGGTGCGCTGGCCGGCGGGAACGTCAGGGAGTGAGCGAGTCTGCAGCAGGGGACTGATGTCGCTGGTGCGTTGATCCACCGGCATGAAGCGCAGCACGCCGCCCAGCTCGTCGATCCGCACGTTGTAGCTGCGGAGGACTTCCTCGGCCACCCGGAACGCCTGTTCCGGCGGCATCGACTTGGCCAGGCTCAGGCTGAGCAATTCCGGACGGCCGCGTAGGGACTGGTCGATCTGCACCGGCAGGCCCAGCTCCATCCCGAAGACGATATTGATGAAGCTTTCCAGCGGCACGCCGTCTAGCGCGATCGCCACCGGCTCGGTGCGCCGCATCGGCGGGATGCGGCTCTGCGCGCGCTCCGGCTGCTGCGCAGCCTGTTCGCGCCGCACCGGCTCGGGGCCACGTTCGATCTGCGGATGGGTGCGCCCTGAAGCGGCATCACCCAGGACTTCCCCCGTCGGAGCGTCCGCTTTCGGCGCGCGCAGCGGGCGCGGCAACTCGGGCGGGCGCGCGGCACAGGCGGCCAGCACGCCGACCACCGTCGCGAGCGCAATGACGCGCACGCGGCTCAGCCATCGACGCGCCACAGGTTGAAGGTGTGTCCGATCCATCATGCGTGTTCCGGTTGCTCGGGCGGGGGCAGCTTGCTGACAACGCATCAGCGCCGCCCCTTCCTGGTGGGCGGCTTCGACGCGGGCGCAGGCGCGGGCGCCGCTTCTTCCTGAATCTGGTAGCTGTTGAACATTTCGCGCTGCTGGCGCTCACCCTTGGCGTCGCGCCACTCGACGCTCAGCCCGGACACCCGCAACACACGCCCGCCACCCGGCAGCGGATCGCCCGCACGCAGCAGCACCGTGCCCGCGCCCGCCACGCTGAATACCGCGCGGGCGCCGTGCCGGCTGCGGGCCACACCCACCGGGACAGGGGCCGGAACCTCCGGTGCCGCAGCCGCGCTGGCTGCAACTTCCTGCGGGGGCGGCGGCGGCGGCCAAGGCGGATTCTTCTCCCAAGCGGCTTCGATCGTGGCAGGCGCCGGACGTGGCGGCGGCGGCAACGTCCAGTCCTCTGCAGTCGCCCGCGGGGCCACCGGCTGACCCGGCACGTCGACGAAGGCGAAGTTCGCCATTGCACCAAGAGCCAGCGCCAGCAGTGCGCCCAACAGCAGGCGCCACATCGACAGAGCGCTCATGGTGCGGCCTCCGAAACCACCGTCCCGGCGACCACGCCCTGTCCAGCACGCCGGTAGTAGGCGCGCATCACCAGACTTATCTTGGGTTCGCTCTGCTCGCCGATATCCAGGCGCTCGACCTGCATCCAGGGCAGGCCGCGCTCCAACGCCTGCACCAACGAATGCTGGGCAAAGGCCGGCAGCGTGCCATCCAGCCTGGCCAGGACCTGCACCAGTTCCGGATGACCAGGCACCTCCAGCACGTCCTGCACCTTGACCACGGGCCCGGAAAGTTTCTGCGCGGCCGCGAACTCGGTGAGCCAAGCCTCGATTTCGGCCTGCGCCTGACCGGCATTGGCGGTAACCCGCATCTCACGCCGCATGCCGTCCAGCTCGGCCTCGGCCTGCTTGGCGCGCTCGACCCATTCCGGCTGCCCTGCCACGCGCTCCAGGCGCTGTCGCAGGCCGATGTCGGCGGCATGCTGCCGCATCGCGGACTCGCGGTGGCGATCCAGCCCGTCCAGCAAGTGCAGGGCCAAGGCCACCATCGCGACCAGCACGGCCATGCGCAGCCGCCGATTTTCGCGCCATTGCATGGCTGCGTTTTCCAGCATGGGCGCGCTCATTCTTCGCCGCCCTCGGTGACACGAGGCTGCGGCAGGGTGAACTCCAGCAGGATGTCCCCGTTGCCGGAAGAGGTCGCGGTCAGGTCATCGAACGGGGGGGTCTGCACGAAGGCCTCGATGTAGCGGCGCGGATCGGCATCACCGCCACGAACCAGTACGCGCAGCTTCCCGGGTTCGCGCGACCATCCCCCCAACAACGCGCCATTCGGCAACTTCGCGCCGATGCGCGCCATCCAGTCGAAATCGGTGTGGTCCGGCTCCAGCTCGCGCAACTCCGCGATCTGCGCCGCCGCCGCCTCGGCACGCTCGCGTGCCGCCTGCAACGGCGCTGCCCGGGAGCGCGCCGCTTCAAGCCTGACGGCTTCTTTCGCGGCTTCGGCATCCCAGCGCATCAGGCTGGCCAACTGCCACCCAGCCACCGCCAGCAGCAGACCGGTCGAGGCAATCCACGCGACCCGTTCGGCGGTATCCGCATCCATGGACAGGCCGCCGCCAGCGTGGGCCCAGGGGCGATCTAGCCACGCCAGTGCGAAGGGCTCCGGCACGTCAGCAGCCCCGGTGGTGGCGCCCGCTGCCCGGAGGAAGGTCAGCCACTCGGCCTCCGACGGCCGCCGCGCCCACCATTGGCTGGCTGCCAACACACCGTTGCTCCAGTACTGCCCTTCCACACCCTCGCACAAGGACAGAAGCCTTACCCCATCCTGGGTGGGCGGCGAATACAGCAACGATTCCGGCAGCCATCGCCGGTACACCGACGGACTGTCCTGGGGAGGCGTCCAGATCCAGTAATGGGCAATGCCCTCTTGCCAGGCCAGATGGGTGCGGGCATCGGCGGACGGCAGGAAGCGGGCCGCCGCCAGACGCGCTGCCATGGACCGCTTGCGCGGCGGAAGGGCGCGAAAATCCTGCTTGCGGTACTGGCAGTCGCGGCGCGGAATCACCCATTCCTGCGCGCCAAACAGGCCCTTGGCCTGACGCAGGCCCGGTGTTTCGCCCGGCAGGCTACGGCCCGGCGAGAAGAGGGCTCTGGGTCGTTTCTGCATCGCGGTCATCGGCGGGGCGTTGGACGGGATAGGCGGCCAAAATGGTCCAAGGCCCGCGTTGGTCGGCTAATGGAGTCAATCTAACATGATAACGCTGGCCCCTTCCTGTACGCCCCCAGATGTCGATCCGCAGGATGCCCTCGGCCACGCTGCGGTAGTCGATGGCACTGTCGCCGGGCAGTTTCCCGAGCGTCAGCGCTTCCGCTTCGTAGCCGTTGCGCAAGGGACGTTCCTGCCGCCGCTTGAGAATCAGCTCGCAGGCTTCCGGGCAGTTGGGGATCCACAGCGGCAGCAGTTCGGGGGGCGTGGTGTTGAGGTTGACAGCACCGACATAGAACGCGGATGAGTGCTCGATGATGCGGCCCAACTGCGCCGGGGGAAGCCGGTCCCAATCCATGACGCTGCCGAGCTCGGAAGGCAGCAATAGACCCCTGTTGGGCGGCGGCGGCCGGCGCTCACGCTCGTAGTCGTTGCGTTCGGCGCCCTGCAGGTGATTGAGGTCATCGCCATCGATGTAGTCCAGCAGCGTGTCCCGCAGGCGCGGGATCCTGTCCTTCCCCACACCCTCCATCCGCAGGAATCGATCCAGTCTTTCGGCGGTGGGGCGACGCAGTGAAAGCAAACCCGCCTCGTCCTGGATCGCAAAGAAAGACGCACCGCGACCGCGATAGCGGGTACCGTCGAGACGCAGTTCGCCGCCAACGGGGTCGCGCCTCACCCCGCCCATCTCGTCGAGCTTGCGCATGGCCAACGCGTCCGCTGCAAGCGGCTCCACCGGCAGCCCCGCGAGGGTGAACTCACGGGTGGCGGCGATGTACAGGAGGGTGTCGCGCGTTTCCAGTGCGGCGATGTCATCCTGCAGCCGCTCGCTGTCGAGACGCGCATGCTCCACCTGGGAGCGCGCCCACAGCATCATCAGTCCCACCGCGACGCCTATGCCCGCCAGGAGCCACAGCGTCACCGCCAGAACAAAGCCCCGCTGAGACCGTTCAGATCCCCGCATCGCCACCCTCCTCGATGTTGATGCGGTCGGAGGCACGCAGGTTCGCCGGCAGGTAGACGAGCCATTGCAGGTGTCGTCCGGCCTCCGTGGTCGCCTGGAACTTCACCAGCCGCGGCAGTACTCCGCGGCCCTTCTCGGCCAGGCGGCTCGCGTTTTCCGGGGCGGTGCTCTGCCATGCGGTCTCCCATTGCGCGCCGTCGCCTTCGGCCATGTAGGCGAAGCCGGCCTCACGCAGGGGCCCGGGAACCACGACGAGATCACCGGCGACCGGGTCCAGGTAATGCAGTGCGGCATCGCCGTCGGCATCACGGACCAGGCGCCAGGCTATCCGCGCGCTGCCGCTAGCCATCAGCGGCGCAGCGCTGACGAACGACACCTCCTCGATGCCCCCGGAGAACGCGTCCGCCTCCAGGCGTTGCGTCGGGGGCTGCGCACCGGCAAGGCTGTCGCGGAACCAAGCCTCCTGCAGCAGCATCTGGCGGGACTCGCCCTGCATTCGCAGCATCCGGGTCCGCAACGAAAGGGATTGCGACAATGCGCTCATCAGCACCGTGACTAGCATGGACACGATGACCAGCGTCACGATCGCCTCCAGCAGGGTGAACCCCCCCTGCACCCTGGCGTTCCGCAGGCTCACAACACCTCCGGCTTTCTGACCTGCTTGTAGCCGACCCGCCTGACTTCCAGTTCGGCCAAGGGGCGCTGATCGCGCTCCAGCGCCAGGCGCACGCGATACAGGCCGACCTGGAACAGGCCGGCCTGCAGGTATCCGGTCATTGCATCACGCGGCGCTTCCAACGGCTCCGCGTGCCAGCGCAGCAGCACGTCGCCCAACTGCACCTGGCCGTCGGGTTCCTGCGCGGGATTGATGGTCTGCAGCCACGCCAGTGCGTTGCGCTGTGCGGATTCGCGCTCGCGCGCCGCCTCGGCGCGTTCCACCATCCGCACCGACTGGCTCATGGCTGCGAACAGCGCCATCCCCGCCGCCGCAAGGATCGCCAGCGCGACGATGGCTTCCAGCAGCGAAAACCCCGAAGCGCGGCTACTGCGCATTGCGCACCTGGCAATCGGGCATTGCCACGACCCATTCCTCTTCAGCATCGGGGCTGCGCACGCGCAGGCGCGCTGCATCACATACGCCGTTGTCGCGGACCAGCAGCGGCGTCAGGGTGGAGACAGCCCAGCCCTGTGGCAGTTCCAGCAGCGGGGACAGCGCGGCCTCGGCGCCCAAGCGGATCTCTCCCGACTGCAGGCGGGCGCGCAGCGGGAGATCCTCGATCTGGCGCTGGACCTCGGCACGATCACCACTGGTCCCGATCGCCCTGACCGTGCTGGCCAGGCGTGGCGCCGCCAACGCGGTCATCACCGAAATCAACGCCAGCACGACCAGCATCTCCAACAGGGAGAAGCCGACCGCCGCCCGGGGCTCACCCCTTGGGTGGCAGGAAGCCGACGTCGGCGTCATTGCCCTCGCCTCCCGGCTGGCCATCCGCGCCGAGGGAGTAGATCGCGAACGGCAGTCCATCGCGGCCGGGGATGGAATACTTGTACGGTCGACCCCACGGATCCTCGGGCACCGGTTCATCCAGATAGGGACCGCGCCAGCGCGCCTTGGCCCGCTCATCGGCGGGCGCCGTGTTCAACACGCCCAAGCCCTCATCCGCGGTGGGGATGCGGCCGACCTCGAGCCGGAACGTTTCCACGGCCCCACGCAGCAAGCGCGTCTGGGTGTCCGCGACCTGCACTTTGGAGCTGTCCACGCGACTGAACAGGCGCGGGCCGACCAGGCTTGCGATCAGGCCGATGATCACCAGGACCACCAGCATTTCCAGCAGGGTGAAGCCGGCGGCGAAGCGAGGCACTCGCATGGGGACTCCGTGTTTCGGGGACTCAAAGGGGAACATCGTTGACGCTGGTAATGGCCAGGATGATGGCGGTCATGATGGTGCCGACCACCACGCCGATGATGATGATGGCCAACGGCTCGATCAATTGTAACGCCCGCTTCATGCGGTCCCGCCCGGTGGTCTCGTACAGGCGCGCCAGCGCGTCAAGCAGCTTGGGCAGCTCTCCGCTGGCCTCGCCTACCGCCACCAGATCGTAACCGGTGGGATTGAGCGAGCGGTGTTCACGCAGTGCCGCCGACAGCGTGGAGCCGGTCTTGACCGACTTCGCCACCGCCAGCAGGCGGGCACGCAGGAACTTCATGCGCACCGACGTCGCCGACAGGTTCAGTGCCCGGATCAGTTCGACGCGACCGGTCAGCAGCGCCGACAGCGTGCTGGCCCAACGCCCCACTTCGGCCTCCACCAGCCAATCCCCCACCACCGGCAGCCGCGCCGCGCGTTCGACCAGGGCATCAACGACCCCCGGCGCCTTCCACAGCGCGCGCAGGCCCACCGCTGCCGCCGCCAACGCGAGCAACACCAGCCACACGTGATTGCTGAGCCAGACGCCGCTTGCGATGGTCCAGCGGGAAATCGCCGGCATGGTGTCCTTGTGCTGCGTCAGCAACCCGCCGAAGCGCGGAACCACCCAAAGGAAGATGATGCCGACCGCGGCGATGCCCGAGGAGACGAGCACTATCGGGTAGATCATCGCGCCGGTCATTTCCTGGCGGACGCGCTGGTCGTATTCGTACTGGTCCACGCCACCGCGGATCGACTCGGCAAGACGCCCCGTCGCTTCGCCCGCATGCGCCAGCTGGTGCACGTACTCCGGGACCGGCAGTTTCGATTCCCGCAACGCAGCGCTGAAGCTCTCGCCCCGCCTCACCGAGCGCTCCATCTCCGCGAACGCCCCGGTCAGGCTGGGGTGATGGCTGGACTTGGCCAGCGAGGACAACGCGGTCACCAATCCCACGCCGGATTCCAGCAGCGTCGTGAACTCCTGCAGCACCAGCTGCAGTTCGCGCGCCGATGCGCGCCGGCGCCGCGGTGCGCGCCACCCTTGCCCGACACGCTTGAGGGCATAGGGCGTCAAACCCTGCTGGGCGAGCTGGCGCGCAGCCTCACCTTCGGACGCGGCCTCCAACGATCCCGTGGTCTTAGCGCCCGAGCGGTCCACTGCCTCGTAACTGAACAGCGTGCGCTCAACCATCGACACCGGCCCCGCCGCTCACCCGCACCACCTCTTCGACGGTAGTGAGCCCCGCCATTGCCTTGAGCAGACCATCCTCGCGCAGCGTCCTGCCGCCCTGCTGGGTGGCGAGCGCCCGCATCTTCTCCGCGGTGGCCGAGGCGATGATGAGCTCCTGCATTTCCGGCGTGACGTCCACCAGCTCGTAGATACCCAAGCGCCCCCGATAGCCGGTGCCCTGGCAGTGCGGGCAGCCCGCGGCCGATCGCCAGTCCGGCGCGACGCCGGCTTCCGCCAGCGGCTCCACCAGCCGCCGGATCGCAGGCAGGACATCCGCATTCGGGCGGCTGCATTGCGGGCACAACCGGCGCACCAGTCGCTGGGCCTGCACTGCGCGCACGCTGGTCGCCACCAGGAACGGCTCCACGCCCATGTCGATGAGACGGGTGAATGCGCTGACCGCATCGTTGGTATGCAGCGTCGACAGCACCAGATGTCCGGTCAGCGCCGATTGCACCGCGATCTCCGCAGTCTCCAGGTCGCGGATCTCACCGATCATGATGACGTCCGGATCCTGCCGGAGGATTGCACGCAGTGCCCGCGCGAAGGTATATCCGATCTCCGCATTGGCCTGGATCTGGGTGACGCCATCGACCTCGTATTCGACCGGATCCTCCACCGTGATCATCTTGCGGTCGCGCTGGTTCATCTCTTCCAGCGTCGCGTACAGGGTGGTCGACTTGCCGGAACCGGTAGGCCCCGTCACCAGCACGATGCCATGCGGCTCACGCGCCCAGGCGCGGAACATCTGCAGGTCGCGCCCGGAAAAACCCAGGCGCGCCAGGCTCAGGTCCTGGCGCTCCTTGGGTAGCAGGCGCAGCACGATGGATTCGCCGTGGACCGCAGGCACGGCCGAGGCGCGCACGTCGATTTCCTGTCCGCTGACCCTCGCACTGAGACGACCGTCCTGCGGCAGGCGACGTTCTGCGATGTCCATGCCGGATATCAGCTTCACCCGCGAGGCTACTGCCGGATAGCGGCTTGCTGGCAAGGTCATCCGGGTGTGCAGAATGCCGTCGGTCCGCATGCGGACGTGGAACACCTGCTCTTCCGGCTCGATGTGGATGTCGGACGCGCGCTGATCCATGGCCTGCGCGAGGATGTTGTTGACCAGTTCAATGACCGGCGCCTCTTCGGCAAGTTCCCGCAGGTGACTGACATCGTCATCCAGATCGCCGTCGCCCGCAGCCCGACTGCGCCCCGCCATGTCCAGCAGGCGATCCAGGTCCTGGCTGCGAACCAGTCGCCACTGCCAATCCACACCCCCAAGGCTCTTGCCCAGCGCCTCGTTGGCGAGGGGGTCCAGTGGATCCCTCGCAACGGCCACCACCACGCCTGAACCGGCGCGCCAAGCTGCCACGCCGTTGTCGGTCCACCAATCCAGGCTGAACCCGCTGTCCGCCAGCAGGTCCCGGATCGCGGCCGGCTGTTCCGGCCATTCGTCGGCGCCCAGAACGGGCATCGCCAGCTGTCCGGCCAGTACCGGCAACAGCGATTCCTCCGACAACGCGCCGAGCCTCACGAGGATGCTGCCGATGCGGCCGCCGAACTGCTCCTGGAAGGCCAGTGCCTTCTGCACGTCCGCTGCCGAAACCGCGCCGGATTCAACCAGCAGTTCTCCCAGAAGACGAGCGCTGGGCATTGGCCGGGAGCCGGACGGGGTGATGGTCTGCATCGGAGGAGCCTGGGTATGCAACGGGGAATCCGTGACGACAGATCGCTTCACCCCACCCGCCGCCGCAGGTGGTTCAGCAGGTCGATACGGGTGATCAGGCCGAGGAAGTTGCCGGCGTCCATCACGATGGCGACGTGGCCGCGGTCGAACACCGGCAGCAGCGCTTCCACCGGTGCGTGCACGTCGACCTTGTCGAGCCGGCTGACCATGGCCGCCGACACCGGCTCGGTGAAGCGGGCTTCGTCGCCGTAGACGTGCAGCAGCACGTCGGATTCATCCAGCATGCCGACGATTCGTTCGCCCTCCATCACCGGCAGCTGGCTGACGTCGTGCGCGCGCATCCGCTGCCAGGCGGTGTTCAGCAGTTCCTCCGGGGTAACGGTGACGGTGCCATGGTCGGCGAACGGGCGTGGGATGAGGTCGCGCAGGTCGCCGCGCGCAGGGCCGGCGGGCTCCGTTTCGGCCTGCATCGCCTGGGTGATGCCTTGCCTGCCGGCATCGAGCCAGCCCTGGATGCGTTCCGGCGTCAGCTGGAACTGCGCCGCGGCCATCGCCATGGTGGTCTCGCCCTGCAGGAGGTCCAGCACCAGCGCGGTCTTGCGCTGCGCGGTCCAGTGGGAATCTGCTTCGTTCATTGCTGCGCCCGGAAAGCTACGCGCAAAGGGTAGCATCCGGGGCGACGGGTTGAGCCCGGCACGCCGCGCCGCGAGCGGGCTGCGGCCATTGGCGCGTCGGCCATTGCGGTGGCCTGCGGCGGGACGGCGGCAGCGGATCACGACCGCCGCCATCCCACGTCACGAACGCCCGCTGTTGGGTCGTTCGCGTGCCCTCAGTTGGCGCGCTCGTACATCTGCAGCAGGCGCTGCTTGGCGGCCAGCTTCTCGCGCTTCATCTGGCCCAGCGTGGTGTCGTCGATCGGCAGCACGCCGAGCTCGGCATCGAGCACCTGCTTGTCGAGTTCCCGGTGGCGGAAATACAGCTGCCTGAACTCGCTGTTCGCCTTCATCATCGCTTCGATCTCAGCCTGCGGTTGCGCTTCGAACATGAAAGCCTCCTGATCGGCAATGCGCCGCCCGGCACGATGGCCAAGCGGCGCGGGGGGAACGGCGGCTTGCGCCACCGGGTTGGACGCAGCCGGCGCGTGGCCGGTTACGGAACGGGCGGGCATGGCCTGCGCCATGCCGACGGAAATGAAGGTGCTGGAAACGGAAACGCCCCGGCCGGCAGGCACGGGGCGTTGCGGAATCACTGAATCGAGCGGAACGGAGCGGGCATCCACCATCCACCCGCCTCCGCCGCGATCCTGGCTTGCGGCGGCGATCTCCGGGTTGTCGATCGGGTGGTGCATAGGCCGGTCTCCGGCCAGACGGCTTTGATGAATTTCAAGCCGTCCGGGTATCCGACCCTACGCCTGCCGCAGGGGCTTGGCAAGTGCCGCCGATGGCTGCTGATCCGGCGACGGCCCCGCCCGACAAGCCCATGATTTTTCAGGGTTTTATGGCAACGATGATGTCGACGCGGCGATTCTTCGCCCGTCCCGCCGCGCTGCCGTTATCGGCCACCGGTTCGGCGGCGCCGCGGCCCTGCGAGCTGACCCGATCACGCGCCAGTCCGGCCGCCACCAGGCTGGCGCGCACCTGCTGCGCGCGCTGCTCGGACAGCGCTCGGTTGGCGGCGGCGTCGCCCTGGCTGTCGGTATGCCCGATCACCTGCACCGCGCCGCCCGGCAGCGCCGCCAGATAGATCCCGAGGGCCTTGACGCTGGCGGCCGCGGCACTGGTCAGCTTGGCCTGCCCGGACGCGAAGGCATCGCCAGCCAGGGTGAACACTTCGCCGCGCGCGTCGCGCCGCAGCGGCGGGAGCTTGGCACCGGCCACAAGTTCGGCTTCCTTGCGGGCCAGCGCCGCCTCCTTTTCGCGGGCGGCGCCCAGCTTGTCCTGCTGCGCGGCCTGGGCACCGTCCAGCACCGCCTCGACCTGTTCGGCCTGGGCGCGCAGGCGCGCCGCTTCCTCCGCCTGCAGCTGGGCTTGCAGGCGCATGCGTTCGGCCTCGGCGCGCGCGGTTTCCGCATCGCGGCGGCTGGCTTCGATCAGCAGGTCGCTGCGCTCACGTTCCAGCCGCTCGATTTCGCGCCGCGCGGCTTCGATGCGCGCCGCCTGTTCGGCGACGGCCACGCGCCGCTCCGCCTGCGCCAGCGCGGCGGGCAGGTCGCGCCGCGCTACCGTGGCCAGCGCTGCCAGCGCCTGCCGCGCCTGCAGCCGTTCGTATTGGGCGAACGGCGCCAGCCGCGGGTCGGCATCCAGCGCCTGCGCGCGCTGCTCGGCACTGCCGGCGGTCACTGGCAGGTCCAGCGGATCACCGGCGGGCGGTGCTGCGTCGATCTGCAGGCGCGCACGCAGTTCGGCGATCTCGGCGCGCTTCTGCAGCAATTCCGCACGGGTGCGCGCGGCGTTGCTGCGCACCCGCGCCTGGTCGGCTTCGGCCGCAGCCGACAGCGCCGCCGCGCGCGCTTCATCGTCGCGACCGCGCGCCATCGCCTCCTGCGCGCGCTGCAGGCTGGCGCGTGCGGCCGCCAGCGCATCGCTGGCGTACTGGTCGGCATCAGCCGACTCCGCGCGCAGCACCGCTTGGCCTGCTGCGTCCAGCTCGGCCGTCGGCGGCGGCAGGCTGGCGCAGCCGCTGACCAACAGGGCGCCGGCGAGGATCGGGGCATACAGCGCGATGCGGAAGTGTGCGAAGCTTTGGCGCATGGGAGGTCGCGGCTCGTCGTTACGTCGCGACCATTGTGGGAAGCCATCGCCGGCGATGCAAACCCGGCGGGCGCGCAGCAAGGGAGCCTCATGGATATCAGCCATTATTTCAAACTGATGGCGGAGAAGGACGCCTCGGACATGTTCCTGTCCACCGGCGCGCCGGTGAACATCAAGATCGAAGGCATGGTCCAGCCGATGAGCGATACGCCGCTCACAGCCGGCGAATGCCGCGACATCGCCTACGGGCTGATGGACGCTGCCCAGATCGTCGAGTTCGAGCGCGAAAAAGAGCTCAACATGGCGATCTCGGTGCCCGGCAGCGGCCGCTTCCGCGTCAACGTGTTCCAGCAGCGCGGCGAAGTGGGCATGGTGATCCGCACCATCCGCAGCATCATCCCCAGCATCGAAGAGCTGCAGCTGCCGACCGTGCTGAAGGACATCATCATGGCCCCGCGCGGGCTGGTGCTGATCGTCGGTTCCACAGGGTCCGGCAAGTCCACCACGCTGGCGTCGATGATCGACCATCGCAACAGCACCAGCACCGGCCACATCCTCACCATCGAGGACCCGATCGAGTACCTGCACCGGCACAAGCTCTCGGTGGTCAACCAGCGCGAGGTCGGGCTCGACACGCACAGCTTCCAGGCCGCGCTGAAGAACGCGATGCGCGAGGCGCCGGACGTGATCCTGATCGGCGAAATCCGCGACGCGCAGACGATGGAAGCGGCGATCGCCTTCGCCGAAACCGGCCATATCTGCCTGGCCACGTTGCACTCCAACAACGCCGACCAGACCATCGAGCGCATCCTCAACTTCTTCCCCGAGGGCGCGCACAAGAACGTGCTGATGAACCTGGCGTTGAACCTCAAGGCGGTGATCAGCCAGCGCCTGGTGCTGGGCACCGACGGTCGCCGCATGCCGGCCACCGAGGTGCTGATCAACACCCCGATGATCCGCGACCTGCTGCGCCGCGGCCAGGTCCACGAGATCAAGACGGCGATGGAAGAGTCGCTGCAGGACGGCATGCAGAGCTTCGACCAGTGCCTGTTCCGCCTGCACAAGGAAGGCCGGATCGAACTGGAGGAGGCGCTGAAGGCGGCCGATTCCCGCGACGGCCTGGCCCTCAAGTTCCGCCTGTCGGAAGGCGCCAGCGGCGAGCACGACCCTTACGCGGACGTGTTCGCGGCGCACTGAGCCGGGCGGCGCGCCGCCCGCCCCGCCGCTATCTTGCGGCGGGTGCGTCCGGCTGGTTCTCCGGTCGCGCCGCGTCGAACGCCGGCAGCGCCAGGCAGGAAGCCTCGATCCGGGCGAGCGTGGGATAGGCCGCCATGTCCACGCCGAAACGGCGCGCGTTGTAGATCTGCGGGATCAGGCAGCAGTCCGCCAGCGTCGCCGTTTCGCCCTCGCAGAAATCGCCGGTTGACGGATGCTCCGCCAACAGCGCCTCGGCGGCGGCGAAACCGTCGGTGATCCAGTGCTTCACCCAGGCATCACGCTCGGGCTGCGGCACGTTCCATTCGCGCTCGAAATACTGCAGCACGCGCAGGTTGTTGAGCGGGTGCACGTCGCAGGCCACCAGCAGCGCCAGCGCACGCACGCGCTGGCGCGCCCGTGCGGTGGCCGGCAGCAGCGGCCGGTCCGGCCAGACTTCATCGAGGTATTCCAGGATCGCCAACGACTGCCCCAGCCGGCGCTGGCCGTGGCCGAGGGTGGGCACAAGTTCCTGCGGGTTGATCGCCCGGTAGCCCTCGGAATGCTGCTGGCCGCCGTCCTGCACCAGATGCACCGGCACGATCTCGTAGGGCAGGCCCTTCAGGTTCAGGCCGATGCGCACGCGGTACGCGGCGCTGGAACGCCAGTAGGAATACAGCTGCAGCGGTTCGCTCATGCCCGCCACCTTAGCGCGGCGGCGTCCCGGTGCAAGACCGCTGGTGCCGCCACTTCGGCCGTCCGCCCGCGCGGCTCAGGGCAACGGCTGGCGTTCGATGCGCTGCTCGATGGCACCGAAGATGCTGCCGCCCTCGCGATCCAGCACCTCGATGCGGACGCTGTCGCCGAACGACATGAACGGGGTGCTGGGCTTGCCGTCGCGCAGGGTTTCCACGGTGCGACGCTCGGCGAAACAGGACGCGCCCAGCGCGGTGTCCTCGTTGGCTACCGTGCCCGAACCGACGATGGTGCCGGCCGACAGCGGGCGGGTCTTGGCCGCGTGCGCCACCAGCTGGGCGAAATCGAACTGCATGTCGACACCGGCTTCAGGCGCGCCGAACCACTCGCCGTTGACATGGGTGAGCATCGGCAGGTGCAGCTTGCTGCCCTGCCAGGCCTCGCCCAGTTCGTCCGGAGTCACGAACACCGGCCCCAGCGCGCTGCGAGGTTTGGACTGCACGAAGCCGAAACCCTTGGCCAGCTCCGGCGGGATCAGGTTGCGCAGCGAGACGTCGTTGATGATCCCGACCAGCTGGATGTGGCCGGCGGCCTGTTCCGGCGTGACCGCCATCGGCACGTCGTCGGTGACGATCACCACTTCGGCCTCGAGGTCGATGCCGTAATCCTCGCTGACCACCCTGACCGGATCGCGCGGACCGAGGAAGCCGGCGCTGACCGCCTGGTACATCAACGGATCGACGTAGAAGCTCTCCGGCACCTGCGCGCCGCGGGCGCGGCGCACCCGCTCGACGTGCGGCAGATAGGCGCTGCCATCGACGAACTCGTAGGCGCGCGGCAGCGGCGCGGCCAGCGCGTGCACGTCGAGATCGAACGCACCGGCGGCGTTGCCGGCATTGAGGTCCTCGTACAGCGCGTTCAGGCGCGGCGCGGCGTTCTCCCAGTCCTCCAGCGCCAGCTGCAGCGTCGGCGTGATCGCGGAGGCACGCACGGCGCGCGCAAGGTCGCGCGACACCACGATCAGGGTGCCGTCGCGCCCGCCTTCCTTGAGAGAACCCAGCTTCATGGTGACTCCATACTTTGTGTTGTTAGTTGCAATTGTAACCGTGGCAACGGAAAGCGGACTCAGGACAGGGCGCCACCGTGAGAATGCGCCGGACACGCCTTGAATCCATCCATGGAGGTTTCTCGGCAACATCCGTGTTGCCGAGAGTCCGGCCCATTCCCACCGCAACGCCTTCCAGATTCCCTGGCGCTGCGGATCCGATCAATCAGGTCTCCCCGAGAAAACCGCCGGCCCGGAACGTCAGCACCAGCGTGTCTCGGTGGCCGCCGTCGGCATCGAGCGGCTGGATCGGGGTGGATTCGTGGATGACGCGGGCATCGTCCATCAGCAACAGCGACCACGGCTGGTCGAGGGTGAAGCGCTGGCCATCCGGGCCGTGCGCGGCGAACACGCGGGTTTCGCCGCCCTTGATCGACTGCCTCGCCACCAGCAGCACCGCCACGAAATCCACGCCGTCGCGATGCGCGCCCTCGGGCGTGGGCCGGCCGAGGCCATCGCTGGTGTCGATGCGGAACTGGTGCGCCTCCACGTGCCAGCGCGCCACCCCCGGCCGCTGGCGCGAACAGGCGCGGGCCAGCGCCAGCACCAGCGCCGGCCATGCCGGCTGTGCGATCGTGGCCGGATCGACCGGTTCGAACCAGCGCTCCATGCCGCCGTGCAGCGCGTTGTATTCCACCGGCTGCCAGTGCATGCGGTGCGGCACCTGCCGCAGCGTCTCGCCTTCCACCACGAAACAGGCATGGCGGCGGCGGCGATAGCGGCCGCCGTCCTTCAGGTATTCATCGCGACGCAGGTCGTCCCAGCTTGGCACCAGCGCCTGCAGCGCCTCCGGCGCGACGCCGGCCAACGTCGCCACGTCGGCCGCACCCAGCACCACATGGCCACGCTCGCCCAGGGCAGCGTCCAGCGACGACAGCGGGATGGCCGGCGGGGCGAAGTGGGAGACAGACGGCATGGCGGCGTTCCGGAAGGGAGGCGCGATTGTCGCATCGCGCTTCCACGGACAAAACAAAACCCGCCTTGCGGGCGGGTTCTGCTGGTATCGCGACTTCGAATGTGGCAGCCCCGGATGGATTCGAACCACCGAATGCCTGAGTCAGAGTCAGGTGCCTTACCGCTTGGCGACGGGGCTATGGAGCAAATTGTACCGCGTTCGGCGTGAAGTGGAACCCGCCGTGGCGCCGGCGAACCGGCGCCATGCACGCCACGATCAGCGCTTGGAGAACTGGGTGGCGCGACGGGCCTTGTGCAGACCGACCTTCTTGCGCTCGACCTCGCGGGCGTCGCGGGTCATGAAGCCGGCCTTGCGCAGCTCGGTCTTCAGGGTTTCGTCGTACTCGACCAGCGCGCGGGCGATGCCGAGGCGGATCGCACCGGCCTGGCCGGTGGTGCCGCCGCCGGTGGTGGTGACCAGGATGTCGAAGCTCTCGGTGTTCTTGGTCAGCTCGAGCGGCTGGCGCACGATCATGCGCGCGGTCTCGCGGCCGAAGAACTCGTCCAGCGGACGGTCGTTGACGGTGATGTTGCCGCTGCCCTTGCGCAGGAACACGCGGGCGGTGGAGGACTTGCGGCGGCCGGTGCCGTAATTCTGGGTGATAGCCATGATGATCGTGCCTTAGAGTTCGAGCGGCTGCGGCTGCTGGGCGGCGTGCGGATGCTCGGCGCCGGCGTAGACCTTGAGCTTGCGGTACATGGCGCGGCCCAGCGGACCCTTCGGCAGCATGCCCTTGACCGCGGTTTCGATGACGCGCTCCGGGTGGCGCTCCAGCGCCTGGCCCAGCGATTCCGTCTTCAGGTTGCCGATGTAACCGGTGAAGCGGTGGTACATCTTGTCGCGCAGCTTGTTGCCGGTCACCACGATCTTGTCGGCGTTGATCACGACGAGGTAATCGCCGGTGTCGACGTGCGGGGTGAAAACGGGCTTGTGCTTGCCGCGCAGGCGATAGGCCAGTGCTGCGGCCAGACGGCCCAGGGTCTTGCCCTCGGCGTCGACGACGTACCAGTCGCGCTGGACGGTCTCGTTCTTGGCGATGAAAGTCTTCATGGGGAACTCTTTTTCAGGGGTACCTGGTCGGGCTGGTTCCGGATCGCGGAACGGCGCCTCGCGTTGTTTTCCGTGCTGGCGGGGCATGCCCGGGCGCGAAAGAAGCGGAATCATACACGCCGGCCCGGCCACAGGCAAGTCGCCACCGGTCCGAACCCACCCGGCCTAGAATGCGCGGATGGACACGCTACGCCACCTTGGCCCGCTGGATCGGCTGCTGGATTCGGCCCAGAACGCCCTGACCACCGTACTGGGCGAGCCGCGGGCGGAGCGCCGCAACCCCGGCGCCAGCACGCCGGACGCACCGCTGGATGCCGGTCAGAGCCGCCATTCCGCCGGCCTGATGCGGATCAACCATACCGGCGAGGTCTGCGCGCAGGCGCTGTACATCGGCCAGGCCGCGGTGGCGCGCGATCCCGCCACCCGCGCCCACCTGCTGGAAGCGGCGCAGGAGGAAACCGACCACCTGGCCTGGTGCGCCGACCGCCTGCGCGAACTGGACAGCCGGCCCAGCCTGCTCAATCCGCTCTGGTATGCCGGCAGCTGGGCGATCGGTGCGGCGGCCGGGCTGCGCGGCGACGGCTGGAACCTGGGCTTCGTGGTCGAAACCGAGCGCCAGGTGGAAGCGCATCTTGCCGAACACCTGCAGACCCTGCCGGAAGCCGACGCGCGCAGTCGCGCGATCCTGTCGGTGATGAAGGACGACGAGGCCCGCCATGCCGACAACGCGCTGGCGGCCGGCGCGCGCATCCTGCCGTCGCCGATTCCGACCCTGATGGCGGCGATGTCGACGGTGATGAAGACGGTGGCCTACCGGCTCTGAGCCGCCATCGCGCAGGCACGCACCCTGCCGCCTCAATCCGCCAGGACGACCCCGTCCACCATCCGCATGCGCGGACGCATCGATATGCTGCGCTCGGCATCCATCAGCTGCAGCTCGCCGTCCTGGATCATCGCGGTCACCCGCATCCCGCGCTCGAGGAACGTGGTCGCCGCCGCGACCGCCGCATCATCCAGCTCCATCACGGTCAGGTTGCGCAGCCGGGCCAGCGCCGGCGCATTGCGTTTCCACCAGGCGTCGGCCGCCTGCCCGCCATAGCCAACCACGACCACCTGTGCCGCGCGCCCGCTGGCCTTGCGCAGGCGGCTCTCGTCCGGCTGCCCGAGCTCGATCCATTGCAGGATGTCGCCGGTGTAGTCGCGCCGCCACAGTGCCGGCTCGTCCTCGTCACTGAGCCCGCGACCGAACTCCAGGCGCTCGTCGGCATGCAGCGCGAACGCCAGCAGCCGCACCAGCAGGCGGGTTTCGGTTTCCGACGGGTGCTGGGCCAGCGTCAATGCATGGCTGGCGTAGTAATGGCGATCAAGGTCGGTGACCTGCAACTCGACCTTGTAGATGATGGCATTGGCGGCCATGGCACGTCCTCGGGCCACTCGGCCGGTGTGGAAGGGCGCCATTCTACGGGCACCCCGCCGCGGGCCTGCCGGCGCGACGTATGCTGCGCACCGGACGCACACAGGAAGGCGCGATGGTCAGCCACGAATACGATCCCGACGACAACTTCGGCCATGCCTTCCACGCCCTGGCCGACGTGGATGAGGACGACGCGCTGGAAACGGTGGCCTGGCAATTCCTGCTGCTGGTCAACCCGGACGACGAGGGCGCAGCCCTGCAGCAGTTCGCGGCCCTCAGGCAGGCCCTGGACGATGCGGGCGACGGCGCCGACCCGGGCGCGCTGCTGCGCGAGGTGATCGACTGGCAGGCGGGCTTCCATGTGCAGGAAGACGATGCACAGGGCCTGATGGAGGCGTTGGACGAACTGGTGGCGCGCTGGCGGTTGCGCATCGACTGGGGCGTTGACGACGACGCCACGGAGCCGCCGGATACCAGCGTGCTGCTACAGGCCGCCTTTACCCAGCTGCGCGAACGCCACTACAGCCTGTGGACGGTCGAAACCGGCGAAGCGACCCTGGCGGGCTGGATCACCCACGAGCGCGACGAGGAAACGATGCAGCTGGTTGCCAGTGCCCTCGGCATGTCGGCGAGGCCCGGCATCGGCTGAGCCCGGCCACGAAAAAGCCGGCTTGCGCCGGCTTTTTCATCGCTGCGTCACCGCTCAATCGACCAGATTGCGGCCGTGGTAGAGCTCCTCGATCTCGCGCTTGAGCCGCGCCTCGATCTTCATCCGCTCCTTGAACGACAGGTTGCGCGCCTTCTCCTCGAACAGGTACTGGTCGAGGTCGAAGTCCTTGAGGTGCAACTTGGTGTGGAACATGTTCTCCTGGTAGACATTCACGTCGAGCATTTCGTAGCGCGAACGGATGTTCTTGGCCAGGTAGTCCTGGATCGAATTGATCTTGTGGTCGATGAAGTGCTTGCGGCCCTTCACGTCGCGGGTGAAGCCGCGGACGCGGTAGTCCATCACCACGATGTCGGATTCCAGCGACTCGATCAGGTAGTTCAGCGCCTTCAGCGGCGAGATCACGCCGCAGGTCGACACGTCGATGTCGGCGCGGAAGGTGGCGATGCCGTTGTCCGGATGGGTTTCCGGGTAGGTGTGCACGGTGATGTGCGACTTGTCGAGGTGGGCGACCACCGCGTCGGAGATCACGCCCTTGGCATCGGCCTTGTCGATCACCGGCTGCTCGGAGATCAGGATCGTCACCGAGGCGCCCTGCGGGTCGTAGTCCTGGCGCGCGATGTTGAGGATGTTCGCGCCGATGATCTCCGCCACGTCGGTGAGGATCTGGGTGAGGCGGTCGGCGTTGTATTCCTCGTCGATGTACTCGATGTAGCGCCTGCGCTCGTCTTCCGACGCCGCATAGCAGACGTCGTAAATGTTGAAGCTGAGCGACTTGGTGAGGTTGTTGAAGCCTTGCAGCTTCAGGCGCGGCAGCGGTTTGACCACGGCGGTTGGCATCCAGCGGGAACGGGGACAGGCCGGCGATTATGCGGCAAAGCGCGCCACGGCGCGTGCAGGCGCACCCGTGCGGGCAGGCTGCCGGCAGGGCGTGGGGCGCCGGGCACGCCCGATAGTTTGCCCGTGGTCACGGTTCGGCCTAAGCTTGGGCATTCACGAAAGTTCGCCTGAATGAGCAGCCCAGCCCTCAAACCCGCCATGCCGCGCGCATTCACCCCACTGGGCGCCGACGCCGAGACGATCGAGCGTTTCATCGCCAGTTGCCATCGCCGCAAGTATCCGGCGCGCAGCGAAGTGTTCCATCCGGGCGATCCCGCGAGCACGCTGTACTACATCATTTCCGGCTCGGTGAGCATCACCACCCGCGAGGATGATGACCGCGAGCTGGTGTTGGGCTATGTCGGCGCCGGCGAATTCGTCGGTGAAATGGGCCTGTTCGTGGAAACCCAGCAGCGCGCCGTTGCACTGCGCACGCGCACCCCCTGCGAACTGGCCGAGATCAGCTACGAGCGCCTGCAGTCGCTGCTGGTGGCGCAGGCCAACGATGCCACCCGGCTGCTGTATTCGATCGGTGCGCAGATCAGCCAGCGCCTGCTGGATACCAGCCGCAAGGCCGGCCGCCTGGCCTTCCTCGACGTCACCGACCGCATCTACCGCACCCTGTTCGATCTGGCGCGCGAGCCGGATGCAATGACCCATCCGCTGGGCACCCAGCTGCGCGTCTCGCGGCAGGAGTTGGCGCGGCTGGTCGGCTGCTCTCGCGAGATGGCCGGGCGCGTGCTGAAGAAACTGCAGGCCGACGGCAAGCTGCACGCCCGCGGCAAGACCGTGGTGGTCTACGGCACCCGCTAGCACCTCGCTAGAACCAAGGAGCAGTCCGCGCATGAGCCACGCATTCTCCCCCGGCCACCAGGCCCTGGACGTGGATCTGCGCAACGCGGTGCCGGCCGACGCCGACGACGTTGCCCATCTGCTGGCCGAGCTGGGCTATCCCTGCGACCTGGCCGACGCTTCCGAGCGGGTCAGCGCGATCCTTGCGAACGATCGCCAGGCGCTGGTGCTGGCGCGCCGCAACGGTGCGGTGTGCGGGCTGATGGCACTGGATTTCATGTACTACCTGCCGCTGGGCACCACCACCTGTCGCGTCACCGCGCTGGTTGTGACCACCAGCGCGCAGGGCATGGGCATCGGCCGGCACCTGCTGAAGGAGGCCGAGCGCCGCGCTCGCGCCGGCGGCGCCGCGCGCATCGAGCTGACCTCGGGCGCGCAGCGCACCGAGGCGCACGCGTTCTACCAGGCCTGCGGCTACAGCGGCAGCTCGGTGCGCTTCGTCAAGGCATTGGGTTCGGCCTGAACCCATCCGCCGCGGTCACGCGGGAGCATCACCGGCGCGGCCGGGGCAACCCCAGTTGAGGATCGGCGTTCCGGGCGGCAGCACGCGCCGGAACATCGCCACCCGCCGCGCCTTCGGATTCACCACCACCGGCTTCGCCGCCGCCTGCAGCAGCGGCAGGTCGGCGCTGCTGTCGGAGTAGGCGCGGGCCACCGGCTGGGTGTAGCCGGCGGCGCGGATCATGGTCATCTTCATCGCGAAGTGGCAGTGCCGCAGCGCGCCCATGCCGCCCAGCTTCGGCCCCAGCAGGGTGCCGATCACCGGCACGTCCTCGTGCGCGACGAAGGCCAGGATCGCCCGCGCCAACTCCGGCGGCGCGCCGGTGGCGACCAGCACGTTGTCGCCGCGCTCGCGGTGCTGGTGGAACACGTCCAGCGCCAGCGGCAGCAGCCGCGCCTTGATCTCCTCGGCGTGGGTGACGACGTAACGGTCGATCAGCGCATCCAGCGCGGCGCGGTCGCGCACGCCCAGGCTGCCGACCCAGACGAATACCGAGATGCCGGCGCGGCGCGTCGGCAGCCACGCCACCAGCGGCCCGGCGACCGGCGCGACCAGCAGCGCCAGCAGCACCCGCCACCAGTCGCGCTCGATCAGCCACTTGAACAGGTGGCTGCCGGAGTCGCCGTCGTAGAGCGTGTGGTCGAAGTCGAATACCACCAGCGGCGCATCGTCCTGCGGCAGCGGATAGCGTTGGCTCATGCGCTCGCCCCGCCATCGAACAGCCCGCGCAGCGCCACGCCCGGATCGGGCTGGCGCATGAACGCCTCGCCGACCAGGAAGGCGTGCACCCCGGCGTCGCGCATCAGCGCCACGTCGGTGGGCGCAAGGATGCCGCTCTCGGTGACCAGCAGGCGATCCGCCGGCACCATCGCCTTGAGATCCAAGGTGGTCTGCAGCGACACCTCGAACGTCTTGAGATTGCGGTTGTTGATGCCCAGCAGCCGCGCCGGCACCGGCAGCGTGCGTTCCAGCTCGTCCAGGTCATGCACTTCCAGCAGCACGTCCATGCCCAGCTCGGCGGCGATGAAAGCAAACTCCGACAGCTGCGCATCGTCCAGCGCGGCGGCGATCAGCAGCACGCAGTCGGCGCCCATCACGCGCGCCTCGTACAGCTGCCAGGCATCGACGATGAAGTCCTTGCGCAGCACCGGCAGCGTGCAGGCGGCGCGCGCCTGCTGCAGGTAGGCGTCGCTGCCCTGGAAGAAATCGACGTCGGTCAGCACCGACAGGCAGGCCGCGCCGCCAGCCTCGTAGCTGCGGGCGATCGCGGCCGGATCGAAATCGGCGCGGATCACGCCCTTCGACGGACTGGCCTTCTTCACCTCGGCGATCACCGCCGCCCGGCCGGCCGCGATCTTCGCGGCGACGGCGTCGGCAAAGCCGCGCAGCGGCGACGCGCCCGCGGCGCGGGTCTTCAGTTCGAACAGCGAGACCTGTTCGCGGCGGGCGGCCACTTCTTCGTGCTTGCGGCGCAGGATGGTGTCGAGGATGGTGCTCAAGTACGGGCTTCCGGATGAAGTGGGGGTTCGGGGGCGTCAGCCCGCCGCGGCCAGCGCGCGGCTGGTGGCGACGTATTGCTGCATGCGCGCGCGCGCGCTGCCGTCGGCGATGGCCGCGCGGGCGCGGGCCAGGCCATCGGCGATGCTGTCGGCCACGCCGGCCACGTACAGCGCCGCGCCGGCGTTGAGCGCGACGATGTCGTTGGCCGGGCCGGGCTGATTGTCCAGCACCGCGCGCAGCATGGCGATGGATTCGGCCGGGTCGGCCACCTTCAGGTTGCGGCTGGCCGACATGGCGATGCCGAAGTCTTCCGGGTGGATCTCGTACTCGCGCACCTTGCCGTCGCGCAGTTCGCCCACCAGCGTGCCGGCGCCCAGCGAGATCTCGTCCATGTTGTCGCGCCCCCACACCACCAGCGCGCGCTCGGCACCCAGCTCGTGCAGCACGCGCGCCTGGATGCCGACCAGGTCGGGATGGAACACGCCCATCAGGATGCGGGTGGCGCCCACCGGGTTGGTCAGCGGGCCGAGGATGTTGAAGATCGTGCGCACGCCCATCTCGCGGCGCACCGGCGCCACCACCTTCATCGCCGGGTGGTGGATCGGCGCGAACATGAAGCCGATGCCGACCTCCTCGATCGCGCGCGCCACCTGCGCCGGCTGCAGCTCGATGACCGCGCCCAGCGCCTCCAGCGCATCGGCGCTGCCGGACTTCGACGACACGCTGCGGTTGCCGTGCTTGGCCACGCGCGCGCCGGCCGCGGCGACCACGAACATCGCGCAGGTGGAGATGTTGAAGGTGTGCGAGCCGTCGCCACCGGTGCCGACGATGTCGACCAGGTGGGTCTTGTCGGCCACCTCCACCGGCCGCGCGAACTCGCGCATCACGGTGGCGGCGCCGGCGATCTCGCCGACCGTTTCCTTCTTCACCCGCAGCCCGGTGAGGATGGCCGAGGTCAATGCCGGCGACACTTCGCCGCGCATGATCTGGCGCATCAGGTCGACCATTTCGTCGAAGAAGATCTCGCGGTGCTCGATGGTGCGCTGCAGGGCTTCCTGCGCGGTAATGGGCATGGTCAACGCTCCAGGAAATTCTTCAGCAACGCGTGGCCGTGCTGGGTGAGGATGGATTCGGGATGGAACTGCACGCCTTCCACCGGATATTCGCGGTGGCGCAGGCCCATCAGCTCTTCCACGCTGCCGTCGTCGTTCTCGGTCCAGGCAGTCACTTCCAGGCAATCCGGCACGCTGTTTTTTTCCACCACCAGCGAGTGGTAGCGGGTGGCCTCGAACGGCGTCGGCAGGCCGGTGAACACGCCTTTTCCTTGATGGTGGATGGGCGAGGTCTTGCCATGCATGATCCGCCCCGCGCGCACCACCTTGCCGCCGTACACCTGCCCCAGCGCCTGGTAGCCCAGGCACACGCCGAACACCGGGATGCGCGGGCCCAGTTCGCGCAGCACCTCCAGCGAAACACCGGCCTCGTTCGGCGTGCACGGCCCCGGCGAAATCACGATCCGCTCGGGCGCAAGCGCCTCGATCTGCGCCACGCTGAGCGCGTCGTTGCGCTCCACCCGCACCTCCGCGCCCAGCTCCTGCAGGTACTGCACGAGATTGAAGGTGAAACTGTCGTAGTTGTCGATCATCAGCAGCATGTCAGAGCCCCTTCGCCGCCTGCGCCACCGCGCGGAACAGCGCGCGTCCCTTGTTCATGGTTTCGTCCCATTCCTTCTGCGGGTCGGAATCGAACACGATGCCGGCGCCGGCCTGCACGTGCAGGCGGCCGTCCTGGATCACCGCGGTGCGGATGGCGATGGCGGTGTCGGCATCGCCGTGCCAGCCGATGTAGCCGATCGCGCCGGCATAGACGTTGCGCTTGACCGGCTCCAGTTCGCGGATGATTTCCAGCGCGCGGATCTTGGGCGCGCCGGACACGGTGCCGGCGGGGAAGGTGGCGCGCAGCACGTCGGCGTAACTCAGCCCCTCCTGCAGGCGACCGGTCACTTCGCTGACGATGTGCATGACGTGGCTGTAGCGCTCGATCACGAAACGCTCGCCGACCTCCACGCTGCCGGCCTGCGCGACGTGGCCGACGTCGTTGCGGCCCAGGTCGATCAGCATCAGGTGTTCGGCGCGCTCCTTCGGGTCAGCCAGCAGTTCGGCTTCCAGCGCCTGGTCCTGCTCCGGGGTGGCGCCACGCGGGCGGGTGCCGGCAATGGGGCGCACCGTCACCTTGCCCTGCTGCTGGCGCACCAAAATTTCCGGCGACGAGCCCACCACCTGGGTGCCGCCGACATCGAGGAAATACATGTACGGCGAAGGATTCAAAGCGCGCAGCGCGCGGTAGACATCCACTGGTCGGGCGTGGAACGGCACGCTCATGCGCTGGCTCAGCACCACCTGGAAGGCGTCGCCGGCGCGGATGTAGTCCTGCACCTGCGTAACCGCCGCGATGAAGCCCTCGCGAGTGAAGCCGCTGACGAAGTCGGCCTCGTCCAGCGCGGCCGGCTGCAGGGTTTCCGGGTACGGCGCGCCGCCGTGGCGCAGCCGGTGCGTCAGCGCGTCCAGCCTGCGGTTGGCGCGTGCCCACGCCTGCGGCTGGCGCGGGTCGGCATGGACGATCAGGTACAGCCGGCCTTTGAGGCTGTCGAACACCGCCAGCTCGTCGCTGAGCATCAGCAGGATGTCGGGCGTGCCCAGCTCGTCCGGTTTCGGATTGGCGGCCAGCCGCGGCTCGATGTATTCGATGCACTCGAAGCCGAACCAGCCCACCAGCCCGCCGGTGAAGCCGGGCAGGCCGGCGATCTCGGGCACCTTGTGCATGGCGCGCAAACGTTCGACTTCCGCCAGCGGGTCGGCAACGGTGCGGGTTTCGACCACTTCGCCATGTTCGCGAACCGCCAACTGGTGGCCGCGGAACTCGTAGACCCGGCGCGCGGGCAGGCCGATGATCGAATAGCGGCCGAAGCGCTCGCCGCCCTCCACCGATTCGAACAGGTAGGTATGGGGGCCGTCGGCCAGCTTCAGGTAGACGGACAGCGGGGTGTCGAGGTCGGACAGCACCTCGCGCACCACCGGGACAAGGGTGTAGCCGTCAGATGCGTACTGGCTGAACTGGGCGTGCGTGGTCACGGAGGACGTCCTTCGAAAAATGCGTGCAGGCGAACGGGGCGGCATTGCCACGCCACCATCGCCAGCTGTGCTCGAAAGACGGGTTCGCCCGGTTCATCGGGCAACTTTAGCCGCAATCCGGCGCGCCATGCAAACGAGGTTCTGTCATGCCCCTGTCACCGCGGATGGGCAGCATTGGAGGCCATCGCAGGGATGACGGAAGGGCAGGACGCCCAATCATTCCGCCGCTGCCGCAGACGCGACAGCGGCCGTTCCACCCGGTTTCAAGGCGGCGACAAAACACCAGGCTTCGCCCGTGCCGCGCCGGGCTCAACGCGCGGCAACCACTCTCTGGCCGCCATCGCAGCCGCGCTTGCGAAGACGGCGCAGCCTCCCGCCGGGACGCAGCAGCCATGCCAGCCAGCGCTCAGTGCATCCTGGCCGCCGCTCGCTGCGGCAGAAACAGCACGCATCCAGCGATGAACACCAGCAGGATGAGCGAGGCGACCACTCGGCTCAGTGCCAGTCCACCGCTGGCCACCGGCTTGTCGAGGAAATCGCCAACCACTGCGCCGAGCGGCCGGGTCAGGATGAAGGCGGCCCAGAACAACAGCGTGGGCGACATGCGCGTGCGGAAATGCAGCAGTGCGACCAGCGCCAGCGCGCCGCCGAAGATCGCCATCGCGACGGTATAGCCCAGCCCGGCGGTGTCCGCCACCCAGTCGCCCAGTGCCGTTCCCAGCGTCTGCGAACACATGATGGCCAGCCAGTAGAAGCCTTCCGAGGCCGGATCACCGACGCTGTCGACCGCCACCGTGCCAAGCGTGCGCTTCCACCACCACAGCACACCCAGCACCATCAGCAACAGCAGGCTGGAGCCGCCGGCGTAGCCGATGCCCAGGGAGCGCGTCACGTAGTCGGCCAAGGTAGTGCCGACGGTGGTACTGGCGATCATGGCGAACCAGTACAGTGCTGGCCGGAAACGCGTGGCGCGAACCTGCGACCATACCGCGAGGGCGAAGATCAGCGAAAAAATGGCGGTGCCGATCAGATACCCCATGCCGTTCCCCAGCGCGGTGGTCTCGCCCAACCAGGACATCGTTACCGCATCGCCGCCGGTCTCGCCCAGCGTGGTCGCTGCGATCTTGGTGATCCAGAACCCCAGCGTTACCGCCGGCACTTTGGCCAGCGTCGTGGCAGGCCCGGCACGGCCCGGGGTGGTCGTCGACGCGCTCATTGCGGGGTTCTCGACATCGACACGGGCATCGGCCAAGCCTGCGTCTCAGACAGTAAGCGCTGCTCAGTTGAATCTCAGCCCCGCGTTAACCCGCGCGCCGCGCGCCTGTCACGTCAGCGGTGGTCGCACGGAGGTGCGGGACTGTGGCGTTAGCCTCGCCCTGCTGAAACCGCCTGCTTCATCTGCGCAATGACGGCCGCGTAATCCGGCTTGCCGAAGATCGCGCTGCCGGCGACGAAGGTGTCGGCGCCCGCCTTCGCGATCTCGCCGATGTTGTCCGGCTTCACCCCGCCGTCGATTTCCAACCGGATCGGCCGGCCGCTGGCGTCGATCATCGCGCGCACCTTGCGCAGCTGCTTGAGCGCGGACGGGATGAACGACTGCCCGCCGAAGCCGGGGTTCACCGACATCAGCAGCACGTAGTCGATCTCGTCCAGCATCGTATCCAGCACGTCCAGCGAGCTGGCCGGGTTGAACACCAGGCCGGCCTGGCAGCCCTTAGACTTGATCAGCTGCACGCTGCGGTGGACATGCTTGCTGGCCTCGGGGTGGAAGCTGATATGCGAGGCGCCGGCGTCAGCGAACATCGGGATCAGGCCGTCCACCGGCTCCACCATCAGGTGCACGTCGATCGGCGCGGTCACGCCGTGCTTGCGCAGCGCCTCGCAGACCAGCGGGCCGATGGTCAGGTTGGGCACGTAATGGTTGTCCATCACGTCGAAGTGCACCCAATCGGCGCCGGCGGCCAGCACGTTGTCCACTTCCTCGCCCAGCCTGGCGAAGTTGGCGGAGAGGATGGACGGGGCGATCACCGTTTCTTGGAACCGGGTCGGTTGCGTGCTCATTGCTTTCTCAGCTTCTGGATGCGGTCGTAGGCGGCGTTGATCTCGCGCGACTTGGTTTCGGCGAGCTTCTGCAGGTCGGGGGCGGCGCCGGCCACGCGGTCCGGGTGGTATTGGCTCATCAGCCGGCGGTAGGCGCGGTCGAGCTCGGCGTCGCTGGCGGTAGCCGGCAGCTCGAACACCCGGTAGGCCCAGTCCACATCGGCGTTGCCAGTGCTGTCGGCCGGCTGCTCCTGGCGCGGCCGGCGCTTTTCCGCGCGCCGCGGCGGCGTGAACCAGTCATGGTCGAAGGCGTAACCCACCAGCAGGCCCAGCAGGCCGCCCACCGGGTGGCGCAGCAGCAGCCAGCCGGCGATGAAGCCCAGGAATTGTCCGTACCAGCGTCGCATCCGCGCAGTTTACAGGGCCGCGGGGCGGCGCCGGCCTTAAACTAGGCACCCCACCGCAGCCCACATCCCCATGGCCACCACCCTGCTCCAGTCCGACCTGCCCGGCCTGAACCTGATCCACCGCGGCAAGGTCCGCGACGTGTTCGACCTCGGCGACGGCCATCTGCTGATGGTCGCCAGCGACCGCCTGAGCGCGTTCGACGTGGTGCTGCCCGACCCGATCCCCGGCAAGGGCGAGATGCTCTGCCAGATCAGCAATTTCTGGTTCGACAAGACCCGGCACATCATCGCCAACCACCTGACCGGGATCGACGTCGCCTCGGTGCTGCCAGCGGGCGTGGACGCGGCGCTGTACGCCAAGCGCGCGGTGGTGACGAAAAAGCTCAAGCCGGTGCCGGTGGAATGCATCGCCCGCGGCTACATCATCGGCAGCGGCTGGAAGGACTACCAGCTCCATGGCGCCATCAGCGGCATCGCCCTGCCCGCGGGGCTGCAGCAGGCGCAGCAGCTGGCCGAGCCGATCTTCACCCCGTCCACCAAGGCAGCGGTGGGCGACCACGACGAGAACATCGATTTCGCCGCCGCGGTCAATCTGGTCGGCCGCGAACAGGCCGAGGCGGTGCGCGACGCCACCCTCGCGATCTATGCGTTCGCGCGCGACTACGCCGCGCAGCGCGGGATCATCCTGGCCGACACCAAGTTCGAGTTCGGCACCGACGAGGACGGCAAGCTGTACGTGATGGACGAAATGCTGACCCCGGATTCCAGCCGCTACTGGCCGGCCGACGGCTATGCCATGGGCACCAGCCCGCCCAGCTACGACAAGCAGTTCGTGCGCGACTATCTGGAGACGCTGGATTGGAACAAGGCCGCGCCCGGGCCGAAGCTGCCCGCCGAGGTCATCGACAGAACCCGCGCCAAGTACGCAGAAGCACTGCAGAAGCTGGCCGGCATCAGCATCGACTGATCCGGCGATGCCCGGCGGCTACAACCCGCCGGGCAGCTCGGCTTCGAAGCGCGCGCCGCCCAGTTCCTGCGAGCGCCCCACGCGCAGCTGGCCGCGATAGCTCTTGAGGATGTCCTGCACGATCGACAGGCCGATGCCGTGGCCCTGCACGCGCTCGTCGCCGCGCACGCCGCGCTGCAGGACGTAGGCGATGCGGTCGTCGGCGATGCCCGGGCCATCGTCCTCCACCGCGATCAGCAGCCCGGCGCGGCGGCCGGCGACCTGCGGACCTTCCGCGATGGTCAGGAGCACCCGCGATTTCGCCCACTTGAAGGCGTTCTCCAGCAGGTTGCCCAGCAGCTCCTGCAGGTCGCCGGTTTCGCCGTGGAAGCGCGCCTCAGGCGCGATCTCGAATTCGCACAGCACGCCCTTGCTGGCATAGACCTTTTCCAGCCCGACCACGATCTGCTCGGCCTGCGGCTCGACCTCGATCGGCGCCGCGAACAGCTGGTGGCCGGAACGCGCCGCGCGCGCCAGCTGGTAGCCCACCAGATCGCTCATGCGGCGCAGCTGCGCGTCCACCTCGCTGCGCAGCTCGGCTTCGCCGGTGTCGGCGTCCAGCCGCGAGCGCAGCACCGCCAGCGGCGTCTTCAGGCTGTGCGCCAGGTCGGCCAGGGTATTGCGCTGGCGCTCCAGATTCTCGCGCTCGCTCTGGATGAAGGCGTTGATGCTGTCGGTCAACGGCTCCAGCTCGCGCGGATGCGCCTCGCTCATGCCGGCGGCGGCGCCCGCCTGCACCCG
Organism: Thermomonas fusca; assembly: GCF_005862345.1. Classification (NCBI taxonomy): domain Bacteria; kingdom Pseudomonadati; phylum Pseudomonadota; class Gammaproteobacteria; order Lysobacterales; family Lysobacteraceae; genus Thermomonas; species Thermomonas fusca. The sequence goes on along the minus strand of NZ_SROY01000001.1, from coordinate 529,923 downwards.
CTTGAGTTCGTCGATCACGTCGCGCAGCGGGCGCAGGCTCCAGCGCAGCACCAGCATCTGCAGCAGCAGCAGGACCGCGCCGGCGCCGCCCAGATACCACCACAGCGCCGCGCGGAACGCCGATACCTGCCGCCCCAGCGCGGTGGTGTCTTCGAGGATGTAGACGGTGTAGGGGATTTCGCGCTCGCCGGCCTCGTCGCTGAAGGCAAGCCCGTAGCCGTAGCGATAGACCTCGCCCGGCGCGCCGCTGATGCGGGTGAACGGAAGCGGCCCTTCGAACACCTGTCGGCCCGGATCCAGCAGCGCACCGTCGGGCAGGCGCGGGCCCTGCGCGGAATCCGACTCCCACTGCCCGCCGGCCAACACGATCTGTGCGTACAGCCCGCTGCCCGGGCGCTTGAAGCGCGAATCGGGCGGGTCCCACGGCGGAATCACGCTGCCGTCGCGGGCGAAGTCGCTGCCGGCATAGGCCAGCGCATAGCTGTGCAGGCGCTCGCGCATGCCGCTCTGGGCGGTGCTCTGGAAAGCGCGGTCGAGCGCGTAGCCGGCCAGCGCAAGGAAGGCGATCACGCCGAGGCTGGCCGCCCACAGCTGCCGCGACTGCAGCGAGCGCGGCTGGGCGATGCGCAGGCGCCGCACGCGCGACGGCGCGGCAGGGCCGGGCTCGACGGGTGCGGGGGTCATCCGCCTGCGCGCGGGGCCGCGGTCACTCGCCGCTGCGCGCGATGGCGAAGCGGTAGCCGCGGCCGCGCACGGTCTCGATCGGCTTCAGTTCGCCGTCCGGATCCAGCTTCTTGCGCAGGCGGCCGATGAAGACTTCCAGCACGTTGGAATCGCGGTCGAAATCCTGCTGGTAGATGTGCTCGGTGAGGTCGGCCTTCGACACCAGCTCGCCGGCGTGCATCATCAGGTATTCCAGCACCTTGTATTCGTAGCTGGTCAGATCGACGTTGCTGCCATTGACACTGACCGTCTGCGCGGCCAGATCCAGCACCACCGGCCCGCACTCCAGCGTGGGCTTGCTCCAGCCGGCGGCGCGGCGCACCAGCGCGTTGACCCGCGCCAGCAGTTCCTCGACGTGGAAAGGCTTGACCAGATAGTCGTCGGCGCCCTGCTTGAGCCCATCGACCTTGTCCTGCCAGCTGGAGCGCGCGGTCAGGATCAGCATCGGGAATTTCTTGCCTTCGTCGCGCAGCGCGCGGATCAGCTCCATGCCGCTCATCTTGGGCAGGCCGAGGTCGATGATGCCGACGTCGAACGGCACTTCGCGGCCCATGTACAGGCCTTCCTCGCCATCCTGCGCGGCATCCACGGCATAACCTTCGCGCTTCAGGCGCGCGGCCAGGGTTTCACGGAGCGGGGCTTCGTCTTCGACGAGCAGGATACGCATGGTCACTCCTTGGGAATGGGTCGGAAAGGCCGTTTATTCGTCGTCGCGCGGCGGCCGTGGCGACGGGCGTTCGCGACGGGCAGGATCCTGCATGAACACCCGCACCCGGCCCTGATCGTCCACCACCTTGACCCGGTGCATGTCGCGGCCATCGAACTGGACGCGCTCGGCCGACAGCACTTCGCCGCGGGTGTTGCGCTCGACCCGGCGCACCGCATCGGACAGACTTACGCGAGGCTGCGACTGCGGCTGCGGCTCGCGGTCCGGTTCCCGATCACGCGGCGGCTGCTGCGCCTGCTGGGCCATCGCCAGCGACGACGCCGTCAGCAGGACGGCGGCGAACAGGTTGGGCAGCAAGGTCGGAATGCGGGGCATGGCGTGACTGGCTTTGGATGGCAGGTACGGGGCCATTCTTGGAAGCAGGGGGTGAATCGGCCCTGAAGTTTCCTGAACAGGATAGCGCGCCGTTCAGCCTCTTGCCTGCCCCGGCTCAGAACAGCTCGCCGATGCAGCAGCGCAGCGAGCCGCCGGCCGCCTCGATGGCGTCCAGTTCCACCGCTTCGACCCGGAACCCGGCCTCGGCCAAGGTTGCGCGGTGTGCCGGCGACAGGGCCCTGCCCGCCGCCGCGCTCATCCATGCCGTGTCCGCCGACAGCGCGATGCAGTTGGCGACGAACGCGGCGTGTTCGGCGGCATCGCAGACCACCGCGTGCGGGGCGTACAGATCCGCAATCGCAGCGGCCACCGACGGTTCGGCGAAGCCGGCCGGGCAGACCACCGCGGCGCGCCCGGCCAGCACCGCCAGCACCACGTTGGTGTGGTATTCGCCAGCGGCGAGATCGAACAGCAGGGTGCCGCGCAGGCCAAACGCTTCGTGCATCAGCTTCGCTCCGGCTTCGTCGCAGCGCTCGGACAGGCCGCAGAAGCCCAGCCCGCGGGCGCGGTCGATCACCAGCGCGCCGGTCAGCTCGCAGGGATGCGGCTGGGTGGAAAGGTCGACTTCCTGCCGACCCAGCACGTCGCGAAAAAACGCGCGGATGTCGCTGCGTGCGGCTTCGCACTGGCGCACTTCGTGGCGCATGCGGCCGATGATGCTGCGGCCGGCGGCGGTGCCGAACACGTTGTTGGGGAACAGCGCGTCGGGGGTGTCGGGGCTGCCGGCGAAGCAGACCGTCGGCAGCACCGCCGACACCGCGCGCTGCAGGTCGCGGTGCTGGGCCGAGGCGCGGGCGGCGTCGAAGGCCGCGGCGTCGGCCATGTAGGCGTTGTCGCGCGCCGATTGTTCGGCGAGGCGGAAGCCGTCCGGCGCAACCAGGAAGGCGGCGCGCGCGGTGGCCGGACCGAAGTCGGCGGCGGTGGCGCGGGCAAGTGCGAAGAACGCATCGGTATCGCGGGTGATCATGTCGGCAGGGGTTCCCGTTCGGTCAATGACAAGGCCTGTTCCAGCAGCGCCCAGTCGGCGCCGGGCCGGTGCGCGCCTTCGCTGAGGATTTGCCGGAACGCGCGGCCGCCGTGCTGACCGGCAAACAGGCCCAGCAGGTGGCGGGTGATGTGCTTGAGGAACACGCCCTTGTGGAGTTGCGCCTCGACGTAGGGACGATACTCGCGCAGCAGTTCGGCGCGGCTGCGCAGCACGGCGCCGGACCAGCGCGCGTCGAGCTGATGCAGCAGGTAGGGCGTGTGGTAGGCGGCGCGGCCGAGCATCGCGCCCTCGAGATGCTGCAGATGCGCGGTGGCCTCGTCGGCATCGGCGATGCCGCCGTTGACCACCACCTGCAGCTGCGGGCGTTCGCGCTTGAGCCGGTAAGCCCAGTCATAGCGCAGCGGCGGCACCTCGCGGTTTTCCTTCGGCGAAAGCCCCTTCAGCCAGGCATTGCGCGCATGCACCACGAACATCCGGCAGCCAGCTTCGGCAATGGTGTCGATGAAGTCGATGAAACGCTCCCACTCGTGGTCGTCGTCCACGCCCAGCCGGCACTTCACCGTCACCGGCACGCCCGGCGCCGCGGCGATCATCGCCGCCACGCTGTCCGCCACCAGCGCCGGCTCGCGCATCAGGCACGCACCAAACCGCCCGGCCTGCACGCGGTCGGACGGGCAGCCGCAGTTGAGGTTGATCTCGTCATAGCCCCAGTCGGCGCCGATCCGCGCCGCCTGCGCCAGCAGCGCCGGCTCACTGCCGCCCAGCTGCAGCGCCACCGGGTGCTCGCAGGGGTCCATCGCCAGCAGCCGCGCGCGGTCGCCCAGCACCACCGCGTTGGCATGCACCATTTCCGAATACAGCCGTGCGCTTGGCGCCAGCAGCCGGTGGAACACGCGGCAGTGCGAATCCGTCCAATCCATCATCGGGGCGACGGACAGGCGCAGCTGGTCGGCGGGAATGGCGGGAGAGGCGTTCACGCGGCGCATTGTACGGAGGCCGGGGCAAGCCCCGCCGCGATGCGCGAGAATAGGCGGTCCGTTCGAGCACTGCCTGCCCACCATGATGAACACCAGCTACCGCAAATACCTGCCCGGCACCGCGCTGGATTATTTCGATGCGCGGGAGGCGGTGGAAGCGCTGAAACCGGGCGCCTGGGCGGAGCTGCCGTACACCGCGCGGGTGCACGCCGAGAACATCGTGCGCAAGGCGGAGCCGACCCGCATCAACGACTACCTGCTGCAGCTGGTCGAACGCCGCCGCGACCTCGACTTCCCGTGGTTCCCGGCACGCGTGGTCTGCCACGACATCCTTGGCCAGACCGCGCTGGTCGACCTGGCCGGCCTGCGCGAAGCCATCGCCGCTGCCGGCGGCGATCCGGCGCAGGTCAACCCGGTGGTGCCGGTGCAGCTGATCGTCGACCACTCGCTGGCGGTGGAGGCGCCGGGCTTCGACCCGCAGGCGTTCGCGAAAAACCGCGCCATCGAGGATCGCCGCAACGCCGACCGTTTCGACTTCATCGAGTGGTGCCGCTTGGCCTTCGACAACGTCGACGTGATCCCGGCGGGCAACGGGATCATGCATCAGATCAATCTGGAGAAGATGTCGCCGGTGATCTACACCCGCGACGGCGTGGCCTTCCCCGATACCTGCGTCGGCACCGATTCGCATACCCCGCACGTGGACGCGCTGGGCGTGATTGCCGTCGGCGTCGGCGGCTTGGAAGCGGAGAGCGTGATGCTGGGCCGCGCGTCGATGATGCGCCTGCCCGACATCGTGGCGGTGGAACTCGCCGGCCGGCCCGGCCCCGGCATCACCGCCACCGACGTGGTGCTGGCGCTGACCGAATTCCTGCGCCAGCAGAAGGTGGTCGGTGCGTATCTGGAGTTCCGCGGCGAAGGCGCATCCGCGCTGACCATCGGCGACCGTGCCACGATTTCCAACATGGCGCCGGAGTATGGCGCCACCGCGGCGATGTTCTTCATCGACGACAACACCCTGGACTACCTGCGCCTGACCGGTCGCGACGATGCGCAGGTGGCGCTGGTGGAAACCTATGCGAAGACCGCCGGCTTCTGGGCCGACGACCTGCTGCACGCGCGCTACGAGCGCACCCTGCATTTCGACCTGTCCAGCGTGACCCGCACGTTGGCGGGGCCGAGCAACCCCCACCGCCGGCTGCCGGTGACGGCGCTGGCAGAGCGTGGCATCGCCGATGAAACCAAGCTCGACGCCGCTCGCGACGAGGAAGCGCAAGGCCTGATTCCCGACGGCGCGGTGATCATCGCCGCCATCACCAGCTGCACCAACACCTCCAACCCGCGCAACGTGATCGCCGCCGCGCTGCTGGCGCGCAACGCCAACGCGCGCGGGCTGGCCCGCAAGCCGTGGGTGAAGAGCTCGCTGGCGCCCGGCTCGAAGGCGGTACAGCTGTATCTGGAAGACGCCAAGCTGCTGCCGGAGCTGGAACAGCTGGGCTTCGGCATCGTCGGCTTCGCCTGCACTACCTGCAACGGCATGAGCGGCGCGCTGGACCCGGCCATCCAGAAGGAAGTGATCGAGCGCGACCTGTACGTGACCGCGGTGCTGTCCGGCAACCGCAATTTCGACGGCCGCATCCATCCGTATGCGAAGCAGGCGTTCCTCGCCTCGCCGCCGCTGGTGATCGCCTACGCGATTGCCGGCACGGTGCGCTTCGACATCGAGAAGGACGTGCTTGGGATCGATCGCGACGGCAATGAAGTGCGGCTCAAGGACATCTGGCCGTCCGACGCCGAGATCGACGCGGTGGTGAAAGCCAGCGTCAAGCCGGAGCAGTTCCGCAGGGTGTACGAGCCGATGTTCGCGCCGCGCGCGCGCGGCCAGCAAGCCAAGCCGCTGTACGACTGGCGCCCGCAGAGCACCTACATCCGCTGCCCTCCGTATTGGGAAGGCGCGCTGGCGGGCGAGCGCACCATGCACGGCATGCGCGCGCTGGCGGTGCTGGGCGACAACATCACCACCGACCACCTGTCGCCGTCCAACGCGATCCTGGGCTCCAGCGCCGCCGGCGAATACCTGGCGAAGATGGGCCTGCCGGAAGAGGACTTCAATTCCTACGCCACCCATCGCGGCGACCACCTGACCGCGCAGCGCGCGACCTTCGCCAATCCCAAGCTGCTCAACGAGATGGTGCGCAACCAGGACGGCAGCGTGCGCCAGGGTTCGCTGGCGCGGATCGAGCCGGACGGCAAGGTGGTGCGGATGTGGGAGGCGATCGAAACCTACATGCAGCGCCGCCAGCCGCTGATCATCATCGCCGGCGCGGATTACGGCCAGGGCAGCTCGCGCGACTGGGCGGCCAAGGGCGTGCGCCTGGCCGGCGTGGAGGCGATCGTGGCCGAGGGCTTCGAGCGCATCCATCGCACCAACCTGGTCGGCATGGGCGTGCTGCCGCTGCAGTTCCAGCCCGGCACCACCCGCCTGATGCTGGCCATCGACGGCAGCGAGACCTTCGACGTTTTCGGCACGCCCGCGCCCGGCGCCATCCTGACGCTGCGCATCCATCGCCGCGATGGCAAAACCGTCGAAGTGCCGGTCACCTGCCGGCTGGATTCCGACGAGGACGTGCACATCTACGCCGCCGGCGGCGTGCTGCAGCGATTCGCGCAGGATTTCATCGCCGCCAACAGCGCCGGCTGAACCCCCGGCCGCGCGCGCCTGACCAAGCCACATGCCCTTGCAATGGGCATGTGTCGCCGCGACTGCCCGTGAAAGAGTACCATTACGGTACTGATTGATACGGGAGTGCATCCATGTCCTCGCCTGTGCTGTCTGCCAGGGCCGATTGGGACGACGTGCTGGTCGACATCGTCGACTACGTCCGCGATTTCCAACCCACCTCCGCGCTGGCGTGGCGGAGTGCGCGGCTGGTGCTGATCGATTCGCTGGGCTGCGCGCTGGAAGCGCTGGAGCACTCCGCCTGCACCAAGCTGCTCGGACCGGTGGTGCCCGGCGCCACGCTGGAAAACGGCGCGCGCGTGCCCGGCACCGGCTTGCAACTGGACCCCGTCAAGGCCGCGTTCGACATCGGCGCGACGATCCGCTGGCTGGACTTCAACGACACCTGGCTGGCCGCCGAATGGGGCCACCCGTCCGACAACCTCGGTGCCATCCTCGCGGTGGCCGACTGGCGCAGCCGCGCCGGCGCGGCGCTGAGCATGCGCGAAGTGCTGGCCTGCGCGATCAAGGCGCACGAGATCCAGGGCGTGATGGCGCTGAAGAATTCGTTCAACCAGGTCGGGCTGGACCACGTCGCGCTGGTGAAGCTGGCCTCCACCGCGGTGGTGTCGGCGCTGCTCGGGCTCAGCCGCGAACAGGCGCTGGCGGCGCTGTCGCAGGTGTTCGTGGACGGCCAGAGCCTGCGCACTTACCGGCACGCGCCCAACACCGGCTCGCGCAAGAGCTGGGCCGCCGGCGACGCCTGTTCGCGCGCGGTGCGGCTGGCGCTGATCGCGCAGACCGGCGAGATGGGCTATCCCGCCGCGCTGACCGCACCGGCGTGGGGCTTCTACGACGTGAGCTTCCAGGGGCGCGAGTTCCGCTTCGAGCGCGAGTACGGCAACCACGTGATCGAGAACGTGCTGTTCAAGATCAGCTACCCGGCCGAGTTCCATGCACAGAGCGCGGTGGAGGCGGCGATGACGCTGCATCAGCGGCTGCGCGAACTCGGCCGCAGCATCGACGACATCGAGAAAATCGTCATCCGCACCCAGGCCGCGTGCATGCGCATCATCGACAAGGACGGCCCGCTGGATAACCCCGCCGACCGCGACCACTGCATCCAGTACATGGTGGCGGTGCCGCTGCTGTTCGGCCGCCTGACCGCCGAAGACTACGACGACGCCATCGCCGCCGACCCGCGCATCGACGCGCTGCGCGCGCGCATCCGCTGCGTCGAGGAACCGCAGTTCACCGCCGACTACCACGATCCGGACAAGCGCAGCATTGCCAACGGCCTGACCGTGCATTTCAGGGACGGCAGCGCGCTGGACGAGGTGCTGGTGGAATACCCCATCGGCCATCCGCGCCGCCGCGATGAAGGCCTGCCGCTGCTGGAGCAGAAGTTCCGCCGCAACCTGGCGCGGCGCTTCGATGCCGCGCGCCAGCAGCGCATCCTCGACGTGGCGCTGGACCAGGCGCGGCTGGAAGCCATGCCGGTGCGCGAGTTCATGGACCTGCTGGCGGGCTGAATTCGCACCGGCGCCGGCAAGGCGCGAAAATGGGCGCCCGCACCCACTGCAGGCACCAACATGTCATCGCTTCCGCAACTGCGCATCCCCGCCACCTACATGCGCGGCGGCACCTCCAAAGGCGTGTTCTTCCGGCGCGACGACCTGCCGGAGGCCGCGCGGGTGGCGGGGGCGGCGCGCGATGCGCTGCTGCTGCGGGTGATCGGTTCGCCCGATCCCTACGGCAAGCACACCGACGGCATGGGCGGGGCGACCTCGTCCACGTCCAAGACGGTGATCATCGCCGCCGCCAGCGTGCCCGATCACGACGTCGACTATCTGTACGGCCAGGTCAGCATCGATACCGCCTTCGTGGACTGGTCGGGCAACTGCGGCAACCTCACCACCGCGGTCGGCCCGTTCGCGATCGCCAACGGCTTCATCCCTGCCGAACGGATCCCGCAGGACGGCACCGTCACCGTGCGGGTGTGGCAGGCCAACATCGGCAAGACCATCCTGGTGCACGTGCCGGTGCGCGGCGGGCAGGTGCAGGAAACCGGCGATTTCGAGCTGGACGGCGTGACCTTCCCCGCCGCCGAGATCGTGCTGGAGTTCATCGACCCGTCCGACGACGAGGGCGATGGCGGTTCGATGTTTCCCACCGGCAATCTGGTCGATGATCTGGACGTGCCGGGCGTCGGCACGCTCAAGGCAACCATGATCACCGCCGGCATTCCCACCGTATTCGTCAACGCCACCGACATCGGTTTTGCCGGCACCGAGCTGCAGCCGGCAATCAACGAAGACAAGGCGGCGCTGGCCAAGCTGGAAGCGATCCGCGTGGCCGGCGCGCTGCGCATGGGGTTGATTCGGACGGCTGAAGAAGCGGCCACCCGCCAGCACACGCCGAAGGTGGCGTTGGTCGCGCCGGCGCAGGACTACACCTCATCCAGCGGCAAGCGCATCGACGCCGGCAGCATCGACCTCAACGTGCGTGCGATGTCGATGGGCAAGCTCCACCACGCAATGATGGGCACCGCCTCGGTCGCCATCGCCACCGCGGCGGCGGTGCCGGGAACGCTGGTGAACCTGGCTGCCGGCGGCGGCACGCACGATGCGGTGAACTTCGGCCATCCCTCCGGCACGTTGGCGGTCGGCGCATCCGTCGCGCGGATCGATGGCCAGTGGACGGTGACACGCGCCGTGATGAGCCGCAGCGCGCGGGTGCTGATGGAAGGCTGGGTGCGGGTGCCGCCGGCCTGACCGACGCGCCACACCATCACGGAGCGCCGGCCGGTTGCCCCTGCAGCGAAATCAAGGAGGAGGCAGCGGGCGTCAGTCCGCTGCCGGGGGACATTCGCTGCGGGGGCAACCGGCCGGCGCACGCGACTTAACGCAACGGCGCTCGCCGGGGGGCTTTAGTGGTGGTCGCGGCCCTTGCCGTTGCCCTTGCCGCTATTGCCCTTGCCATTTCCGTGACCATTGCCGCGGTCATGGTTGCTCGCGCCGTTGTGCATCTTGCCCGGCTTGTTGCCATGACCCTTGCCACGGTTCGGATAGGCGCGGCGCAGATCGTCGTCCAGGGAGATCGGGCGCGACCAGCGGTCATAGGTCGGCACGAAGCCGCGCTTCAGCCGGTGGAACTCCGCCGAACCCGGTTTGATGCCCAACCGCTTGGCCACCACGCCCCAACCCTGGCCGCGATTGGCCTGCCACTCGTCGGCGACGTAGCGGCACGGCCGGTTGATGATCTGGGCGATGGTGCAGGCGTAGTAGACATCGCCCGGCGCCCAGCGGCGGTTGACCAGCAGATCGGTCACGAGATCACGCGGCGCGCCGTGGTAGCGCACCATCTCGTCGATGAAGGGATCGCGATAGCTGTAACCGTAGCGGTTGATGTCCGCCAGCTGGGTATCCACCCAGACATCGCCGCTGCGCGGATTCCAGTTAAGGCTGAGGGTCTGTGCGCTCACGCTGCCCGCACCTGCTGCAAGCGCGGCGGCCAGGGTGAGCGAGGACATCAGGCGAATGCGGCGCATGGGAAGCTCCTTTGCGATGCCGGTCGTGCCGGCGTGGTTCCAGTGTCTACCGTGGCGGTGAACGCGTTATGAAAACGCGCCTGTGCAGGCCGGCGCCGTTCAGGAATCGCTGCCGAAACCGGCCTTGTGCAGTTCATGCCTGGCCTGGTCGAAGCCCTGCGCCGGCACGAAATCGCCATCGCGGCTGCTCAGCTCCACCCAGTGCTCCAGGATCGCCTCCGCGCTGGCCGCTTCGCCCAGATGGATGCCCTGGGTCAGGGCCACGTAGGCCAACTCGAAACCTCCGGCACCGGCGCTGAGGATGGCGCGGTTGGGCGCGTTTTCCGCCACCAGCGCCAGCACCGCCGGACTGACCAGCTCCGGCTTGAACCGGGCCAGCTGGTCCGGCGGCAGGATGCCTTCCATCATCCGGGTGGCGCCGGTGGGCGCCAGGCAGTTGACCCGGATGTCGTGCTTGGCGCCCTCGATGCCGAGCGTCTGCATCATCCCCACCAACCCCATCTTGGCCGCGGCGTAGTTGGCCTGGCCGAAATTGCCGTACAACCCGCTGCACGAAGTGGTCATCACGATGCGGCCGTAGTTGCGTTCGCGCATCGCGTTCCACACCGCCTTGGTGCAATTGGCCGCGCCCATCAGGTGCACTTCCAGCACCAGCCGGAAATCGGCCAACTCCATCTTGGCGAAGCTCTTGTCGCGCAGGATGCCGGCGTTGTTGACCAGGATGTCGATGCTGCCCCAGTCGGCCAGCACCGCATCGGCCATCGCCTGCACCGCCTCGGCATCGACCACCGAACACTTCGCCGCGCGCGCCTGGCCGCCGGCGGCGCGGATTTCCTCCACCACCGCGTCCGCAGCATCGCCGAGATCATTCACCACCACCTTCGCCCCGCGCTGCGCCAGCAGCAGCGCGTGCGCGCGGCCCAGGCCGCCCCCCGCCCCGGTCACGATGGCGGTGCGGCCGTTCAAATCGATCATGCATCCACTCCGTTGGTTCCGTTCACGCCGAGGCCAGTGCGTGCAGCTCTTCCACCGCCGGCAGCAGCTGGTCGATGGCTGCGACCTCACGCATGCGCACGCGCCCCTGCTGGGGCTGAGCACCGGCTTCGTGCATCCAGGTCAGATGATAGGGCACGTGCACGCCCCATCCGCCCAGCTCCAGTACCGGCGCGATGTCCGAACGCAGCGAGTTGCCCACCATCAGGAAGCGGCGCGCAGGCACCTCGAATTCCTCCAGCAGCCGCGCATAGGTGGCCGGATCCTTCTCGCTGACGATCTCGATGCGCCGGAACAGGTCGGCCAGGCCCGACTGCCGGACCTTGGCTTCCTGGTGGAACAGATCGCCCTTGGTGATCAGTACCACCGGATGCCGCGCCGCCACCGCTTCCACCGCCTCGCGCACGCCGTCCAGCAGCTCCACCGGATGCCGCAGCAGCTCCTTGGCCAGCAGCACGATGCGCTTGATGTCGGCGCCCGGGATGCGCCCGCCGGTGATGTCCACCGCGGCCTCCACCATCGACAGCGCCATGCCCTTCACGCCATAGCCGAAGAAGGCGATGTTGCGCGCCTCGTATTCGTACAGGCGCCGGCCGAGGTCGGCCAGGTCGACGTGGCGGGAGATGATCCGCTCGAACTGCACCTGCGCTTCGTCGAAATAATCCTGGCTGCGCCAGAGGGTGTCGTCGGCATCGAAACCGACCAGGGCGATGCCGCCGCGGGATGCATTTTCCATCGCCGCATTCTACGGGCCCGCCCCGGCATGCAGAATGACGAACCTCCCGTTTCCGCAACCACCCCATGACCGACTGGCCCCGCCTGATCCGCGACATCCACGACTTCCCCCGCCCCGGCGTGCTGTTCAAGGACATCATGCCGATGCTGGCCGATGCCGATGCCTTCGCCACGGTCATCGACGCGCTGGCCGCACCGTGGCGCGACGTGCCCATCGACGTGGTGATGGCGATCGAATCACGCGGCTTCCTGTTCGGCGCGCCGCTCGCGCGCGCCCTTGGCACCGGGCTGGTGCCGCTGCGCAAGCCGGGCAAATTGCCCGGCCCGGTGCTGGAGGCCAGCTATGCGCTGGAATACGGGCAGGACACGCTGCAGGTGCAGGCCGGCGCGGTGGCGCCAGGCGCGCGCGTGCTGCTGGTCGACGACGTGCTGGCCACCGGCGGCACGCTGCTGGCGGCGCGCGAACTGGCGCTGCAGCTGCAGGCCGAAATCACCGGCGCCAGCGTGCTGATGGAGATCGCCGCGCTGGGCGCGCGCGCACGCTGGGACGGCACGCCGCTGCGGGCTGCGCTGGTGGTGTGAAGGCCGCGGCTTGACCAGCCAATTTACGATTGGAAGCATTGACCGGCCCGTTCGCCGGCACCCGCAAGCGATGCGTCAACGCTCCGGAGGCCCGATGCTCCGCCCTGCCAAACCCGACAACGAAGCCGCCCGCCTGGAAGCGCTGCGGCGCTACCGGATCCTCGATACCCCGCGCGAAGCGGCATTCGATGACCTGCTCGCGATCGCTGCGGCGATCTGCGACGTGCCGATGGGGGCGATCACCCTGATCGACGCCGAGCGCCAGTGGTTCAAGTCCAAGCTTGGCATGGACGACGCGCCGGAAACCTCCCGCGACACCGCGTTCTGCGCGCACGCGATCCTGGCCCCGCAGTCCCTGACGGTGGTGCCAGATGCGCGGCTGGATGTGCGCTTCCAGGACAATCCGGTAGTGACGACCCCGCCCGGTATTCGCTTCTATGCAAGCGCGCCGCTACTCGATCCGGCCGGCCTGCCGCTGGGCGCCCTCTGCGTGATGGACCATCATCCGCGCGAGCTCGCGCCACGACGGCAGGAGGCGCTGGCGGCGCTGTCGCGACAGGTCTCGCAGTTGCTGGAGCTGCGTCGCTCCAGCGAAGAGCTTGCGCTGCAGCTGCAGGATCGCGCCTGGTACGAGAAAAAGTTGCAAGCGTTCGCCGACGCGCTGGAAGCACACAACGAGGAGTTGGCGCAGCAGCTGCACCTGGATGCGCTGACCGGGCTGGCCAACCGGCGCGCGCTGATCGCCGCGCTCGATGAGCGCCTGGCCGGCGATGCGCCGTTCTGCATGGCATTGGCCGACATCGACCACTTCAAGGCGATCAACGACACCCACGGCCACGGCGTCGGCGACGAGGTGCTGGCGCGGGTGGCGGAAAGCCTGCGCGCGGCCGCCGGCGGTCGCGGCCTGCTCGCACGCCACGGCGGCGAGGAGTTCGCCTGGCTGCTGCCGGGCCTGGACCTCGATGCAGCGCTGCCGCTCTGCGACGCCCTGCGGGCCGCGGTGGCCGGGGCGCCGGCGGCGCTGCCGGTCACCGTCAGCATCGGCGTGGCCCAGCGCCAGCCGGGCGATGACAAGGCCAGCCTGCTGCAACGCGCCGATCTCGCCCTGTACGCGGCCAAGCACGCCGGGCGCAACCGCGTCGCCGCGCGCTGAAACCCGCACTCAGACCGCTTCGGCGGCCGGATACAGCTCGACGCTTTCGCGCTGCAGGCGGTCGAACAGCGCGCGCAGCACGGTGTTGGCATCGCGGCGGAAGCCGTCCGGGTCCGCCACCAGCCGCGACGGTACCCGCCACTGCGCGACGAACGCCGCGAAGGCGCTGGCGATTCCCTGCATCTCGCCGCGGTAGCGCGCGCTCATCGCCGCCACCTGGGCGTCGCCCGAACGCGCCAGCGCGGGGTACAGCACGCGGTCTTCCGCCGCCAGGTGGAATTTGATGTGGCTTGCGGTGCCGGTGATGATCTCGCTGATCCGCACCGCGTTCTCGCGCACGCCTGCGCGCGACAGCTCGCGCAGGGTGTCGATCTGGCGGAAGATCTGCGTGTGGTCGTGGTAGTAGCGCTGGATGTCCATCTGCGTTGCCTCGGCTGAATCAGTACCTTTCCGGTACCGATTATCCGGCGCGGCGAACCCACGCGGACGGCGAATCCCGCCGCGGCTGACCCAGATCAAACCGGCGGCGCCGGCTCAGGCCTTCTTCACGAACTCCGACTTCAGGCCCATCTGGCCGATGCCGTCGATCTTGCAGTCGATGTCGTGGTCGCCATCGACCAGACGGATGTTGCGCACCTTGGTACCCACCTTCACCACCAACGACGAACCCTTCACCTTCAGGTCCTTGATGACGGTGACGGTATCGCCATCGGCCAGCACATTGCCCACCGCATCCTTGATCACCTTGGCCTCGTCGCCGGCATCGGCCTCGCCCGGCACCCACTCATGCCCGCATTCCGGGCACACCAGCTGCGCACCGTCCTGGTAGCTGTATTCGGAGTTGCACTTCGGGCAGGGCGGCAGCGTGGTCATGGGGCGTCGTTCGATAGCGGACAGAGCGCGTGATTTTACGCCGCGCGCAGGCCGCATCGAGCGGATGCGAATGGTTCCGCGCGCCGGTGATGTCTGATGCATCACGCTTGCAATCAAGCCGCGAATCTCGTGCCCACCGAAGCGAAACCAACACGCGGCCAGCCGGGCAGCGGCGGCCTCGCAACAAAGCAAGTATCGGGGAGCGACTTGCGAGGTCGCCGCTGCTTGGCTGGCCTTCGAAGAACGCCCATCGCGTGTCGCGCATCGCGATCGCTGCAAATCACCAGCGCAACAAAACGAAGGGCGGCTTGCGCCGCCCTTCGTGCCACAACCGCGTCCTGCCCGACGCATCCGTGCGTGCGTTCTTGTTGTTCCTGGTGTGCCGTGCAGCGCCGTGGGGGAAGCGTGCCGGCGGACGATCAGGACGCGCCGTTGCCTGTCGCCAAGCAGGGTTACTGCTTGGGCACATCCTTGTTGCCATTGCTGGACAGCCAGGCCTGGTACTCCTCCTGGGTCAGCTCGCCATTGCCGTCGGCATCGGCCTCCGCGAACGCCTTGGCCAGGCTCTGAAGCGTAGCGGCCTCGCCGACGTTGAGGCTGCCGTTGCCATCGGCATCCAGCTCGCTCCAGCCCTTCTTCGCCGGCTCGGCGTCCTGCGCGGACTGCGCCGGTGCCTGGGTAGGCTCCTGCGGCGGCGCCTGCTGCGCCTTGGCGTCCTGGGCGAATGCCGCCGGTGCGGCAAAGGCCGCGACCAGCGCGGTGGACAACAGCAGGGAGATCCTGGACGTGTGCATCATTCGTGTTCCTCGTTCTGCGGGGGATCAAAACGGACGGGTTGCCGCGGCATTCCTGCAGCCGCCACGCCACCTTACGAGCGCCGTCTGAACGCATTCCGGCGCGGAACCTGAATCTCCACGCCGGCTTAACCACGCCATCGCGGAAGCGGTCTAGCCGACACCCCCGGTTTTGCTTCTACGATGGGGGACCTATGCGATCCCGCGATCGCCACCCACCGCGGTAAAGGAATGCACATGAAGGTGATCGACCTGCGCAGCGACACGGTGACCCAACCCGGCGAAGCGATGCGCGATGCGATGTACGCGGCGCCGGTGGGCGACGACGTGTACGGCGAAGATCCGACGGTCAACACCCTGCAGCGGCGGCTGGCCGACGAGCTGGGGTTCGAGGCCGGGCTGTTCGTGCCCAGCGGCACCCAGTCGAACCTGCTGGCGCTGCTGGCGCACTGCGAGCGCGGCGACGAATACATCGTCGGCATGGACGCGCACACCTACAAGTTCGAAGGCGGCGGCGCGGCGGTGCTGGGTTCGATCCAGCCGCAGCCCATCGTGCAGGACGAGGACGGCAGCCTGCCGCTGGCGCAGGTGGCGGCGGCGATCAAGCCGGTGGATCCGCACTTCGCCCGCACCCGCCTGCTGGCGCTGGAAAACACCTGGCACGGCCGCACCCTGCCGCTGGACTACCTGCGCGAAGCCGGCGAGCTGGCGCGCGCGAATGGCCTGGGTTATCACCTCGACGGCGCGCGCCTGTTCAATGCCGCGGTCGCCTGCGATGTACCGGCGCGGGAGATCGCGCGGCATTTCGACAGCGTGTCGGTGTGCCTGTCGAAAGGGCTGGGCGCGCCGGTCGGCTCGGTGCTGGTCGGCTCGCAGGCGCTGATCGACAGGGCGCGGCGCTGGCGCAAGGTCTGCGGCGGCGGCTGGCGCCAGGCCGGCATGCTGGCGGCAGCCTGCCTGCACGCGCTGGACCACAACATCGCGCGGCTGGCCGACGACCATGCCCGCGCGGCGCGGCTGGCCGCAGCGCTGCGCGCCATCGACGGCATCCGCCTGCTCGGCCAGCACACCAACATGGTCTTCATCGACGTGCCGGCCGAACGCCTGCGGGCGCTCGACGCCCACCTGCGCGAGGCCGGCATCCGCATCAGCATCGGCTACCTGCCGACCCTGCGGCTGGTCACCCACCTGGACGTGGACGACGACGACATCGACCGCGCCGTGGCGGCGTTCGCGGGGTTCTTCGGCGCGCACTGAGCGCGATCGGGGCAGCGCCGCATCGACGCCGGTTCCTGACCGGAACGTAACCAATCGCATGCCAACGTGGGCATTCCGTCCCGTTGGAGTCGTGCGATGAAAACGTACAAGGTCGGTTACATGGTCGGCAGCCTGGCCAAGGGCTCGATCAACCGCAAGCTGTCGAAGGCGCTGGTCAAGCTGGCGCCGCCGGAACTGGCGCTGCAGGAGATCGCCATCGGCGAGCTGCCGTTGTACAGCTACGACTACGACGCCGATTACCCCGAGGTGGCGCGCCGCTTCAAGCAGGCGATTGCCGAGGTGGAAGCGGTCTTGTTCGTGACTCCGGAATACAACCGTTCGATCCCCGGCGCGCTGAAGAACGCCATCGACTGGGCCAGCCGCCCGTGGGGCCAGAATTCCTTCAGCCGCAAGCCCTCCGGCGTGGTGGGCACCTCGCCCGGCTCGATCGGCACCGCGGTGGCGCAGCAGCACCTGCGTGGCGTGCTGTGCTTCTGCAACTCGCCGCTGATGAACACCATGGAAGCCTATATCCAGTTCACCCCCGACTTGATCGACGACGACGGCAACATCAGCAACCAGGGCACCGCCGACTTCCTGCGCAAGTACATGCAGGAATACGCGGTCTTCGTGCAGCGCGTGCTCACCGTGCTGCCGCGCGAGGACTGAAACAACCCGGCGTGGAACGGGGGCGGGCGCCCCGGTCACGTGCTGGCCGGGGCGTCTGTTATGCGCCGGGCGATAGCCCACTCGGAACGTCCACACGGAACAAAAAAAACGGAGCGGACCGGGCCATCCCGATCCACTCCGCTGCTTTACCGGCAGCCGTCCGGCGCTTCCCTGCGCCATGCAGCACAGGACAGGCCGCCGCCTGACTCAGTGCTTGTCGGCCTTGCCGCCGCCGTTGGCCGACCACCAAATCTTGTATTCCTCACCGGTCAGCTCGCCGTTGGCGTCGGTGTCGGCCTGCGCGAAGACCTTGGCCAGGCTCTCCAGCGACGCGGCTTCGGCGACGCTGAGGCTGCCGTTGCCGTCGGTGTCCAGCGCGCTCCAATCCTTCTTGGTCTGCTTGCCGTCGGTATTGGCCGCTGGCTCGGCGGGGGTGGCCGGGGTAGCCGGTTCGGCAGGCGTGGCCTTGCCATCCTCGGATTTCGACGCCGGCACCGCCGGGGTAGCAGGCGTGGCCGGCACTGCCGGCGTCGCCTTCTGCTGCGGCTCGGCGCGCATCTCCATGCCGGCCGAAGCCTGCGCCGGCATCTGCGTGGGCACGCGTGCCGACGCGTTGGCGTTGACGTGCGCACCGGCGCCGTGGCTCTGCGCGAACACGGCGGGCGAGGCCAGCGCGAACGCGGCGGCGAGCGGGAACAGCAGATTGGTCTTGTTGTGCTTGGTCATGATGCAGTCCTCTGTTTTGCGGGGGATCAAAACGGATCAATGCCGAAGCGCCTGGCGCGACGGACATGCCAACCCTACACAGGCACGCTGAATCCCTCCGGCGATGCAAGATGAACGTCGACAGCGGCTTAACCCAAACCGGCCGAAAGCGCGCTAAGCGCGCCATCACACTGGTTTGCGGCCGTTGCACGCCTGCTGCATCCATCCGTGGGCACTGCGCGTATCAGGCCCTGCAACGCATCCGCGCCTGCGGCCTGCGGCCTGCATCCCCCACTCCCTGGAGAACCCCGATGAAGTCGACCCTGCCTTTTGCCGTTGCCGGCGCGCTGGCGCTGGCCCTCTGCAGCACCCCCGGCCGTGCCGCCTCGCCCGTCGTCGCCAGCGATGATGCGAAGGCCAGCACGGATATCGTGGCCGCCGCCGTTGCCACCCCCAGCCTGAGCACCCTAGTGGCCGCGGTGAAGGCCGCCGACCTGGTCGGCACGCTGCAGGGCGCCGGTCCGTTCACCGTGTTCGCACCCACCAACGACGCTTTCGGCAAATTGCCCGCCGGTGCGGTGGAGGGCCTGCTGCAGCCGGAGGCCAAGTCCGCACTGGCCGGCGTGCTGACCTACCACGTGGTGGCCGGCAGCGTGGATGCCGCCGCACTGGCGAAGCAGATCCAGGTCAACGGTGGCAGCGCCACCCTCACCACCGTGCAGGGCGGCACCCTCACCGCCAGCGCCGACGGCAAGGGCGGCATCGTGCTGACCGATGCCAAGGGCGGCAGCGCGCGCGTGGTCGTGGCCGACCTGCACCAGCGCAACGGCGTCGTGCACGTGATCGACGGCGTGCTGATGCCGCAGTGATCCGGGCTTCCTTCGGCAATCCCCGGGCGGCTTCGGCCGCCCTTTTTTTCGCTTGTTCCGCAGCACCATCCAGGTGACGACGCCAGTGGCGCTCAAGCGTCGTCCTGCGCATATCCCACGACAGCGGTGGCACCGTTGTCATCCACCTCCAGCACCACCGTGATCGGCCGGCAGCAGACCGCGCAGTCCTCGATGTAGCGCTGGCTGCCGGCGCTGGCATCCAGCGCCAGGGTGATCGGCTCGCCGCAGTAGGGGCATTCGATGTCCTGGAACTCCAGCAGGGCCATCACCTCACTCCACCGTACGTCCCGCCTGAATCAGTCGCTCGACCGGATAACCACGCTGCGCCGCACGCTCGCGGATCGCGTCGAACTGCGCACGCGGCATCACCGGCGTGCGCGACAGGATCCACAGGTACTTGCGCGACGGCCCGCCCACCACCGCCCAGCGGTAGGCGGGATCCAGCTCGACCACCCAGTAGTCGGCCCAGACCATCGGCAGCCAGCCCAGCCACGCGGGCGCGAAGCGCACCTGCAGCTGCCCCGGCTGCCCGGCCACCGGCCGCGCGATGGCCTCCGACACCAACCGCCTGCCGTCGCGCCGCTCGCAGGCATTGCGCACCGCCATCCCGCCGTCCGGCTGCGGCGTATAGGTCGCGGTGATCGCAGCCGTGCAGTTGCGCTGGAAGAACATCGGCAGATGCGCGATCTCGTGCCACTGGCCGGCGTATCGCTGCAGGTCCAGCGCCGGCACCGCCGCATTCGGCAGCGGCGCCTCCTGCGCGCAGGCAAGGCCGGTGGCCAGCAGCAGGGGCAACAACAGGGAACGCGGCATGGCGACATCTCGCGGCAGGGAGAAGGGGATTGTCGGCGGCACGGGGGCAAGTCCGGATGAACACCAGGGCGTGCCCGCAGCCGCGGCTTCGTGCGTGGCCGACGTACGCGGGCTTCGCGCGATCCGGCGCGAACGGATGCACCCGACACGCGATGCGCCAAAGTGCATTGCGATGGAGGGAATCCGGCGCGCATGGTCTACTACGCGGATGACACGCCCAGCCTTGATCGTCGCCCTCTGCCTGCTCGCCGGCGCCTGCACCGCCCCGCGCGAGCGCCCCGCCACTCCTGCCTCCACGCTCACGCTGGCGAGCTGGAACATGGAACACCTGGCCGAACGCAACGACAGCGGCTGCCGCCCGCGCAGCGATGCCGACTACGCCGCCATGCGCGCCTATGCCGAGGCGCTGGATGCCGACGTGATCGCGTTCCAGGAAGTGGAATCGCGCGCCGCCGCCGAACGCGTGTTCGACCCGGCGCGCTACACCATCGAAATCGAACAGCGCGTGGGCAGCGGCCGCAAGGGCGAGTGCGGCGGCCAGCCCGGCCTGACCATCAACCCGCAGCGCACCGGCTTCGCCATCCGCAAGGGCGTGGCGTTCGAGCGCCAGCCGGATGTCACCGACCTGCAGCTGGGCAGTGCCGACCTGCGCTCCGGCGTGGACCTGATCGTGCGGCCGGCCAAGGCCGCGCCGATCCGGCTGCTGTCGGTGCACCTGAAAGCCGGCTGCAACAACGGCGATCAGCGCGAAGCCTGCCCGGTGCTGTTCCAGCAGGTACCGGTGCTGGAACGCTGGATCGACCAGCGCGCCGGCGAATCCCTGCGCTTTGCGGTACTCGGCGACTTCAACCGTCGCCTGGCCCAGCCCGGCGACGCGGTATGGGCCGACTGGGACGACGCCAGCCCCGCCAACGCCGACCTGGCCCGCGCCTCCGGCGACCAGGGCGCGCGCTGCAACCCGCGCTATCGCGACTTCATCGACTACATCGTGCTGGACCGCCGCGCCAGCGGCGACCTGCTGCAGTTCGAAGAAAAGACCTACGCCGGAGCCGCGCTCAGCGACCACTGCGCTATCAGCGCGCAGCTGCAGCGGCGCTGAGGCGCAACCCCAACCGCAGCTGTCTGCAGCGCCCCATGCTCACGCCGGCTGCACGCCGGCTGCATGAACGTGAGCCATTGCCGCACCGGGAGCCCGCGCATGGACAGCAGCGCCAACTGCCTCGAAGACACCAGCCTGGAAGCCGGCCTGGCCGCACTGGATGCGCTGGAGCTGGACATGCCGGCCCTGCAGGCGCGCGCGAACGGCGTGTTCGCCCTCGCCACCGCCTGGACCGAACGCCACGACGCCATCCTGGCCGCCACACCCGCGGCCTCGCTGGGCGTGGTCGAAGCCCGGCTGCGCCGCATGGGCATCCGCTGGGGCATGGCCCCCGGCGTACGCATGACCGGGCAGATTCCGGCGCTGCCGGCGGATGCGACAAACGATCCGTAATGCCGCTTTAGCAGAGCCGGGATCAGTGATCCCGGCCCATCCACTTGGATCAGCCGCCCAGCAGCTCGACCTCGAACTTCAGCGTGGCGTTCGGGGGAATCACGCCGCCGGCGCCGCGCGCGCCGTAGCCCAGACTGGCCGGGATGATCAGCGTGCGCGTGCCGCCTTCCTTCATGCCCTGCACGCCTTCGTCCCAGCCGCTGATGACCATGCCGCCGCCGAGCGGGAAGACGAAGGGCTCGCCGCGGTCCTTGCTGGAATCGAACTTGGCACCCTGCTCGCCGTTCTCGTACAGCCAACCGGTGTAATGCACCACGACGTTGCGGCCGGGCCGGGCCTCGGGGCCGCTGCCAACAACGGTGTCTTCGAACTGCAGGCCGGAGGCGGTGGTGGTAAAGGCCATGATGATTCCTTTCAATGGTTGAGGTTGAAGGGGACAGTCTAGCGGGCGGCACGTGGAGGATAAATGCGTGCGCAGCCCGGCCTGCGAGCTTGCAATCGGGCGTGTGAAAACCAGGAAGAGATGACTCTCCACCCGGTCACCGACGCAAGCGCTGCCTGTTCCGTTTACCGCATCAGCAGGCAATCCAGCGCATCCAGCGCGATGTGGATCAGCAGCCCGACGCCCACCAGCCGGGTGGCGCGCGGCACCACCAGCGCGCCATACACGGCGATGGCCGGCGCGGTGTGCAGCGGGTGGAAGCCGATGCTGCAGCGCCCCGGCGCGTAGATGGGGTCGGCCAGCAGGTGGTCGATGTCGATCAGCCAGCCCAGCAGCAGCAAGCCCCAGGCGCGTAAGAAGCCGATGGACTTCAGCCGGTCCCGATAGAACAGCCATGCCACCAGCGCCGGAACGGCGGCGTGCAGCAGCAGGTGCAGGAGGGCGCGCGTGGTCATGCGGAGGAATGGAGTGAGGCGTGGCGGGCTAGGTTACGGCGCCACGGCAGTGCGCGTGACGCACATGGAAAAGGCGGGACATGCCCGCCTTCGGAAAGTGAACCTGACCCCGTTCTTAGGACATCAGCCGGTCCCGATAGAACAGCCATGCCACCAGCGCCGGGACGGCGGCGTGCAGCAGCAGGTGGAGGATGGCGCGCACGGTCATGCGGAAGGATGGGGCGAGGCGTGGGGCTTAGCTTAGGGCGCAATCGCGCAAAAAGTCTGCCTCAGAAAGGTCGACTCTGACCCGGGTTTTGCAGGAGGGCGCGCAGAGTCATGCGGGGCGATTGGGCGAGGCGTGGCGCTAGGTTACGTCGTGGCGGTAGCGCGCGGGGCGCGCATGGAAAAGGCGGGACAAGCCCGCCTTTCGAAATTGTCCCTGACACCTTTTCGACACCTTTTCGCTCCTGACACCTTTGCTATTTCTGTCCGCATCTATCACCAGTACTCTGGCTTTCGAATCGGCTTCTTAGTAGTAGCTATGCGCGTCGGCAGCTGCGCTGCCTCTAGCTCTTCATCAAGCAGGTACTGACGAGTCCAATCCGAAAAGCGATCCAACGAAGAACTCACGGCGCGATGAGACTTCGCCCCCAGCCTAGGAGGATGGCGGGGCGTAACAACACCGAGACGGATGGTAGGGAAATCCGCTTTGATCGCACTGAGCGCCGGCGCAATATCACTATCGTTGCTACAAACGACCAGTTGTTGATAGCGGCCGCTACATGCATCGCGATACATGGCCAAGGCTATGTTCACATCAGTCTGCTTCTCTTCGATCTTCCATACCCGAACCCGGTCGTGTCGATCGAAAGCTTTCCCCGACTCGAATCGAGGTAGAAGTGTCCCATCCCTATCGAACGAATGGGCCCCGAGAGTGATGGTTAGAGACTCAGAATTAATCTCCTGAAGTGCCCGGTGATAGCTGTTCTGCGCAGCCGTCGACATTTCCCCATGTGTGGCAAACCGCCCGAGAGCAGGTGCACTGAAATAATGAACTCGGTCTAGAGCCGATTCCGGATTCTGCTGATTCAGTAATGCACGGAACAAGGCCACAACATCCAACCATTTGTGGGCGGTGCCGCGAATCCGGCCGTAATACAGGTTGTACCCATCGATGTAGACCGCCGTTGACAGCTTCCCAACCATGGATTTCCTTTTCCGCAAATGAAAAAACCGCCTTGCGGCGGTTTTTTCGCCCCAAGCCACTTGGTCAACTGAATGACGGCGACGAGGGGGGAGTGGTCACTAGATTGAACCACCCTGCTACAAGGCCGTCAACTGGGGGTGGCTCTACCGTTCAGGCCAGCCCCCATCACCCGCACTTGCTATACCCACAATTCAAACAAGTCGCACACCCGTCCATCAGCACCAGCGCCTTGGTGCTGCACTTGTGGCACATGGTCGCGGTGGGCGGGAAGGTGGCGCCTTCGCCGGTGACTTCGATGTCTTCGGGATGGTCGGCGGCGCTGGCGGTCAGGCTGGCCGAACCGGCGTCAGCGTTTTTTTTTGAGCGCTCTTCGAACTGCTTGCGCTTTTCGGCGATCAGCGCGCGCTGGTGGTCGCTCATCTCCGGGTCGTGCAGCATGCCGATGGACTTCAGGTGGTCTTCGACGATGTGGCCGAGTTCGGCGACCAGCGAGGGCATGTACACGCCGCCGGCCTTGAAATAACCGCCGCGCGGGTCGAACACGGCCTTCATCTCGTCGACGATGAAGGTGACGTCGCCGCCCTTGCGGAACACCGCGGACATGATGCGGGTGAGCGCCACGATCCACTGGAAATGCTCCATCGACTTGCAGTTGATGAAGATCTCGAACGGGCGGCGGTGTTCGTGCTCGTTGCCGGCGTTGAGCACGATGTCGTTGATGGTCACGTACATGGCGTGTTCCACCAGCGGCGACTTGATCTTGTAGGTGCTGCCGATCAGGACTTCCGGGCGCTCGATGCGCTCGTGCATCTGGATGACGTTGTCTTCGGGCGCGGCAGCCGGCGCGGGTTCCGCGGCCCTGGCGCTTTCCTTCGCCTTGTCGTCCGGGGTGACGACGGCATAGCCCTTGATTTTCTTATCGATCCTGACGGTCATGGTCCTGACTCTGGTTGTCTGCGTGCGTTGCGTGCGGGATGCGCGCCGCGCCCGGCGTGCCGGGCGGGCGCAGGGACAGGCTTACTTCCGGGCGGTCTTCTTGGCCGCTTTCTTCACTGCTTTTTTCGCCGGTGCCTTTTTGACAGCCGCCTTCTTGGCGGGTGCCTTCTTGGCGGGTGCCTTCTTGGCCACGGCCTTCTTGGCCACCGCCTTCTTGGCTACGGCCTTCTTCGCCGCCGGCTTCCTGGCGACTGCCTTCTTGGTTGCAGCCTTCTTGGTTGCAGCCTTCTTGGCAGGCGCCTTCTTGGCGACGGCTTTCTTGGCGGGCGCCTTCTTGGCCGCGGCTTTCTTCGCCGCCGGCTTCTTGGCTACCGCTTTCTTCGCGGCCTTCTTCGCCGCGACCTTCTTGCCGGCGACCTTCTTCTTCAGGCTCGCCACTTCCTTCTTGGCGTCCTTGCTGGCGGTCTCGAGCTTCTTCTTGGCCCCGGCGACGGTCTTGCTGACCGCCTTCTTCACCTTGGCCACTTCGGTCTTCACTTTCTTCTCCGCGGACTTGGCGGCTTTCTTCGCCTTGGCCACGGTGGCGCTGGCGGTGCTGGCGACCGCGCCGCCGACTTCGACAACCTTCTCTTTCGCAGTTTCAACGGCATCCGACAGCGTCGCCGTCACTCCATCTCCATTGCTCATGTGCCCTCCGGGGCGTGGGTTGGTGGGTACAACAGCGCGATCCTATACCCGGCCGCGCGCGCGTGCAGTGATTGTGGCGAGGATGCAGCGCGCGTCGTTGGCCGATGACTCAGAACTTGCCGTAATACCCTTCCTTGAGCGCATCGAAGAGGTTGGCCGCGGTGTGCATCTCGCCGTCGTATTCGATCTGCTCGTTGCCCTTCACTTCCACCACGCTGCCGTCTTCCAGCTCGAAGCGATAGGTGGTGTTCTCCAGGTCGGCTTCCTTCACCAGCACGCCCTGGAAGGCGGCGGGGTTGAAGCGGAAGGTGGTGCAACCCTTCAGGCCCTGCTGGTAGGCGTAGCGGTAGATGTCCTTGAAGTCCTCGTACGGGTAGTCGGTAGGGACGTTCGCGGTCTTGGAGATGGAGCTGTCCACCCACTTCTGCGCCGCGGCCTGCACGTCCACGTGCTCCTTCGGGCTGATGTCATCGGCAGCGATGAAGTAGTCGGGCAGCTTGGCGGCTGCGTCCTCGGCATAGGGCATCGCCTTCGGGTTGACCAGCTCGCGGTAGGCCAGCAGCTCGAACGAGAACACGTCGACCTTTTCCTTCGACTTCTTGCCTTCGCGGATCACGTTGCGGCTGTAGTGGTGGGCGAACGACGGCTCGATGCCGTTGGAGGCGTTGTTGGCCAGCGACAGCGAGATGGTGCCGGTGGGCGCGATGGAGCTGTGGTGGGTGAAGCGGGCGCCGGTTTCGGCCAGCGCCGCCACCAGCTCCGGCGCCACCTCGGCGACCTTCTGCATGTAGCGCGAATAGCGCGCGTGCAGGGCCTTGCCGGCGATCTTCTGGCCGATCTTCCAGCCGTCCTTCTTCATCTCCGGACGCTTGCGCAGCATCTCGGCGGTGACGTCGAAGGTCTCGTCCATGATCGGCGCCGGGCCCTTTTCCTGGGCCAGCGCCAGGCCGGTTTCCCAGCCGGCCACCGCCATGTCGCGGGCGATGCGCTCGGTGAACTCGCACGAGGCCTTGCTGCCGTACTTCATCTGCAGCATGGTCATGGTGCTGCCCAGGCCCAGGAAACCCATGCCGTGGCGGCGCTTGCGCATGATCTCGTCGCGCTGCTGCTGCAACGGCAGGCCGTTGACCTCCACCACGTTGTCCAGCATGCGGGTGAAAACGCGCACCACTTCCTTGTATTCCTCCCAGTCGAACGTGGCCTGGTCGGTGAAGGGATGCTTGACGAACTTGGTCAGGTTGACCGAACCCAGCAGGCAGGCGCCGTAGGGCGGCAGCGGCTGCTCGCCGCAGGGATTGGTGGCGCGGATGGTCTCGCACCACCAGTTGTTGTTCATCTCGTTGACCTTGTCGATCAGGATGAACCCCGGCTCGGCGTAGTCATACGTCGAGACCATGATCATGTCCCACAGGTGGCGGGCGCGGATGTGGCCGTAGATCTTGCAGGCCACCAGCCCGTCCTCGCGGGCGATGTAGTTGCGGTGGGTCGGCCACTCGCGCCAGACCACCTGCTCCGGATTGTCCAGGTCGATCTCGCCCTTTTCCTTGATGTTCACCGGGAACACCAGCGGCCAGTCGGCATCGTTCTCCACCGCCTGCATGAAGCCGTCGGTGATCAGCAGGGACAGGTTGAACTGGCGCAGCCGGCCGTCCTCGCGCTTGGCGCGGATGAAGTCCTTCACGTCCGGGTGCGACACGTCGAACGTGCCCATCTGCGCGCCGCGGCGGCCGCCGGCGCTGGACACGGTGAAGCACATCTTGTCGTAGATATCCATGAACGACATCGGCCCCGACGTGTACGCGCCGGCGCCGGCCACGAACGCGCCGCGCGGGCGCAGCGTGCTGAACTCGTAGCCGATGCCGCAGCCGGCCTTCAGGGTCAGGCCGGCTTCGTGGACCTTGTCCAGGATGCCGTCCATCGAGTCTTCAATGGTGCCGGAGACGGTGCAGTTGATCGTCGAGGTGGCGGGCTTGTGTTCCTGCGCGCCGGCGTTGGAAGTGATGCGGCCGGCCGGGATGGCGCCACGACGCAGCGCCCAGGTGAAGCGCTCCTGCCAGTACTGCTGCAGCTCGGCGGTGGGCTCGGCTTCGGCCAGCGCCTTGGCGACGCGCCTGTAGGTGCCGTCGATGTCGGCATCCAGCGGCGCCCCCTGCTTGGTCTTCAGGCGGTACTTCTTGTCCCAGATGTCCACCGACGCCGGCTGCATCGGGATGTCCTGATTTGCGTCCGTGGTCACTGCCTCAAGCCTCGCCGTGCTCATGCTGATCGACTCTCCTGTCCATGATGGACCCGCTGCCGCGAATCCGTTGCCCATGCCCGCGCCCGGCATCCGTCGGGGGCGGCAATGCAGGCCGCGCGGTGCGCGCAGCCTGCCGTTTCTTCAATGTGATGGCGTTGCCGCCGGTCCTTGCTTCGTCACGCGCCGCTCCCCTGCCGACGTCGTTCCCCTATCCGGCGGCGCCCCCTGCGCCACTAGCCTTGGGTTTTCCTGCAATCACGAACCACTAGATCTAGTGGCCCAGCCGGCAAGACCATAGCCACGGCCCCGGCCCAAGTCAACGCCAAAATTTGCCGCCAACCGCTTGCATTCGCTGACACCCTCCGGCGGTGCGGGTTCCACGCGATGCGGCGGGTTTCCCGGCGTGGAACTGAATGCGCAAGCGATGCTGCGCTGCAGGAGGCGGGCAACGCATTGATCAGGTTGTCGCTGATGCCGTCGGCGCGGAACTGCGGCTCCTGGTCGTCGCTGGCATTGGCCAGCGGCAGCACCGCGATGCTGCGCGCATCGATCGCCGGCGCGACCGGGCCAGGCGCGGGCGGCGGCGGCAGGCGCGGCCACAGCGCCCAGCCGGCAGCGCCTGCAGCGGCCAGCAACAGCGCGATCCACGCAAGCCAGCCGGGGCGCCGCGAGCGCCGCCAATCGCTGGCGCGACGGCGCGGCAGCGGGGTGGGAATGGGGCGCACCGCCGGCAACGCATCGCCAGCGCGCCGACGCAGATGCTGCCCCGCCGGCACCGGCGCCGGCGACGCGGGTGCGGGCAAGGATGCGGGCACGGACACGGACACGGGCTCGGGCGCGACCACGGCAGCCAGCGGCGGGCCGGCCGCGGCCGGCAGGTCGAAGCGATAGCCGACGCCGTGCACGGTATGCAGGTAGCGCGGCGACTGCGCGTCTTCGCCCAGCGCTTTGCGCAGCATGGTCATCACCCGGTTGAGCACGCCCGGGGTGACGTGGCGGTGGCCCCAGACCACATCGAGGATCTCGTCGCGGGTGAACACATGGCCGGGCGCGCTGCCCAGCAGGGCCAGCACCGCGAACGCCTTGGGCTCCAGCGCCTGCGCCATCCCCGCGCGCAGCAGCCGTCTGCCAGCGAAGTCGATGACGACGTCGTCGAACACCAGGTTGTCGGGCGCGGGCAAGTCCAAGGACGCTCCCGGGGGGACGCTCGCAATCTGTAACGGACTGGTACCCGAAAGCCGGACTGCAATCCGTCGGAACCCGCTCAAGCGCGCCCCAAGCCCGGCCCAAGCATTCCCCAACAAACCCCGCGAAAACATCGGCGCAGCCTGCGGTTTCCCTCAAGACCCCGGCGCGACGCCGCGGGAGGCTGTCGGCGCCGGGCACCGCCCGGTATCCAACCCCATCGAGGAAACCGCAATGAACGTTCGCAACTTCATCGTCCCGTCCGCCGTGCTGGCTGCCACCCTGCTGTCGGGCTCCGCTTTCGCCGCCGGCGGCGAGCCGCAGGACGGCACCACCCTGAAGGCGGTTCGCGCCGTTGCCCAGGCGCCGCAGAAGGTCTTCCGCGGCCACCAGGCCGACCAGCTGCTGGCGCTGGAAACCGGCGTCAGGCCGCGGGATGTGCGGATGATCGAAACCACCGTCGCCCGCAATGCGCGCTACCAGTTCGGTTGGCAGCAGAAAACCGGCAAGCGCTTCGCCGAAGCGCTGGGATCGGATCGTTACAACGCATGGTCCAGGGGCCATTCGATCCAGCTGTACTCGCCCGCGGTGATCGAGGAGGCCAACCGCATGGCCGGCCGCGCGCCGAACAGCAGCACGCTCGAGCGGGTGGCCGTCAATCCGTGAGCCATGCCCCAGGCGGATCGGGCTGCGATGCGCCGCCCGCGTGCAGCCATCGCAGTTCCCGGCCGCCAGCCTTGTTTTGAACATTCTTTTCACGAATCACCGCGGCATCCACGCCCCTGCTTCAGCCGCGATTGCGCGATGCAGGGCGAGAGTCGGCAATACTTGTAACGTTGCCATGCCCTCCCCACGTATCGCCGCATGAAGACTGCCACCAAGACCCTGTTTGCCCTGACCGCCGCCGCCGCATTCGGCGGTTTCGCCGCCACCGGCCTCAACCTGATGCTGGAGCAGCCGGCCAGCGCCGCCCCGACCGCAAGCGCGGCGGTGCCGGCGACCGCCGCGTTGCCGACCGCCGTCAACGGCACGCCGCTGCCGTCGCTGGCGCCGATGCTGAAGAAGGTGCTGCCGGCGGTGGTCAGCGTGAACACCAAACAGCGGGTGCGGGTGAACACGCCGTTCGGCGACGACCCGGTGTTCCGCCGCATCTTCGGCATCCCGGCCGAGCGCATTGCGCAGTCGCTGGGTTCGGGCGTGATCATCGATGCCCAGCGCGGGCTGGTGCTGACCAACAACCACGTGGTCGAGGACGCCGACGAGGTGCAGGTGACACTGGCCGACGGACGCACGCTGAAGGCCGAGTTCGTCGGCAACGACGCCGACACCGACATCGCGCTGATGCGCATCCCGGCGCAGAACCTGACCGCCATTCCCGTGGCGAACAGCGACCAGCTGCAGATCGGCGACTTCGTGGTCGCCATCGGCAATCCCTTCGGCGTCGGCCAGACCGTGACCAGCGGGATTGTCTCGGCGGTGGGCCGCAACAACCTGCCCGGCGCGGGCTACCAGAACTTCATCCAGACCGACGCCAGCATCAATCCCGGCAATTCCGGTGGCGCGCTGGTCAACCTCAACGGCGAGCTGGTCGGCATCAACACCGCCAGCTTCAACCCGCGCGGTTCGATGGCGGGGAACATCGGCCTGGGCTTCGCCATTCCGTCCAACCTGGCCAGCCGGATCAAGGACCAGCTGCTGGCCGGCGGCGTGGTCCGCCGCGGCACTCTGGGCATCGACACCCAGGACGTGGACGCACGCATCGCCAAGGGCCTGGGCCTGGCCGAGGCGCGCGGCGCGGTGGTCACCCGCGTCTATCCCGGCTCGGCCGGCGGCGCGGCGGGCCTGAAGATCGGCGACGTGGTGGTGGCGGCCAACGGCCAGCCGGTGGACAACGCCGAGGCGCTGCGCAATTTCCAGGGCCTGCAGGCGCCGGATGCGAAGATCACGCTGGACCTGCTGCGCGAGGGCAAGCCGCTGAAGATCACCAGCGGGCTGCGCGAAGCGCCGAAGGCGCTGGATGGCAGCCAGCTGGATGCGCGCCTGGCCGGCGCCAGCTTCGCCGAGCTGCCCGAGTCGCTGCGCCGGCAGGGCCTGGCCGGGGTGCTGGTGGAGAAAGTGGAACGCGGCAGCCGCGCACAGCAGAACTACCTGCAGCCCGGCGACGTGGTCCTGACCGCCAGCAGCGGCGACTTCAGCGACCTCACCGGTTTCCGCGCCAGCCTGTCGCGCGGCAGCGACCAGCTGGTGCTGCAGGTGCTCCGCAACGGCCGCGCCTACAACGTGCCGATGCGCTGACGCGGCCGTCACGCATCGGTGCGACACTGCCCTTTCCCACTCCCACTCGAGGATGCGTCAATGAGCGAACACACCGATGCGGTCAAGAGCGGCCTGGGCGAGGCCGGCGCGCACCTGAAGCAGGCGGCCAGTGCTGGCGGCGGTGCGGTCCGCAACGCGGCGGCCGTGGCCGGTGACGAACTGCGGCTGGGCAAGGCGCAGATCAAGGCGGAACTCGCCGATGGCGCGCTGTCCGGGCTTGGCGCCGCCGAGCATCTGGGCGCGGCCGCAGGCGAACAGGCCGGCGCGCTGATGGACAAGGGCCGCGACCTGCTGGACAGCGCCGCCGAGCTGATCCGCGAGCGCCCGCTGGTGGCGTTCGGCGCGGCCTTCGCCGCCGGCTGGATCATTTCCAGGCTTGGCCGCAGCGACAAGTAAGCACCCATGCATGCCAACGAGGACGCCCCGCAGGACACGCCGCGGGGCGCACCGGACGATGCATCGGCGCAGGCCGCGCCCGGCATCGAAGAAACCCTGCGCGGGCTGCGTGACGAAGGCCGGGAGGGACTGAAGGCGGCTGCCGACGCGGCCAAGGCGCTGCGCATCCTGGTGGCCGCCGATGTCTCGCTGGCGCGCAGCGCGTTCGGCCGCACGTTGGCCTTCACCGGCATCGCGATCGCCTTTGGCGCCTCCGCTTGGCTGCTTCTGATGGCCGCGCTGGTGGCGGCGTTGGTGGCCGCCGGACTTTCGTGGCTGGTGGGATTGCTGGTTGCCGCTGCGCTGAGCGTGGTGGCCACCGCCGCCGCGGGTTTCGGGGCAATGCGCTACTTCGAGCACACCCGCCTGAAAGCCACGCGTCGCCAGCTGGCCCGGCTGGGCGTGGGCGAACTGGCCGACTTCATGCCCGATGCGGGTGGCGCGCAGTCCAGCGAGGCTGCCGCGAAAAAGGTGGCGGAGGTTGAAGCGCAGACCGGCACGCCGCCGAAAAAGGGCCTCGGCATCGACGTGACACCGCCCTAAGGGAACCGCGATGGGATTCGACGCGCTACTCACCAAGGTCAAACAGGCGGAAGAGACGCTGGAAGCCCGCGAACGCGAAGCCGTGGGCCGTTGGCGCCACTTGGCCGCCAGCTGGCGCGCGGCGTGGACGCCCGGCCGGATTGTCATCGTGGGGCTTGCCGCCGGCTTCGTGGCTGGCCGCGCCAAACCTGCGCAGCTGGCGAGCAGTGGCAACGGCGTGGTGGCCCTGCTACGCACGCTGGCGCCGCTGCTGGCCGGACTGCAGGCGGGCGTGCAGACCGCGCAAGCGGCGCAGGAGGAGGTGCAAGAGGGCCCACCTGCGCCCGCGCCGGCACCTGCCCCCGCGCCCGTTGTCCCCCCCAGCTATGGGGCGATTCCGTGAGCGCATCGGCCGATGCCGCGACAACGATCGCCGAGGCGCCCGCCGCAGGCGAACCCGCGCCACCTGCGCCGCGCCCGCGCGGGCCGCTTTCGCTGGTGGTACTGGCGGTGCTGGCGGTCGCCTACACCCTGTGGGCCAGCCAGGACCTGATCCTGCCGGTGCTGCTGGCGATGTTCTTCGCGTTGATCGGCAACCCCATCATCCGGCTCTTGCAGCGCCTGTACGTGCCGCGCTTCGTGGCCGCGCTGGCGGTGCTGTGCAGCGGCATCGCGCTGACCGTGCTGCTGGGCCTGCAGCTGGTGCAGCCGGCCAGCGAATGGGTGCGCGAAGCGCCGCGCGAACTGCGCACCCTGACGCCCAAGCTGCAGAAGCTGACCAAGCCGGTGCAGGACGCCAACCGCGCCGCCGAAAACATCGCCCGCGTGGCTGGTGGCGAGAGCACGAGCAAGCCGGTGCAGGTGGTGCGCACGGAGGTCAACGATCCGTACAAGTCGCTCACCGCCACCCCGATGATGATGGCCTCGGTGCTGGCAGTGGTGCTGCTGACGTTCTTCTTCATGGTTTATGGCCAGGACCTGCAGCGGCACGCCATCGCGCTGCTGCCGGACCGGCAGAAGAAGAAGCTGACGGTGGAGATCCTGCACGCGATCGAGATCGAGATCAGCCGCTACGTGCTGACCATCAGCGCGATCAACGCGGTGGTGGGGCTGGCCTTCGCCGGCTGCCTGTGGTTCTTCCTCGAGATGCCAATGGACGAGGCGCTGCTGTGGGGCACGATGGCGATGCTGCTCAACTTCGCACCCTACGTCGGCCCGCTGATCGGCATCGTGGTGATGCTGCTGATGGGCTTCTCCAGCTACGACGAGCCGCTGCGCGCGCTGCTGCCGGCAGCGATCTACCTGGGCTTGCACACGCTGGAAGGACAGATCGTGACCCCGATCATCCTGGGTCGGCGGATGGCACTGTCGCCGCTGGTGCTGATCCTGGCGCTGATGGTGTTCGGCTGGCTGTGGGGAATCATCGGCCTGCTGCTGGCGGTGCCGATGCTGGTCTGCGTGAAGATCATGCTGGCGAAGATGGAAGGCATGGACGGCTGGGCGCGCCTGCTCGAATAGCCGGGCCACAGGCCAGGACGCGCCGCCGGGCGCGCCCTGACTGGCCGGCCTACAATGGCGGCGTGAACCTGCCCATCCGCGCCATCACCCTCGATCTCGACGACACCCTGTGGCCGTTCGCCCCGATCGGGGACCGCATCGAAACCGCCCTGCACGCCTGGTTCTCCGAGCACAGCCCGCGCACCGCCGAGCGTTTCCCGATCGGCGAAATGCGCGCGCTGCGCGAGCGGGTCTTCAGCGAGTTCCCGGAGCATGCGCACGACCTCGGCCTGCTGCGCCGGCTGACCATCGAACGTGCACTGCACGAGAGCGGCGACGACCCGGCGCTGGCCAGCGCGGCGTACGCGATCTTCTTCCACGAGCGCAACCGGGTGGACTTCTATCCCGACGCGCACGACGGCCTGCAGCGCATTGCCGCGCACCTGCCGATCGCCGCGCTGACCAACGGCAACGCCGACCTTGCGGCGATCGGCATTGGCAGCCTTTTCCGCTTCCAGCTGGGCGCGCGCGAATACGGCGCGGCCAAGCCGGATGCCGGCCTGTTCCATGAGGCCTGCCGCCGGCTGGGCGTTGCCCCCGGCGAAGTGCTGCACGTAGGCGACCATCCGCACATGGACGTGGCGGGCGCCGCCAACGCCGGCCTGCGCAGCTGCTGGATCGACCGCGGCGACCACGCCTGGCCGGAGCCGCTGGCGCGCGCCGACCTGCAAATTCCCACCCTGACCGCGCTGGCCGACTGGCTGGACGCGGGCGCCCTGTTCGAGAACGCCGCATGAGCCTGCCCGCCGGCTTCACCGCCACCACCGATGCCCCGCTGCCGCTGCACGCCGTGCGCAAGCCCGAGTTCGCCGACTGGTGCGCGGCGCAGCCCGCGCCGGTGCAGGCCTGGCTGGCGGCACAACGCTTCGACGGCAGCGCCGGCAGCGTGCAGGCCTGGGCGGATGGTGAAGGCCGCGTGGCCGGCGCGGTGCTGGGCATCGAGGACCCGCACGACCCGCTGGCGTGGGCGCACGCGCCGCGCGCGCTGCCGGCGGGCGACTGGCAGCTGGACGGCGAGTCCGATGGCAATGCCCGCCGCGCCCTGCAGCTGGGTTGGGGCCTGGGCCTGTACCGCTTCAGCCGCTACAAGCAGGCGCCGGTCAACGGCAGCCGGCTGGTCGGCGAGTTCGATGCGGAAACCTTCGACCTGCTGGCCGCCTGCGTGCGCGTGCGCGACCTGGTCAACACGCCCACCGAGCACATGGGCCCGGACGAACTGGAAACCACAGCACGCGCGATCGCGCAGGCACACGGCGCCAGCATCGCGACCATTGCCGGCGATGACCTGCTGGTGCAGAACTACCCGGCCATCCACGCGGTGGGCCGCGCGTCGCATCGCGCGCCGCGCATCATCGAACTGCGCTGGGGCGACGCGTCGCATCCGCACGTCGTGATCTGCGGCAAGGGCGTGTGCTTCGACACCGGCGGGCTGGACCTCAAGGCCGCCGCCGGCATGCGCAACATGAAGAAGGACATGGGCGGCGCCGCGCACGCGCTGGCGCTGGCCGAACTGGTGATGGCGCGCCAGCTGCCGCTGCGGATCACCCTGCTGGTGGCCGCGGTGGAAAATGCGGTGGGACCGAATGCGTTCCGCCCGGGCGAAGTGATCGCCACCCGCAAGGGCGTGAGCGTGGAAATCGACAACACCGATGCCGAGGGCCGGCTGGTGCTGTGCGATGCGCTGACCCACGCCTGCGAACTGCAACCCGACCTGCTGCTGGACTTCGCCACCCTGACCGGCGCCGCGCGCATCGCGCTGGGCCCGGACCTGCCGGCGCTGTACAGCAACGACGAGGCGCTGGCCAACGACTGGCTCAACGCCGGCATGCAGGCACGCGACCCGCTGTGGCGGATGCCGCTGTGGCGCCCCTACCTGCGCTACCTCACCAGCGGCATCGCCGACCTCGCCAACAGCAGCAACACCACCATGGCCGGCAGCGTCACCGCGGCGCTGTATCTGGAACGCTTCGTCGACGAGGGCGTGCGCTGGGGACACGTGGACGTGTACGCATGGAATGACGGCGACCGCCCCGGCAAGCCGGCGGGTGGCGAGGCGCAGGGCCTGCGCGCCGCCTACGCGATGCTGAAGGCGCGCGCCGCGGGCTGAGCGTTCGGCGCCATCGCATCGCCGGCCGCGAAGCGTCGGCGGATCGCCGCTGCCGTGCCGTCGGCGTGCGGCATGCATCCGTTCCGGCGTTCGCTGCGTAGGACGTGCGACGTTCCGGAGCCCAGATGTCCACACCCCCTGCCACGCCCCGCAAACGCCTGCCGCTCGTGCCGCTGGCCGCCATCGCCGCGGTGGTCGCCGGGGCCGGCATCGGCTTCCTGTACGCCGCCGGACGGCTGGGCGATGCAGCGCCGACCGCGCGCACCCTGATCGGCGCGATCGAGGCAGCCGGCGGCCCGCATCCCGGCTACCGCCGCGCGCACAGCCGCGGCGTCTGCGTCGGCGGCTGGTTCGAAGGCACGGCGGAGGGCACCGCGCTGTCGTCGGCGCGGGTGTTCGCACAGGGGCGCGTGCCGGTACTGGGCCGGCTGTCGATCGGCGGCGGCGATCCGCACGGCGCCGAAGCCGGCGCACGGGTGCGCAGCCTCGCCCTGCAGCTGCGCAGTGACGACGGCGCGGACTGGCGGCTGGCGATGAACAGTTTCCCGTTCTTCGCCCTGCCCAGCGCCGAGGCCTTCCTCGAACAGACCCGCGCGCAGATCCCGGCCCCCGCCACCGGCAAGCCGGACCCGACGCGGATGGCCGCGGTGCTGGCGAAATACCCCAGCGCGCGCGCCTTCCGCGACTGGGCGGCCAGCGCGCCGTGGCCGGACAGCTGGGCCAACACCACCTACAACGGCATCCACACGTTCTTCTTCGTCGCGCCCGACGGCCGCCGCCAGCCGCTGCGCTGGTCACTGCGGCCGCGCGCACCGCTGGTGGCGATGGATGCCGCCGCGCGCGCCGCGGCCACCCCGGACTATCTGGCCGCGGATTTCGCCCGTCGGCTGGCAGCCGGCCCGATCGCCTGGGATCTGGTGGCCACGCTGCCCGCGCCCGGCGATGCGCTGGATGATCCTTCGCAGCCGTGGCCGGCGTCTCGGCCCACCCGCACGCTCGGCACGCTGTGGCTGGACACGATGGCGCCGCAGGCACAAGGCGCCTGCCGCGACGTCAACTTCGATCCCACCGTGCTGCCGCCCGGCATCGAGCGCTCCGGCGATCCGATCCTCGCGGCACGGTCGGCGGTGTACGCGCAGTCGTTCAACCGCCGCGAGCGCGAGATCGCCCGTGGCCAGGCACCGGAAGCGACCGGCCAGGGAGGCCCGCGATGAGCCCGGCAGCGCGCTTCGTCCCGCTCGCCCGCCTGCTGCACTGGCTGATGGCATTGCTGCTGCTGGCCCAGCTGCTGGTCGGCGTGGCGATGATGGCCTCGCTGACCCTGCGGCCGCCCCTGATCGCGTTGCATCGCCCGCTGGGGCTGGCCCTGCTGGTGCTGGTGCTGCTCCGCCTGTGGGTGCGCCGCTGCCATCCGCCGCCGGCGCTGCCGGCCGACCTGCCGCGCTGGCAGGCCGCAGCCGCACGCGCCTCGCACCTGCTGCTGTACGCGCTGATGCTGGCGCTGCCGCTGCTGGGCTGGGCGCTGACTTCCGCCGCCGGCAACGTGGTGCTGCTGCCGGGGGCGGTACAGCTGCCGGCAATCGCGCCGCGCGATCCGCTGCTGTACGCGTGGCTGCGCGATGCCCACGGCCTGCTGGCGTGGGTGCTGCTGGCCTCGGTGCTGGGCCATCTGGCGGCGGCGCTGCACCACGCGTGGGTCCGCCGCGACGGCGTGTTCGAGGCGATGGCGGGCGGGCGGCCGCTTCCGCCTCCCGGCGCCGACTGACTCGCGCTGCATTGGCGGATTGGCACGCTATCCTGCGGCCATGCCCTCCGGGATCGCGACGATGCGCCAACGCACCGCCTGGTTCACCCTGTTCGCACTGCTGCTGACCGCCATCGCGGTGTGGGGCGTCCACCTCCTACGCGGCAACGATGGCAGCGCCGCGCCGACGCTGCGGGTCGGCCTGTACGAGAACGCGCCGAAGATCTACCGCGATCGCGACGGCCATCCTGCCGGGCTGTTCGTGGAGTTGCTGGACGAGATCGCGCGCCGGGAAGGCTGGCGCGTGCAGTACGTGCCCTGCACCTGGGCGGACTGCCTGGCGCAGCTGGAGGCCGGCCAGCTGGACCTGATGCCCGACGTCGCCTACACGCCGGAGCGCGGCCGCCTGTTCGACTTCCACACGGTGCCGGTGGCGCATTCGTGGTCGCAGGTCTACAAGCATCATGGGCTGGTGGTGCGGGCTTTCCCCGACCTGGCCGAGCTGCGGGTAGCACTGCTGCGCGACAGCGTGCAGGAAGGCGAACTGCGCCACCTGCTGCAGGAACTGGGCGTGCGCTGGACCGCAGTCGGGGCCGACAGCTACCGGGAAGCTTTCCGCGCGGTGCACGACGGCCGCGCCGACGTGGCCGTCGCCAACAACTTCTTCGGCGCCCGCTCGGGCCGGGACTTCGGGCTGGAAGAAACCGCGATCCTGTTCAACCCGGCGACGCTGTACTTCGCTGCGCCGCGTGGCCGCCACGCGGCGGTACTGGCACGCATCGACCACTGGCTGCGCGCCTGGCAGCAGGCGCCGGACTCGGTCTACTTCCGCGCGATGCGCCACGCGATGATGCCGCCGCCACTGACGGTGACGCCGCCCTGGCTGCCGGCTGCGGTGGCCGCCGCGGCTGCGCTGGTGCTGGCACTGCTGGTGTTCAGCCTGGTCCTGCGCTGGCGGGTGCGCGCGGCGACCGTGGATGCCACCGCGGCACGCAACCGGTTGGAACTGGTGCTGGAGGTCAGCCCGGTGGCGCTGTTCCTGCTGCGCGAAGAGGACGGCGAGCTGGCGGTGGAATGGGCCAGCCCGAACGTGCCGCGGCTGTACGGCGTGCCCGCCGATGAAGTGCTGGCCCCGGGCCGGTGGAAGCAGCACGTGCACCCCGACGACCTGCCCACGCTGGAGCCCGCCCTCGACCACCTGCGCCGCCACCCGTCGCTGACCCGCGAGTACCGCGTAGTCGATGAAGCCGGCACCGTCCACCACGTGCACGAAGCGCTGCGCGCGCTGCCCGCAGAGGCCGGCCAGCCGCTGCGCGCGCTCTCCACCTGGACCGATGTCTCCGAGGCCAAGGCCCACGCCGCCGAACTCAGCCACCTGGCCCACCACGACAGCCTGACCGGGCTGCCCAACCGGCGCCTGCTGCGGCTGTTCCTGGAGGATGCGGCCCGCGGCGGCCGGGGCTTCGCGGTAGTGGTGCTGGACCTGGACCGCCTGCGCGGCGTCAACGACACCCTCGGCCACGAACTGGGCGACCAGGTCCTGCGCGCCGCCTCCCAGCGACTGCAGGCGCGGCTGCCGGCCGAGGGCTTCCTGGCCCGGCTGGGAGGCGACGAATTCGCCGCGGTGCTGCCCGGCGCTGCCGAGGCCGAGGCCGATGCGTTCGCGCTCGACGTGACGGACGCGTTCACCCGGCCGCTGCTGGGCGGCGCCTCGCCCACCGTGCTGACCATCAGCGTCGGCATCGCGCTGGCCCCCGCCAACGGCGACGATGCCGACACCCTGCTGCGCCACGCCGAGCTGGCGCTTTACGAAGCCAAGCGTCTGGGCACCGGCCGCCGCCAGTTGTTCCAGCCGGCGCTGTCCACCGGCGCGGCGCAGCGGCTGGCGCTGGAAACCGGCCTGCGCATGGCGCTGCCGCGGCAGCAGTTCCGCCTGCACTACCAGCCGCAACTGGACCTGCGCAGCGGCGCGCTGGCCGGGGTGGAAGCGCTGCTGCGCTGGGAACACCCGGAGCTGGGAATGATCCCGCCCGCGCAGTTCATCCCGGTGGCGGAGGAGACCGGGCAGATCGAGGAGATCGGCCAATGGGTGCTGCTGGAAGCCTGCCGACAGCTGCGCGCCTGGGACGAGGCGGGCCTGGGCGTGGCCGGGATGTCGGTCAACTGTTCCGTGCAGCAGCTTGACGCAGACCGCCTGCCGGCGCAGGTGGCGGCGATCCTGGCCGCCACCGGGATCGCCGCGGACCGGTTGGAGCTGGAGATCACCGAATCGGTACTGATGCGCGATCCCGAGCACGCCATCGTGGTGCTGCAGGCGCTGAAGGCGCAGGGCGTGCGGCTGGCGATCGACGATTTCGGCACCGGCTATTCCAGCCTCGCTTACCTGCGGCGGCTGCCGCTGACCCGGCTGAAGATCGACCGCGCCTTCGTCAGCGGCATCGGCAATGACCCCGGTGACGAGGAGATCTGCCGCACGGTGATCGCGCTGGGCCGCAACCTGGGCCTGGAGACACTGGCGGAAGGCGTGGAGCAGGCGCATGAGGCGGCGTTCCTGCGGGATGGCGGCTGCACCCTGGCGCAGGGTTTCCACTACGCGCGCGCGCTGCCGCCGGAGGCGCTGGTGGCGTGGGTCACCGCGCACCGGCGGCAACCGCGCCGCGCCTGAGTGGCGGCTACAGCCAGCCTTTCTGGCGCGCGAGCCGGTAGGCCTCGATGCGGTTGCCGACGCCGAGCTTGCCGATCGCCTCGGACAGGTAGTTGCGCACGGTGCCGTGCGAGAGGTTCAGCCGCTGCGCGATCTCGCCGGCGGACAGGCCTTCGCCGGCCAGCCGCAGCGCCTGGCGTTCGCGGTCGCTGAGCGGGTCGGCTTCGCCCCAGGCTTCCAGCGCCAGCTGCGGGTCGATGGCGCGGCCGCCGCGTTGGACCTGGCGCAGCGCCTCGGCCAGCTGTTCGGCAGGCGCGTCCTTGAGCAGGTAGCCGCGCACCCCGGCATCCAGCGCGCGACGCAGGAAGCCGGCGCGGGCGAAGGTGGTGATGACCACCACCTGCACCGGCAGCGCGTGGCGCTGGATCCGCTGCGCCAGTTCCAGCCCGGTCAGGCCGGGCATCTCGATGTCGGTCAGCAGCACGTCGGGCTTGAGCCGCTGCAGTTCGCGCCAGGCCGACTCGCCGTCGGCGGCGGCGGCCACCACTTCGATATCGGACTCCATGCCCAGCAGCGCGGCCAGCGCGCCGCGCAGCAGGGCTTGGTCTTCAGCCAGCAGGACTCGGATCATGGCGCGGGACGTTAACAGATCGCGCCGCGCGACTGGTCCGGCAAGCGCGGCTAGGCGGGGGCCGCGCCGGCAGACGCTGGCGTTGCGGGCAGGTCGTCGTTGGCGGCCAGCGGCACCCGCGCTTCGATGCAGGTGCCCTGCCCGGCGCCGGCGTCGACGCGCAGGCGCCCGCGCAGCGCCTCGATGCGTTCGCGCATGCCGGCCAGGCCATTGCCCGGCACCAGTGCGCCGCCGCGGCCGTCATCCTCGACCCGCAGCACCGCTTCGCCCGCCTCCACGCCGAAGTGCACCTGCGCATGCCGCGCGCGCGCATGGCGCTGGATGTTGGTGGCGGCCTCGCGCACCGTCATCGCCAGCGCGGATTCCACCGCGGCGGGCAGGCCGGCGCCGGAAAAGCCGTCGTCGAGGCGGTACTCGAAAGTCACGCCGTCGGTTTCCAGCAGCAGTTTGGCCGAAGCCAGCTCGGCGGCGATGCCGGCCGCGCGGATGCCGCTGACCGCGCCGCGTACCTGCGTCAGCGCCTCGCGCGCGACCCGGCTGACCGCGGCGATCTCGGCCTGCGCCGCGGCCGGATCGCGCGCCAGCAGGCGGCCGGCGAGGTCCGACTTCAGCGCCACCATCGACAGGGTGTGGCCCAGCAGGTCGTGCAGGTCGCGGCCGATGCGCTCGCGTTCGGCCAGCGCCGCCAGACGGCGCACTTCCTCGTGCGAGAGCTTGAGCGCGGCGTCGCGCTGGCGGTTGATCCGCTCCACCAGGGTGATGACGCCGATGATCGCGGTGACCGCCGGCATCCACACCAGCGACACCCATGGATAACCGATATAGCGCGCGTAGACGATCAGCGCGGCATTGCAGGCCGCGAGCCAGACGATGTAGCGCAGCAGCGAACCCCTGCACCGCGGCTGCAGCATCACGCAGCCGAACACGAAGTAGCTGAGCCCCGATGGATACCAGGGCAGCAGCGCGAAGCACAGCGCCAGCATGCCCAGCGCGGCCAGCTGGGCGCGGCGTTCGGACGCGGTCACGCTGACGTGGAACAGCAGCAGGAACAGCGGGAACGACAGCAGGGTCAGCAGCAGCCAGCGCCACGTGTAGCCGTAGGCGCCGCCGGAGAACGCCGGGGTGATGAACACCCAGATCGTCCACACCAGGTGGATGTGGTGGGTCCACGCCGCGCGGCCCAGGCGCATGTCCTGCGCGACCAGCGAATCGGGCGTCGGCCGCAGCCAGCGCACGGGCAGGGCGAACTTCATGGGCGGCTCCGTGGACGCGGTGCGCGGATCATGGCACGTCGCGCCGGCTTCATTCCGGCGCCGACAATCGGCGCTGGGCCAGTGCGAAGAACACCGTGGTGAAGCCCGCCAGCGCCAGCAGATGCAGCCAGAGCGGCTGGCCGGCGTCGAAGCCGACCACCTTCAGCGCCAGCTGCCCCAGGTGGTAGGCCGGCCAGACCACCGCCAGCTTGGCCAGCAACGGCGGCAACATCGACAGCGGCAGCCACAGCCCGGACAGGAACGACATTGGCAGGTACAGCCCGTTGAGCAGCGCCGGTGCGGCGCTGCCGCTCATCCGCGTGCCCACGTACAGGCCGATGGCGGCAAACGGCAGCACCCCGGTCACGTTCACCGCCAGCAGCGCCAGCCACTGCAACGGCGCCAGCGACACTCCCGCCACCAGCGCGGCCAGCAGCGCCATCAGCAGCGAGATCAGTGCGGCAAACAGCATCGCCATCGCCATCCGCGCCAGCAGCATCGCGCCGGGCGGGGTGGGCAGCACGCGCTTGAGCCGCAGGAAGCCGCGCTCGCGGTCCAGCGCGATGGTGACGCCGAAGCCGAACAGGCCGGCACCGGCCACGCCGAAGGCGCCGTAGGTGGCCAGCAGGTACTGCGCGGTCGCCGCGCTGTGCTGCCTGTTCAACACCACTGCGAACAGCACATAGAACATCAGCGGGAAGCCGGTGACCGGGATGCAGAAGCCGGGGTCGCGCAGCATGCGCAGGCATTCGCAGCGCGCTTCCAGCAGGTAGCTGCGCAGCGCGGCGCGATGCAGGGTGGGGAGCACGGCAGCCATCACGCGGCCTCCTGTTGCGGGGTGCGGGTGAGTTCGAGGAAGGCATCGGCCAGGCCGGCGCGCTGCACCTCGAGGTCGTGCAGGCGGTCGTCGGCGGCCAGCAGGCGGCGCACCACCGGTTCGGCGACGTCGGCGACGATGCGCAGCAGTTCGCCGTCGCGTTCGGCCTGGCGCACGCCCGGCCAGCGCGCCACCGCGTCGGCATCCAGCACCGACACGCAGCGGATGCGCCGCTGCGCCACGTGCGCGCGGATCGCCGCCACGCTGCCCTGCGCCAGCATGCGGCCACGGTCGATCACCGCGACATGGTCGGCCAGCGCTTCGGCCTCCTCCAGATAGTGCGTGGTCAGCAGCACCGCGCTGCCGCCGGCGACCAGTTCGCGGACCGCGCGCCAGATGCCCTGCCGCGCCTCGATGTCGAGGCCGGTGGTCGGTTCGTCCAGGCACAGCAGGCGCGGGCGTCCGCAGATCGCCAGGGCGAACTGGACGCGCCGCTGCTGGCCGCCGGACAGGTGCCGGTACGGGCGCTCCAGCAGCCCGTCCAGTCCCGCCAGCGCCACGCAGTCGGCCACGCTGCGCGGGTCGCGGTAGTAGCTGCGCACCAGCGCCAGCACTTCGCCCACGCGCAGGCGGTCGGGAATGCCGGCGCTCTGCAGCATCGCGCCGGTGCCCAGCCGCGCCGCGCGCGAACTCGGCGGGCGGCCGAACACCGACACCTCGCCCGCGTCCGCCGCCAGCAGCCCCAGCAGCAGGTTCACCGCGGTGCTCTTGCCGGCGCCGTTGGCACCCAGCAACGACGTCACCTGGCCCGCGTGCAGCGACAGGTCCAGTCCGTCCAGCGCCTGCGTGCCGCCGTAGCGCTTGCTCGCGCCGCGCAACCGCGCCACCACCGCTTGTCCATCCGGCATCGGGATTCCTCCGTGTTCGATGGCGGCATGCTCCGTCGTCGCCGCGGCGCGTGACATCCGCAGCCGTCAGCCGAATCACATGACAACCATCACCTGACCGTCGCCGCCGCTGCCGGTAGCCTGCGCTTCGCTGGATCGACGCGTCAGAGTCCTGGCGGCAGGCCCGGCACCGGCGGACAAACCGGCTGTAAAGGAAACTTGACACCATAGATCGCATGCATGAAGGTGGCGGCCTGGATTTGACTGCGGCCGTGCCGCGTCCGTCCGCCACCCATTCCCTTCCCCTCCCGTGCCCATGACTACTTCCGCCGACCTGCTCAATTCCCTGAAGATCGACCGCAGCGCGCCGCCCCCGCCGTCCTCGCGCAAGGGACTGTGGATCGGGCTGGCCGCCGCCGGCGTGGTGGTGCTGGCGGTGGTCGGTGCGTTCGCCCTGCGCGGCGGCAAGGGCGTCGAAGTCAGCGTGGCCGAGGCCACCGCGATCGGTGGCGCTGGCGCCGGCAACGCATCGGTGCTAGATGCCACCGGCTACGTGGTGGCGCGGCGCATGGCCACGGTCTCGGCCAAGGTCACCGGCCGGGTGCGCGAGGTGCTGATCGAGGAAGGCCAGAAGGTGGAGGAAGGCCAGGTGCTGGCGCGGCTGGACCCGGTCGATGCCGATGCCCAGCGCGCGCTGTCGGCATCGCAGCTGGCTGCCTCGCAAAGCCAGATCGGCAGCGTGCAGGCGCAGCTGAAGGAAGCCGAAGCCAATGCCGCGCGGCTGTCCGCGCTGGCGGCGCAGAAGCTGGTGTCGCGCGCGCAGTTCGAACAGGCGGTGGCCACGCGCGATGCCCTGCGCGCGCAGCTGGCCACCACCCGGCGCAACGCGCAGGTGGCGCGCGACGGCCTGCGCATCGCCGACAACGGGGTGGACAACACCATCGTGCGCGCGCCGTTCGCCGGGGTGGTGATCGCCAAGTCGGCGCAGCCGGGCGAGATCGTCTCGCCGCTGTCGGCCGGCGGCGGCTTCACCCGTACCGGCATCGGCACCATCGTCGACATGGATTCGCTGGAAGTGGAAGTCGAGGTGGGCGAGGCCTTCATCGGGCGGGTCAAGCCGGGCATGGCCACCGAGACCATCCTCAACGCCTACCAGGACTGGAAGATTCCCGGCCGGGTGATCGCCATCATTCCCGCCGCAGACCGCGGCAAGGCGACGGTCAAGGTGCGGGTGGGACTGGACGCCAAGGGCGATCCGCGGATCGTGCCGGACATGGGCGCGCGGGTCGGTTTCCTGGAGGACGCCAAGCCCGCGCAGGCCGATGCCAAGCCCGGGGTGCTGGTGCCCGCCGCCGCCATCGCCCAGCGCGGCGACAAGGACGTGGCCTTCGTGGTCAACGGCGGCATGGCCACCCTGCGCAAGCTGACCCTGGGCCGCACCCTCGGCGAGGACCGCGAGGTGCTGGCCGGCCTGGCCGGCGGCGAGCAGGTGGTGCTGGACCCGCCGGAAACGCTGGCCGACGGCGCGCGGGTGACGGTGGCGCCTGCCGAAGCCAGCAACGAATAAACGAATGCCAAGTGCTGTCGCTCCCGCAGACGCGGGACCAGCGCAACCGACAACCGGAGAACCGCTCGATGTCCACCCTCGTCAGCACCCGCAACCTGC
Source organism: Thermomonas fusca (assembly GCF_005862345.1). Taxonomy (NCBI): domain Bacteria; kingdom Pseudomonadati; phylum Pseudomonadota; class Gammaproteobacteria; order Lysobacterales; family Lysobacteraceae; genus Thermomonas; species Thermomonas fusca. The sequence continues at coordinate 485,196 of NZ_SROY01000001.1, read as the reverse complement.
ACAAGACCTACCAGCGCGGCCCGGAAACCGTGGACGTGCTGCGCGGCATCGACCTCGACATCGCCCGCGGCGACTTCGTGGCGCTGATGGGGCCGTCCGGCTCCGGCAAGACCACGCTGCTCAACCTGATCGGCGGGCTGGATTCGCCCAGCGCCGGCAGCATTGAAGTTGCCGGCCAGCACATCGAGAAGATGGGTTCCGGCCAGCTGGCGCAGTGGCGCAGCAACAACGTCGGCTTCGTGTTCCAGTTCTACAACCTGATGCCCACGTTGACCGCGCAGAAGAACGTCGAGCTGCCGCTGCTGCTGACCCGGCTGTCGGCCGCGCAGCGGCGCCAGAACGCCGCCATCGCGCTGGAACTGGTGGGCCTGAAGGATCGCGGCAAGCATCGCCCGAACGAACTCTCCGGCGGCCAGCAGCAGCGCGTGGCGATCGCCCGCGCGATCGTCTCCGATCCCACCCTGCTGATCTGCGACGAACCCACCGGCGACCTGGACCGCGCCTCGGCCGAGGAGATCCTGGGCCTGCTGCAGACGCTCAACCGCGAGCACGGCAAGACCATCGTGATGGTCACCCACGATCCCAAGGCCGCCGAGTACGCCACGCATACGCTGCACCTCGACAAGGGCAACCTGGTCGAGCAGACCGTGCAGGCCTGAGCCGGAGCCCCGCCATGAAATACCTCCATCTCGTCTGGGCCGCGCTCTCGCGCAGCAAGACCCGCACCCTGCTCACCCTGCTGTCGGTGGTGGCGGCGTTCCTGCTGTTCGGGATGCTGGATTCGGTGCGCGTCGCCTTCAACTCCGGCGGCAGCGTGGCCGGCGCCAATCGCATGGTGACGATGTCGCGGCTGTCGATCACGCAGATGCTGCCGTACAGCCTGGACGCACAGATCCGCGCGGTGCCGGGAGTGAAGGGTGCCGCCTTTGCCGCCTGGTTCGGCGGCATCTACCGCGACCCGAAGAACTTCTTCGCCAACTTCAGCGTCAGCCCGGAGTACCTGGACCTGTATCCGGAGTTCAAGCTCTCGCCCGCACAGAAGCGGGCGTGGCTGGCCGACCGTCGCGGCGCGGTGGTGGGCAAGGCGCTGGCCGACCGCTTCGGCTGGAAGGTGGGCGACACCATTCCGCTGCAGGCGACCATCTTCCCGACCAAGGGCAGCAACGATTGGTCGTTCACCCTGCGCGGGATCTACCGCATCGACGACCCCAAGCTGAAGGGCCAGGAACAGGCGATGTTCTTCCACTGGAAGTACTTCGACGAAGCCAACGACTACGTGAAAGGCCGGGTGGGCTGGTGGATCGTGGAGCCGGCCGGCGCCGATGCCGCCGACCGCGTGGCCAAGGCCGTCGACCGGCTCAGCGAGAACTCCGACCACGAGACCAAGACCCAGAGCGAGGCCGCGTTCAACCAGAGCTTCGCCAAGCAGTTCGCCGACATCGGCCTGATCGTCACCGCGATCATGGGCGCGGTGTTCTTCACCCTGCTGCTGCTGACCGGCAACACCATGGCGCAGGCGGTGCGCGAGCGCATCCCGGAGCTGGCGGTGCTGAAGACCATCGGCTTCTCCAACCGCAGCGTGCTGTGGCTGGTGCTGGGCGAATCCGTGCTGCTGGTGGTGCTGGGCGGGCTGCTGGGCATGGGCCTGGCCGCCGCCATCGTGCCGGCGGTGGGCGCCGCCAGCGGCGGGATGGTGCAGCTGCCGGGCCTGCTGGCGCAGACCTGGGGCACGGGGCTGGCGCTGATGCTCGGCATCGGCCTGCTGGTGGGGCTGCTGCCGGCGCTGCGCGGCATGCGGTTGAACATCGTCGATGCGCTGGCCGGTCGATAACGGGATCACGACATGAAACGACTCAAGGGTTTTCTCGCCAGCTTCGCCACCGTGCTGCTTCTGGCCCTCGGGCTGGCGCTGTGGATCGCGCTGCCCTGGTTCGCGGTACTGGCGATCGCCGCCGCCATCGCGCTGTGGCTGTACACCACCCGCAGCGGCAGGCTGGCGCGCGAGGCCACGAAGATCGGCCTGGCCGGGCTGCCGCAGCGCTGGGGCGCCTCCAGCGTCATTGTCATCGGCATTGCCGGCGTGGTCGGCGTGCTGGTGGCGATGCTGGCGATGGGCGAAGGCTTCAAGGCCACGCTCGACAAGACCGGCGGTGACGACACCGCGATCCTGCTGCGCGCCGGCTCGCAGGCCGAGACCAACTCGGTCATCACCCGCGACCAGGCGCCGCTGGTGTCGGCGCTGCCCGGCATCGCCCGCGGCAAGGATGGCAAGCCGCTGGCCTCGCCGGAGCTGTCGCAGGTGGTCAACCTGCCGACCATGGCCGACGGCACCGACGCCAACGTGCAGTTCCGCGGCGTCGGGCCGGCCGGCTGGGCGATCCGCCCGCAGCTGAAGATCGTCGAAGGCCGCAGGTTCAACCCGGGCTTGCGCGAGATCGTGATCGGCAAGGGCGCGCAGCGGCAGTTCCGCGGGCTGGAGGTCGGCAAGCAGCTGAAGCTGGCCAACCAGATGTGGACGGTGGTGGGCGTGTTCGAGTCGAAGGATTCGCACGAATCCGAGCTGTGGACCGACGCCGACGTGCTGGGCCCGGCCTACCAGCGCAGCGCGTTCCAGTCGATGACGGTGAAGCTGGACGGCAAGGCCGGCTTCAAGCAGCTCAAGGCCGCGCTGGCTGGCGACCCGCGGCTGAAGCTGGACGTGGATACCACCCGCAACTACTACGGCAAGCAGTCGGAAGGGCTGACCAAGCTGATCCGCATCCTCGGCTCGGTGATCGGCGCGATCATGGCGATCGGCGCGGTGTTCGGCGCGCTCAACAGCATGTATGCGGCGGTGGCCGGACGCGCCCGCGAGATCGCCACGCTGCGCGCGCTGGGCTTCCGCAGCGTGCCGGTGGTCACCGCGGTGATGCTGGAAACCATGCTGCTGGCGCTGCTGGGCGGGGTGCTGGGCGCGGCCATCGCATGGGCGGTGTTCAACGGCTACACGGTCAGCACGCTGGGGCAGAACTTCAGCCAGGTGGTGTTCCAGTTCAAGGTCAGCCCCACGCTGGCGTGGACCGGGCTGAAGTGGGCGCTGGGGATCGGCCTGGTGGGCGGGCTGTTCCCGGCGCTGCGCGCGGCGCGGCTGCCGGTCACCGAGGCATTGCGCTCGGCCTGAGTGCGGCGCTCAGGCCGTGACCAGCCTGCTGCGCCGCGCGCGCAGCAGGCCGTCGGCGGCATACAGCGCCAGCGCGATCCAGATGAAGGCGAAGCCGACGGCGCGATCGCGACCGAACGGCTCGCCGAGCACCAGCACGCCGACCAGCAGCTGCAGGGTCGGCGAGATGTACTGCAGCAGGCCCACCAGCGAATAGGGAATGCGCTGCACCGCGGCGGCAAACCCGATCAACGGCAGCGCGGTGAGCACGCCGCCGAACACCAGCAGCCCGGCCACGCCCGGCCCCCACGATGCGGTCTCGCCGTGGGCGAACAGATGGCCCTGCCCCGCACCTTCCACCCACGCCAGAAACGCCAGCGCCGGCAGCAGCAGGTACAGGTTTTCCACCCCCAGCCCGCGCACCGGCGGCGCGCCCAGCAGTTTGCGCACCAGGCCGTAGATGCCGAACGAGGCCGCCAGCGCCAGCGCGATCCACGGCAAGCCGCCATAGCTGAGGGTCAGCCACAGCACGCCGGCGGCGGCGATGGCGACCGACAGCCACTGCACGCGGTTGAGACGTTCCTTCAGCACCAGCACGCCCAGCATCACGCTGAAAAGCGGGTTGATGAAATAGCCCAGCGCGGATTCCACCACGTGGCCGGCATTGACCGCCCAGATGTACAGGCCCCAGTTGAAGGCGATCAGCACGCCGCTCAGCGCCAGCAGCGCGGCGGCACGCGGCCGCGACAGGGTTTCCCGCAGCCAGCCGCGGCCGTACTTGAAGAACAGCCAGCCGCACACCAGCAGCGCGCTCCAGACCACCCGGTGCGCCATGATCTGCATCGACGGCACCACCTTCAGCAGGTGCCAGTACAGCGGCATCAAGCCCCAAGCGACATACGCGGCAACCGCGATCCAGACGCCGCGCCGATCCAGCCCTCCAGCACTCACGATGTGGCCTTCGGCTTGCGCGTCCTGGCGAAGGTGATGGTCACCACGCCGAGCAGGATCACCGCCATCGCCACCGATTCGCGCACGCCGAAGCGCTCGTGCGCCAGCAGCGCGCCCAGCGCCACCGCGATGGCCGGATTGACGTAGGCATAGCTGGTGGCCAGCGCCGGCCGCACGTGGTGCAGCAGCCAGATATAGGCCGAGAAGCCGATCAGCGACCCCATCACCACCAGGTACCAGAACGCGCCGATCGCGTGCGCGCTGGGCAGGCCGTGGAAGCGTTCGCCCAGCGCACCGCCCAGCAGGCACATCGCCACGCCGCCGCAGAGCATCTGCCCGGCCGAGGTCATGAACGGCGACGGCAGGTCGCGGCCCTTGCTCCAGATCGAACCGTACGACCACGCCACCGAGGCCAGCAGCAGCGCGACCAGTCCGGCCGGGGTGGCGGCCAGGCTGCCGCCGGCGCTCAGCCACAGCACGCCGAGGAAGCCGATGCACAGCCCCGTCCATTCCATCGCGTTGGGCCGGTGCCCGCGCAGCGCCGAGAACACGCCCATCCACAGCGCCGACGAGGACACGATCACCGCGGTCATCCCCGACGAGACGCTCTGCTCACCGAAGTTCACCAGTCCGTTGCCCATCAGCAGCAGCAGCACGCCCATCACCGCCAGGTTGCGCCACTGTGCGCGGGTGGGCGCTGGCACGCCGCGCCAGCGCAGGACGGCGAACATCAGCCCGCCGGCAATCAGGAAGCGGATGCCGCCGAGCAGGAACGGCGGGAAGCCACCTTCCAGCGCGAAGCGGATGGCGAGATAGGTGGAACCCCAGATGACATATACCGCCGCCAGCGCCAGCGCGACGCGGGCGGCGGGCGCCGTGGAAACATGGGAAGCAGGCATCGAGCAGACCTTGCAGAAAGCGGCGGGCACCCGAAGGTGCCCGCCAGAAACACATGAGGGAGACGCGTGCGCGCCGGGTCAGTCGGCCCAGTGCCCGGCACCGTTGCGGGTGACCGGCAGCACCTGCGCCGCCAGCGCCGCGTCCTTGCCGAGCAGCGCCACCGCATCGGCCAGGATCGCCGCGGACTCGCGCAGCAGCGGATCGGTGGCCTTCTTCGCCGCCTCCTCGCGCGCCACCGATTCGGCGACGTTGCGCTCGTCGGCGGCCAGGCCGTCGTCGGCACGCGACTCCAGCAGCGGATCGCGCTCGATGCCGAGGTTGGCGCGGATTTCGGCCCGCTGCTTGCGCTGCGCATCGAACTTGTCGCGCTCGGCGCGGCGCTCGGCCTCGTTGAGCGAGATCGACTTCTTGGCCTGCTCCTCGCGGAACCGGTTCACGTCCTCGGCCCACCACTGGAACTCCACGTCCTTGGCCGAACGCGCCTGGTGGCGCGCCTGCAGCTGCACCAGCAGCGGCGCGAAATTGCCGTAGCGCGGGTGCGGCGCGGCAGCGATCCGGGTCCACGGCAGCGCGTTGGGATAGGTGCTTTCGCCGAACTCGGCGGCGTCCACGCTGGCCGGGAACGCCACGTCCGGCGCCACGCCCCGGTTCTGGGTACTGCTGCCGTCCGGACGGAAGAATTGCGCCACGGTCAGCTTGACCTCGCCGAAGCGCGGCTTCTCGTTGGCCGGCCAGCGGTCCAGGTCGACCATGGTCTGCACGGTGCCCTTTCCGAAGGTGGTCTCGCCGATCACCAGGCCACGCCCGTAGTCCTTGATCGCACCGGCCACGATTTCCGAGGCCGAGGCCGAGCCTCGGTTGATCAGCACCGCCAGCGGGCCATCCCAGGCCACGCCCGCGTCCTGGTCGTACTGCACGTTGACCCGGCCGCCGGATTCGCGCACCTGCACCACCGGGCCCTTGTCGATGAACAGCCCGGTCAACTCCACCGCTTCGGTCAGCGAACCGCCGCCGTTGCCGCGCAGGTCCAGCACCACGCCATCGACCTTCTGCGCACGGAAGTCGCCCAGCATTTTCGCCACGTCGCGGGTGGCCGAGGCGTAGTTGGCCTCGTTGCGGCGACGCGCCTCGAAGTCCTGGTAGAAGCCCGGCAGCTTGATCACGCCGATCCGGCGCGCCGGCGCGTCGCGGCCTGCCGGCACGATGATGGTCTCGGCCTTGGCGCGCGCGTCTTCCAGCCGCACCTTGGCGCGGGTCAGCTGCAGCGTCAGCGGCTTGCTGTCCAGCGGCGCCTCCGCCGGCACCGTGTCCAGGCGCACCTGGGTGTCGGCCGCGCCGCGGATCAGCGCCACCACATCGTCGATGCGCCAGCCGATCACGTCCTTCATCTCGCCGGACGTGCCCTGGCCGACGCCGACGATGCGATCGCCCGGCTTGAGCCTGCCGCTGCGCGCCGCCGGCCCGCCCGGCACCACCTCGCGCACCACCACCACGTCGTCCTGGCGGAACAGCACCGCACCGATGCCTTCCAGCGAATTGGACATCGACAGGTTGAAGTTCTCCGCGCTGCGCGGGGTCATGTAATCGGTATGCGGATCGATGCTGCCGGCATAGGCATTGAGGAAGCTCTGGAACACTTCCTCGCCCTTCAGCTCGCGCACGCTGGTCAGCAGGTTGGCGTAGCGCTTGTCCAGGGTCTTGCGGATCTCGTCAGCCGGTTTTCCGGCCAGCTTCAGGCGCAGCCAGTCGTTCTTCACCGACTGCCGCCACAGCGTGTCCAGCGCCGCCGGCTCGGCCCACGGCGCGTCCTCGCGGTCGTACTGGTAGCGATCATCCCGGGTGAAGTCGAACTCGCCCTTCAGCAGCCCGCGCGCGTAGCCGATGCGGTCTTCCACCCGCTGCCGGTAGGTCGAAAAGATCGTCCACGCCGGATCCACCCGGCCGCTCTTGATCGCATCGTCCAGGGTGGTGGCATAGCGCTGGAAGCCGGCCACGTCCTGCGCGGTCATGAACACCTTGCCGGGGTCCAGCGTCTTCAGGTATTCGGTGAGGATCTCGCGCGAGAGCGCGTCGTCCAGCGCGCGCGGCCGGTAGGCGTAGCGGCTGTCGGACAGCAGCCCGTGGACCATGCGCGCGGTTGTGGACTGGTCCGGGGTGGGGCCGGAGGACGGCACGATGTCGCTGCTGCCGGCCAGCAGGGCCAGCGGCGCGGCCAGCACCAGGGCAATGGACAGAACAACCAGGGGGCGATTGCGGATCATCTGGATTCCGCGGCGTGGGGGCCGCTGTGGGAGGTCAGGGGCAGGATGGCGAAGGTTTCGACCCCGCAACAGTGCTGGAAGTTGCACCACTGCGTTCCACGCCACTGTACCTGCCCGCCCGCGTCCAGAGTGAACGCCACCTCCACGCCCGCGCGTCAATCCGACGTGCGGCCCTCGCCGGCACCCAGGCGGGCGGCGGCCTGTCGATCCGCGTGGTAGCTGGAACGCACCATCGGCCCGGAGGCGACGTGGGCGAAGCCCAGCGCATTGCCGTAATCGGCAAGCTGCTGGTATTCCTCGGGCGTCCAGTAGCGCAGCACCGGATGGTGGTGGGCGCTGGGCTGCAGGTACTGGCCGATGGTGATCATTTCGACATCGTGCGCGCGCAGGTCGCGCAGGGTGGCCTGCACCTGCTCCATGGTCTCGCCCAGCCCCAGCATGATCCCGGACTTGGTCGGGATGGCCGGATGCTGCTGCTTGAATTTCTGCAGCAGGGTCAGCGACCACTGGTAGTCGGCACCAGGACGCACGTTGCGGTACAGGTCCGGCACGGTTTCGACGTTGTGGTTGAACACGTCCGGCGGATTGAGGGCGAGGATTTCCAGCGCGCGCTCCATCCGGCCCTTGCCGCGGAAGTCCGGGGTCAGGATCTCGATCTTGGTGCCCGGTGCGATCTCGCGGATCGCCGCGATGCAGTCCACGAAGTGCCCGGCGCCGCCGTCGCGCAGGTCGTCGCGGTCCACGCTGGTGACCACCACGTAGCGCAACCCCATGTCCTTGACCGTCTGCGCCAGCCGCAGCGGCTCCACCGGGTCCGGCGGCTTGGGCCGGCCGTGGGCCACGTCGCAGAAGCTGCAGCGGCGGGTGCAGACCTCGCCGAGGATCATGAAGGTGGCGGTGCCGTGGCTGAAGCACTCGTGGATGTTCGGGCAGCTGGCTTCTTCGCAGACCGTCACCAGCCGGTTCTCGCGCAGCTTGGCCTTGAGCGCCTGCACCGCGTTGCCGCTGGGAATGCGCACGCGGATCCAGCTGGGCTTGCGCAGGACCGGCGCGTCGGCGAACTGCACCGGCGAGCGGGCGATCTTCTGGTCGGCGACCTGGCGCACGCCGGGCTCGAGGGAGGCCGCGCCATCGACGACGGCGAGCGGGATGCTGCGGGGGGGAGTGCTCATGGCGTAATTATCGCGCACATCGCGCCGGCGGTCAGGTTCAGGCCGGCGGCGCAGCCTCGTGCCGCCATGCCAGACCGAACTGTCGGCCGAGCTGTTCCAACAGGACCGGTTTCACCGCCCCCAGCGACGACGGCCCGCCCAGGTCGGACAGCGCCACCACCTGCAGGCCGGCATAGCCGCAGGGATTGATCCGCGCGAACGCGGCGGTGCTCTCACCGGCGACATTGAAAGCCAGCCCGTGGAAGGTGCAGCCGCGACGCACGCGGATGCCCAGCGAGGCGATCTTGGCGCCGTTGACGTACACGCCGGGCGCACCGTCCTTGCGGGCGGCGCCGATGTTCCATTCGTCGAGGGTGTCGATGATCGCCTGTTCGATCCGGCAGACGTAATCGCGCACGCCGATCTTCAGCCGCTTCAGGTCGAGCAGTGGGTAGGCGACGAGTTGGCCGGGACCGTGGTAAGTCACCTGGCCGCCGCGATCGACGTGGAGTACCGGGATGTCGCCCGGCATCAGCACGTGCTCCGGCTTGCCGGCCTGACCGAGGGTGAACACCGGGTCGTGCTCGACCAGCCACAGCTCGTCGGCGCTGTCCTCGGTACGCTCGTCGGTGAACGCCTGCATGGCGCGCCAGACCGGCTCGTAAGGCTGGCGACCGAGGTCGTGGACGATGGCGTGGCGCTGCTCCAGCTTCGGCCCAGTCCCCGCGCAGGCGGGGAGCGGGGCGGCGTGACTCACAGCGTCCACTTCACTTCCGGATGGTCGCGCAGGGCGGCGTGGGCGCGGTCGTATTCCTCGCGCGAGCGGGCGCGGAAGGAGATCCGCACCGACACGTACTTGCCGCTTGCCGAATGCCGCCAGGTCACGTCTTCGTGCAGCACGTCGATGCCGGCGGCCAGCAGGTGCTGCGGCAGCTCGGATTCCAGCTGCTTGTCGGCCGGGCCCATCGCCGACAGCTCGAAGGTGCCGGGAAACTGGAAGCCGTGCTCGGGATTGTCGGAATGGATCGTGTTCATCGGCCCATTATGGGGACGCGCCGCGGCTTCCCCAACCCTGTATCCGCGCGGTGGCTCAGCTCTGCCACCACATCAGCAGTTCATGCCACAGGCGTTTGAAGAAGCCGCCCTCTTCCACCGCGCTCACCGCCACCAGTGGCGCCTGCGCCACCAGCTTGCCGTCCAGGGTCACCTTCACGGTGCCGATCTTCTGGCCCTTGGCGATCGGCGCCACCAGCGACTTCGGCAGATCCATGGTCGCCTTCAGGCGGTCGTACTTGCCGCGCGCGGTGGTGACCAGCAGCGGCTGCGCCACGCCCACCTGCACCACGTTCTGCTCGCCCTTCCACACCTTCGGCGAGGCCAGCGCCTTGCCGGCCTCGTACAGGCGGTGGGTTTCGTGGAAGCGGAAGCCCCAGTTGAGCAGCGCCTGCGAATCCACCGCGCGCTGGTTCTCGCTGGTATCGCCCATCACCACCGTGATCAGGCGCTGGTCGCCGCGCTTGGCCGAGGCCATCAGGCAATAGCCGGCGCTGGAGGTATGGCCGGTCTTGATGCCATCCACCGACGCATCGCGCCACAGCAGCAGGTTGCGGTTGGGCTGGGTGATCGGGCCGACCGTGAATTCCTTGATCTTGTTGTACGAATAGGCCTCGGGGAAATCGCGGATCAGCGCGCGGCCGAGCAGGGCCAGGTCGTGCGCGGTGGTGATGTGGCCCTCCGCGGTCAGCCCGTGCGGGTTGACGAAGTGGGATGCCTTCATCCCGATCTTCTTCGCATAGGCGTTCATCAGCTGGGCGAATGCCTGTTCGCTGCCGGCGACGTGTTCGGCCAGCGCGATCGCGGCGTCGTTGCCGGACTGCACCACCATGCCCTTTTCCATCTGCTCCAGCGGCGCGGTCTTGTTGACCTCGAAGCCGCTGTAGCTGCCGTCGGTGCCTGCGCCGCCGCTGCGCCAGGCGTTCTCGCTCATCATCACCGGGTCGCTGGCCTTGACCTTGCCGGCGGCCATTTCCGCGGCGATCACGTAGCTGGTCATCACCTTGGTGATGCTGGCCGGCTCGACCGGCGTATCCACGTTCTCGCCGGCCAGCACCTGGCCGGTGGCGAAGTCCATCACCAGCCAGGCCTTGCTGACCTTGGGCGCGGGCGCGTCCGGAACCGGCAGGTTGTCGCTCAGCGCAGCCGGGCGGGCGGGCGCCGGTGTCTGGGCGATGGCGAGGCCGGAACCGGCGGCCAGTGCAGCGGAAACGAGGACGACGGAAAACATGGAACGCATCGATCAATACTCCTGGAGGTCGCGCAGGCGCGACGCAAAAACATGCAGGCGGTCATTCTAGCGACAACAGGCTGGATGCCCGCCCGTGGTGGAGGCCGCGTCTGCGCGCGGCAGCCGTCAGTTGCGGATGCGCTGCGGCTGTCCGAAACCCAGACCGACGATGCGCGCCGCAAGTTCCGGGGTCGCCGCTTCGCTGACCGGGCCGATCCGCAGCCGCCAGACCTTCCTGCCGTTGATGTCGGCGTCCTGCAGCTGGGCCTGCGCGATTGCCGCGCCGCGCAGCAGCGACAGCGCCTGCTCGGCGTTGCGCTGGTTGCTGAAGCTGGCGACCTGCAGGGTGATGCCTGCGGCGGCCGGCGAGCTGGCCGCCGCCGTGGTGACCGGCGCGGCGGCAACCGCCACCGGCGCGACCACGGCCGGCGCCGGCGCGGCATTCGCGGCGACCGGCGTCGGCTTGCCGGTGGCCACGCGGATCTGGCGGGCGCGCATCCACGCATCGAATTCGTCGGCGCCCATGGTGCGGCCGTCCTGGTGCATGTCGAAGCGGTTGCCGGTGTCGGCAACCGGCTTCTGCTCGGGCAGCGCCTGCACCAGCTTGTCCATCGCGGTGGCCGCGGCGACAGGCGCCGCGGACGCGACGGCGACGCCATCCGCGGACAGCGCCTCCACCCGCACCCGCGCGGTGCCGCGCTCGCGGTAGCCCAGCTTGACCGCGGCGGCGTAGCTGAGGTCGATGATGCGGCCCTTGTGGAACGGTCCGCGGTCGTTGACCCGCACCACCACCGACTTGCCGTTGTCGAGGTTGGTGACGCGGGCGAAGCTGGGCAGCGGCAGGCTCTTGTGGGCGGCGCTGAAGGCGTACATGTCGTACACCTCGCCGCTGGAGGTGCGGCGGCCGTGGAACTTCTTGCCGTAGTAGGAAGCGCCGCCTTCCTCGTTGTAGCCCTCGTGGTCGTCCAGCACCCGGTACTTCTGCCCGAGCACCGCGTAGTCGCGGTTGCCGGAGCGCGCGCGCGGTTCGTCGCGCACTTCCGGTTCCGGAATCAGGTCGACATCGGGAATCTCGTCGGGCACGGTGTCGGCCACGCCGGGGCGGAACAGCCCACCGGCCACGTAGTCGCCGCGCTTGGACAGGTCTTCCTGCGCCGGCGCATACGGCGACACCCGACGCGGGGTAGGCGCGATGCCTTCCGCGGGAGTGGCATCGACCGGCTTGCGCGTGCTGGCGTCCGGCGCTGCAGCGCGCGGCGCGCCGCCGGTGGTCGCGCAGGCCGCCAGCGCCAGCGGCAGCATCGCGGCCAGCAGGCGCATCGGCGTGCTCATGCCCCGTCCGCCCCGCGCCCGGCGATGGCCTCGGCGAGCTGGTACACCGCGGTCGCGTACAGCCGCGAGATGTTGTAAGTGGTGATCGCCTTGAAGTTGTTGTAGACGATCCAGTACTCCGGACCGGCCATACCCTCGAGGGTGATCAGGGTGACCGGCTGGCCGCCGTCCATGTGCAGCACCGCGACCGGATCGGCGGCGCGATAGCCCAGCGCCGCCAGACCGCCCACATGCTGGTCCAGGGTGACCGCGTTGCCGGGATTGGCGAAGTCCTGTGCGGCGGCGGCGCGCACCGCCCGCTCCATCACCGGGCCGCCGCGCTGCCACTTGCCTTTCTGGGCGAAGTAGTTGGCCACCGATGCGATCACGTCGTCGAGGTTGTCGAACAGGTTGCGGCGGCCGTCACCATCGCCATCCACCGCGTACTGGCGATAGCTGGACGGCATGAACTGCCCCCAGCCCATCGCCCCGGCATAGCTGCCCTTGAGGGTGGTGATGTCCAGCGCTTCCTCCTTGCCCAGCGCGAACAGCTGCGCCAGCTCGTCGCGGAAGAACGCCTCGCGCTTGTCCTCGTAGGCGACCCGCGCCGGATCGCCGCTGCGCGGATAGGCGAACGCCAGCGTGTACAGCGCATCGACCACCGGCCAGCTGCCCTTGTTGCCGCCGTAGCTGGTTTCCACGCCGATGATCGCGGTCACGATTTCCTTCGGCACGCCATAGCGGTCCTCGGCGCGCTGCAGGGCAGCGCGGTTGGCTTCGAGGAAGGCGCGGCCGCCGTCGATCCGTGCCGGCTGGATGAAGATCGGCCGGTAGTCGCGCCACGGCTTGGCTTCGGCAGGACGCGACATCGCCTTGACGATGGCGTCGCGGATCTGCGCGCGCGCCAGCACCGCTTCGATGTCGGCAGCCGGGATGGCGAATCGCTGCGCGGTGCTGCGCACGAATTCGGCGCGGGCGGCACTGATGTCGCGCGGCGCTTCGGCCGGCGCCGGTGCCGCGGGGGGTGGCAGGGGTTCCGGCACCAGTGCTGGCGTCGGCTTCTGTGGCGTTCCCGCGCAGGCGGCAAGCGCGAGCACGGCGAGGCTGGGCAGGATGCGTCGGATCATCGGCGCGGAGGGTAGCACGCGCTCCCGGCGAAATCGGAACATCGCATTCAGGTTTGCCGGCGCAAAACCGCGTGGCTCCCGCCACCGCAAACGCAGCTGCAACGCGCCTCAGCGGTGGACTTGTCGCCGCGATTTCAGCGCCATCACCACCCCGAAACCCAGCAGCAGGGTGGCCGCCGAGGTACCGCCGTAGCTCAGCAGCGGCATCGGCACGCCGACCACCGGCAGCAGCCCGGAAATCATCGCGCCATTGACCAGCACGTACACGAACAGCGACAGCCCGATGGCGCCGGCCAGCAGCCGCGCGTAGCCATCGCGCGAATCCGCGGCGATCCACAGGCAGCGCGTCACCACGAACAGGTACAGCGCCAGCGCCAGCGCCACCCCGATCCAGCCGAAATCCTCGGCCAGCACCGAGAACGCGAAGTCGGTGGTGTGCTCGGGCAGGTAGTTCAGGTGCGACTGGGTGCCCTGGCCCCAGCCCTTGCCGGTGATGCCGCCGCCGCCAATGGCGATCTGCGACTGCAGGATGTTCCAGCCCGCGCCCATCGGGTCGTTTTCCGGATTGCGGAAAGTGAGAATGCGGTCCTGCTGGTAGGGCCGCAGGAAACTCATCCATTCGATCGGCGCGAACATCGCCAGCGCGAAGCCGGTGCCACCCAGCGCGCCGGCAATGCCCCACCACCACCACGAGGTGCCGGCCAGGAACAGCACGAACACGCCGGCGGCCAGCACCAGCGCGGCGGTGCCAAGGTCGTGCTGGAGCAGGGTCAGGCCCACCGGCAGGGCGATGATCGCCACCCCGGCCAGCAGCACGCCGAAGCGCGGCGGCAGCCGCTGGCGGTCGAAATGCCAGGCCAGCATCATCGGCAAGGTCAACTTGGCCAGCTCCGACGGCTGGAAGTTGAAGAAACCGAGGTTGATCCAGTGGTTGCCGTATTTGCCGCTGCCGATGAACAGCACCAGCACCAGCGGCACCAGCGAGGCCACGAAGATCGCCGGGGTGGCCTGCTTGAGCAGGTGCGCCGGCACCCGCGAGGCCACCCACAGCGCGCCCAGGCCGACGCAGTAGAACGCGCCCTGCATCGCCACCCCGCGCAGGGATTCGTTGCCGGCGCTGTACTGGGTGGCCAGACCCATGCCCATCAGCGCCAGCAGCCCCGTCAGCAGCGGCAGATCGAGCGTGCGCACGAAGCGCTGCAGCAGCTCCAGCAGCATCCGCAGCAGCATGTTCATGGACCCACCTGCACGGGTGCGCGCGCCGCAGGGGCCGCGGTGGCCGGGGTGCCGCGCACGTCGGAAAAATCAGGCTTCGCGCTCGCGGCGGGCATTTCCTTCGATACCGGCGGGGCTGCTTTCCTACCGAGCAGCCACGCCTCGAAGACCTTGCGCACGATCGGCGCCGCGGTATCGGCGCCGAACCCGCCGCCCTCCACCGCCACCGCCACCGCGATGGTCGGCGCCTCGGCCGGCGCATAGCCGATGTACAGCGCGCGGTGGCGCTTCCACAGCGGCAGCGAGCGCGGATCGACCGCGGTCGCGCCGCGGTTGACCACCTGCGCCGTGCCGGTCTTGCCGGCGGAACGGTAAGGCGCGCCGCGGAACACGCGCGCGGCGGTGCCGGAACCGCCGGTGGTCATCTCCATGCCTTCCTGAATCACCTTCACGTTGCCGGGATGGTCGCTGATGCGCGCCGGCGGCGACTGCGGCAGCGGCCCCCACGGCGCATCGAAACCGGCGCGCTGCGCCACGGCCAGGTGCGGGCGGCGCAGATTGCCGCCATCCGCGATCGCGGCAACGCCGCGCACCAGCTGCAGCGGCGACACCTTCCACAGGCCCTGGCCGATGGAGGAGTTGACCAGGTCGCCCGGATACCAGCGCTGCTTGGCGTATTTCATCTTCGAAGCCGGCGACGGCACGATGCCCTCGATCTCGCCGGCAAGGTCGATGCCGGTCTTCTGGCCGAACCCGTATTTCGTCATGTACTCGTCGTAGCGCTGCACGCCCAGGTCCAGCGCCAGCTGGTAGTAGTAGGTGTTGACCGATTCGTAGATCGACTTGCGCGCGTCGGTCCAGCCGTGCACGCCATCCAGCCAGCCGCGGCCGCGCATGCCCGGCAGGCGGAACACGCCGGTCGACAGGACCCTGTCGCCGGGCTGGCGCAGGCCGCTGTCGAGGCCGGCCAGCGCGGTCAGCGGCTTGATCGTGGAACCGGGCGCCACCCCGCCCAGCACCACCCGGTTGAACTGCGGGCGCGACGGGTTGTCGTTCAGCGCCTTGAAGTCGGCGTGGCTGATCCCGTTGACGAACAGGTTGGCATCGAACGAGGGCAGGCTGACCATCGCCAGGACCTCGCCGCTGCGCGGGTCCATCGCCACCGCCGAGCCTTCCAGCTGGCCGAACGCATCCACCATCGCCTGCTGCAGCTCGGCGTCGATCGACAGCCGCAGGTCGGTGCCGGGCACCGCCGGCAGCGTGTCCAGCGCGCGCACGGTGCGCCCGGCGACGTTGGTTTCCAGCCGCCGGAAGCCGGGCCGACCGCGCAGCCGTGCTTCGTAATAGCGCTCCAGCCCGGTCTTGCCGGTGTGGCTATAGGCGCCGCCGGCATCGCCCAGCGCGGCCAGGTCCTTTTCATCGATGCGACTGACGTAGCCGACCACGTGCGCGAACAGGTCGCCGTAGGGATAGACGCGGCCGAGGTAGGGCACCAGCTCCACGCCGGGGAAGCGCCAGCGGTCCACCGCGAACCGCGCCGCCTCCTCGTCCGGCACGCGCAGCTTGATGGTCACCGGCTTGAACGGCCGCGCGGCCTTGTAGTCACGCAGGAACTGCGCCTTCTGCTCGTCATCGAGGGCGACCACGCCCTGCAGGCTTGCCAGCAGCTTGGCAGCGTCGCCAGCGCGTTCCGGCACCGCCTCCAGCCGCCACGCCGCCACGTTGTCGGCAAGGATGCGGCCCTTGCGGTCGTAGATCAGCCCGCGCGCCGGCGCCACCGGCACCAGCCGCAGGCGGTTGGCCTCGGAACGGGTGGCGAACTCGTCGTGGCGCAGCACCTGCAGGCGGAAATACCAGCCCGCCAGCGCGCCCAACCCGGCCAGCGCGAGCAGGAAACCGGCCAGCGCGCGGCGCCGGAACAGCGCGGCCTCACTCGCGTGGTCCTTGATCTGGCGGGCGCGGCGGATCATCGCTCAGCCCGGCCGGCGCAGGCGCAGGAAATCGAGCAGCAGGTGCAGCGGCGGCCACAGCAGCATGCCGACCAGCGGCGCCGCCCAGTACAGCCACGGCAGCTGCGGCACGCCTGTCAACACGTGCAGGCCGGCGCTGATGACGCGGTCGTTGAGCAGCAGCACGCCGATGGTCAGCGCCTGCTGCGACACCGGGAAGAAGCGCAGCCGCGCGCGGAAGCGTTCGAGGATGAAGGCCAGCACCACCAGCCGCAGCGACTGCTCGCCCAGCAGCCCGCCGAAGGCGATATCGGCCAGCAGCCCCAGCGCGAACGCGGTGCCGAGGCCCAGCCGGTCCGGCGTTTCCAGCAGCCAGTAGGCCAGCACCAGCGCCAGCCAGTACGGCCGCAGCGCCTGCAGCACGCCGGGCAGCGGCACCAGTCCCAGCAGCAGGGCAAGCAGCAGGCTGACCGGCAACACCCAGCCGTTGCGCGCGCGGCTCATCGGCGCGGTTCCGCGCTTGCCTGCCTCCCCTGCGCAGGCAGGGGAGGGTCGGGGAGGGGTTGGTTTGCGGGCCGGTAGCCGCGCAGCAGCAACACGTCGCGGCCGCGGTCGAGCTGCGCGGCCGGCTTCACTTCCGCCTTCAGGAAGGCGCGGCTGTCATCGGCGCGCAGCGCGCCCACCCGGCCCACCGCGAAGCCCGGCGGGAAACGTTCACCCAGGCCGGAGGTCAGCAACGCGTCGCCTTCGCGCACGTCGGCGGACAGCGGGATGTCGGCCAGCTGCAGGGCGTCGTTGCGGCCGGTGCCATAGACCATCAGCCGCACCCCGCTGCGCGCGACCATCACCGGCACCGCGTGGTCGGGGTCGGTCAGCAGCAGAACGGTGGCGGTGGTCGGGGTGGTGGCGATGACCTGTCCCATCAGCCCACCGGCATCGATCACCGGTTGCCCGACCCGCACGCCGCTGCCGCTGCCGGCACCCAGCAGCAGGCGCTGCCGACTGGGGTCCAGGTCGACGTCGAGCACGCTGGCCAGCTGCACGTCCAGGCGCCCACGCTCGGCGCTGCCCAGCAGCCCGCGCAGGCGTGCGTTCTCGGCCGCGGCGGTGCGCAGGCGCGCATTGCGCGCGGCCGACAGCAGCAGCGCCTGGCGCAGGCGGGTGTTGTCGCTGGCCAGCTGGGCGCGGGTGACCGCGTTTTCGCGCAGGCTGGCGCCCGCCCGCGACGGCAGCCCGGCCAGCCACCACAGCGGCTGCATCGCCGCCTCGGCCTGCACCCGCACCGCATGCAGCCAGCCACCGCGGAAGTCCAGCACCATCAGCGCAACGGCCAGCACCAGGAAAACCAGCAACCGCAGCACGCCGGCGATTTCACCGGGGCGGGAAGCGGAGGGGCCGGCGTGGGGCATGAGCGGAAGGCAAGTGGAAGGAAGTGGAAAGCCGGAAAAAGCTCAGGGACAACCGCGCGCGCCCGAAAGCGGCGCGGACGTTGGCATGCCCACCCGCCGCCCTGCGCCCGCTGCCGATGCCCGCCTCACTCGGGGGCGAAGAACTCGTTGCCGTGCATGTCAACCAGCTCCAGCGCACGACCGCCACCGCGGGCCACGCAGGTCAGCGGATCATCGGCCACCTGCACGTGCAGGCCGGTTTCCTCGGAGATCAGGCGATCCAGATCGCGCAGCAGCGAACCGCCGCCGGTCAGCACGATGCCGCGCTCGGCGACGTCGGCCGACAGCTCCGGCGGGGTCTGCTCCAGCGCCTGGCGGATGCCGGCAAGGATGCCCTGCAGCGGCTCGCGCAGCGCTTCCTGCACCTCGGTGGAGCTGATGGTGATCATCTTCGGCACGCCCTCGGCAAGGTGGCGGCCAGAAATCTCGGTCTGGCGCACCTCGTCGTTCGGGTAGGCGCTGCCGATCTCGATCTTGATGCGTTCGGCGGTGGCATCGCCAATCAGCATGCCGTGGTGGCGGCGCACGTAGTTGATGATCGACTCGTCGAAGCGGTCGCCGCCGATCCGCACCGACTGCGAGTACACGATGCCGTTGAGCGCGATCACCGCCACCTCGGTGGTGCCGCCGCCGATGTCGACCACCATCGAGCCGCGCGCCTCGGTCACCGGCATGCCGGCACCGATCGCCGCCGCCATCGGCTCCTCGATCAGGTAGACCTCGCGCGCGCCGGCTTCTTCCGCCGACTCCTTGATCGCGCGGCGCTCCACCTGTGTGCTGCCGGCCGGCACGCACACCAGCACGCGCGGGCTGGGGCGCAGGAAGCGGCTCTTGTGCACCTTGCGGATGAAGTGCTTGAGCATTTCCTCGGTGTAGGTGAAGTCGGCGATCACGCCATCCTTCATCGGCCGCACCGTGGTCATGTGGCCGGGGGTACGGCCGAGCATCTGCTTGGCCTCGCTGCCGACCGCCGCCACCGCGCGGGCGCCGCCGCCGCGGTCCTGGCGCACCGCCACCACCGAAGGTTCGTTGAGGACGATGCCCTGGCCGCGCACGTAGATCAGGGTGTTGGCGGTGCCGAGGTCGATGGAAAGGTCGCTGGAGAAGTAGCGGCCGAGGAACTTGAACATGCGGAGGGCTGCCGGAAAGGGGGATCGCCGCGCGGGGGAACGCGGAAGGAAGAAGACCGCGTCGGTCACACCGCCGGGGGCGGTTAGCCTAGCAACGCCCCCCGTCGCCGGCAAGGAACCACGTCCCAGACCCATTCATCGGCGCTGCCAAGCCCGGGCACCGCGGGTATCATGGGCGGCCTTGCGTCCGCTCCCTTGAGATTCCGATGGCTGCACTGATCTGCGGTTCCCTGGCCTACGACACCATCATGGTGTTCCCCGACCAGTTCAAGAACCACATCCTGCCGGACAAGGTGCACATCCTCAACGTGTCCTTCCTGGTCCCGCGGATGCGCCGCGAGTTCGGCGGCTGCGCCGGCAACATCGCCTACAACCTCAAGCTGCTGGGCGGCGACCCGATCCCGATGGCCACGGTAGGCGCGGACTTCGGCCCGTACCGGGAATGGTTCGGCGAGCAGGGCATCACCCTCGACCACGTCAAGGTGATCGACGAGCTGTTCACTCCGCAGGCGTTCATCACCACCGACCACGACAACAACCAGATCACCGCCTTCCACCCGGGTGCGATGATGCGCAGCTACGAGAACCACGTGAAGGACGTGCCGGGCGTCACCATCGGCATCGTCAGCCCGGACGGCTACGAGGGCATGCTGCAGAACGCGAAGGAATTCCACGCGGCCGGGATCCGCTTCATCTTCGACCCCGGCCAGGCGATGCCGTTGTTCAACGGCGACGAGCTGCGCCACTTCATCGAGCTGGCCGACTACGTCACCGTCAACGACTACGAATCCAACCTGCTGCAGGAACGCACCGGCTGGGACGAGCAGACCATCGCCGCCAAGGTGAAGGCCTACATCACCACCCGCGGGCCGCAGGGCGCCGAGATCCACGAAGGCGGCACCACCCACCGCATCCCGCCGGCGCACGAACGCCGCGTCACCGATCCCACCGGCTGCGGCGATGCCTTCCGCGCCGGGCTGATCTTCGGCATCGAGAAGGGCTACGACTGGATGACCATCGGCCGCATGGGCAACCTGATGGGCGCGCTCAAGGTGGAGCACCCCGGCACCCAGAACCAACGCTTCGACTACGACGAATTCGCCGAGCAGTTCCGCCAGCAGTTCGGCTACTCGCTGGGTTGATCCGGCCCAATCGAACGCATCGGGGGCTACTGCAGTCGCGGCGCCATGTCGCCGCCGAGGGCCGCATTGGCCGAAGCCACGATCTGGTCACTGGTCAAGGTTTCACCAGCTCTGGTTACTGCCTCCACCCATGCCAAAACCGCCGCGGTGCCATGTGCTTTTTCCAGATCGTGGAAAAGTGCCCAGGCGGCCTGGTACCTGGCCGCGGTATTGGATTCGTCGGACTCCATATCGTCGGGGCCAAAGCTGAACGGCCCCGCAGGCGAATAGCCCGGATCGGTCTCCATGCGCTTGCGATCCTGTTCGCTGACCTGCCGCAGGATCGCTTCACGCTTCACCCTGACGCCACCCCAGCGCTTCAGGGCTACCGGCACTTCCGACGCACCCAGCGCTGCTTCACTTCTGTCTGCATCCTCTTTTGCAACCTGCGGCGCAACTTCCTGCGAAATCTTGCGGCCAAACCATTCCGCATGCCCCTCATGGAACCAGCGCGGGGTCTGTGCTCCAGCACGCTTCTGATAGGCATGCACTTGTTCGTGCGGAATGACCACCAGCAACTTCCTCTGGCTGGCCTCCGGTAAACGTCCATCGGGCGACGTTGCCACCACCCAGCGGGTGTCGGAGCCATCGCGCGGCGGCAGATAGCCGGCATCCGAGGTGAACGCCACCGAAAACCAGCGCGCGCCCCTGCGGTTATCCGCCGTCGCCTCCGCCAGCAAACCAATCTGTCCCCCCAAGCAGGCTGCGCGTGCCCATGCGACGTCGGCCGAAACAGTGTCGTAAAAAACCGTCATCCACGCCCCTGTTCGCAGATGCGACACCCTGAGGCTAGATAGATCGCCGTCCCGGGGAGGAGGCTGCAGACGCACTTCGACGCCATCCACTTTCGGCTTTGTGCCGACCTCAGCCGCGCAGGCTTCGCGCAGCTGCACCCGCATGGCAGCGTCGCCGTTCTGGGACGGAGCGAGCAGCCCGAGTGCGATCAACAATGCGGCTACCGACATATCAGGATTCCGTCAGGGTTGCCTATGGGAAATAGCGCCCTGCCATGCAGTGAAACGTGCCAAGAAAACCAACTTTCTTTACTGCCACTTCGGCAGCATTGAAGGCTCCAGCCCGCCGACCTCGAATTCGGCGGTGCGCTTGCCCACCGCCTTGGTCGGGAATTCGATCGACAGGTGGCCGGCCGATTTCGCCAGCTTCCACAGCGCCTTGTGGTCCTCGATGAACATGGCGATGGCTTCGTCGGTCTTCGGCCGCGAGCCGGGCAGAGTGTGGGTCTTGCCGTCGGCCACCACCTTCAGCCTGCAGCCGGCGTAGCAGTCGAAGTCGCCAGCCTCCAGCACCAGGTAGGCGCTGCGGCCCCACTCCGGGTGGTCGCGGAAGATCAGCCGCACCGGATGCGCGCCGCCGCCGTCGGTATCCACCGGCTCCTGCGAATAGATCGACGCCGACAGCTGGTGGCCGTTCTTGCCGACCGGTTCATCGCCATAGCTCCACATCGCCGCCAGCCGCTGCTGCAGCACCTCGGCCTCGGCCTTGGCGCGGATGTCGTCGAGCTGCGGCTTGACCCGCGCCGCCGCCTGGCTGGTGGGATGATCGATCTGCAGGACATCGCCGTAGCCCTTGGCCAGCCGCCAGTTGTGCGCGGCCACCGCGTCCTCGAACTGCTTCTCCATCGCCGCCGCGGCCTGCTCCTTCGCTTCCCCCTGCGCGGCGGCGGCGCGCGCGGCGGCCTCCGGGTCCTCGCCCTTGCAGGCGACAAGCAGCAGCGCGGTGGCGAGGGCGAGCGTGGCGATCTTGGTCATGGCGGCGGGCATCCGGAGCGGGAACGGCGACGGTTGCGCGAGCTTAATGGCCCGCAGCGCCATTGTGGACATCGATCCACCCAACCACGGCATCCGCCACTTCGCGCGGGCGCTCCATCAGCGACATGTGGCCGCAGCCGTCCAGCAGCACCTTGCGCGCCTGCGGGATGCGCGCCGCGTACAGGTCCAGCGCGCTGGCGTCGATCACCGCGTCCTGCCGGCACCACAGCAGCAGCGCCGGCTGGCGGATGCGTGCGGCCTCTTCTCCCGGCAGCAGGCTGTCTTCGCCGCGGCCGATGCGGTCCAGCACCGACTGCTCGAAGGCGGCGTCGGCGCGGCGTTTTTCGATCAGCCCGGTCGAGGCCGGCCACGGGATCCACGGCCTGGCGGCAGCGTCGAAGAACACCGTGTCGAGGTAGCGCTGCAGGCTGGCGGCGTCCTCCACCGCGAACGGGTTGCGGCCGGCCAATACGTCTAGGCCGAAGCGGTTGTCCTTGAAGCGCACGCCGGCCGCGTTGAGCAGGCCCACTTTCGCCACCGCCTGCGGATGCCGCGCGGCGACCAGCGCGGCGATGCCGCCGCCCATCGAATGCCCCAGCAGCACCACCGGCCGATCCGGCGAGACGGCGCGGATGAATGCCGCCACGTGTTCCGCCTGCTCGGGGAAGCCGTAGCCGACGCCCGGCTTGCGCTGCGATGCACCCCAGCCCGGCAGGTCGGGAATCAGCAGCCGGTAGCGGCCACCCAGTTGGCGCGCCAGCGGATACCAGTTCTCCTTGCTGCCGGTGTAGCCGTGCAGCATGACGAGGGTGGGCGCGGCGGGATCGTCGGCGTCGCGGGACGCATACGCCCAGCGGTGGCCGGCGGCTTCAAGCGTGCCCGCGGACAGCCCGGCGGCAACGCGTTGGCGCGCGAATTCGGCGCGCACCAGCAGGTAGGGATCGCGCCACAGGGCGATCGCGGCGACCAGCGCCGCGAGCAGCAACAGCGACAGGACGAGGGGTTTGGCCATCATCGACGCCAGGCGCGCGCCGGCCGCGGCGGCCGGCGCGCGCGACGCGCTTACTGCGCCGCCGGCGCGACGGGCGCGGCCGGCGCCTTGGCCTTGGCCTCGGCGATGATCGCCTCGACCGAGCCGGCGGTGATCGGATGGGTGGCCGGCCTGGCCTTGGCGAACGCCTGTTCGGCGAACGCCAGCCCATCCGGGGTGGCCACCAGCGCCTTGTAGACCGGCAGGATCAGCTTGCGGCGGCCGACCCGCTCCAGGAACTTGCCCATTTCCTCACGCGCCGCGGTGTAGCCGCTGCGTTCGGCCAGCGGGTACCAGCGCATCGCGATCTCGCCGTTGGGCGTGCCGGTGAAGTGATAGGCGGTATCCAGCTGCTGCAGCTGTTCCGGCTTCAGCGTCTCCGGCATGCCTTCGAGGAAATGCACCCACTCCTGCGTACCCCAGGCACCGGTGATGACCTTGTCCGGCAGCGTGGCGCTGCCCTGCCAGGCGATGCGCGCGGCATTGACGGTACTGAACTTGGCGGACTCCACCTTCGGCGCAGTGGCGGGGATGCCCGGCTCATACAGCCACTGGTCGACTTCCTGCATCGTCACCACGTTAGGGTGCTTGTCGATCAGGTTGGCCTTCAGGTAGTCACGGAACTGGCTGGTGGTGATGCTCTGGAAGGCGAAGTGGTCGAAGTAACCCTTCAGCCACGGATCGAACACCTCGCGGCCGAAGCGCTTCTCCAGGAACTGCAGGAACCATGCGCCCTTGGTGTAGACCGTGGCGCTGGACTGGTCGTCGGGGTCGGCCAGCGTGCCGGGCTTCAGCGACAGCCGCTGCAGCTTGGGATCGAGCGTGGCGAACTCGGACTTGAGCTCGTCGCGATCGATCACCTCCTCCATGTCGGCCATGTCCTTGCCGTACAGCGCCTCGGTGATGCGGCTCTGCACATAGGTGGTGGTGCCTTCGTTGAGCCAGCTGTCCTTGTCGGTGGCGAAGGTGACCAGGTTGCCCGACCAGCTGTGCGCCAGCTCGTGCGCGATCAGCGAGACCAGCGACTTGTCGCCGACGATCACGGTGGGGGTGGCGAAGGTCAGGCGCGGGTTCTCCATGCCGCCGTAGGGGAAGCTGGGCGGCAGCACCAGCAGGTCGTAGCGGCCCCAGCGGTACGGCCCGTACAGGCCTTCGGCGGCATCGATCATCTTCTCGGTGTCGTCGAACTCGGCCACCGCCTTGTCCACCATCGCCGGCTCGGCCCACACGCCGCTGCGCGCGCCGATTTCCTTGAACACCAGATCGCCGGCGGCGATGGCGAGCAGGTAGGAGGGGATCTTCTGCGGCATCTTGAAGCTGTACTCGCCGTCGCGCGCGGCCTTCGGGTCGTTGTCGGCGCTCATCAGCACCATCACGTTGGCCGGCGACTTCACGTTGGCGCTGTAGGTGAAGCGGATCTGCGGGGTGTCCTGCAGCGGCACCCACGAACGCGCGTGGATCTGCTGCGACTGGCTGAACATGAACGGCGTCTGCTTGCCCTCGGTCATCGACGGCGCCAGCCACTGCAGGCCGGAGGCCTCCGGCGAGGTGACGTAGCTGACCCGCACCTTGGCCGGGCGGTTCGGGGTTTCGATGGTCAGCGCGCTGCCCAGCACCTTGTCCTTGTCCGCCAGCGCGAACTTCAGCGGCTCCCACTTGCCGTCGGCGCTCTGGCCCTCGGCTTTTTCGATGGTGAGGTCGCGGCTGTCCAGCACCAGCTGGGTCGCGGACTTGTCCACCCAGTCCAGCGCGTAGGTGGCGGTGCCGGCGATGGTCTTCCTGTCGAAGTCGATGGCCAGGTCCAGCGCCAGGTCGGTGGTGCGGACCTTGTCCGGCTGCGCATAGGAATGCTCGTCCACGATCTTCTCCGCAGCGGCAGCCGGCGCGGCCGGCGTGGCGGCGGCGGGCGCGGGGTTCTGGTTGCGCTGGCAGCCGGTGGCGACCAGGCCGAGCGCGGCGGCGATGGAAACGGAAAGAAGCAGCTGACGCATGGTCACGACCCGGTAGCGGAAAAACCCGAGTTTATCGCCGCCAGCGCGCATCCGTCGCATGCCCGGCCGCGCCGCAGCGCGCGTGCACCACACTGCGCGCCCGCTGCCGCCCGCAATCCCCTGCCATCAGTCATGGCAACCGTGGCCTTTGGTTCGGCATCCCAGTGTCATCGACGATTCGCGATGGAGAGCCCGCTTGAAGCCGTTCACCCTGAAGCCACATGCCCTGATCGCAGCCCTGCTGCTGTGCGCCCCGTTCGCCGGCGCCAACGCCGCCACCCCGACCGCCGCGGACGATGCCGGTTCGGTGTCGCGCTCGCCGTTCGTGCCCGGCGGCCGCATCCCGCTGCTGCGCGGCGAGATCAGCATCGACGGCAACCCCGACGAGGCGGCGTGGGGCGATGCGCTGGTGCAGGAAATCGCCTTCGACATCCAGCCCGGCGACAACACGCCGGCGCCGGTGAAGACCACGGTGCGGATGGGCTATACCGCCGATGCGCTGTACCTGGCGTTCCGCGCAATGGACCCGAACCCCGAGCGCATCCGCGCCCACCTGCGCGACCGCGACGCCGCGTTCAACGACGACTGGGTGGGCGTGTTCCTCGACACCTTCAACGACCACCGCCGCGGCTACGAGCTGATCGTCAATCCGCTGGGCGTGCAGGCGGACCTGATCCGCGACGAGACCAACAGCGAGAACCAGGAAGACCCCAGCTGGGATGGGCTGTGGGCCAGCGCCGGCCGTCTGACCGCCGACGGCTACGAAGTGGAGGTGCGCATCCCGTTCTCCACCCTGCGCTTCCCGGCCGCCGGCGGCGACCAGCGCTGGGGCATTTCGCTGTTCCGCAACTGGCCGCGCGACAAGCGCCACCAGCTGACCAGCCACCGGGTGCCGCGCGAATCCAACTGCTTCCAGTGCCAGTGGGGCAAATACGACGGCCTGGCGGGCGCGCAGCAGGGCCGCAACCTGGAGATCGTGCCGACCCTGACCGTGGGCGCCACGCAGGGCCGCGACAACGCCGGGGAACGCTGGCACAGCGGCGACACCAGCATCGAGCCGGGCGTCGACGTGAGCTGGGCGCCGTCGCCGGCGATGACCCTCAACGCCACCCTCAACCCGGACTTCTCGCAGGTCGAGACCGACCAGCTGCAGCTCGCCTTCAACGACAGCTTCGCGCTGTTCTACCAGGAGAAGCGGCCGTTCTTCCTGGAAGGCGCGGATTACTTCACCAGCCAGTTCGACGTGCTCTACACCCGCCAGATCGCCGACCCCGACTTCGGCCTGCGCGCCACCGGCCGCACCGGCAGCGGCGCCTACGGCGCGATCGTGGCGCGCGATGCCACCACCCTGCTGCTGGTGCCGGGCGTGCTGGGCTCCGGCTTCGAACAGCTGGACCAGAAGGCCAACGTCGCGGTGGGCCGCTACCGCTACGACTTCAACACCCACTTCAGCGTCGGCGCGATCGGCACCCTGCGCAGCGGCGACGACTACAGCAACAACGTGGCCGGCGTCGACGCGCGCTGGCAACAGGGCAGCCATACCGCCACCGCGCAGTTCCTGCACAGCCGGTCGGAATACCCTGCCGCCATCGTCGATGGTTACAGGGACGAACTGGGTGACGACGCCACCCCGTCCGGCAACGCCTGGCGCGCCGCGTATTCGTTCGGCAACCGCAACTGGAGCCTGGACGCCTGGCACATGGACATCGATCCCGGCTTCCGCGCCGACCTCGGCTTCATGGGCCAGGTGGGCT
The DNA here is from genome assembly GCF_005862345.1 of Thermomonas fusca. NCBI lineage: Bacteria > Pseudomonadati > Pseudomonadota > Gammaproteobacteria > Lysobacterales > Lysobacteraceae > Thermomonas > Thermomonas fusca. Next base: position 458,605 of record NZ_SROY01000001.1, on the reverse strand, counting down.
ACGACAAGTCGCTGCTGGGCGGCGGCCACAGCTGGTTCCGCGACGGCAAGGCGTTCAACCGCATCAATGCCTACATGGATTTCGACATCACCCACCGCTTCGACGGCCAGCTGCTGGAGCGCGAGCTGGAAGCGCAGGTCAACGCGCAGGGACCGATGCAGAGCAGCCTGCGCCTGCACGGCCTGACCCGCGCGCGCTACTGGGAAGGCCGGCTGTTCGACGAGCACTACGCCGACGTCAACGCCAGCTTCCGCCCCAACGGCAAGCTGCAGCTGGGCGCCTACGTGCAGGTCGGGCAGATGCTGGACCTGGCCGCGGACCGCACCGGCCGGCGCACGATGCTCGAACTGTCCGGCAATCTCAATGTCGGTCGCGGCATCGCGCTGGACATGGACCTGCTCCACCAGCGCATGCGCCGCGACGGCGGCACCGCGTTCACCGCCAGCGTGCTGAACGCCGGCGGCAGCTGGCAGTTCGACCCGCGCCAGCGCCTGCGCATCACCGTGCAGGGCAGCAAGGTGGACCGCGACCCGGCGCTCTACCTCGATGCGGTCAACGAAAACGCACGCGACTGGGCCGCGCAGCTGGTCTATTCCTACAAGGTCAACCCGCGCACCGCGCTGTACGCCGGCGCGTCCTACGGCGCGTTCATGGACGACGACCACCGCGAGCTGTTCGGCAACACACGCAGCGTGTTCGTCAAGCTGAGCTACGGCTGGCAGCCGTAAGCGGCGCGGCGCGGACGGCAACGGAGAGGGGCGGCAACGCCCTCTTTCCGGTCTTCAACCCAGCTTCGACAGCCGCAGCTGGAACAGCACCTTGGTCACCAGCAGGCGCTCCTCGATCGGCTTCAGCACCAGGTCGTTGGCGCCGTCGCGCAGCAGCGCGGCCTGGTTGTCGCGGTTGTCGTCGCCGGTCATCATCACCATCGGCAGGCGGCGCTTGCCGTAGTGGAAGACGTCGCGGATCTGGTTGAGCAGTTCGCGCCCGCTGAGCGCGCCTTTCAGGTACACGTCGCTGAGCACCACGTCGGCGCCCACGTCGCCGTCCTTGCGGCCGAAGAACTTGTGCAGGTGCTCCAGCGCGTCCTCGGCACTGATCACGTGCAGCACCTGCATGCCGTGGCGCTCCAGCATGCGCTTGGTCGCCACCGCCACCACCCGGCTGTCCTCCACGTACAGCACCCGCGCGCCCTCGATCGGCGCCGGCTGCACGTAGCCGCGGATGAACGCGGCCAGCGCGGTCTGCCCCAGCGACTTGTCGAAGTAGTCGGTGATGTCCTCGGTGAAGGCGCGCGTCTCCAGCGCTTCCTGGGCATTGCCGGAAATCACGATCACGGGGACGTAGCTCTGTCCGGACGCTTCGCGCACGCTGCGCGCCAGCGCAAGACCGTCGCCGTCGGGCAGCACCAGCGCGGTGGTGACCAGATCGACCGCGCCCTCTGCCAGCGCCTTGCGCGCCTCGGCGATGCTGGAACAGCCGAGCACCTGCGCGCCCGGCAGCTCTTTCGCCAGGGTGTCGCCCACCAGCTTGCGCACCAGCTTGCTGCCATCGACCACCATCACCCGCGGCGCGTCGCTGACCACGTGGCGCAGATCCTGTTTCTCGGCCATCTCAATGCTCCCGTGGGCGGGCCTGCCGCAGATAGTGCCCGGTGACAACACCCGCCCCGAGCCAGCCCAGCAGGCCTGCGCCGGCCAGCACGCAGGCGGCGGCCAGCGGATCCAGGCCCTGCAGCGCGAAGCTGCTGCCATAGCGGGTGGCCAGCGCTGCCAGCGGCGCCTGCAGCGCCATCCATGCCAGGGTCAGGATGCCCAGCGCCAGCGCGCCGGCGGACAGCCCGTACCAGATGCCGAGGTAGAGGAACGGGCGACGCACGAAACCGTCGCTGGCGCCGAGCAGTTGCAGCACGCCGATTTCCTCGCGTCGCGACTGGATGTCCAGGCGCACGGTGTTGCCGACCACCAGCAGCGCACCCAGTCCCAGCAGCGCAGCCAGCACCTGCACCACCCGCGCGCCGAAACCCAGCCACGCCTGCAGGCGCTCGCGCCAGCGCGCGTCGTGCTGCACGCGGTCGGTTTCGGGCAGGGCCTGCGCCGCCTGCACCAACGCGTGCTCGTCTGCGCGCGGAACCACCCGCAGCGCCTGCGGCAGCGCCGCGCGCGCGGCGTCTTCGCCCAGCGCATCGATGGCCGCGGCCAGGTCGTCGCGCTGGCGCAGCTGCGCCAAAGCTTGCTCCGGCGCCACCCGCTCGACCGAAGCGACATCGCTGCGCGCGCGCAGCACCGCGGCCAGCGCCTCCGCCTTCGCCGCGTCGATGCCCGGCTGCAGGAACACCGTCACCTCGCGCGCGGCCTGCACCTGCCCGCCCAGCCGCTGCACGTTGTCCAGCACCACCCACAGGCCCAGCGGCAGCGCCAGCGCCAGCGCCATCACCCCGATCGTGAGCAGGCTGGCCCACGGCTTGCGCAGCAGCCGGCCCAGGCTGGCGACCACGCTGTAGCCATGGTGTTCCAGCCACGCGCCAGCGCGGCTGGAATGCAGCTGCTCGACCCGCTGGTTGCCCGGCTTAGCCATCGGCCAGGTCCTCCGGGGCGATGTCGTCGGTCAGCCGGCCGTGCTCCAGCACCAGCACGCGCCTGCGCATGCGCTTGACCAGCGCCAGGTCGTGGCTGGCGATCAGCACGCTGGTGCCGCGTTCGGGCAGGGAGGCGAACAGCGCCATGATCTCGGCCGACAGGGTGGGATCGAGGTTGCCGGTCGGCTCGTCGGCAACCAGCAGCGGCGGTTCGGCCACCACCGCGCGGGCGATGCCGACGCGCTGCTGCTCGCCGGCCGACAGCTGCGTCGGCAGCGCGTTGGCGCGCGCCTCCAGCCCCACCCGGCCGAGGATCGAACGCACCCGCTTGCCGATCTCGGCGCGCTTCATGCCGCGCAGCACCAGCGGCAGCGCGACATTGTCGGCGACGCTGCGGTCCATCAGCAGCTGGTGGTTCTGGTAGACCACGCCGACGTTGCGGCGATGCGCGGCGATGCGCCCGCCGCGGACCTTGGCCAGGTTGCGTTCGTCGAACAGCACCGCGCCGCGGCTGGGCCGCTCGGCCAGCTGGATCAGCTTCAGCAGCGTGCTCTTGCCGGCACCGGAATGGCCGGTGACGAACAGCATTTCTCCCGCATCCACGGCGAAGCTCACCTCGGACAGCGCGGGCTGGCCGCCGGGGTAGAGCTTGCTGACGTTGTCGAACCGCAAAACCGGCATGCGTGGAATGGACGATGCGAACGGACCGGCAGTATCGCCCGAGCCGGCGCCAGCGGCCAGCACGGGCGCGCCGGCTCAGTGCTGCTTGCTGGGCGAGCGGGTCACCAGCGACTTCAGTCCGCGGCCGATGCGGCTGAACAGCGAGGACTTGTCGGCGGCGGGCGCTGCGGCAGCGGCGGACTTGTTCGCCGGCACGTACTTCGGCGCCGCCGGCTTGGCCGGCTGCTGCGGCGCGGCCGCCTGTGCCGGCACTGCGCCCTCGGCGCCCTCCAGCGGACGCCCGCCGCGGCGCCGGCGGCGCTTGCGTGCCGGCGCATCGCCTTCGGCCACGGCCGTCTGTGTTTGCGCAACTGCGGGCTTCGGAGCGGCGACGGCATCGCCTTCCGCGCGCCCGCTCCTGACGGACGTGTCGCGCGGCGGACGCGGGCCACGGCTCTCGCCGCTGCGACGCTCGCCACTTCCGCTGCGCTCGCCGGAACGCCCACCGGCGCTGCGACCACCGCGGCCACCGCCACGCTTGGCATCCTCGGCGGCGCGCGCCTCGCGCACTTCCTTGAAGATCTCGCCGATGCTCTCGCCGTCCTCGGCGTTCGCCTCCACGCCCTCGCGCGGCTTGCGCGGCAGCGCGACCAGCATTTCCGGGGTGACGTGTTCGCCCGGGATCTTCTGGTCGATGTAGGCCTCGATATCGGGCAACGACATGCCGTAGCGCTCGCAGGCGAAGCTGATCGCATCGCCCTCGGCGCCGAGGCGCGCGGTGCGGCCGATGCGGTGCACGTAGTCCTCGGCATCGAACGGCAGGTCGTAGTTGTAGACGTGCGACACGCCATCGATGTGCAAGCCGCGCGCCGCCACGTCGGTGGCCACCAGCAGTTCCAGCTGGCCGGCCTGGAATTTCTTCAGCAGTGATTCGCGCTTCTTCTGCGGCACGTCGCCGGACAGCACGCCGACGCGGTAGCCGGCGCGCTCCAGCGCACGCGCGACGCGCTCCACGAACGCCTTGGTGTTGACGAACACCATGGTGCGCGCGCCTTCGCTGCGCGACAGCAGGCCGATCAGCAGCGGGATCTTCTCTTCGTCGGAAGGGTAATAAAGCCGCTGCCGCACCTTCGCCGCGGTGATGTGCTCGGTTTCCACCACCAGCTTCTGCGGCTCGTTCATGTGCTCGTAGGCCAGCTCCAGCACGCGGTGGCTCAAGGTGGCGGAGAACAGCAGGGTCTGGCGGGTGCCGCGCTCCGGCATGCGCCGCAGCAGGAAGCGGATGTCCTTGATGAAGCCGAGGTCGAACATGCGGTCGGCCTCGTCCAGCACGCAGATCTCGCACGCATGCAGGCTGACCACCTTGTGCTGCTTGACGTAGTCGATCAGCCGGCCGGGGGTGGCGATGATCACGTCGGCGCCGGCCTGCAGCAGCTCGCGCTGCTTGTCGTAGTCCACGCCGCCGTACACCAGCGCGAACTTCAGTCCGAGGTCGGAGGCGAACTTCACCGCGTCCTTGTGGATCTGGATCGCCAGCTCGCGGGTGGGGGCCAGGATCAGCGCGCGCGGATCCTCCGGCTTGCGGTCGGCCAGCGCCGGCCGGGTCAGCAGGCGATTGATGACGGTGACCAGGAAGGCCAGGGTCTTGCCGGTGCCGGTCTGCGCCTGGCCGGCAACGTCGCCGCCGGGCAGCGCCACCGGCAGGGTCATCGCCTGGATGGGGGTGCAGCGGGTGAAGCCGGCGCCTTCCAGCCCGGCCAGCAGGTCGGGGTGGAGATCGAAGGTGGAAAAGGTGATGTCGGTAAGCGGCTTGTCGGACACGGGTGTCTGCCTCGGAAGGTGGCAGGCACACGGTTCCAGAACGCCGCGTTGCACTTCGCCACTTGCATGAATGGAGGGCAGCCACGCAGACTGCCGGGACAATTCCGGGGCTGGTCGTTCCCGGCACGGCGCCTTGAAAAAACCGGCGCAACCTCCCAAGTCTAACACCGGCGCGGCCTGCCGCGCCCCGCAACCCTCTGGAGACGACATGAGCGATACCGTCCTGCACGCCACCGATGCCGATTTCGACAGCCACGTCCTGGCCTCCGACCAGCCGGTGCTGGTGGACTTCTGGGCGCCCTGGTGCGGCCCGTGCAAGATGATCGCCCCGGCGCTGGACCAGCTGGCCGCCGATTACGCCGGCAAGGCGAAGATCGTCAAGGTCGACGTCGACCAGAACCAGCAGACCGCGCTGAAGTACCACGTGCGCAGCATCCCGATGCTGCTGCTGTTCAAGGGCGGCCAGGTGCAGGCCACCCAGATCGGCGCGGTGGGCAAGGCCCAGCTGGCGCAGATGATCGACAAGGCGATCTGAGCCCCGCTCCGCCAATGCGCCGGTCACCTCCTTGACCGGCGCCATCCGGCGAGCACCGTCCCGCCCGCAGGCTTCCTGACCCGCGTCGAACACGCCGGCAACAACGTGATTCCCATCGCGGGCCGCCGCCGTAACTGAACCCGCCAGCGCCCGCCGCTTGCATGGCAGGCCGCGGCAGTGCTAGCGTTTCACACCATCCGGCGCTGCTCCGTCCCCTCTACGGCGCGCCGCACCCCTTCTGATCCACTCCCGATCCGAATCATTCCCGACGATCCGCCCGCCCCTGCGGGCGCTCGCAACGCAAGCGAGGTTTCCCTTGTCCGATACCCCCAACGACGCCAGCGGCGAAGTCGCCGAAAAGCGCGTGCGCAAACCCCGCGTGGCCAAGCCGCGCACCCCCGAGCAATCCGAGATCGCGCTGCCGCCCGTAGCGACACCCGCGCCGGCACCCGTAGCAGCCCCGGCCGCGAGCGCACCGATGGCGCCCGCGCAGCCCGCGTCGCCGCCGGCCCCCACGCCGCACCCCGCCACCGATTCCGCACCACAGCCGGCACGCGGTGACAGGCCGCGCGAAGGCAACCGACAGCAGGGCGATAGCGGCGGGCAAGGCGGGCAAGCCGACCAGGACGGCGGCCAGTCGCATGAGGGCGGCCAGCGCAACAGCCGCCGCGATCGCTTCAAGAATCGCCGCGATCGCCAGCGCGACCGCCCGCGTGACGGCGGCATGTCCGACGAGGGCGGCAACGGCGAGAACTTCGTCCCGCGCCCGCATCCGCAGGTGCCGGAAGGCTTCCCCATCTATTCGCTGGGCGATCTCAAGCGCTCGCCCGCGCACAAGCTGCTGGAAATCGCCGACCAGCTGCAGATCAGCGAGGGCGTGGCCCGCGCGCGCAAGCAGGACATCATCTTCGCGATCCTGAAGGTGCTGACCCGCCACGGCGAGGGCGTGCAGGCCGACGGCGTGCTGGAAATCCTGCCCGACGGCTTCGGCTTCCTGCGCGCGGCCGAGGCCAGCTACCTGGCCGGCCCCGACGACACCTACATCAGCCCGTCGCAGATCCGCCGCTTCAACCTGCGCACCGGCGACCACGTCTCCGGCCGCATCCGCTGGCCCAAGGACGGCGAGCGCTACTTCGCGCTGAACATCGTCGACACCATCAACGGCGAGCCGATCGAGGCGTCGAAGAACAAGACCCTGTTCGAGAACCTCACCCCGCTGTTCCCGCGCAAGCGCTTCAAGCTGGAGCGCGGCGATGGTTCCAGCGAGGACATCACCGGCCGCATCCTTGACCTCATGGCCCCGCAGGGCAAGGGCCAGCGCGCCCTGATCGTCAGCCCGCCGAAGGCCGGCAAGACGATGATGATGCAGCAGATCGCCAGCGCGATCACCTACAACCACCCCGACGTGCACCTGATCGTCCTGCTGATCGACGAGCGTCCGGAAGAAGTGACCGAAATGCAGCGCACCGTGCGCGGCGAGGTCATCTCCTCGACCTTCGACGAGCCGGCCGCGCGCCACGTGCAGGTGGCCGAAATGGTCATCGAGCGCGCCAAGCGCCTGGTCGAGCACAAGAAGGACGTGGTGATCCTGCTCGACTCGATCACCCGCCTGGCCCGCGCCTACAACAACGTGATGCCGAGCAGCGGCAAGGTCCTGACCGGCGGCGTGGATTCCAATGCCATGCACCGGCCGAAGCGCTTCTTCGGCGCCGCCCGCAACGTCGAGGAAGGCGGCAGCCTGACCATCATCGCCACCGCGCTGGTCGACACCGGCAGCGCGATGGACAAGGTGATCTACGAAGAGTTCAAGGGCACCGGCAACAGCGAAGTGCACCTGGACCGCCGCATCACCGAGAAACGCGTCTACCCGGCGATCAACGTCAACCAGTCCGGCACCCGCCGCGAGGACTACCTGATCGAACCGGACCTGCTGCAGAAGATCTGGATCCTGCGCAAGCTGCTGCACCCGATGGACGAGATCGCGGCGATGGAGTTCCTGCTCGACAAGATGAAGAACACCAAGTCCAACGACGAGTTCTTCGGCTCTATGCGCAAGTAGGCCCGCGCAGCGATGCAAACGGAACGCCCCACAGTGATGCGGGGCGTTTTGCGTTCTAGCCGAGCGCCTGGCCGCCGCGCCAGGTTTCGCCAGGCCCCAGCACCACCGGCTGCAGCACCTGCGCGGCCTCGATGCAGGCGAAACGTTTCCAGTCGTCCGGCGCAAGGTCGGCGATGCGCGCGCACAGCTGCTCACCCGGGTTCCACACCACCACGTCGCCGAAGCCGTCCTGTTCGATGTCGAGCCGGTGCGCGCCCTCCAGCAGCGCCAGCGGCGCGACCACGTCGTTGTAGATGCGGTCGGTCTCGCTGTCGAACGTGACTTCGTAGTCATGCTGGCGATGCAGGGTGCCGCCGGCCGCGCTGTCTTCGTAATCGCAGCCCTGCAGGCCTTCGATGGCAACAAGGACGATGTCGTCCACGCGCAGGTAGCTGTGCAGGGCGGCGGTGAACGCGAACGGCGTAGCGCCGGTGTTGTCGACCTCCAGCGCCACCCGCAGCCGCCCGGCGCCCAGGCCGATGCGCAGGCGGGCAAGGAAGGGGTACGGCCAGTCGGCGTTGCTGCCGTCGCCGGCCAGCGTGAACACGGCTGCTTCGTTTTCCACGCCCGCGAACGTCCACGCGCGGTTGCGGGCGAAGCCGTGCCGATGGCCCGCGCCGCGCTCGCCGAACTGCGGAAAGATCACCGGGATGCCGCCGCGGATCGCGGCGCTGCCGTCGAACACGGCGCGTTCGGACAGGAACAGGCGCTCACGGCCATCGGCCGGCATCCACGACAGCACTTGTGCACCGTGCAGGGAAACCATTGCAGTGGCGCCTTCGGTCTGGAGGCGGATGCAGGGCGTGCCGCGGAAGGAAACGGTGTCGATGTGCATGCGCGCAGTGTCGCACGCAGGCGCGCTCAGTCCGCGCGCACCCGCCAGGCTTCCGACAGCGAGATCACGCCGCTGCGCGCCAGGGCCACCGCGGCCTGGGTGATCGGCACCATGCCCTCCTCCACCGCGACACGGTGGATCGTGTCGGCCTCTGCGCCCGGCACCACCAGCTCGCGCAGGCGCAGGCTCATCACCAGCAGTTCGTAGACCGCGCGCCGGCCGTGCACGCCCAGCCCCTCGCAATGCGCACAGCCGCGGCCAGCGTGGAAAATTTCGTCGGCGCCCACGCCCAGCGCTTCGCGGATGCGCGCCGGCACCTGCTCGACTTCACGGCAGTGCGCGCAGGTCAGCCGCACCAGCCGCTGCGACATCACCGCCAGCAGGCTGGCGCGCAGCAGGTAGGGCTCCACGCCCAGGTCCAGCAGGCGGGTGACGGTGGTCGCCGCGGTGTTGGTGTGCAGCGTGCTGAGCATCAGGTGGCCGGTGAGCGCGCTTTCCACCGCGATGGCGGCGGTTTCACGGTCGCGGATCTCGCCCACCATGATCACGTCCGGGTCATGGCGCAGGAAGTTGCGCATCGCGCTGGCGAAGGTGAAGCCAGCGGCGCGGTTGACCTGCATCTGCTGAATTTCGCTGATGTGGAATTCCACCGGGTCCTCGATGGTGAGGATGTTGATGCGCTGCTTGCGCATCTCCAGCAGCATCGCGTACAGGGTGGTGGACTTGCCGCAGCCGGTGGGGCCGGTGGTCAGGAACATGCCGTGGCTGCGCGTCATCACGTCGTCCACGCGCAGCCGGTCGGCCTCGCTCAGGCCCAGCTGGTCGAGGTTCCACAGGCTCTCGCGCGGGTCCAGCAGGCGCACCACCGCGCTTTCGCCGTTCACCGTCGGCAGCACCGAGATGCGCAGGTCGACCTTGCCGCCGGTTTCGAGCACGAAGCTGGTGCGTCCATCCTGCGGCAACCGGTGTTCGGCCAGGTTCATCGCGCCCAGCACCTTGATCCGGCTGATCGCGGCCGGATGCAGCGCGCGCATCAGGCTGCGCACCGGCACCAGCTCGTCGTCGATGCGGAACAGCACGTCGGTGTCGTGTTCGCCCGGGCGCAGGTGGATGTCGGAGGCGCGGCGCGCCACCGCATCGGCGATCAGGCCGTGCACCAGCCGCACGATCGGCTGCTCGCGCGCCAGCCGGTTCGCTTCCGCCTCGCTTTCGATGACGACCGCGTGCGGATCCAGGCCGAGCTGGCGCACGGTTTCGCGGTCTTCGGCCAGGTCGTAGCTGTGCGCGATGGACTCGCGGATGCCGCGCGCGCTGGCCACCATCGGCAGCACGTGGTGGGCGGTGGCGAACTCCAGCGCGGCCAGCGCCTGCTGGCTGGTGGGGTCTTCCATCGCCGCGGCCAGCAGGCCGTTGTGCAGGCGCAGCGGCACCACCCGCAGCTGGCGCGCCTGCTCTGGCCGCAGCAGCGCCGCCACCTTCGGGTCCACCGCCACCTCGGGCAGCCGCACCAGCGGCAGGCCCAGCTGCTGGGCGTGGCGATAGCTGCGCTCCTCGGCGTCGTCGCCACTGGCCAGCCAGTCCGCCAGTTCGATCCCGCCGTCGCGCCGCGACGCGAAGTTCTTGCCGTGCACGTCGGCCATGTAGGCCTCCAGTGCGCGGTCATCGGCAATCAGCGGCGGCTGGTGCGAATCGGGTGATTGCATGGCGGGCTCCGGCGGCGGTCGGGATCATTCTCGCCGGGCGGCGGCCGGCGGGCATGATCGGGGTCAATCCATGGTGCGATAATCCCCGCCATGGATACAGCCCAGGACAAGCCCGGCACCACCCACTTCGGTTTTCGCGACGTGCCGGTGGCCCAGAAGCAGAAGCTGGTCGCCGAGGTGTTCACCTCGGTGGCGGGCAAGTACGACCTGATGAACGATGCCATGAGCCTGGGCATCCACCGGCTGTGGAAGCGCTTCTTCGTCGCCACCACCCAGGTGCGCAAGGGCGACCGCGTGCTGGATCTGGCCGGCGGCACCGGCGACATCGCCGCGCTGCTGAAGGATCGCGTCGGCGAGTCCGGCGAACTGGTGCTGGGCGACATCAACGGCGACATGCTGCGCGTCGGCCGCGACCGCATGACCGACCGCGGCAATGTGCGCGGCTTCGAGTACGTGCAGTGCAACGCCGAAAGCCTGCCCTTTCCCGACGCCAGCTTCGACCTGGTGACGATGGCCTTCGGCCTGCGCAACGTGACCGACAAGGACGCCGCGCTGCGCGAGATCGCGCGGGTGCTGCGCCCCGGCGGGCAGGCGCGGGTGCTGGAGTTTTCCGAAGTGCAGGCCGAGTGGTTCAGGCCGATCTACGACTTCCATTCGTTCAAGGTGCTGCCGAAGCTGGGCAGCCTGTTCGCCGGCGACGCCGAGAGCTACCAGTACCTGGCCGAGTCGATCCGCAAGCATCCGCCGCAGCGCGAACTGAAGGCGATGATGGAAGCGGCCGGGCTTGCGCGCTGCAGCTTCCGCAACATGAGCGCCGGCATCGTCGCCATCCACACCGGCTACAAGGTCTGAGCCGATGGCCGGCCCGGAACTGAAGAATTTCCGCGACAGCCCTTGGCGCTATTCGCAGTTCGTGCTGCTGGGCGTACTGCTGGCCGGGCTGGTGAAGTGGCTGAGCCCGCTGGGCTGGTTGTCGTCACTGGCGATCGGCGCGGCGCTGGGGCTGGCGTATTTCCTGTTCGAAAAGAAGCGCGGCGTGATCTGATCGCGCCGGTTTGGACACGATGGACGCCGCCGCCGCGCTGCAACTCGAGCCGAGCTGGAAGGCGCGCGTGGGCGAGTGGTTCGCGCGCGAGGACATGCGCGCGCTGTCTGCCTTCCTGCGCCAGCGCAAGGCCGCCGGCGCGCGCATCTACCCGCCCGGCCGGGACATCTTCGCGGCCTTCGACGCCACCCCGTTCGACGCGGTGAAGGTGGTCATCCTCGGCCAGGACCCGTATCACGGCGCCGGGCAGGCGCACGGGTTGTGCTTCTCGGTGCCACCCGGCGTGCCGGTGCCGCCGTCGCTGCTGAACATCTACAAGGAACTGGAGCGCGATACCGGCTTCCTCCGCCCCGATCACGGCTGCCTGCTGCCGTGGGCACAGCGCGGCGTGCTGCTGCTCAACAGCGTGCTGACGGTGGAGGACGGCAAGCCCGGAAGCCACCAGGGCCGCGGCTGGGAAGGCTTCACCGACCATGTGGTGGACGTGCTCAACCGCGAGCGCGAAGGTCTGGTGTTCCTGCTCTGGGGCAGCTACGCGCAGAAAAAGGGCGCGGTAATCGACGGCCGCCGCCACCGCGTGCTGAAGGCGCCGCACCCCTCGCCGCTGTCGGCGCATCGCGGTTTCCTCGGCTGCGGGCATTTCTCCGCCGCCAACCAGTACCTGGCCCGCTGCGGAAAGACCCCGATCGACTGGTCGCTGCCGCCGCGGGCGCTGCTTACAACGGCCTGAAACGCTCGCCCAGCCAGCGGCCCAGATGGCGCTTGGCAGCGCCCACCGCCACCTCCAATCCATCGCCCAGCGCCAGCCCTGCCGCCACCGCCGCCGACAGCGTGCAGCCGCTGCCGTGGCCATCGGCACCGATGATCCACGGCGCCGCGAAACGCTGCACCGCCCGCGGCTGCACTAGCAGGTCCACCGCCTCCGCCAGCGGCGCGTGGCCGCCCTTCATCAGCACCGCGCGCGGCCCCAGCGCCAGCAGCGCGCGGCCCTGCTCCAGCATCTGCGCCTCGTCCTGCGCGCGCGGCACGTCCAGCAGCGCGGCGGCCTCGTCGAGGTTGGGGGTCAGGCAGTCGGCCAGCGGCAGCAGTTCGCGGCGCAGCGCGACCACCGCATCCGCGCGCAGCAGCCGCGCACCGGAGCTGGCGATCATCACCGGATCGATGATCACCGCGCGCGCGCGATGCTGGCGCAGGCTGGCCGCCACCGCTTCGATGATCGACGCTTCCGCCAGCATGCCCAGCTTGACCGCGCGCACCGGCTCCTCCTCGAACACCGCATCGATCTGATCGCGCACCAGCGCCGCGGGCAACACCTGCACTGCGTGCACGCCGCTGCGGCTCTGCGCGGTCACCGCGGTGATCGCGGTGGCCCCGCGCACGCCCAGCGCGGCGAAGGCGGCCAGGTCCGCCTGCAGCCCGGCGCCGCCGCAGGAATCGGAGCCGGCGATGCTCAGCGCCAGCGGTTTCATGCCCGCGCCCGCGTGGCCTGCAGCCAGGCGGTGGTGCGGGCGTCGGGATCCGGGTGACGGATGATGTCGCTGACCATCGCCACCGCGTCGGCGCCGGCATCGAAACAACCCGGCGCGCGCTCCAGGGTGATCCCCCCGATCGCCACCAGCGGCAGCGCGCCGATCTGGCTTTTCCACTCGCCAAGACGCGGCAGGCCCTGCGGCGACCACGGCATCCGCTTCAGCGTGGTGGGATATACCGGGCCCAGCGCGATGTAGTCCGGCGCCAGCGCCAGCGCGCGCTCCAGTTCGGCCTCGCTGTGGGTGCTGATGCCGAGCCGCACGCCGCGCCGGCGCAGCATCGGCAGATCGGCATCCTGCAGATCTTCCTGGCCGAGGTGGACGAAGTCCGCGCCGGCGTCCAACGCCAGCCGCCAGTGATCGTTGACCACCAGCTGCGCGGCGTGCGCGCGACAGGCGGCCAGTGCATTGCCGATCTCCGCCCGCAGGTGTTCGCCTGCCGCGTCCTTGATCCGCAGCTGCACCAGCCGGACGCCCAGCGGCAGCAGGCGCTGCACCCAGGCGGCGCTGTCGAGGACCGGGTAGAACGGATCGAGCCGGTTCATGCGCGCCAGGCCTGGCCGATGACCGGGGTGGAAGCCTCGGCGAAGTCGCGCACCGGCATCGGTCCCGCGGCATGCGCGGCGGCACCGGCGCACACCGCATCGGCGAACGCGCGCGCCATCCGCACCGGGTCGGCGGCCAGCGCCACCGCGGTATTGGCCAGCACCGCATCGAAGCCCAGCTCCATCGCCATCGCCGCGTGCGAAGGCAGGCCCAGGCCGGCATCGACCACCAGCGGAATATCGGGGAAGCGTGCACGCAGCGCGCGCAGCGCGAACGGGTCGGCCAGCCCGCGGCCGCTGCCGATCGGCGCGCCCCACGGCATCAGCACCCTGCAGCCGGCGTCGAGCAGGCGTTCGGCCACGCCGAGGTCGGCGGTGGTGTACGGGAACACCTGGAAGCCGTCGTCGGACAGGAGCCGCGCCGCTTCCACCAGCCCGAACACGTCCGGCTGCAGCAGCTCGCCGGCGCCCAGCACCTCCAGCTTGATCCAGCCGGTGTCGAACACCTCGCGCGCCATCTGCGCGGTGGTCACCGCCTCCTTCACCGAGTGGCAGCCGGCGGTATTGGGCAGCACGCGCACGCCGAGGTCGCGGATCAGCGCCCAGAACGCCTGCCCGGCGCCGGCCTGCGCGTTTTCGCGACGCAGCGAGACCGTCACCACGTCGCAGCCCGCGCCGCGCACCGCCTCGGCCAGGATTGCCGGCGAGGGATAGCGGGCGCTGCCCAGCCACAGCCGCGAACCAATTTCGACGTCGTACACCTGCATTTCAACCTCCCTGCATCGGGGCGAGGATTTCCAATGCATCGCCCTCGCCCAGCGCCTGCGCCGCGCGTTGGCCGGCGGGCACGAACACGCCGTTGAGCGCGGTGGCGACATGCGCGTCGCGATAGCCCAGTTCCAGCAGCGCCTGCACCAGCGTGGCGGCTTCGACCCGGCGGGTTTCGCCGTTCACGAGCAGCTGCATCACGCCACCTCCAGCAGGCGCGCGGCGGCCTGCCGCGCCAGCGCCGGCGCCAGCAGGTAGCCGTGGCGGAACAGCCCGTTGAGATGCCAGCGACCATCGCGCTGTTCCAGCCGCGGCAGGTTGTCGGGGAAGGCCGGGCGCAGGCCATGGCCCAGCTCGACGATGCGCGCTTCGGCCAGCGCCGGATGCAGCGCGTAGGCGGCGTTGAGCAGCTCCATCAGCGAGCGCGCGCTGATCGCGCCGGCATCATCGCTTTCCAGCATGCTGCCGCCGAGCATGTACAGGCCGTCGCCGCGCGGCACCAGGTAATGCATGCCGCGCGGATGCAGCAGCCGGATCGGGCGCGCGAAACGCATGGCCTCGCAGTGCAGCAGCAGCATTTCGCCGCGCACGCCGCGCAGCTCCGGCAGGCGGTCGCGGGCGGCGTAGCCGCGGCAGTCCAGCACGATGCGGCCGTCGTCGGCCTGCCCGCGTGCATCGACGCCGTAGCGAACCGCAACGCCCAGTTCTTCCAGCCGAAGCGCCAGCGCCGCCAGCGCCGCGCGCGGGTCGAGGTGCGCTTCGTCGGCGAACAACAGGCCGTGGCGGAAGCGTCCGGCCAGATCCGGTTCCAGCGCGGCGATGCCGTCGCCGGCCAGCCTGCGGTAGTTGTCGCTGCGATGGGCGAAGGCCTCCAGCTCGCCGACATCGCGCGCCGCGGCCAGCACCAGCGTGCCGTTGCGGACGGTGCCGTCGAACTGCCGCGGCCACCAGTCCAGCGCCTGCCGGCCGAGTTCTGCGACGAGGGGCTCGGCGCTGACGCATTCGCACCACGGCGCCAGCATGCCGCCGGCAAAGGGGCTGGCGCCGTCGCCGCCGGGCTGCGCGCCGATTTCCAGCACCTCCACCTCGGCACCGGCCTGCGCCAGTTCCAGCGCCGCCGCCAGCCCGGCCACGCCTGCGCCGAGCACGCGGATGCGCGCGCTCATGCCGGCAGGTCCGCCGGCGCATCCACGTACAACGCACCGCCGCCGGCGACGAACTCCTCCGCCTTCGCCTGCATCCCCGCTTCGGCATCGCCGCGCAGCTCGTGGCTGAGTTTCATCGAGCAGAACTTCGGCCCGCACATCGAGCAGAAGTGCGCGCTCTTGTGCGCGTCCTTGGGCAGGGTGGCGTCGTGGTAGGCGCGCGCGGTGTCGGGATCCAGCGAGAGGTTGAACTGGTCCTCCCAGCGGAACGCGAAGCGCGCCCGCGACAGCGCGTCGTCGTGCGCCTGCGCGGCCGGGTGGCCCTTGGCCAGGTCGGCGGCGTGGGCGGCGATCTTGTAGCTGATCACGCCGGTCTTGACGTCGTCGCGGTCGGGCAGACCGAGGTGTTCCTTCGGCGTCACGTAGCAGAGCATGGCGGTGCCGAACCAGCCGATCATCGCCGCGCCGATCGCGGAAGTCAGATGGTCGTGGCCGGGCGCGGCGTCGGTGGTCAGCGGGCCGAGCGTGTAGAACGGCGCGTCGCTGCAGACCTCCAGCTGGCGCGTCATGTTGTCGCGGATCCTGTGCATCGGCACGTGGCCGGGGCCTTCCACCATCACCTGGCAGCCCTTGTCCCAGGCCACTTTCGTCAGTTCGCCAAGGGTGTCGAGCTCGGCGAACTGGGCGGCGTCGTTGGCGTCGGCGATGCTGCCGGGACGCAGGCCGTCGCCCAGCGAGAACGCCACGTCATAGCGGCGCAGGATCTCGCAGATCTCGTCGAAGCGTTCGTACAGGAAGTTCTCGCGGTGGTAGGTCAGGCACCAGCGCGCCATGATCGAGCCACCGCGGGAAACAATGCCCGTCACCCGCTTCGAGGTCAGCGGCACGTGCGCCAGCCGCACGCCGGCGTGGATGGTGAAATAGTCCACGCCCTGCTCGGCCTGTTCGATCAGGGTGTCCTTGAACACCTCCCAGTCCAGCCGCGCGGGGTCGCCGCCGACTTTCTCCAGCGCCTGGTACAGCGGCACCGTGCCGATCGGCACCGGCGCGTTGCGCAGGATCCAGCTGCGCAGGTTGTGGATGTTGCGGCCGGTGGACAGGTCCATCACCGTGTCCGCGCCCCAGCGGATCGACCACACCAGCTTCTCCACTTCCTCGGCCACGCCGGAGGACAGCGCCGAGTTGCCGATGTTGGCGTTCACCTTCACCAGGAAGTTGCGCCCGATCACCATCGGTTCGAGTTCGGGATGGTTGATGTTGGCCGGCAGGATGGCGCGGCCGCGGGCGATCTCGTCGCGCACGAACTCCGGCGTCACCAGCGCCGGCAGCGCGGCGCCGAAGGATTCGCCTTCGGCCAGCCGCCGCTCTTCCTCGTCGCTGGCGGCGATGCGGCCGAGGTTTTCGCGATGGGCGGCGTACACCATTTCCTCGGTGACGATGCCGGCGCGGGCGAACTCCAGCTGCGTCACCGGCTGCCCGACGTGGCCGCGGCGCAGGGTGCGCGCCGCCGGGCAGGGCGCGACCAGCCGCTCGTCGCTGGCGAAACCGTTGTCCTCCGGGCGCACCGCGCGGCCTTCGACGACTTCGAAACCGCGCTGCGCCAGCCAGCTTTCGCGCAGCGCAGGCAGCCCGGCGGCCAGGTCGATGGCGACGCCGTCCTCGGCGTACGGGCCGGAGGTGTCGTACAGGTACAGCCGCGGCGTCTGCGGGTCGTCCAGGGCGATCTCGCGCAGCGGCACCCGCAGGCCGGGATGGCCGGGGGGCGACAGATAGACCTTGCGCGAGCCGCGGATCGGGCCGGTGGTGACGGTGCCCGGACGAGTGTCGGGTGCTGGCATGGATCTCCTCCTCGTGAAACGGCGGGAGATCCGGGGATTGGACGATGCAACGGCAGGCAGTGCCGGCCGGCACTGCAGGGTTTCTTCCGTTCCTACGCCGGCATGACCCGGATCAGGTGCAAGGGTCAGCTCGACGCTTTCTCAGCCCCGTACGGGGCTCCCCTCGGAATGGGCGCAGGATCGAGGCGCGCCTGCATGCTGTCAAGCGCGCGTCGGGCTTGCAGGCCGCGAATCCGTCCCCAGTTCGTCCGGATAGGTCGGGATTTCCTGAACGGAAGCCTGCTGCCATTGTTCCAACCGTGAAACGACTGTGAACTACCGGCGTGAACAGCAGTCACAAATGGCGACTGCTAGAATCGAATCCATGAGGGAAACCATGACGTCCACCGCGCTTGTCGCCAACAACCTGCCGATCCCCAGCGCCATGGGCTCGCTGGAGGCCTACATCAGCGGCGTGCACCAGATCCCGGTGCTGTCGGTGGAGGACGAGCAGCGCCTGGCCCATCGCCTGCGCGAAGACAACGACATCGCCGCCGCGCAGGAGCTGATCCTGTCGCACCTGCGCTTCGTGGTCCACGTGGCCCGCGGCTACAGCGGCTACGGCCTGCAGCTGGGCGACCTGATCCAGGAAGGCAACATCGGCCTGATGAAGGCGGTCAAGCGCTTCGACCCCAGCGTGGGTGTGCGCCTGGTCAGCTTCGCGGTGCACTGGATCCGCGCCGAGATGCACGAGTTCATCATCAAGAACTGGCGCATCGTCAAGGTGGCCACCACCAAGGCGCAGCGCAAGCTGTTCTTCAACCTGCGCAAGAGCAAGACCCGGCTGGGCTGGCTCAACGCCGAAGAAGTGCGGGTGGTGGCGAAGGACCTGAACGTGTCCGAGCGCGAAGTGCTGGAAATGGAGTCGCGCCTGTCCGGCCGCGACATCGGATTCGATGCGCCCGACGACGCCGACGATGACCACGCCCCGCCGGCACCGGTGAACTACCTGGTTGCCCACGACGCCGATCCCGCCGCCGCCTACGAATCCGCCGACAGCGAAGCCGACCAGCTGGAGGTGCTGCGCGAGGGCATGGCCCGCCTCGATGCCCGTTCGCGCGACATCATCAAGCGCCGCTGGCTGGACGCCGACAACAAGGTCACCCTGCAGGAACTGGCCGACGAATACGGCGTGTCCGCCGAACGCATCCGCCAGATCGAGGCCAATGCGCTGAAGAAGATGAAGGCGCTGTTCGCGGCGTAAGCCAAGCGCATCGTTGAAAACACGAACGGCCCGGAGCGATCCGGGCCGTTTTGTTTGGCGAGAAGACGCAACTACTCGCGCGCGCGCGCCACCGGCAGCCGCCAGCCGTGGCGCAAGGCCATCCAGCGCAGGCCGAAGCAGGCCAGCGCGCCGACCACCATCGCCGGCTGCTGCGGCAGCTGCAGCACGGCGGCCAGCGCCACCACGCCGCCGCCGGCCAGCGCGGCCACCGCGTACAGCTCGGCCTGCAGCACCACCGGCACCCGTGCCACCAGCACGTCGCGGGCGATGCCGCCGCCGATGCCGGTGGTCATCCCCAGCAGGGTCGCCGCGAACGGCGACAGCCCGAACGCCAGCGCCTTGCCGGTGCCGAGCACCGCGAACAGCGCCAGGCCGGCGGCGTCGAACAGCTGCACCGGATTGCGCAGGCGCTCGATCGCGCCATGCCAGCGAAACGTCGCCAGCCCGGCCAGCATCGCCGTGACCAGATAGCGCCAGTCGGCCAGCGCGGCCGGCGGGTGCGCGCCGATCAGCACATCGCGGACGATGCCGCCGGACACCGCCGCCGCGCAGGACAGCACCAGCACCCCGAACAGGTCCAGCCGCTGCCGCACCGCCAGGGTGGCGCCGCTGAGCGCGAACACGAAGGTGCCGATCAGGTCGAACACGAGCAGCAGGGTGGACATGGTGTTCACTCCGGTGCCGACGGATCGCGGCCGTTGCCGAGGATGATCCGCGCCCCGCGCTGGTAGCTCCAGTACGCCCACCACCAGTTGAGCAGCACCACCAGCCGGTTGCGGAAACCGATCAGGAAGAACACGTGCATCAGCAGCCAGAACCACCACGCCGGCAGGCCGGAGAAGCGCAGCCGGCCGAGATCCACCACCGCCGCCATGCGGCCGATGGTGGCCAGGTTGCCGTAGTCGCGATAGGCGAACGGCGGCGGCGGCGCCTGCCCCGCCAGCCGCGCCCGGATCACCTGCGCCACGTAGCGGCCCATCTGCTTGGCCGCCGGCGCCACTCCGGGCACCGGCCTGCCATCGGCCTGCGCCAGGGCGGCAAGGTCGCCGGCGACGAAGATGTGCGGATACCCCGGCACGCCCAGATCCGGGCGCACCTGCACCCGGCCGGCGCGATCCAGCGGCACGCCCGGCATTGCGCCCAGCTTCGAGGCCGCCACGCCCGCCGCCCAGACCACGGTTTTCGCCGGCACGAAGGCATCGCCCAGCGTGTAGCCATCAGCGTTGATGTCGCTGACCGGCGTGCCCAGCGAGACTTCCACGCCGAGCTTCTCCAGCTGCCGCTGCGCCTGCTCCGACAGCGCCTGCGGAAACGTCGCCAACACCCGCGGGCCGGCCTCGACCAGGCGCACCCGCGCACTGGCGGGATCGATGTTGCGGAACTCGTCCTTCAGCGTGTGCCGGGCGATCTCCGCCAGCGTGCCGGCCAGCTCCACCCCGGTGGGGCCGCCGCCGACGATGGCGAAGCTGAGCCATGCGGCGCGTTCGGCCGGGTCGCTGGCCGCTTCGGCGCGTTCGAACGCCAGCAGGAGCTTGCGGCGCAGGTCCAGCGCGTCGTCCAGCGTCTTCAGGCCCGGCGCGTGCTGCGCCCACTGCTCGTGGCCGAAATAGGCGTGGGTGGCGCCGCTGGCCAGCAGCAGGAAGTCGAAGCCGAGGGTGGCGCCATCCTCCAGCGCGATGCGCTTGCCGGCGGCGTCGATGGCGGTGACCGTGGCCATCCGCACCTCCACGTTGCGCTGGCTTCGCAGGATGTGCCGCAGCGGCGCGGCGATGTCGGGTGCCGACAGGCCGGCGGTGGCAACCTGATAAAGCAGCGGCTGGAACAGGTGGTGGTTGCCGCGATCCACCAGCACGATCTCCACCGGCGCCGACGCCAGCGCGCGCGCCGCCCACAGGCCGGCGAAACCGCCGCCGACGATCACCACCCGCGGCCGCGCCGCCATCGCCGCGGCGTCAGCCAAGCTGCGCCGCCAGCAGCGCTTCCAGCTGCTGCTGGTCGGCGGCGAACTTGCGGATGCCTTCCTCCAGCTTCTCGCGCGCCATCGCGTCCTCGTCGTGGCGGGCGCGGAAGCCGGCCTCGTCCAGCGCCGCGGGCGGCACCAGACGGTTGCCCTCGTCGTCCAGCGCGCGCGCCACCGGGGCGTCCGAGCGCTCCAGTTCGGCCAGCAGTTCGGGGGAAATGGTCAGCCGGTCGCAGCCGGCCAGCGCCAGCACCTGGCCGGTGTTGCGGAAGCTGGCGCCCATCACCACGGTGTCGTAGCCGTGCTGCTTGTAGTACTGCCAGATGCGCGTGACCGACTGCACGCCGGGGTCGTCCTGCGGCGTGGCCGGCGGCGCCATGCCGTTGGCCAGGTGCCAGTCGAGGATGCGGCCGACGAAGGGCGAAACCAGATAGACGCCGGCCTCGGCGCAGGCCACCGCCTGCGCGAACGAGAACAGCAGGGTCAGGTTGCAGTGGATGCCTTCCCGCTGCAGCTGCTCGGCGGCGCGGATGCCTTCCCAGGTGGCGGCGATCTTGATCAGCAGGCGGTCGCTGCCGATACCGGCGTCGGCGTACAGCCGCACCAGCCGCCGCGCCTTGGCCACGGTGGCCTCGGTATCGAAGCTCAGGCGCGCATCGACCTCGGTGGACACGCGGCCGGGGATCAGCTTGACGATCTCGCTGCCGATCGCCACCGCCAGCCGGTCGCAGGCGTCGCCGACCGGGTCGTCGCCGCCGGCCGCCGCGGCACTGGCCGCCAGCTGCGGGGCGTAGGCCGGCAGCGCCGCGGCCTTCAGCAACAGCGACGGATTGGTGGTGGCGTCCATCGGCATGAAGCGGGCGATGGCCTCGATGTCGCCGGTGTCGGCGACCACGGCGGAATGCGTGCGGAGCTGTTCAAGCTGGGACTTCACGGACGGTCCGGTGCGGCATGGGGCTCCGCATTGTAGGACTGCGGCCGCGAAGGATCAGTACAGGTCCAGCGGATCGACATCCAGCGACCAGCGCACCCGCCGGGCGTCCGGCGCGACGTACAGCGCGGGCACCGCCGCGTCCAGGGCGGCGTGCAGGGCGGCGCGCGCCGGCGCGGCCAGCAGCAGCTGCGAACGCACGTAGCCGGCGCGGCGCGGCATCGGTGCCGGCAGCGGGCCGTGCACCTCGATCCCGCCGCCCTCCAGCAGCGTCTTCGCCAGCTGCAGGAATTGCAGCGGATGTTCGGCCTGCTTGGCCTCGGCGCGCAGCAGGGCGAGATGGGCGAACGGCGGGAACCCGGCGGCTTCCCGCAGCGCCAGCTCGCCGTCGGCGAAGACGTGGTAGCCGCCGTTCACCAGCGTCTGCAGCAGCAGATGCTCGGGGTGGTGGGTCTGCAGCAGCACCGTGCCCGGACGCTCGGCGCGGCCGGCGCGGCCGGCCACCTGGATCAGCAGCTGGGCGAGCTTCTCGCCGCTGCGGAAATCGGCCGAGAACAGGCCCTCGTCGATCCCCACCACTACCACCAGCACCAGATTGCCGAGGTCATGGCCCTTGGCCAGCATCTGGGTGCCGATCAGGATGCCGGGCTGGTTGCCCAGCGCATCGAAGTGCTTCTGCAGGCCGTCGCGCTGGCCGGTGCTGCCGCGGTCGATGCGGATCACCGGCACGTCGTCGAAGCGCGCCTGCAGTTCGGCCTCGATCCGCTCGGTGCCGTTGCCCTGCGGCTGCAGCGCCAGGCTGGCGCAGTCCGGACAGGCCGGCGGCGACGGCCGGCGGTGGCCGCAGTGGTGGCACTGCAGGCGTTTGCCGTGGGCATGCACGGTCATCGCGGTAGGCCGTTCCGGGGTGCTGCAGCGCGGGCAGTGCGCGCTCCAGCCGCAGTCGTGGCAGAGCAGCACCGGCGCATAGCCGCGGCGGTTGCGGAACACCAGCACCTGCCCGCCCGCGTCCAGCGCGGCGCGGATCGCAGCCAGTGACTCCTCGGACAGGCCGGCCTGCAGCGGGCGCTTGCGCACGTCCAGTACCCGCACCTGCGGCGGCCGGGCAGCGCCGGCGCGCTGGCGCAGCCGCAGCAGCTCGTAACGCCCGCAGCGCGCGTTGTGCAGCGTTTCCAGCGACGGCGTGGCGCTGCCCAGCAGCACCGGCACGGCCAGCGCGCGGGCGCGCACGATGGCGAAGTCGCGGGCGTGGTAGCGGATGCCGTCGAACTGCTTGTAGCTGCCGTCGTGTTCCTCGTCGACCACGATCAGGCCGGCCTCCGGCAGCGGCACGAACACCGCCGAGCGGGTGCCCACGATCACCCGCGCCTGCCCGCTGGCGGCGGCCAGCCAGGTCGCGGCGCGTTCGTTGTCGTTGAGGCCGGAATGCAGCGCGTGCACCGGCACGCCGAGGCGGGCGCGGAAGCGGGTCAGCGCCTGCGGGGTCAGGCCGATTTCCGGCACCAGCACCAGCGCCTGCCGGCCGTGCGCCAGGCAGTCGGCGATCGCCTGCAGATAGACCTCGGTCTTGCCGCTGCCGGTCACGCCGTCGAGCAGGAACGGGGCGAAGCCGTCGGCAGCGCGGATCGCGTCGATGGCGAGCTGCTGCTCGGTATTGGGGGAGAAAGAAACCGAAACGGGGTCAGGTTCACTTCCACAAGGAAGTGAACCTGACCCCGTTTCGCCCAACTCCACCCGTTCGACCAGCCCGCGCTCGCGCAGCGTGCGCAACGGCGCGCGCCAGCCCGGCGAGGTTTCGTCCAGCCAGTCCTCGGCGCGCGTTTCGGCCAGCAGCATGGCCAGCGCCTTCGGTTTGCCCGCGCGCATCGCCGCCAGCGCGGTGCGCCCTGCTTCGTTCAGCACCCAGCCGTATCGGATGATGTCCGGCAGCGGCTCGCCGCGCCGCAGCGCGGCCGGCAGGGCGGCCGCCAGCACTTCCCCCAGCGGCGCATGCAGGTAGCCGGCCAGCCAGCGCAGCGAGGCCAGCAGTTCGCCCTGCAGCAGCGGCGCGGCATCCGGCGCCGCCAGCGCGGCGCGCAGCTCGACGCCCGGTTCCGCCTGTCCGTGCCCGACCACCAGCCCGCAGACCTCGCGCTGGCCGAACGGCACCCGCAGCCGCGCGCCCACCGCCACCGCGGAGGCGTCGAGGCCGGGCGGCGGAAGGTAGTCGAACAGACGCGGCAGCGGCACCGGCAGGGCCACGCGCAGGGTCGCGGAAACGGTCATCGCGGCAAGTCTAGCCCCGCCGGCATCTGTTCAGGTTGCGGCGCATACCTGACCACGCACTTACGTCATCCACGCAAGTGGCTGTTATTGCTCGGAAAGCGTGCTTATCCACATCGACTGTGGATAAGTCTGTGCATGGGGCCCGGCCATGCCTGCGCAAGGGCCGCCACAGCGCCCTTTCCCGCCCGTGGACAAAAAATCGCCACATTCATAATTCCCTTCATAAACATCGACTTATCCGTGGAACACGGGGCCTTGGACATGCGCCGTTAACGTGAAACCGACATTTGTGACCGCTTCTTCACGGCTGTGCACAACTGCTCCACCCGCAACCCGCGCCACGGCTCGTGGAGCCGCGGCGAGCGGGGGTGTCAAGCCATTGCCGCAGCCGGCAGGCCGGGAACATCTGTGAGCCAGCGCACGGAATCCCGCGCAAGCGGCTGTTTCCGGACGGAAAACGTCCGTTATCCACACCGCTTGTGGATAAACCTGTGCGTGATGCCGGGACGGTTCCGTCGGAGCCAGCACCGGCGCGCCCTCCACGCACCTGGCCAGAATTTCACCGCCACGCAGAGGCGATTTAAAATCAACAACTTGCGGAAATCACCGGATGCAGGGTTGGCCGCGAACGCGGCCCCGACCGACGCCCCTAGCCGATTTATGCCGCTGTGCACAACTGCCGCTGGCCGTGCCCTCCCGCTTTTGCTGAAGCCCGCCCGTCCGGCGCCGGTGACGGACGGCCGGGGCGGGGTGTGACCGCTATAAGATTGGGCCGTGCCGATCCTCCCGACATGACCGATTCCCACCCCTCTCCCCCCCCGTCCGCGGCGGTCGCCGCGTTCCTGCGCGGCCTGGATCGACGCGCACGCCTGCTGGCGCTGGTGCAGTCCGGTGATGCCCAGGCGGCCCCGCGCGCACTGGATGCCGCCGCCCGGGTCTTCGCCTCCGAAGCCGGCCAATGGCCGATCGCCCAATGGCCGCGGCAGTACTGGCGGCTGCTGCTGTCGACGCCAAGCATGCGCCAGACCGGCGCCGTCACCGCCGGCCCGCTGCCCGGGATCGCCCGGCTGCCGCCGCAGGTGCGGGCGGCGCTGCTGCTGCATCTGGTGGCGGCGCTGGACGAGGCCGATGCCGCCGCCGCGCTGGGGATCGAAGTCGATGCCTACCAGCTGCGGATCCGCGATGCGCTGCCGCGCGATGCCCTGGGCCAGCCCGACCTCGACGTCTGGCGGGCCTGGCGGGCGGCCGCACAGCGCGCGCTGGACGCCCTGCCGGAAACCGCGCCCGCCGCCCCGGCGCCCGCGCCATCGACAGCGCAGCCCGACCAGGGCGCCGATGCTGCCCGCCATCGTCGGCGCATGCGCTGGCTGTGGCTGGGTGTGGCGGTGTGCGCCTTCGCGCTGCTGGCGAGTTTCTTCCTGCATCAACGCGGCCGCGAACTGCTGGACAGCTGGCGCAACCACGTGCAGGTGGAACCGCTGCCGCCCGCAGTGGCGCCGAAAGCGCGCTTCGACCCCGCCGACCCGGCCCTGCACCCGGACCGCGCGCTGCTGGCCGAGCCGGGCACCCTGCAGCTGGCGCGTCAACTGCCGCTGCTGGCCTGGCTGGCGAACGAAGCAGCCGATGCGTTGCCGCCGCCGCCGCTGGCCCCGGCCTTCCCGGACACCGCCTCCGCGGCCGCGGACGACCCGCTGGCAGGCAGCGACCTGAGCGAGCGCATCCGCGCCTGGGACCGGCTGTCGCCGTCGCAGCGCGCGCAGCAGCGCGGCGCGCTGGAGGAATGGCAGGCGTTGCCGGCCGAGGAGCAGGCGCTGCTGGGTCGGCTGGCGGCGCGCTTCGCCGCCCTGCCTTCGGCCGAACAGCTGGCGCTGCGCGAGCGTTATGCGTCGCTGTCGTTCGATGCCCACCGCGGCTGGCACCTGGGGCCGCGGCTGGGCCGTGACTGGCCGCGCATCGGCGCGCTGTTCGCCTATGTCGAACCCGGCGAACGCGAAGCGCTGCTGCGCCTGCTGCGGTCCGCTTCCGCCGAGGAGCTGGACACGCTGGCGCGGCTGGCACAGATCACCCCGCCGGAAGCCCGCACCGCGCTGCGCCGCGAGCTGCTGGCGCAGGCGCCGGCGCAGCGCGCGACGTGGCTGCAGGCGCGGCTGCAGCAATAGGTGCGGGCCGTGGATGGATCGAGATAGTCGTCGTGCCGACAGCGGCATCGACGCTGCCACTCACATCGCCACCAGCCCGATCGCCATGCTGGCCAGCACCGCGAAGCTGAGCAGCACCGAGTAGCAGGTGCCCAGCACGAAGTACTTCAGTGCGGTCATCGGCCAGCCCTGTGCGTACACGCGCTTCTGCATCAGCAGCAGGTAGGCCGGCATCCAGGCGATCAGCAGGCCTTCGATCCACGCGAACAATGTGGCCAGCGCGCCTCCGTCCGGCGCCAGCCACAGCGCCAGCACGCGCACCAGCAGTACCAGCAGCAGATTCAGGGACAGGAAGGCGTGGCTGTGCAGCGCCACCACCAGATGCTCCATGTACAGCCGGCGCTTGAAGAAGTAGGCCAGCTTCAGCATCAGCGCGAAGATCGGCACCAGCACGAACAGGGTGGTGGGCACCGCCCCCAGCGCCGCGTCCTTGAACGCCGACGGGTCCTGCCGGAGACGGGCGATGTTGTTGCTGGCGCGTGCCACCTGCGCATTGAGCCAGCGATCGGCGAAGCCGGGCAGCCAGGTGTCGAGCGGGTTCTTCCTCTCGTCCCAGGCCTTGTCGTTGAAGCGCACGTTGAGGGTGTTTTCCCCGTCACGGTCCGCTGCCGGCGGCGGCACTCCGGCGGCCTGCGCCTGCTGCAGCGCGGCGATGCGCTCGGCGGCGACTTCACGCACCGCCTGCGCGCCGGCCTCGACGCCGGGGATGCCGGTGGCCGCCGCCGTGCCGACCATGCCCTGCTTCAGCTTCGCCAGTTCCGCCAGCTTGGCGTCGCGCGCCTTCTCCACTTCGGCCACGGTGGTGGCGCGGGCAATGGCGTCACCGTCGCCGAAGTTGATGGAAGGGCCGTCCAGGGTCAGCTGCGCCACGAAGAACGTCAGCACGGTCAGGAAGAAGAACAGCCGGAACGGGGTGACGTAGCGGATCTGCCGGCCGGCGAAGTATTCGCGGGTCAGGAACCCCGGTTTGGCGAACAGCGGCGGCAGCGTGCGGAACACGCGGATATCGAGATCGAACACGCTGTCCAGCACGTCGCCGAACAGGTTGCCGAGCGGCCTTACCAGCCCCTTCACCGGCTGCCCGCAGGCATGGCAATGGGGGCCGCGCAGGGCCACGCCGCAGTTGCGGCAGCGCTCTTCCGGCGCGGGTTGCGGGTCGGGATCGCGAACGGGTGGCTGGCTCATCCCGGTAGAATGACAGGCCGCGCGGCGCCGGCGCCAGCGTGCGCCCCTGTCTTCCGATACCCACCATGCCCACCTTCCTTTCCCGCCTGCGTACCGACGCGGGCCGCACCGCCCGTCTGGCCGCGCCGCTGGCGGCCGGACACCTGTCGCACGGGCTGGTCGGCTTCGTCGACGCGATGGTCGCCGGCCACCACGGCACCGCCACGCTGGCCGCCGTGTCGGTGGGTTCGGCGCTGCTGTGGCTGCCGATGCTGGCGCCGATGGGCACGCTGATGGCGCTGCCGCCGGCGGTTTCGCAGCTGGATGGCCGCGGCCGCCGCGCAGCGATCGGCCCGCTGTTCCGGCAGGCGCTGTGGCTGGCGCTGGGCCTGGGCATCGTGCTGCTGGCGCTGTTGTCGGCACTGCCGCTGCTGCTGCGGCCGATGGGCATCGCGCCCGACATCGTGCCCGGCGTGGTCGACTTCCTGCACGCGGTGCGCTGGGGCATCCCGGCATTCACCCTGTACCTGTCGATGCGCTACCTCAGCGACGGCCTGCACTGGTCGCTGCCGACCATGCTGCTGGGCTTCGGCGGGCTGTGCCTGCTGGCGCCGACCGCCTACGTGCTGACCAACGGCCTGCTGGGCCTGCCGGAGCTGGGCGCGGCCGGGATCGGCATCGCCACCACGCTGATGTTCTGGGTGCAGGCGCTGGGGTTTGCGCTGTACCTGTGGCGCAGCCCTCGCTTCGCCGACCTGCAGCTGTTCGCGCATTTCGAATGGCCGCGCTGGCCGGCGCAGCGCGAACTGCTGCGCAACGGCCTGCCGATCGGCGTCACCGTGACCATGGAGGGTGGGCTGTTCGCCGCCACGGCGCTGCTGATCGGGCGCCTGGGCGAAGTGCCGGCCGCTGCCCATCAGGTGGCGCTGAACGTGGCCACGCTGTGCTTCATGCTGCCGTTCGGCATCGCCGAGGCCACCACCGTGCGGGTGGGCCATGCGCTGGGCCGCGGCGACCGCGACGGCGTGCGCACAGCCGCCTTCGCCGGGCTGGCGTTGGCGCTGGGCACCCAGGTCTGTTCGGCGCTGCTGATGCTGGCCGGCCACGACGCCATCGCCGCGCTGTACAGCGCCGACCCGGCGGTGATCGCGCTGGGCGGCAGCCTGCTGCTGTACGCCGCGCTGTTCCAGCTGCCGGACGGCGTGCAGGTGGTGTCGGCCGGCGCGCTGCGCGGGCTCAACGATACCCGCGTGCCGATGTGGATGGCGGCGCTGGCCTACTGGGGCATCGGCATGCCGGTCGGCGCCGGGCTGGGCCTGTGGCTGGGCTGGGGGCCGCGCGGGATGTGGCTAGGCCTGACCGCAGGACTGCTGGTGGCGGCGGTGCTGCTGTGCCGGCGCTTCCTGCGCAGCAGCGCGCGCCTGCCCATGCCCGCATCGTCGCCCGCACCACCGTCGGTCACCGTGACCGATGCCGCATGAGCCCGTCACCGCGCTCGGCTAGCATTCGCACTCTGGCCGCCGCTGCGCGGCCCGCATTCTCCGGAGCACTGCAATGAACGAACCCCGCCGCCGCGGCCCCATCGCCCGCCTGGCCATCGGCCTGTGGGATGCCGTCAACTTCAGCCGCCGGCTGGTGTTCAACCTGCTGTTCCTGCTGGTGCTGGCCATCGTGCTGGTGGCGATGTTCGGCGGCGGCAGGCTGGCGCCGCTGGAGGCGCGCGCCACCCTGGTGTTCGCGCCCGAGGGCCGGCTGGTGGAGCAGTACAGCTGCGATCCGTTCAGCCGCAACCTGGCCCGCGCCACCGGCAGCGGCGACTGCCGCGAAGTCCGCCTGCGCGACGCCCTGCGCGCGCTGGACGCCGCCCGCACCGACAAGCGCATCGAGCGCGTGGCGCTGTACCTGGACGACCTGCAGCCCAGCGGCTTCGCCTCGCTGCGCGAGGTGGCGGCCAAGCTGGGCGCGATCCGCGCCGCCGGCAAGCAGGTGATCGCCTATGGCGACGCCTACGGCCAGGGCCAGTACCTGCTGGCGGCGCAGGCCAGCGAGATCTACCTCGACCCGATGTCGCCCGGCGGGGTGATGCTGGACGGGCTGGCCTCGTACCGGCAGTACTACCGCGAGGCGCTGCAGGACAAGCTCGGCGTCGACATGCACCTGTTCAAGGTCGGCGAGTACAAGTCCGCCGCCGAGCCCTACATCCTCGACGCCGCCTCGCCCGAATCCAAGGAAGCCGACCTGTTCTGGATGGGCGATCTGTGGAAGCGCCTGCTGGCCGACGTCGGCAAGGCGCGCGGGCTCGATCCCGCCGTCCTGGAAGGCTATGCCAATACCCTGCCCGAACAGGTGGCGGCGGCCAATGGCGACCTGGCCCAGCTGGCGCTGCAACAGAAGCTGGTGACCGCGCTGAAGACCCGCGAAGAGGTCGCCGACCTGCTCACCCAGCGCGGCGTGGCCGACGAGAATGCAGACGGCGGCTTCCGCCAGGTGGCGCTGGCCACCTACCTGCAGCATCTGGACGGCACCCTGCCGCAGGCCGACACCCGTCCGCAGGTGGCGGTGGTGGTGGCCGAGGGCGAGATCGCCGGCGGCGAGCTGCCGCCGGGCAAGGTCGGCGGCGAATCCACCTCGGCGCTGCTGCGCGAGGCGCGCGACGACGACGACGTGAAGGCGGTGGTGCTGCGGGTGAACTCGCCCGGCGGCGAGGTGTTCGCCTCCGAGCAGATCCGCCGCGAGGTCGAGGCGCTCAAGGCCGCCGGCAAGCCGGTGGTGGTGTCGATGGGCGACGTCGCCGCGTCCGGCGGCTACTGGATCAGCATGAACGCCGACCGCATCTATGCCGATGCCTCGACCATCACCGGTTCGATCGGCATCTTCGGCCTGTTCCCCACCGTCGACCGCACCCTCGGCAAGCTGGGCGTGCACACCGACGGCGTCGCCACCGCGAAGTACGCCGGCGCGTTCGACATCACCCGTCCGCTGGACCCGGGCGTGGCCACCACCGTGCAGGCGGTGATCGAGAAGGGTTACCGCGACTTCACCGGCAAGGTGGCGCAGGCGCGCGGCAAGCCGGTGCAGCAGATCGACGCAGTCGCGCGCGGCCGGGTGTGGAGCGGCGCGCAGGCGCAGCAGCGCGGGCTGGTGGATGCGCTGGGCGGGCTGGGCGAGGCGGTGGCCGATGCCGCCGCGCGCGCCAAGCTGGGCAAGCCGGACCGCTGGCAGACCGTGTACGTGGAAGAACGCACGGTGCCGCTGTCGCAGATGCTCTCGGAGCTGATGCAGAGCCGCGCCGGGCTGGGCCTGCTGCGCGGGACCGGGCTGGGCGAGCTGCTGCTGGCCAGCCGCGCCCATGAACAGGCGCCGCTGCGCTTCATGCAGCAGGCGCTGTACAAGCGCGGGCAGGCGCGGGTGAAGGCGCTGGCCTACTGCTTCTGCGAACCGATGTAAGTCCGGCGGCGACCGGGGCAACCCGGTCGCCTCGCAACACAGCTACCGCGCCGCTTCATCCGCCGCGCGCGCCTGCTGCGCGGCTTGCGCCTGGGTCTTCGCCGCCGCATCGCGCGCGGCATTCCTGTAGGCATTGGCATCGGCGCTGACCGCCGGCGCCACCTGCGGTTCCGGCCGCTGCTCGGGATCCGGCGGCGAGGGCGTGCAGGCCGCCAGCAGGCAGGCGACGAGCAAGGACATCCAGCAGACTCGGCGCATGGCGGTCTCCGGCAGCGGGGTTGCGCTTATCCTACGCCCGACCCACTTTTGGAGATCGCGCATGCTTTCGCCCCGCTGGAGCCTGTCGGGACAACGCGCGCTGGTGACCGGCGCCAGCGCCGGCATCGGCCTGGCGATCTGCCGCGAGCTGCTCGGCTTCGGCGCGCAGGTGCTGATGGTGGCCCGCGACGCAGGCTTGCTGGAGCAGGCGCGCGCCGAACTGGAAGAACAATTCCCCGGTCCCGAGGACGCGGTGCTGGCGCTGCCGGCCGACGTCACCGACGACGAACAGCGCGCCGAGATCATCGATTGGGCCAAAGACCTCGGTGGCCTGCACCTGCTCGTCAACAACGCCGGCGGCAACCTCACCCGGCCGGCGCTGGACTACGGCGAAGACCAGTGGCGCGGGATCTTCGAAACCAACCTGTTCTCCGCCTTCGAGCTGTGCCGGCTGGCGCATCCGCTGCTGTCGAAGCACGCGGCATCAAGCATCGTCAACATCGGCAGCGTGTCCGGCCTCACCCACGTGCGCAGCGGCGCGCCCTACGGCATGAGCAAGGCGGCGCTGCACCAGATGACGAAAAATCTGGCGGTGGAATGGGCCGAGGACGGCATCCGGGTGAACGCGGTGGCGCCGTGGTACATCCGCACCCGCCGCACCAGCGGCAAGCTGGCTGATCCCGACTACCTCGACGAGGTGCTGTTGCGCACGCCGATGGGACGCGTGGGCGAGCCGGAGGAAGTGGCGGCGGCAGTCGCGTTCCTGTGCCTGCCCGCGTCCGGCTACGTCACCGGCGAGTGCATCGCCGTGGACGGCGGCTTTTTGCGTTACGGTTTCTGAGCAACCGCCGCGTTCCGCGCGGCCGCCACGAGGAGCGACGGACGATGCAGAACGACACGCTGGGCACCAAGATCGCCGATATCCACGCGCAGATCCAGGCCCATGTCGGCAGCGTCGGTCGCATCGGCATCGCCCTGTACAACGCCGACAGCGGCCAG
This sequence comes from Thermomonas fusca, assembly GCF_005862345.1. NCBI lineage: Bacteria > Pseudomonadati > Pseudomonadota > Gammaproteobacteria > Lysobacterales > Lysobacteraceae > Thermomonas > Thermomonas fusca. Next base: position 427,019 of record NZ_SROY01000001.1, on the reverse strand, counting down.
CTCAGCACCTTCATCCACAGCTCCGACGAACAGACGCCGCTGGAGCGCTACCAGGTGCCGCTGGCGGAGGTGACCTCGCTGCGGCAGCTGCACGAATCCGGCCGCAGCCGGATCATCGACGACCTGGCCACGCTGGCCGGCTCGCCCAGTGAACACACGCAGCGGATCCTCGCCGCCGGCTACCGCTCCAGCTACACCTGTCCGCTGTATGCACGGGGCGAACTGCTGGGCTTCCTGTTCTTCGACTCGCGCGAGCCCGGGCATTTCCGTGACGATGTGACGCTGGAACTGGATGACTACGCACAGCTGATCGGCACGCTGGTCTCGCATGCCTTCTCCGCCACCCGCGCGCTGCGCAGCGCGATGGCGCTGGCGCGCGAACTGGGCCGCCACCGCGACGCGGAAACCGCCGGCCACCTCACCCGCGTCGCCCACTACACCCGCTCGATCGCGCGGGCGCTGCCGGAAGGAATGGGCCACAGCGACGAGGACATCGAATTCCTGTTCCAGTTCGCCGGCCTGCACGACATCGGCAAGATCGCCGTGCCCGACCATATCCTGCTGAAGCCCGGCAAGCTCGATCCGGAGGAATACGAAATCGCCAAATCGCACGTGCAGAAGGGCAGCGAAATGATCGAGGCGATGATGCGCGAGTTCGGGCTGGCCAACGAGCACTACGCACAGCTGCTGCTCGACGTCATCGCCTGCCACCACGAGCGCTGGGACGGTGGCGGCTATCCGCGCGGCCTGGCCGGCGCGGCGATCCCGCTGGCCGGGCGGATCGTGGCGGTGGCCGACGTGTTCGACGCGCTGACCAATCCGCGCCCGTACAAGCGCGCCTGGACCCTGGACGAAGGGCTGGCCTACCTGCGCGAGAACAGCGGCAGCCAGTTCGACCCGCAGTGCGTGGCGGTGGCGGAGCGCTGCTTCGACGACTGGCGCGCCATCCACGCCCGCTTCCACCAGCCCGAGGCGGCCTGAGGCAGGCGCGGGGATGCTGCCGGGCTGGGCGCTGCTGCTGGTGTCGGTGGGCTATGCCGCGCTGCTGTTCGGCGTGGCCTGGCTGGGCGACCGCCACCCGCTGTATCCGCGCAGCAACTGGCTGCGGCCGCTGGTCTACAGCCTGGCGCTGGCGGTGTACTGCTCGTCGTGGACATTCTACGGCGCAGTCGGCACCGCCGCGCGGCAGGGCCTGGGCTACCTGCCGATCTACCTTGGCCCGCTGCTGTTCCTGCTGTTCGGCTGGCGCATCCTCGAGCGGATGGCGCTGATCGCGCAGTCGCAGAGCACGGTGTCGATCGCCGACTTCCTTGGCGCCCGCTACGGCCGCTCGCAGCAGGTGGCGGCGCTGGTGGCGGTGATCGCGCTGATCGCCGCGGTGCCGTACCTGGCACTGCAGTTCAAGGCGGTGGCGATCAGCCTGGACGTGCTGGGCGGGCGCAGCGTGCAGGAGTCGGTGTGGGGCGACCCGGCGCTGTACGTGGCGGCGCTGATGGCGCTGTTCGCGATCCTGTTCGGCACCCGTCAGGTCGATGCCACCGAGCATCGCCCCGGCCTGATGCTGGCGGTGGCGCTGGAGTCGCTGGTCAAGCTGGTGGCGCTGGTGGCGATCGGCGTGTTCGCGCTGTTCTGGCTGGACGCGCGCGCGATCCCGCTGGGTGCGGCCACCCGCGCGCTGGTGGACAGCGCGCCGCCGGTCGGCTTCGTCGCCCAGACCCTGCTGGCGTTCGCCGCCATCGTCTGCCTGCCGCGCCAGTTCCACGTGGCGGTGGTGGAATGCGCCGACGTCGCCGACATCCGCCGCGCACGCTGGATGTTCGGCGCCTACCTGGTTGCGATCAGCCTGATGGTGCTGCCGATCGCGGTGGCCGGGGTGGCCCGCTTCGGCAGCGATGGCGCGGTGCCGGCGGACAGCTTCGTGCTGGCGCTGCCGCAAGTCGAGGGCCACAGCGCGCTGGCGCTGCTGGCCTACGTCGGCGGCTTCTCCGCCGCCACCGGCATGGTGATCGTGGCCAGCGTGGCGCTGGCGACGATGGTCAGCAACGACCTGGCGATGCCGCTGCTGCTGCGCTCGGGACTGGTCGGCGACAACGTGGCCTCGACGGTACTGTGGATCCGCCGTGCCGCCATCGTGCTGCTGGCGGCGATGGCCTGGGGTTATTACCGCGCCAGCGCCAGCGATACCGACCTCGCCACCTACGGGCTGATGGCGTTCGCGGCGATGGCGCAGTTCGCGCCGCCGCTGATCGGCGGGCTGTACTGGCGCGGGGCCAGCCGGCGCGGCGCCGAGAGCGCCCTGCTGGCCGGCTTCGTGGTCTGGGCCTACACCCTCCTGCTGCCCACCCTGGCCCGCTCGGGCTGGCTGGATGCGGGCTGGATCGAGGCCGGCCCGTTCGGCATCGGCTGGCTGCGCCCGCAGCAGCTGTTCGGACTTTCGGGCTGGGACGCGCTCACCCACGGCACCGTGTGCTCGCTGCTGGCCAACGTCGCCGCGCTGCTGCTGGCCTCGATGCGCTGGCGTCCGAGCCTGGACGAACGCCTGCGCGCGGCGCCGTTCCTCGACCCCTATGCCGAGCAGCGCAATCTGGCCGGCGACGACTGGCGCGGCAGCGTGCGGGTCGGCGAGTTGCGCTCGCTGGCCGAACGCATCGTCGGTGAGCGCACCGCCCAGCGCGCCTTCGCCGAACAGGCCCGGAGCCTGGGCCGCGAGCTGGCGCCTGCGGCGCAGGCCGACCGCCAGTGGATCCAGTTCACCGAACGCCTGCTGGCGGCGGCGCTGGGCGCGGCCTCGGCGCGGCGGGTGCTGACCAGTGCGCTGCGCGGCTCCGGCATGGAGGTGGCGGAAGTGGTGGCGGTGCTGGACGAAGCCGGGCAGGCGCTGCGCTTCAACCGCCAGATCCTGTCCACCACCCTGGAGAACATCGACCAGGGCGTCAGCGTGGTCGACCGCGAGATGCGGCTTGTGGCCTGGAACCGCAGCTACCAGCGGCTGTTCGACTATCCCGACGGCATGCTCTACGTGGGCCGGCCGATTGCCGACATGATCCGCTACAACATCGAGCGCGGCGAGCTGGGCGTGCTCGACGACGGCGACGTGCAGGCGCAGGTGGACAAGCGCCTGGGCTACATGCGCGCCGGCTCGCCGCACGTGACCGTGCGCCTGCGCGCCGACGGCACGGTGATCGAACTGCGCGGGCAGGCGCTGCCCGGTGGCGGCTACGCCACCAGTTATTCCGATGTCACCGAGCACGTGCACGCCCAGCGCGAGCTGCGTGACATCAACGAGACGCTGGAACAGCGCGTGGCCGAGCGCACCCGTGAAGCGGAAGCGGCGCAGGAGTCGCGCGCGCGCTTCCTCGCCGCGATCAGCCACGACGTACTGCAGCCGCTGAACGCGGCGCGGCTGTTCGCCTCGGCGCTGCGCGAAACCGAAGACGCTGCGCAACAGCATCATCTGGCCGAACGCGTCGACGCCTCGCTGCGCGCCGCCGAGGAGTTGCTGGACGGCCTGCTGGACGTGTCGCGGCTGGACGCCGGCGCGCTGACTCCGGTCACCCGTGACATCGACGCCGGCCAGCTGCTGCGCGAACTGGCCGCGCAGGCCGCGCCGATGGCGGCGGCGCGCGGCATCGTCCTGCGCGTGCACGCGCCGCCGCTGGCGGTGCGCAGCGACCCGCGCCTGCTGCGCCGGGTGCTGCAGAACTTCCTTGCCAATGCGCTGCGCTACACCCCGCAGGGGCGGGTGGTGCTGGCGGCGCGCCGACGCGGCGGCCAAGTGGCGCTGCAGGTCTGGGACACCGGGCCCGGCATCCCCGCCCATCACATGCGGCAGATCTACGAAGAGTTCCATCGCTACGAGCAGGCGTTCGACTGGGACGGCCGCGGCATGGGCCTGGGCCTGTCGATCTGCCAGCGCATCGCCCGCCTACTGGGACACACGATGGACGCACGCTCAACGGTCGGCCACGGCTCGATGTTCTCGATCACGGTGCCGCGCGGCGACACCGTGGTCGCCGCCGCACCGGCCGCCGCCGCGATCCCCGATCCCGGCCTCGATGGCCTGCGCGTGCTGTGCGTGGACAACGACCCCGACATCCTCGCCGGCATGCGCGCGCTGCTGGAGCGCTGGAACGTGCGCGTGCACTGCGCCGACACCGTGGACGCCGCGCTGGCGCTGGCAACCAGCCAGCCCGAGGTGTTGCTGGTGGACTACCACCTGCACGACCGTCTGGACGGGCTGGACACGCTGGACGCGCTGCGCGCCGCCTGCGGCAACGTGCCCGGCGCATTGCTCACCGCCGACGGCAGCGTCGCGCTCAAGCAGGCTGCGCGCGCACGTGGCTACCGGGTGCTGACCAAGCCGGTGAAGCCGGCGTCGCTGCGCGCGTTCCTGGCGGCGGCGCGGGAACGATGAAAGCTGGCGGTCGGGGCTGGGCCCCGATCCCGGCCGCGGCTATTCCGCGTCCGGCACCACCACGCTTTCCGGGTCTACCAGCAGCTTGCCCGCCAGCAGGATGGCCTGGGTGCGGTTGGTCGCGCCCAGCTTGCGCAGGATCGCGCTCATATGCGCCTTGATGGTCGCTTCCGACACGCCCAGCTCGTAGCCGATCTGCTTGTTGAGCAGGCCGGAGCCGAGCATCTGCAGGACCCGGAACTGCTGCGGGGTGAGCTCGCGGATGCGCGCCGCGATGGCGCGCTCCTCCTCCGCCATCGGTTTGGCCGCCAGCGCCGCCGGCGGGATCCAGCGCTCGCCGTCCAGCACCTGCCGCAGCGCGGTGGCCAAGGTGGCGGCATCGGAGGACTTCGGGATGAAGCCCATCGCGCCGTGGTCCAGCGCGCGCCGCATCACCTCGGGCTCCTCGCGCGCCGAGACGATCGCCACCGGCAGCTGCGGATGAGTGGCGCGCAGATGCACCAGCGCGGAGAAACCGTGCACGCCGGGCATGTTGAGGTCGAGCAGCAACAGGTCGGCGTCCGGCTCGGCTTCCACCAGCGCGTACAGCGCGGCGGCGTTGTCGGCCTCGCGGATGTCCGCCTCCGGCAACAACCGCAGCGCGACCCCCCGCAGCGCCTCGCGGAACAGCGGGTGGTCGTCGGCAATGAGCAGGGTGGTCATGGAGCCGGCATCACTCCTGGCGCCGGTTCTGCACCAGCGACTCGACCACCGAGGGATCCGCCAGCGTGGTGGTATCGCCCAGCTGGTCGGGCGCGTTCTCGGCGATCTTGCGCAGGATGCGGCGCATGATCTTGCCGCTGCGGGTCTTGGGCAGGCCCGGCGCCCATTGCAGGAAGTCCGGCGTGGCGATCGGGCCGATCTCCTTGCGCACCCAGGCCACCAGCTCCTTGCGCAGCTCTTCGGTTTCCTGCTCGCCGGCCACCAGCGTCACGTAGGCGTAGATGCCCTGGCCCTTGAGGTCGTGCGGGAAGCCGACCACCGCGGCCTCGGCCACCTTCGGGTGCAGCACCAGCGCGCTTTCCACCTCGGCGGTGCCAATGCGGTGGCCGGAGACGTTGATGACGTCATCGACGCGGCCGGTGATCCAGTAGTAGCCGTCCTCGTCGCGGCGGCAGCCGTCGCCGGTGAAGTACATGCCCGGATAGGTCTTGAAGTAGGTGTCGATGAAGCGCTGGTGGTCGCCGTACACCGAGCGCATCTGGCCCGGCCACGAATCCAGCAGCACCAGGTTGCCCTCGGCGGCGCCCGTCAGCAGGTTGCCCTCGGCATCCACCAGCGCCGGCTGCACGCCGGGCAGCGGCTTGCTGGCCGAGCCGGGCTTGAGGTCGGTGGCGCCGGGGATCGGGGTGATCAGCATGCCGCCGGTCTCGGTCTGCCACCAGGTGTCGACCACCGGGCAGCGGGAATCGCCGATGTTCTCGAAGTACCAGCGCCAGGCTTCCGGGTTGATCGGCTCGCCGACGCTGCCGAGCACGCGCAGCGACTTCCGCGAGGTCTTCTTCACCGGCTCCAGGCCTTCGCGCATCAGCGCGCGGATGGCGGTGGGCGCGGTATAGAAGATGCTGACCTGGTGTTTGTCGATGACTTCCCAGAAGCGCGAGAAGTCGGGGTAACTGGGCACGCCCTCGAACATCACCTCGGTGCAGGCGTTGGCCAGCGGGCCGTAGACGATGTAGCTGTGGCCGGTGACCCAGCCGACGTCGGCGGTGCACCAGAACACGTCGTCCGGCTTCAGGTCGAAGGTGATGTCGTGGGTGTAGGCGGCCCACAGCAGGTAACCGCCGGTGGTGTGCAGCACGCCCTTCGGCTTGCCGGTGCTGCCGGAGGTGTAGAGGATGAACAGCGGGTCTTCCGCGTTCATGCGCTCGGGCTCGCAGGTGGCCGGCTGGCTGTCCACCACCGCATCGAACCAGCGGTCACGCGGCATCTGCATGTCCACCGCGCCACCGGTGTGGCGCACCACCAGCACGGTTTCCACCGAATTGGTGCCGGGCAGCTTGAGCGCCGCGTCGACGTTGGCCTTCAGCGGCACCTTCTTGCCGCCGCGCAGGCCTTCGTCGGCGGTGATGATCAGCTTGCTGGTGCAATCGGAGACGCGATCGGCAATCGAATTGGGCGCGAAGCCGCCGAACACCACCATGTGGATCGCGCCGATGCGCGCGCAGGCCAGCATGGCGATGGCCGCTTCGGGGATCATCGGCAGGTAGATGGTGACGCGGTCGCCCTTGCCCACGCCGAGGTTGCGCAGCGCGTTGGCCAGCTTGCACACGCGCGCGTGCAGCTCGCGGTAGGTGAGCTTCTGCACCGGCGTGTCCGGGCTGTCCGGCTCGAAGATCAGCGCGACCTTGTCGCCGTGCTTGTCCAGGTGGCGGTCCAGGCAGTTCACGCTGGCGTTGAGCTCGCCGTCGGCGAACCAGCGGATGCGGAAATCGCGAAGGTCGTAGCTGACGTCCTTGAAGACGGTGGGCGCCTTGTACCAGTCCAGCCGCTTGGCCATGTCGCCCCAGAACGCGTCGGGGTTGTCCAGCGCCTGCGCGTACGCGTCTTCGTATGCCGCACGGTCGATGTTGGCCTGTGCCGCGAACGCCGGTTCCACCGGATAGATGTCGCTCATCGTGCTTTCTCCCATTCGCCACGCGGGCGTTGCCACTTTCCGCAAGTGTGCCGCATCAATGCTGCTGCGACGCAGCAAGTGAAATTAGACCTTGGTCGAATTCGCCGCCATCTACGACCAATGGCGAATAGGCGCGCACCGCGGCTGCCCGCACCCTCGACCGCGTGCACTGATTCCGGGAGGGGAACGATGAACGCACGCTCCATCCGCAAGCCGTTGGCGCTTGCAATCGCGACGGCGCTGCTGCTGCCCGGCATGGCCTTCGCGCAGACCGCGAAAGAGAAGGAACTGGAAGCCCGCATCGCCCAGCTGGAGGCACAGGTGCAGGCACTGCTGGGCGCACAGCAGCAACAGCAGGCCGCGATCACCCAGCAGCAGGGCACGCTGGCGCAGGCGCAGGCGAAGCTCGATGCCGTGCAGGTGGCGCAGGCCGACGGCAAGCCGAAGATCCAGTCGGCGCCGATCCTGGCCAGCGGCAATCCGGACACGCGCTTCAGCTTCGGCGGCTTCATCAAGCTCGATGCGATGGCCACCAGCACCAACGCCGGCGAGATCGCCGACGGCAGCGCGGGGCGCATGTTCTACCTGCCCAGCGCGATCCCGGTGGGCGGCGCCGACGAGTCGCGCACCGACCTCGACAGCCACGCGCAGTTCTCGCGTTTCTGGTTCGCCAGCGACGGCGAGGTGCAGGGCCACAAGGCGCGCGCCTACCTGGAGTTCGACCTGTTCGGCGGCGGCATGGCCAACCTCGGCAACCAGGCCTCCACCAATACCCATGGGGTGACCGTGCGGCAGGCCTACGTGAGCTGGGACAAGTGGCTGGCCGGCCAGACCTGGTCCAACTTCCAGGACGTGGCCGCACTGCCCGACGCGGTGGACTTCGTCGGCCCCACCGAAGGCACGGTGTTCGTGCGCCAGGCCCAGCTGCGCTACACCAGCGGGCCGTGGTCGGTGTCGCTGGAAAACCCGCAGACGGTGGTCACCGGCTATCGCAGCGCCGCGCGCACCACCAGCGACGACGGCAACCTGCCCGACATCACCGCACGCTGGACCCACAAGGGCAGCTGGGGCCACTTCAGCGTCGGCGGCATCGCCCGCCAGCTGCGCCACGACACCGCCAGCACCCACGCCAGCGGCAATGGCTATGGCCTGAGCGTGTCCGGCAAGTACAACCTCGGCGCCAGCGACGACATCCGCTACATGCTTACCGGCGGCACCGGCATCGGCCGCTACGTCGGCTTCGCGCTGGGCCCGGACGGCACCCTGGATGCGGCAGCCAACGACATCGAAACCACCGGCGTGCTGGCCGGCTTCGTGGCCTGGCGGCACGTGTTCGATCCGAAGCTGCGCGGCAACCTGATGTTCTCGCGCGCGCAGCTGGACAACGACACCGACTGGACCGGGTTCGGGGTGACCAGATCCGCGCAGTCGTTCCACGCCAACCTGATCTATTCGCCATTGCCGAAGCTCGACGTCGGCGCCGAACTGATCTGGGGCAACCGCGAACTGGAAAGTGGCGCGGACGGCGACCTCCGCCGCGTCCACGCCACCGTCAAGTACAGCTTCTGAGGAGCACGCCATGTCCGACATGCAAGATCCGATGGTGGCCCACATCGAGGCCAACCCCGCCTACCAGGCGCTCAAGCGCAAGCGCAACGGCTTCGGCTGGACGCTGACCATCCTGATGCTGATCGTCTACTACGGTTTCATCGGCCTGATCGCGTTCGACAAGGAATTCCTTGCCCAGCCGATCGGCAGCGGCGTCACCACCCTCGGCATCCCGATCGCGTTCGGGGTGATCGTGTTCACCATTGCCATCACCGGGCTGTACGTGCGCCGCGCCAACAGCGAGTACGACCGCCTCACCGCCAAGATCCTGGAGGATGCCGCCCGATGAACGCATCGAAGATGAAGGCAGCGCTGACGCTGGCCGCGATGTCGGCCAGCAACGTGGCGCTGGCCGCCGGCGGCGATCTCGGCCAGGTCGACAAGCAGCCCACCAACTGGGTGGCGATCAGCATGTTCGCGGTGTTCGTGCTGGCCACCCTGTGGATCACCAAATGGGCGGCGGCGCGCACCCGTTCGGCCTCGGATTTCTATACCGCCGGTGGCGGCATCACCGGCTTCCAGAACGGGCTGGCGATCGCCGGCGACTACATGAGCGCGGCCTCGTTCCTCGGCATCTCGGCCATGGTGATGAGCAGCGGCTTCGACGGCATCATCTATTCGGTGGGCTTCCTGGTCGGCTGGCCGATCATCACCTTCCTGATGGCCGAACGCCTGCGCAACCTCGGCAAGTTCACCTTCGCCGACGTCGCCGGCTATCGCTTCCAGCAGACCCCGATCCGCGCCTTCGCCGCCTCCGGCACGCTGGTGGTGGTGGCGTTCTACCTGATCGCGCAGATGGTCGGCGCGGGCGCGCTGATCAAGCTGCTGTTCGGGCTGGAATACTGGATCGCGGTGGTGATCGTCGGCGGCCTGATGATGGTCTACGTGCTGTTCGGCGGCATGACCGCCACCACCTGGGTGCAGATCATCAAGGCCTGCCTGCTGCTGGCGGGCGTGACCTTCATGGCCTTCATGGTGCTGGCCAACTACGGCTTCAGCCCGGAGGCGCTGTTCGCCAAGGGCGTGGAGGTGAAGACCCAGCTGGCGGCGGCAGCGGCGGCAACACCCGAGGAGGCCGCAGGCGCGGCGGGCAAGGGCTTGTCGATCATGGGACCGGGCGGCTTCATCAAGGACCCGATCAGCGCGATCAGTTTCGGCATGGCGCTGATGTTCGGCACCGCCGGCCTGCCGCACATCCTGATGCGCTTCTTCACCGTGCCCAACGCCAAGGAAGCGCGCAAGTCGGTGTTCTGGGCCACCACCTGGATCGGCTACTTCTACATCCTGATCTTCATCATCGGCTTCGGCGCCATCACCATGGTGCTGACCAACCCGGAAATGGCCGATGCCGGCACCATCAAGGGCGGCGCCGGCGCGGCCAACATGGCGGCGGTGCTGGTGGCCAAGATGGTAGGCGGCAACGTGTTCTTCGGCTTCATCTCGGCGGTGGCCTTCGCCACCATCCTGGCGGTGGTGGCCGGCCTGACCCTGTCCGGCGCGTCGGCGGTGTCGCATGACCTCTACGCCACCGTGCTGAAGAAGGGCCAGGCCGACAGCGCTTCCGAGCTGAAGGTCTCGCGCATCACCACGGTGGCGCTGGGCGTGATCGCAGTGCTGCTGGGGATCGCCTTCGAAAAGCAGAACGTGGCCTTCATGGTGTCGCTGGCCTTCGCCATCGCCGCCTCCGCCAACTTCCCGGTGCTGATCCTGTCGCTGCTGTGGAAGGACTGCACCACCCGCGGCGCGGTGATCGGCGGCTTCCTCGGCCTGGTGTCCTCGGTGGCGCTGACGGTGGTCTCGCCCTCGGTGTGGGAAGCCACGCTGGGCAACCCCGCCGGCTCGGCCTGGTTCCCCTACACCTCGCCGGCGCTGTTCTCGATGGCGATCGCCTTCGCCGGCATCTGGTTCTTCTCCATCACCGACCGCAGCGCGCAGGCCGCCAAGGAACGCGGCGCGTTCAAGGCCCAGCAGGTGCGGGCGGAAACCGGCTTGGGCGCTTCCAAGTCCTCCGGCCACTGACGCGCCTCCCCCGCGTCGCGTACGCAGAACGCCGGCCGCAAGGCCGGCGTTTTCTATTTGCGGACCAGGGTCGCTTGCGGCCAGGGGAGGACGTTTGCGCTAGGGAGCGTTAGCTGACAGATCGGCATTCGACAGGCGGATGGTGCTTCGCTCGGCGTTCACGCGCCCTCCGGCGGCACCAGGTCGTAGTGGAAGACCTTGGCGATGATCCACCAGCGGCCATCCAGCTTGAGCAGGGAAAGCACGTCGTCGAAATGCTTGGGTGGCGATATGCATTGCACGCGCGCCAATGCGGTATCGCCGCCAACCAGCTCGATGGCCTGGACGTGCTCGCGCCGCGGGAACCCTTGCGAGGCGGCGGATCGACGGGCGTCGATCACCTTCCAGTAGGCGTCCATCGCCATCGTCAGCAGGCCGCCGTCGCTGGCGGTGGCGTACAGCGCCTGCGGGTGCAGGACTTCACTCAGGCGCCGGCTGTCGCAGTGATGCAAGGCGTCGAAGTACTGCTCCAGCAGCGCTTCGATCGCATCGCGATCGGCGGCCTGCCCAGCGGCCGCACGCTCAGTCATGGCTGCCTCCGGCGGCAGCAGCGCGCAGCGCGGTCACGCTGCGGCCGGCGACGCCCCAGTTGTCGGTATCGACTTCATCGATGACTACGAAGGTGGTCGACGGATCCTTGCCCAGCACGTCGACCAGCAGCGCCGTGGCGCCTTCGATCAGCGCCTGCTTCTGCGCACGGGTCACACCCTCGCGAGTGACTTGGATCAGGACATAAGGCATGGGTGTCTCCTCGCGTCAGCGCAGCAGGCCTTCGGCCTTCAATGCGGCTTGCACCGCCGGTCGCGCGGCCACGCGGCCGAGATAGGCGTGCAGGCGCGGCAGGTCGTCCAGATCAAGCGTCACGTAGGTGGCCCACTGGGTCACGGTGAACAGATAGGCATCCGCCACGGTGAACTCGTCGCCGGTCAGGTAGCCCTGTGCCGGCAGCTGCGCCTCCAGCCACTCGTATTTCTTGCGCAGCCGACCGCGCAGGATCGCCTTCGCCGCGTCATCCAGCCCGGGGCTGAAGATCGGCGTATAGGCCTTGTGCAACTCGGTGCCGACGAAGTTCTGCCACTCCAGCACGCGATAGCGCGGCAACCCGACCGGCGGCAGCAGGCGGTGGCTGCCTGCGAGCTCCGCCAGGTACTGGGCGATGACCGGGCCTTCGCTCAGGTACACATCCTTCGCCACCTCCAGCAGCGGCACTTGACCCTTGGAATTGATGGCGAAGAAGTCGCCGCCATCGGCGGTGAGGTGGCGCTGGGTGTCGATCTTCTCCAGCTCGAACGTGGCGTCGGTCTCCCGCAACACGATGTGGGTGGCAAGGGAGCAGGCGCCGGGGGCGTAATACAACTTCATGGGACGTCTCGCTGGGGGTCGGAAGCGACCGGTGTGCGCACCTTATTGCGCCAAATGAAGTTGATAAATACATAGAATTTCAATTGATTAGTGACTGGAAGGAATAACTGATGCGGCGCCAATCCGATGTCTTCGTGCTGGGTGCGATCGAGTTGTTCTGCATTGCGGCCGAGGCAGGGAGCTTTACTGCGGCTGCCAAGCACGCCGGGGTGACACCCGCGGCCGTGAGTCGCGCAATGGCCAAACTGGAACAGCGGTTGGGCGTCCGGCTATTCGCGCGCACCACGCGCAAGGTGCGCCTGACCGACGCAGGTCAGGTCTATTTCGCGAAGTGCAAACCCGCGCTGGCGCAACTGACCGAGGCCGAGCGCGAAGTCAGCGGCCAGCAGCTGCTTCCCGCCGGAACGGTGCGCATCAGCGTACCCACTCCGATTGGCCATCACCTGCTATTGCCACTGCTGACGCGGTTTCGTGTGCAATACCCGCAGGTGCGCATGGACGTGCATCTGTCCAACCGCAACGTCGATTTTTCCAGCGAAGAATTCGACCTGGCGATCCGTGGCCGCGACCAGCCCGATTCCGGACTGGTGGTGCGCAAGCTGCTCGATGCCCCCCTGTGCGTGGTGGCCGCGCCCGACTACCTGGCCCGACATGGCACCCCGCGCAAGTTGGACGACCTCGCTGCGCACGACTGCATCCAGTTCCTGCTGCCGCGCACCGGGCTACCGGTGCCATGGCGCTTTCGCACCGATGACGGAGAGGTGGAGCTCGCCACGGAAGGCGGACTGCATTGCGCCGAGGATCTGCTCGGCACGGCGACCCTCGCGCGCGCCGGCGGTGGCCTGCTGCAGACATATCGCTTCATCGTCGACGCGGACCTGCGCCAGGGCGTTCTGGAAGAGGTCCTGCCGCAACACGCAGGGTGCACGCGTCCGTTCTCGCTGGTGTATCCGGGCGCGCGCCACATGCCCTTGCGCGTCCGCCTGCTGATCGATTTCCTGGTCGCGGCGGTGGATCGACCTGCAACCCGATTCGGCATTGGCAACCCCTGACATCGAAGGCAAGGCGTCGTACCACCGGGATTCGCGCAACCCGACTTGAAAGTCCGCTTCGGGGCGCTTCCGGCCCAGAAGCGGACGTTCGGTTCAAGTCACGATTGGCGCGAGTGATCCACTCAGTCCGCATCGACAATCGGCCCGATTCTGCCGATGCAGGCTCAGTGCCCGGACGCGAACCCCGCACCCTCGTCCCGGTGGACGCCCAACTTGTCCACCAGGAATTCGCTGGCCTCGTTCAACCCGACCACCTCGACCTCCGCGCCGTGCCGGCGGAACTTCAGCACTACCCGGTCCAGCGCCGCGACCGCGCTTGTGTCCCAGAAATGGGCATCGCGCACGTCGATGACGACCCTGGCCGGGGCGTGCAGGTAATCGAAGCTGTTGGCGAACTGCACGGCCGAGGCGAAGAACACCTGTCCATGCGCCACGTAGACGCGCGCTCCGTCTTCCCTCAGGTAGTCGTCGACGGTCTGAAGCGCGCTGACCCGGCGGGTGAACGACAGTGCCGTCAGCAGCACACCCGTCAACACGCCCTTGGCCAGGTCGTGGGTGGCCCCGGTCATGACCACGGTGCCCAACATGATCAGGTTGGCCGACTTCGGGTGGGTCTTGAGTTCGCGGAAGCTCTTCCAGTGGAAGGTGCCGATGCTGACCATGATCATCACCGCGACCAGCGCTGCCATCGGGATGATCGAGACCCACTCCGCCGCGTAGACCACGAGCACCAGCAGCACGACGCCGGCAATCAGGCAGGACAGGCGGCCACGGCCACCGGCGGTGATGTTGATCACCGACTGCCCGATCATCGCGCAGCCGGCCATGCCGCCGAAAAAGCCGGTGACCACGTTCGCCAGGCCCTGCCCGGCCGATTCGCGGCGTCGGTCGGTGGGCGTATCAGTCATGTCCTCGACGATCTGCGCGGTCATCAGCGACTCGAGCAGGCCGACCACGGCCAGCGTCGCCGATACCGGCAACAGGATGCGCAGCGTTTCAAGCGTCCACGGAATGTCCGGGAACAGGAACGCCGGCAGGCTGTCGGGCAGCTGGCCCATGTCGCCCACCGTGCGGATGTCGATGCCCAGCCAGGCCACCGCGATGGTCAGCACCACGATCGCGACCAGCGGCGACGGCACCGCCTTCGTCGCCAGCGGCAGCAGGTAGATGATGGCCAGACCGGCGGCGCAGACGGCATAGACCTGCCAAGGCATCCCGACCAGCTCCGGCAACTGCGCCATGAAGATCAGGATCGCCAGCGCGTTGACGAAGCCGATCACCACCGAGCGCGAGACGAAGCGCATCAGTGAATTCAGGCGCAGCGCGGCAGCGAGCAATTGCAGCAGGCCAGCCAGGATGGTGGCTGCGAACAGATACTGCAGTCCGTGGTCCTTCACCAGGTCCACCATCAGCAACGCCATCGCACCGGTGGCCGCTGAAATCATGCCGGGACGCCCGCCGGCGATGGCGGTGGTCACCGCAATACAGAACGCGGCATACAACCCGACCTTGGGATCGACGCCCGCGATGATGGAGAAAGCGATGGCTTCGGGAATCAAGGCCAGAGCGACCAGGACGCCGGACAGCACGTCGCCGCGGACATTGCCGAACCACTGCTCGCGCAGCGGATAGGAAACAGACATGGGAAGACTCCTGGCGCGCCTTTGGATGGCGCGCGATGCGCAAGAAAATGGAACGCAAAACCCTTCTGCCGCCGAAAGGTGGCGGGCGGATGCATCAGGGAAGGGTCAGGGCGGAGTCATTCGCGGAATCGTTTCGAAAGCGCCGCAAGTCTATTGCGGCGCAGTCAACCACTCAAGTCATCAAGCACCATCGCAACGGATCGCCCCGGGGTGGGCGACCCAGCTCTCCCAAGCCTCCAGGCAAAGCTCGCAGGAGCCCGCCGTTCAGGTCGCATGCGACCGTCTTCGCGCGCCATTGACATCGCAGTCCTATCCTCAACTCGCCGATAGGCATCAACCCGGAGACTGTTATGACGATCAAACTCGCAATTGTGGCCGTGGCGCTGGGTCTCAGCCTGACCGCGTGCAACCGCGACCAGGCCGCCGACTCGGCCAACGAAGCCCAGGCCTCCGCTACGGAAGCCCAGGAAGCGGCGAACAACGCCGCCACCACCGGCGACACCGCAGCAGCGGCGACCGCGCAGGCCGCGGCGGATGCAGCGGCGGCTTCGGCCGACGCAGCGGCCACCGCAGCGGGCAATGTCGCAGGCAGTGACATGACCCGTCGCGAAGACATGGCCGACGCTGCCGAGAAGGCGGCGGACGCCGCCGAGCAGGCACAGGATGCCGCGGAAGAAGCCAACGCTTCGGCGGACGGCAAGAACAACACCGACGGCAAGTAATCCCCGCAAGGGGTACCAGGCAGCGCCGCTGGGTACTCGTCGTGCCAGCGCGCGCTGCCTGGATTTTTCGCATCATCAGATGGATGGCTTCATGGCGTTGCGGCCACACGCTGCGATGGACCAGCAGCTGTCCCGCAACCGGCTGCTATCCCGCCGGCCACCC
Source organism: Thermomonas fusca (assembly GCF_005862345.1). Taxonomy (NCBI): domain Bacteria; kingdom Pseudomonadati; phylum Pseudomonadota; class Gammaproteobacteria; order Lysobacterales; family Lysobacteraceae; genus Thermomonas; species Thermomonas fusca. Next base: position 411,341 of record NZ_SROY01000001.1, on the reverse strand, counting down.
GCGCGCCTGCAGCGCCAGCCAGCAAAACCCCACCGTGGTCGCATCGCCGAGCGCGCTGTGCCGCTCCACCATCGGCACGCCCAGCGTTTGCGCGATGTAGGCGAAGTCGAGGTTGACCGGCGCGTTCGGGCGCTGGCGGCGCTGCTGCCTGGCGACCTCATCGCCCAGATCCACCACCGCGTTCGGCAGGTCGAAGCCGGTCAGCGTGCGCACGTGCGGGCGCAGCATGTCGAGGTCGAAGCCCAGGTAGTAGCCCAGCAGGCGGCGGCTGCCCAGCCAGTGCAGGAACTCGCGCACCACGTCCGTCACCTGTTCGCCTTCGCTGGCTTCATCGGGGGTGATGCGGTGGTGGCGGATGGATTCGATGCCGAACGCGCGCGCGGTGTGGACGCGGCGTTCGAAGCGCTCCGACAGGCAGACGCGGCCGTCGCGCACGGGCACCGCGGCAAGGCTGAGGATATGGTCGCGGGCCGGGTCCAGGCCGGTGGTTTCCAGGTCCAGGCTCACCCATTCGCCGGCCGGCGGCGGTTGCCACAGCGCAGCCCATTCGCCGCCGGCATGGCGCCGGCGCAACCACCAGCGGGGCAGCGGCACCATCTCAGTCGCCCAGGTGGAAGGCGATGCGCAGGTGCTGCTGGAACGCCTTGACCACGCGCAGCGCGTCGCGCAGCAGGTCGCGGTCCAGCCGGCGCAGCGTTTCCGGGCGCAGGTAGTTGCCCGGCGTCTCGCCGGCGTCCAGCGCGGCCAGCTGCGCGTCCAGCCGCATCCGCTGCAGCACCGACAGGGTCTGGGCGAGGTCGCGCCCCAGCGCTGCGTCCAAGGCGCCGGCCTGCACCAGTGCCTCGCAGCGGGCGAAGCTGTTGCGCTGGCCGATGCCGTGCTGCAGCGCCAGGCAGCGCAGCCCGTGCACGATCGGGAAGATCCCGCCGCGCTTGATGTCCAGCCCGCGCTCGTCCTGCCGCAGCTGGCCGAAGAACGACAGCGGGCTGTCGAACTGCAGCGCCGCACGCGCCATCGCGTGCAGCAGGCGCTCGTCGCCACCCAATGCCTGCAACTGCGCGTCCAGCGGCGCGAACAGCGCGGCGTTTCCGGCCACCGGCCGCGCGTCGAGGGTGATCGACAGCGCCATCGCCGCCTGCGCGTCGTAGTTCGACCGCCAGCCCTGCAGGCGCGCGCGCCATTGCGCCGCGCCCATGCGCCAGTGCGGGTTGGACACCATCACCCCGCCGGGACAGGGCGGGTAGCCGATCTCGCCCAGCGCGCGGCTGAACCCGGCCATCGCCGCTTCCAGCGCCGTGTCGTCGCAGCCGTCGGCCACCACCAGCGCATTGTCCTGGTCGGTGCGCAGCAGCTGCTCGCGGCGGCCCTCGCTGCCCAGCACCAGCAGGCAGGCCTGGCGCTGCAGATCCGGCGGCAGCAGCAGTTCGTACAGGCGCGCCATGATCCGGCTGTTGAGCGCGCTGACCAGTTCCATCAGCGCCGGCATGCGCACGCCCTGCGCGTGCAGGGTGCGCACCAACCGGTGGATGCCGCGCGCGGCTTCCGCCACTTCCGCAACGCTGCGCGCGCGCGCCAGCCGCAAGGTGATGAGGTGGGAATGGCTGGCGTAGTGCGCCAGCACTTCGGCCATGCCCAGCGTGCCGACGATGGCGTCGCCGTCGCGCACCGCGACGCGTTCGATGCGGCTTTCGGCCATCGTCGTCAGCGCCTGGAACAGCACGTCGGTGGTCTGCTGCGCCACCAGCGGCCGGCTGGCCAGCGGGCCCACGGGCGCGTCCAGCGGCGCGCGCGCGCGGGTCAGCGCATCCAGCAGGTCGGTGCGGGTGACCACGCCGGGCTCGGGATGCGCCGGGTCGTCCACCAGCAGGCAGTCCACCCGCTCCTCGCGCAGCCGCGCGCTGGCATCCGCGATACTCATCGTTGCCGGCACGCGCACCGCCGGCGCCAGTTCCGCGGCGCCGACCGGGGTGACCATCAGCTCGGCCAGCTCGGAATCGCGGCCGCGCCGCGCCAGCTGGCCCTTCACTGCCAGCCCTTCCTGGAACCACGCGGCGAACGCGGGATAGTCGGCCAGCAGCTGGCGGAACACCGGCGCCGGGATCAGGTAGCTGACCACGTCGGTGTCGGCGCGATAGCTGTGGCGCGCGCGTCCGGCCATCACCGCCCACGCGCCGAACAGGTCGCCGCTGCCATAGCCGGCGAAACGCTGCTCGTGGCCGGCGGCGTCCAGGTCGAAGGCCTGCACCCACCCCTTGAGGATCACCACCACCCGTTCGGACGGCGTGCCGCCGCTGATGATGGTCTCGCCACGCGGGTGGAAGCCCATGTCCACCCTGGCGGCCAGACGCTGGCGGCCGGCCTCGTCCAGCAGGTCGAACGGCGGCTGGCTCAGGTCCAGCCCGGGCAGGCTCTCCATGCTGGCGCCTCCTCGCGCGGCGGCATCCTTCGGATCATGGCAGCGCCGCGCGGGCGCCACAACGCGACCTTCGGCGCAGCCGGCTGACTTCCTGCACATGCCCGCCGGGCCGATTGGCGCAGGATAGCCGGGCATTTCCATCGAGGTTCCGCCCATGCACACCCGTTCCCTCCGTCGCGCGCCGCTGGCGCTGGCCCTGCTGTGCGCCTTCGCCGGCGCCACCCTTTCCGCCTGCAAGCCGGCCGACGATGGCGCCCCGAAGGCCGTGGCGCCCCCCGCCAGCGCGCCGGCCGCCGCCGGCGTCGGCATCGACCTGGCCGGCATCGACAAGTCGGTGCAGCCGGGCGACGACTTCTACGCCTACGCCAACGGCAACTGGCAGAAGGCCACCGAGATCCCCGCCGACCGCGCCAGCACCGGCGTGTTCTACACCGTGTTCGAAAAGGCGGAGAAGCGCCTGGCCGACCTGGTGCAGTCGTTGCGCAAGCAGAACCCGGCCGCGGGCACCGACGCGCGGCGGATCGCCGACTACTACGCCGCCTGGATGGACGAAGCCGGCATCGAAACGCGCGGCCTGGAGCCGCTGCAGCCGACGCTGGACAAGGTGGAGGCAATTGCCGACGGCAAGGCGCTGTCGGCCTACCTGGGCGCCGGCCTGCGCGCCGACGTCGACCCGATCAACGCCACCAACTACTACACCGAGCATCTGTTCGGCCTGTTCGTGGCCGCCGGGCTGGATGCGCCGGACAAGAACACCGGCTACTTGCTGCAGGGCGGCCTGGGCATGCCGGACCGCGAGTATTACCTGTCCGCCGACAAGGACATGGCCGCCAACCGCGCCGCCTACCAGGCCTACATCGCCGCGCTGCTCAAGCAGGCCGGCAGCGCCGACGCCGACAAGCAGGCAAAGGCGGTGTTCGACCTGGAGATGAAGATCGCCAACGCGCAGGCCAGCGTGGTGGACACCCAGGACATCCACAAGGCCAACAACCCGTGGCCGCTCGCCGAGTTCGGCAAGCGCGCACCGGGCATCGACTGGCCGGCGTTCTTCGACGCCGCCCAGCTGTCCGGCCAGCAGACGCTGATCGCGTGGCAGCCGGATGCCATCAAGAGGCTGTCGGCGCTGGTGGCCAGTGCGCCGCTGCAGACCTGGAAGGACTACCTGCGCTTCCACGCGCTCAACCGCAGCGCCGCCCTGCTGCCCAAGGCCTATGCCGACCTGCGCTTCGGCTTCTACGGCACCCAGCTGTCCGGCACCACCGCGCAGCGCGACCGCTGGAAGCGCGCGCTGGCCGCCACCGACGGCGCGCTGGGCGACGCCATCGGCCAGCTGTACGTGAAGCAGTACTTCCCGGCCAGCTCCAAGGCGCGGGTGGAGGCGATGGTGTCGAACATCCTGGCCGCATTCCGCGACGGCGTGGACCAGCTGGCGTGGATGAGCCCGGAAACCAGGCGCCTGGCCAAGCAGAAGGCCGAGACGATGAAGGTGGGCGTGGGCTATCCCGACCGCTGGCGCGACTACTCGGCGCTGGAAGTGAAGGCCAATGATCCGCTGGGCAACACGCAGCGCGCCGAACTGGCCGAATACCGCCACCAGCTGGCCAAGCTGGGCAAGGCGCCGGACCGCGGCGAGTGGTGGATGACCCCGCAGACCGTCAACGCGGTGAACCTGCCGCTGCAGAACGCGATGAACTTCCCGGCCGCGATCCTGGAAGCGCCTTTCTTCGATGCCGGTGCCGACGATGCCGCCAACTACGGCGCCATCGGCGCGGTGATCGGCCACGAGATCAGCCACGGCTTCGACAACCTCGGCGCCGAGTTCGACGCCCAAGGCCGCCTGCACAACTGGTGGACGCCGGAGGACGCCGCCCACTTCAAGGCCGCGGCCGAACGGCTGGTCAAGCAGTACGACGCTTACGAGGCGCTGCCGGGGCTGCACATCAACGGCCGGCAGACCCTGGGCGAGAACATCGCCGACGTGTCCGGCCTGCAGGCGGCCTTTGTTGCCTACCACAAGTCGCTGGACGGCAAGCCGGCGCCGGTCATCGACGGCCTGAGCGGCGACGAGCGCTTCTTCCTCGCCTTCGCCCAGGCCTGGCGCAGCAAGGCGCGCGATGCCGCGCTGCGCTCGCAGGTGGTGGGCAACGAGCACGCCCCCGGCCAGTGGCGCGCGCTGACCGTGCGCAACATCGATGCGTGGTACGACACCTTCAAGGTGACCGAAGGCCAGAAGCTCTATCTGAAGCCGGATGAACGGGTGAAAATCTGGTAAGCGCCGGAACGGGCGCGGCTGCACAGCGCCCGGCAACGAAAACGCCGGCCATGCCGGCGTTTTCGTTGGGCCACCCACCGCATCGCGCGCATAAAAAAACCCGGCGCTAGGCCGGGTTTTTCGAATCACGCGTGGGCGTGGCTCAGAGCGGGCGGACCTGCTCGGCCTGCATGCCCTTCTGGCCCTTCACGGCCACGTAGGAGACCTTCTGGCCTTCCTGCAGGGACTTGAAGCCAGAGGATTCAATCGAACGGAAATGGACGAACAGATCGTCGCCACCGCCGTCCTGGGTGATGAAGCCAAAGCCCTTGGCGTCGTTGAACCACTTCACGGTGCCGGTTTCGGTCTGGGACATAGCAATACTCCTTGTAACGGATGAAATGCCGCGGATGCGGCGTTGACGCTGGCTGCAAGGAGATTGAGAAACGGGTGTAACGATGCAGGTAACTGCAACATTCAGGCCACGATTCAAGGTGACCCTTGTCATTCAGCGAGGCCACGGTAGGCCAATTCGTCGGGGAAAGCAATCCATTCGCGCAAAATCCGTTCAGCTAGCCCCGGCGCCGGTGTCCGCGGCACCCGCTCAGCGCGGTGGCGCGGCCAGTTCTCGAACATCGAGGACTCCATCGCGGTTGGCGTCCTGCCGATGGAAGCGGGCGGCCAGCAATGCGCGATGGGCCTCGCGGGTGAGCGCCTCGCCGCGGCCACCAGGCTGCTCGGCGGCGGACAGAACGCCGTCGCGATCGCGGTCCATCCGCTCGAAGGCGTAGCTCATCCAGTCCTGATACTCATCCAGGCCGACGCGGCCGTCTCCGTTGCGGTCCATGCGCGCCAGGTAGTCGTGCGCGCGCTGGACCTGCGCCGGCAGCGCCATCGGCGCGAGCAGCAGCAGGACAAGGCCCGCGCGCCTCACGCGGCGCCCGCCGCCCGCGACGGAGCGCAGGCGGCGCGTGGCGTCAGGCCTGCGCCAGCGCATAGCCGCGCAGGCGCACCGCGTAGTCCTGCAGCGCACGCACGCCGCTGGCCTCGGCCTCGGCACACCAGGCCTGCAGCTGGCGCAGGCGCTCGGCGGCATCGTGGCCGCGGCTTTCCAGCACGTCGGCCAGGCGCTTGCGGTGTTCGATCAGCGCCTGGATGCGCGGGCGCGCATCGACCCACGCCTGCAGCTGCGCGCGCGCCTCGGGATTCAGCCAACGGCCGTCGTCCACCATGCCCTTGCGCAGCTGGCGCGGCAGCAGCGCGCGCAGCCTGGCGCCAGCGGCGGCGGCCTCTTCCTTCAGCGCCGGCTTCAGCACGTTGCGCTGGTAATCGGTCATCGCCTGGAAGCGGTGCGCCAGCAGCGCCCGCAGCGTCTCCGCATCCGGCATGGCGATGTTCGGACGCAGGTTCAGCGACGGCGCCACCCGCAGCACCTTCGCCAGGTGCAGCTTCTCCAGCAGTTTGATCGCCGCCCAGCCGATGTCGAACTCGAACCGGCGCAGCGCGAACTTGGCCGAGGACGGGAACGCGTGGTGGTTGTTGTGCAGCTCCTCGCCGCCGATCCAAACCGCCCACGGGGTGAGGTTGGTGGCGGTGTCGGTGGTCTCGAAGTTGCGGTAGCCCCACCAGTGGCCCAGTCCGTTGATGACGCCGGCGGCCCAGAACGGGATCCATGCCATCTGGATCGCCCACACGGCCACGCCCTTGGCGCCGAACAGCACCACGCTCAGCGCCAGCAGCACCACCACGCCGGCATTGGAAAAGCGGGTATAGAGATTGCGCTCGATCCAGTCGTCCGGGCAGCCCTTGCCGTACTGCTCGATGTCGGCACGCGCCAGCCGCGCTTCGCGGTACATGTCCGCGCCCTTCCACAGCACGTTGCCGATGCCCTTGTGCATGGGGCTGTGCGGGTCTTCCGCGGTCTCGCACTTGGCGTGGTGCTTGCGATGGATCGCCGCCCACTCTTTCGTGATCATCGAGGTGGTCAGCCATGACCAGAAGCGGAAGAAGTGCGCGATCAGCGGATGGAAATCCACGCCGCGATGGGCCTGGCTGCGGTGCAGGTACAGGGTGACGGTGAAGATCGTGATCTGGGTCACGACCAGCAGGTACAGCAGCATCTGCCACCAGCCGAACTGGAGCAGGCCGCCAGCGAGGAAATCGAGCAGGGACGCGGGCATGGGGTGACTCTGGGGGGAAGTTGGCGCCGGTCGACGGCCGATCCATGATGCCACGGCGTGGCTGTACGCGGCCCTGCCGCGGCATCATGGGCGCATGCCCGAACTGCCCGAAGTCGAGACCACCCGCCGCGGCCTGCTGCCGCACGTGGTCGGCCAGCGCGTCGCCCACGTGCGGCTGCGCCGGCCCGACCTGCGCTGGCCGATCCCGCGCGAAGTGGAGGAGCTGCTGCCGGAGCAGCGCATCGAAGCCATCCGCCGGCGCGCCAAGTACCTGCTGCTGGACACCGCGGCGGGCAGCGCCCTGCTGCACCTGGGCATGTCCGGCAGCCTGCGGGTGCTGCCGGAGGACACCCCGGTGCGCGCGCACGACCACGTCGACATCGCGCTCGACAACGGCCGGGTGCTGCGCTTCAACGACCCGCGCCGGTTCGGCTGCCTGCTCTGGCAGATGCCCGGCGAAACCCATCCGCTGCTGGCGGGGCTGGGCCCGGAACCGCTGCCGGACGACGTCGACGGCGCGGCTTTCGATGGGGACTATCTTTTCGAACTCAGCCGCGGCCGCAGGGCGCCGGTCAAGACCTTCCTGATGGACCAGTCGGTGGTGGTGGGCGTGGGCAACATCTACGCCGCCGAGGCGCTGTTCAGCGCCGGCATCTCGCCACTGCGCGCCGCCGGCAAGGTGTCGCGCGAACGCTACGCTGCGCTGGCGGATGCGGTGAGGGGGATCCTGGCCCACGCCATCGCCCGCGGCGGCACCACCTTGCGCGACTTCATCAGCCCCGACGGCGCGCCCGGCTACTTCGAACAGGAGCTGCTGGCCTACGGCCGCGGCGGGCAGCCCTGCCCACGCTGCGGGCGCGCGCTGAAGCAGGCCAGCATCGGCCAGCGCGCGACGGTCTGGTGCGGCCACTGCCAGAAGTGAGCCGCCATTCGCTATAGTCCCGGCGTCCCCCGACGCCCCTGCCGACCCGAATGACCGATCCCGGCGACATCACCGTGCTGTTGGACGCCGCCCGCGATGGCGATCGTTCCGCGCTGGACCGCGTGCTCTCCACCCTGTACCAGGAGCTGCACGGCATGGCGCGCCGGCAGCTGGCCGGGCAGCAGTACGGCCATACCCTGGACGCCACCGCGCTGGTGCACGAGGCTTACCTGAAGCTGGTCGGCCGCGGCAGCGGCAACGCCCAGTTCGACGACCGCGCGCATTTCTTCGCCTACGCGGCCTCGGCGATGCGCTCGGTGATCGTCGACTACGCGCGCCAGCGGCTGGCGCAGAAGCGCGGCGGCGACCTGCACCGGGTCACCGAACTGCCGGAAAACCTCGAGGGCGGGCTCAGTCTCGACGAGGACATGCTGGGCCTGGACACCGCGCTGAACCGGCTGTCGTCGGTCGATCCACGGCTGACCCAGGTGGTGGAACTGCGCTATTTCGCCGGCCTGTCGGAGCTGGAAATCGCCGCCCTGCTGCAGCGCTCCGAGCGCAGCGTGCGTCGCGACTGGCAGAAGGCGCGGATGTTCCTGCTGGCTTCACTGCAGGAACCATCGCGCAGCTGACCGCAAGGTCGGCGGACGCGGGGGAGCCGCATGGACATCGAGCGCTGGCAACGCCTGTCCCCGCTGCTGGACGCACTGCTGGAGCTGCCCGCCGACCAGCGCGAGGAACACCTGCGCACGCTGCACGACGAAGACCCGGCACTGGCCGCCGAACTGGCGCGCCTGCTGACCCTCGATGCCGGCGATGCCAGCTTCCTCGACAGCCCCGCGATGAGCCTGCCCGCCGGCGCCATGGCCGGCGTGCGGCTGGGCCCGTACCGGCTGGAGCGGCTGCTGGGCGAAGGCGGCATGGGCCAGGTCTGGCTGGCCGATCGCGCCGACGGCATGTACGAGCGCAAGGTCGCGCTCAAGCTGCTGCGGCCGGGGCTGGCCAACCCGCAGCTGCGCCAGCGCTTCGACCGCGAGCGCGACATCCTGGCGCGCTTCGCCCATCCGCACATCGCCCGCCTGCTCGACGCCGGCATCGACCACAACGGCCAGCCCTACCTGGCGCTGGAGTACGTCGAGGGCGAGCCGATCACCAGCTACTGCCAGTCGCGCCAGCTCGACATCCCGGCGCGGCTGGACCTGTTCCGCCAGGTCTGCGAAGCGGTCAGCCACGCGCATGCCAACCTGATCGTCCACCGCGACCTGAAGCCGTCGAACATCCTGGTGACGCCGGCCGGGCAGGTGCGCCTGCTCGATTTCGGCATCGCCAAGCTGCTCGACGTGCAGCCGCTGCCGGTGGAGCAGACCCGCACCGGCGTGCGCGCGTTCACCCTGCACTACGCCGCGCCGGAGCAGATCCGCGGCGAACCGGTCACCACCATGACCGACGTGTATTCGCTCGGCGTGGTGCTGTACGAGCTGCTGACCGGCAGCAAGCCGTATCGGCTGAAGCGGCAGACCGACGCGGAATGGGAGGAAGCCATCCTCGACGGCGTCCCGCAGCGGCCCTCGCAGGCGGCGCTGCGTGCCGAGCCCGAGGCCAGCCGCCCGTATTCGCCGGCGCGGCTGGCGCGCGAACTGGCCGGCGACCTCGACAACATCGTGCTGAAGGCCCTGGCCAAATGCCCGACCCGCCGCTACGTCTCCGCCGAGGCGCTGTCGCACGATCTGCTGTGCTATCTGCGCGGGCGGCCGGTGCTGGCGCGCGGCGAAAGCTTCGGCTACCGCACGCGCAAATACCTGCAGCGCCACCGCTGGGCGATCGGCACCGCGGCGGCGATCCTGGCAGTGCTGAGCGCGGCGCTGGGCGTGGTCGGCTGGCAGGCCCAGCGCGCGCTGCGCGAGGCCGCGCGCGCGCAGGCGATGCAGCGCTTCGTCACCGAACTGTTCCAGGACGCCGGCAGTTCCTCCAACACCCCGATCGACCTGCGCAGCCTGCTGGACATGGGCATCCTGCGCGGCGAACGCAGCCTGGCCCGGCAGCCGGAGGCGCGCGCCGAGCTGTACGGCGCGGTGGCCCAGCTGCGCCTGGGCCTGGGCGACTACCGCGAAGCCCACGAGCTGCTGGAACGCCAGTCGCGGCTGCTGCCGCTGCTGCCGGATGCACCCGCCAGCCTGCGGCTGGAAGCCGCCACCTTGAACGGCAACGTGTTCCAGCAGCTGGGCGATCCGCAGATCTGCACCGCGCGGATGCAGCCGCTGGAAGCCAAGGCCCAGCAGGAAGAACCGCGGCTGCCGCTGCAGTCGGCCGCGTTCTACGCCCAGCTGGGCCGCTGCCGGCGCGAGCTGGGCGACTTCGACGCCGCCCGCCGCCTGCATGCGCGCGCGCTGGAGCTGCGCCGGCGCGAGAAGGACGAGGCCGGGATGGCCGAAACCCGCCTCGACATGGCCAACCTGCAGTCGGCGATGGGCCAGCCGGGCGAGGCCATCCGCACCCTGATGGACGGCTTGGCCCAGCTGCGGCGGACGCTGGGCGCGCACCATCCGCAGGCGATCAACATGCTCCGCGCGCTGTGTTCGCTGGAGCGCGCCACCGATACCCTGGAGGCCGCCATCCGCGACTGCCGCGCCTCCCTGCGGCTGGCGCAGGAGCTGCACGGCAGCAACCATCGCGCCACCGTCGACGCCCATCGCCAGCTGGCCGCGCTGTACGTCGACATGGGTCGTTTCCGCGAGGCCGAAGCGATCTTCGTCGACACCACCGCGTGGATGAGCAGCCGCCTGGAGCCGCACCACCCGGACATGGCGCGCGCCTACAACAGCCTGGCGGTGGTGGCCTGGGAGCGCGGCGACATTGAGCGCGCGGTGGCCTACCAGCAGCGGGCAGTGGAGGCCTGGCGCAAGTCCGGCAATGCCGGGCTGATCGCCGCCGGCGTGTTCAACCTGGCGATGATCCTGCACGACGCCGGGCGCGACCACGAAGCGTTGCCGCTGGCACGCGAAGCGGCGGCGTTGCGCGCCCGCCAGTACGGCGCCCGGCACGCGCTGGTCGGCGACGACGAGCGCCTGCTGGGCGAAATCCTCGACGCGCTGGGCCAGCCGCAGGCCGCGCAGGCCGCACTGGAAGTAGCGGTCCGGTTGACCCGCGCCGGCTTCGGCCCCAATCACTCGCACACCCGCCGCGCCGAGATCTCGCTGGCGCGGCTGCAGGCCCGCCATGGCGATGCGGCAGCACCGGCGCGGCTGGTCGCGCTGGGCGACACCCGCAGCAACGACCTCGAACAGCGCAAGGCGGCGTGGCTGGCCCGCGCCTATGCCGCTGACCTGCAGTGCCGCCAGCGTCCCCACGCCGCACGGCTGGCGCTGGACGGCGTGCTGGCAGACATGCGCCCGCTGCTCCCGGAAGGCGGCGCGATCCCGCGCGAGGTGCAGCGCCTGCGCGACGCCTGCGGCAGCGGCCGACCGGCCGGCGCGACCATCGCCAGGCGCTGAGCGCCGCCGCGCCTGCGGGCGTCAGCCCGGCTGCAGGCTGTAGGTCCCGTACAGCGCCGCCTCGGCCATCACGTGTCCCTGCATGGCGCGCAGCGCATCGCCGGCCGTGAAGCCGTCGGCGAGGCCCAGACTGGGCACGTCGAGCGCGAACACACGGAAGAAGTAGCGATGCGTGCGCAGGTCGTGCGCCGGCGGATAGGGGCCGTCGTAGCCGAAGTAGCGCCCGCCCATGCCGGCATCACCGGCGAACCAGCCGGTGTAGTCGTTCAGCCCGCGCACCCCGCCGGCATCGCTGCCGGCCGGCTTGCCCTTCGCGGTGAATCCGTCGCTGCAGCTGCCGGCTTTGATCCCGCGGACATCCGCGGGGATGTCCGCCACCGCCCAATGCACGAAGTCGCCGCGCGGATGCGCCACCGGGATCGGAGTGGCGGCGTCGGCCACCAGCGCGCCGTCGGTGGGGGCATCGGTGTCGATGCACAGCAGCACGAACGAGCGGGTGCCGGCGGGCGCGTCGCCCCAGGCCAGGTGCGGGTTGCGGTTGCCGCCGAAGCCGTCCTTGCCGTCGCGCGCGCCCAGCGCGAATTCGGCCGGGATCGGCTGGCGGTGCTGGAAGCTGTCGCTGTGGATGCGCATCGGGATTCCTCGCTGGCAACGTTGCGCCGATTCTAGGACGGCGACCGCGCCGGCGCCGCCTGCAAAGCGTCGATGCCCGCGGCGGCGGCCAGCTTCGCGGCCACCCAGCGCTCCGCGTAGCCGTCCAGCGTCACGCCCTCGATGAAGCCGCAGTGGCCGCCGTGCGGCGCCAGCTCCAGCGCGATGTTCGGATAGCCGGCGATGCGACGGAACTCGTCGGCCGGGATCACCGGATCGTCCTCCGCCATCAGCACGTCGGCCGGCACCGGCAGCGCCTGCAGGCGGTCGCTGGCGACGGAATAGCCGTCGAAATACGCGTCCAGATGCGGGAAGCCGGTGTTGTGCGCCACCATCCATGCGGTCAGCGCGCGCATGCGCAGGCGCAGCACCTCGTCGCCGAAGGTATGCGCTTGCGGGAACAGCGCCCGCTTGCGCGCCAGCGAACGCCGCCATTTGTACTCGAAGTGGCGCATGTAGAACGCCGGCCCGGCTTCCATCGCATCCATGGTCCGCGCCGGGTCCAGCAGCGGACACACGGCCGCCACCCGCCGCAGCGGCACCCCTGCGGCAGGCGCATGCAGGGCCAGCCGCAGCGCGAAGTTGCCGCCCAGCGAATAGCCGGCGGCGACCAGCGGCAGCGCCGGCCAGCGGTCGGCCAGCGCGCGTGCCGCGCCCACCACCTCATCGAGGCGATTGGAATGGAACAGGCCTTCGTTGAGGTGATGGCTGTCGCCGTGGTCGCGGAAGTCCAGCCGGAACACCGCGAAGCCCGCCTGCAGCAGGCGCGCCGCGGTCAGCTGCATGTAGCTGGATTCGGCGCTGCCTTCCCAGCCATGCAGCAGCAGCGCCAGCGCGCGCGGCGCCGCGGCATCGGGCAGGCTGGCGACGCCCTGCAGGCGCACGCCGTCGCCGGCATCCAGCACCAGCGCGTCATGGCGCGCGCGAACCTGCTGCAGGCGTCGGCGCGCCCGCGCCTCCCGCAGCGGGCTGGCGGCGAGCACCGACTGCATATGCGGATTGCGCAGCCAGGCCGGCGGATCGAAGGTGGATGGCAGCAACGGCATGCGTCCGCCTCAGGCCTCGGACATCGCGCGCAGGACGCGCTCGCGCGCCACCCGGGCGATGCCGCGGCGGCCCTCGTGTTCGCCCGGCAGGATCGGCTGCATGAAGCACACCCGCAGCGGTCGCGCCGGCTCGCCGAGCAGGCGCACCAGGTTGCCGATGAAGTGTTCGCGCGGGGCGAATGCCACGATCGCCTGCGCCTCGCAGCGCGCGCCGTAGCACAGCGCCACCGGCTGCACCGGCGCATCGGCCTCCACCGCGGCGGTGAAGATGCGCGCATGGAAGGCGCCGAGTTCGCGGCCGTCGCGGGTGCCGCCCTCGGGGAACGCCGCCACCGCGCGGCCGGCGCGCAGGCGCTGCGCCATCTCGGCCATCACCAGCCCCAGCGAATCGCCGTTGCCGCGCTGCAGGAAGATGGTTTCGGCGTGGGTGGTGACCCAGCCCAGCACCGGCCAGCGGCGGATCTCCGACTTGGCGATGAAACCCATCATGTGCTGCGAATGCAGCGCCATGATGTCGATCCAGCTGACGTGGTTGGCCACGAACAGGGTGCCGCCCGGCAGCGGCGTGCCGATGCGCTGCACGCGCATGCCGAACACGCGCAGCAAGCCGCCCGCCCACCAGCGCAGGATGCCGTGCGACAGCGGCCCGCCGTTGCCGAGGGCCATCAGCAGCAGGGTGATGGGCAAGTGGATCAGGACGTGCCAGGCGAACAGCGGCAGGCGGTAGCAATAACGGAACGCGCGCATGGGCGACGGTGGGGGCGCCGGGGGAAAGGCGACAAGTGTAAGGGCGGATCCGGCAATGCCGGCATTTGCGTCAGCTGCCGGCGCGTGTCGCGGGACGGACAGCCCGCGCAGCCAGCGCCCTACCGCGCACCGTTAGGCGGAAGCCGGCGGCTGCGGCAGCACCGCCAGGGTGATCCGGCTGATGCAGACCGGCCGGCCATCCTCGTCCTCGATGTGGATCTCCCACACCTGGGTGCTGCGGCCGATGTGGACGGGACGGGTGGTGCCGGTGACCGTGCCTTCGCGCACCGCGCGCAGGTGGTTGGCGTTGATCTCCAGCCCCACCACCGCGCTGTCGCCGGCCAGCAGCGCGCCGGCGCTGCTGCCCAGGGTTTCCGCCAGCGCCACCGAGGCGCCGCCGTGCAGCAGGCCGTAGGGCTGGTGGGTGCGTGCGTCCACCGGCATGGTGGCGCGCAGGTAGCCGTCGCCCAGTTCGGTGAAGACGATGCCGAGCGCTTCCATCAGCGTCCCGGCGGAGCGCGCGTTCAGGGCCGCGAGGCTGGTGCCCTGCGGCCAGGCGAAATCGCGCGCGGCCATGCGGCTCAGCGCACCGTGAACACGCCGGGGCGCCAGGCGCGGATGTAGGACTCGCGCCCGTAGCCGCTGCTGCGGCCGTAGCCCACGCCGAAGTCGCGCTCGCGACGGGTGTGCATGCGCTCCACCAGCTCTTCGCGGCGGCTGTCCAGCCAGTCGGTGCGTCCAAGCGTGGCCGGGTCGGTGCCGAGGCGCTTGGCTTCGCGGGCGCGGTAGTCGCAGAAGTCGTCGTAGGCATCCAGCTCGTGCGCCAGCTCGCGCACCGACAACTCGATCATCACCGCGTCGTCGAGGAAACCGAGCACCTGCACGGCGTCCGGGATGATGTCGTTCGGGTCGGCGAAATACGCCAGCGCCGACAGCACCCGCTGGCAGTCGGCGTCGGGCATCGCCCAGGCCTGGTCACGCACCATCGCGATCATGTCGTCCAGGCGCAGCAGGCGCTGGCGGATGAAATCCGGCAGCTCGGTCTTCTGCGCATCGTCCAGCAGCGCGACCGCCGCAGCCACGATTTCCTCGGCACTCTTGCCCTCGACCGCCTTGCGGGAGCGCTCCGCTGCCGCCTGGAAATGGGCCAGATCGTGGTCGTTGAGCTCGAAGTTCAGGGTGATCGACATGTGGGCCCCGGAAGGCAATGAAAATGAGTTTGGCAGACTAGGACGCGGGCGCGGGCGCGTCAATTGCCATCCGTCACGGTCGCCTGCGCCGCGCTCACAGGATCGGCGACAGCCCCGAGCCGAACGCGGTGAACGCGCGCACGCCCAGCCACTTCAGGCCGATGTCGACCTCCGGAAAATCGCCGACCGGCTTGTTGCAGCGGCGGAATTCCGGCGCGAACGGCGACGGCGGCTCCAGCGTCGGCGGGCAATCCGGGCCCGGCACGTAGTCATAACTGGTGGCGTACTTGTACGGCCACAGGTCGAACACCGGCATCCGCTCGGACAGCTTCGACAGGTTGTATTCGATGCCGGAAAAGATCGGCGCGTCGTCGCGGCGGCCGATGGTCCACGCGTTGGCCGGGACCATGTCGCGGCGGATGCTGGCGGCCAGCGCCGCGGCGAAGCCGGGATCGGCGATCACCACCGCGCTCTCGGTGTTCAGGCTGTCGCCGCGCGGGTCGAAGTTGTGGGTGCCCACCACGCCGACGCGGCCGTCGATCACCAGCGACTTGGCATGCATGCCCATGCGCAGGCCGGCGCGCTTGAGTCGCACCGGCAGGCCACCGGAAGAGGCGAACGGCGACGGCCGCCCGGCCTCGCTGGCCGGCTCGCTGCGAAGCCCGCGCTCGGCCAGCTGGCGTTCGCGCAGGCTGCTGGCGCGGGTACGCACCGGCACCGCTGGCGCAGGTGCGGGCAGGTCGGTGTCGGCCAGGCCGGCGCCGGTGGCGCCCAGCTCGAACGGCGCATCGGCCGGGAACGGCTTGAATTCGTGGATCTCGAAACCGAAGTCGCGCAGGTAGCGGCGCTTGTACTTGTAGGACAGCGCGTAGGCGATGAAGGCATCGGTGGAGGCCAGGCTGTTGGTCGAGACCAGCACGCGCGGCGGCTGCGGCCGCTGCCGCAGTTCGCGGAACAGCGCCTGCGCCGGCTTCGACAGCACCAGGTACGGGGTCTGCAGCAGGATTTCGCGCTCGGCGCCGGCGATCAGCCCGCGCAGGCCGTGGCTGGTATCCGACGCAGGATTGACGGCAGCCCCGGCAGCGGCATCGGCCACCGCCACGGCGCCGTCCCGGCCGTGCTTGGCGGGCAGGTCGGCAAGGAACGCCACCCCCTGCACCGGCAGCGCCGGCGCCACGAAGCGCGCGCGCAGCACATCGTCGTCCGCCACCGCGGCCAGCAGCGCGCGCACCCGCGCCGGGTTGTGGAAGACGTGGTGCGGCGCCGGCGGCGGGCCGTGCTCGCGCAGGTAGCGGGCCACGTCGCCCAGCTGCTCCGCCGGCACGCTGCGCTTCGATGCCCAGAACGCCTGGAAGTTCGCCGCCATGTCGGCCACCGCCGGCCCGGCCAGCAGCAGGTCGCGGTCGCGGAAATTGAACTCGTCGCCCCAGTCGTAATAGTCGTCCTGGTAGTTGCGCCCGCCGACGATGCCGACCGCATCGTCCACCACCAGCAGCTTGTTGTGCATGCGCCGGTTGAGTTGACCCCAGCAGCAGGCCGCCGCCACCGCGTACATCGGCAGCGACAGCCGCGCGCGGTCCAGCACCGGGTTGTAGACGCGCAGCTCCAGGTTGGCGTGCAGGGAGGTCAGCGCCGCCAGCGTCTCCACCTTGCGCAGTGCCGCCAGCTGGTCGATCAGGATGCGCACCTTGACGCCGCGGAACGCCGCCGCCTGCAGCTCGTCCAGCACCAGCTGGGCGGAATCGTCCTCGTCGAAGATGTAGGTCTGCAGGCCGATGCTGTGCCTGGCCGCGCGGATCAGGTGGATCCGCGCCAGCAGCGCGTCGGGGGCGTCGTCGAGGATCAGCGCGCGATGCCGCGGCGCCGCCGCGGTGGAGGCGGCCAGGGTGTCGCGCGCCATCGCCAGCAGTGGCGACGGCAGCGCGCAGGCGTCGGCGCGCACGCAGTCCACCCGGGTGCTGCGCGCGCTGACCGCGACTTCGGCGGCGGCGCTGCGCTGCTGCGGCGACAGCGTGGCGCAGCCGGCCAGCAGCAGGGCCAGCAGCCCCGCCAGCGCGCGGCCGGGGCGGCGGCGAGTCATCGGCTCACGGCTCTGCGGTCGGGCTCACGGCCACCAGAAGCGCGACAGCCGCGCCACGCCGGGCTCGATCGCCGCATCGACCGGGAATTCCAGCACCGCGACCCCGCCCGGCGGCATGCCGCGGTAGTCGCCGGACTGGCCGCTGTGCAGCAGCGCCGCCAGCTGTTCCAGGCCAGGGTTGTGGCCGACCAGTAGCAGCCGGCGCGCGTCGCGGTGGGCATCGGCCAGCGCGATCAGGGTGCCCGGGCTGGCGTCGTAGATCGCCGCCTCCTCGCGCACGTCGGTGCAGCCCAGCTCGCCCAGCGCGGCCAGGGTCTGGCGGGTGCGCGCGGCGCTAGAACACAGCACCCGGTCGGGCTGCAGGGCATGCTCGCGCAGCCAGTCGCCGGCCGCCTGCGCCTCGACGAGACCGGCCGCCGACAGCGGGCGCTGCAGGTCGTCCTGGCCGGCTGCAGCGGCATCGGCGTGGGCATGGCGGAGCAGGATCAATTCGCGCATCTGAAGGGTCCTTCCTCGGCCGCGGCGGCCGGTTGCAGGCAGGGTACACCGCCGCCGGCCGATCGGATCGGCTTATCCGGGATACTGCCGGGCGACCTGATCGCGCAGCCGCCAGTGGGCGGCGTGCAGGGCGTCCTCCAGCGCCGCCAGCCGCTCGCGGGCACCGCCGCGCAACGCGTTTTCCAGCGCCGCCGCCGCCTCCGCCAGCTCGACCGCGCCGACCAGCCGCGCCGCGCCCTTGAGCCGATGGGCCTGGGTCACCAGCGCCGGCAGGCCACCGGCTTCGCGCAGCCGCTCCAGCGCCTCCATGTCGTCGCGGGTGCAGCGCAGATAGTCTTCCAGCAGCGCGCGGATGTCGTCCGGGCGGTCGCCGGCCAACTCCCGCAGCACGCCCGTGGCCAGCACGGTTTCGTTCTCCTCCGCCTCGCTCGCGGCCGGCGGTGACGGCGGCGGTGCGGCATCGATCCCTGCTGCTGGCTCGACCGGCGGCAACAGCGACGCAGGCGAGCCATTGGCGGTATGCGGCAGCCAGCGCTGCAGGCAGACGCCGAGGCTGGCGATGCCCACCGGCTTGGTCAGGTAGTCGTCCATGCCCGCGCCCAGGCAGCGCTCGGCCTCGCCCTTCAGCGCCGAGGCGGTCAGTGCCACGATCGGCGTGCGCGGCAGGCCGCGGCCGAGCTCTTCGGCGCGAATCGTGCGCGCCAGCTGGTAGCCGTCCATGCGCGGCATGTGGACGTCGCTGAGCAGCAGCGCATAGCGCCCGCTGCGCCAGCGCTCCAACCCCTCGATGCCGTCTTCGGCGGTTTCCGAGGCGTAGCCCGCCAACGACAGCTGGCGCTGGATCACCAGTCGATTGGTGGCATGGTCGTCGACCAGCAGCACCAGACTGCGCTCCGCCTCCGCTTCCTCCAACGCCGGCAGCGGCCGCGGCACGAAGCCGGGCGCATGCCGACCCGGCAGGGTCAGCTCCGGCAGTTGGTCCGCCGGTGCCCGCGCCAGCTCGAGCTTCAGGCGCATGGTGGTGCCCTTGCCGGGCGCCGATTCCATTTCGATGTGGCCGCCCATCAGCTCGGCGATGCGGCGGCTGATCGCCAGCCCCAGGCCGGTGCCGCCGAAGCGGCGGGTGGTGTCCACCTCCGCCTGCGAGAACGGCTTGAACAGCCGCGCCTGCGCCTGTTCGCTGATGCCGATGCCGGTGTCGGTGACGCTCAGCTCCAGCAGGTCGGTGCCCAGCGTGCCTTCGGCCGGTGCGTGGCGCAGGAGCTTCACCGCCACGGTCACCATGCCGTGATCGGTGAACTTGATCGCGTTGGACAGGAAGTTGCCCATCACCTGCCGCAGCCGCACCGGGTCGGCGCGGTGCGCCGGCGCCACCTGCGGATCGACCTGGCTGTCCAATACCAGGCCCTTGCTGGAGGCCGAGCCGGAGAAGCTGGCGGCGACGCTGCGCACCAGCTCCGGCAGCGAGGTCGGCACCGGCTCGATTTCCATCTTGCCGGCCTCGATCTTGGAGAAGTCGAGGATGTCGCCAATGATCCGCAGCAGGGTTTCCGCCGAAGCCTGGATGATGCCCAGCGAACGCCGCTGTTCCGCGTCCAGGTGGGTGTGGCCGAGGATTTCGATCATCCCGGTGACGCCGATCATCGGGGTGCGGATCTCGTGGCTCATCGCCGCCAGGAACGCGCTCTTGGCGTGGCTGGCTTCGCGCGCGCGCGTCTCGCTGTCGCGCAGCGCGCGTTCCAGCCGCTTCTGCATGGTCAGGTCGGTGCCTACCGCCAGCAGCCCGACCATCGCGCCGGTGTCGTCGCGCATCGCCGACAGCGCCAGCAGCACCGGCAGGGTGCGGCCGCGCTGGTGGCGCAGGGCGAACTCGCGCGGCGGCTCGCGGTGCCGGGCCAGCTCGCGCAGCGCCGTCCAGTCCGGCGGCACGGTGCGGCCGTAGGCTTCGCTGAGCGAGCGCGCCAGCGCCCCCAGCGCCTCCGGGTCCAGCACCACGTCGAGCTTCTCGCGCCCCAGCAGCGAACCGGCCGGCCAGCCCAGCAGCTTTTCCGCGAACGGATTGACCTGCGAGAACACGCCGTCCTCATCGACCGCGATGATCGCCGTCTGCGCGGCCTCCAGCAGCAGCCGCTGGAACTGTTCGCG
Organism: Thermomonas fusca; assembly: GCF_005862345.1. NCBI lineage: Bacteria > Pseudomonadati > Pseudomonadota > Gammaproteobacteria > Lysobacterales > Lysobacteraceae > Thermomonas > Thermomonas fusca. The sequence goes on along the minus strand of NZ_SROY01000001.1, from coordinate 391,724 downwards.
CCGCTCCAGCGCCACCCGCGCACGGTCGATCCGGCTCAGCTGTTCGGTCAGCTGGCCCTCGATCCGATGCACGTGGTCGCGCATGCCGAGGAAGCTGTCCATCACCTCGCCCAGCTCGCCGCGCGGCAGGTAACGCGGCTGCGCGGTGTAGTCGTTCTGGGTCATCCGCCGCGCCAGCCAGGTCAGGCTTTCGACGCCGCGGTAGCCGTCGCGCAGGATGCGGCGGCCGAACAGCAGCGCCAGCAGGAAGCAGGCCAGCGACAGCCCGATCCGCACCCGGCTGACCCAGATCCCGTGTTCCAGCGCGCTCTGCGTCAGCATGTCGGCGCGCGCCTGGCTGCGCGTGGCTATGCGCTCCAGCCGCTGCACCAACGGGTCCACCGCCGGGTACAGCTCGCGGTCGGCAAAACGACCCAGCGCGAGGATGTCGCGCTGGTGCAGGATCGTGCGCAGGCTGGCGGCGGCCTTGTCGGCGCGCGGGCGCGCGCGCAGTGCCTGTTCCAGCAGCGCACGGCTTTCGTCGTCCAGCGGCATCGCCTGCAGCGCGCGCCACTCGCGATCCATCGTCGCCTGCGCCTGCCCGATCCGCTGCCCGGCCTGGTCCCAGTCGATCAGGTAATTGCGGGTGCGGAAGGTGACGCCCACCATCTCCGTGCCGTAGGCGTCGGCCAGCCGGCGGATCCGGCGCATGCCCACCAGCACGTCGTCGCGCATCGCCTCCATCGAACGCTGCGCGTAGTGCTGGCCGACCTCGTCCACCGTCACCACCAGCGCGCCGGTGAGCAGGAACAGCCCGAACAGCCCCAACAGCTGGTGGCGGATGCCGAGGCGGGACAGGTCCAGGCGCACGGCGTCAGCGGGCGTTCGGGCCGGAGCGGCGACCGACGGCCACGGTCACAGCACCGGGCGGCGCCAGCGCGCGATCGCCGCCGGCAACTCGCTGCCCGGCACCGGCCGCCCGATCAGCCAGCCCTGGGCGATGTTGCAGCCCAACTCGGCCAGCAGCTGCCAGTCCTCCACGGTTTCCACGCCTTCCGCCACCGTGGTCAGGTTGAGCTTGCGTGCAAGATCCAGGCTGGCCTCCACCACCGCCCGCTTGCGCGGCTGCGAATGCGCGGAAAACACGAATTCCTTGTCGACCTTGAGTTCGGTGAACGGCACCTGCGCCAGCTGCGCCAGCGAGGAATAGCCGGTGCCGAAGTCGTCGATCGACAGGCCGAAGCCCTTCAGCCGCAGCCGCGCCAGCACCCCCAGCCCGCGCGCGGCGTCGGTCATCACCGAACTCTCGGTGATTTCCAGCACCACGTCTTCCGTGCTGACCGCATGGCTTTCGACGATGGCCTGGTAGCGATCGGCAGCCGCCGGATCCGCCAGCGCCAGCGGCGAGACGTTGACCGACAGTTTCAACCGCATGCCGTCGCGGCTCCAGCGCTGCAGCCAGCGGCAACCCTCGTCCAGCATGCGTTCGGTGAGCGCGTCGGCGCGGCCTTCGCGCTCCAGCAGCGGCACGAACAGCACCGGCCGCACCACGCTGCCGTCGGGGCGTTCCCAGCGCGCCAGCGCCTCCACCCCCACCACCTTGCCGTTGCCGAACTCCACCTGCGGCTGGAACCACGGCACGATCTCGCCGTTGCCCAGCGCTTCCAGCAACGCCGGCACGGTGAAGTCCGCCTCGCTTTCGTCATGCTGTTCGCCGACGTGGTCGCCGAACCGCACCAGCACTTCCTCAAGCTTGTCGCGGGTCAGCGGCTTCTCCACGCTGCCCAGCACCCGCAGCCCGTAGGCGCGGGCCATCGTCTGCACGGTATGCAGCAGCGCCGGGTCGAGCGCGCTGACCACCACCACCGCGCGCGCCAGCCGCTCCTGCGCGATCTGGCCGATGCATTCGATGCCGTCCATGCCGGGCATGTCCAGGTCCACCAGCACCACGTCGGGCGGCGCCGGCTGCCGGCGCAGCAGGTCCAGCGCATCCAGCCCGTCGGCGCCTTCCAGCGCGCGTTCGACGCCCAGCTCCGCCAGCAGGCGCAGCGCGATGCGGCGCTGGAAGCCGTGATCCTCGACCACCATCACCTGCAGTTCCGACCAGTCCATGCCCTCTCCCCGGATGCATGCGGTGAGCGGCAAGCCTACCGCAGCATGTGGGGTCTTGGGAGTGGGCGGTCGCACCAGCCCGGGGCGCTTACACTCGACCCATGGTCATCGATGACTTCCTGGCCCATCTGGCAGTCGAACGGCAGAGTTCGGCGCACACCCTGGACGCCTACCGCCGCGACCTCGCCGCGCTGGCCGGCTGGGCGAACGGCCGCGACCTGCTGGCGCTGGATGGCAACGACCTGCGCGCCTTCGTCGCCGCCGAACACCGCCGCGGGCTGTCGCCGAAATCGCTGCAGCGGCGGCTGTCCGCCTGCCGCAGCCTGTATCGCTGGCTGCTGAAGCAGGGCCGGCTGCCGGCCAGCCCGGCCGAGGGCGTGCGCGCGCCGAAGCCGCCGCGCAAGCTGCCGCAGGTGCTGGACGTGGACGAGGCGGTGCAGCTGGTGCAGCTGCCCACAGACGCGCCGCTGGGCCTGCGCGACCGCGCGCTGCTGGAGCTGTTCTATTCGTCCGGGCTGCGCCTGTCCGAGGTCTGCATGCTGCGCTGGGGCGACCTGGACTTCGAGGCCGGGCTGGTCACCGTGCTGGGCAAGGGCAGCAAGCAGCGCATCGTCCCGGTGGGTTCGCACGCGCGCCGCGCGCTGCTGGACTGGCGTGAGGCGTCGGCCGGCAGCGGCGCCGGCTTCGTGTTCCCCGGCCGCGGCGGCGCCCGGATCAGCGCGCGCGCCATCCAGCTGCGGATCAAGCAGCTGGCGCTGCGCCAGGGCATGTTCAAGCGCATCCATCCGCATCTGCTGCGGCACAGCTTCGCCAGCCACGTGCTGGAATCGTCGGGCGACCTGCGCGGCGTGCAGGAACTGCTGGGGCACGCCGACATCGCCACCACCCAGATCTACACCCACCTGGATTTCCAGCACCTCGCCAAGGTCTACGACGCCGCCCATCCGCGCGCCAAGCGCAAGTCCTGAACCGTCGGCTTTGATGTCGATCATTGAGCCGGCAGCGGCTGCAGGATGTGCCAGCTGTCCACCTGCAGCGCGGTGTCGTAATGCGCATCCAGCCCGCGCCGCCGCGCCGCCGCGACGAAGGCGGCATAGCGCGCCTCGATGCCTTCCGCCCAGCGCGCCACTTCCGGCGCGGCGGCATGAATGCGGCGCAGGTACAGCGGCTCCGGCACGTGTACCACCGCACAAATTTCCGACAGCCGCAGGCACAGGTCGTAGTCGGCGGCATCGGGATGGGCATCGGTATAGCCGCCGGCACGCCGGTAGGCGGCGCGGCGCAGCAGCCGCAGCGGCCCGGTCATCCAGTCCAGCAGCAGCGCCTCCGGCGAATACGGCAGCTCGCACAGCGGTCCCGGACCGAGCATGCGCCCGCCTGCATCCATCAGCACGTGCCGGCTGTAGGCCATTCCCGCGTCGGGCCGCGCGGCCAGCGCGGCGTGCAGGCCGGCCAGCGCATCCGGCGCCAGCGCATCGTCGGGGTCCAGCACGCACAGGAATTCCGTGTCGATGCCATCGGCGGCCAACGCCAGCGCTGCGACCTCGCTCGCAGCGGCTGGCCCGACGCAACAGCGCGGCTCCGCGGCGGCCACCCGCGCCGCCAGCGCAGCCGCCGCTTGCCCCACCGGACACAGCACGCCGCGCCAGCCATCGAAGGCCTGCGCCTGCAGGCTGGCCAATGCTGGGCCGAGGAAAGGCGTCGCGCTGCGCAGCGGCAGCAGCACGCTGATCGACGCGGTCACGGTGCCGGCACCGCGATGGCCTTCGGCCGCAGCACGTGGCGGGCGCGGAGGCCCAGCGACAGCGCCTGTTCCCGATCAAGACCGCGCCGCCGCAGAGCGCGCTGGGCGGCGGCGAAGCTGGCCTGCACCTGGCGCAGGCGGCTGGACTGCGAGATCGAACCGCGGCGGATGCGGTAGCGGTACAGCGGCTGCGGCAGGTGGCCGACCGGGTAGCGCTCGGACAGGCGCAGGCACAGGTCGTAGTCCTCGGCATAGGCGGCCGCCGGGTCGAAGCCGCCCACCGCGCGATAGGCGTCCGCGCGCACCAGCCGGAACTGGAAAGTCATGAACTCCACCAGCAGGCCCGCCGGCGAGTACGGCGTCAGGCTGCGCCGGCCCGGCCCCAGCACGTTGCCTGCCTCGTCGATTTCCACGTACTGCGAATAGCCCATGCCCAGCGCCGGCTGCGCCTGCAGCAACGCCAGCAGCGCGGCCAGCGCCTGCGGCTCCAGCGCATCGTCGCTGTCGAGGGTGCCGCAGTAGGCGCCGCGCGCCTGTGCCAGGGTCTTCGCCAGCGCTGGCGCCTGCCCATGGTTGCGGCCGTCGCCCAGCAGGCGGAAGCGCGGATCGCGCGCGGCGTAATCGGCGGCGATCCGGAAGCTGCCGTCGCTGGAACCGTCGTCCCACAACAGTGCTTCCCAGTCGCTACAGGTCTGTGCCAGCAGGCTGTCCAGCGCCGCTGGCAGGAAACGTTCGGTGTTGAAGATCGGCATCGCGATGCTGACCAGCGGTGAGGCCATGCCCGTCCATCCTGCTTGAAGCCGGGGCGCGCGCCCCCAGATAGCCGGTTCAACGGAGAAAACGATGGATCCCAGCCAGAACCCCAACGTGTTCCACGCCACCACCATCTGTTCGGTGCGCCGCAATGGGCAGGTGGTCATCGCCGGCGACGGCCAGGTGACGCTGGGCCACACGGTGATGAAGGCCAACGCGCGCAAGGTTCGCCGGCTGGGCAAGGACGGCCGCGTGCTGGCCGGTTTCGCCGGTGCCGCCGCCGATGCGTTCACCCTGTTCGAGCTGTTCGAAGCCAAGCTGGAAAAACACGGCCAGCTGACCCGCGCGGCGGTGGAGATGGCCAAGGATTGGCGCACCGAGCGCCGCTTCGGCAAGCTCGAGGCGCTGCTGGCGGTGGCCGACGCCGATACCTCGCTGGTGATTTCCGGCACCGGCGACGTGATCGAACCGGAAGACGGCCTGATCGCCATTGGCTCGGGCGGCATGTACGCGCTGTCCGCGGCGCGCGCGCTGCTGGCGCACACCGAACTGGATGCAAAAACCATCGCTACCGAAGCGCTGGGCATTGCCGGCGACATCTGCATCTACACCAACCGCAACATCGTGGTCGAGACGCTTTGACCCATCCAGCCCACCCGCCCGGGCCAATCCGATCAACCAAGCGAGTATCGGGGAGCGACTTGATCGGATTGGCCCGGGTGGGTGGGCCGCGACGGACCTCCAGCTGCTGCGCACATTTCTAACGCCATGTGAAGTTTCACCACAGACGCGGCTTGTTGAAGCTTTGCCGCAGGCACTCCCGGCGGGGAGGCCCCATCAAGTCGCTCCCCGATACTCGCTTTGTTGATGGTGCCTCCCCGCCGGGAGTGCCTCGTGAAGGATTTCCGATGACCGACTCCTCCTCCATGACCCCGCGCGAGATCGTCGCGGAACTCGACCGCCACATCATCGGCCAGCACGCCGCCAAGCGCGCCGTGGCCATCGCCCTGCGCAATCGCTGGCGGCGCGCGCAGCTCGCGCCCGAGCTGCGCAACGAGGTGATGCCGAAGAACATCCTGATGATCGGCCCCACCGGCGTCGGCAAGACGGAAATCGCGCGCAGGCTTGCGACGTTGGCGAATGCGCCGTTCGTGAAGGTCGAAGCCACCCGCTTCACCGAGGTCGGCTACGTCGGCAAGGACGTCGAGCAGATCATCCGCGACCTGGCCGATACCGCGGTCAAGCTGTATCGGGGCCAGGCCAAGCAGCGCGTGCGCACGCAGGCCGAGGAGCGCGCCGAAGACCGCATCCTCGATGCGCTGCTGCCGAAACGCGAAACCGCGCCGGGCTTCGGATTCAACCCGGCGCAGACCACCACCATCGACATCGGCGCCGAGCCGTCCGCGCAGGAATCGTCGACCCGGCAGAAGCTGCGCAAACAGCTGCGCGCCGGCGAACTGGATGCGCGCGAGATCGAACTCGACATCAGCATGAACATCGGCGTGGACATCATGGCGCCGCCGGGCATGGAGGAAATGGGCCAGCAGCTGCGGCAGATGTTCAGCCAGATCTCCGGCGGCAAGACCCACAAGAAGAGCATGACCATCCAGGCCGCGCGGCCGCTGCTGGTCGAGGAAGAGGCCGGCAAGCTGGTCAACGAGGACGACGTGCGCGAGGCCGCCATCGAAGCCTGCGAGCAGCACGGCATCGTCTTCATCGACGAGATCGACAAGGTCGCCAAGCGCAGCGAGGGCATGGGCGCGGACGTGTCGCGCGAAGGCGTGCAGCGCGACCTGCTGCCGCTGGTGGAAGGCAGCACGGTCAGTACCAAGTACGGCCCGGTCAAGACCGACCACATCCTGTTCATTGCCAGCGGCGCCTTCCACCTCGCCAAGCCGTCCGACCTGATTCCGGAAATGCAGGGCCGCTTCCCGATCCGGGTGGAACTGTCGGCGCTGGGCAAGGACGAGTTCGTCCGCATCCTGACCGAACCCAGGGCCGCGCTGACCCGGCAGTACGTGGAGCTGATGCAGACCGAAGGCTTGGCGCTGCGCTTCGAGGCCGAGGCGATCGACCGCCTCGCCGAGATCGCCGCGCACGTCAACGAGCGCCAGGAAAACATCGGCGCACGCCGTCTGCACACGGTGCTGGAGCGGCTGCTGGAAACCCTGAGCTTCGAGGCCCCGGACAAGGGCGGCAGCGTCGTGATCGACCGCGCCTACGTCGACGCCCAGCTGGGCGAACTGGCGCAGGACCCGGACCTGAGCCGCTACATCCTGTAACGCCGCCGTGCGGGCACGCTGCCGTCAGAGCGGCAGCGGCGCCTGCAGCGGTTCGATGCTGCCTTCGCCGCGCATCACCTTCTTGAACTCCTTGCGCGACACCGAGACATAGCGCTCGTTGCCACCGATCTCCACCTGCGGCCCGTCCTGCAGCGCGCGTCCCCGTGCGTCGATGCGCACGTTCATGGTCGCCTTGCTGCCGCTGTGGCAGATGGTCTTGATCTCGGACAGCTCGTCCGCCCACGCCAGCAGGTACTGGCTGCCCTCGAACAGCTCGCCGCGGAAATCGGTGCGCAGGCCATAGCACAGCACCGGGATACGCAGCGCGTCCACAACTTCGCTGAGCTGCCACACCTGCGGCTTGGTGAGGAACTGCGCCTCGTCCACCAGCACGCAGTGCAGCGGGCCGCGGGCGGCGATGTCGGCTTCCACGATCCGCTGCAGGTCGGCGTCGCGGTCGAACGCAATGCCCTCGGCCTGCAGGCCGATCCGCGAGGCCACGGTGCCGCTGCCGGCGCGGAAATCCAGCTTCGGGGTCAGGATGGCCACCCGCATGCCGCGCTCGCGGTAGTTGTACGCGGACTGCAGCAGGGTGGTGGTCTTGCCGGCGTTCATCGCCGAGTAATAGAAATAGAGCTTGGCCATCGGGCGGGGCAGTGGGATTTGGCGAATGGGTGGAATGCAGGGGCGCAGGCCGCGGACGGCGATGCCAGAATAACCGCCCGCGTCCTCGCAGCTTCCCACTTCCGCTCCATGCACGGTCTCAACCCCCCGCAACGCCAAGCCGTCCTGCACACCGAAGGCCCCCTGCTGGTGCTGGCCGGCGCGGGCAGCGGCAAGACCCGCGTCATCATCGAGAAGATCGCCCATCTGGTGCAGAGCGGGCGCTATCCGGCGCGGCGGATCGCCGCGATCACCTTCACCAACAAGTCCGCGCGCGAAATGCGCGAGCGCGTCGGCAAGCGCATCAAGGGCGATGCCGCGCAGGAACTGACCGTCAGCACCTTCCACGCGCTGGGGCTGAAGATCATGCAGATCGACCACGCCAAACTGGGGCTGCGGCGCGGGTTCTCGATCTTCGATGCCGACGATTCCAGCGCGCAGGTCAAGGATCTGCTGCCGCCGGGCAGCAAGCCGGACGCGATCGAGGCAATGAAGCAGCTGATCAGTCGCGCCAAGAACGCCGGGCTGTCGCCCGAACAGGCGGCGGAAGCGGCGCGCAGCAGCCGCGAGCGCGAGGCCGCGGCGCTGTACGCGCGCTACCAGCAACGCCTGAGCGCGTTCAACGCGGTGGATTTCGACGACCTGATCCGGCTGCCGGTGCAGCTGCTGGAATCCGACGAGGAGGCGCGGATGGGCTGGCGCGAACGGATCGGCTACCTGCTGGTGGACGAGTGCCAGGACACCAACGACGCCCAGTACCGCCTGCTCAAGGCGATTGCCGGCGAGTCCGGCCAGTTCACCTGCGTGGGCGACGACGACCAGAGCATCTACGCCTGGCGCGGCGCCAACCCGGACAACCTGCTGGCGCTGGGCACGGACTATCCGGCGCTGAAGATCATCAAGCTGGAGCAGAACTATCGCTGCTCCAACCGGGTGCTGCGCGCCGCCAACGCGCTGATCGCCAACAACCCGCACGAACACCCGAAAACGCTGTGGAGCGAGGCCGCAGACGGCGAGCGCATCCGCGTCTGGGAGTGCCGAGATGCCGCCCACGAGGCGGACAAGGTGGCGGCGGAGATCCAGTTCATCACCAAGCAGCACGCGACACCCGACGGCACCCTGCCGTGGAACGAGGTCTGCATCCTGTTCCGCGGCAACCACCAGAGCCGTGCGCTGGAAAAGGCGCTGCAGCTGCTGCGCATTCCCTACCACCTGAGCGGCGGCACCGCGTTCCTCGACCGTGGCGAAGTGAAGGACGCGCTGGCCTGGCTGCGCCTGCTGGCCAATCCCGACGACGACGCCGCCTTCCTGCGCGCGGTGGGCTCGCCCAACCGCGGCGTCGGCGCCGGCACGCTGGCGAAGCTGGGCGAGCTGGCAAACCAGAAGCACCTGCCGCTGGCCCGCGCCGCCGAGTCGATGGCGGTGGCGCAGCAGCTGCCGGCGCGCGCCGCCAACGCGCTGCAGGGCTTCTCCACCATCGTGCAGGGCCTGCGCGCCGACGCCCGCACGCTGCCGCCGGCCGAACTGGTGCGCAAGCTCAACGAGCGCTCGGGCCTGCTGGCCGCGCTGCGCGCCACCTGCAAGGACGAGGCGCAGTTCCAGGCGCGCCGGCGCAACCTCGACGAATTGGCCGACTGGTTCGACGGCCCCAAGACCTCCGGCCCGGGCGAGCTGGCCGCCGCGCTGGCGCTGCTGTCGCACGCCGACAAGGGCGACGCCGGCAACCAGGTGCGGCTGATGTCGATGCACGCCTCCAAGGGCCTGGAGTTCCGCTTCGTGTTCATCGTAGGGGTGGAGGACGGCAACCTGCCGCACGAGGCAAGCATCGAGGAAGGCCGCACCGACGAGGAACGCCGGCTGTTCTATGTCGGCATCACCCGCGCCAAGGAACGGCTGTGGCTGTCGCATGCGAAGGAGGCCCAGCGCTGGGGCGACAAGCTGCGGCTGTCGCCCAGCCGCTTCCTCGACGAACTGCCGGCCGCCGAAGTGCAGCGCGACGGCGCCGACCCGGAAGCCGAAGCGGTGCAGAAAGCCGAGCGCCGCCGCGCCAGCTTCGCCGACATCCAGGCGATGCTGGCGGACTGAGCTGTCATTTGCGCCGGCTACACTGGCCCGCCATCGCATTTCCGGATCCGTCCATGCGCCACCTGCTTGCCATCGCCCTCGTCGCCCTGCTGGGCGCCTGCGCCACCACCGCGCCGCGCACCGAGGCGGCCGCCTCCATCGTCCGCACCATCGACGACCTGGCCGCGGTGGCCCCGGCGCTGCAGGAATCGTCCGAACGCACCCTGCTGGTGCTGGACATCGACGACACCCTGCTGACTTCGGCCGGCTTCTTCGGCAGCGACAAGTGGTACGAATGGCAGAAGACCCTGCCGGCCGACGATCCGGGCAAGGTGGCCTGCCTGTTCGACGTGATTTCGCTGAACTACGAGGCCGGCGCCCAGCGCGCCACCCAGGCCGACGGCCCGGCGCTGGTCAACGGCCTGCAGGTGGACAAGCTGCTGCTGACCTCGCGCAACCCGCTGTACCGGGGCGGCACCCTGCGCACCCTGCGCGATGCCGGCTACGCGCTGCCGGAAATGCTGGGCGGGCAGGCCGACGGCCGCAGCTGGGATTTCCGCAAGGCGCCCGCGGCGAAACCGGTGCGCGTGCTCTATGACCAGGGCCTGTTCATGACCACCGGCCAGGACAAGGGGCTGGTGCTGCTGGACCTGCTGCGCCGCTCGTCCCTGCGCTACGACCGCGTGGTGCTGGTGGACGATGGCCGCAAGAACATCGACAACATGCGCGCGGCCTTGCGCGATGCCGGCATCGACTATCTGGGCCTGCACTACACCCGCATCGACAAATCCATCGGCAGCGAGGACGTCGCCGCCGGCCGCGCCGGCTGGCAGGCTTGGCGGCAGTTGCTGGCGGCCACCTATCCGCAGCGCCTGCAGGCGTTTGACCGGGGCCAGTGCAGCTATTGAAATCAATTGCTTAGGCGATAGTTCTTGACCATTGCATAAAGATCAATGGCGGGTTAGGCTGCCCGCATCCGGCCCAGCCGGAGTCATGCCACAACTGTCGTCCACCGGCATCGCCGGCTTCGGGGAGACCTTCGGGTCTCCTTTTTTCTTGGCTGCGGATCGCGCCCGCCCGGTCCCGGCCGCGCCCTTCGCCCGCTTGCGCTGGCGGACGCGGCCACCGACACTCCGCCCCATGCCTGCCGCGGACGCTTCCACCCGCTACCGACGCCTCGCGCTGGCCCTGTGCCTGGGGCTGGCGCTGCCATGGTTGCCGGCCTGCCAGCGCGGCCCCGGCCCCAGCCCCGATGCCACCACCACCATCGAAGTGGCCGCGACGCGCCCGGTCGATGCGGTGCACGTGCTGCGTGACCGCCTGCTGGCCCGCGACGGCGCCGGTTTTGCCCGGCTGGCGGTGCCGCCGGCGCTGCACGCGCAGCTGCAAGCCGCGTGGACGCGCGGCCAAAGCCGGTGGCCGCTGGACGAACTGCCGCTCGATACCCACATCCCGCGCATGCTCGTCGCGCTGCAGGCGCCGCACGCCGACAAGGCGCTGATGGCGACCTACCGCAAACAGTTCGCCAATGCCGACAAGGACATCGACCAGGCGGTGCGCACCCTGGTGATCTTCGGCGGCGAGTATGTGCAGAAGGATGCCGACTACACGGAAGAAGAACGCGCGCACGTCGGCCAGGCCATCAACGCCCTCGGCAGCTGGGCGCTGGCGGCGCCGCTGGCCGACCCCAAGCGCGCGCAGCCGTTCTTCACCACCCTCGCCGCCGCCGCGGTACGCAGCGGCATCGACGGCAAGGCCGGCGATGCGGCCTTCGCCGCGCTCGGCATGACCCAGAGCCTGAACCGGCTGTCGCCGTTCTTCGCCACCCTGCTGGCCCAGCTGCGCCTGCAGTACGGGCTGGACATCGACGCCGCATTGCGCAGCCTGCACGTCAGCCTGCTCCAGCAGACCGGCGACACCGCCGAACTGCGCCTGCAATACAGCTTCGCCGGCACCCGCATCGACGCCCTCGCGCCCGCGGTGCGCATCGACGGCCATTGGTACCTGGCCAATTTCGTCGGGCGGGCGGAGCGATCGCTGCACGCCGGCCCGCGCTAGGGGCGGACCCGAACGGGGACACGGCAGGCCTGCGCCGCCGCATGCTCCAAGATTCGGCGACTGCGGCCGATACACTGTCGAAGGGACACCCGATCCGCGTGCACTGACACGGCACGAAGCCACCACGCCAGGGGCGAATGTATGAGCGACAGGAAGACATCGAGTTCAGATGGGGGCGGTTCGTCGCCGGGCGCCTCCGCATTCGCCGCCTCCGGCCTGTCGATCCTCACTGCCACGGAGGTGCGCGCCGCTGCCGCCGCGCTGCTGGACGGCCTGCAGGGCTGCGGCGTCACTGCCGAGGCGGTGGCCTGGACCGATCACGGCGAGCTGCTGTTCGAACCGGCGGACGCCGGCAGCGACGCCAACCGCGCCGCCGCCGTGGCCGCGTTCGCCGGGCGGCCGCTGGCCGCGGGCAGCGGCCCCGATACCCAGCTGCTGCCGCCGGGCGCCGCCGATGCCGGCGCAGTGCTGCTGGCCGCGCCCGGCGCGCTGGCGTCACCGGATGCGGCCGCCGGCCGCCTGCTGGCCCTGGCCGGCCGGCGCCTGTCCGAGCTGTTCTCGATCCTGCGCCTGCACGCCTCGGTCAAGGACCTGGAGCAGGCCGAACAGCTGCAGCACGCGCTGTTCGCGATCGCCGACATGGCCGCCTCCGACCGCGACATGCAGGGCCTGCTGCGCGGCCTGCACCAGATCATCGGCCGGCTGATGTACGCCGAGAACTTCTACATCGCGCTGTACGACCCGCAGCAGGAAACCATCCGTTTCATCTATTTGGTCGACGAGATGGATGGCCGGCTGTACGACCCCGACATGGCCATTCCGACCACAGAGCTGGGCAAGAGCCTCACCCTCGGCCTGATCCGCCACGGTCGCCCGGTGCGCGGGGCTTCGCGGCAAATCGCGGAGATGCTGGGTCTGGACGAAGACGAGGACGGCGCGTTCGGCACCCCGTCGATCGACTTCATGGGCGTGCCGATGCAGCGCGACGGGCAGGTCTACGGCGCGCTGGTGGTGCAGAGCTACCGCGAAGGCATGAGCTACACCCAGTCCGACTGCGCGGTGCTCAGCTTCGTCGCCGAACACGTGCTCAACGCGGTGGAGCGCAAACGCGGGCAGGAAGCGCTGGAACGGCGCGTCGCCGACCGCACCCGCGAACTGGCGGATGCCAACCTGCAGCTGCAGGCGCGGATCGCCGAGCGCGAGCGCGCGGCCCACCTGCAGGCCACGCTCTACAAGATCGCCGCGCTGGCCAACAACCAGGAGCGTGACGAGGATTTCTACCGCAGCGTGCATCAGGCGGTGGGCGAGCTGCTCTACGCCGAGAACTTCTACATCGCGCTGCTGTCGGCCGACGGCAGCCATCTGGAAATTCCCTATTCGGTGGACGTGGCCGGCGACGAGCGCGGCAACCGTCCGCTCGGTCGCGGCCTGAGCGAGTACGCGTTGCGCCATGGCAGGACGCTGCTGATCGACGACCAGGCCGTGCGCGGCCTGGTTGCCAGCGGCGAGATGGACGCCGGCCACCACGCCAGCCGCACTTCCGCGGTGTGCTGGCTGGGCGCGCCGCTGCTGGGCGCGGACGGGGTCATGGGCCTGGTAGTGGTGCAGAGCTACCGACAGGACCTGGTGTACAGCGGCGAAGACGCCGAGCTGCTGACTTTCGTCGCCCACCAGATCGCCAACAGCGTGCAGCGCCGCCGCCATGCCGAAGCCCTGCACGCGCTCAACGCCGACCTCGAACAGCGGGTGCAGGCGCGCACCCGCGAACTGCGCCGCGAGATCTCGGTGCGCGAACAAGTCGAGGCCCAGCTCAAGCACCAGGTCATGCACGACCCGCTGACCGGCCTGCCCAACCGGCTGTACCTGCGCGACCGGCTGGAACGGACGCTGTCCAGCCAGCAGCGCAACCCGCAGCACGCCTTCGCCCTGCTGTACCTGGACGTCGACCGCTTCAAGCTGTTCAACGACAGCCTTGGCCACCTGGCCGGCGACGCGGTGCTGCGCGAGGTCTCGCGCCGGCTGCTGGACTGCGTGCGCGGCCCGGACATCGTCGCCCGGCTGTCCGGCGACGAGTTCGCGATCCTGCTGGAGGAAGGCACCCAGCCCGCCACCGCGGTCAAGATCGCCCAGCGCATCCAGTCGCGCATGCAGGCCTCGGTGCAGGTGGGCGAGCGCGACCTGCAGGCGTCGGTCAGCATCGGCATCGCCATCAGCCACCCGCGCTACCAGACCATCGACGAGATGCTGCACGACGCCGACGTGGCGCTGTACCGCGCCAAGGCCACCGGCCGCCAGCGCTTCGTGCTGTTCGACGAAAGCCAGCAGAAGGCGGCGATGAACGTGCTGGAGCTGGAGCTGCAGCTGCGCCATGCGCTGCATGCCGGCGAATTCGTGCCGTATTTCCAGCCCATCGTCCGCCTCGACGACGGCAGCACGGTGGGCTACGAGGCGCTGATCCGCTGGCAGCACCCCGAGCGCGGGCTGCTGGGCCCCGGCGAGTTCCTGCCGGTGGCGGAGGAAAGCGGCCTGATCGAGGCCATCGACTGGCACATGTACCGGCTGGCCTGTGCGGCCGGCGCGCCACTGGTGGGCGACGGCGGCTACATCAGCATCAACATCTCGCCGCGCCACTTCCAGTACGAGGATTTCGACCAGCGCCTGCTGGAGCTGCTGCGGGAAACCGGGTTTGCGCCACCGCAACTGCGTATCGAGGTCACCGAAGGCACCCTGCTGGGCGATCCCGAGGCCGCCGCGCGGATCCTGCAGCGGCTGCAGGACGCCGGCATCGGCACCGCGCTGGACGATTTCGGCACCGGCTACTCCTCGCTCAGCTACGTCCACCGCTTCCCGTTGAAGTCGATCAAGATCGATCGCTCGTTCATCAGCGACCTCGGACAGACCAATGCACGCCGCAGCCTGGCGATCATCGAGGCGGTGCAGGGCCTGGCGCGCTCGCTGGGCCTGAACGTGGTGGCGGAAGGGGTCGAGACGGAAGTCCAGCGGCAGGCGCTGCTGGCGACGGGCTGCGCATACGCGCAGGGATTCCTGTTCGGACGGCCGCAGCCGGCGGAGCATTGGCAAGCCCCGGCGGGGCCGGCACCGACCGTTATCCCGGAAAAACCGTGATCCGCGTCACATGAAATCCGCCCAGCGCAGGCATCCGCCGGCGCCTGCCGACGACGGGCGTCCATAATGGCGGCGATGCCAGATCGCCAGACTCCCGCCCAGGCCGGCCTGTTCGACCCGCCGACCGCAGATGCCACTGCCGCCATGCGCGCCGCCGGCACGAATACCCGATCCGACGCCGAGCCCGCCGGCGAACCGCTGCCGCTGCCCGGCTTCCTGCCGCCATCCGCTGCTTCCGCCGCGCCGGCGCCGCGCCCCGCCAAGGTCAAGCTGCCGCTGTGGGCGCGCCTGCTCGGGCGGCCGCTGCATCCGTGGCTGAAGCTGGACATCGAGACCGACCCGCAGGTGGGCGCCGATGCGCGGCCGATCTGCTACGTGCTGGAAGACTATGGCCTGTCCAACGCGCTGATCCTGGCGCGGGCCTGCCGCGAGGCCGGGCTGCCGCCGCCGCTGCAGCCCATCGCCGGCGACCCGCTGGGGCGCAAGCGCGCCTACGTGGCGCTGTCGCGCCGCCACGCCAACGCGCTGGGGCTGCTGCCGGGCGCCGAGCACAAGACCCATTCCGGTTCGCTGGCGCGGCTGCTGGCCGCGCACGGCAGCAACCCGGCACTGGACGTGCAGCTGGTGCCGGTGTCGATTTTCGTCGGCCAGGCGCCCAAGCGCAGCAGCGGCTGGTTCTCGGTGCTGTTCTCGGAGAACTGGACCCTGGTCGGCCGCTTCCGCCGGCTGCTGGCGATCCTGCTGAACGGGCGCGACACCCTGGTGCAGTTCGCCGCGCCGATTCCGCTGCGCGACATCGTCGCCGAGCAGCTGCCGCCGGAACGCACCGTGCGCAAGCTCTCGCGCGTGCTGCGCACCCACTTCCGCCGCGTGCGCGAGGTGGTGATCGGGCCCGACCTGTCGACCCGGCGCATGCTGGCCGACCAGGTACTGTCGGCGCCGCTGGTCAAGGACGCCATCGCCGACCAGGCGCGGCGCGACAACAGCAAGCCCGAGGAAGCGTGGAAGAAGGCCAACGCCTACTTCTGGGAAATCGCCGCCGACTACTCCAATACGGTGGTGCGCTCGCTCAGCTTCCTGCTGACCTCGGTGTGGAACCGCATCTACCGGGGCGTGCTGGTCCACCACCTCGACCAGTTCAAGCAGGAAGCGCCGGGCCATGAAGTGGTCTACGTGCCCAGCCACCGCAGCCACATGGACTACCTGCTGCTGAGCTACCTGCTCTACAGCCACGGCATCGTCGCACCGCACATCTTCGCCGGCATCAACCTCAACCTGCCGGTGGTGGGCACGGTGCTGCGCAAGGGCGGCGCGTTCTTCGCCCGCCGCAGCTTCAAGGGCAACGCGCTGTATTCGGCGGTGTTCCGCGAATACATGGCGCAGCTCGTCGCCGGCGGCTATTCGATCGAATACTTCATCGAAGGTGGGCGCTCGCGCACCGGCCGGCTGCTGCAGCCCAAGGGCGGCTCGCTGGCGATGACCGTGCGCGCCTACCTGCGCCAGCCGACCCGGCCGCTGCTGTTCCAGCCGGTCTACATCGGCTACGAGAAGCTGATGGAAGGCGGCAGCTACCTCGACGAGCTGTCCGGCAAGCCGAAGGAAAAGGAATCGATCTGGCAGCTGCTGAGCGGCATCCCCAAGGTGCTGCGGAGCAACTACGGCCAGGTGGTGGTGAACTTCGGCGAACGCATCCAGTTGCGCGAGATCCTGGCCGAGCACGCGCCGGAATGGGACGGCAAGCCGGTTGGCGACGACGAAAAGCCGGCCTGGTTCGCGCGCACCGTCGATGCGCTGGCGCAGAAGATCCAGGTCCACGTCAACCGCGCCGCCGACGTCAACCCGATCAACCTGCTGGCGCTGGCGCTGCTGTCCACGCCCAAGCACGCGATGGGCGAAGCCGACCTGCGCGCGCAGATCGCGCTGTCGAAGACGCTGCTGGCGGAAGTGCCGTATTCCGACTGGGTGACGGTGACCCCGCATTCGCCGGAGCAGATCATCGCCCACGGCGAGGAGATCGGCCTGATCTCCCGCACCAGCCACCCGCTCGGCGACGTGCTGGGCGTGGAAGGCGACAACGCGGTGTTGCTGAGCTATTTCCGCAACAACGTGCTGCACCTGTTCACCGCGTCCTCGTGGATCGCGGTGTGCTTCCAGAACAACCGCCGCATGGGCCGCCGCCAGCTGCAGCAGATCGGCCGCACCCTGTATCCGTTCCTGCAAGCCGAACTGTTCCTGCCCTGGGACGAGGACACCTTCGCCAGCCGCATCGACCGCACCATCGAGGTGTTCATCCGCGAGGGCCTGCTGGAGCAGGTCAGCGACGAGGACGGCGGCATCCTGCAGCGCTATGCCGGCCAGAGCGACGAGGTGTTCCGCCTGCGCGCGCTCGGCCACACCCTGCAGCAGGCGTTCGAGCGCTATTACATCGCCATCGCGGTGCTGGTGAAGAACGGCCCCGGCATCCTCGGCGCCGGCGAGCTGGAAAGCCTGTGCCAGCTCACCGCGCAGCGCCTGTCGCTGCTGTACGCCCCGGCCGCGCCGGAGTTCTTCGACAAGTCGCTGTTCCGCGGTTTCATCCAGCAGCTGCGCGAACTCAAGCTGGTCTGGCCCAATCCGGAGACCAGCAAGCTGATGTTCGACGAGCGCCTCAACGCCTGGGCCAAGGACGCCCGCGTGGTGCTGGGGCGCGAACTGCGCGCAACCATCGAGAAGATCAGCCCGGCCAGCGCGCGCACCACCGGCGAGATCCCGGCGCTGCCGGCGGAGGACGCGGGCACCCCGTCCTGAGAATGCGCCCTGGCCGGCGGCTTACGCCGGCTCGTCCGGGATCAGCGCGTTCTCCAGCCAGGCGATCTGGTCCTTCAGCAGCAGCTTGCGTTTCTTCAGCCGCTTCAGCATCAGCTCGTCGGCCTGGATGTCGGCCTGCAGGCGCGCAATGGCTTCGTCCATGTCCCGGTGCTGCTGGCGCAGGTCCACCACGCGCCGCGCGATGCGCGACAGTTCGGCCGGATCGGTGGGCTGGTTCATGTGCCGAGCATAGCGCGCCCGGATGGCACTGGCGGACGGGTAAAATGGCGGCCCGATGAATATTTCCGCGCCCCCGCTTAGCGACCTTCCGGCCCCCAGGCGCAAGCACGAGGCCGACAAGCTGGCCAAGCGCCTGCGCCACCAGGTGGGCAAGGCGATTGCCGACTTCGGCATGATCGAGGACGGCGACCGGGTCATGGTCTGCCTGTCCGGCGGCAAGGACAGCTACACCATGCTGGACGTGCTGCTGCAGCTGCGCAAGAAAGCGCCGGTGGATTTCAGCATCACCGCGGTGAACCTGGACCAGAAACAGCCCGGCTTCCCCGAGCACGTGCTGCCGGAATACCTGCGTTCGATCGGCGTGGACTTCCACATCCTCGAACAGGACACCTATTCGGTGGTCAGCCGGGTGATTCCGGAAGGCAAGACCATGTGCTCGCTGTGTTCGCGGCTGCGGCGCGGCGCGCTGTACGGCTACGCCGAGCAGCACGGCTTCACCAAGATCGCGCTGGGCCACCACCGCGACGACCTGGTCAACACCTTCTTCCTCAACCTGTTCTTCCACGCGAAGTTGAGCGGCATGCCGCCCAAGCTGCTCAGCGACGACGGCAAGCACGTGGTGATCCGCCCGCTGGCCTACGTGCGCGAGGACGACATCGAAGCCTACGCCGAGGCGAAGGGTTTCCCGATCATCCCCTGCAACCTGTGCGGCTCGCAGGAAAACCTGCAGCGCAAGCAGGTCAAGAAGATGCTGGCGCAGTGGGAGAATGAGACGCCCGGACGGATCGAAACCATGGCGCGTGCGCTGGGCGACATCCGTCCGTCGCAGCTCAGCGACCCGAAGCTGTTCGACTTCCTCGCCCTCGGCAGGCGCGGCGATGCCGCCCTGCCCGATGCACATGCGTGGCTGGCCGGCGCTCCCGCCGCGCCGGAGCCGGTGGCGATGGCGCTGCATCCGGTACGCAACCACGACGGGCTGGACATCCTCAAGTCCTGATCCCGCGCCGCGCTTCCCGCACTTCCACCCGGCCGCCGCCCATCCGCTGGCGATGGCCTTTCCACAGGATTCCCGATGTTCTTCCGCAACCTGACCCTGTTCCGCTTCCCCGCTTCACTGGAGCTGTCCGACCTCGAACCGCAGCTGGCCGAATGCGCGCTCAAGCCGGTCGGCCCGCTGGAGCTGTCCTCGCGCGGCTTCGTGCCGCCGCTGGGCCAGCACCACGACGCCTTCCAGCACCTGTGCGACGGCGCGCGCTGGCTCACCGTCGGCGGCGAGGACAAGCTGCTGCCCGGCGCGGTGGTCAACGACCTGCTGCAGAAGAAGCTGGCCGCGATCGAGGAGAAGGAAGGCCGCAAGCCCGGCGGCCGCACCCGCAAGCGGCTGAAGGACGAACTGATCACCGAGCTGCTGCCGCGCGCGTTCGTGCGTCCGGTGCGTAGCGACGCGCTGCTGGACAGCCAGCTGGGCGTGATCGCGGTGGACACCTCCTCGCGCAAGTCGGCCGAGTCGGTGGTGTCGGAAGTGCGCCGCGCGCTGGGCAGCTTCCCGGCGCTGCCGCTGAACGCGGAAGTGGCGCCGCGCGCCATCCTCACCGGCTGGCTGGCCGGCGACGCGCTGCCCGACGGGCTGGCGCTGGGCGACGAGTGCGAGCTGCGCGACCCCACCGACACCGGCGCAGTGGTGAAGATCCAGCGCATGGAGCTGTCGGGCGAGGAGATCAGCAAGCACCTCGAGGCCGGCAAGCAGTGCACGCGGCTGGCGCTGGTGCTGGACGACCATGTCAGCTTCGTGATCGGGGAAGACCTGATCGTGCGCAAGTTCAAGCTGCTGGACGGCGCGGTGGACCAGATGGAGTCCACCGAGCACGACGACATCGTGGCCGAACTGCAGGCCCGCTTCGCGCTGATGACCGGCGAGTTCAAGCGCCTGTTCGCCGTGCTGGAGAAGGCGTTCAAGCTCAGCAAGGCGGAGTGAGATTTTCTCCTCCCCTTGCGAAGCAGGGGGAGGCAGGGAGGGGGTTGCTCCGACGGCAAGCACACCTCTCCACCCCTCCCCTTCGCCATTGGCGAAAGGGAGGGGGTTTAGAATCTCCCCATGCGTTCCCTGTTCCGCCTGCTGCCCGCCCTGCGCACCGCGCCGACGACCCGTGCACCGCGGCGCGAGCAGGTCAGTTTCCAGCTCGACGCGCAGCGCAGCATCGAACTGCTGCGCGTGCATGACCCGCGCGCGAAGCGGATCAAGCTGAGCGTCGACGAGCGCGGCGCACGGCTCACATTGCCGCTGCGCGCCAGCCGCGCCGAGGGCGAGCGCTTCCTGCGCGAACATCGCGGCTGGCTGGCCGCGCAGCTGGACCGGCAGGCCGATGCCGCCGGCAACGGCCTGGTGCGCGACGGCACCGCCACGCTGCCGCTGCGCGGCATCGAGCTGCCGCTGCGCTGGCAGGGCGGGCGCGCCACCCGGCTGGAGGCCGACGACGACAGCGGGCTTCGCTTCATCGCCCCGGCCAATGCCGGCGACGCCGCGCTGCGTCGCGCGCTGAAGGATTTCTACGAAGCGCAGGGACGCGCCGACACCGGCCGCTGGCTGCCGAAGTACCTGCCCGACATGCCGCGAACGCCGCGCCGCATCGTGTTCAAGCGCACCTCGTCACTGTGGGGCTCACTGGCCCCGGACGGGACGCTGGCGCTGGACCTGGCCCTGCTCTTGGCGCCGCCGCCGGCCTTCGAATACGTGCTGGTGCACGAGCTCTGCCACCTGCTGCATGCCGACCACTCGCCGCGCTTCTGGGGCGAGGTGGAGGCGCGGTTCCCGGCGTGGCGCGACGAGCGCGATTTCCTGCGCGTCGAAGGCCGTGCACTGAAGGGCAGGCTGCGCCAGCTGCTGGCCGGCTGAGGCGGCGATCCACGTATCCTCCGGTGACGACAACCCCGGGGAACCCATGTCCATGATCCAGACCCATCGCCGCCTGCTGGCCCTCGCCCTGATCGCCGCGATCGTGGCCCTGCCCGCCTGCAAGAAGGCCCAGGACGCCGCGGTCGAAGCCGCGATGGAAAAAGCCACCGGCATGAAGGTGGACAAGGACGGCAACGCCGTCACCATCAAGACCGAACAGGGCGACCTGAAAGTGGCCACCGCCGAGGACGGCGGCAGCGTGCCGCTGCCGGCGGGCTTCGCCGCCGACATCTACCTGCCGGACGGGCACAAGGTGACCAGCGCGATGGAGCTGGGCGGCGCGCAGATGGTCAACCTGACCACCGCGGCCGACATGGCCGCCGTGCATGCCGCCGCCGACAAGGCGATGCAGGACGGCGGCTGGAAGCGCGAGATGGAGATGCAGACCGGCGACGGCAGCAGCCTGGCCTACAGCAAGGACAAGCGGCAGGTGTTCTACCAGCTGATGAAGGCGGAGGAAGGCGGCACCCAGCTCGCCATCCGCGCCGGTACCAACGAGTAACCGCTGCCGGCGGTGGCGCACCGCGCGCCGCGACCGCCGCTTCGGGACAGCACGGCGCATCGCATCGCAACGCAGCAAGGCGCGCCTGCGACGGTGCCGCCGCAGCGCCCGTCGGGCTGCTAGCGCGCCATCAGGAAATCGTGGATCGCGCCGGCCACCGCGTCCGCCTGCTGCATGTGCAGGTGGTGGCCGCCCGGCATCGCCAGCAGGCGCCCATGCGGCAGCAGCCCGACCCGCCGGCGGCGCTGCGCATCGGGAAAATAGGGCTGGGCAGGGTCGGCAAACACGGCCAGGGTCGGACAGGTGATGGCGGCCAGCATGTCGTCGATCTGCGCCTCGGTCAGGCGGCTGAGGCTGGGCAGGGTCAGGCGCTGGTCGCTGCTCCAGGTATAGCCACCGGCCGCCGGACGCACCCCGCGCTCCACCAGCAGGCGCACCAGCGCTTCGTCCAGCCCGCTGCCGGGCACCCGGCCGGCGTGCAGGCGCGCGCGCGTGGCGGTGTCGATGTCGGGGAACACGCGCAGCCGCTTGTCCGCCACCAGCCGCTGCGCGGCCACCGCTTCGCGCATCCGCGCCGCGGTGTGTTCCGGCGTTTCCGCCAGCGCCCCCAGCATCTCGATCACCGCCAGCCGCTCGATCCGCTCCGGGCAGGCGGCGGCGATCATGCTGGCGATGCCGGCGCCCATCGAATGCCCGAGCAGGTGGAAGCGGTCCCAGCCCAGCGCGTCGGCGGCATCCAGCACCGCGCCGATGGCGACGCTGAAGGAATACTCCGCGCCCGGCGCCAAGTGCGCGCTATGGCCGTGGCCGGGCAGGTCCAGCGCGACCAGGTCGAAGCCGCGCAGGTGCGGTGCCATCGGCAGGAAGCTGGCGGCGTTGTCCAGCCAGCCGTGCAGGGCCAGCACGCGCGGGCCGCGGCCGTCGTTGCGCAGCGCGGCCAGCCGGCCCAGCGCTACGTCGAAACCGGTCTCGTGCATCAGGCCCAGCCCGCGTCGCCGCGCGCCAATGCGGCCAGCGCATCGGCATGCGCGCCGCCCGCGTTCAGGCAGGGGATGTAGCGCAGCGACTCGCCGCCGGCGGCGCGGAAGGCGGCGTCGTTCTCCACCGAGATCTCTTCCAGCGTTTCCAGGCAGTCCACCGCAAAGCCCGGGCAGACCACGTCGACGCGGCGCACGCCCTCGCGCGCCAACGCTTCCAGCGTCGGCAGGGTGTAGGGCTCCAGCCAGCGTTCGCGGCCGAAGCGCGACTGGAAGGTCAGCAACAATTCGTCGCGCCGAACGTCCAGCGCCGCCGCGATCGCGCGCGCGCTGGCCTCGCACTGGTCGGCATAGGGATCGCCACCGTCCACCAGCCGCCGCGGGATGCCGTGGAAGGACAGCAGCAGGCGCTCGCCGCGGCCGTGCGCGGCCCAGTGCGCGCGGATCGAGTCAGCGATCGCCGCGGCCCAGCCGGCATCGGTGTGGTAATCGTGCAGCAGTTCGACCTGCAGGCCGGCCGCGGCCACGGCCACCGCGTCGGCCACGCTGGCGGTGGTGGTGGTGGAGTACTGCGGGTACAGCGGCAGCACCCGCACCCGGTGCACGCCGGCGGCGCGCAGCCCATCGAATACCGAGGCCACCGACGGCTCGCCGTAGCGCATCGCATGCACCACCTGGCGGTCCGGCAGGCGCGCGGCCACCGCCTCGGCCAGCGCCGCGGTGTGCACCGCCAGCGGCGACCCGCCTTCCATCCAGATCTGCGCGTACTTGTGCGCCACCTTCGGGCTGCGCAGCGGCAGGATGACGAAGTGCAGCAGCGGGCACCACAGCCAGCGGGTCAGCTGGACCACGCGGTGGTCGTGCAGGAACTGCGCAAGGTAGCGGCGTACCGCCGGCGCGGTGGGCGCGGCGGGGGTGCCGAGATTGACCAGCACCAGCGCGGGGGCGGAATCGGGGGACGTCGACATGCGCATAGGATCGCATGGCCGCCCGCGTACCATGCGCTGACTTAATATCGATTCATGGCCGCCGCGCCACGATGCGGTTTCGCCCCCGCTTTTCCACAAGACCATACAGTCCACGCAGACCACGGAGACCACGATGACTGCGACCCCGCGACGCCTGACCCTTGCCCTTGCCGTGCTGCTGGCTGCCGGTGCCGTCGTCGCCGGTTCACGCGAGGACGTGCGCGCCGACGACGCGGTGCGGGTGGTGCGGCAGATCCAGTCCATCCCCGAAGCGTCGATCCCGGACCGCCTGCTGGACGATGCCAAGGCGATCGTGGTCGTGCCCGACACCATCAAGGCCGGCTTCATGCTGGGCGGCCGCCGTGGCCTCGGCCTGATGGCGACCAAGGCCGCCGACGGCAGCTGGACCAACCCGGTATTCGTCAAGCTGGCCGGCGCCAGTTTCGGCCTGCAGGCCGGCGTGCAGTCGGCCGACGTCATCCTGGTGTTCCGCAGCGAGCGCGGGCTGGACAACCTGGTCAACGGCAAGATCACCCTCGGCGCCGATGCCGGCGTGGCCGCCGGCCCGGTCGGCCGCAATGCCGCCGCCGCCACCGACGGCGCGCTGAAGGCCGAGATCTGGTCGTGGTCGCGCGCGCGCGGGCTGTTCGCCGGCGTGGCGCTGGACGGCGCGGTGCTGTCGATCGACAACGGCGCCAACCGCACCGCCTACGGCAGCGGCGTGACCCCGCGGATGATCTTCGAGGGCCGCGCCCCGCAGGCACCGTCGTCCGCCATCGTCGCCTTCCGCGATGCGCTGGAGGAAGCCACCGCCGCCGCCCGCTACGCGCGCCGGGGCGCCGCCGCGCCCGCCGCACCGGCCGAACCCACCCCGGCCGCCGCTTCGGTGCAACCGCTGGACGCCGGCAACCCGGCCACCACCACTCCGCTGCCGCCGGCCACCAAGCCGTAAGCTAGAATCCGCGGTCTTCCCCTACAACCACGGGTGCATCCATGGGCGGCTTCAGCATCTGGCATTGGCTGATCGTACTGGTCGTCGTGCTGCTGGTGTTCGGCACCAAGCGGCTGACCTCCGGTGCGCGCGATCTCGGCAAGGCGGTCAACGAGTTCAAGAAGGGCATGCACGGCGACGAGGAAGACAAGCCGGCCGCGCGGATCGGCGAGGACAAGGCGCCGTCTTCGGCCGAGCAGCGCGAACGCGACGACGCGGCACGCTGACGCCGCCAGGCGGCTTCGATGTTCGATTTCTCCCTCGGCGAGATGCTGATCGTCGCCCTGGTGGCGCTGGTCGTGCTGGGCCCGGAGCGGCTGCCGAGGGCTGCGCGCTTCGCCGGCCTGTGGGTACGCAAGGCGCGCGCGCAGTGGCACGCGGTGCGCAGCGAGCTGGAGCAGGAGCTGGCCAGCGAGGAACTGCAGCGCAGCCTGCGCGAAAGCCAGCAGGCACTGCGCGACGCCGAGGCGCGGCTGCGCGAGGCCACCGCGCAGGTGCAGGCGGACGCGCCGCGCGCGCTCGACCCGCCCGCCAGCAGCGACGGGGAACGCCGTGACGGCTGACGCCCAGAACCAAGACAACGAACGCCCGCTGATCGCCCACCTGCTGGAGCTGCGCACGCGCCTGCTGCGCGGCGCGGTCGGGCTGGCCGTGGTGCTGGCCTGCCTGCTGCCGTTCGCCAACACCCTGTACGGCTATCTGGCGCTGCCGCTGCTGGCCAAGCTGCCCAAGGGCGGCCAGCTGATCGCCACCCAGGTCGCCTCGCCGTTCTTCGCGCCGATGAAGCTGGCCTTCTTCG
This sequence comes from Thermomonas fusca, assembly GCF_005862345.1. Classification (NCBI taxonomy): domain Bacteria; kingdom Pseudomonadati; phylum Pseudomonadota; class Gammaproteobacteria; order Lysobacterales; family Lysobacteraceae; genus Thermomonas; species Thermomonas fusca. The sequence continues at coordinate 366,726 of NZ_SROY01000001.1, read as the reverse complement.
CCGCGCTGGTGGTGGCGATGCCGTGGCTGCTCTACCAGGCCTGGGCGTTCGTGGCGCCGGGGCTGTACCAGCGCGAGAAGCGGCTGGCGCTGCCGCTGCTGAGCTCGGCGCTGCTGCTGTTCTACGCCGGCTGCGCGTTCGCCTATTTCCTGGTGCTGCCGATGGTGTTCGGCTTCATGGCGCGGGTGACGCCGGACGGCGTGGCGATGATGACCGACATCAGCGCCTACCTCGATTTCGTGCTGGTGATGTTCCTCGCCTTCGGCCTGTCGTTCGAACTGCCGGTGGCGCTGGTGATCCTGTCGCTGCTGGGCTGGGTGACCCCGGCGCAGCTGCGCGAAGGCCGCGGCTACGCGGTGGTGGGCATCTTCATCGTCGCCGCGGTGCTGACCCCGCCCGACGTGGTCAGCCAGCTGATGCTGGCGATCCCGATGTGCCTGCTGTACGAGGCCGGCATCCTCGCCGCGCGCCTGGTCGCGCCGCGCGAGCCCCAGCGCGCGTAAGCGCCAGCCCGCGCGAACGCGGGCTCAGGCCTCGAAGGCGTGCACCTGTACGACAGCCGTTGGCGGCACGCCGGCATCGCCGAAAGTGTCGCGCCAGGCGAGGTAAGCCGCGCCCACCACCAGCACCAGCACCACCACGGCGAAGCCGAGCATGGTCAGCATCGTCAGCAGTGCGCCCAATGCCGGGTGGATGACGCTGCCCAGCACCGCCAGCAGGCTGGCCAGCAGCGCCACTACCACCGCCGCCACCAGCAGCGCGCCGACGAACAGCACGCCGGCCAGCAGGTTGGCGCCGATATTGCTGACCGAGGCGCGCAGCGCATTGCGCAGCGCATCGCCCAGGCCGTTGCCGGAGAACAGCATCAGCGGGATCGCGAACAGCATCAGCGCGTAGCTGAAGTAGTTGAAGACCAGCTGCACCAGGAACAGCAGGCCGGCATTCTGCGGCTGCGGCACCGTCGGGTTGGCGCCCTGCATGGCCGCCTGCATCGCCTCAAGATAGTCGCGCCAGTAGTCGCTGCCGGCCACGGCCACCATCAGCAGGCCGCCGACCACCGCCAGCGCCACCTGCACCAGCCCCAGCCACGCCAGCTGGCGTCCCTTGCCGCTGCGCAGCGGCATGAACACGTCGCGCGCACGCACCTGACGGCCGGCCTCGGTTTCGCGGATCACGTGCATCAGCCCGCCCAGCAGCACCGGCACCAGCAGCATCACCGCCAGGGTCAGCGGCAGCGCCACCGCCATCACCAGGCCAAGACCCGGCGGCTGCCCCGCGGCCTTGCTGCCGGCCAACAGCACGCCCACCAGCAGCGCAAATGCCAGCACCGCCGCGTACAGCGCGATGATCGCCAGCGCCGCCGCCCCGAACACCGCGCGCGGGTTCTTCGCGCCCAGGTCGATGGCCTGACGGAACCACACCAGCCCCTGGCTGGCCGGTAATCTGCGAATGTCCATGCTGCGCCCCGAAAACGATGCGCACAGGATACCGGAGCGTGCGTCAGCGCCGTGCGCGGCGGACGAACCGGCGCAGCACTTCGCGCGCATGCGGCGCCGCGCCGACCTCGCGCGCCAGCCGCCTGCCGCAGCGGCCCTCGCGGGCCAGCGCATCGGCGCGGGCGTGGATGTAGCCGCGCATGTGGCCGGCGCTGAACTCGGGATGGAACTGCAGGCCCCAGGCCGCGTCGCCCCAGCGGAAGGCATGGCAGGCGTCGTGGTCGTTGCGCGCCAGCACGGTGGCGCCCGGCGGCGGCTGCAGCACGCTCTGCAGGTGGGTGGCCTGGGCGGCAAAGCGCGCCGGCAGGCCGGCGAACAGCGGGTCGTCCTGCGCCTGCGGGTGCAGGTCGATGTGCACGGTGCCCATCTCGCGGCCGTTGGGGTTGTCGTCGACGGTGCCACCCAGCGCATGCGCGATCAGCTGGTGGCCGTAGCAGATGCCCAGCATCGGCAGCCCGGCGTGCGCGGCTTCGCGCAGCCAGCCGGCGCTGCGTTCGCTCCAGTCGTGGCGCTCGGTGACCATCGCCGCCGAGCCAGTCACTATTACGCCGGCGAAGCCGTCGCGTCCCGGCAATGCGTCGCCGCGCTGGACATCCACCACCACCGCGTCGTCGCGCCCCAGCCCGGCGGCGACCCGGATCCAGTGGGCGAAGCTGCCGTGGCGGCGCATCGACGGGGTGGGCTGGCCGGTTTCGAGGATCAGGAAGGGCGTGGTCATCGGCGTTGGCGGGCGGCGTGGCGGCGGGCGGCAAAACAGGCGCCCTTATACTAATCCGCTACCTCGCACTTCCCAGCCCGACATGGCCGTTCCGATCACCTTCCAGCAACTCGTCTCGCGCCTCAACGCCTACTGGGCGGAGCAGGGCTGCGTCCTGATCCAGCCGCTGGACCTCGAGGTCGGCGCCGGCACCTTCCATCCGGCCACCTTCCTGCGCGCGCTCGGCCCCGAGCCGTGGAACGCCGCCTACGTGCAGCCCAGCCGCCGCCCCACCGACGGCCGCTACGGCGAAAACCCCAACCGCCTGCAGCGCTACTACCAGTTCCAGGTGGTGATGAAGCCCAGCCCCGACAACATCGTGGAGCTGTACTTCGACTCGCTGAAGGCGCTCGGCATCGACCCGCTGGTGCACGACCTGCGGCTGGTCGAGGACAACTGGGAATCGCCCACGCTCGGCGCCTGGGGCCTGGGCTGGGAGGTCTGGCTCAACGGCATGGAGGTGACCCAGTTCACCTATTTCCAGCAGGCCGGCGGGCTGGAGTGCCGCCCGGTGCTGGGCGAGATCACCTACGGGCTGGAACGCCTGTGCATGTACCTGCAGAACTGCGACAACGTCTATGACCTGGTGTGGACCTACGGGCCCGACGGCCAGCCGGTCACCTACGGCGACGTCTACCACCAGAACGAGGTGGAGCAGAGCACCTACAACTTCGAATACGCAAACGTGGCCGAGATGTTCCACCGCTTCGATGCCTGCGAGGCCGAAGCGATGAAGCTGGTCGAAGCCGGCCTGCCGCTGCCGGCCTACGAGCAGGTGACCAAGGCCAGCCACAGCTTCAACCTGCTGGACGCGCGCCGCGCGATTTCCGTGACCGAGCGCCAGCGCTACATCCTGCGCGTGCGCAAGCTGGCGCAGGCGGTGGCGGAAAGCTATTACGCGCAGCGCGAGAAGCTCGGCTTCCCGGGCCTGAAGAACTGACGCTGCCGTCCCCGGAAGACGGGGACCCGGTGGCTGGCAAACAAGACGCACAAGACGCTGGCTGTCCGCTTTCGCGGGCAGGACCGGCAAAACGCAGAAGGCGCGACCCGCATGAGCATCAAGCAACCCCTCCTGATCGAACTCGGCACCGAAGAGCTGCCGGTCAAGGCGCTGCCCGGGCTGGCGCAGGCGTTTTTCGACGGTGTGCTGGCGGCGCTGGACAAGCGCGGCGTGGCCATCGAGCGCGGCGATGCCAAGCCGCTGTACTCGCCGCGCCGGCTGGCGGTGCTGCTGCCCGGCGTGGCGGTGGAGCAGCCGGAGCAGACCTCCGAGGTGCTGGGCCCGTACCTGAACATCGCGCTGGACGCCAACGGCGCGCCGACGCGGGCGCTGGAAGGCTTCGCCGCCAAGGCCGGGGTGGAATGGACGGCGCTGGAAAAAACCAGCGACGCCAAGGGCGAGCGCTTCGTGCACCGCGCCACCAAGCCGGGCGCGCGCACGCTGGACCTGCTGCAGGGCGTGCTGGACGAGGCCTTGGCCGGCATGCCGATTCCCAAGCCGATGCGCTGGGGCGCCCACACCTACGGTTTCGCCCGTCCGCTGCACTGGCTGGTGGCGCTGCTGGGCAACGAGGTCGCCGATCTCGAAGCGCTCGGCATCCGCGCCGGCCGGCAAACGCGCGGGCACCGCTTCCACGCGCCGCAGGCCATCGCCATCGCGCAGCCGCAGGACTACGTGGCCGCGCTGCTGGATGCCAAGGTGCTGGTCGATGCCGACGCGCGCCGCGCGCGCATCGTCGACGAGGTCGAGCGCGCGGCGAAGGCCGCCGGCGGCAGCGCGCGCATCGACGCGGGCAACCTGGAACAGGTGAACTGCCTCAACGAATGGCCGGTGGCGGTGGCCTGCGCGTTCGACCGCGAATTCCTGGCGGTGCCGCAGGAAGCGCTGGTCGAAACCATGGAGGCCAACCAGAAGTTCTTCCCGGTGCTGGATGCCAATGGCAGGCTCACCGAGAAGTTCATCGGCATCGCCAACATCGAATCCAAGGATCCCGGCGAAATCCGCAAGGGCTACGAGCGGGTGATCCGCCCGCGCTTCAGCGACGCCAAGTTCTTCTTCGACGAGGACCTGAAGCAGGGCCTCGTGTCGATGGGCGAGGGCCTGAAGACCGTGACCTACCAGGCCAAGCTGGGCAGCGTGGCCGACAAGGTGGCGCGGGTGGCGGCGCTGGCCGAAACCATCGCCGCGCAGGTCGGCGCCGACCCGGCGCAGGCCAGGCGCGCCGCGCAGCTGGCCAAAAACGACCTGCAAAGCCGCATGGTCAACGAATTCCCCGAATTGCAGGGCATCGCCGGCCGCTACTACGCGCAGCGCGCGGGCGAAAACGATGAAGTGGCACTCGCCATCGACGAAGCCTACCGCCCGCGCTTCGCCGCCGACGACATCGCCGCATCAAAGCTGGGCAAGGTGCTGGCGATTGCCGAGCGGCTGGACACGCTGGCCGGCGGTTTCGCCGCGGGCCTGAAGCCGACCGGCAACAAGGATCCGTTCGCGCTGCGGCGCAATGCGCTGGGGCTGGCGCGGACGATCATCGAGAGCGGGTTTGATCTCGACCTCAAGGCGCTGCTTGGCAAGGCGAACGAGTCGCTGGCTGCGAAGAACGTGCAGGCCGATGCGAGCGAGCTCTACGACTTCATCCTCGACCGCCTGCGCGGCTACTACGCCGACCGCGGCGTGCCGGCCGCGCACTTCAACGCCGTCGCCGAACTGAAGCCGGCCTCGCTGTACGACTTCGACCGCCGCCTCGACGCCATCGGCACCTTCGCGCAACTGCCCGAGGCCACCGCGCTGGCCGCCGCCAACAAGCGCATCGGCAACATCCTCAAGAAGGCCGACATCGACATCCCGGCGATGGAGGACGCGGCGCTGCTGCGCGAACCGGCCGAGCTGGCGCTGGCCGAGGCGGTGGAAGCCGCCTATGCCGAGACCGGCCCCGCGCTGGCGCAGGGCGATTACGTCAGCGTGCTGACCCGGCTGGCGGCGCTGCGCGCGCCGGTGGACGCATTCTTCGATGCGGTGATGGTCAACGCCGATGACCCCGGCGTGCGCGCCAACCGGCTGGCGCTGTTGCAGCGGCTGGCCAACCGATTGGGCAGCGTGGCGGCGATCGAGCATCTGTCGTCCTGAGGCCGACATGCGCACCCATGCGCCGGGTGCGCGTGCGCGGCGGAGTTAATCGCGCGTTGACGCCGCGTCGGTATCCTGCGGCGATGACTGCCTGCCACTTTCGCCTGCCCTTGTTGCTCGCCTGCCTGTTGGCCACCGCGCCGGCGTGGGCGATCAAGGTGCAGAAGCTGCAGATCATCGGCCTGCGCGACGAGGCGATGGAAGCCAACGTGCGCAGCGCGCTGTCGCTGAGCGACGAGCTGGACCGCGACCTGCGCGCGCGCCGGCTGGGGCATCTGCTGCGGGTGGCCGAGGACGAAACCCGGCGCGCGCTGGAACCGTTCGGCTATTACTCGCCGACGATCAGCGTGGAGCGCAGCGACCGGCCCGCGCCCGTCGCCGATGCGCAAGCCGACGCCGCGGCGGGCGATGCCGATGATGGCGACGGCAGCGACGGCGATGCCGACAGCGACCGCGCGGATGCACCCAACGCGCGCGGCAACCGCGACCGCGTGCTGACCGTGATCATCCGCATCGATCCCGGCCAGCCGGTGAGGGTGCGCGGGCTGGAACTCGGGGTGGCCGGGCCGGGTGGCGACGACCGTCACGTCGGCGACGCGCTGGCCGCGTTCGAGCCGCGCATCGGCGCGGTGCTCGACCACCGCCTGTACGAAACCGGCAAGTCGCGGATCGCCACCGCACTGGCTGCGCACGGTTATTTCGATGCCGCGCTGGCCAGCCATCGGGTCGAGGTGACGCGGGCGCAGCAGGCCGCCGACATCGACCTGCGCTGGAGCAGCGGCGCGCGTCACATGCTGGGCGAAGCGCGCTTCACCCAGACGCCCAAGGCCATCATCGACCCGCGCCTGCTGGGCAAACTGGTGCCGTGGTCGCCGGGCCAGCCTTACGACCAGGCCGAGCTGGAACGCCTGCGCAAATCGCTGGTCATGCTGGACTATTTCGCGCTGGTCGATGTGCAGGCCGCGCCGGCGCAGGCCACTGGCCTGCAGGTGCCGGTGGAGGTGGAGCTGACCCCCGCCAAGCGCAGCATCTACAGCCTCGGCGCCAGCTACGGCACGCTCAGCGGCCCCGGCATCAGCGCCGGGGTGGAGCGGCGCTACCTCAACGCGCGCGGGCACAAGGCGCTGGCGCAGGTGGACTGGGCGGAGAAGCGCAAGACCGCAACGCTGCAGTACCGCATCCCCGCCTTCGCCTGGCTGGACGGCTGGTACACCGCCAGCCTGCAGGCCGCGGACGAGCAGACCGACTACGTCAACAGCCGCCGGCTGGAATTGGTGGGCAGCCGCAGCGGCCAGTACAACGACCATCTCAACCTGGTCGCCTCGCTGCACGTGCTGCGCGAACGCTGGGCCTATGCCAGCGTGACCCGGCCGACCCCGGACTTCAAGTACGCCAGCTTCGTCTATCCCTCGCTGCGCGCGGAATACATCGACGTGGACGAGCGCATGGCGCCGCGCCGCGGCGGCGGCGGCACCCTGACCCTGCGCGGCGGCAAGGGCGGCGCCGACGGCAGGGCCAGCTTCACCCAGCTGCATGCCAGCGTGCAGTGGTTCCACGGACTGGATCCCAGCAGCCGGCTGCTGGCGCGCGGCGAACTGGGCCACACCTTCACCGCCGACGTGCTCAACCTGCCGCCCAGCCTGCGCTACTACGCCGGCGGCGACCGCAGCGTGCGCGGCTACGGTTGGCACGAGATCGGCCCGCGCATCGCCACCAGCGGCGGCGACTATTTCACCGGCGCGCCCAACGTGGTCACCGCCAGCCTGGAATACGAGCGCTACTTCCGCGGCCCGTGGGGTGCGGCGGTGTTCGTGGATACCGGCAGCGCGTTCGAAGGCCGCGACGCCGACCTGCATACCGGCGTCGGCATCGGCCTGCGCTGGCGCTCGCCGGTGGGGCCGGTGCGCGTCGACATCGCGCGCGGGCTCAACGCGCCCGATTCGCCGATCACCCTGCACCTCAACATCGGCGCCGATCTGTGAAGGCGCGCGTGAAGGCACGACCGTGAACTGGCGCGAACGCTACCGCCGCTATCGGCGCTACGGGCTGGAGCCGCTGCCGGCCGATGCCAGCCGCGAACAGCGCGAGGCGCGCATCGCCGAATTGCGCACCCTGCGCCACAAGCGCCGGCGCAGGATCGCGATCCGCAGCGGCATCGGCATCGGCGCGGTGGCGCTGCTGGCGGTGGCGGCGATCTACTGGCTGGTCACGACCATCGGCGGGCGCGATTTCCTGCTGCGGCAGATCGTCTCGCGCCTGCCGGCCGATGCGGTGCTGACCTGGAAGCAGGCGGAAGGCCCGGTGTCGGGGCCGATGATCCTGCGCGGCGTGCATTTTTCGCTGCCGCGCCAGCGCGACCCCGACTGCGTGCCGACGGCCCAGGCCAGCTGCGCGATGGGCACGATCATTTTCGACGCGACGACCGTCGTGCTCGACCCGGCGATCCGCCCGCTGCTCGGCCGCACCCTGCGGCTGGACGCGCTGGACGTGACCGGCGCAACCCTCGACCTGCCGCGCAGCGACACCCCCTTCAAGCTGCCGACCTGGCCGGACGTGCTGCCGGCCATCGAGCCGCCGCTGGACCTGCGCGCCGACGCCATCCGCATCGACGGCCTGCGCGTGCTGCAGGAAGGCCAGCCGCTGGTCGACATCCGGCGCGCGCGCGGCGGGCTGGATGCGCGCAGCGGCAGCCTGCACGTGGAACGGCTGGCAGTGGACAGCGACCGTGGCCGCTTCACCCTGCACGGCGACTACGCGCCCGGCGACAACTACCGCAGCGACCTGCTGGCCACCGCGGTGCTGCCGGCGCCGGCCGGGCAGACCGCGCCGCGGCTGGGGCTGGTGGCGCGCGGCGATCTGTCGCGAATGGTGGTGGCGCTGGCCGGACGCGCACCCGCGCCGCTGCGCGCCACCCTGACCCTGCACGGCGCTGCGGATGCGCCGCGCTGGCAGCTGGATGCCGGCAGCGAGGCGCTCGACATCGATCTGCTGGCCGGCAGCGGCGCACCCGGCGTGCCGCTGCGCTTCCAGCTCGCTGCCAGCGGCAGCGGCGGCGATGCGCAGCTGCAGGGCGAGCTGCAGCGCGGGGACTTCATCCTGGCGGTGCTGCCGTCGAAACTGCAGCTGCTGGACCAGCGCCTGCAGCTGCAACCGCTGGCGGTAGCGACGCTGGGCGGGCGCATCGTCGCCAACGGCGTGGCCGACCTGCGCGACCCGGACAACACCTCGCTGAAGCTGGCGCTGAATGCGCGCGGGCTGCGTTGGCAGGACGCCGCCGGCAACACCGCGGTGCTGGCCGATGCCGACCTCGGCATCGCCGGCAAGCTGGAGCGCTGGGCGCTGCAGGGACAGGCGCGGCTGGCCCGCGGCGACGACCGCGCCAGCGTCGATGTGATCGGCACTGGCAACCGCGACGGCATGCGCTTTGAAACCCTGCGTGCAGCGATGCCGCAGGGCCGGCTGGACGCCAGCGGCACGCTGGCATGGACGCCCGCATTGCAGTGGCAGGCGCAGGCGCAGCTGGCCGGCTTCGACCCCGGCTACTTCGCGCCGGACTGGCCGGGCGCGATCAACGGTGCGCTGCGCAGCCACGGCACGCTGCGTGACGGCAAGGGCCTGCTGGCCCACATCGAGGCGCGCGCGCTGGGCGGCAAACTGCGCGGACGCGCGCTGTCCGGACGCGGCGATCTCGACATCGATGGCGATGCCTGGGCTGGCGACATCGCGCTGACGCTTGGCGGCAGCCGCATCGACGCCAAGGGCCGCATCGCCGCCACCATCGATGTGGACGCGAAGTTCGCGCCGCTGCGGCTCGACGACCTGCTGCCCGACGGCAAGGGCGTGCTGCGCGGCAGCCTGACGCTGCGCGGCGCCCGCAATGCGCCGGACGTGGCGGTGGACCTGGCCGGCAGCGATCTGGCCTTCGGCGACTACCGCGCGGCGCGGCTGCAGGCCAAGGGCCGGCTGCCGTGGCGGCAGGGCGACGGCGCGCTGCTGGTGGATGCCGACGGCGTGCAGGCCGGGGTGCCGCTGACCCACCTGCGCGCCTCGCTGCGCGGCGCGGTGGAACGACTGCGCTTCGACGTCGAGGCCGGCAACGACAGCGCCGCACTGGCACTGGCCGGCAGCGCGCAGAAACGGGGCGCGCGCTGGCAAGGCAGTCTGGCCAACGCGGTGCTCACCCCCGTCGCGGCGGCGAAATGGACGCAGCAGCAGCCGGCCAGCTGGTCCTGGGATGGCCGCAACGGCGCGCTGTCTTCCACCTGCCTGCAGTCCGCGCTGGGCGGCGCGCTATGTGCCAGCGCCGACTGGCCGCGCCGCGGCGTGGACCTGCGCGGCACCGGCCTGCCGCTGGCGCTGGCGTCGGACTGGCTGCCCAAGCGCGAGGACGGCCGGCCGTGGGCGCTCCACGGCGAGCTCGATCTGATCGCGCAGCTGCGCCCGCAGGGCAGTGCATGGAGCGCCACCGCCAGCGTCAGTTCGGCCAGCGGCGGCGTGCGCAACGGCCCGCGCGCGCGCCGCGACCTGCTCGGCTATCGCGAACTGAAAGTGGATGCGCGCTTCGGCCCCCAGCGCATCGACGCCACCCTTGCCACCGCGCTGGCCAAGGGCGGCCGCATCGCCGCCCACGTCGCCACCGGCTGGGACGCCTATGCGCCGCTGGCCGGCACGCTCAAGGCCAACCTGCGCGAGCTCGGCTGGCTGGAGCTGTTCTCGCCCGACATCGTCCAGCCCGCCGGCACGCTGGATCTCGACCTGCGCCTGGCCGGCACCCGCGCGCGCCCGCTGCTGGGCGGCAGCGGCCAGTTGCAGGACTTCGCCGCCGAGCTGCCGGCGCTGGGCATCGCGGTGCAGGATGGCACCGTGCGCCTGCAGGCGCGCGAGGATGGCAGCGCGCTGATCGACGGCAGCCTGGGCACCGGCAAGGGCCTGTTGCGCATCGACGGCAGCCTGGGCTGGCTGGACGACGCCACGCCGCTGCAGCTGAACCTGCGCGGCACCGACGTGCTGCTGGCCGACACCCGCCAGGTGCGCATCCTCGCTTCGCCCGACATCGCGGTGCGCTACCGCGCCGGCACCCCGCTGCAGGTGCGCGGCACGGTGGCGGTGCCGGAAGCCGACCTGCACCTGGAGCGGCTGGACATGGGCATCTCGCCCTCGCCCGACGTGGTGGTGCTGGACCCGATCGATCCCCTGCGCGCCGCCGCGGTGCCGCTGCGGCTCGACCTCGACGTGCTGGTGAACGTGGGCGACCGCGTGCGCATCGACGGCTTCGGCCTGGCTGGCACCCTCGACGGCAGCCTGCGCGTGCGCCAGCCGCCCGGCGGCGAGCTGCGCGCCACCGGCGCGCTGGAGGTCGGCGGCCGCTACCGCGCCTACGGCCAGGACCTGCGCATCACCCGCGGCCGCCTGCTGTGGTCGAACACGCCAGCCGGCGACCCGCGGCTGGACATCCGCGCCCAGCGCGAGATCGGCGCGGTCACCGCCGGCGTGCAGGTGAACGGCCGCGCCTCCGCACCGGAAGCCAGCGTTTGGTCGAACCCGGCGATGAGCCAGTCGGAAGCGCTGGCCTACCTCACCCTGGGCCGCCCGCTGCCCAGCCTGAGCAGCCGCGAAATGCAGCAGCTCGACGTCGCCAAGTCCGCGCTCAACACCGGCGTGGGCCTGCTCACCGCGCAGCTGGGCGCACGCATCGGCCTGGACGACGCCGGCGTCAGCACCTCGCGCGCGCTCGGCGCGGAGGTGCTGGGCATCGGCAAATACCTGTCGCCGAAACTCTACGTCAGCTACGGCGTGTCGCTGCTCGGCACCGGCCAGGTGGTGACGCTGAAATACCTGCTGCGCAAGGGCTTCGACATCCAGATCGAATCGTCCACCGTGGAGAACCGCGCGTCGGTGAACTGGCGGACGGAGAAGTAGGCGCACCGCGCCGGGCCAGTTCCGCACGCCTGCGCCCCGGCATGCGCGTTGGCGGCGGTGAGGGTAGCCGCGTCGCCAGCATCGGCGCAGGTGGGTCAGCCGCGCCTGGGTTCGGCGCGGTGACGGCGGCCCGGTGGCGTCATTCGCAAGAATCGATTTTCGTCCAGACCGCTCTGCCGTTCGGCGTCTTGAAGCAGCGCTTCCCCGCGCAAGTGACGTTCTGATAGGTGGCGGTCATCTCCGCTTCGGGCCCGGTCAACGTGTAGCTCCCCGAGCCCGTGGCGCCACTGTGCTCGAAGGAATGGGTGCCGCCGCGGTCGCTGGTGGGGGCGTGCTGCATGGTGCCGCCACAGACGGGGAAGGAGAACGGCTGGTCGACGTCGCAGACTGTGTGCGAGGTATTGCAGGTGCCCAGCCCGGTGATGCGGTAAGACCGCCCCTGCTTGGTGTCGAACTCCAGCACCGCCCGCCCCACCCCGCGCCTGCTGCGCGCCTCGAAGGAGATCTTGGCGCTTTCATCCTTCTTCGCCGGGCCCGCGTATTGGTAACGCGCGTCGGCCCGCACCTTGCCGCTGGCGGGTTGGAGGCTCTCGCCGCCTTCCAGCGTCGCCACGACACTGCCGCCGGTGGGCGCACCATCGGCCTTGGCGCGCGGGATCGCTTCCAGTTCGAACGCGGTATTGGGCCGGACGCCTTTGCGCCTGGAAGGGTCGCTGGTCACTTTCAGCTCCACGCATCGCCCGCTCTCCCAGGCCGGGCCCTTGCCCATGCCACGCAGCTGCATCTCCGCGATCAGCACCAACATCAGATGGCTCTGTTCGATCAGTGCATTCGCCATCTCCACCGCCGGCGTGTCCGTGAAGATGTTGAAGCCACTCCAGTCGTCCATCGCCGATGACGCGGCGCCGCCACGTTCCAGCCGCACCGTGCGCGCCATGCGCCGGTCGGAACCGTCGTCGACGCCGCCGATTTCCATCTGCATCTCCGTGGCCATGCCATCGGCGCTGTCGATCAACCGGGCGTCATCGTCCAGCCAGCGGTCCAGCTTGAACCGGGTGTGCACGCTGCCGCCGGTGCCGGGCTTGGCGCTGACGTGCATCGACGAGTCCACGTCCATGCTCACCCCGACCTTGCCCTGCACGTCAGGGCAGGCATCCACGTGCAGCTTCAGCTTGACCTTGCCGCTCAGGCCGCTTTCGTCGACATCGAAGGCCAGTTCCTGGTCCAGGCTGCCGTCTTCCCCGATCTGGAGTTCCGCATTGCCGCTTTTGCCGCCGAATCTCATCGGCCCCTGCTGCACCAACTCCGCCAGCTGCTGGTCGGACATGCTGCTGACACTGGAGGCGACCACCGAGCCGGTCATCAGGCCAGTGAACCCGGCCAGGCCCAGGCCCACCACGCCGCTCTGCATGCCCTCCCCGGTGAACGCAGCCGGCATCAACCTGGCGGACTGCGGCAGCAACGCGTCGATCTTGCGTTCGTAGGCGGTGCCGACGGCCTGCAGCGCCGCCAGCGCCTGCGCTTCACCGCCCAGCGCCGACTCGATGCCGGTCATCTGCATCATCCGGTAGTGCAACAGGTAGTCGAGCGGCTGACGACCCGCGCCACCTCCTTGGGGTCACGCGCCTGCAAGCGCGACAGCTCGCTGGCGCTCGGCGCCCCGCCGGGCGCCTTGGGCATCGGGGCGGCCGGCGGTGGATTCGTCTCCGGCACCTGCCCGCAGGCGACCAGCAACAGCGACAGGGCGAGCAGTGCGGGCAGCGGACGCATGGCGTTTCCTCTTGCGGGATCTTCCATGCATAGCGGAAATCTGGACCCCAACCGGACAGTGCGGGGCATCACGCGTACTCCGCAGGCTTTACCCCCCGGCCGCTGTCCGGCCTCAGCGCGCGATCCGCGCGCCCTTCAGATGGGCGGCGCCCTTGACCACGTCGGTCCACACCAGCCACGCGCCACCGGCATCCACCGCCAGCTTCGGGTAGCCGCTGGCCAGGCCGCGTGCGCCCAACTTGGCGACCTGGATCTTTTGCAGCGGTTTCGACAGATCGAGCGGGTAGCGGGCCAGCATCAGCGTCTGCCCCTGCGCATCCTCGCGCAGCCAGACCACCCATACTTGCTGCGTATCGATGGCGACCGCGGCACGCCCCAGCACCGCAGCGCCGGCATCCACCGCGACCGGCGCGAAGAAGCGATCCCCGGAATTCGGGCTGCGCGCCAGCCGCAGCGTCGGCGTGCCGCCGGCTTCGCTGTACCAGGCCACCACCGCGGTGTCGCCGGACGCGGCCAGCGCCGGGCCGGCCACCGGGCAGGCGTCGATCTTCCAGCCGTCGGCGTGGACGATCTTGGGCGCGCTCCAGGCGCCGTTTTCCAGCCGCGTCACCGCGATGTCGCGGATCTCGTCGTCACTGCGGTCGCGGTACGCCAGCAGCGGGCCGCGCGCAGTCATCGCCACCGCGGTCTGGCAGCAGTCGCAGCTGCGCGCGTCGACCTGCGCGTCGACGCCGCGGTTCAGGCTCATGTCGAAGCGGTTGGCCCGCAACTGCATGGCGCCGCTGACCGCGTTATGACCGTCCGGCCCGTGCGCTTCGCCGATGCCCTGCGCGCGACCGTCCAGCCAGGCGATGCCCAGCGCATCCGCACCGTCAGGCCACAGCGCGGCGAAGCCGTGCTCGACCGGCCGCGCGTCGTCGTTGACGCGGGTGATCTGGGTCCAGGCCATGCCGCCATCGCGCGAGCGCGCGAGCACCAGGTCATAGCCGCCGGCATCGTCCGGCTGGCGCTGCAGCCATTGCGCCCACAGCGCGCCGTCCGGCGTGGCCAGCAGGTGCGGGGTATCGGCGGCATTGGCGATCAGCGAATTGCCCACGGCAATGGTGCGCGGCTGGCTCTGCCATCCGGCCTGTTCGGTGTAGGACGCGAACTGCAGCGCGTTGCGGCGGCCGCCACGGCGGTTGATCCAGCTCAGCAGCACGCGCTCGCCTGGCGCCGATACCAGATCCGGCGCCATTGATCCCGCTTCTGCGGGCAGCACCCAAGTCTGCGCCGCGTAGTCGCCGTTGGCGGGTTTGGGTGGAGTGGCGTCGCGCTTGCAGGCCGCCAGCAGCGGCAGCGAGCAGGCGAAGGCGAAGGCGAGTGCAGTGCGTGTGTTCATCGGCGCAGGATACGCCCACCGGATCATCGAGGCGGCCCGGACGGGGCATTCACGACGCGGTTCGAAGTGCCGCTGCGCGAACGCCCTGCGCCATTGCCGCGTGCTTCAGGCCGCGCGTTCGCGCCGCGCCCGCTCCAGGTGCACCAGCAGCAGCGAGATCGCCGCCGGGGTCACACCGGGAATGCGCTGCGCCTGGCCCACGGTCTGCGGGCGCACGCGCTGGAGTTTCTGCAGCACCTCGGCGGACAGGCCGCGCACGCCGGCGTAATCGAACGCGTCGGGAATCGCGGTGGTTTCGTTGCGCTGCGCGCGCGCGATCTCCTCGCGCTGGCGGTCGAGGTAGCCGGCGTACTTGGTCTCGATCTCGACTTGTTCGGCCACCTTCTGATCGTCCACCGCCGGCCCCAGTTCTGGCACCCGCATCAGCGCGGCGTAGTCCAGCTCCGGGCGGCGCAGCAGATCCAGCGCGCTGTTCTCGCGGCTGACCTCGACGCCCAGATGGCGCGCCAGCGCCGCGCCCAGCGCGTTGTTCGGCGCCGCCCACAGCGCCGACAGCCGCGCGGTTTCGGCCACGATCGCTTCACGCTTGCGCGAGAATTTTTCCCAGCGCGCGGCGTTCACCAGCCCCAGCTCGCGGCCCATCGGCGTGAGCCGCGCATCGGCATTGTCCTCGCGCAGCTGCAGCCGGTATTCGGCGCGGCTGGTGAACATCCGATACGGCTCGGACGTGCCGTGGGTGATCAGGTCATCGACCAGCACGCCGAGATACGCCTGGTCGCGGCGCAGGCTCCACGCATCCTGCCCGCGCACGCAGCGCGCCGCGTTGACGCCAGCCAGCAGGCCCTGCGCGGCGGCCTCCTCGTAGCCGGTGGTGCCGTTGATCTGGCCGGCGAAGAACAACCCCGCCACCGCCTTGGTTTCCAGCGACGCCTTCAGCCCGCGCGGATCGAAGAAATCGTATTCGATGGCGTAGCCGGGGCGGGTGATGTGCGCCTGCTCGAAGCCGCGGATGCTGCGCACCAGGTCCAGCTGCACATCGAACGGCAGCGAGGTGGAAATGCCGTTCGGGTAGATCTCGCTGACGCTCAGCCCTTCCGGCTCGACGAAGATCTGGTGACTGGCCTTCTCGGCGAAGCGCACCACCTTGTCCTCGATGCTCGGGCAATAGCGCGGGCCGATGCCCTCGATCTGGCCGGAATACAGCGGGCTGCGGTGCAGCGCATCGCGGATGATCTGGTGGGTGCGTTCGCAGGTATCGGTGATCCAGCAGCTGACCTGCGCCGGCTGGTCTTCGTGGCGGCCCATGAAGGACATCACCGGGCGCGGCGTGTCGCCCGGCTGTTCCACCATCACCGAATAGTCCAGCGTGCGGCCGTCGATGCGCGGCGGCGTGCCGGTCTTGAGCCGGTCGACCACGAAGCGACCTTCGCGCAGCTTGTGCGCCAGCGCGGTGGACGGCGGATCGCCCATGCGGCCGGCGGCGTACTGGGTTTCACCGATGTGGATCTTGCCGGCGAGGAAGGTGCCGGCGGTCAGCACCACCGCCGGCGCGTGGAAACGCAGGCCGGTGTTGGTGATCGCGCCGCGCACGGCGTCGCCTTCGATGACCAGATCATCGACCGCGGCCTGGAACACGGTGAGCCTGTCCTGGGTTTCCACCGCGCGGCGGATGAAGCTGCGGTACAGCGCGCGATCGGCCTGGCAGCGGGTGGCGCGCACCGCCGGGCCTTTCGACGCATTGAGCGTGCGCCACTGGATGCCGGCGGCGTCGGCGGCCTTGGCCATGATCCCGCCGAGCGCGTCGATTTCCTTGACCAGATGGCCCTTGCCGATGCCGCCGATGGCCGGGTTGCAGCTCATCGCGCCGACCGTGTCGATGCTGTGGGTCAGCAGCAGCGTGCGCGCACCGGCGCGGGCGGCGGCCAGCGCGGCTTCGGTGCCGGCATGGCCGCCGCCGATGACGATGACATCGAAGCTGTAGAAGGAATGGCTCACGGGGAACTCCTGCCGGCACCGTCGGTGACTAAGCTCGCGCGTCCTGCGCTCGCCAAGTCACCCAGCCCTCGGCTCCTGCCTCGGGCGCTCGACGCGGCGCGAAGCTGCGCTTCGCAAACGCCGCGCATTCGCCCGGCATGGCCGCCGCCGATGACGATGACGTCGAAGTTGTGGAAGCTGGCGCGCATGCGGGCATTATCGCGCGCGCCGTGCGGGCGCGGCCGGGCAGGGTTGGCACGGTTCATGCTTTGGATAGATCAGCACCCGCCCTGGCACGCCAACTGGCGACGATCGGACTGAACAGGGGCCGATTACGCGCAGGACGGGGACGCTACGGGGGCCGGTTGTCGGGGGACAGCCGGCCCCCACTTTGTTTCCGGGGCCGCGGCATGCGCTTCCGGCCTGATCGGACGGAGGCGGCGCAGTGCGCCAGGAAGGAAAGCGCCGGTGCCCGCGAGACGCGGAACAGGGGGGATCCGGAGAATCCCGTCAGGCACCGGCATGGCTAGATTAGCGCGAACCGGCGCGAAGTGACGCTCCGGGTCAGTGTTTCGACAATCTCCGGTTCAGCCTGTGACGAAGCTCACAAAGCGCCCGGCAACGTGGCCTCAGGCGGTCATCGGAGCACCTGCGCTAGCATGCGCCGATGACCACCCAAGCCCTGCCGCTACCCGCTATCGCCGATATTTTCGATGCCGCCGCGCGCATCGCCCCGCATGCCCACGCTACCCCGGTACTGACCTCGCACGCACTCGACGCGGAGGCCGGGGCAAGCCTGCATTTCAAGGCCGAGCAGCTGCAGCGCATCGGCGCGTTCAAGTTCCGCGGCGCCTGCAACGCGGTGTTCTCGCTGGATGCCGCGCAGGCCGCGCGCGGCGTGGTCACCCATTCCTCCGGCAACCACGGCGCGGCACTGTCGCTGGCGGCGAAACTGCGCGGCATTCCCTGCCACGTGGTGGTGCCCGACGGCGCGGTTGCGGCCAAGCTGGCAGCGATCGAACACTACGGCGCGATCCTGCACCGCTGCGCGCCCACGATCGCCGCGCGCGAAGCGAGCTGCGCGCAGGTGCAGGCCGACACCGGCGGCAGCATCGTGCATCCGTACACCGATCCGCGGGTGATCGCCGGCCAGGGCACCGCCGCGTTGGAACTGCTGACCGCGCAGCCCGATCTGGATGCGCTGGTGGTGCCGCTGGGCGGCGGCGGGCTGGCGGCGGGCACCGCGCTGGCGATGCGCGCGCTGGCGCCGCAGTGCAGGCTGTTCCTCGCCGAGCCCATCGGTGCGGCCGACGGCGCGCGTTCGTTCGCGCGCGGCGCGCTCGACCTCGACATGGTCCCCGACACCGTTTGCGACGGCCTGCGCGGCACCCTGGGCGCAATCAACTTCGACCTGCTGCGCGCGGCCGATGCGCAGGTGCTGACGGTGGACGACGCGCGCACCATCGCCGCGATGCGGCTGCTGTGGACCCGCACCAAGCAGCTGGTCGAACCTTCGTCGGCGATCGCGCTGGCGGCGGTGCTGGCGCATCCCGGGCACTTCGCCGGGCGCCGCGTCGGCATCGTGCTGTCCGGCGGCAACGTCGATCTGGATGCGCTGCCGACGCTGCTGGCGCGCGCCGCCTGAGGCTCAATCCAGCGGCAGCGGCGCGACCTGCGGACGCGCACCGCCGGCGAGCGGCGAGGTGGCAGGCTGGCGCGGAATCCACAGGCTGAACACCACCTCGCCGTCGCGGTTCGCCGCCGCCACCTCGCCGCCGTGCGCACGCACGAACTGGTCGACGATGTAGAGCCCAAGCCCCAGCCCGCTGCAGGCCTGGAAGCTGCTCTTGAACGGCTCGAACAGCCGCGGCAGCAGCGCTTCGTCGATGCAACCGCGGTTGCGCACCTGCACCTGCAGGCGATTGCAATCGCTGCCGTCCAGGCGCAGCGACACCGGCGCCCCCTCGGCATGGCGCACCGCGTTGCCCACCAGATTGGACAGCACCTGGGTCATCCGGTCGACGTCGAAACGGCCGCCCATCGTGCCTTCGCACGCCAGCTCGACGGCAACCCCGGGGGCGGACTGGCGCAGCTCCTCGGCCACTTGGTCGGCGACCGCGCGCAGATCGCCTTCCTGCGGCTCCAGCCGCAGCACGCCGGAGCGGATCTTCGAGAAGTCCAGCAGCTGGGCAATCATCCGCGCCATCCGGTGGGCGCTGTCGAGGATGCGCCCGGCGATCCGGCTGCGATCGGTTTCCGGCGGCATCAGTTCCAGCGATTCCGCGCACAGGCTGATCACCGACAGCGGCGTGCGCAGGTCGTGCGTCATCACCGCGATCATGGTTTCGTTGAGCGCCAGCGCACGCGCCAGCCGTTCGTTGTTCTGCCGCATCAGCTCGCGCTGGCGGGCCATCTCCACGAACACCTGCACTTTGCTGAGGATGACGTGCGGCTCGACCGGCTTGTACAGGAAATCCACCGCGCCGCTGTCGTAGCCGCGGAACATCCGGCGCTGATCACGGGGGGAGGCGGTCAGGAAGAGGATCGGCACTTCGCGGGTACGGCTGGAGCCGCGCATCAGCTCCGCCAGATCGAAGCCGTTCATCTCAGGCATGTTGACGTCCAGCAGCGCCACCGCCACCGAATGGGTCAACAGCAGTTCCAGCGCCTGCGCGCCGGATTCGGCGGTCAGCACCGACAGGCCCTCGCCCTCCAGCACCGCGCGCATCGCCATCAGGTTCTGCGGCACGTCGTCCACCACCAGCACGTTCGCCTGCAGCGGCGCCGTTTCGGTATCGGAAAGATTCATCGCTCCACCCCCGCCAGCTGCTCGACCATCTGCTGCAACGTGAGCACGGCGTCGGCGCCGGCGGTCGCCAGCGCTGCCGCCGGCATCACCGGCATTTCCGCTTCGTCCGGGTCCTGCACCCAGACCCTGCCGCCGGCGCGGCGCACCGCGGCCGCGCCCTGTGCGCCGTCGGCGCTGGCGCCGGTCAGCACGATCGCCAGCAGCTCATGCTGCCAGACATGCGCGGCGGATTCGAACAGCACGTCGATGGACGGCATCGAATACAGCGGCGGTGTGTCCACCGACAACGCCACGTGTCCGGCATCTTCCACCATCAGGTGGTAGTCCGCCGGTGCCAGCAGCACCTGGCCGGCGACGATGGGCTGCTTGTCCTCGGCCTCCAGCACCGGCAGGGCGGCCGTGCCCGCCATCACTTCGGCCAGCTGGCTGGGGCGTCCACGCGGCAGATGGATCACCACCAGCACCGCGCACGGCAGCCGGGCCGGCAGCCCGGCCAGCAGTTCGCGCACCGCCGCCACGCCGCCGGCGGAGGCGCCGATCACGATGGCTGTTGGCGGTGGGTGCAACAGGCTCATGCCTTCTTCCGGAACAGTTTCTGCGCCGCCACCAGCGGCTCGAACGCATCGGCGTTGGCGCCGGAGCGCAGCGATTCCCGGCTGCCCAGGCCCAGGAAGCCGCGATGCACCAGCGCCTCGCGGAACAGACCGATCGCGCGGTCCTGCAGACCGGCGTTGAAGTAGATCAGCACGTTGCGGCAGGACACCAGGTGCACTTCCGAGAACACCGCGTCGGTGGCCAGGCTGTGGTCGGCGAACACCACGTGCTTGCGCAGCCGGCGGTCGAACACCGCGCGGCCATAGGCGCTGCTGTAGTAGTCGGACAGCGAGCCGGTGCCGCCCGCGGCCTGGTAGTTCTTGCTGAAGCCGCCAACCCGCCGCGCTTCGTAGGTGGCGCTTTCGGCCGCGCGCAGCGCCTGCGGATTGATGTCGGTGGCATAGATCAGGGTGCGTTCCAGCAGGCCCTCCTCGGCCAGCAGGATCGCCAGCGACCAGACCTCCTCGCCATTGCTGCAACCGGCCACCCAGATCTTCAGCGAAGGATAGGTGCGCAGGACCGGCGTTACGTGCTCGCGCAGGGCCAGGAAATAGGCCGGGTCGCGGAACATCTCCGAGACCTGCACGGTGAAGAACGGCAGCGCCTGCGCGAACGCATCCGGCTCGTGCAGGACCAGGTTCTGCAGGTCGGCCACGCTCTCGCACTCCAGCCGCTGCATGGCCTGGCGCACGCGCCGGCGCACCGAGGCCAGGGCGTAGTCGCGGAAGTCGTGGTGGTAGCGCTGGAACAGCGCCTCCAGCAGCAGCCGCACCTCCAGGTCGAACAACGCCTCCTCGTTCACGGCCGCGAACACCACACCCGGCACAGCGACACCAGTTTGTCCACATCGATGGGCTTGGCGATGTAGTCGTTGGCGCCGGCATCGAAGCAGCGCTGGCGGTCATCGCGCATCACCTTGGCGGTCAACGCGATGATCGGCAGTTCGGCCAGCCGCGGCTGCGCTCGGATCCGGCGCATCGCCTCCAGCCCGTCCATCTCCGGCATCATGATGTCCATCAGCACCAGGTCGAAGCTGCGCTGATCCAGCACCTCCAGTGCCTCGCGGCCATTGCGCGCGATCTCCAGCCGCACCCCCATCGGTTCCAGCACGCTGGACAGGGCGAAGATGTTGCGCACGTCGTCTTCCACCAGCAGCACGCTGCGCCCGTCCAGCGCACTGTCGCGGCGACGCGCCTCGGCCAGCAGCCGCTGCTGATCGCCCGGCAGCTGCGCCTCGACGCTGTGCAGGAACAGGGTGACTTCGTCCAGCAGCCGTTCCGGCGAGCGCGCGCCCTTGATGATGATGCTGCTGGAGTAGCGGCGCAGGCGCTGCTCCTGCTCGCGTCCGAGCGAACGGCCGGTGTAGACGATCACCGGCGGCGCGGATGCACCGTGGCCGCGGGCGATCTGTTCCAGCAGCGCGTCGCCGCTGCCGTCGGTCAGCGCCAGGTCGGTCACCACGCAGTCGAATGGGGCGCCGGCCAGTGCCTGCTGCGCCTCCTCCAAGCTGCCTACCGCCACGATGCTCAGGCCGTCGCGGGCCAGCAGCGCGCGCAGGCTGGCGCGCAAGTCGGCGTCGTCCTCGACGATCAGCAGGCGCTGGCCGTCGCGGTGCCCGCGCGCTTCCAGCGCGCGCAGCGCGCCGCCCAGCATCTCGCGGGTGGCCGGCTTGCGCAGGAAGCCGACGGCGCCCATTTCCAGCGCCAGCTGGGTGCGATCCAGTGCCGACACCACGTGCACCGGGATGTGGCGGGTGGTGGGGTCGCGCTTGAGCCGCTCCAGCACGCCCAGGCCGGAGCCGTCGGGCAGGCCGATGTCCAGCAGGATGCCGCAGGGCGCCAGCTCGGCGGCCAGCGTGATCGCCTCCGCCGCGCTGGCGGCGACCACGCAGTCGAAGTCGAGGTCATGGGCGATGTCCACCATCGCCGCCGCGAAGGCAGGTTCGTCCTCCACCACCAACACCAGGCGGCCGGGCCGTGCGGGACAGGCGCGGTCATCCGGCACCAGGCCCATCGCCGGCGGCGCGTGCTGTTCCGCCACAGCCCCGTCCGGCGGCGGTTGCACGAGCGCGCGGGCGGCAGCGGGTGCCGGCGCTGGCTCTGGCATCGCCGACGCCAGCGCGGCCGCGCTCATGTCGGCCGGCAACTCCAGGGTGAAGCAACTACCCTCGCCGGGCGTGCTGCGGACCTGCAGGGTGCCGCCCATGCGCCGCGCCAGGTCGCGCGAGATGGACAGCCCCAGGCCAGTGCCGCCGAAGCGCCGGCTGGTGCTGCCGTCGGCTTGGCGGAACGCTTCGAAAATCACCTCGTGCTGGTCGGCCGGAATGCCGATGCCGGTATCGGTGACCACGAACGCCAGCCGGTCGCCCTGCCGGGCTTCCATCCGCAACGTGACCTCGCCCTGCTCGGTGAACTTGATCGCGTTCGCCAGCAGGTTCTTGAGGATCTGCTTGAGACGCTTCACATCGCCCACCCCGATGGCATCGAAGTCGCCCTCGATGCGCAGGGCGAGGCCCTTGTCGGCGGCCAGCGGCTGGAATATGTCGTGCAGGCGGGTGGCCACCCACCGCAGGTCCAGTGGCTCGGCCGCCAACTCCACGTACCCGGCCTCGATCCGCGACAAATCCAGGATGTCGTTGATCAGCACCAGCAGGTCGTTGTTGGCGGCGTGGATGGCGTGGGCGTAGCGCACCTGCTCCTCGGTCAGCGTGCCCGGCTTGTTGTCCGCCAGCAGCTTGGCCAGGATCAGCGCGCTGTTGAGCGGCGTGCGCAGCTCGTGCGACATGTTGGCCAGGAACTCGGACTTGTAGCGGCTGGCCTCGGCCAGCGCATGCGCATTGCGCTCCAGATCGGCCTGCACCGCCAGCAGGCTGCGCCGCTGCGATTCCAGCTGGTGGGTGCGCTCCTCCAGGCGCACATTGGTCCGCTCCAGCTCCGCCTGCTGCGCCTCCAGGATCGCCTGCGACTGCTGCAGCGAGTTGCTCTGTTCTTCCAGCTCCTCGTTGGCGACCTGCAGTTCTTCCTGCTGGGTCTGCAGCTCGGCGCTCTGGCGCTGGGTTTCCTCCAGCAGGTCCAGCAGTTGCTGGCGCACGTTGGCGGCGCGCAGCGCCACGCCGATGGGTTCGCCGGCGGCGCGGATCAGCTTCAGCTCCAGCCGCGACGAAATCGGCGGCTTGCCCATGCGGCCCATCTCGAACGCACCGATGACCTCGCCGTCCAGGGTGATCGGCGCCAGCAGCAGTTCCCCCGGGGTGCTGGTGCCGAGGCTGGTGGCCAGCACCAGATGCGAGGCCTGCACCGGCGCGATCCGCTGGGCGCGCCCGCTGCGCACGGTTTCCGCCACCGCGCCGTCGCCGTGGCGCAGGCTGCGCGGCTGGTTGGGCGGCATCGCCAGCCCGCCGACCAGGGTCAATTCGCTGTCGTTGCTCTGGTAGAGCGCGCCGACGGGTGCGCCCAGACGATCGCCCAGTACCGAGAGCGCGTTGTGCGCCAGCGCCTCCGGCGCCTGGCTGCCGCGCAGCGACACCATCAGCTCGGCCAGGCTTTCCTCCAGCCACAGCGCCTCGCTCACCTGCACGCGCGCCAGCAGCGCATCGCGCACCACCCAGGCCAGCACCCAGCAGCAGCCCGCGCCGATGGCGCGGTTGAGGTTGGCCATGAACGGATCGATGCCGTCCGGCGACAGCCAGCTGCCCAACGCCAGCAGCACCGTGGCGATGGCCGCCACCAGCAGCGGCCCGCGGGGGCGCTCCTGGAAGAACGCCAGCGCCACCGCGACGAAATACATGCACCATTCCGCGTAACCCAGCGGGGTGATCGCATCCAGCAGCAGGGTGACCACGAGGGTCAGGACGATGGCGATCCAGGCGGCGTGCTGGCGGATGTCTTGGGGGGGCATGCGCTAACCCGTTGGGGAACGCCCTAGCCTAACCCCTTGCCTGTGGAGACCGCGTCAACCGCCGCGGTCACTGCGCAATGCGCGCACTTCGCGGCGGTCACGGGCGGCATCGCGGGCCACCACCCAGGCGAACAGCGCGATCCCCGCCACCACCACCAACGCCCCCGACAGCGCCTGCCCGCGTGGCCAGGCCTCGCCCAGGAACAGTGCGCCCAGCAACGCCGCGATCAGCACCTCGGCCGCCTGCATCGCCTCCACCGCGCCCAGCGCGGTGCCGTTGTCGCGGACCATGCCGGTGGCCTGGAAGAACAGGATGGTGGCGATCACCCCGGCGCTCAGCGCCACTCCGAACGCCAGCCCCAGCTGTGCCGCCGGCGGCGGCCCGGCCTGCGTCCATGCCCACAGCGACAGCGCCAGCCACGCCGGCTGGCTGGCCAGGGTCAGGCCGAACACCCGCTGGGTGGCATTGAGTTCGATGCCGCGCTTTTCCAGATGCAGCAACAGCCCGCGGTTGCCCAACGGATAGGCGAACGCGCTGGCGCCCACGCAGGCCAGCGCCAGCCACCCGCCCGCGTCCAGCGCGCCCTGCGCATGGCCCAGCTGCATCAGCAGCACCCCGGCCACGATCAGCGCAGCCACCGCGAAGCCAGCGCGCGGGATGCGCGCACGCGCATCGTCGTACAGCAACGGCGCGCACAGCATCCCGGCCAGCGCGGTCACCTGGAAGGTGCCGGCCACCAGCCACGACGGCCCGCTGGCGGCGGCGTAGCAAAGCAGCGCGTAGAACAGGAAGAAGCCGACCCCGCTCCACAGCAGCCACGCACCGGGCGCGCCGCGGATCGCCCTCCACACCGGCGCCACCCCGCCCTGCCACGGCATCAACGGCAGCAGCAGCGGCAGCACGAACAGGTAACGCAGCGCCGCCGTCCAGGCCCAGTGCCCACCCTCCAGCGCCGCGGCGCGGTTGAGCACATAGGTGGCGGTGAAGAACAGCGCCGACAGCAGCGATAGCGCGACCGCCGGCAGCGCCCGCCGCGACGGGCTCACCCGCGACGCCGGATCGGGATTCGCGCCACCGGCACCGCCACCAGATCGGCACCGCCTTCGCGGATCGGCGCGCCCGGTTCCGGCGCCCACGCCATCGCGCTGATGATTTCCCAGGTCGCCGGCAGGCCGGCATCGAAGCGGTGCGCTTCATACGCGGCGGCGGCGGCGGCAAAACGCCCGCGCCCGGTCAAGGTGGCGCGGCGGCCGGCCAGCGCATTGGTCGCACCCAGCGCGCGCAGCTCGTGCATCAGCGCCGGCAGGTCCGGGTACACGGTGGTTTCCTCGTCGCGGTCCACCACCGGCTGGAAGAAGCCGGCGTTGATGAGCGCATCGCCGATCCCCGCGGTGTCCACGAACGGGCTGACGTGCGGCGCGGCGTCGGCCTGCGCGAACGCGCCGCGCAGCTCCCACAGGGTTTCCGGGCCAAAGGTCGAGAACAGCAGCAGGCCCTGCGGCTTGAGCACGCGGCGGAAGCCGTTGAGCACCGATTCCAGGTCCTCCACCCATTGCAGGCACAGGTTGGAAAACACAACGTCCACGCTGCCGTCGGCCAGCGGTAGCTGGCGCGCATCCGCGCAGACCTGCACTGGCGCGCGCGCGAACGGGTTGGGCAGCCAGCGCGACGCCGGCTTGGCCGCAGCGCGTGCTTGCCGCAGCATCGGCAGCGCAAGATCCAGCGACAGGATCTCCGCCTTCGGCCAGCGCTGCTGCAGCAGCGCGCTGGCATGGCCGGTGCCGCAGCCGAGGTCGAGCACGCGCTGCGGCGGCTGGCGCGCCAGCGCGGGATCGTCGAGGTAGTCCAGCGACTCCATCAGCCGCGCTTCGGCCAGACGTTGCAGCTGCGCCACAGCGTCATAGCCGGAGGCCGAACGCGAGAACGCGCGCCGCACCTGCCTGGCGTCGAACAGCGGCGCACTCATGCGCCCGCCTCCACGAGGAAGCCGAGCAGCGCCTGCGCGACCTCATCCGCATGGGTCAGGAACGGCGCGTGGCCGGCATGCTCGATCTGAACGTAGCGCGCGTTCGGCGCCAGCGCGGCGGACGCTTGCATCGCCGCCGGATTGACCAGCCGGTCGCGGCGCCCGCCCAGCCACAGGCTGGGCACGGCCAGCGCCGGCAGGGCGTCGCGCAGGTCGCTGTCTTCCAGCACCTGCAGCCCCTCCGCCAGCACCCGTGGCGACGGTTCGCCATGCGCCAGCACCGCGTCGCGCAGCATCCGCAGCTCCTCACGCATGCGGTCGGAGCCGAACGCCTCCAGCGCGATGAAGCGGTCGATGGTGGCCTGCCAGTCCAGCCGCAGGCCGTCGGCGAAGCCGTGGAAGACTTCGGCCGGCATGCCCTGCGGCCAGTCGTCGGCGACCACGAATTTGGGCGTGGCGCAGACCATCGCCAGCGCCGGCACGCGCAACGGTTGCAGCGACGCCGCGCGCAGCGCGACCAGCCCGCCCAGCGACCAGCCGCACCACGGCGCCACAGGCAGCGTCTCCAGCAGCGCCTGCGCGCAGGCATCGAGCGCCAGCGGCACCCCGCTGTCGCGGCTGTGGCCGTGGCCGGGCAGATCCACCACGTGCAGGGTGCGGTGCGCGCGCAGCGCCTCGACCAGCGGCGCGAAGATGCCGCCGTGCATGGCCCAGCCATGCAGCAGCACCAGCGGCGGGCCGCTGCCCGCGATTTCCACATGCAGCTTGTTCATTGATCTCGCGCCAACAGCGCGCGGCGGGTTCCGGAACCGCGCATTATCGCGCGAAGCCGATCCCGCCCGCCGTATCGTGGGCGGATCACCCAGCAACCGGAGCCGCCCATGCATGCCAGCCGCCAGCCATCCCTCGACGATTCCGGGCTGTGGCGCGAGCAGGCGCTGATAGCCGGGCAATGGCGCGACTCGGACGCCGGCGGCCGCTGCGAGGTGCGCAATCCCGCCAGCGGGGCGCTGCTGGGCACGGTGCCGGACATGGGCGCAGCGGAAACCTGCCAGGCGATCGATGCCGCCCACGCCGCCTTTCCGGCATGGGCCGCCACCACCGCGAAACAGCGCGCGCAGGTACTGCGCCGGATGCACGACCTGATGATGCAGCACCAGCACGACCTCGCCGTGCTGATGACCGCCGAACAGGGCAAGCCGCTGGCGGAGGCGCTGGGCGAGGTGGCGTATTCGGCCAGCTATTTCGAATGGTTCGGCGAACAGGCCAAGCGCATGGACGGCGACACCATTCCCGGCCATGCCGGCGACAAGCGCCTCCTCACCCTGCGCCAGCCGGTAGGCGTGGTCGCGGCGATCACGCCGTGGAATTTTCCTTCGGCGATGCTGGGCCGCAAGCTGGGACCGGCGCTGGCGGCAGGCTGCACGGTGGTCTGCAAACCCGCGCTGCAGACCCCGTTCTCGGCGTTGGCGCTGGGGGTGATCGGCGAGCGCGCCGGGCTGCCGCCGGGCGTGCTCAACATCGTCACCGGCGCCGACGCGCCCGCCATCGGCGCCGAGATGACTTCGAACCCGAAGGTGCGCAAGCTCGGCTTCACCGGCTCCACCGCGGTCGGCAAACAGCTGATGGCGCAGTGCGCGACCGACCTCAAGCGGCTGTCGCTGGAACTGGGCGGCAACGCGCCGTTCATCGTGTTCGACGATGCCGACCTGGATGCCGCGGTGGCAGGCGCCATCGCCAGCAAGTTCCGCAACAGCGGGCAGACCTGCGTCTGCGCCAACCGGCTGTTCGTGCAGGCGGGGGTCCATGACGCGTTCGCGGAAAAACTGGTCGCGGCGGTGCGGGCGCTGCGGGTGGGCGACGGCCTGCTGGACGACACCGACCAGGGCCCGCTGATCGATGCCAAGGCGCTGGCCAAGGTCGAAGCGCATATCGCCGATGCGCTGGCGAAGGGCGCGCGCATCGCCATCGGTGGCCATCGCCACGCGCTGGGCGGCACCTTCTTCGAACCCACCGTGCTGCTCGACGCCGGCGACGACATGCTGCTGGCGCACGAGGAAACCTTCGGCCCGGTGGCGCCGCTGCTGCGCTTCGAAACCGAAGACGAGGTGCTGCGCCGTGCCAACGCCACTCCGTTCGGACTGGCCGCGTATTTCTACACCCGCGACCTGGCCCGCAGCTGGCGGGTGTCGGAAGCGCTGCAGGCCGGCATGGTGGGCATCAACACCGGGCTGATTTCCACCGAGGTGGCGCCGTTCGGCGGGGTGAAGCAGTCCGGCGTCGGCCGCGAAGGATCGAAGTACGGCCTCGACGACTACACCGAGCTGAAGTACGTCTGCGTCGGCGGCGTGTAGGCGCTCAGCACTGGGGCGCGCGATGCTCTTTGCGTGCTCTTGCGGAAGCGCCCGCGCTTTTACGCGGTGGTGGCGAACACGCCGGCCCGCGCGTAGTCGCGCGCGCGCGCCAGCGCGTCCAGCAGCTTGTCGACGTCGGCTTCGGTATGCGCGGCCGACAGGGTGATGCGCAGGCGCGCACTGCCCTCCGGTACGGTGGGCGGACGGATCGCCGCCACCCAGAACCCCTGCCGTTCCAGCGCCGCGGCCATCGCCAGCGCATCCGCCTCTGCCCCGCACAGCAGCGGCTGGATCGGCGTATCGGAAGGCAGCAGTTCCAGTTCGTGGCGGCGCGCACCGGCGCGGAAGCGCTGCACCAGCGCGGCGAGTTTTTCGCGCCGCCAGTGTTCGCGCCGCGCCAGCTTGACCGCCGCCAGCGAGGCCGCGGCCTGCGCCGGCGGCAGCGCGGTGGTGTAGATGTACGGGCGCGCGGTTTCGGCCAGGTGGCGGACCAGATCGGCTTCGCCGGCGACCACCGCACCGTAACTGCCGAGCGCCTTGCCGAGAGTGACCAGCCGCAGCGGCACCGCGGCGCTGTCCAGCCCGGCGTCATCGATACTGCCGCGGCCTTCCTCGCCCAGCACGCCGATGCCGTGGGCGTCGTCCACGTACAGGGTGGCGCGCTGCACCCGCGCCACCAGCGCCAGCTGCTTCAGCGGCGCGATGTCGCCGTCCATGCTGAACACGCCGTCGGTGGCCAGCAGCGCGGCGCCATCCGGCCAGCCGCGCAGCTGCCGCAGCGCGGCCTCGGGATCGGCATGCGGATAGCGGCGCAGGGCGCAGCCGGCCAGCTGCGCGCCGTCGATCAGGCTGGCGTGGTTGAGCCGGTCCTGCACGCAGACATCGCCCTTGCCCAGCAGCGCCTGCAGCACCGCCAGGTTGGCCAGGTAGCCGCTGCCGAACAGCAGCGCAGAAGGCACGCCCAGCCACTCGGCGACTTCGCGCTCCAGCGCTTCGTGGGCGGCATGGTGGCCGCAGACCAGGTGCGAGGCGACGCCGCCGGCGCCCTCGCGCGAAGCCATGTCCTGCAAGGCCCCGGCCACCGCGAACTGCTGCGACAGGCCCAGGTAGTCGTTGCCGCAGAAATTCAGCAGCCAGCGCGGCACGCCGTCGGCACCCATCACCTCGCAACGTGCGCCGTCGCGGTGCAGCACGCTGCGGCGGACGCGGATGCGCTGCTCGGCGGCGCGTCGTTCGCGCTGCGCGGCGATGCGGGCGGGCAGCGACTCGCGCGCCATCTCAGGCCGCTTCGGTGATGCCGGCGTGCACCGTGGCGGTGCAGGCGTCGATGCTGTCGTCGCGCACGGCGTCGACCTGCATCGGCCGCAGGCCGAGGCGTTCGAACAGCGCTTTGTCGCGGCCGGTATCCGGGTTGCCGGTGGTCAACAGCTTCTCCCCGTGGAAGATCGAATTCGCCCCTGCGGCAAAGCATAGCGCCTGCAGCTCGTCGGACATCGTCTCACGGCCCGCGGACAGCCGGACCATCGATTTCGGCATCAGGATCCGGGCCACTGCGACCGTGCGCACAAATTCGAACGGGTCCAGTTCGACGGTGCCGTGTAGCGGCGTGCCTTCCACCTGCACCAGCCGGTTGATCGGCACCGAATCCGGGTGCGCCGGCAGGTTGGCCAGCGTCATCAGCAAGCCGGCGCGCTGGCGGCGCGACTCGCCCATGCCGACGATGCCGCCACAGCAGGTCTTCATGCCGGCATCGCGCACCTGCGCGAGGGTGTCGAAGCGGTCCTGCATCTGACGGGTATGGATCACGTCGCCGTAGAACTCGGGGTCGGTGTCGATGTTGTGGTTGTAGTAGTCCAGCCCGGCGTCCTTCAACGCCCGCGCCTGCCCGCCGCTGAGCATGCCGAGGGTGGCGCAGGTTTCCAGCCCCAGCGCCTTCACCTCGCGGATCATCTCGGCGACCTTCGGAATATCGCGGTCCTTCGGCGAACGCCAGGCCGCGCCCATGCAGAAGCGCGAAGCGCCGGCGGCCTTGGCCTGGCGCGCCTTCTCCACCACCTCGGCGGGGTCCATCAGCTTGGTCGCGTCCACGCCGGTGTGGTAGCGCGCCGCCTGCGGGCAGTAACTGCAGTCCTCCGGGCAGCCGCCGGTCTTCACCGACAGCAGCGTGGACACCTGCACCTCGCTCGGGTCGAAGTGCTGGCGGTGGGCGCAGGCGGCGCGGTAGAGCAGCTCGGTGAAGGGCAGCGCGAACAGCGCTTCCACCTCGCTGCGGCTCCAGTCATGGCGAACGGGGAAAGCGACGACCTCGGGCATGGGGTTTTTCCGACTGACGCAGGGCGCGAAGGCGCGCAGTCTGGAACGCATGCCCGTCACCGTCAACCAAATCAGGCAATCCAGAGTTGACGGAAAGTGGTGCGCGCCGCTTTGCTGGTTGTTCCCGCCGCGCTGCTTGGTCTGCGGCGATCCCGGCCTGCCGGGGCGCGACCTGTGCGCCGCCTGCCACGTCGCGCTTCCGCGCCCGCGCCACGCTTGCCCGCGCTGCGCGCTGCCGATGCCCGAAGCCGCAACCTGCCCGGCCTGCCTCGCGCGACCGCCGCCACTGGAGGCCGCGCATGCAGCCTTCGACTACGCGTTCCCGCTTGACCGGCTGCTGCC
The DNA here is from genome assembly GCF_005862345.1 of Thermomonas fusca. Taxonomy (NCBI): domain Bacteria; kingdom Pseudomonadati; phylum Pseudomonadota; class Gammaproteobacteria; order Lysobacterales; family Lysobacteraceae; genus Thermomonas; species Thermomonas fusca. The sequence goes on along the minus strand of NZ_SROY01000001.1, from coordinate 336,026 downwards.
GCGGCTGAAGTTCCATCGCGATTTCTCCGCCGGGTGGGTGCTGGCGCAGTGCATGGCCGAGCGCTTCGCCGGCCTGCCGCGCCCGCAGGCGCTGGTGCCAGTGCCGCTGCACCGCGAACGGCTGCGCCAGCGCGGCTACGACCAGGCGCTGGAACTGGCGCGACCGCTGGCCAGGGCGCTGGATCTACCGCTGCACGCCGGGCTGCTGCAGAGAGCCAAGGCCACCCGGGCGCAGTCGCGGCTGGACGCGGAGGCTCGCGGACGCAACCTGCGCGGCGCGTTCCGCGTGGACGCCCGGGCGACATTGCCGGCGCACGTGGCGTTGATCGATGACGTGATGACCACCGGCGCCACCCTGCACGCCGCCGCCCGGGCCCTGCGCGCAGCGGGTGTGGCGCGCATCGATGCCTGGGTGTGCGCGCGCGTGGCTTGACCCGCCGCGCCGGCTGCTCAGGCCGCAACCACCTTCGCGCGCAGGGCGAAATCCAGCGCGATGCCGGCAAACAGCGCCATTCCCACCCAGTTGTTGTGCAGGAAGGCGCGGAAGCAGGCCGCGCGCTCGCGCCCGCGCGCCAGCCCGAACTCCCACGCCACCAGCACCAATGCCATGCCCATGCCGGCCCAGTACCAGACGCCCATCCCGGCCTCGCGGCCGACCAGCGCCAGCGCGAAGAACATGCAGGCGTACAGCACGCCCTGGGCGGCGAGGTCCATGTCACCGAACAGGATCGCGGTGGACTTCGATCCCATCCGGATGTCGTCGTCGCGATCGACCATCGCATACCAGGTGTCGTAGGCAGTGGCCCAGAAGATGTTGGCCACGTACAGCACCCACGCCACCGGCGGCACCGCCCCGGTCAGCGCGGCAAATCCCATCGGGATACCCCAGCCGAACGCCATGCCCAGATAGACCTGCGGCAGGTAGGTGTAACGCTTCAGGTACGGATAGCTGGCCGCCAGCAGCACCCCGACCACGCTCATGTAGATGGCCAGGCGGTTCAACGTCAGCACCAGCGCGAACGCCGCCAGCATCAGCACCGCGAACACGACCAGTGCCTCGCGCCCGGACACCTCACCGGTGGCCAGCGGCCGGTGTTTGGTCCGCTCCACGCTGCCGTCCAGCCAGCGGTCGGCGTAGTCGTTGATCACGCAGCCGGCCGAACGGGTCAGCCACACCCCCAGCGAGAACACCAGCAGCGGCCACAGCGGCGGCACCCCGTCGGCGGCGATCCACAGCCCCCACCAGGTCGGCCACAGCAGCAGCATCCAACCGATCGGCCGATCCGCGCGCACCAGTTTCCAGTACAGGCGCAGGCGCTGGCGCCAGCGCGGCGCGATGGCGGAAGTCGGCGAAGAATCTGGAGAGTGGGCCATCGTGGATGCGCGGGGTTCGATGTGATCGCGGGGCGCAATAACCAGGGGAAACGCTGGCGCCGAACCGGAAGGATCACGACGATCCTTCACCATGAAGGTGGCGCGCCTGGAGGGATTCGAACCCCCGACCAATGGCTTCGGAAGCCACTACTCTATCCGGCTGAGCTACAGGCGCGTTGCGCTGCCGGTGGCGGCAACGAGACGGGCATTCTCGCATGGTTCACGCGCATTTTGGCTGCCCCGGAAACGGAACGGCCCGCTTGCGCGGGCCGTCCGTGTGGCGATGTTGCGGGTGACTCAGTTGACGCTGACCGCGCTCCACGCCGCCTTGACCGCATTGGTCTGGGCGGAGGTGGCGCCGAACAGGTCGGTCGACGCGTTGATGCTGGCGGTGCGCGCAGCGGCGTAGTTGGTGCTGGAGGTCATGTACACCGTCAGCGCGCGGTACCAGATCTTGCCGGCGGCGTCGCGGCCGATCCCGGCCAGCGAGGTGTTGCCGTTGCAGACCAGCGAGGCCGGGGTCAGGTTGGCCCAGGTGCCGGCGCCGAACCCGCTGGGCACCACCGCGCCTTCCGCCAGCAGGTAGTAGAAGTGGTTGGCCACGCCCGAGCTGTAATGCACGTCGAGGTTGCCCAGGGTCGAGCTGTAGCAGTCCGGCGAGGCGCCGTCCAGGCTCGGCTTGAACATCCAGCGGATCGCGTTGCGCATGCTGGCGTTGTTGGGGAACAGCTCTTCACCCACCACGTAATCGGCCGGGTCGCTGCTGTTGTTGGCGTAGTATTCGACCATGGTGCCGAAGATGTCGGAGGTCGCCTCGTTGAGGCCACCGGATTCGCCGCTGTAGATCAGGTTGGCGGAACGGCTGGTCACGCCGTGCGACATCTCGTGGCCGGCCACGTCGATCGCCACCAGCGGATAGATGGACGCGCCATTGTCGCCGTCACCGAAGGTCATGCAGAAGCAGGAATCGCTCCAGAACGCATTCTGGTAGTTGCGGCCGTAGTGGACGCGACTGACCGCACCCTTGCCGTCGTTGGCGATGCCGTTGCGGCCGTGCACGTTCTTGAAGTAGTCCCAGGTGGTGGCAACGCCGTAGTGGGCATCGGCGGCAACGGTCTGCGAGTTGCTGAGCAGGTTGTTGCCCCAGACGTTGGTGCTGCCGGTGAACACCGTGCCCATGCCGGAGGTCTTCATCGCCATGTTGTGGGTGGCGCCGCCACCGCGGGACACGTCGACCATCTGGTAGCTGGTGCCGCACTTGCTGGTGTTCAGCACGACGTCGCCGGCCATCAGGGTCTTGCCGGTGCCGGTGGCCGCGGCGGGGCTGGTGCAGCCACTGCCGCCCGCACCCGGCCTGGCGGTGTGGATGCCATCCCACTGGTCGATGATCTTGCCGCTGGACGCATCGACGATGTAATGCATTTCGGTCGGGGTCTGGTCGGCCTTGAAGCCGTGGAACACGACTTCATGCGCCAGCACCGGCGCGACGTTGCGGGCATAGACGACCTTGCGCGAAGTCGGCGCCTGAGTGAATCGCACCGGGAAAGCCGCGCCGGCTTCGACGATCGCCTGATCGCCATTGACGCGGGCAGCCAGGCTCGGGCGGGCGGCAGTGGCGAGGGTCTGGCTCACGCCAGCCAGCTTGCCGCTGCGGGAATGGACCACGAAGTCGCCGCCGATCACCGGTATGCCGCGCCAGCTGCGCTGGTAGCGCACGTGCTCGGTGCCATTGGCATCCACGCTCGCGTCGCTGGCGACGAAGGCATCAAGCGGATTCTTGCGCATCGCCGCGGCCTGGTTGCCGATCAAGGCATTGGCTCGCGCGACGACGGCGGACTTCGCGGACGTCGCCGCATCCGCGGTCGCGGGTGCGATGACGGAGGCGATGGCGAGGCACAGCAGACTTGCTTGGAATTTCATTGGTGCGTTCTCCCTGGTGTGCAACCCGACTGTTGCGTCGGGACTGATTGTTGGAAACCCCGTTAACGTGACGCTTCTGCCGCCCGTCCCCATTGCCGACCCCCGGTCGGCATCATGGGCAAGAGGCTGGCGTTGTCGAAATAGGACACCCGCAGCGGCAGGCCACGCTGTGAGTATCCGATAAAAACCGCATCGAATCCCGGCTCGACCGCACGCCGGTAGACAGTGGCGATCTTGGCGTTCTCGATCTCCAGCAGCATGCCCAGAGCCTCCGGCCGCGGCAGCTTGCTGTTGTAGTCCTGCAGCAGCTGCTTGCAGCGCTGGAAGAACGCCAGCTCCTGCTGCCGGCCGCGCAGCGACCTGGCGAAAAACTGGCGGTAGTAATAGGTGGGCTGGCGCAGCCGCGGCAGCACCTTCACCACCGCCGTGCCGACGCCGCACAGCGCACCCGCCTCGTCGCGGGCCACGCAGACCGCCTGCTGCGCGCGCCGCGCCATTTCCGCATCGTTGCCGATGGCCTTGTGCTCCCTCCAGAAGGCAGCCAGCTCCTGCGCAAGCGCGGGAGTTACCTGTTTCCATGCCGGGACGAAGCTGACGGTCACTTGGTCGCGCCCGGGCCCGCTGCCTGACGCGGCGCCAGTGCTTCCACCAGCTTCACGTATTCAGGAAAGGCCAGCTTGCCGTTGCCGTCGGCATCGAAGCGGGCCAGCGGCGGCGCGCCCTTGCCCGCGTTCTTCACCAGCACCAGGTTGCCGTACTCGCTGGCGTCGATACCGCGATCATGGTTGGCATCGATGGCGGCAAACTGGCGGGCCAGGGCGGCCTGTGTCTTTGCCGCAGCCGCGGCCTGGTTCCAACCGGCGCGGAACTCGACCGGGGACAGCTGGCCGTTGCCATTCTTGTCCCATGCCTTGAACGTGGCGGCCGCCTGATCGATGGCGGCCGGCTTGCCCTGCTGGGCATTGGCCAGCGGGGACAGCACCAGGGCCAGCGCGATGGCGGCGAGACGGCGGCTCATGCCGCGGGAGCCTGTGCAGGAATATCGGACTCGAAGGTGATCAGGTCACGGATTTCATTGGTCCGCAGGCCGATCATCATCGGGTGCTTCACGTTGGGCAGGAAGGCGATGTCGAAGATCTCGCCCATGTCGCCGTCGAAGCGGATCCAGTTCAGGACGTCGCCATTGGCCAGCGAGATGATCTGCACCCCGCACCACGGCTCGGCGTCGCGCTGCTTCAGCTCGTCGTCCAACTGCAGGCCTTCGAAGCGCTGGTTGCGCGGCTTCGACAGGCCCACCGCGGCGACGTTGCCGATGATCGACAGGCCGCGCGCGAAGCCGGGCACGAACGCATGCGGCACGAATGCCTTCTTTTCGAAATCCACCCAGCCCAGCTGGCCGGTGCCGGCGTTGAGCAGCCACAGCTTGCCGTTGTGCCAGCGCGGCGAATGCGGCATCGACAGGCCCTCGCAGACGATCTCGTCGGTTTCGACATCGATCACCACGCCGCCGTCGCGGCGGCGCTCGCGCCAGCCGTCCACGCTGTCGCTCTTGCACACCGCGGTGACGTACTTGGGCTCGCCGTCGACCATCGCCAGCCCGTTCAGGTGGCAGCGGTCTTCCGGCGCCAGCTTGCTGATGAACTTCGGCTTCCAGATCGCCTTGAAGCTGTGGGTGGGGCTGAGCTCGGCCAGGCAGGAATACTTGGTGTTGACGAACACCACCCGGCCGTCCTTGCGGATGCCGAGTTCGTGGATGTCGAGGTCACCGATGGTCTGCGCGTTGCGCGGCACGTAGCACTTGTCGAACTGGCCGTGGATGACCTCGTTCGGGCGCAGCACGTTCTCGAACCGCCACAGCTGGTACAGCCCGCCGAGGTAGATGCGCTGGGCATTGCCGACCACGCCCATCGCGCGCTCGAAGATGCGCTCGAAGAACGACACCCGGCCCTGCGGGTCGCTGCCGACCAGATAGATCCGCCCGGTCTGGTAGGAGGTGATCGCCAGCGACAGCCGGTGCTGGGCCAGCCAGCCGGCCAGGCCGCGCGAGCAGCTTTTCTCCACTTTCAGCTTGGTGATGTCGCGCGGGGCCTGCGTGGACTGGGCGGGCTGTCCGTCGGCCGAGTCGGCCCGCACGGGGGCTGGCGCGCCGGTTGCCACCGCATCCAGCCCGGTGTCCAGTTCCGACTTGTCCTGATTGGAGCGGATGTCGGGGTCGTTCTGCTTGTTGTGGTTGGTCACTTGTTGTCCAAACTGCATGTGGCCGACCGCGGGCCCGGCGAACCAGGCCCGCGGCAAGGATTACCAGGAATAACGGAGGTTGGCCTGACCGCCGATGAAGCTCTTCAGCGAGCCGCCATCCAGCCAGTTGACACCCAGCGTGACGCCGAGGCCACCCTTCTGCACGCCCACGCCAAGCTCCGCTGCCGCGCGGCTGCCGCTGACGCCGGTGCTGCCGTAGAAATCACCCACGGCGTAGGACGTCTTGCCGCCGCTGTCGCGAAGCGCGCTGATCGACCCGTACGGGGTCCAGCGGATGTCGCCGGACTGGAAGGTCTTGTTGACCTCGACGCCGACGCGACCACGCTCGAAGGTACCGCCCTGCACGGTGAAATCCAGACTCTCGCCGTAGAACGTGCGGACATCCTCGACGCGGGTACGGATGTATTGCGCCTGCGGCACGACATTGACGCTCCCCAGCTTCCACTCGTAACCGGCTTCCAGACTGACCGCACTGGTGCGGGCCCGGCTTTGCAGGTTGGCGCCAACCGAGTCCGAGCGGATGTCCGCACCCATCCAGCGGCCGCTCAGGTCCACGTACAGCCCCTCTGGCACATACCAGGTGGCATAGGCGCCGAAGGTGGTGCCATTCATGCGGTTCTGGCCCTCTCCATCGGTCAGGCGCTGGCGGCTGGCGGCATTGCCCATCACCACGCCGGCGTGCAAGTTGCCGAACAGGTTGGCATTGACGCCAAACTCGCGACCCCAGCTGGCCTGTTCATAGGCGAAGTTTCCGCCCTGACCGAAGTTCCCGGCCAGGTGGGTCGGTTTCGCGTCGCCTTGATCGGTATAGACGCGCACGAATGCACTGAGCACCTTGCCAGCATCGCCATAGGGGTTCACGCCCAGACGCTGGCGGAAGGTGCCGACCTGCGAGTTCATGAAGCCCGCCGCACCCGAGGCCGCGTTGGCCGCCAAGGTGCCGCCGTCGCTCAGGCCATCCACGCGCAAACCGACCGAGAACAGGTCATCTGCGGCATTGCCGGCATTGAGCACGCTGGTGACGTCAACGCCCAGAGTCAGGAAGTTGGCGTTCTGGTTGTAGCCCAGCACGTGCCCACCCACGAAGCTGCCCGCCGCCGAGGTGCCGGTGACGCTGGCGAACTCGACCGCCGGCGCGCCGAGAGTCGGCACGCCGATGAACTTCACGTTCACGGTCTGCGCGGTTCCGCTGGCGATATCGCCATTGATCGCCAGCTGGTCCGCGGTGAGGTCGTTGAAATTGACGTCGATGGCCATCTGGCCACTGCCCGCCAGCGTACCGTCCAGGCTCAGCGCATCGGTGGTCACGCCATTCACGAAGTCCACCAGGCCGGTATTGGTGAAGACGCCGCCGGCGGTATCGACGACGCTGCTGCCCACGATCTTCAGGGTGCCGCTGTTGTTGAAGGCATTCATCTCCACCGCCTGTGGCGCCGCCGCCTGCAGGGGGACTACCGGCGAGGCATCGCCCATCGTGATGGTGCCGTTGGTCAAACCGATCAGGCCGGCGTTGTTGATGGTGTCGTCGCCCGCGCCGAATGCGATCTGTCCGCCGTTGAGCGTGATCGTGCCACCGGCGGCATTGGCCAGCGTGTCGTTGCCGTAACCGAAGTCGGTAGACAAGGTGCTGCCCACGTCCCACGTGCCACCGGCCTTGTTGCTGAACACGTCGTCGCCGCCGTACAGGCTGATCGCACCGAGGATGCGACCGCTGTTGTTGAGGGTTTCGACGCCGTCGTTGCCGGCAACCGCGAACGCGTAACCCTCGTCGCCATCGGCGCTGATCACGCCAGTGGCAAGGTTGTTCAACGTATTGGCGCCGTACATGCCCTCGAACACCACGCCGAAGTTGTACGTGGCGCCGCCGGCGTGGATCTTGCCGGCGTTGTTCACGGTGGAATCGCCGTCCCCGCTGTTGACCACCACGCCGAAGGCCGCCATGCCAGCACTGGCCTCCACCCGTCCATTGCTGCCCAGATTGACCACCACGTCGCCGGCATAGGAGTCGGCCAGGATGCCGTAGGAGGCGATGGCGGCATCCGCCTCGATCAGACCATTGTTGGTGACCGTGACGAGGCCCTCCATGGTGTAAGCGGTCGCGCCGATGGCGATGCCATATCCAGAGGCCGCGGTGATGTGCCCGGTATTGCCGACCGTCACGTCGCCCATCGCGCTGTACGCCTGGATGCCGACGCTGCCATAGCCGCCAGCGGTGGCGATGTCGCCGGCACTGCCCACGGTCACGTCGCCACCCTCGGCGCGGCCTTCGATACCGATCGCGACGTAATCCGCGGTCGCGTTGATGTGGCTGCCGGCGGCGGTGCTCACCGTGCTGCCGAGGAGCGAGCGTGCGGCGATGCCGGTCGCGGTGTAGTAACCGTCGGCCTGGATGTCGCCACTGTTCCCGGCCGCAGCGTAGCCATAGTCGGAGGTCGCCAGCAGGCCATATGCCACGTCGCCCTGGTAGCCCGTGTCGGGGAACACCGATGCGCTGATGTCACCGCTGTTGACGATGGTGGCGGTACCGTAATCGGCGCGGGCGAAGATGCCCACTGCAAAGCCCGCGGACACGACATCGATGCTGCCGGTGCTGGCGTTGCTGACGTCGACGTCACCGGTGCTCGCGCCGCCGAAGATGCCCGCCGCCTGCGAATAGCCATAGCCTGCGATGGCGCCTGCGTTGCCGATGGCGACATCACCGCCTTCGGACACACCGAGGATGCCGGTGCCGTAGCCGAGGTAGGAGTAGAAGCCGATGTCGCCGTCCGCGGTGTTGTTCACCGCCACGTCGCCGCCGGCCGAAACCGCGAACACGCCATATGCGTACTTGCCGTCGGCGTACAGCGCGCCGCTGTTGACCACGCCCACACCCTGCTGGCCCTGTGCATCCACCGCGCGTGCCGGCGCAGCCATGATGCCGGCGTTGCTGACCGAGACCGAGCCGCTGTTGTCCACCGCGGCATAGCCATTGCCGGCGAACGCGAGCAGCCCGTAGCTGCCGTAGTACTTGCTGGCGGCCGTGCTGGCCTCGACGCTCACGTCACCGGAGTTGACCACCACTGCATCGCCAGCGAAGGACAGGGCCGCCACGCCGTAGCCGGTACCACCCGACGTCACGGTGATCGCGCCGCCGTTGTCGATGCCCGAATCCCCATCCGTGGAGGCCACGATGCCGAATGCGCCGTAGCCACCGGCGACATACTGCGCCGCGGTGATGTCGCCGGTATTGGTTACTACCGCCGTACCACCCAACCCGCTCGCCGTGGCACTGATGCCGGACGCGCCGAAGATGCCGTTGGCCGCGATATCGCCGGTGTTGGCCACGGCGACGTGCATGCCTTCGCCGTTGCCCGAGGCGTTGATGCCGATGGCCATCAGCGTGCCGTAGTAATAGCCATATCCGTTGTTGCTGTTGTAGTACGCCCCCAGCCCGGTGCCCGCGAAGATGTCGCCGCTGTTGGTGACCGACAGGTCGCCTTCGGACTGGGCCTCGATGCCGGTGGCGTAACCGCCCTGCACGACCAGGCTGCCGCTGTTGGTGACCACGCCGTTGCCGACCCCGGCCGTGGCATAGATGCCGAACGCCTGCCCGCCGGCGGTGGAATACAGCACGCTAGTGCCGTCTTCCACCTGCAGGAATGGCATCGCGCTGGCGGTGATGTCGCCGGTGTTGCTGACCTGGGTCGAATTGCTGCCCTGCGCCTCGATGCCCGCCGCCCAGTCGCCGTAAACGCTGGTCACCGAGACCGCACCGGAATTGGTGACGGCAACATCCTGGCCGGATGCGAAAATGCCGTCCGCCAAGCCGTAGGACGAACTGGCGGTGATGTCGCCGCTATTGTCGATGGTGACGTCGGCGGCCAACGAGTAGCCGTAGATGCCGATCGCGTCGCCGTTGGACATGGCATCGATAGTGGCGCTGTTGGTGATGTCCACGTCACCGCTCGCCGTAGCCCTGATGCCCGTGGCGGCACTGTTGACGCCCAGCGCACTGATCTCGCTGGCATTGGTGACGGTCGCGTCGCCATATGCCGAGTCGGCAAAGATGCCGAATGCCGCTGTCGCGGCTTTCACCTCGATGCTGCCACCGGTGTTGGTGACCGTGGCGTTACCGTCGCCCGCCTGCGCCATCATCCCGACGGCCACGCCATTGGTGCTGGCCGCGTAGATGCTGCCGCTGTTGCCAACGTCGGCACCCGCATAGCCATAGGCGCGCACCCCGTAGGACCCGGTCCGGCTGATGACCTGGATGTCACCGCTGTTGGTGATGCTGGCCGCGCCCTGGTCGGTGGATGCCAGCACGCCCGTGGCATTGTTGCTGCCGCTCCTCGCGTAGATGGTGCCGCTGCTGTCCACGGCCGCATCGCCGCCCGGGGCCAGGGCCATGACGCCGTAGGTCCGGGTCCAGCCATAGGCATCGATGGCGCCGGCGCTGTCGATGGCGATGTCGCCATGGGTCGCGTAGGCGAACACGCCGCGAGCGACGCCGTAGTACGAGTACGCCCCGATGCTGCCGTCGACGGCGTTATTGATGGCGATATTGCCGTTTTCCGCCACCGCATAGACGCCCAGCCCCACCGTGGTGCCGCTGGCGTAGATCGAGCCGCTGTTGTCGAGGGTGATGTCGCCGCTGCCCGAGACCGCCTTGATGCCGTCGGCACGGGTGTTGGTGAACATCCCCGTGGCGTAGGCGCTGACGTCGCCGCTGTTGTCGATGCTGACGTCGCCATAGGCGGAGGCGTCGATGCCGGCGGCCCTCCTCACGCCCGTCGCGACGACCGTGCCGCTGTTTTCCACGGCGGCGGTGCCGTTGGCACCGAAGGCCAGCAACCCGGTGGGGGTCACGCCGGTGCTGTTCACCGTGCTGCTGACGGCAACGTTGCCTTCGTTGGTGACGCTGGCTTCGCCGGAGAAGGACATCCCCACCAGGCCGAAGGCCGGCCCCTTCGAAGCGACAACGATATCGCCGCTGTTGTTGATCGATGCATCTCCGTCGGCAGACGCCAGGATGCCGTAGCCACCGTAGCTGGTGATCGCGCGGTTCTGCTGGACGACGATGTCGCCGCTGTTGTTGACCTGCACGGTGCCGCCGGTACCCGTGGCGATACCTTCGATGCCGGTGGCGCCATACACCGCGGCGGCCTGGATGGAACCGGTATTGTCGATCTGGATGGCAGCGCCTTCGCCGCTGGCCACCGCATTGATGCCCCACGCCAGCGCACTGCCGGTGGTGGTGCCCGCGTCGATGTTGCCGGTGTTGTCGATGACCGCATCGCCATAGGTCTGGGTGCGGATGCCGGTGGCGTAATAGCCACGCGCCGTGATCCCGCCGTCGTTCACCACCGTGGCGTCGTGCCCGGAAGCGTAGATGCCGTAGGCGCCACCCGTCGCGTAAATACCCGCATAGATGTCGCCGGAGTTGGTCACCTCCACCGAGGTGTTCGCCCGCGCCTCGATGCCGGCGGCCCAGGCGTAACCATAGGCATCGATGGCGCCGCTGTTGTCGACCACGACATGATCGCCGGAAGCGAAGATGCCGTCGGCCAGGCCGGAGTACGAATACGCCGTGATGTCGCCGGCGTTGTTGATCGCCACGTCACCGGTTGCACTGTAGCCATAGATGCCGATCGCGTTGCCGTACCCCGCATCTGCGATGAGCACACCGGTGGCGGCATTGGTGATATCAACGTTCCCGCCGGTGCTGTAGCCACGGATGGCAATGGCATCGCCGGCGGCGTATTCGCTGATCGGATCGACGTTGTCGATCACGATGTCGCCCGGATCGGTCACATCGATGGCCAGTGCCACCGGGCCGGCGCCCACGACGGTCAGATCGAAGACGGGCGCGAAATCAATCGCCGCACGCTGGATCTGCAGCGCATGCGCAGTCGACACCTCGTGTGCGCCCGCCATGACGTTGCCGGTCGTGCCCAAGGCAAACGCCATCGCAGAAACCGCCAGTGCCGAGCGCACCGCGCGCGCCATGGGGGCCAACTTGACCGTGCGCGGCTTGCGCGTGGCCTTGCCAGGCTTGCCGACGATCCGAATTTCGCTCATGCCATCTCCCCAGTGGAATTGAAAGTGCTGTGGCGGAACCGGTTGGTTCCGCCCTGCGCCGGGGCTATGGAATGCATGCGAACAGCTACCCTCCCCGGCGTTGTTCACTTTTCATTTATCGCCGAGCGCGATTGCCCGTGTCAATAGCGTGACTATCTGCACAACTTCCTGACTGGGGGAAATCAGGCGATCCAGCTCAAACCTCGCGCCGCAGCGCCGGTTCTGGAATAATCCGGCGCTTGGCGGCCGAAATTGGCCACGACTGCGCGGGAACAACATGCGGACTCACGACCTGGCTTTCCTCAAGCGTTTCTCGATGGTGATCGCCTTCCTGGTGTTGCTGGCGCTGGGCCTGATCCTGTTCGCCCGCCATCTCAACGGCAAGGTCGAATACCCCGAAAGCGTCGTGGCCAAGCAGAGCCTGCAAGATCGCATCGCCCCCGTGGGCGCGGTCTACGCCGGCGCCACTGGCGCCGCGGCGCAGGCTGCTGCAGCCGCGGCGGCTTCCGCTGCACAGACCGCCAACGTGCCGTTCGACGGCCGCACCGACGGCGCCGAGATCTTCAACAACGGCCCCTGCACCGGCTGCCACACCGCCGGCGTGGGCGGCGCCCCGAAGCTTGACGCTGCCGGCATCGGCGCGCGCGCGGCCGAGCAGGGCGTGGAAATGCTGATCAAGAAGGCCACCGAAGGCTTCACCGGCACCGCCGGGGTGATGCCGGCCAAGGGCGGCAACCCGGCCCTGACCGACGACCAGATGAAGGCCGTGGTCGAGTGGATGGTGTCGCAGAGCAAGTAAGCCGCGCACCGCGCGCTGCCCGAACGCCGCCTGCGGGCGGCGTTCGCGTTTGTGGCGGGCCGGCCGGCGGTTTCACGCTGGCTGCGGCATCATGGCAGGCATGAACGAGACGACAGCCAAGCCCGCCGGCGCCGATGCGGCGCTGGTCATCGACGGCCCCGCGGGCCGGATCGAGGCCGCGTACGACGCGGCCGAGGCCACGCCGCAGCCGGTGCTGGCCATCGTCTGCCATCCGCTGCCCACCGAGGGCGGCACCATGCACAACAAGGTGGTGACGATGGCTGCGCGCGCGCTGCGCGAATCCGGCATCGCCACCCTGCGTTTCAATTTCCGCGGCGTGGGTGGCTCCGAAGGCAAGTTCGACGACGGCGATGGCGAGCTGGACGACCTGCGCGCGGTCGCCGCGTGGGCGCGCGCCCGCCATCCGGACAAGGCGCTGTGGCTGGCCGGTTTCAGCTTCGGTGCCTGGGTGTCGCTGCGCGGCGCGGTGGAGCTGGGCGCGGCCGCGCTGATCAGCATCGCCCCGCCGGTGGGCCGGAGCTGGGAGTTCACGGACATCGCCCTGCCGACCATGCCGTGGCTGGTGATCCAGGGCGATGCCGACGAGATCGTCGACGCCACCGCCGTGCGCGACTGGGTGACCTCGCTGCCTTCGCCGCCCGAGCTGGTGGAGATGCCCGACACCAGCCACTTCTTCCATCGCAAGCTGATGGACCTGCGCGGCGCGGTGAAAAACGGCATCCGCGGCTGGCTGCCGCTGCCTCCCGCGGCATGAGCGAGGCGTCGCTTCCTTCGCAGCGCTATGCCGAGGGCGTGGCGCGCGGCGACTGGCTTGCCGATCCGGCCCAGCAGGCGGCCCTGCGCGCGCTCGACCGTGTCCATGCCGAACTGCTGCGGCCAGCACCCGCGCGCGGCCTGCTGCAGCGGCTGTTCGGTGGCGCGGCGGATGCCTCGCCGATACCCGGGCTGTACCTGTGGGGCGGCGTCGGCCGCGGCAAGACCTTCCTGATCGACCTGTTCTACGCCGGCCTGCCGACCCGCGAGAAGCGCCGCACCCATTTCCACCGCTTCATGCGCGAGGTGCACGAGCGTCTGCGCGCGCATGCCGGCCAGCGTGATCCGATGGCCGTGATCGCGCGCGAATGGCGGCGCGAGCTGCGGGTGCTGGTGCTGGACGAATTCTTCGTCTCCGACATCGGCGACGCCATGTTGCTGGCGCGGCTGCTGGAGCGGTTGTTCGCCGAAGGCGTGGTGCTGGTCACCACCTCCAACGCCGCGCCCGCCGCGCTGTACAAGGACGGCCTGCAGCGCGCGCGCTTCCTGCCCGCGATCGGCCTGCTGCAGCGCCACTGCGACGTGGTGGAGCTGGTCAGCGACACCGATTACCGGCTGCGCGCGCTGACCCAGTCGCCGGTGTACCGCGCCCCGCTGGACGCCGACGGCGATGCCTGGCTGCAGCGGCGCTGGCACGAGCTGGGCGGCGACGATGGCCACCGCGACGCCGGCATCGTCATCGATGGCCGCCGCATCCCGGTGCGCGCGCGCAGCAAGGGGCTGTGCTGGTTCGACTTCGCCGCGCTGTGCGAGGGCCCGCGCGGGAATGCCGATTACATCGAGATCGCACGCGAATTCCATACCGTGCTGGTGGGCGGCATTCCGCATTTCGATGGGCTGCGCGACGACGCCGCGCGCCGCTTCGTGCACCTTGTGGATGAGCTGTACGACCGCCACGTCAACCTGGTCTGCACCGCCGACGCCGCACCGATGGCGCTGTATTCGGGCGAACGCCTGGCCGCCGCGTTCGAGCGCACCACCTCGCGGCTGATCGAAATGCAGTCCGCCGACTACCTGGCCCACGAGCACCGCTGCGAATGAACGCCAACACCACCGCCAATTCGCCGCTCGGCCGCGAGACCGCGTATCCCGCGCGGTACGACGCCGGCCTGCTGCACCCGATCCCGCGCGCGCCTGCGCGTGCCCAGCTGGGCATCGCCGCGGATGCGCTGCCGTTCATCGGCATCGACCGCTGGCAGGCGTTCGAGCTGTCGTGGCTGGACCAGCGCGGCAAGCCGCAGGTCGCCACCGCCACCCTGCAGGTGCCGGCGGATTCGCCCCGCCTGGTGGAATCCAAGTCGCTCAAGCTGTATCTCAACTCCTTCAACGCCAGCCGCTTCGACGATGCCGAGGCGGTACGCGCGCGCATCGAGGCGGACCTGTCGCAGGCCGCGGGCGCGCCGGTGGCGATGGCGTTCGGCCTGCCCGCGCTGGCGATCGCCGCGGATGCCGAAAACATCGACGGCCTCGATATCGCCATCGACAGCTACGGCCCGCCGGACGCCTCGCTGCTGCTGGCGGATGCCGGCAACATCCTCGAGGAGACGCTGCACAGCGCGCTGCTGAAATCCAACTGCCCGGTCACCGGCCAACCCGACTGGGCCGATGTGACCATCGCCTACCGCGGCCCGCGCCTCGACCGCGCCGGCCTGCTGCGCTACATCGTCAGCTTCCGCGACCACGCCGGTTTCCACGAACAGTGCGTGGAGCAGATCTTCGTCGACCTGCTGGCACGCTGCGCGCCGCAGCAGCTGTCGGTGGAAGCCCGCTACACCCGCCGCGGCGGCCTCGACATCAATCCGTGGCGCGCCACTGCCGGCCTCGCCGCGCCCGCGGCTGTCCGCACCGAACGACAGTAGCCGCGGCTGAACAGGCGGCGACGACCGCCATGTTTTCTTAACAGGTCGCGTGCAAGCGTTGCCCTTGTCCGAATACCGGGCAAGGAGTTCCCATGAGCAACGACAAGAAACCCGACTTCTCCGACGTGCAAAGCGCCGTGAAGAGTACGGAGCAGGTCAAGCCCGACTTCTCCGATGTCCAGTCGAAGGTGACGTCCACCGAAGCCATCGCCGGCGATGCGGTCGGCGAGCTGACCTACACCGTGGAGAAGGGCGACAACCTCT
The DNA here is from genome assembly GCF_005862345.1 of Thermomonas fusca. NCBI lineage: Bacteria > Pseudomonadati > Pseudomonadota > Gammaproteobacteria > Lysobacterales > Lysobacteraceae > Thermomonas > Thermomonas fusca. Next base: position 320,660 of record NZ_SROY01000001.1, on the reverse strand, counting down.
CGAATATCGCCAAGCATTTCTACGGCAAGCAGGACTGGAAACGCATCTTCGACGCCAACCGCGACCAGCTCTCGGACCCGGACCGGATCCAGCCGGGACAGGTGCTGAAGATTCCCGCGCGCGAAGACTGACCCACGCCCCCACGACGAACGACGAGGAAACCCAATGAACAAGCTCAACCGTCTCCACATGAGCATGCTGGCCGTCCTGCTGGGCAGCGTGGCACTGGTCGGCTGCAAGAAGAAGGAAGAACCGGCGCCGCTACCGCCGGTGGCCAGCGAGCCCGCGCCGATGCCGCAAACCCCGGCGCCGATGCCGGCCACCGCCTCGGTCAGCAGCGTGGACCTCGGCAACGCGGTGGGTGCCGACATGCGCGTCACCGCGCCGATGACCACCTTCAGCCCGAAGGACACCATCCACGCCGCGGTCGCCACCGCCACCTCCGACCCGATGGCCTCGGTATCCGGCAAGCTGGGCGCCAAGTGGACGCACGTGGACAGCAACCAGACCGTCAACGAAGAGAGCAAGGACGTCACCTTCACCGGCGACGGCGTCACCGACTTCCAGATCAGCAAGCCCAGCGGCTGGCCGACCGGCAAGTACAAGGTGGAGATCTCGCTGGACGGCAACGTGGTGCAGACCCGCGAGTTCGAGGTGCGCTGAACGCGCGCAACCCGCTTCGATGCCGGGAGGGCGCGGCTTCGGCCGCGCCCTTTTTCGTGGGCGGCATGCCGGCATGCGCGCGGGCTTTGCCCGTCGGGCCGGCAAGGCGCGACAATGACGGCTTCCTCCGCGAACCCGAGCCGCCATGTCCAAGATCCTCTACACCCTGACCGACGAAGCGCCGTTCCTCGCCACCGCCTCGTTCCTGCCGATCGTGCAGGCGTATGCGAAGACCGCCGGGGTAGCGGTGGAGACCCGCGACATCTCGCTGGCGGCGCGGATCCTGGCGCAGTTCCCGGAGCTGCTGGGCGAGCGCGCGGTGGCCGACGACCTGCGCGAGCTGGGCACACTTGCGAAAACGCCGGAAGCCAACATCATCAAGCTGCCGAACATTTCCGCCTCGGTGCCGCAGCTGAAAGCGGCGATCAAGGAACTGCAGGGCAAGGGCTACCCGCTGCCGGAATTTCCGGACACGCCGCAGGGCGATGGCGAGAAGGACGTACGTGCGCGCTATGGCAAGGCGATGGGCAGCGCGGTGAACCCGGTGCTGCGCGAGGGCAATTCCGACCGCCGCGCACCGAAGGCGGTGAAGGCCTATGCCAGGAAGCATCCGCACCGGATGGGCAAGTGGGACGCGGGCTCGAAGTCGCACGTGGCGCACATGGCCGCCGGCGATTTCCACGGCAGCGAGCAGAGCTACACCATGGTCAACGCCGGCCCGGTGCGGATCGAATACACCAGCGTCACCGGCAGCAGCTTCCCGCTGCGCGGGCCGGTGCAGTTGCTGGCCGGCGAGATGATCGACGCCTCGGTCCTGAGCGCGCAGGCGCTGGCCGATTTCATCGACGCCCAGATCAATGATGCCAAGGCGCAGGACGTGCTGTTCTCGCTGCACCTGAAGGCGACCATGATGAAGGTGTCCGACCCGATCATGTTCGGCATCGCGGTGTCGCGCTTCTACGCGCCGGTGCTGGAGAAGCACCCGCGCACGCTGGCCGAGATTGGTTTTGACCCCAATAACGGCATCGGCGATCTGTACGCCAAGCTGGGCCAGCTGGCCGACGCCGAGCGCAGCGCGATCGAAGCGGAGATTGCAGCGCTGTACGCGCAGCGCCCGGGCCTGGCGATGGTCAATTCCGACAAGGGCATCACCAACCTGCACGTGCCGTCCGACGTGATCGTGGATGCTTCGATGCCGGCGATGATCCGCGACAGCGGCCGCATGTGGAACGCCAAGGGCGAACTGCAGGACACCAAGGCGGTGATCCCGGACCGCTGCTACGCCGGCATCTACCAGGTGGTGATCGACGACTGCAGGGAGCACGGCGCGTTCGACCCGGCGACCATGGGCAGCGTGCCCAACGTCGGCCTGATGGCGCAGGCGGCCGAGGAATACGGCAGCCACGACAAGACCTTCAAGATCAGCGGCGACGGCGTGGTGCGGGTGATCGACGAGCACGGCACGGTACTGCTGCAGCATCCGGTCAAGGCCGGCGACATCTGGCGCATGTGCCAGACCAAGGACGCGCCGATCCGCGACTGGGTGAAGCTGGCGGTCAGCCGCGCGCGGCTGTCCAACACCCCGGTGGTGTTCTGGCTGGATCCGCAGCGCGACCACGACCGCGGCCTGATCGCCAAGGTGGCCGCCTACCTCAACGACCACGACATTTCCGGCCTCGATATCCGCATCCTGTCGCCGGTGGAGGCGATGAAGTTCTCGCTCAAGCGCATCCGCGAGGGCCTGGACACCATCAGCGCCACCGGGAATGTCTTGCGCGACTACCTGACCGACCTGTTCCCGATCATGGAGCTGGGCACCAGCGCGAAGATGCTGTCGATCGTGCCGCTGATGAACGGCGGCGGCCTGTTCGAGACCGGCGCCGGCGGCAGCGCGCCCAAGCACGTGCAGCAGTTCGTGGAAGAGGACTACCTGCGTTGGGATTCGCTGGGCGAATTCCTGGCACTGGCCGCCTCGTTCGAACATCTGGCCAACACCACCGGCAACGCGCGCGCGCAGGTGCTGGCCGATGCGCTGGACGCGGCCAACGCGAAGTTCCTCGACAACGACCGTTCGCCCGGCCGCAAGCTGGGAACGATCGACAACCGCGGCAGCCATTTCTACGTCGCGCTGTACTGGGCGCAGGCGCTGGCCGAACAGACCGCGGACGCCGAGCTGGCGGCGAAGTTCGCGTCCGTGGCCAAGGCGCTGGCGGAGAACGAGGCGAAGATCGTCGGGGAACTCGTCGCCGTGCAGGGCAAGCCGGTGGACATCGGCGGCTACTACCAGCCCGACATGGCCAAGCTGGCGGCGGCGATGCGGCCGTCGGCCACGCTCAACGCGACGCTGGCAACGCTGTAACCCTGGCGCGCTGGCAATACCCGCGAAGCCCGGCCAGGCGCCGGGCTTCGTGTTTGTGGCGGCCCGGTTTACCCTGCAGACCCGTCGCATCCGGAGCTGCCGCATGACCCGCCTGTCGATCCCCGCGCTTGCCCTGCTGCTGGCCGCCTGCGCCGGCACGCCCACGTCCTCGACCGCGCAGCAGCCGACCACGCCCGCGGCGGATTCCGCGCTGCAGGCCGCGGTGGCAGATCCCGGCCGCGACGCCGCCCAGCGCGCGCGCGACCGCTACCGCCACCCGGCCGAAACGCTGGCGTTCTTCGGCCTGGAGCCCACCGACACCGTCATCGAGATCAGCCCGGGCAGCGGCTGGTACAGCGCGATCCTGGCGCCCTACCTGCGCGACCACGGCCGCTACATCGCCGCCAGCGCCACCCCCGCGCCCGGCCGCAGCAGCCCGCTGCCGGCGCTGTTCGCCGCCGACCCCGCGCGCTACGGCCGCGCCAGCCTGCACTGGTACGACGGCAAGTCGCCTTCGCTGGGCGCACCGGCCAGCGCCGATGCGGTGCTGACCTTCCGCAACGTGCACAACTGGGTGGCGGCCGGCACTGCGGAGGCCTATTTCCAGGCCTTCTTCGCCGCGCTCAAGCCGGGCGGCACGCTGGGGGTGGTGGATCACCGCGCCAAGCCCGGCACCGACTTGGACACGATGAAGAAGTCCGGCTACCTGACCGAGGCGCTGGTGATCGAGCTGGCCACCCGTGCCGGCTTCGTGCTGGACGCGCGTAGCGAGGTCAACGCCAACCCGGCCGACAGCGCGGACCATCCCAACGGCGTGTGGACGCTGCCGCCCACCAACCGCCATGACGCTGGCGATGCGGAAAAGTACCGGGCCATCGGCGAAAGCGACCGCATGACCCTGCGCTTCCGCAAACCGGCCAGCGAATGACTTTTCGATGCGGTGCCATCCGCGCCGCGCCCGCGGCCGACGACGGTGAACCGCGACGCTTCCGGCTTTCGTAACCCGCGCATGCTGATCGCCTTCAACAAACCCTATGGCGTGCTCTGCCAGTTCACCGACCGCAGCCGGCCGCCGCGGCCGACCCTGGCCGGCTTCGGCCTGCCGGCGGACGTGTATGCGGCGGGGCGGCTGGATTTCGATTCCGAAGGCCTGCTGCTGCTGACTGATGACGGACGGCTGGCGCATCGCTTGACCGACCCCGCGCACAAGCAGCCGAAAACCTACTGGGTGCAGGTGGAAGGCACGCCGGACGCGGCGCAGCTGCAGCAGCTGCGCGAGGGCGTGATGCTCAATGACGGTCCCACCCGCCCCGCGCAGGCGCGGCTGCTGGCCGCGCCCGCGCTGTGGCAGCGCGATCCGCCGGTGCGGTTCCGCAAGACCGTGCCGGATGCCTGGCTGGAACTGACGATCAGCGAGGGCCGCAACCGCCAGGTGCGACGGATGACCGCAACGGTGGGCCTGCCCACGCTGCGGCTGGTGCGGGTGGCGGTGGGGCCGCACCGGCTTGATGGCCTGCAGCCAGGCCAATGGCGGGAAACCGCCAGCAGCTGAGGCGATGCGGCGCGCGCTTCGCGCAAAAAACACCGCGCGCCGGATGCCGACGGCGCGGCGTCCGGCTCAGACGCCGTAGTCGTCGCGCTCGTACTCGCCGCGGCGCAGCGCGCGCACCTGCTTCGCCTCGCCTTCGATCGTTTCCTTGCGCTTGGCGCGCTGCCGCGCGGCCAGCCATAGCAGGCCGGCACCGACCACCGCAGCGCCGACCAGCACCGGATTGCGCCGCACGAACTTGCCCGCGACCTTGCTGCCCACCCGCAGTGCGCCCAGCGCCGCGCCGGTTTCGACCCACTGCACGGCCTTGTCCGGAAGCTTGCGGCGCAGGCCTTCGCCCACGTCGGCCAACAGTTCCAGGGTCCGATCCTGGGTGCGTTCCAACTTGCCCATGTGCTGCTCCTCGGCTTGCATCGTCTTGACCACGAGTATGGCGCGTCTGCGTGACGGGTGCGTCACGTCCCGCGTGGCTTGGCCCGGTGCGTGGCCACCGCGTTCCACGGGTCGTCAGGCCACGGGTGGCGCGGGTAGCGGCCCTTCATTTCCTTCCTGACCTCGGCATAGGTGCTGGCCCAGAAGTTGTGCAGGTCGGCGGTCACCTGCAATGGCTTGCCGCCGGGCGAGAGCAGGTGCAGCAGCAGCGGCACCCGGCCATCGGCGATGCGCGGGGTCTGCGCCAACCCGAACAGTTCCTGCAGCTTCACCGCCAGCACCGGCGGCGCTGGCTCGCCGTGGTCGTCGAGGCGGTATTCGATGGCGCGCTCCAACCCCGACGGCACCGCGATGCGGGTCGGCGCCAGCTGGTCGATGCGCTGGCGCAGGTTCCAGTCGATGCCGGACTTCAGCGCTTCGGCCAGCTCGGCGCTGTCCAGCGCATCCAGCCGGGTCTTGCCGGCGAACGCGGGCTGCAGCCAGCGCTCCAGCGAAGCCAGCAGCGCCGCGTCGGAAAGATCCGGCAGGCCCAGTTCCGGCATCCAGCTGCGCAGGCACTGCATGCGGATGCGCCATTGCGACAGGCCATCGCTCCACGGCAGCACCGTCAGGCCCAGCTCGCGCACGGCCGCCGTCAGCGCACGCGCGGCCTGCGCCGGATCGACCCGGCCGGCGGATTTCACCGCAAGCACGATGCCATCGAAACGCTCGACCCGTTCGCTGCGCAGCGCGCGTTTTTCCGCATCCCAGCGCACCTCGTCGGCGTCGGAAAAATGCGTCGCGAACTCGGCGCGCAGCAGCGCCTCGTCCACCGGCGCGGCGCGCAGCAGCAGCGCGTCCTTGGCCTCGAAGCGCAGTTCGCTGGCCACGATCCACGGCTCGCCATACAGCACGGAATCGTCGAACAGCCGCGCCATCCGCCCGTTCGCCAGCTGGTAGCGGCGCGGGTCCTGCGGATGCTGTTTGGCGATGCGGTCGGGGAAGGCGTGCGCCAGCAGGTCGCCCAGCGCATGCGCCGGCACGGAAACAGGCGGCGAGGCGGCGCAGCGCAGGCGGCGACGCCACTGTTTCGCCGCGGCGTCGATGGCGGCCAGCGCGGAACGGTTGGCGTCGGCGGGCACCCGTCCGTTGCGGAACGCGGCCAGCGCCTGCCAGCGCTCGGCCAGTGCGTCGGAGCGGCTGCGCAGCGGATCGCGCGCCTCCACCAAAGCCGCCAGATCACAGGCCAGCGCGATGCGCGCCGGGACATCGGCGGCCAGCAGCATCGCCGCCAGCCGCGGGTGCGTGCCCAGCGCCAGCATCCGGCTGCCGCGGGCGGTGAGCTTGCCGTCACTCAGGGCATCCAATCGCTGCAGCAGGTCCCTGCCCGCCGCCAGCGCGCCCGATGGCGGCGGATCTACGAAACGCAGTTCGCTGCTGCCCCAGGCCGCCAGCTCCAGCGCCAGCGCGGCCAGCTCCACCTGCGCGATCTCCGGCTTGCGCTGTCCCTCCAGCCGCTGCGACTGCGGCCACAGCCGATAGGCGAAGCCTTCCGCCACGCGGCCGGCGCGGCCGGCGCGCTGGTCGGCGCTGGCCTGCGAAATGGTCACGCTGTCGAGCCGCGAAAAGCCGCTGTTGGGATCGAAACGCGGCTCGCGCGCCAGCCCGCTGTCGATCACCACCCGCACGCCGGGCAGGGTGACCGACGATTCGGCGACGTTGGTGGCCAATACGATGCGGCGGCGGCCATCCGACGCGGGTTGCAGCACGCGCGATTGCTGCTCGATCGGCAGGTCGCCGTGCAAAGGCAGCACCTCGATCCCCGGTGCGGCCGATTTCCGCGGCGAGGGAATTGCGTCAGGCGCGCCAGGGAGGGCGCGCGCCCGAATCGGGGCAAGATGCCCAAACTGAGGGGAAAGCAATTCCCCCGCCGCGGAGAGCGGTCGCTGCGAGAGTGCCTCGGCGAGTACGGACTCCAACTTCGCGATCTCCCGCCGCCCCGGCAGGAACACCAGCACATCGCCCGGATGCGCGGCCAGCGCCTGTTCGATCGCGCGCCGCGCCTGCTGCTCCAGCGCCTCGTCGCGGCGCGCCGGGAAATGCGCGATCTCCACCGGGAAGCTGCGGCCCGCGCTCGACAGCCGCGGCGCAGCGAGGAACGCCGCCAGCCGCTCGCCGTCCAGCGTCGCCGACATCACCACGATCCGCAGGTCCTCTCGCAGCCCGGCCTGCACGTCCAGCGCCAGCGCCAGCCCGAGGTCTCCGGCCAGGTGGCGCTCGTGGAACTCGTCGAACAGGATCGCGCCCACGCCCTCCAGCAGCGGGTCGTCCTGCAGCATGCGGGTGAGGATGCCCTCGGTGACGACCTCGATCCGGGTGGTCGGCCCGACCTTGTGCTCGAAGCGGATGCGGTAGCCCACCGTCCCGCCGACCGCTTCGCCCAGCTGCTGCGCCATGAAGCCGGCCGCCGCGCGCGCGGCCACCCGGCGCGGCTCCAGCATCACGATCTTCCTGCCCGCAAGCCACGGCGCGTCCAGCAGCGCCAGCGGCACCTGCGTGGTCTTGCCCGCACCCGGCGGCGCTTCCAGCACCAGCCGCGGCTGCGCGGCCAGTGACGCGAGGATGTCGGGCAACAGCTCGGAAATGGGGAACGCAGTGGTATTCACCCGCAAAGGATACGAGAGCAGGACGCCTCTCCTTCGGTCGGGCTGCGGATGGGCGGCTGGGTGCGCTTCGCCGCTTAGGCTCCGCATCCGGCTTCGATGCGCGGCCGCGCACCATCCATGGCGCGCTCGAAGCGCACCCAGCCGCCCATCCGCGGCATCGCGGCGTGCAGCACCAGTCTTCTTGGGCTACCAGTAAAATCGCGCCATGCAACTCATCGATATCGGCCTCAACCTCACCCACGACAGCTTCGACCGCGACCGCGAGGCGGTCTGGCAGCGCGCGCGCGAGGCCGGCGTGACCCGCGCCATCCTCACCGGCGCCTCGCGCGAGCATTCGCCGAAGGCGCTGGACCTGGCGCGCACCCGCCCCGGCGAATGGTTCGCCACCGCCGGCGTGCATCCGCACCACGCGACCGAATACACCGAGGAGTGCGATGCCGAGCTGCGCGCGCTGCACGCGCAGCCGGAAGTGGTCGCGGTGGGCGAATGCGGGCTGGACTATTTCCGCGACTTCTCGCCGCGGCCGGCGCAGCGGCGCGCGTTCGAGCGGCAGCTGCAGATCGCGGCCGACACCGGCAAGCCCGTGTTCCTGCACCAACGCGACGCCCACGCCGACTTCATGGCGATGATGAAGGCCTTCGACGGCAGGCTGGGCCCGGCGGTGGTGCACTGCTTCACCGGCAGCCGCGAGGAGCTGTTCGACGTCCTCGACCAGGACTGGCACATCGGCATCACCGGCTGGCTCTGCGACGAGCGCCGCGGTGCGCATCTGCGCGAGCTGGTGAAGAGCATCCCGGGCAACCGCCTGATGGTGGAAACCGACGCCCCCTACCTGCTGCCGCGCACGCTCAAGCCGATGCCGAAGGACCGCCGCAACGAGCCGGCGTTCCTGCCGCACATCGTGGAAGAACTGGCGCGCGACCGCGGTGAGGACCTTGCCACCACCGCGGCCAATGCCACTGCCGCCAGCGCCGCGTTCTTCCGGCTGCCGGCGGCGTGACCCCTCGGAACGCGTGGCTTATTTCGCCTTAGCTTCCGATTCCATCTTGTCCGCCCACGCTTCCAGCTCCTTGGCGGCCGCTTCCATCTTCGCCACCTCGGCCGGGTCGGCCATCTTGCGCAGACCCGCGCACTCCTGCTCGAACTTGTCCGGGTTCTGCGCCTGGACAGCCTTGCCCTGCTGCTTGGCGGCCAGGTAGATCGCCTCGATCTCGACAGCGGAGGGTGCGCCCGGTTCGGCCTTCATCTTGGCCAGCGCCGCCTGCGATTCGATGGCATTGCTGATCCCGCACAGCTCCACCGCCGCGGTCATCGCCACGCCCATGCTGATCGCGTCGCTCTTGCTGATCGTGGGCGGGGTGGTGCCGTCGGAGGGTTCCGTCGTCTCACTGGCGGCAGCATCCACCGCTACGGAAGCATCGGCGGTGGCATCGGCGCCGGCCGCCGTACCCGCATCCGCCGCCGGCTGCGTGCAGCCCGCCAGCAGCAACAACGCCACGCCCATCGCCATTCCGTTCTTGTTCCTGCGCATCTGCCGCTCCATGGTTTGCGAAAGCGGCGATTCTAGCCGCAACCGTGATGCCCATCACGCCGCGGAAACGAGAACGCCCGGCCGGGGCCGGGCGCCATCGTCTTCCGGATTAAGGCTTACAGCTTGGCCGGCGCTTCCGGCAGCGGGCCTTCGGCCACCAGCACGGCGCCGTTGTAGTTGTCGGCATACACCACCACCCAGATCGCCTTGTCGGCGCGGCGGATCAGGTAGGTGCGGGCGTCCTTGTCGTACCAGTAGGCGTCGTCGATGTCATCGAACTCGCTGCGGAACGGCGCCAGCTCCGGCTTGTTCGCCTCGTAGACCGTCTCGTCATAGCTGCGCTGGGTCAGGGTGACCGCACCCAGCGCGGTGAGTGCCTGGTCGATGCCCTTGAGCAGCTCGAAGCGCGAGTAGGTCTTGCCGTCGCCGGCGCGCAGTTCCGCTTCGTACGTCTTGCCTTCCACCCACAGCAACTGGCTGCCGGTCCAGAACGGCACGCGGGCCAGGTCCTTGGTCTTTTCGGCCAGGTTGCCGCTGAACTGGTAGCCCGCCGGCAACACCAGATAGGGCCATTCGCCCAGCGGCTTGTCGCTGACCGCGATGGTGTTGATGTCGAAGCTGGTCACGGCCGGGGCCGCAGTCGCGGCAGCAGGCGTTTGCGCAGTGGCGGCGGGCGGGGCGGCAGTGTCCGCGGCCTCGCTGGCAGCGGCGGGCCGGGCGTTGGCGGCAGTGGCGGCGGCATCGTCCTGCTTCTTGCAGGCCATCAGCGACAGGCCCACGGCCAGCGCCAGCGCGGCGGTTTTCATCGACATCGAATCGGCTCCAGTGTGTGGAAAGAGCCGGGGAGTTTAATCAGGAAACCGTGACCGCATCCACGCTTTGACTCAGCTGCGCAGCCCCACGCCGCGCTTGAGCAGCCACAGGCCCAGCGCCGCCAGCGCGGTGGCGAAGCCCAGCATCAGCGCGTAGGCGACCCACAGCGGCACGTCGGAACTGCCCAGCAGGCCGTAGCGGAACGCGTTCACCATGTAGAAGATCGGGTTGGCGTGGGTGGCCGCCTGCGCCCAGCCGGGCAGCAGGTTGATCGAATAGAACACGCCGCCGAGGTAGGTCAGCGGGGTCAGGATGAAGGTGGGGACGATGGCGATGTCGTCGAACTTCTTCGCGTACACCGCGTTGACGAAGCCGGCCAGCGAAAAGATGATCGCCCCCAGCAGCACCGAGCTCAGTGTCACCAGCGGATGCGGCACGTGCACGCGGGTGAACAGCATGGCGATGCACAGCACGATCGCGCCCACCATCAGCCCGCGCAGCACCGCGCCGGCCACGTAGCCGGCCAGGATCACCCAGTGCGGCATCGGGCTGACCAGCAGCTCTTCGACGTGGCGGCCGAACTTGGCACCGAAGAACGAACTGCTGATGTTGCCGTAGCTGTTCTGGATCACGCTCATCATCACCAGCCCGGGGACGATGAACTCCATGTAGTCCAACCCGCCCATCTTGCCGACCTTGCTGCCGATCAGGCCGCCGAAGATCAGGAAGTACAGGGTCATGGTGATCGCCGGCGGGATCAACGTCTGCGTCCAGATGCGCAGGATCCGCATCACCTCGCGGCGGGTGACGGTGCCCAGGGCGACCAGGTTCTGGCTGCTCATGCGGCGGCTCCTTCGCGTGCGGTCATCCGCACGAACAGTTCTTCCAGCCGGTTGCTCTTGGTACGCATCGAGCGCACCCGGATGCCGGCGGCGTCGAGCGCGGCGAACACCCGGTTGAGGTCCATCGCCCGCGGCATGTCCAGCTCCAGCGTATGCGGGTCGGCGGCCACCAGGGTGGCGCCCTCGATCGCCGGCAGCGCCGCCGGCAGCGCGTCCTCGACGTCGAACAGGAAGCCCTCCACGTCGAGCTTGGCCAGCAGCGACTTCATCGGCCCGTGCTCGACGATGCTGCCGTGGTCGATGATGGCGAGGTTGCGGCACAGGCTCTCCGCTTCCTCCAGATAGTGGGTGGTGAGGATGATCGTGGTGCCGGCGGCGTTGATCTCCTTCAGCGTCTTCCACATGCCGCGGCGGATCTCGATGTCGACGCCGGCGGTGGGCTCGTCGAGGATCAGCAGCTTCGGCTGGGTCATCATCGCGCGGGCGATCATCAGCCGCCGCTTCATGCCGCCGGACAGGGTGCGGCTCATCTTGTCGGCCTTGTCCCACAGCTGCGCGTCCTTCAGCACCTGCTCGGCGCGCGCCAGCGCCTGCGCGCGCGGCAGGCCGTAGAACCCCGCGTAGTTCACGCAGATGTCCAGCGGCTTTTCGAACATGTTGAAGTTGAATTCCTGCGGCACCAGCCCGATCAGGCGCATCGCCGCGCTGCGCTCGGCGTCGATGTCCACGCCGAACACTTCCACCGTGCCACCGCTCTTGTTGACCAGCGAGCTGACGATGCCGATCAGGGTGCTCTTGCCGGCGCCGTTGGGGCCCAGCAGGGCGTGGAAATCGCCGGGCGCCACGTCCAGGCTCACGCCTTTCAGCGCCTGCACGCCGTTGTCGTAGGTCTTGCGCAGGTCGCGCACGCACAGCGCGGGCACAGCGGGATCGAAGGGCATGGATGGCCTCGTGCGCGGGGGCGGCGCGGGAAGCCGGTAGTATAGGCAGCCCTGTGGCGTCACTCCTGCCACGCACTGTTGCAACGCCGTGGCCATCGCCCATTTCCCGCTGAAGCTCGTCGCCCGCCGGATGATCGCGCCCACCGTGGCGCACCTGTCGTTCGAACGCGACGACGGCCAGCCGCTGCCCTGCATCCCCGGCCAGTTCATCCAGATCCACTTCGACTACGCCGACGGCAGCGCCGCGCGGCGCAGCTATTCGATCGCGGTAGGACGGGCGCTGGACGCACCTGCGGACGGGCGGGTGGATATCGCGGTCAGCTACGTGCCGGGCGGCGCCGCCACCGCGCTGTTCGAGGCGCTGGATATCGGCGCCACGCTCAATGCCAGCGGCCCGTTCGGACGCTTCTGCCTGTATCCCAACGACGCCAACCGCCGCTACCTGCTGATCGGCACCGGCACCGGCATCACCCCGTACCGGGCGATGCTTTCGCAGCTGGCGCAGCAGATGACCCAGCGCGGCGTCGAAGTAGCGCTGCTGCAGGGTGCGCGCACGCCGGAAGAGCTGCTGTACGGCGACGAGTTCCGCGCCTTCGCCGAGACCCATCCCGGCTTCCGTTACTTCCCCTGCCTGTCGCGCGAGCTGCCGGCGGAAGGCTCCGCGCATGCGCATGCCGACGTCCGCCACGGCTACGTGCAGAACGTGCTGCCGGAACTGGCGCCGGACCCGGCCAACGACATCGCCTACCTCTGCGGCAACCCCGACATGGTGGATGCGACCTTCGAGGCGCTGAAGGAAATCGGGTTGCCGGTGCCGATGATCCGGCGCGAGAAGTACGTCAGCAACAAGTAGTCCCGGCGGCTAATTCCCGCTAATCCCGCCACGCGCTCACGCGCGCGGCGGGCGCCTGCTCAGCGCTTCACCAGCTCCACCCGGCGGTTCTTCGCCTTGCCTTCCTGGGTGCCGTTGTCGGCCACCGGTTGCGTGGAACCGAAGCCGGCGGCGGTCAGCCGCGAGGCGTCGATGCCCTTGCCGGTGAGCAGGGCGACCACCGCCTTGGCGCGGCCTTCGGAGAGCTGCTGGTTGTGCGCGGCATCGCCGCTGTCGTCGGTGTGGCCGTTGACCGCCAGCTTGAGCGCGCCATCGATCTTCATCAGTTCGGCCACCTGCTCGATCTGCGGCAGCGAGTCGGGCAACACGTCGGTCTTGTCGGTGGCGAAGTTGACCTGCAGCGCCACCTTGCCGGCGGCATCCAGCTGCTTTTTCATTTCACTGGCGGGCAGGAGTTGGGCGGTAGCCACGAAGGCCTTTTCCTGGCCAACGATAAGCCCGCCCTGGGCGGTGTCCTGGGCGAAATGGATCCAGATGTTGCCATCGTCGCGACGCACCACGTAGGTGCTGGCCGGCACGTTGTAGATATCACCCAGGCCTTTGAGGAAGCCCATCGTGACTTCGTCGCCCCAGCTCTTGATGGTGTCGTAGGGAATTTTCTCCTCGGAGAGCTTCACTCCGCCCATCTGCGCGACCAGCGCTTCCAGATTCTTGCGCAACTCGTACGGGTTGTAGTCGCCTTCCTTCTCAGGATAGACATTGAGCAGATAGAAACGCCCTTCCACCCAGTGCGCCCGGCCTTTCACCCAGAACGGGAAGCGCGCGATCCGTTTGGTTTCCGGGTCACCGTTGCTCACGTAACCCGCGGGCAGGGTGATGTAGGGGAAATCGCCCAGCGCCACGGTGCTCAGCGGGACTGACGAGATGTCGAAATCACCGGTCTTCGCCTGGTCCGCACCGGCTGCGTCGTCCGCCTGTCCCGGCATCGCATCGGTGGCTTTTTCCAGCGCGGCCGCGGCGGTTTCCTTCAGCGCATCGGTTGCGCCGTCCTTCTTGCAGCCGGCCAGCAGCGTCATCGCGATGGCTGCAGCCACGCCGATTACAAATCCAGTCCTGTCCAAACGCATTAGCCACTCCTTGATCATGCAGAGGTTGAAGATTCTGGTGACGAGCCCGGCCGGTGCTGCCGGTCTAGTCCGTGCGCGATTACCGACCTGGCGACGCCCGTGAGGCTTATTGGGTGAACGCCTCAAGCGGGATCTGTGCTGCCGGAAGATCCGGCGTCGCCACCTTGACCGGGGCCGAACCAGCGCCCGGGGCGAGATAGACATCGATAGGCAGATCGAGGTCCGGCATCAATGCGCATGCGGCGGCGTGCGCCGCGCAGGAAGTGTTGAAGCCAAGCAGATTCGCTTGCATCCAACGCTTCAGCAATGGATAGGCCGTGACCAGGCTGGCCTGATCGCGCGCGAACACGATGACCCGCGGTCGCAGTCCCTGACGCTTGGCTCGTTTTTCGTATTCGGCCACGGAGGCGTACGTACCGGATTTTCCATACGTCAGTCCCAGGATGTCATCCACGACTGCGGCCAATTCGAGCCGCCCGGTTTTGTCCGCGATGATCACCGACTGGAGGTTCGCCTCTTCGTCCTTGAAGCCCCAGGTCACGGTGCTTCCATCCGCCGTCGTCATCACCCTTCCCGCGGCTTGCAACCCCGCGAGAATACGATCCGATACAGGCATATCCGGATAATTGACCAGCTGCACGGACGAACCCAGGGTCGCGGTGCCCACCAACTGCTTGAGCGCCCCTTCATCAGGCACGTCTTCCGGCTTGAGCGCACTCGTCCGGGGAGATGCCACCGGCTTCAGCTTGTACAACCAGCCGTCGTACATGTGCCAGAGCTGCTCGTTTCCATCCTCGTGCACGATTTCGTACCAGGACGCAGGGTCCCCGACTTTGTCATCCGGCGCATGGACTTCCAGCACCGCCACGGCATTCCGGTCAGTGCCGAACCCGTAGAAACTGCTCCAATGCCCGCCCCAGCGCGTCGCGGGAATCTCCCCCTCGGCCCGCAAAACCGGATAACAGGAAATCCGGTAGCGCGGCCTCGCCACGGATGTCCTGTTCCAGTTCGATTGGAACATTCCGGCCGAGAGCACGACCGTTTTCCCGATGCGCTCCCTTGCTTGTTCGTCCGGACTCGAACTGCCGGCATATCGGGAAACCGAAATGATCTCGTAACTTCCCAAGTATTCCGCCGCACTTCCATTCTGTTTGCATGAGGCCGTTTCGACACGTGCTGGAACAGGGCGGTCGCCGCCTCGATCGGCCGGGGCTGCCGTTGCCGCCTGACCGCTCCTGACAGCGTAACCATCGCTTCGTGCGCCAGTACCCGCCAGCACCGGCACCAACGCCAGCACCGATATTCCTCCCAGCACTACCGACATCCTCCGGGAAGTACGCCGAGGTCCGCCGCTGCTTTCATGACTCATCGATTCATATCCCAGCGAAACGTCTTTATGGAGCCTGATGGCAGGTGGCGCCGGAGATTCGCGTGCGGCGTCAACGACTCCACAAGCGGCGCTACGCATTCCACACCGAAGGTACGCATGCGTCAGTCTTCCGCTGCCGGCGCGTCCAGTTCGGCCATGGCGCGCCCGACTTCCGGCAGCAGGCCCTTGCCGACCGACATGGTTTCCAGCTCGAGGTTGCAGCCCGCCCCCCGCGGGCCATGCATGCTCTCCAAGGGCAACCCCTTCAGATACGCCATCGGGCCCAGGGTGGTACACAACGATTCCGTCGGCGCATCGCTCATGCCGATACCCAGCCCGCCGGACCAGACACACTCTTCATGGTTCTTGCTGCGCCAGCGGGTGCACGGCTGGCCCTTGACCTGCGATTCACCCACACGCGTGAAGCCCAACAGCTTGGCCGTCGCTACCGCCTCCGCCGGGTCCACCGGGGAAATCTCGATCGGAGTGCCATCGATCTCGCGAAAGCTCCGGCTTTCATGGCCTACAGTCTCTTTTAGCTTGACCACACAGTTGGGTTCGTCAGTGTCCACCACCGTGAAGTCCCAGACCGTCTGCCGGCCGTAGGCGCCGCGAGCATCCTGCCAAAGCTCTACAAAACCCTTCCCCAGCTTCTGCACGTCCGCTGCTGCAAGCTCCTGCACCGGCCAACCGGCGGCCTTGCAGTCCTGCACAAGCGTGGCGTAGTTCTCGCGTGGTACGTTCTTGCCGTCATACAACCGCTCCCATCGCAGCGTTGCGTGCAGCGCGGGACGGTTGGCCTCGACATCCGCTTTCCCGGCATGGTCCGGAACGTCTTCACCAGCGCTGGAGTGGCAGCCGGCCGCGGCGGCCAGGCAGATCAGCGCCGCGGCAGCGGTTGCGAACGGCTTGTTCATAGAGTCGCCAGAAGAATGAGTTTGTCCGCGCGCCGCGTTTCCACCAGTCGAGCCTGCCAATACGGGTTGAACATGCTGCCCTGCTCGAACTTGCCGTCGCCGCGACCCCAGACCCTGCGCTTGAATGGCGCATAGTCGTGGGGTCGATTGAAGTACACCTGTGCGCTCGCCGTCGCGCGCAGTTGACCGCCACGCGCCTCGTCCTTCGACTCCATGCGGCCCGCAGCGACGCCGAGCGCGGAACTGCTGCGCGCATTGCGCACTTCGGTCGTCACTTCCATGTGAAGGTCGGCTCGGCGTGTCGCTCTCGGGAAGTTCGCCACAGTCCACGCGTTCGCAACGGGTCGGTTTCTTGTTATCGCCCACTTCCGACCATCAGCCTGTCGCTTTCACCTCGACAATGGTCATTAATCTCTCTGCGGAAGTGACGCGAAATGTCATAAATTGCCGCTTTATTGCAACGCTATCACGACATTTTGTGACAAACAACACATTATGTTCGCGATGTATCGCGCGTCTGGCGCGTCGCGAGCCCAGGCCTGTCAAGCAACCTTGACAATCCTTTCGTGACGCCGGTATCGTCCCTGTCAAGCTCGCTTGACATAGGATTTCCGTCATGGTCACACCGCGCAACCGCCTGAAAGGCACCGGCACCGGTCTCCTCGGCGTCGGCATGGCCTTCTTGGTCCTCGCCTTCAATGGGCAACCGGCCATGCTCGGCGTCGGCATGGCATTCCTGGCCGTGGGGCTCGGGTTGCTCGATCGCGCGCGCAGGGGCGGCGGCCAATGAGCATGCGGCGCTGGATGTGGATCTTCGTCGCCATCGGCCTGGCCGCGCTGGCGCTGGCCGCGGCCGGCCAATGGCTGCTGCGCTGGCCGGACGAGATGGTGGGCATGTGGGTCGGCATCGGCGCCGGCTACCTGCTGGGGGCGGCCCTGTTCCTGCTGCTGCCGCGCTGGTGGCGCCAGCATTGCGACGAGATGTATGCGCAGCCGGCCGGCCGCCGCTACCTGCGCGCACTGTGGCCGATCATGGTGGGCTATTCGCTGACCCTGTTCCTGTCGATCTGGCTGGTCAAGCGCGGGATCGAATCGGTGCCGCTGCGCGCGCTGGTGGCGGTGTTGCCGGCGCTGGCGATCGCGCTGCTGATGCGCGCCGCGCTGCGCTACCTGCGCGAGATCGACGAGTTGCAGCGGCGCATCGAAACCGAGGCGATCGGCGCTGCCAGCCTGCTGGTGTCGCTGCTGTATTTCGCCACCGGGCTGCTGCAGAAAGCCAAGGTCGTCGATGTCGACGCCGCCGCCGCGATGATCTGGGTGTTCCCGTTGCTGTGCGCCAGCTACGGCATCGCCAAGATCGTGCTGACGAAGCGCTACCTGTGAGCGCGCTCGCACGCTACTGCCAGCACCTGAGCCCGGCCTTGCGCGCGTACTACCGCGCTTCGGCATTGCCTTCGCTGTTGTTCCTGGCGTTGACCGGCCTGCACGAATGGCTGTCCCGCCAGCCGGATCTGGCGCGGTGGCTGCGCTTTGCCGGCGCACTGGCGCCGGCCGCCGCGATGGCTTGGCTGTTCGCCTGCTACCTGCGCTTCCTGCGCGACTGCGACGAACTGGAGCGCGGCATCGAGTTGAAGGCGCTGGCCTGGGCCGCAGGCATCAGCCTGCAGGGGCTGATGGCCCTGCTGTTCCTGATCGACGCCGGCCTGCTGGACTGGCCGCAGAAGCGCCTGATGGCAGTACTGACGGTGCTGCTGCTGGCCAGTTACGCACTGGTTCGTGGTGGCCTGCACCGCAGGTACGCATGAACAACCGTCTGCGCGAACTGCGGGAATGCGAGGGCTTGTCGCAGGGCGAACTGGCGCTGCGGCTGGACGTGTCCCGGCAGACCGTCAACGCGCTGGAGACCGGCAAGTACGACCCGTCGCTGCCACTGGCCTTCCGCATCGCCCGCCTGTTCGCCTGCCGCATCGAAGACATCTTCCTGCCCGATGAAACCTGAATCCTTCCGCTTTTCCACCTGCAAGCACCCAAAGGGGTTGTCCCGATGAACTCCCGCAAGACCAGACTGATCCTTGCCGTCGCGGTTGCCGCCGCGATCTTCGGCTACAAGGCATTGAACCCGAAGCCCGGCACCGCGGGCGAGCCGGCGACGGCGAGTGATTCCGCGGCCGGCCCGGTCGCGCCGGTACAGCCGGTGATGCTGGGCCAGATCGCCTTCACCTCGTGCAGCCTGAGCTCGCCGATGGCCAAGGAAAGCTTGGAGGCGATGTGCGCCACCTATGCGGTGCCGGAAGACCGCGCCAAGCCGGAAGGCCGCAAGATCGCGCTCAACATCGCCTGGCTGCAGGCCACCGGCAAGGGCGAAAGGATGCCCGACCCGGTGTTCTTCCTCGCCGGCGGACCCGGTCAGTCGGCGGTCGAAACCTTCCCCGGCCTGGATCCGGTGTTCAAGGAAGTGCGCAAGCAGCGCGACGTGATCCTCGTCGACCAGCGCGGCACCGGCAAATCCAACCTGCTGTCCTGCAAGGCGCCGGACGGCGGCGATGACGCCTTCGATCCATCGCCCGAGGCGATGCAGGCGCAGGCCACCACCTGCGCGGCCGAGCTTTCGAAAAAGGCCGACCTGCGCCACTACACCACCACCGACGCCATCGCCGACCTCGATGCGGTGCGCCGGGCCATCGGCGCCGAGCAGGTCAACCTGGTTGGCGTGAGCTACGGCACCCGCGTCGCCCAGCAGTACGCGATGCGCCATCCGGCCGCGACCCGCAGCATCGTGCTGGATTCGCCGGTGCCCAACGCCCTGGGGCTGGGCAACATCTTCGCCCGCAACCTCGACGACGCGCTGGCGCTGCAGTTCGCGCTGTGCAGCAAGGACCCCGCCTGCAAGGACAAGCTGGGCGATCCGCGCGCGGAACTCGACGTGCTGCTGACCACGCTGCGCGCCAACCCGGTGCAGCTGCAGTACCGCGACGCCAGCAGCGGCGAGATGAAGCAGGGCACGCTGCGTGCGGAAACCGTGGCCGGGCTGGTGCGCATGTACGCCTACATGCCGCTGGCCAGCGGCCTGCTGCCGAAGCTGATCCACGAAGCCAACGCCGGCCGTTACGAGAACCTGATGGCGCTGTCGAAGATGATGAGCGGCGACATGCAGGACGCGATGGCGATGGGCATGCAGCTGTCGGTGATCTGCAGCGAGGATGCCAACAGCATGGTGGTGCGCGAGGAAGACGCGAATACCGTGCTCGGCAACTTGATGCCGTCGGGCATGGCCGCGATGTGCAAGGCCTGGCCGAAGGGCGCGGTGCCGGCCGACTTCAACCAGCCGCTGGCCACCAAGGTGCCGGCGTTGGTGCTGGCGGGCGAGTTCGACCCGGTGACCCCGCCGCGCTACGGCGAGGAGATCGTGAAGTCGCTGGCCAACGGCCGCCTGTTCGTGCTGCGTGGCCAGGGCCACAGCGTGATCGGCGCCGGCTGCATGCCCAAGCTGTTCACCCAGTTCATCGAGAAGGCCGATGCCAAGGCGCTGGACGGCAAATGCCTGGACACGCTGGCCTATCCCTCGCCCTTCATCAGCTTCAACGGCGCGCAGCCGTAAGCCACCCTCCAACAGGACGCTTGCAATGATCGTTGCAGAACACCTTCGCAAGACCTTCCCCGGACGGGGCAAGGACAAGACCCCGGTCATCGCCGTGGACGACGTGGGCTTCACCGCCCGCGACGGCGAGATCACGGGCCTGCTCGGCCCCAACGGCGCCGGCAAGACCACTACGCTGCGCATGCTGTACACCCTGATGTCGCCGGAGTCCGGCCGCGTGCTGGTGGACGGCATCGACGTGGCCAGCGACGCAGAACGCGTGCGCCGCAGCCTGGGCGTGCTGCCCGACGCGCGCGGCGTTTACAAGCGCCTGACCGCGCGCGAGAACATCGACTACTTCGGCAAGCTGCACGGGATGTCGCCGGCGGAGATCGCCGCGCGCACCGGCAGGCTCGCGCAGGCGCTGCAGATGGAGGACTTCCTCGACCGCGCGACCGAGGGTTTCAGCCAGGGCCAGCGCACCAAGACCGCGATCGCGCGCGCACTGATCCACGATCCGAAGAACGTCATCCTCGACGAGCCCACCAACGGCCTCGACGTGATGACCACCCGCGGCCTGCGCGGCTTCCTGCAGGAGCTGCGCGGCGAAGGTCGCTGCGTGATCTTCTCCAGCCACATCATGCAGGAGGTGGCGGCGCTGTGTGACCGCATCGTGATCATCGCCCGCGGCAGGGTGACCGCGCAGGGCACCCCGGACGAACTGCGCGCGCTGACCGGCGAGGCCAATCTGGAAGACGCATTCGTGAAACTGATCGGCAGCGAGGAAGGACTGCACGCATGAACAACTCCACGCACAAGACCGGCTTTTTCGCCGCCATGCTGACGGTGATGCGCAAGGAGTGGCTGGACTTCTTCCGCGACCGCCGCACCTTCTATCTCAGCCTGCTGGTGGCACCGCTGCTGTACCCGCTGATCTTCCTCGGCATCGGCAAGCTCACCCAGATGCGCGCCGAGACCCAGCTGGAGAAGACCCTCAGCGTGCCGGTGGTGGGCATGGAGCGCGCGCCCAACCTGGTCAAGTTCCTGGCCAGCTACGGCATCGAAGCCAAACCGGCACCGGCCGACATCGAAGCGCGCGTGCGCGCCCAGCAGGAAGACCTGGCGCTGGCGATCGATGCCGATTTTGCCAAGGACTGGCATGCCGGCAAGCCCGCCAAGATCGACATCATCACCGACACCACCCGCCGCAACGGCGACGTGAAAGTGGCGCGGGTGGGCAAGGTGCTGGAGGGCTACGGCAACGGCGTCGGCGCGATGCGGCTGCTGATCCGCGGCATCAACCCGGGCATCGCCACACCACTGCACGTGGGCACCCGCGACATGGCCACGCCGGAAGCCAAGAACAGCCAGTTCATGTCGATCCTGCTGCCGATGATCCTGACCATCTTCGCCTTCATCGGCGGCGCGCATCTGGCGATGGACACCACCGCCGGCGAGCGCGAGCGGCAGTCGCTGGAACCGCTGCTGGCCACGCCGGCATCGCGCGCGGCGCTGGTGGGCGGCAAGATGCTGGCGGCGGCCCTGCTCGGCCTGGCGTCGATGCTGCTGATCCTGGTGTCGTTCAAGCTGTCGGCCACGTTGGCCAGCGGCATGGCCAAGCAGATGGACGTGAGCTTCCTGGCCATGGGCAAGCTGCTGCTGACGCTGGTGCCGCTGGTGCTGATCGGCACCGCGCTGATCACCGCGCTGGCCGCCGGCGCCAAGAGCATGAAGGAAGCGCAGAGCCACATCATGTGGCTGATGATGCTGCCGATGCTGCCGGCCTACGGCCTGATGGCCTATCCGCTGAAGGACACCGCGCTGTGGCAGTACGCGGTTCCGTTCCTGTCGCAGAACCAGCTGATCCAGAAGATCACCCGCGGCGAAACGGCGTCGATGGAGCAGTGGGGCCTGTATCTGGCCAGTTCGCTGGCGTTGGCGGCGGCGCTGTGGGCGCTGGCGGTGTGGCGCTACCGGCAGGAGAAGCTGGCGATCTCGGCCTGATCGATCCACCCGCTTCCCGCGTAAACAAAAAGCCCGGCGGACGCCGGGCTTTTTGCTGCCGCTCGCTCCGCCGCGCTTACTGCTCGAACGAAATCGTGCGGCGGCTGGTGGTGGCCTGGCCGATCGGCTGGAACCGCCAGCGCTTGACCGCGTTCAGCGCCTCGCGCTCGAACTCGCGTTGGAACTGGCGGGTGCCGTCGGACGAAACCACCCGCGCGCTGGCGATGTTGCCATCGGTGCCGACGGTGAACTCCACCTGCACCGAGCCGGTAGCACCGGCACGCTGCGCGGCCGGCGGGAACTTCGGCCCGGGCTGGCTGATCGCGCGCAATTCGGTCGACGCCGCGGCCGGCCGCGCTGCGGCGGCCGGCGCCGCCTGCTGGCGCTGCGCCGCTTCACGCTCGGCAGCCTCGCGCTGCGCGGCCTCGCGTTGCGCGGCTTCACGCTGGGCCGCCTCGCGCTGCGCAGCTTCGCGCTGGGCCTGCTCCTGCTGTGCCACCTGCTGGCGCTGCTGCTCCTGCTGCTTGCGCTGGTCTTCCTCGCGCTGCTTGAGCTGGTCGGCCTTGCGCTTGGCCTCTTCCTCGGCGGTCAGCTTCTGCGTCTCGGTCTGCTGCTTGAGCTTCGATTCGCCGCTGGCGACGCTGGCCTTCAGCCGCTCCAGCGCCGGGTGGTTGGGATCCGCCTTGCCGATCAGGGCCAGCAGGCGCGAAGCCTCCTCGTAGTCCTCGCGGGCGATGCTCTGCTCGGTGGCGATCACCGTCATCGGCAACAGATCGCTGAGTGCGCTGGATGCACCGGCATCGCCAGGCTGCTTGTCGCGCAGGGCGAGGTAGTACTCCATCGCGTTGTTGCCGGGCGGCGCGTACAGCCGGTTGTCGTTGTAGGCGGTGTTGGCCGCGTCGCGCAGCTGGTCGACACCCATCGCCGACACCGACGCCGACACCACCGTTTCCGGCGTCGGCGCGGGCGCTGCCCGTTGCGCCGCCTGCGGACCCGCAGCCGCCTGTTCGTCCTTCTTGCATGCCCCCAGCGCGCAGGCCACGGCCACCGTCAGTGCGACCGGGACCCACCCCTTTCGCATCTTGTTGTTTGCAGTCATTGCGTTCCCCCTGTTATGCAAAGCGCTTTTCAGCGTAGCACGCGGCATCCGGGCGCCGGTTGTCAAGTGGATGGGCTCATTTGCCGATGCAGAACGAGCTGAAAATGTGACCCAATAAGCCATCCGCATCGACCCGCCCACCGATGGCACCCAGCGCATCGTGCGCACGCAGCAGTGCTTCCGCGGCCAGTTCCAGACGTTCGACGGACAGTTCCGCCGCGGCCCGTGCCAACCAGTCGTCGGCCAGCGCCAGCGCCTGCACGTGGCGCGCGCGCGCCGAAAACGCGCCCTCGCCCGCGCCGCCACCGGCCAGCGCGAACAGGCGCTGGTGCAGCTTCGCCAGCCCCAGGCCCGTATGCGCCGACACCGCCAGCGCGTCATCGTCCAGCGCGGGAGATGCGGGCAGCAGGTCGGCCTTGTTGTGCAGCCACAGCACCTGCGCCACGCCGGCCAGATCGGCGGCGAGCGCGGCCCGCCCGGCTTCGGGATCGCGCGCATCCAGCACCGCCAGCGCGACGTCGGCGCGCCCCAGTTCGCCGCGGGCGCGGCGGATGCCTTCGGCCTCGATGGCATCGTCGGCATGGCGCAACCCGGCGGTATCGACCAGGGTCAGCTCGACCCCGTCGATGCGGATGGTTTCCTGCAGCACGTCGCGGGTGGTGCCGGCGATGTCGGTGACGATGGCGCGGTCGCTGCCCGCCAGCGCATTGAGCAGCGAGCTCTTGCCGGCGTTGGGCGGGCCCGCCAGCACCACGTGCAGGCCGTCGCGCAGCTTGCGCCCGCGCTCGGCGTCACTGCGCAGCAGCACCAGTGCGTCGCGCGCCTGTTGCAGCCGGCCGAACAGGACCGCGCCGCCAAGCGTGTCCAGCGGTTCGTCGGCGAAGTCGATCGCCGCTTCCACGTGCACGCGGATCGCCAGCAGCTGCGCCATCAGCGCATCGACGCGATGCGAGAACGCGCCGTCCAGCGACCGCCGCGCCGCTCGCGCCGCACGCGCGTCGGCGGCCGCGATCAGGTCGGCAATGGCCTCGGCCTGCGCAAGATCGAGCTTGCCGTTGAGAAATGCGCGCTGGCTGAACTCACCCGGCGCGGCCTGGCGCGCACCCAACGCCACGCAGCGCGCCACCAGTTCACCCAGCAGCACCGGGCCGCCATGCGCCTGCAGTTCCACCACGTCCTCGCCGGTGAAGCTGGCAGGACCGGCGAAATACAGGGCGATGCCATCGTCGAGGGTCTCGCCATCGGCATCGGTGAAGCGCGCGTACTGCGCCATGCGCGCCCGCAACGGCTTGCCGCAGATGCGCTCGCCGATTGGCCGCGCCCGCGGCCCGGACAGGCGCACGATGCCGACCCCGCCTTCGCCGGCGGCGGTGGCAATCGCGACGATGGTGTCGGTGTCGGACATGGGGGAAATCATGGCAGATCGGATTCAGCGTCCCGGCTTGGCATCGCACGGCGGGCCATGGCCAAGACACGCCGTGAATCCGTCCATGGAGGCTTCTCGGCGACATCCATGTCGCCGAGAGTCTTGTCCATGGCCCGCCGCACGCTGCCATCAGACAGCGTCGCGACCGGAAAAGCGTCAGGCCTTCGCCGGTTCCTCGGCGAAGCGCTTCATGTTCCACCACTGCTGGGCCATGCCCAGCGCGCCGTTGGTCACCCAGTACAGGACCAGGCCGGCCGGGAAGAAGGCGAACATCACCGCCATCACCAGCGGCATCATCTGCATCATCTTCTGCTGCATCGGATCCATCCCGACCATCGGCGACATCCTCTGGGTGAGGAACATCACCACGGCGTTGAGGATCGGTAGGATGAAGAACGGATCGCGCGCGGTCAGGTCGCTGACCCAGCCGATGATCCACGGCGCCTGGCGCAGTTCCACCGCTTCCAGCAGCACGTAGTACAGGGCCAGGAACACCGGCATCTGGATGAAGATCGGCAGGCAGCCGCCGGCCGGGTTGATCTTCTCCTTCTTGTACAGGTCCAGCATCGCCATCTGGAACTTCTGCTTGTCGTCGCCGTAGCGCTCCTTGAGCTGGGCGATCCGCGGCTGGAACTTGCGCATCTTCGCCATCGACTTGTACTGCGCGGCCGACAGCGGATACAGCACCAGCTTGATCAACACCACCAGCAGCACGATCGCCCAACCCCAGTTGTGGGTGAGCTTGTGCAACTGGGTCAGCAGCCAGTGGATCGGCTTGGAGAGCACGGTGAAGATGCCGTAGTCCATCGCCAGGCCGAGGCCGGGCGCGGTGGCGTCGAGCTTGCCGGCCAGCTTGGGGCCGACCCACAGGGAGGCGGTGCTCTCGAAGCGCTGGCCCGGGGCCAGGGTCACCCGCGGCCCGCGCGCGGCGATGCTGTAGAGATGGCCCTTCTGGGCCAGCGAGTACAGCGCGGCCTGGTCCTTCTGCGGCACCCAGGCGCCGAGGAAATAATGCTGCGACAGCGCCACCCAGCCGCCGGTGACCTGCTGGTTGAGCGGGCCGTCCTCGACGAAGTTCGGATACTTGCGCTTTTCGTACTTGTCTTCCGGGCTGTACCAGGCGGCGCCGTTGAGGCTGAACGATTCCGGGTTGGTGAAACCGGTCTTGACCGCTGGCGGCACGCGCTCCAGCCGGCGCTCGATGTCGCCGGTCCAGGCGCTGCTGCCGGTGTTGACCAATTCATCGCGCACCCGCAGCGCGTAACTGCCGCGCGCCAGCGTGTAGGTGCGCTGCAGCTGCATGCCGTTGGCGGCAGTGGCGACGAAGCGCGCCTGCACCTCGGCGGCGCCATCGGCCAGCGTCATCTCCCGCGCATCGCCCTGCGGCTGCAGCGCCAGCTCCGCCCCGTCGACTCCGCGCCAGAAGGCTTCCGCGGCGAAGAAGCGGGCCGGGTCGGTATCGAACAGCACCACCGGCGGACTGCCGGCGGCACGGGTCTGCGGGTAGTGGAGCAGCTCGGCGCGGGTGACGTCGCGGCCGTTCAATTCCAGCGCCAGCACGTCGTTGCGCAGGTGCAGGGTCGGCGCCACGGCCACCGCACTGGCCTGCGCGATGGTGCCAGCGGCGGGCGCCGCCAGCGGGGCGGCGACGGCGGCCGGCACTTCCCCCTGCGCTGCCGCGGGAACCGCCGCTGCAGGCTGCGCGGCGGCGACTTTTTCCTTGCCCCACTCCTGCCACAGCAGGAACGCCACCATCAGCCAGGCAATCAGCAGGAACGTACGGATCTGGTTCATTGGGCAGGGGTCTCGGGGCGCGCTTGCGGCGCGGCCACATCGGGAGGAGCCGGGGAATCGGCGGGCGGCATTGTGCCGGCCACGGCCGGCAGGGGCAACGCGCCGGCGCGCGTCAACAGCTGCTCAAACGCCGCTTGCAGGGTGCGGTTGTCGGTTCGCGCGGCGCCGCTGCGGGCAACCACGACGTAAGCGCCACCCTGCAGCTGCGGGCGCAGCCGGCGGAAACATTCGCGCAGGGCGCGCTTGATGCGGTTGCGTCCGACCGCATGGGGATCGACCTTGCGCGAGACCGCCAGGCCCAGCCGCGGCGGCGCTGCATCGGCCAGCCAGTGCAGGGCAAGGCGCGGCTCGGCGGTCCGCCGGCCGCCATCGAACACGCGGCCGAACTCGGCCTTGGCGCGGACCCGCGCGGCAGGCGGGAATCCGGCGGCCTTGCGGCGCGCAAACGCGACAACGCCGGCATCCTGCGTGGACGCCGGCGTCTGGTTCATCGCTGGCAACATCATTTGGTTCCGGCGCGGACGCCGGACGCGCGATCCGACCCGAAGGTCAGACGGTCAGGCGACGGCGGCCCTTGGCGCGGCGACGCGCCAGTACCTTGCGGCCGTCGGCGGTGGCCATGCGGGCGCGGAAGCCGTGATCACGCTTGCGCTTGAGGTTGCTGGGCTGGTAAGTGCGCTTGGTCGCCATGGCGGGCCTGCTTGCTTTGTTTCAAAGAATAAGACCCGGAATCATAGCTGGCTAACACGCCCCGTGCAAGTCCAACCGCTTTTCCTGCGCCAGCTGATGGTTTGGCGGCACCCGGGCGCGGTGGTAACCTGCCCAGCTCCCATCTTATCCACAGCCATCCGGTTTCCCGGTCCGGCTGCTCGCGCTTTTTTCCGGATCCTTCGACCCATGCACGTCTGGCCCGCCTGCCTGCAACGCCTTGAAACCGAGCTTCCGCAGGACGAGGTGAGCATGTGGCTCAAACCGCTGCAGGCGGACCGGCGCGACGGCGGGTTGGTGCTCTACGCACCCAATGCCTTCGTCCGCGACGAGGTCCAGAGCCGCTTCCTCGAACGCATCCGCGAGCTGGTCCGCCATTTCGACGACGGCGCCGAGGTGGTGGTCGACATCGGTGCCCCGCGCCGCATTGCCGCTGCGCCCGCCAACCAGGCGCTGCCGGCCCGCCCGGCGCCTGCCGCGGTGGTCGAACCTTTCCACGGCAACGTCGATCCGCACTACAGCTTCGACAACTTCGTCGAAGGGCGCAGCAATCAGCTGGCCCGCGCGGCGGCCTGGCATGCCGCGCAGAAACCCGGCGAACGCACCCACAACCCGCTGCTGCTGTATGGCGGCACCGGCCTCGGCAAGACCCACCTGATGTTCGCGGCCGGCAACGAGATGCGCCGGCTCAACCCGGCGGCGCGGGTGCTGTACCTGCGCTCGAACACGTTCTACGACGCGTTCTTCCGCTCGCTGCAGGAAAAGACCACCGACCAGTTCAAACGCCAGTTCCAGAAGATCGACGCGCTGTTGATCGACGACATCCAGTTCTTCGCCGGCAAGGACCGCACCCAGGAAGAGTTCTTCCACACCTTCAACGCGCTGTTCGAGGGCCGCCAGCAGATCATCATGACCTGCGACCGCTACCCGCGCGAGGTGGACGGGCTGGAGCCGCGGTTGAAGTCGCGGCTGGGCTGGGGGCTGTCGGTGGCGATCGACCCGCCGGACTTCGAGACCCGCGCGCAGATCGTGCTGTCCAAGGCGCGCGAGCGCGGCGCGGTGCTGCCCGACGAAGTGGCCCAGTTGATCGCCAAGAAGATGCGCAGCAACGTGCGCGAGCTGGAAGGCGCGATCAACAAGCTGACCGCCCAGGCCGGCCTGCTGGGTCGCCCGGTGACCATGGAGTTCGCCCAGGAAACCCTGCGCGACCTGTGGCGCGCGCAGCAGCAGGCCATCAGCATCGCCAACATCCAGAAGGCCGTGGCAGACTACTACGGTCTGCAGCTGCGGGAGATGCTGGGCAAGAAGCGCACCAGGTCGCTGGCGCGACCGCGACAGGTGGCGATGGCGCTGGCCAAGGAACTGACCGAACACAGCCTGCCGGAGATCGGCGTGGCGTTCGACGGCCGCGACCACACCACCGTGCTGCACGCCTGCCGGCAGATCCGCACGCTGATGGAAAGCGACGGCAATCTCCACGAAGACTGGGACAAGTTGATCCGCAAGCTCAGTGAATGAGAACGGTACAAGCTGTGGATAAGCAGGGGATCGAATCTGCCGTGCAAAACCATCCACAGCTTTTCCCCTGCTTCCAAGGGGGTTATGCAGGCGCTTTCGCCAAGCATAAAACCGATTTAAAACAAAAGGTTACAGTAGATATCCCGGGTTTTTCGCTACTCCAGCACCACCGTCTTTCTAGATTTATCCATATTCAAGAAGCAAGGGCCAGCCAGCCGGCGCGCCTTTCGAATCAGCCAAAAGGGTGAGGGGTTTACATGCGGTTTTCCCTGCAACGCGAAGTCCTGCTGAAGCCATTGGCCCAGGTCGTCAACGTGGTCGAACGTCGGCATACCCTGCCGGTCCTGGCCAACCTGCTGGTCCGGGTGAATGACGGACAGCTGGCCCTGACCGGTACCGATCTGGAAGTCGAAATGGTCGCGCGCACCGCGGTCGAGGACGCCCAGGACGGCGAGATCACCATTCCCGCCCGCAAGCTGTTCGACATCGTGCGGGCCCTGCCGGATGGCAGCCGGGTCACGATCAGCCACGGTGGCGACAAGGTGACCGTGCAGGCCGGCCGCAGCCGGTTCAGCCTGGCCACCCTGCCTGCAAACGATTTCCCTTCGCTGGACGAGGTTGACGCCACCGAGCAGGTCAGCGTGCCCGAGGCGGCGCTGAAGGAACTGCTGGAGCGCACCGCGTTCGCGATGGCGCAGCAGGACGTGCGCTATTACCTCAACGGCCTGCTGTTCGACCTGCGCGACGACACCCTGCGCTGCGTGGCCACCGACGGCCATCGCTTGGCGCTGTGCGAGACCAGCCTGGGGCAGGAACATGGCGGCAAGCGCCAGATCATCGTTCCGCGCAAGGGCGTGCAGGAACTGCAGCGCCTGCTCGAGGGCGGCGACCGCCAGATCGAGCTGGAGCTGGGCAAGGGCCATATCCGGGTCAAGCGCGACGACGTGACCTTCACCAGCAAGCTGATCGACGGCAAGTTCCCGGATTACGAAGCGGTGATCCCGATCGGTGCCGATCGCGAGGTCAAGATCGACCGCGAGGCGCTGCGTGCGTCCCTGCAGCGCGCATCGATCCTGTCCAACGAAAAGTACCGCGGCGTTCGCGTCGAAGTCTCGCCCAACCTGCTCAAGATCAGCGCCCACAACCCGGAGCAGGAAGAGGCGCAGGAAGAGGTGGAAGCGGAAACCCATGTCGATTCGCTCGCCATCGGTTTCAACGTGACTTATCTGCTGGAAGCGCTCGGCGCCCTGCGCGACGAATTCGTGGTCATCCAGCTGCGCGACGCCAACTCTTCCGCGCTGGTGCGCGGTGCTGGCAGCCACCACGCCCGCCACGTGGTGATGCCGCTGCGGCTGTGACCGCGCATGCCATGCCAGCCTGAGCCCGGCCGCTGGCCGGGCGCGGTTGCAGGGATGTTCCACGTGGAACATCCACCTCGACGCCCGGCACCGTCCGGGCGTTGTCGTTCCCGCCAGAGTGAAAACCCGAGATGCTGATCCACCTGCTTCGCGTCGAGGCGTTCCGTCGCTTCGATTCGGCGGAGATCGCCCTGCGCCCCGGATTCAACCTGCTGACCGGCGACAACGGTAGCGGCAAGACCAGCGTGCTGGAGGCGCTGCATCTATTGGCGCACGGGCGCAGCTTCCGGGGCCGTGTTCGCGATGGGCTGATCCGGCAAGGGGAACCGGCGTTGCAGGCTTATGTCGAGTGGGAAGCAGAAGGCGTGGCTCGCCGGGCCGGGTTGCGCCACGCGGGTGGAAGCTGGGAAGCGCGGTTGGATGGCGAGGACGTGCGCCAACTCGGGCAGTTGTGCGAAGCGTTGGCCGTGATCACCTTCGAACCCGGCAGCCACGCGCTGGTGGATGGCAGCGCCGAAGTGCGGCGGCGCTACCTCGACTGGGGTTTGTTCCACGTGGAACATGGCTTCATGCCGCAATGGCGCCGGTACGCGCGTGCGCTCAAGCAGCGCAACGCCCTGTTGCGGCAGACCGGCGGGGCCAGTGCGCAGCTGGATGCCTGGGAACATGAGCTGGCGCAATCGGGGGAGGAACTGACCCTGCTGCGGGAAGCCTATGTAACAGGGCTTCAGCCCAGCCTGACCCGGCTGCTGCCGAACCTGTTGCCCGCGGCAGGGGGCGTGGAACTGCTGCTCCAGCCGGGATGGAAGCGGCAAGAGCTGTCGCTCGCGGATGCCTTGCTGCTGTCGCGCGAACGCGATCTGGCGCTGGGCTATACCTCGCTGGGGCCGCATCGCGCCGATCTGAGGATTTCCCTGCGCGATCTACCGGGCCGTGAGGGTCTGTCGCGGGGGCAAACCAAGCAGTTGGCGTTGGCACTGTTGTTGGGGCAGGCCGCGCATCTTGCAGCGCTCGGGGGCGGGTGGCCGGCCCTGCAGCTGGATGACCTCGGCTCCGAGCTGGATCGCCACCACCAGCGTCGGTTATTGGAGGTTCTGGCCGAGAGCGGGGCGCAGGTGCTGATCACCGGCACGGAAGCCCCGGTCGGGCTGGCCGCGGTCGGGGTCGATGTGGCGATGTTCCACGTGGAACATGGGAAAATCGGCGGCGCCTGATCGCTCGTTCGCCTGGATCCAAGCGTAACCAGGCGTGAGCCACGGCATCGGCTGCAAAAAGCCTGCGGGCCCCGGTCGGCTATACTGTGGGTTCCTATAGCTAATGTGTCTTGGCGTGCCCACGGCACGTCACGGGAGTCGAACGCGTCGATGTCGCAAAACGAACAGACCCCGGGCCAGCAGCCCGAAACCACCCCGAACTCCACCTACGATTCCAGCAAGATCACCGTTCTGCGCGGGCTGGAAGCGGTGCGCAAGCGCCCGGGCATGTACATCGGCGACGTCCATGACGGCACCGGCCTGCACCACATGGTGTTCGAAGTGGTCGACAACTCGGTGGACGAGGCGCTGGCGGGCCATGCCGACAACATCATCGTCAGCATCCATGCCGACGGCTCGGTCAGCGTGTCCGACAACGGCCGCGGCATTCCGGTGGACATCCACAAGGAAGAGGGCGTGTCGGCGGCCGAGGTCATCCTCACCGTGCTGCACGCCGGCGGCAAGTTCGACGACAACAGCTACAAGGTGTCCGGCGGCCTGCACGGCGTGGGCGTGTCGGTGGTCAACGCGCTGTCCAGCAAGCTGACCCTGGACATCTGGCGCGACGGCGGCCACCACCAGCAGGAATACGCACACGGCGAGCCGGTCTATCCGCTCAAGCGGGTCGGCGATCAGGGGGAGCGTCGCGGCACCGTGCTGCGTTTCTGGCCGTCGGAGCAAACTTTCAGCGACACCGAATTCCACTACGAGATCCTGGCGCGGCGCCTGCGCGAGCTGAGCTTCCTCAACTCCGGGGTCAAGATCACCCTGGTCGACGAGCGCGAGGAAGGCCGTCGCGATGTATTCGAGTATGAAGGCGGCATCAAGAGCTTCGTCGAGCATCTGGCGCAGCTGAAGACTCCGCTGCATCCGAACGTGATCTCGGTGAGCGGCGAGCAGAACGGCATCACCGTGGAAGTCGCCCTGCAGTGGACCGACGCCTACCAGGAAACGATGTTCTGCTTCACCAACAACATCCCGCAGAAGGATGGCGGTACCCACCTGCAGGGTTTCCGCTCGGCGCTGACCCGCACCCTGACCAATTACATCGAGAACAACGGTATCGCCAAGCAGGCCAAGGTGGCGCTGTCGGGCGACGACATGCGCGAAGGCATGATCGCGGTGCTGTCGGTGAAGGTGCCGGATCCCAGCTTCTCCAGCCAGACCAAGGAAAAGCTGGTGTCCTCGGACGTGCGTCCGGTGGTGGACAGCACCTTCGCGGCGCGGCTGGAGGAGTTCCTGCAGGAACACCCCAATGAGGCGAAGGCCATCGCCGGCAAGATCGTCGATGCTGCCCGCGCCCGCGAGGCCGCGCGCAAGGCGCGTGACCTGACCCGCCGCAAGGGCGCGCTGGACATCGCCGGCCTGCCCGGCAAGCTGGCCGACTGCTCGGAAAAGGACCCGGCGCTGTCGGAACTGTTCATCGTCGAGGGCGACTCCGCTGGCGGTAGTGCCAAGCAGGGCCGCAACCGCAAGACCCAGGCGGTGCTGCCGCTGCGCGGCAAGATCCTCAACGTCGAGCGCGCGCGCTTCGACCGCATGCTGGCCAGCGCCGAAGTCGGCACCCTGATCACCGCACTCGGCACCGGCATCGGCAAGGATGAATACAACCCGGATAAATTGCGCTACCACCGGGTCATCATCATGACCGACGCCGACGTCGACGGCAGCCATATCCGCACCCTGCTGCTGACTTTCTTCTACCGGCAGATGCCGGAGCTGATCGACCGCGGCCACATCTACATCGGGCTGCCGCCGCTGTACAAGATCAAGCAGGGCAAGAACGAGCTGTACCTGAAGGACGATGCCGCGCTGGACGCCTACCTCGCCGGCAGCGCGGTGGAAGGCGCCGGGCTGGTGCCGGCCGAGGCCGAGCCGGCCATCGATGGTGCCGCGCTGGAGGGCCTGCTGCTGGCCTACGCCAAGGCCAGGGAAGCGATTGCCCGCAACGCCCACCGCTTCGATCCAGGCGTGCTGGAGGCCCTGATCGATTTCGTGCCGCTGGATGCCGCTTCGGTGGCGGCGCACGGCGATCTGTCCGCGGCGCTCACCGCGCTGGCCGGGCGCCTCAACCAGAGCGGACTGGGCAAGCCGCGCTACGCGCTGCGCTGGCAGACCGCGGAAGAGGGTCGTCCTGCCGCGCTGCTGGTGACCCGCAGCCACATGGGCGAGGAACTGATCCAGGTGTTGCCGCAGTCGCTGTTCGAACACGGCGAATTGCGGCCGTTGCGCGAAGCCGCCGCCAAGCTGCATGGTCTGGTGCGCGACGGCGCGAGGATCGTCCGCGGCAGCAAGTCGCAGCCGATCGCGCGCTTCGCCGACGCCCAGGCCTGGCTGCTGGAGGAGGCGAAGAAGGGCCGCCAGATCCAGCGCTTCAAGGGTTTGGGCGAAATGAACCCGGAGCAGCTGTGGGACACCACCGTGAACCCGGACACCCGCCGCCTGCTGCAGGTGCGGCTGGAAGACGCGGTAGCCGCCGACACCATCTTCAGTACCCTGATGGGTGATGTGGTCGAACCGCGCCGTGCATTCATCGAGGACAACGCGTTGAAGGTGGCCAATCTCGACGTTTGATCGGGGGCGCGCCGGATTGACACCGCGTTCAGGCCCTGCGGCCTACAACGGCGATCCTGGCCCTGATCGGAGATCGACATGAACACCAAGGCAATTGCACTGGGTGTCGCCACCGCGCTGTCGGTTGCGGCCTGCGCCACCACCACCTCGCCGACAGGGCGCACCCAATACGTGGGCGCGGTGTCGCAGGCGCAGCTGGACCAGCTGGGCCTGCAGGCGTTCGCCCAGGCCAAGGCATCGACGCCGCTGAGCCGGGATGCCGCGAAGAACGCCTACGTCGGCTGCGTGGTGCGCGCCGTCACCGCCCAGCTGCCGGCGCCATGGAGCGGCGTGCGCTGGGAATACGCGCTGTTCGACAACAACGAAGCCAACGCCTGGGCACTGCCCGGCGGCAAGATCGGCGTCTACACCGGCATTTTCAAGGTCGCCACCAACCAGGACCAATTGGCCGCGGTGATTGCCCACGAGATCGGTCACGTGATGGCCCGCCACCACGACGAACGCATCACCCGGCAGGTCTACGCGCAGACCGGGCTGGGGGTGGCCGGCGCGCTGGCCGGCTCCCGTTACGGCGAGGCGGCGCAGCAGACCACCGGCCAGCTTGGCGGTGCGCTGCTGCAGGGCACCTTCCTGCTGCCGAATTCGCGCGTCCAGGAGTCCGAGGCCGACGTCGTGGGCCAGGAGCTCATGGCCAAGGCCGGGTTCGACCCCGAGGGCGCAGTGTCGTTGTGGCGCAACATGGCGGCGGCCGGCGGCGGCCGGCCACCGCAGTGGCTGTCCACCCATCCCGACCCTGCTTCCCGCCTGCGCGAACTGCAGGCGCGTGCGGCCGGGTTGACCGCGGTCATGCAGGCGGCGCGCAACAAGGGGCAAACTCCGCACTGCCGCTGACTTTGCGCTGACCTGCCGTCCTCCGGCACAGGAAGGCGCAGCGAGTTTCTGCTACGTTTCCGCACCTGGCCGCGCCTGCCGCGGCACCTTGCCCCGAGGAATGCCCCATGTCCAAATCCTACCGCCGCCCGCTCGCCGTTGCCCTGTCCGCCGCCCTCGGCATGCTGGTGCTGGCGCCTTTCGTTCATGCCGAACCGCAGTCCATGAGCAAGCAGGAAGAACGCGCTCGGAGGCGCGCTGAACTCGGCAAGGGTCAGCAGAAGGCGGAAGAGGCCAAGCCGGCGCTGTACCCGAACGCAACCCGTCAGTCGCCGGAAGCCAAGGCGTCGCCCAAGCTGATCAAACATCTGCAGGAACTGCAGGCGCATTACGAAAAGGACGACTGGGCAGGCGTGATCGCCAAGGCCGAGGAAGTCGCGGCGATGCCGGCCGCGAACGCGTACGAGAAGTCGTTCGCCTATTCGATGGCGGGCAATGCCGCTGCCAACATGGATGACCAGGCCAAGGCGGGCGAGTTCTTCGCCAAGGCGGTCGCTGCCAATGGTCTGGAGAACGACGGTCACTACTCCACCATGTACAACATGGTGGTGATTCAGTACGGCGAGGACAAGTTCGCCGAGGCGCTGGCCATGCTGGAGAAGTTCCTGGCCGAAACCAAGTCCGACAAGAAGGACCACCTCGCCCTGCGCGCCGGCCTGCTTGGCAACCTGGACCGCCACGAGGAAGCCGCCGCGATCTACAAGGACCTGCTTGCCAAGAACCCGGATGACAAGCGGCTGCTGATGAACGCCGTCGCCGCGCTGCAGAATGGCGACAAATTCGACGAAGCCAACGTCCTGCTGGAAGCTGCGTACAAGCGTGGCATGCTGACCGAGAAGCGCGAGATCCGCGCGCTGTACATCGGCTACATGAATGCCCAGCGTTGGGACGACGCCAAGAAGGTCATCGACGATGGCGTGGCCAAGGGCGTCCTGCAGGCCGACGCGGACCTTGCTCGCGACTACCAGGTCCTCGCGCAGAACGCCTACATGGACGACAAGATCCCGCTGGCGATCGAGCTGTACAAGCGCGCGGCGCCGATGGCGGCCGATGGCGAGGCCTATCTCAATCTCGCCAAGGTGCTGGACTACGCAGAGCGCAAGGCGGAGGCAAAGGCAGCCGCCAAGCAGGCGTTGGAAAAGGGCGTCAAGAAGCCGGAAGACGCCAAACGCATCCTCGCGCGTTGAGACGCACCGCGCAGTTTTCGCCCTACACCACAGACAATGCTTGGAACAAGTCGTGTCTGCTGGTATAAACTACGGGATTCCTGCGGCCATAAAGGTCGCACCGTAATCCGCCCCGGTCCAACCGATCGGGGCCCTCCACTCCAGAGCCGTGCGCATGACGGAAGATCTCGCCCACATCGAGAAGAATGACAACCGCGATGGCGGCCTGAGCTGGCCGCGCATCGCCGGCTTCAGCTTCGCCATCGCCCTGCATGCCGCAGCGCTGCTGATGCTGCTGGCACCGCTGTCGCCCCCGGCCCAGGACGTGGAGAAGGACGATGTGGTGAGCGTCACCTTCATCGAACCGCCGCCGCCGCCGCCACCGCCGCCGCCGCCGCCGCCGGAACAACCCAAGCCGCTGACCACGCCGCCGAAGACGTTGTCGCCGCCGCGCCCGAGCCCGATCCCGCCGCCGCCGGATGACCCGCCGGTGGTGCTGAGCGAATCGCGCGCCGTCGACGTCGCCGCGCCGCCGCCGTCGCCGCCGTCGCCGCCGGCCTCGGTGCCGGACATCGGTTCCAGCGTGGATGCTTCCTCGCGGGCGATGAATCCGCCGAAGTATCCGCCGGAAGAAATGCGCCGGGGCATCCAAGGCACCACCGTCCTGATTGTCAGCATCGATTCCAGTGGCGGCGTGCTCGACGTCGAGGTCGAACGCTCCAGCGGCAACCGCAATCTCGATCGCGCCGCGATCACCGCGGCCAAGCGCTGGCGCTTCAACCCGGAAGTCAGGAACGGGCAGAAGATCGCCAGCCGCGTTCGCGTCCCGGTCGAATTCAAGATGTAACTGCTGTTCCGCACCACCCGTTCCAACGCAATCGCTTCATCTAGCTCTGAACAACTTCATCCACGACATCCAAGGGTAAGCGTATGTTGCAAGAAACTGCTGCCGCCGCACCTGCCGCCGCCGGAGGCAACAACGCCGCCGCGCTCCAGCAGATGGGCTTTGAAAGCCTGATCCAGAACTTCGACGCAGTCGGCTGGATCGTGTTCCTCACCTTGAGCATCATGTCGGTGATGTCCTGGTACTGGATCATCATCAACTTCATCAAGAACATCCGCCTGCGTGGCCGCGCCGAACGCGTGGTCAGCACCTTCTGGGAGACCACCAACGCCCAGGACGCGATCCGTTACATGGAAGAACAGCCGAAGTCGGAGCCGTTCTCCAAGATCGCGCTGGATGCCGCCCAGGCCGCCGCGCACCACCAGCGCCACGACGGCTCCAAGCTGGCCGAGTCGCTGAACCGCTCCGAGTTCGTCGACCGCGCCCTGCGCCAGGCCGTGACCCGCGAGTCGCTGAACCTGGAAGCCGGTCTGACCGTGCTTGCCACCACCGGTTCGTCGGCCCCGTTCGTCGGCCTGCTCGGCACCGTGTGGGGCATCTACCACGCGCTGATCGCGATCGGCTCGTCGGGCGATGCGTCGATCTCGGCAGTGGCCGGCCCGGTGGGCGAGGCGCTGATCATGACCGCACTCGGCTTGTTCGTGGCGATTCCGGCACTGCTGGCGTACAACGCCTTCGTGCGCGCGAACCGGATCACCAACAACCAGTTCGACACCTTCGCCCACGACCTGCACGACTTCTTCGCCACCGGCGCTCGCGTCGGCGACGCGGCCGGCAAGCGCTGATTTTTGGCCACTGGAACCTGACGGAGGCCCCTGACCATGGCAGCAAGTGTCGGTAACAAGGAAGACGGCGCGCCGATGGCCGAAATCAACGTCACGCCCCTGGTGGACGTGATGTTGGTGCTGCTGATCATCTTCATGATCACCACGCCGCTGATGAACCATAAGGTCAAGGTGCAGCTGCCGCAGGCGGTGGTCCAGAAGAAGGAAGAGAAGAAGCAGCAGATCCCGCCGGTGACCATCACGGTGACCGAGGCGGGCGAGCTCTTCCTCAACGATGAGCCGGCGACCCGGCAGGCGATCGAAAGCCGCCTGTCGGTCGAGGCCCAGAAGACCCCGCAGCCGCCGGTGCAGATCCGTGGCGACAAGACCACCCCGTACCGGCTGATCAACGAAGTCGTCAAGATCGCGCAGGCGCAGGGCATGGCCAAGGTCGGCTTCGTCACCACGCCGCCGAAGAAAGGGTAGTAAGGAGAACGCACGATGGCCTTTGCCAAAGCCAGCGCAGGTGCCATGGCGGACATCAACGTCACCCCGTTGATCGACGTGATGCTTGTGTTGCTGATCATCTTCATGGTGACCATGCCGATCCAGTCGGTGCCGGTGGACGTGGATCTGCCGCAGAAGACGGAAAAGCCGCCGGAAAACCCGAAGGAGCCGCCGGATCCGATCGAACTTAGGATCGACGCGTCCGGCCAGGTGTTCTGGAACAACTCGCCGGTCGCCGTTTCGGCGCTGGAGCGGATGATGGACGAGGAAGTCGCCCGTGATCCGAGCAACCAGCCCGAGCTGCAGATCGACACCAATGAATCGGCGGAATACGGCGTGCTGGCCCAGGTGCTGGCAGCCGCGAAGAACGCCGACATGATCAAGATCGGCTTCGTCCAGAAATAAACATTCTGCCCCGGCTTCCGGGGCACGTCGTGGATGACGAAACGCCGCCCGATTGGGCGGCGTTTTTTTTTACCTGAAGCCCCTGCTACGAAACCGAATCGACGATGTGTCGATAGGCGCGCACGGTCGCGGCGAGGCCGGCGTACAGCGCTTCGCCAATCAGCGCATGGCCGATCGACACCTCGCGGACGTCGGG
Source organism: Thermomonas fusca (assembly GCF_005862345.1). Taxonomy (NCBI): domain Bacteria; kingdom Pseudomonadati; phylum Pseudomonadota; class Gammaproteobacteria; order Lysobacterales; family Lysobacteraceae; genus Thermomonas; species Thermomonas fusca. Next base: position 282,457 of record NZ_SROY01000001.1, on the reverse strand, counting down.
CACATCGGCGAGGAAACGGCCCAGATTGGCCTGGTTGAGGTCGTGGCCGGCGTTGACCTGCAGGCCGGCGGCCTGTGCGGTGCGCGCGGTCGCGGCGGCCAAGCGCAGCACCGCATCGGCGTCGCCGGCGGCGAAGGCTTCGGCATAGGGGCCGGTGTAGAGTTCCACCCGATTCGCGCCCAGCTCGGCGGCCTGCGCCACATCCGGATCGCCGACGTCGACGAACACGCTGACCCGGCAACCCAATGCCTTGAACGCGGCGATAAGCGGGCGCAGCGATTCGCCGTCGCGGTCGAAATCGAAGCCGTGGTCGGAGGTGAGCTGGCCGTCGTCATCGGGCACCAGGGTGACTTGGGCCGGCCGCACCGCATCGCACAATGCCAGCAGGCCCGGATAACCGGCGCGCGGCGGTGCAAACGGGTTGCCTTCGACGTTGAATTCGACCCCGCGCGCAGTGCACAGCGCGCCGAGCGCGTACACATCGTCGCTGCGGATATGACGCGCATCGGGCCGTGGATGCACGGTCAGGCCGTGGGCGCCGGCATCGAGGCAGGCCACGCCGGCGGCAAGCACGTCGGGTTCGCCGCCGCCGCGCGAATTGCGCAGCACCGCGATCTTGTTGAGGTTGACGCTGAGCGCGGTCATGGCGCGTCGCCAGCGTCGTCGCGCTCCTGCTTGCGCGCTTGGGCCAGCTCGCGCAACCGTCGCAGCTCGGCCGGGTCGACCATCATGGTCGCATCGCGATCGCTGCCGGCGACTCGCGCCTGATACAGGCCCAGCACCCAGGCGACGAACAGGACAAGCGCTGCCAGCAGGCAGCCGGCCAGCACCGCCATGGAGGTGGTCAGGAACGCCAGTGCCATGGCGGCAACGGCGAGGAGCAGGAACAACCAGTGCATGCGTGCGGCTCCGGGTCGGGTGGGCGAAGTTTACGCCGCCGCGACGGTCACAACAGGGGCGCCATCAGCCTTGCCAGCGCCTCCGGCAGACGCGCCGTGAGCAGGGGCCGCGGGCGATCAGGGCGCACCCGCGGCGCCGAGGCGAACTCGCGTTCGACCAGCAGGGCCAGCGCGTCGGCGACGCCGGCATCATCGATCAGCAGCGACGATTCGAAGTTGAGGCGGAAGCTGCGGTGGTCGAAATTGGCGCTGCCGATGATCACCAGCCGGTCGTCGACCAGCAACGACTTACTGTGCAGCATGCGCGGGCCGTATTCGTAGACCTTCACCCCGGCGGCCAACAGGTCGTCGTAGTAGGAACGCACGCACCAGGTGACCAGCCGGCTGTCGCTCATCCTGGGTAGCAGCAGGCGCACGTCCAGGCCGCCCAGCGCGGCCGAGGTCAGCGCCATCATCGCCGCCTCGCCGGGCACGAAGTACGGCGTGGTCAGCCAGATCCGCCGGGTCGCCGAATGGATGGCGCTGACGTGGGTGCGGTGAATCGCCTCCCACGGCGAATCGGGGCCGGAAACCAACAGCTGGGCGTGGATCGGGCCTGGCTGCGGCGCCGGCATCGCCTGCACGACGTCACCGATGAAATCCTTGCGCTCGGTGGCATAGGCCCAGTCCTCGACGAACACCTCCTGCAGCGAACGCACGATGTCGCCTTCGACGCGCAGGTGCAGGTCGCGGTAGGCATCGTCGCGCAGGCGCTCGTCCTCCTCGTCGGTGATGTTGATGCCGCCGAGGAAACCGACCCGGCCGTCGATCACCACGATCTTGCGGTGGGTGCGCAGGTTCAGCCACGGGCGCTTCCACGGCAGCCACAGCCGCGCCGGGTGGAACCAGGCCAGCTCGCCGCCGGCTTCGATCAGCGGATCAAAGAAGCGCCTGCGGCACTGCATCGAGCCCATCGCGTCGACCAGCAGCCGCACCTTGACGCCGGCGCGCGCACGTTCCACCAATGCGTCGCGCAGCGCCGTGCCGGTGCGGTCCGGGTTGTAGATGTAGTACTCCAGATGGACGTGGTCGCGCGCCTGCGCGATTGCTTCCAGCAGCGCCGGATACTTGCTGCCGCCGTCGACCAGCAGGCGCACGTCATGCGCGGTGCTGGGCGCAAGCCCGCTGGTGGCATGCGCCAGCGCACGCAGCTCCAGGCTCTCGTCGCCGGGGCCTTCGGCCTCGGTCGGCAGATGGGCATGGTGGCGCTTGCGGCGGGCGCGGTGGCGGACGATCCGCTGCGGGCCGAGGATGTAATAGATCGCGAAACCGATGTAGGGCAGCGCCGCCAGGCTGATCAGCCAGCTCAGGGTCGCCGCCGGCTCGCGCTTCTGCAGCACGATCCAGCTGCCCAGCCAGACCAGGTACAGCGCCCAGCCCGCGGTCAGCCAGGCGCGGATGTGGGGAATCGCCCACAGCGCATCCCAGGCGTCGATCAATGCGGTCACGGCGTTCTCCTGCGTCGCGGGGGTTGCGACCGCCACAGGGTAGGCTGGGTGGATGCAGATTTCATCCGCCCCGCCCCATCGCGACGACGATGCGCGCCGTGCGACGGCACCACGCAAGGGGCGCGGCGCTGCTTCGCAGGCGGCCGGGCGCTTTCTCTTGTGGGTCGGAAAGGATCTCAGCCTTTGAGTCCTCTTTCCTGGAATTGCTTACCAGTTTGGTGGGACTCCAGCCACGCCTCAACAATGGCGACAGCCGGCTGGATTGCCTATGATCGCTGGCGCCGCCTCTGGAACAGGGATGTCCGAATGGCCATTCGCACCCCTCTTGTCATCGCATTCCTGGTCTTGTGTGCCTGCGCGCCGGTATCGCGGCCCGCGAGACCTGCCCAGCATCCTGTCAGCGAGATCTCAGTCGTGACTAGTTCGAACGCATCTTCCAGCGTGCACGCGCCGATTCGTCCTCGAATATCCGTGGAACAGGCATGGCTCGGGCTGAGGGAACTCATCCGCAACAGCAGCTCGACGCGGGACATCACCTTGAAACGGGTGGAAGAGGCACTCCGAGTGGAGTTTACGAAGGAAGGGGATGACTACGTATTCCAGGAGCGGATAAGCCCGGGTTGGTCACATCATTTGTCAATCGCCGCGCATCAGGATGGCAGCATCTCTGAACTGGAGTACTCGCTCGACGCGGAAGACATCACCCAGTACTCGAACGCTCAGCCCGTCTGCATTATCGATGTCGACAGGATTTCGGCGGACTTGCGGGCAATGGGTTTCGGCTCGGTGCGGGTAGAGTCCAAGCAGCAGTCAGGAACCGTGTTTGGCTACGATTTTTTCCGTGAGGGAATGACCATCAGTATTGGCAGCCAAGATGAGTCAGGCGATCCTGAGGGGAACTCGGGACGCGCCTGCCTTCGCAACCTGACGATCTCCTGAGTAGCATCAGAAGAACCCGCGATGCCCATACTAAGTGCGCAAGCCCAGACTGTTGTCGCTGCATTCGGTCGGCGGCCCGGAGTCACGTCGGATCATCTGAATAACCTGCATGTTGCGATCAATGCATCGCCTGCTTTAGTTGACCAGATTAACGAAGCGGTGGCACAAGGGCACCTGAGGGCTATCGTGCCACTAGCCAACCCAAACGCCGGGGGGGAATACGACCCGCAGAACCGTGTCATGCGCCTGCCCTTGGCCAAATTGGGTAGGGTTCCTGCCGGGCTAACACAGGCCCACACTGCACAGCAAAACATCGGCGAAATCACGTTTGTCTTGGGTCACGAACTTCAGCACGGCTTTAACCGGGTTGCGACGCGGCAGGCTCTCACCCGCTTCGCCAGCACGGTCAGGCAGATTGCGGAGAACGCCCCGGCCCCGCGTGACTACACCGCGCCGACAGCCACGCTTCTGGCGCAAAACCGCCGCGATGAGGCTCTTGCCGAGATTGCAGGCTGGAACGCGATTGTCAGCCGCGTGAGGCACGCAAACCCGGGAGCAGGTTTGCAGGAGATCTTCGAAGCACAACCGGGCCGAATGGGGGACTTCATCGATCGCCATACCAGCCCGAACATTTCGTACATCGTCAAGCCCAATCTCAGCCTCAATGCGGACATGACACTCAGCGCTACGCCGGCCAATGTCGAAGCAATGGGGCAGAATTATTTTGACAAAGCCGCGCGGACTCCTGGAGGCCTCGGGGCGCGAGGGAGCTCCGATTACGTCAACTATTACGGCCGCAATCTAGTGAGTTTCATCGCACAGACCGAGCGTCACTACCATCGGGCATCGCCGGGCGTCGCTGCGCCACAGATGGGTCTGGATCTGGGGCGCCTGCGACTTAGCGAGAGGCTGCTGGAAGAGAATGGCATCGATCTGGGCAGGGACAGCCAACCGATGCCTTATTACGACTTGGGGAATTCGCCACCCAGTGAGCACTTGTTTCAACACACTAGGGTCACGAACCGCCATGTCTCTCCTCTCGTGACAGGGCTTCCCACGGCTGCACCAATTGTCCAACCGGTTCATCCTCAGCCAGCGCCCGGCGCAATGGAGCCCGATCATCCGGACCATGCCTTGTTGCAACACCTCCGCAGCGACGTGCGCCGGCTGGATCAACACGCAGGCAAGGGGTGGGATGACGCCAGCGAGCGTCTGACCGCCAGTGCATTCGTCATAGCCAAGATGAAGGGATTCACTGCGCAGGACGAGCTGCAACTAGCGTTCAATGTACCTTCCGAGCGATACGCAGCCGGGGAGATCTTGCACTTGGTCCGGCAAGGACCGAGAGCCTCTTCCGACCCAGCAGCAAACCGCATCCACATGGATACTTTGGAAGCGTTGGCTAGCCCGGCCGCAGAGCGCTACCGGCAAGCGGAAGGACCCAACATGGCGAACGAAAAGGAGCGCGCGTTCCCGGTAGCGCAGCAGTCGCAAAGCCACCACGCTCCTGCGCGTGATGTACCCGTCATGCGGATGTAGCAAAAAGCGGGTCCGAGCCGATATTCCTATCGTAGTCGCCTAGTGAAGAAGCAACGCGGTCGTTTCGCGCGGGGATACGTGAGAAATCACTGGCAACCCGGCCGAGGATGCATTGGTGGCGAAGCCGTCCGAAGCGCTATCGAGCGGACCAACCCGTCCAAAAACCTTCGCCAGGCGCGGATGTGGGGAATCGCCCACAGCGCATCCCAGGCGTCGATCAATGCGGTCACGGCGTTCTCCTGCGTCGCGGGTGTTGCGACCGCCACAGGGTAGGCTGGGTGGATGCAGATTTCATCCGCCCCGCCCCATCCCGACGACGATGCGCGCCGTGCGATGGCACCGCACAAGGGGCGCGGCGCTGCCTCGGCGCCTGCAGGTCGTTTCGAGAAGCGCGCGCTGCGTTACGACGACGATGGCTGGGGTTCGGTGTATGAAGCACCGGAGGAAGCACCGGCACCGCGCACCCAGGTCACCAGCGAGCGCGCGCGCAGCATCATCAGCCGCAACAGTTCGCCGGACATCGGGTTCTCGCAGTCGGTGAACCCCTATCGTGGATGTGAACACGGCTGCGTTTACTGCTTCGCGCGGCCCTCGCACGCTTACCTGGATCTGTCGCCGGGGCTGGATTTCGAGACCAGGCTGTTTGCCAAGACCAATGCCGCGGAATTGCTGCGCGCCGAACTTGCCAAGCCCGGCTATGTGCCGGCACCCATCGCGCTGGGGATCAATACCGATGGCTGGCAGCCGCTGGAGCGCGCGCATGGAATCAGCCGCGCTTGCCTGGAGGTGCTGCTGGAGGCGCGCCACCCGCTCAGCATCGTCAGCAAGGGCAGCGCGCTGCTGCGCGACCTCGACCTGCTGGCCGAACTGGCCACCCATGGGTTGGTCAACGTGCATGTTTCGATCACCACCCTCGACAACGCGCTGTCGGCCAAGCTTGAGCCGCGCGCTGCCGCCCCGCACACGCGGCTGAAGCTGGTGGCAGGGCTGCGCGAGGCCGGCGTGCCGGTGGGCGTCCTGGTGGCGCCGGTGATTCCGGCAATCACCGACGAATATCTGGAGCGCATCCTCGAAGCCGCGCGCGCGGCCGGCGCACAGTCCGCCGGCTACGTGCTGCTGCGGCTGCCGCATGAGCTGAAGGAGATTTGGCGCGAATGGCTGCAGCTGCACTATCCGGATCGCGCCGCGCACGTGATGAGTCTGGTCCGGCAGATGCGCGGCGGCAAGGATTACGACAGCGCGTTCGGCACCCGCATGCGCGGCCAGGGGCCGTTTGCCGAGCTGGTGGCGATGCGCTTCGCGAAGACGCGCCGACGGCTGGGCTATGGCCAGCTGCCGCCGCTGCGCACGGATCTGTTCGTGCCGCCGCGCAAGCCATCGCCGCAGGGAGAGCTGTTCTGATCGACGCCGCTTTCGCGGGCAGCGTGATCGAATGCCTCAGCGTGTCGGCAGCGGAATCCGCTCGGCGTCGTCGCCGGGGATCAGTCCGAACGCGCCGCTGTCCCAGTCGGATTTCGCCTGCTCGATGCGTTCCTTCGAACTGGACACGAAGTTCCACCACATATGGCGCGGCGCATCCAGCGGCTCGCCGCCGAACAGCATCGCCTTGAGCGGCGTCTTCGCGCGCAGCACGTGGCGCGCGCCCGGGTCGAGCACGACCAGATGTTTTTCCGGGATATCCGCGCCGTCCAGCTGCGCCTGCCCCTCCAGCACGTAGAGCGCGCGCTCCTGCGCTTCTGCTGCGATCGGCAGCTCGGCGTCAGGCGCCAGATCGACCGCGACGTTGAAGGTGTCGGCGAACACCCGCACCGGCGATTCCATGCCGAAACCGCGCCCGGCGATCACCCGCAGCCGCGCGCCGGCGTGTTCGCGCCATGGCAGGGTGGCGGCTTCGTGGTGGTGGAACGACGGCGCGGTTTCCTCGTGCGATTTCGGCAGCGCCACCCAGGTCTGCATGCCGTGCAGGTCGTGGCCGGCCGCGCGTGGACCCGGCGGGGTGCGTTCGGAGTGGGCGATGCCGCGGCCTGCGGTCATCCAGTTGACGTCGCCGGGCAGGATGTCCTGCACGCTGCCGAGGGTGTCGCGGTGGCGCAGCGCGCCGGCCCACAGGTAGGTGACGGTGGCCAGGCCGATGTGCGGGTGCGGGCGCACGTCGATGCCGCGGCCGGGCTCGAACAGCGCCGGGCCCATGTGATCGACGAACACGAACGGGCCGACGCTGCGCGCCTGCAGGCTGGGCACGGCGCGGCGCACTTCCAGCCCGCCGATGTCGTGGCTGCGCGGGGCGATCACGATGGTCATGGCGTCCTCCCTGTAGGCGAAACGGTCAACCGAAGCTCGGCAGCAGCGGCCCGCCCATCCACAGCCAGCGCGCCATCCACGCGCTGACCAGCGCGACCAGCACGGTCAGCGGCAGCCCTACGCGCAGGAAGTCGCCGAAACGGTACTGGCCGGGGCGCAGGATCAGCAGGTTGCCGTGGTGGCCGATGGGGGTCAGGAACGCCACCACCGCGCCCAGTGCGGTGCACACCACGAACGGCGCCGGCGGCAGGTCCAGCACCTGCGCGGTGGCGATCGAGATCGGCCCCAGCAGCGCGGTGGTGGCGGCATCGCTCATCACCTGGGTCAGCAGCGCGGCCAGCGAGAACATCACCAGCAGGATGGCCAACGGCGGCCAGTGTTCGATGAAGTGCGACAGCCACTGCGCCAGCAGCGCGGCGGTGCCGGTCTGCTCCATCGCGATGCCCAGCGGGATGACCCCGGCGATCATCACGAAGATGCGCACGTCGATGCCGCGATAGGCCTGTTCCACGTCGACGCAGCGGGTGGCGACCATGGCCACGGCGCCGGCCAGGAAAGCCATCGGTGGCGACAGCCATTCGGTGGCCGCGGCCAGCACGGTCAGGGCGAGGATGGCCAGCGCCAGCGGCGCGCGCAGGCGGCGTTTGGCTTCGCCGGCGAACGGCACCAGCATCAGGAAGCCGTGGTGCGCGGCCAGCTCGGTGAAGCGCGCCTGCTGGCCCCACAGCACCAGCAGGTCGCCCTCGCGCAGGCGCGCGTCGGACAGGCGGTCGGCCATCTGCTCGCCGCGCCGCCACAGCCCGGCGATCACGGTGTGGAACTGGCGGGCGAAATCCAGCTCGCGGATGCTGCGGCCGATGAACTCCGAGCCCGGCGCCACCACCGCCTGCACCAGCTGCGGCCGGCCTTCGCCGGCGGCGAAGCTGCCGAAGCGGGCGATCGCGTTCATGTCCAGGCCGCTGTCATCGTGCAGCGACATCAGTTCGTCGGCGGCCGCTTCCACCAGCAGCACGTCGCCGCCCAGCAGCGGGCTGCCGGGGCCAAGGTCGTCGCGGCGTTCGCCGTCGCGCAGCCAGCCGATCAGGCGGAAGCGCTGGCCCAGCGCCTTCTGCAGGTCGGCGAGCGGGCGCGTGCACCAGTGGCCGTCCTTCATCACCAGCAGCTCGGTGCGGTAGCGATCCAGGCGCAGGTAGTCGTCTTCGTTCTGCTCGCCGCTGCGCTTGGGCAGCAGCCAGCGGGTCAGCAGCATGTAGGCGGTGCCCACCAGCACCAGCGCCACGCCGATCGGGGTGATCGAGAAGATCCCCAGCCCTTCCGCGCCGGCGCGCTCCAGCATGTCGTTGGCCAACAGGAACGCCGGTGCGCTGAACAGGGTCAGGGTGGTGCCCAGCGAGGCCGCAAGCGACATCGGCATCAGCAGCCGCGAGGCCGGCAGGCGGCGGTTGCGCGCGTGCCGCAGCAGCAGCGGCAGCATCATCGCGGTGACCATCACGTGGTGGGTGAACGAGGCCAGCAGCGCCACCAGCGGCATCACCACCGCGATGGTGCGCCACTCGTGTTCGCCGGAGGCGCGCTCCACCCAACTGCCAAGGCGCTCGCTGATGCCGGTGGCGCCCAGTGCGCCGGAGATCACGAACACCGCGGCGACGATGATCGCCGGCTCGCTGGAGAAGCCCGACAGCGCCTGCTTGCCGTCCAGCACCCCCGTCAGCACCAGCGCCAGCACGATCAGCATGGCGGTCACGTCCACCCGCAGCCGTTCGCTGATGAACAGGTACAGGCCGCCGGCCAGGATCAGGCCGAACGCGAGTTGGGGCCACAGGTGGGGATCAAGCTGCATGGGCGCATTCTGCCGAAATCGCGGGGTGTTGCCGCATCACGGCGCGGAATGACGAACGCAGCAAGCGTTCTGGGCGGGCGCCGGCCCGCCCCGGCCGCTCAGGCTGCGCCGGCGTCGTGGCTGCGGTGGTAGGACACCGCCGCTTCCACTTCCGCCTTCGAGCCCAGGAACACCGGCACCCGCATGTGCAACCCGTTGGGCTGCACTTCCAGCATGCGCTGGCGGCCGGTGCTGGCGGCGCCGCCGGCCTGTTCCACCAGCAGGCTCATCGGGTTGGCCTCGTACATCAGCCGCAGCTTGCCGCCCTTGGGCGCGCACTTGCTGTCCAGCGGGTAGCTGAAGATGCCGCCGCGGGTGAGGATGCGATGCACGTCTGCCACCATCGAGGCGATCCAGCGCATGTTGAAGTCCTTGCCGCGCGGGCCGTCCTTGCCGGCCAGCAGGTCGCCGACGTAGCGCTGCATCGGCGCTTCCCAGAAGCGCTGGTTGGAGGCGTTGACCGCGAACTCCTTCGTCTCCTCCGGGATGCGCATGCCGCGGGTGGTCAGGATGAAGCTGCCGACCTCGCGGTCGAGGGTGAAGGCATGGGTGCCGTGGCCGACCGTCAGCACCAGCGTGGTCTGCGGGCCGTACACGCAGTAGCCGGCCGCGACCTGCTCGGTGCCCGGCTGCAGGTAGTGTTCGTCGGCGGGCGTGGTCACGCCCTCGGGGCAGCGCAGCACCGAGAAGATGGTGCCCACCGAGACGTTGACGTCGATGTTGGAGCTGCCGTCCAGCGGATCGAACAGCAGCAGGTAGTTGCCGCGCGGATACACGTCCGGGATCGGCATGCTGTGGTCCATCTCCTCGGACGCAAGGCCGGCGAGGTGGCCGCCCCAGGCGTTGGCTTCCAGCAGCACGTCGTTGGCGATCACGTCCAGCTTCTTCTGCGCCTCGCCCTGGATGTTGCCGGTGCCGGCCTCGCCCAGCACCCCGCCCAGCGCGCCCTTGCCCACCGCGATCGAGATGGTCTTGCAGGCGCGCGCCACCACTTCCACCAGCAGGCGCAGTTCCGCGTTGACGCGGCCGGCGCGCTGTTCCTCGATCAGGAAACGGGTCAGGGAGATGTGGGGATGCGACATTGCGGCGCCCTTGTGCGAAGACAGGCGCGTATTGTCGCCGAAGTCGGCGCGCGGCCGGCATGACCGCGGCCCGGAAGAGCAGCGGGTCGCATGGTGCCTGCGGCCTCAGGTGACCTTCTTGAAGATCGTCACGCCCAGCACGAACAGCACCACCGCGATGATGATCGCGGCCCAGAACAGGAACTTGGCGATGCCGAACGCGCCGCCGGCGATGCCGCCGAAACCGAGCGCGCCGGCGACCAGGCCGATCACGGCGAAAATCAGGGCCCACTTGAGCATGATGTCGACTCCGGTGCAGGGAACACCGGTGCAACATGGCGGCGGTGGCGTGCAGCCGCCGTGAACGCTCAGTCGGCCTGGCTGCCCGCGTGCAGGACCAGGTCCGTCGCCAGCACCGCTTCCGGCGCGTATTCGCCCTGCCCGGCCAGCCGCGCATAGATTGGTGCGAAGTCCGGGCGGGTGGCGTCCATCAGCTGCTCGAAGCTGTCGATGACGAAATAGGTCTTCTGGTAGCTGTCGATGCGGTAGCGGGTGCGCATCACCCGTTCCAGGTCGAAGCCGATCCGGTTCGGCGACGCCGATTCCAGGCAGTGGATCGATTCGCCCTTCGAGCTGACGATGCCGGCGCCGTAGATGCGCAGCCCGTCCGGCTGCCGGATCAGGCCGAATTCCACCGTGTACCAGTACAGCCGCGCCAGCTGCATCAGCGCCTCGGGGCCGAAGCCGTGCGCCTTCACACCGCCCTCGCCGTAGGCCTGCAGGTAGTCGGCGAACATCGGCTCCATCAGCAGCGGCACGTGGCCGAACAGGTCGTGGAACAGGTCGGGTTCTTCGATGTAGTCGATCTGATCCAAGCGGCGGATCCACCAGCTCACCGGGAAGCGGCGGTTGGCGAGATGGGTGAAGAAATCCAGCTCGGGCAGCAGCCCTTCCACCGCCACGATCTGCCAGCCGGTGGCGGCGGCGAGGATCGCGTTGAGGTCGGAGAACTTCGGAATCCGCTGCGGCGACATCCGCATGCGTTCCTGCGCCTGCAGGAAAGCGTCGCAGGCGCGACCGGGCAGCAGTGCCTGCTGGCGCGCGTAGAGCTGGCGCCAGACGTCGTGGTCTTCGTCGCTGTAGCTGTCCCACGGCTGCTCCACCGTGCCGGTGGCATAGACCGGCACCGAACCGCGATCGGTCTGGATGCTTTCGAGGCGGCGTGGCTGCGGCTGGGTGGACATGGCGGGATCGGCTGTGGACATCCCCAAAGGGTAGGTGCAACGGTGCGCAAGATGTCTGCAAAATTGCATCGAATGCGGTCAGTGGCGCAATATTCCAGCGCCATAACGCGGATAAGTGGAAGAAATGACCGGCATCACCCTGGATCGGATCGATCTGACCCTGCTTGCGGAACTGCAGCGAGCGGGCCGGCAGACCAACGCCGAGCTGGCCGAACGGGTCCACCTGTCGGCTTCGGCCTGCCTGCGCCGGGTGCAGCGGCTGGAGCGCGAAGGGGTCATCGTCGGCTACCGCGCCGAGGTCGATCCCGAGCGGCTGGGGCTGGGCCTGCAGGCGTTCGTGCGGGTGCAGTTGAAGAGCCACGACGCCGAGCGCATCGATACCTTCGCCCGCCAGGTCAACGCCTGGCCGGAAGTGGTGGCCTGCCACGCGCTGACCGGCGACATGGACTACCTGCTGCACGTGGTGGTGCGCAACCTCGAGCACTTCTCGCGCTTCCTGCTGGACAAGCTGCTGGCGCAGGCGGAAGTGGACGACGTCAACTCCAGCTTCGTGCTGCGCACGGTGAAGCGCGCGCAGGCGCTGCCGCTGCAGGCGGACGCCGGCTGACGCGCGCTACAGCTGCGCCTGCAGCGCCAGCAGCGCGCGGTCGCGGCCGATCGCCGCAGCCGCCACCAGCACGTCGTCGCGGTAGTAGCGGGCCAGGCAGTCATTGGCGGCGGGATCGCCATCCACTTCCACCCGGTTCCAGCCGGTGCCGTGGCCGAGGTGGCGCAGGTCGATGCCGTAGTGGTGGGTCCAGAAGAACGGCGGGTCGTTGAAGGCGCGATCCAGGCCCAGCATGTTGTCGGCCACGCACTGACCCTGCCGCTGCGCGTGCACCCAGTGCTCCACCCGGGCCATCCCGCCGCCGTGCGGATAGCGGGCCACGTCGCCGGCGGCGTAGACCCCGGCGACCGCGGTGCGCAGGCGGTCATCGACCACGATGCCGTTCTGGATCCGCAGTCCCGCGGCATCGGCCAGCTGGATCCGCGGGCGCACGCCGATGCCCACCAGCAGCGCGTCCACCGGCAGCGTGTCGCCACTGGCCAGCCGCAGGTGGCTGCCATCGAAATGCTCCGCCTGCGTCTGCAGATGGAACTGCACGCCGTGGCTTTGGTGCAGGCCCAGCAGGTGCTGCGCCAGCTGCGCACCGAGGATGCGTTCCAGCGGCAGCGCTTCCGGCGTCACCACGTGCACCGCCAGCCCGCGCGCGCGCAGCGCGGAGGCGGCTTCCATGCCGATGAAGCCGGACCCGATCACCGCGATGGCGTGGGCATCGGCGATGCCGCGGAGCAGCGCGTCGGCATCGGCTAGCGTGCGCAGGGTGAATACGTTGGGCAGGTCGAAGCGCGGCAGCGGGATGCGGCTGGCCTCGGCGCCGGTGGCCAGCAGCAGCGCGTCGTAGCCGAAGCGCTCGCCGGCGGCGTTGGTGACCCGGCGTTCGCGCAGGTCCAGCGCGGTCACCACGCAATCCAGGTGCAGGTCGATGCCGTGCTCGCGGTAGAAATCGGGCGTCTGCAGCGGGATCCACTCGGCCGGCGCGCTGCCGGCAAGGTAGTCCTTGGACAGGTTGGGCCGGTCCACCGGCGGCGCGCTGTCTTCGCTGAGCATGCTGATGCGGCCCCCGAAGCCGCGCTCGCGCAGGCGCTGGGCGCAGGCGAAACCAGCCGCGCCGCCACCGATGATAAGGACGTCCTGCAGCGAACTCGCCACTGGCGCGGGCTCAGCTTCGGCTGCGACCTTTTCGCCGCGCACGAACACGCGCTCGCCCACCACTTCCACTTTCCAGCAGTCCAGCGGTGCGAATGCCGGTGCCCGCACCGCCTTGCCGCTGCGCAGGCTGAAGCAGGCGTGGTGCCAGGGGCAGCGGATTTCATCGCCCACCCGCAACCCTTCATCCAGCGGCCCGCCGTAGTGGGTGCAGCTGGCGGAGACCGCGTGCGGTTCGCCGTCCACCAGCGCCAGCAGCACCGGGGTGTCGCCGACGTGGCCCAACAAGACGCCGCCTGCCGGGATCGAAGCCAGCGCCACGCCGGCGGTGAAGTCCGGACCGGAAAGAACTGCTGCCTGTGCCATGGTCGTGCGCTCCGCTGACGTATCGAAAGTAAGCCTCTTTTGCATTGATGCAGCACGGGCCCGCAGGTTCCCGGGAACCTTTTTCGCGCCGCTGCATCTGCCGAGACAAGACCCCTTGGAATGCCTGCCATGCTGAACCCGCTAGCCGCCGTGCCGCAGGTTGCCGATGCCAACGACACCGACGCCGAAACGCCCTGCCCCAGTCGCGCCGAGGCCGAAGCGGCGGTGCGCACGCTGATCCGCTGGGCCGGCGACGACCCGCTGCGCGCGGGCCTGCACGACACCCCGGCGCGGGTGGTGCGCGCCTACGAGGAATGGTTCGGTGGCTACGCCAGGGACCCGGCAAGGATCCTCGGCCGTCGCTTCGAGCGTTCCGGCTACGACGACATCGTGCTGCTGCGCGACATCCCGCTGCACAGCACCTGCGAACACCACATGGCGCCGATCACCGGCGTGGCGCATCTCGCCTACCTGCCGGGCGAACAGGTGGTGGGCCTGTCCAAGCTGGCGCGGCTGGTGGATGCCTATGCGCGCCGGCTGCAGATCCAGGAGCGGCTGACGGTGGAGATCGCGGATGCCCTGCAGCGCGAGCTGCGGCCGCGCGGGGTGGCGGTGGTGATCCGTGCCAGCCACGCCTGCATGACCACCCGCGGCGTGCACGTGCACGGCAGCGCGATGCTGACGCGACGGCTGCTAGGCGCGTTCGAACGGGAGCCGTGGCGCAGCGATATCCTCGCTTCGCTGTCGGCGTGATGGAGGAAGTGCAATGAACACGATTGCAGCAGGCGCCGCCCGCGACTACGCCGCCCTGGACGATGCCGCGCTGGTGGCCTGCGTGCGCGGCGGCGAGCGCGATGCGTTCCGGCAGATCATGCAGCGCTGCAACCAGCGCATGTTCCGGGTGGTGCGCGGCGTGATCCGCAACGAGGCCGAAGCCGAGGACGTGGTGCAGGAAGCCTATGTGCACGGCTACGAAAAGCTGGGCAGCTTCCGCGGCGAAGCGTCGCTGGCGACCTGGCTCACCCGCATCGCCCTCAACGAAGCCCATGGTCGCCTGCGGCGGAGGCGCGACAGCGTGGACATCGACGATATCGACATGAGCGCGCCGGTGGCGGCGCAGCTGATTGCGTTTCCTGGCCACGTGCTGGGCAACGACCCCGCCGAGGAAGCGGCGCGCGCGCAGCTGCGCCGGCTGCTGGAACAGGCGGTGGACGACCTGCCGGAAGTGTTCCGGCTGGTGTACGTGCTGCGCGACGTCGAAGGCTGCTCGGTGGAGGAAACCGCAACCGCCCTGGAGATCCGCCAGGAAACCGTGAAAACCCGCCTGTACCGCGCCCGTCGTCAATTGCGCGAGGCGCTGGCCAGCCGCGTCTCGGCGGCACGGGTGGAAGCGTTCCAGTTCATGGGCGCGCGCTGCGCGCGCATGACCGACGTGGTGATGGCGCGGATCGCGGCACTGCCCGGCGCGCAAGCCTGATGTTTCCGAAGTTCAACCAATAAGGGGGTGTGGAATGTTGCTGTATGCCTTGATCGTGTTCCTGGTGGGCGCCTGTGGCGGTCTGGTGCTGGCGTCGTACGTGCTGCGCGGGAAACTGGCGCCGTGGGCGGTGTCGCTGCTGCACGCCTTGCTGGGTGCCAGTGGCCTGATCCTGCTGGTTGCGGCCATCCTGACCGGCGATGGCATCGGCACCTTGCCGGTGCTGGCGCTGTGCGTCTTCCTGGTTGCCGCGCTGTTCGGCTTCCATCTGGCGTCGATCCACTACGGCAAGCGGGTGGCGTTGAAGCGGGTGGTGCTGACCCATGCCGGGTTCGCGGTGACCGGGGCGGTGCTGCTGATCGCGGCGGTAGTGATGCAATGAACCACCCCGTCCATCCCGCCGTGGTGCATTTCCCGGTGGCCTGCTGGACGCTGGCCACGCTGGCGGATGGCGCCGGCCTGTTCTGGGCCCCGCCGTGGCTGTGGCAGCTGGCGTTCGTGCTGACCGTGCTGGGCTGCGCGTTCGGATTGGTGGCGGCGCTGGCAGGGTTTTGGGAGCTGCTCAAGCTGCCGGCCGAACACCCCGCCGGCAGTACCGCCCATGCGCATATGGGTCTGGCGCTGACCAGCTGGTGCCTGTATGCCGGTAGCGCGTTGCTGCGCCTGCACGACCGGCAGCCGCTGCCGCCCGACACCTGGGCGCTGGCGCTCGGCGGCGTTGGCTTGCTGTCGCTGCTGGCCACCGGCTGGCTGGGCGGCAAGCTGGTGTATGGCTATGGCGTGGGCGTTACACCGCGCGAGGGGTAACGCCCCGCGCGGTCACTTGCAGTCCGCGTCGCGGCGCAGCTTGTCCAGCCAGCCGGCCTGCTGCGCACAGCGCGCCTTGCGCTCGGCTTCGCGCTGCTGCGCTACCTTCGTTTCCACGGCCTGGCGGGCCTGCGCCAGCCGCTGCGCCTGCAGCGCGGCGATCTTCGCGCGGATCTGTGGCAGTACCGCCTGCGCAGCGCGCTCGCCTTCGAGGATGGCGCGGTTCTTCTGCGCGAAATCGGTGGCGCCGATGTCGTTCACCGCGGGACGGATCACCACGTCGGCGCGCGCCAGTTCGGCTGCGCCCAGCTTCTGGCCCATGATCGCGATGCTGCGGTTGACGTTGCCGAGCATGCTGGATGGATCGGCCGCGCCGCTGGCCTTGCTGCTGATGTCGACCGCCACCACGAAATCGGCGCCCAGGTCGCGCGCGGCGTCCACCGGCACCGGGCTGACCACGCCGCCATCGACGTAGTGGTGCTTGCCGATGCCGACCGCCTCGAACACCCCCGGGATCGAGCTGGACGCGCGCACCGCCTGGCCCACGTTGCCGCGCACGAACACCGTGCGCTGGCCGTCTTCCAACCGGGTGGCGACCACCGCCAGCGGTTTCTTCAGCTTCTCGAAGCTGCGTTCGCCCAGCTGCGCGTTGACGTAGTCCTGCAGCTTCTGGCCTTTCACCACGCCGCCGGAAAACAGGCTGACGTCGCGGATGCTGGCTTCGTCCAGCGCCACCGCCTTCTGCTGCAGCGCGTAGGCATCCATGCCGCTGGCGTACAGCGCGCCGACCACGCTGCCGGCGCTGGTGCCCGACACCACCACCGGCTTGATGCCATTGGCTTCCAGCATCTTGATCACGCCGATATGGGCAAAGCCCTTGGCCGCGCCGCCGCCCAGGGCCAGCCCCACCCTGATCGGCGCGACGGTCACGGACGCATGGGTCGGCGCCACCGCTGCCGGTTCGGGCGTGCTGGCACAGGCAGCCAGCAGGACGGTCAGCAGGGCGAGGGCACGAATGCGGAACATGGCGATCGGATATCCGGGAAGCGCGGTGCGCGGTGCGCGACCGCAATGGTCCGAAAGCTTACTGCCCGCTCCCGCAACGGCGGCGGAACCGTGCGCTAGCATCCGCACATGACTGCCCTTTCCGCTTCACCCATCGCCATGCCGCCCTCGCGTCCGGAACGCTGGCTGCTGGCCGGCGGCGTATTGGCCGCACTGGCGATCTCGTTCGCCATCACCAGCGACCGCCTGACCTGGTCGCTGGAGGTGATCTGGGCGATGGTCGGGCTGGCGCTGGTGGCCTGGCGCTGGCAGCGCTTTCCGCTGACCCGGCTGCTGTGCTGGTTGCTGGCGCTGCATGCGCTGGTGCTGATCCACGGCGGCGCCTACACCTATTCGCTGACCCCGGGCGGGTTCTGGCTGCAGGAGTTGCTGGGCACCGAGCGCAATCCCTGGGACCGGCTGGGCCACTGGATGCAGGGCTTCGTGCCGGCCATCCTCGCCCGCGAGCTGTTGCTGCGGTTGACGCCGCTGCGCCGCGGCGGCTGGCTGACCTATCTGGTGCTCGCCGCCTGCCTCAGCTTCTCGGCGTTCTTCGAGCTGATCGAATGGCGGGCCGCGCTGGTCTACGGTGCTGACGCCGACGCATTCCTCGCCACCCAGGGTGATCAGTGGGACACCCAGTGGGACATGTTCCTGTGCCTGCTCGGCGCGGCCACTTCGCTGCTGCTGCTGTCGCGCTGGCACGACCGCCAGCTGGGCGTGGCGGTGCTGGCTGGCAAGTAGCGTTGAGCGCCGGAAACGCAGCTGCCGCCTTGCGGCGGCAGCTGTGGATCAACCCGTTCCGTTCGATCAGAAGCGCGCTTCCAGACCCAGCGACAGGGTGTTGGCGGTGATCTCCAGACCGCCGCCCGAACCCTGGTTGTGGTCGTAGTTCAGGCTCAGGCCGAAGCGGCGGCTGAAGTCGTAGCCCGCGCCAATGCCGTAGTACGGCTTGGTCGAGGTTTCGCTGCCGCTGCCTTCCGAGGTATCCAGCGAGATCTTGCCGCGGGCCACGCCTGCGCGCAGCTGGACGAAGAAGCCGAGGCCGGAATCGGTGGTGTGTTCCTTGGCCACCATGCCCAGGCCGATCGCCGACAGTTTGCCGTCCACGTAACCGGCACCGTCGTTGTACAGCGTCTGGTCGTAGAAGCGGCTGTAGTGCCCTTCCACCGCGAAGTTCGAATTGAACCAGTAGCCGCCGCGCAGGGCATACGCGGTGTCCTTGTCGCTTTCGCTGCCGACGCCGTCCAGCTTGAGCTTGACGTCGCTCTTGCCGATCTCGCCGCGGACGAAAGCTTCGCCGGCGGACGCGGTGCCGGACAGGCCGGCAAGCACCAGCGCGCAGGCCAGCATCAGGGACTTCTTCATCAAAAACTCCTTGTTGGTCGATCCCGTCCGTCGTGGACGGGCCGGCGATTTTACGGCGCGTCGCGGCGGGCGGTCACTCGCGGCGGCGGAACGGCAGCACCTGGCTGCGCGCCTCCGGTGGTGCTTCGCGCTGCCAGAGCACCGGCACGTCGTCGGGGGCGCGGGTTTCGAAGGTGCCGAATCCGTCTTCGGCCTTGCGGCGGGCCTGTTCGGCTTCGAACTCTTCCTCCAGCTCCCAGCTGTATTTCTGCCGCGCCGGCCGCGGGTCGCTGCGGCGGAACAGGAAGGCGGCCACGATGCCGGCCAGCGCGCCGCCCAGGTGCGATTCCCACGACACGCCGGCTTCGCGCGGCAATACGCTCATCAGCATGCCGCCGTAGAACAGGAACGCGATCATGCCGGCGGCGATCGCCGCGCGGTCGCGGCGCAGCAACCCCAGCACGAACACCAGGAAGCCCAGCCCATGGGTGATGCCGCTGGCGCCAAGGTGGTGCGAACCGGCCTGGCCCAGCAGCCAGGCGCCCAGGCCGGAGCCCAGCCACAGCAGCGGCAGTGCACGCAGGCTGGCTTTCGGATAAGCGGTGCCGGCCAGCGTGCCGAGCAGCAGCAAGGCAGTGGTATTGGCCAACACATGCGCTACCGAGCCGTGTAGCAGCGGCGCGGTGAGCAGCCCGACCAAACCAGCCGCAGCCTGCGGCATCACCGCAAGGAAACGCCAGTCGAAACCCTGCTGTGCGGCGAAGCACAGCCACAGCAGCAACACACCGGCGAGGCTGGCATTCAACGCGCGGCGCACGCGGCTGCGGTCGGTCTGGTGCTGGTGTTCAAGGGCGGACATTCCCTCGAGGTGGGGCGCTGCAGTCCGATTGCAACCCGGGCGCGGCCGGCTTTGCCGCGCCGCGCCCGTCCCGCCCTCAGGAGGCGTGCGGTTTCGCCGGCCGCATCAGGCTGAGTGCGATGGTGCTGCCGATGATCACCGCCACCGCGCCCAGCGACAGCAGGATCGGCAGCTTGTACACATCGATCAGCAGCATCTTCAAGCCGATGAACACCAGCACCAGCGCCAGTCCGTAAGGCAGCAGGTGGAAGCGTTCGGCCATCCCCTGCAGCAGGAAGAACATCGCGCGCAGGCCCAGCACCGCGAACACGTTGGAGGTCAGCACGATGAACGGGTCGGTGGTGATGGCGAAGATCGCCGGAATCGAATCCACCGCGAAGATCACGTCGGTGATGCCCAGCATGATGATCACGATGAACAGCGGGGTGAACTTGCGGCGGCTGCCCCGGCCCACCCACAGCGCGCTGCCGTGGTAGCGGCGCAGGAACGGGATGTGCGCGGTCAGCCAGCGCAGCACCGGGTTGGATTCCAGGTCGGGTTCCTGGCCGGCGGCGCGCCACATCTTGATGCCGGTGAACAGCAGGAACGCGCCGAACACGTACAGCACCCAGTGGAACTTCGACAGCAGCAGCGCCCCGGCGAAGATCAGGATCGCGCGCAGCACGATGGCGCCGATGATGCCGATCACCAGCGCGCGCTGGCGCTGCATCTCCGGCACCGCGAAATAGTTGAACAGCATCAGGAACACGAAGATGTTGTCGACCGCCAGCGCCTTCTCGACCAGGTAGCCGGTCAGGAACTCCATGCCGATGTCGCTGCCGGCCTGCGCGCCGAAGCGCTGCCCGGTGTACCACCACAGCCAGCCGTTGAAGGCCAGCGCCAAGGCCACCCAGCCGATGCTCCACCAGGCGGCTTCGTTGAAGCTGACCTTGTGCGGGCCACCGTGGCGCATCAGCACCAGGTCGGCCAGCAGTGCGGCAATCACCACGCCGCCGAACACCAGCCAGAGAAGGGGGGTTCCAATTGTTTCCATTGAGAGCTCCGAGCCTTGCGACCGACGGAGGCGTCCATGCAGGGACGCATGGAAGGGAGCGCGCTTCGCCGATCGGCGAAGGTCTCACTCACTGGCCGGTGGCCAGCTGCGGCGCCGGGGCTGCTGTCGAAAGACAACCTGCCCGTAATGACGACAACCGCACGCGGAGTTACTCCCCTTCTTGGGCGACAATAGCAGACCCCGGTAAAACCACGTGAACGCCGCCATGGCCGAACCCCTGCCCGTTGTCCAGCTCAAGAACGCCTGGAATTCCACCCACCCGTGGATCTTCCAGCGGCTGGTGGAAAAGCCCGCGCAGCGGCCCAAGCCCGGCAGCATCGTCGATGTGATCGGGGTGGACGGCACCTGGATCGGCCGCGGTTTCTACAACGGCCATTCGCGGATCGCCCTGCGCATGCTGGAGCGCGACCCCGACGTGGCGGTGGATGCCGACTGGTTCGTGCGCAAGATCGGCGAGGCGATCCAGCTGCGCCGCGAAATCCTCAAGCTGGACGAGATTTCCAACGCCTGGCGCGTGGTCCACAGCGAAGGCGACGGCATCAGCGGGCTGGTGGTGGACCGTTACGACGACCTGCTGGTGGTCGAGTTCTTCAGCGCCGGCGCGTGGCGCCACCGCAGCATCATCTTCGATGCGCTGCGCGAACATTTCCCCGGCTGCCGCTTCCACAGCTTCGCCGACGAGCACGTGCAGAAGCAGGAAAGCTTCGACTACAAGGACACCCAGGGCACCGAGCCGGCCACCGTCACCGAACACGGCATCAAGTTCCATGCCGACCCGGCCGGCGCGCACAAGACCGGCTTCTTCGCCGACCAGCGCGAGAACCGCCAGTGGCTGAGCCAGCAGGTGGCAGGCAAGCGCGTGCTCGACCTGTGCTGCAACACCGGCGGCTTCGCCGTGTATGCAGCGGCGCGCGGTGCCAGCGAAGTGGTGGGCATCGACATCGACCCGGCGGTGATCGAGCTCGCAAAGCAGAACGCGTACTTGAACCACGTCAAGCCGCGGTTCGTGCAGTCCGACATCTTCCCGTGGCTGCGCGATGCCGCGGCGGCCGGCGAACAATTCGACGTGGTCATCCTCGACCCCGCCAAGATGACCCGCGACCGCGAGCAGGTCATCAATGCGCTGAAGAAATATCTCGACATGAACAAGCTGGCGCTGGGCGTGGTGAAGCCGGGCGGGCTGTTCGCCACCTTCAGCTGCACCGGCCTGGTCAGCGAGGACCAGTTCCTCGACATGCTGCGCCGCGCCGCGTTCTACGCCGGCCGCACCGTGCAGGTGCTCAAAGTGGCCGGCGCCGGGCCGGACCACCCGTGGCTGGCGCAGGTGCCGGAATCGCGCTACCTGAAGGCGGTGTTCTGCCGGGTGCTGGACTGAAGGCCTGACCGGGCACGCGCGGATGGGATGCGTTCCGCCGCGGCGTGGGTAACGCCCCTACAATGCGCGCGTTCGCGAACCGGCAGCCCCCTCATGCAGATCGAGACCCACCATTACCATGAGCCGCACCGCAGCCAGCACAGCGGCTGGCTGCGCGCTTCGGTACTCGGCGCCAACGACGGCTTGATTTCCACCAGCAGCCTGGTGCTGGGCATGGCCACCGCGCAGGCGGAGCCGGCCACCATCCTGCTGACCGGCATCGCCGGCCTGGCCGCCGGTGCGCTGTCGATGGCGGCCGGCGAATACGTCTCGGTCAGCTCGCAGGCCGATGCCGAGCACGCCGACATCCGCATCGAGCGCGCGGCGCTGGACCTGCATCCGGAAGCGGAGCTGCGCGAACTCACCCAGATCTACGTGCACCGTGGACTGGAACCGGAGCTGGCGCGGCAGGTGGCCGAGCAGCTGACCGCCCACGACGATCTGGCCGCGCACCTGCGCGACGAAGTCGGCATCCACGACCTGCAGCGCGCGCGGCCGGTACAGGCCGCGCTGGCCTCGGCCGCCTCGTTCACCGTCGGTGCCCTGCCGCCGGTGCTGCTGGCCTGGCTGTGGCGCAGCGGCAGCCTGGCCATCGCCATCGTCGCCAGCACCACCATGCTGCTGGCGGTGCTGGGCTACGTCGCCGAGCGTGTGGCCGGCGGCGGCGGCATCAAGGGCGCCTGGCGGGTGCTGTTGTGGGGCAGCGTGGCGCAGGCGGCGACCGCGCTGATCGGTTGGGTATTCGGGGTCAGCGTCGGCTGATTGCGGTCGCAGGCGCTGCGACGCTCGCCGCTACACTGGCGCGATGGATACCAACACGCTCCTGCTGTCGCTGCTGCTGCTCGCCGTATTCGCCCTCATCGCGCTGTTGCTGCTGCGTCGCCCGGAAGACCGCATCGCCGCGCTGCTGCGCGACGAACAGCGCGGTGGACGTGACGAGCTGCGCGGCCAGCTGGACAGCTTCTCCCTGCAGCAGGGCCAGCGTATCGACGGCTTCGGCGCGCAGCTGCAAGCGGTGGCCGCGCGTACCGACCAGCGCCTGGACGACCTCACCCAGAGCATCGACAAGCGGCTGGATGAGCTGCGTGCGGCGCTGAGCGAGGATGCCCGCAAGGCGCGGCTGGAAGCGGCCGGCAGCCAGCAGCGGTACGCCGAAGCGCAAGGCCAGCAGCTGCGCGAGATGGGCGAGCGCAACGATCTGCGGCTGGGCGAACTGCGCGCCACCCTGGAACAGCAGCTGCAGTCGCTGCAGGCCGACAACGCGGCCAAGCTGGAGGCGATGCGCGCCACCGTCGACGAGAAGCTGCACGCCACCCTGGAGACGCGCCTGACCGAGAGCTTCGGCAACGTCACCCGCATGCTGGCGCAGGTCCACCAGGGCCTGGGCGACATGAGCAAGCTGGCCGCCGACGTGGGCGGGCTGCAGCGCGTGCTGACCAACGTGAAGTCGCGCGGCATCTTCGGCGAGGTGCAGCTGGCCGGCCTGCTGGAGCAGGTGTTCGCGCCCGACCAGTACGCCGCCAACGTCGCCACCATCCCCGGCAGCAGCGAGCGGGTGGAGTTCGCGGTGCGCTTCCCCGGCTCCGGCGCCGATGCCGTGGTATGGCTGCCGATCGACGCCAAGTTCCCGCGCGAGGATTACGAACGCCTGCTGGACGCGCAGGAGCGCGCCGACGTCGAGGCCGCGCGCATGGCCGGCGACGCGCTGGAACGGCGCGTGCGCGAGGAGGCCAAGCGCATCCGCGGCAAATACGTGGCCGCGCCGCACACCACCGAATTCGCGGTGCTGTTCCTGCCCACCGAAGGCCTGTATGCGGAAGTGCTGCGCCGCCCGGGGCTGTTCGAGGCCCTGCAGCGCGAGCAGCGCATCACGATCGCAGGACCGACCACCCTGCTGGCGCTGCTGACCAGCCTGCAGATCGGTTTCCGCACCGTGGCTATCGAGAAGCGCTCGGCCGAGGTCTGGCGCATCCTCGAGAAGGCCAAGACCGAATTCGGCAAGTTCGGCGACGTGCTCGACAACGTCAAGAACAAGCTCGACCAGGCCAGCAAGCAGATCGAACATACCGGCGTGCGCACCCGCGCCATCGAGCGCAGCCTGCGCGATGTGGAAACCCTGCCGGGCGAAGTACCGGTGGCGCTGGAACCGCCGGCCGAATAGCGCCTGCGCCGTCGCCGCGGGCACGCGTGCCGGGCAGCGGCGATAATGCGCGGATGACTACGCTGCGCATCGCCACCCGCAAAAGCCCGCTTGCCCTGTGGCAGACCGAACACGTCGCCGAGCGCCTGCGCGTCGCCCATCCCGGCCTGACCGTCGAACTGGTGCCGTTGTCCACCCGCGGCGACGAGATCCTTGACCGCTCGTTGGCGGCGATCGGCGGCAAGGGCCTGTTCCTGAAGGAGCTGGAGCTGGCGATGCAGCGCGGCGAAGCCGACTGCGCGGTGCACTCGCTCAAGGACGTGCCGATGACGCTGGAGCCCGGCTTCGCGCTGGCGGCGATCCTGCCGCGCGCCGACCATGCCGACGCCTTCGTCAGCAATCATTTCGACGGCCTCGACGCGCTGCCGCAGGACGCGCGCGTGGGCACCTCCTCGCTGCGCCGGCAGGCGCAGCTGCGCGCGCTGCGCCCGGACCTGCAGCTGCGCGACCTGCGCGGCAACGTCAACACGCGGCTGGCCAAGCTCGACGGCGGCGATTACGACGCCATCGTGCTGGCCTGCGCCGGCCTGCAGCGGCTGGGTTTCGACGCCCGCATCCGCGCCCGGCTGGACGCGCCGGGCTGGCTGCCGGCGCCGGCGCAGGGCGCCATCGCCATCGAAACCCGCGATGACGACCCGCGCATCGCGGCGCTGTGCGCGGCGTTGGACGATGCCGCCACCCGCACCTGCGTGGCGGCGGAGCGGGCCATGAACCGCGCGCTGGACGGCAGCTGCCACGTCCCCGTGGCGGGGCTGGCCACGCTGCAAGGCGAATGCCTGCTGCTGCAGGGACTGGTCGGCGCGACCGCAGACGGCCGCTGCGTCCGCGCCCAGGCCGAAGGCCCGGCGCAGGCGCCGGAGGCGTTGGGCATCGAAGTCGCGCAGGCGCTGCTGGCGCAGGGCGCGCGCGCGCTGATCGACGGCTGAGCCTGCCGCCGCATGACGCCGGAGCGCGGCGCGCTCAGAACGCGTATTTCAGCTTCAGCGTCGCGTCGGTCTGGTTGCGGCCGGCCAGGTCGCTGTCGCGGCGCATTTCCACGCCGGAGCTCAGGATCAGGGTGGGCTGCAGCTGCACGTTCAGCAGCAGGCTGTTGCGCAGGTAGGCGCCGTGCTGGCCGGTTTCCACGCGGGTGACCTGCGACAGCCGCGCGCGCTTGCCCAGCGCCTGGTTCCATTCCACCTGCCCGCGCAGGATCGGGCCGGTGCCGGCGGTGCCGTCGTCGGCATAGCCCTGCAGGCGGTAGCCGGTATCCACCGACACCCGCACGCTGGTATCGCGGGTCTTCACCGCCTGCACGCCGTACTGCATGCCGACGCGGGCATTGCTGCCCTGCGCTTTCATCCAGTCGCGGCGCTGGTTGGGCAGGCGCATCCGCCCGCCGCCGCCGGGCAGGTCGCTGGCATCGACGCGGCGCTGGCCGGACGGGATCGCCGCCATCGCATCCACCGACCACTCGCCATTCACGCACTGCGCCTTCAGGCAGCGCGGCGGCGCGACCAGGCGCTCCGCCACCTCGGGTGGCAGCACCGGCAACAGCGGCGGATGGAGGGCGGTCGGCGGCGCGGAGAACGCCAGCCACAGCAGCGGCAGCATGGTCGTCTTGCTCGGGGGCTTCGCCGCATTCTAACCACGGTCGTCGGCACCCGCGGTGAACGCCTGTCGCATAATCGGCGGCATGGACCGCTATGAACGCATCATCGCCCTGCACCGCAGCCTGCAGGCCGCGCGTCGCCCGGTGACCGTGGGCTACCTGCAGGACGAGCTGGGCTGCTCGCGCGCCACCGTCTATCGCGACATCGCGTTCCTGCGCGATGCGCTGATGGCGCCGGTGATCGGTGACGGCGAGGCCGGCTTCCACTACGACAAGACCGAGGCCGAGCGTTTCGAGCTGCCCGGCCTGTGGCTGAACTCCGAAGAGCTGCACGCGCTGCTGGCCGCCCAGCAGCTGCTGGCGCGCAGCAGCGGCGGAATGCTGTCGGCCGCGCTGGCGCCGCTGCAGCAGCGGGTGGAGAAGCTGCTGGACGCGCACTCCGGCGGCAAGCGCTGGCCGGTGGAGCGGGTGCGGGTGATCCCGCACCGCATCCGCCGGATGGACGAGCACGCGTTCCGCATCGTCGCCTCGGCGGTGCTGGAGCGGCGCCGGCTGGCGTTCGACTATCGCGCCCGTTCCACCGACGAAAAGACCCGCCGCACGGTCAGCCCGCAGCGGCTGACCCACTACCGCGACAACTGGTACCTGGATGCCTGGGACGAGGACCGCGAGGGCCTGCGCAGCTTCTCCATCGACCGCATCGCCGGCGCGCGCTTCACCGACGGCCCCGCGCGCGACGTGGCCGAAGAGGAGCTCAACGCCCACCTCGCCGGCAGCTACGGCATCTTTTCCGGCGCGCCCAAGGGCTGGGCCACGATCCGCTTCTCCGCCAAGGCTGCGCGCTGGGTGGCCGACGAACACTGGCATTCCCAGCAGCAGGGCCGCTTCCTGTCCGACGGCAGCTACGAATTGAAGCTGCCGTACTCGGTGCCGCGCGAGCTGCTGATGGACGTGCTGCACTACGGCGCAGACGCCGAGATCGTGGAGCCGAAAGCGCTGCGCGAACAGCTGCGCGCGCATCTGCAGCTGGCGCTGTCGAACTACGGGCAGGACTGACGGTGGCCGCCGCCAGCGAGCCGCAGTCGGCGTCGATCGTGCTGGCGCTGGGCGGCGGCGGTGCCCGCGGGCTGGCCCAGATCGGGGTGATCGAGGTGCTGCTGGCGCGCGGCATGGAGATCGAGGCGGTGGCCGGAACCTCCTGTGGCGCGCTGGTGGGCGGCGCGTTCGCGGCCGGCAAGCTGGACGAGCTGCGCGACTGGATGGAGCGCACCAGCCGCCGCGAGATGCTGCGCCTGCTCGACCCGGGCCTGGGCCGACCGGCCATGTTCACCGGCACCCGGCTGGTGCGCGCCCTGCGCGAGGTGGTGGGCGAGCCGCGCATCGAGGATCTGCCGATCGACTTCACCGCCGTGGCGGTGGACCTGATGCGCCAGCGCGAAGTCTGGCTGCGCCGTGGCGACCTGTGGGACGCGCTGCGCGCCTCGTTCGCGATCCCCGGCATCTTCACCCCGCTGAACATCGGCGGCATGGAGCTGGTGGATGGCGGCCTGCTCGCACCGCTGCCGATCACCGCCACCCGCCTGGCCGGCGCCCATCGGGTGGTGGCCGTGGACATCCACGGCAGCACGCCGCAGCGCAGGGACGAACCGGTGCGCGTGGTGGATGCCGAAGCCGGCGCGCCCGCGGTCGGCCTGCTGGGGCGCTGGATGGATCGGCTTGGCGAGGAAGCGGCCAAACCCGTCCACCGCTTCGGCCTGATGGAAGTGATGTCGCGCGCGCTGGACACCATGCAGGAGCGCATCGCCCGCGTGCAGCTGGCGCTGGAGCCGCCGGAACTGCTGATCCGCATCCCCCGCGACGCCTGTCAGTTCTACGAGTTCTGGCGCGCGTCCGAGCTGATCGACATCGGCCGGCGCGAAGCGGAAAAGGCGCTGGACGCGGCCGGGTACTGAAGCCGTCGTCGTTGGCTCCCGAAAGGACGGGTGCGCCGTCGCAGCCGGTGAGATGTGCGCCCCGCAAGCTGGCCGCACCTTCCACGGAGCCGCCGCCATGACCCACCGCGACCTTGATGCCCTGCTGCGCCAACTGGTGATCCTGGGCGCGCTGGCGGTGCTGCTGATACCGGCCGCGCGCGGCAGCAGCGCGCT
This sequence comes from Thermomonas fusca, assembly GCF_005862345.1. NCBI lineage: Bacteria > Pseudomonadati > Pseudomonadota > Gammaproteobacteria > Lysobacterales > Lysobacteraceae > Thermomonas > Thermomonas fusca. The sequence continues at coordinate 255,052 of NZ_SROY01000001.1, read as the reverse complement.
GCTTGGCTGGCTGCCGCTGTGGCTGCTGGGCATGCCGCTGGCGGCGTGGTGGAGCCTGCGCCGCTTCCCGCTGCCGACGCTGGCGTTGCGCCTGCCGCAGCGGCGGCGCGTGCAGGCGCGGCGGCGGCGCGGACACCGTGTGGCGCGCGCGCTGCGGATCGCCCGGCGCGCCTGAACGCGGCGACTTCCTGGCCATGCTGGCGTCGCGGACGCTGTGCTAGCGTTCGGGGCTTTCCAGAACGTCCCGGAGCCCGCCATGTCCCAGTTTTCCAGTGCCTGCCTGATCGCCGGCCTCGCCATCGCCGGTAGCGCGTCGGCCCAGACCGCGCCGAGCGCCGATCCGCACGCCTGGCTGGAGGAGGTGGAGGGCGAGAAGGCGCTGGACTGGGTCAAGGCGCGCAACGCCAAGGCCGAAGCGGAGATCGCCGGCACGCCCGCGTTCAAGACGCTGGAAGCGCAGATCCGCGCCATCCTCGATTCCGACGCCAAGATCCCGGGCGTCGAGAAGATCGGCGACTACTACTACAACTTCTGGAAGGACAAGCAGCACGAGCGCGGCGTCTGGCGTCGCACCACGCTGGCCGAGTACCGCAAGCCGGAGCCGCAGTGGGAAACCGTGCTGGACCTGGACGCGCTGAACAAGGCCGAAAACGCCAAGTGGGTCTGGCATGGCGCCGATTGCCTCAAGCCGAAGTACCAGCGCTGCCTGATCGCGCTGTCGCCGGGCGGATCCGATGCCGACGTGACCCGCGAGTTCGACCTGACCACCAAGCAGTTCGTGCAGGACGGTTTCTTCCGTCCGGAAGCCAAGGGCGGCTTGTCCTGGATCGACGACAACACGGTCTATGTGTTCACCGATTTCGGCCCCGGCACCCTGACCAGCTCGGGTTATCCCAACATCGTCAAGGAATGGAAGCGCGGCACCGCGCTGTCGGCGGCCAAGACCGTGTACGAAGGCAAGCCGGGCGACATGTACATCGCCGCGATGCGCGACCACACTCCCGGCTGGCAGCGCGATTTCGTCAGCCGCACGCTGGCGTTCTACAACGACGAGCTGTACCTGCGGAATGCCGACGGCTCGCTGTCGAAGATTGATGCGCCGAACAGCGCGCAGAAGGGCGTGCACAAGGACTGGTTGCTGCTGGAGCTGCGCGAGCCGTATGAAGCCGGCGGCAAGACCTGGAAGCCCGGCTCGCTGATCGTCATCCGCTTCGATGACTTCATGGCCGGCAAGCGCGACTTCACCGCGCTGTTCGAGCCGACCGAAAACGCCGCGCTGGCCGGTTCCACCTGGACGAAGGACCACCTGGTCCTCAACGTGATGGAGGACGTCAAGAATCGCCTGTCGGTGCTGACGCCGGGCAAGGACGGCTGGGCGAAGTCCGCGTTCGTCGGCGCGCCCGGCATCGGCACGCTGGGCGTGGGCGCGGTCGATGCGGACGACAGCAATGCCGTGTGGCTGACCGCCACCGACTTCCTCACTCCCACCACGCTGTCGATCGCCGAGGTCGGCAAGCAGCCCGAAGTGCTGAAATCCAACCCGGTGTTCTTCGACGGATCGAAGGACGTGATCGAGCAGCACTTCGCCACCAGCAAGGACGGCACCAAGGTGCCCTACTTCCTCGTCCGGCCGAAGGACCTGGCATTCGACGGCAAGGCGCCGACCCTGCTGTACGGCTACGGCGGTTTCGAGATTTCGATGACGCCGGCCTATTCCGGCGGCATCGGCAAGGGCTGGCTGGAGAAGGGCGGCGTGTACGCGCTGGCCAACATCCGCGGCGGCGGCGAGTACGGCCCGCGCTGGCACCAGGCCGCGCTCAAGGCCAACCGCCACAAGGCCTACGAGGACTTCGCGGCGATCGCCGACGACCTGGTGGCGCGCAAGATCACTTCGCCTGCGCACCTGGGCACCATGGGCGGCAGCAACGGCGGCCTGCTGATGGGCAACATGCTCACGCAATATCCGGAGAAGTTCGGCGCCATCGTGGTGCAGGTGCCGCTGCTGGACATGAAGCGCTACAGCCACCTGCTGGCCGGCGCCTCGTGGATGGCCGAGTACGGCAACCCCGACACGGCGGACTGGGAGTTCATCAAGGGCTTTTCGCCCTACCACCTGTTCGACCCGGCCAAGACCTATCCGGCGACCCTGTTCACCACCTCGACCAAGGACGACCGCGTCCATCCCGGCCACGCACGCAAGATGATGGCGCTGATGGAAGCCGCCGGTAAGGACGTGCGCTATTACGAGAACATCGAGGGTGGCCACGGTGGCGCGGCCAACAACGCGCAGGCGGCGCACATGACCGCGCTGGCGTATGCGTTCCTGTGGGAGCAGTTGACGAAATAAGCAGTTCCCCCTTCCCCTGCGTGCAGGGGAGGTCGGGAGGGGGTTGGCGCTTCGCATCGACGCAGCAAGAGCACCCCTCCCCAGCCCTCCCCTGCCCTTGCAGGGGAGGGAGCTTGCACAACGCACACAAGGCCCCCATCCATGAAATCCCACGCACTGATCGCCGGTCTTTTCCTCATGAGCAGCCTTGCCTCCGCCCAGACCCCGCCCACGCCGCCCGATGCGGAGAAAAAGCCGCATGTGGTGAAGGCCCCGTTCGGCGCCGAGCGCCAGGACGAGTACTACTGGCTGCGCGACGACAGCCGCAAGGACGCCGCGATGCTCGGCTACCTCAATGCCGAGAACGCCTACGCCGACGCCGTGCTGGCGCCGACCAGGCCGGTGCAGGACAAGCTCTACGAGGAAATCGTCGCGCGCATCAAGCAGGACGACGCCAGCGTGCCCTACCGCGACCGCGGCTGGTGGTACTACTCGCGCTTCGAGACCGGCAAGGACTACCCGGTGCACGCGCGCCGCAAGGACGCGCCGGGGATCGACGCGCTGTCGATCCAGCAGGCCAATGCGGCCGGTGATTTCGCCGGTGAAGAAGTACTGCTGGACGTCAACCAGCTTGCCGCCGGCAAGGACTACTACAGCGTTGGCGATTACGAAGTGACGCCGGACAACGCCGTGCTGGCCTATGCCGACGACAGCAACGGCCGCCGCCAGTACACCATTCGCTTCCGCAACCTCGCCACCGGGCAGGCCTATCCCGAAGCCATCGCCGGCGTTTCGGCCAATCTGGTCTGGGCCGACGACAACAAGACCCTGTTCTACGTCGAGAACGATCCGGAAACGCTGCTCACGGTGCGGGTCAGGAAGCACGTGCTGGGCACCGACCCGAAGCTGGACCCGGTCGTCTACGAGGAGAAGGACGACAGCTTCTACATGGGCATCGACCGTACCCGCGACGAGCGGTACATCGTGATCGGCATGAGCAGCACGGTGTCCGACGAGCTGCGCTACGCGCCGGCGGCCGACCCGCGCGAGTTCAAGGTGCTGGCACCGCGCGCGCGCGACGTGGAATACGACGCCGACCACTTCGGCGGGCGCTGGGTGATCCGCACCAACGATGGCAAGGCGACCAACTTCAAGCTGGTCACCGCCGCCGACGGCGCGACCTCGCGCAAGGACTGGCAGGACTGGATCGCCCACCGCGACGACGTGCTGGTGGAAGGCTTCGAGCTGTTCGACGGCTTCAGCGCCATCGCCGAGCGCAGCGGCGGGCTGGAGCGCGTGCGCCTGCTCAAGCCCGACGGCGAGGAATACATCAAGGCCGACGAGTCCGCCTATTCGATGGGCTTGGACGTCAACAGCGAGACGGACACCGACTGGGTGCGCTACAGCTACACCTCGATGACCACCCCGGCCACCGTGTACGAGCTGAACGTGAAGACCGGCGAGCGCCGCCTGCTCAAGCGCCAGCCGGTGCTGGGTGGCTATGACCCGGCCAACTACGTCACCGAGCGGCTGTGGGCCACCGCCCGCGACGGCACGAAGATCCCAGTGTCCATCGTCTACCGGAAGGGCTTCGAGAAGAACGGCAAGGCCGCGCTGCTGCAGTACGCCTACGGCAGCTACGGCATGTCGATGGACCCCGGCTTCTCGGTCACCACCGTCAGCCTGCTGGACCGCGGCATGGCCTACGCCATCGCGCATATCCGCGGCGGCCAGGAAATGGGCCGCAGGTGGTACGAAAACGGCAAGCTGCTGCACAAGAAGAACACCTTCACCGACTTCATCGACGTCACCGATTTCCTGGTCAAGGAAGGCTATGCCGCACCCGATCGCGTGGCCGCGCACGGCGGCAGCGCCGGCGGCCTGCTGATGGGCGCGATCGCCAACATGGCACCGGACAAGTATCGGGTGATCCTGTCGCAGGTGCCGTTCGTGGACGTGGTCACCACCATGCTGGACCCCACCATCCCGCTGACCACCAACGAATACGACGAGTGGGGCAACCCGGAGCAGAAGCAGTTCTACGACTACATCGTCACCTACTCGCCCTACGACAACCTGCAGGCCAAGGCCTACCCGGCGATGTTCGTCGGCACCGGGCTGTGGGACTCGCAGGTGCAGTACTGGGAACCGGCCAAGTACGTGGCGCGGCTGCGCGACCTCAACACGTCAAACGAGCCGGTCATCTTCCGCACCAACATGGAAGCCGGCCACGGCGGCAAGTCCGGCCGCTTCCGCCGCTACCGCGAGCAGGCGGAGATGTACGCCTTCATGCTGGAGCGGCTGGGTGTCGAATAATCTCCGCACACCCCTCCCTGGAGCGCCTAGAAAGGCGTGATGTGCCGCATGAACCCGTTACGCCCCATCGCGCCGCTGCGGTGCGCCTTGCGGCAGCAGAGGCGATAGGTCCATGACCCGCTGGCTGTGGGCGCTGCTGGCCTGGACCAGCCTGGCGCTGGGCATCATCGGCGCGTTCCTGCCGGTGATGCCGACGGTGCCTTTCGTGCTGCTTTCGGCGTTCGCCGCCACCCGCGGCTCCGACCGCCTGCGCCGCTGGCTGGTGGAGCATCCGAAGTTCGGCCGCGCCATCCTCGACTGGGAGCAGAACGGCACGGTGTCGCGGCAGGCCAAGCGGCTGGCCATCGGCATGATGTGCGTGTCTTCGGTGTCGATGGCGATCTTCGCCCCGCGCTGGTGGATGGCGGCGATCGGCATCGGCGTGATGGCACTGGTATCGGTGTGGTTGTGGCGGCGCCCGGAGCCGCGACAGTGACGCGGACGCGCGGGTACACTGCGGCGATGACCAAGCGCCTTGTCCTGCTCTCGCTCCTGTCCTGCCTGCTGGCCGCCTGCGGCAACAAGGGCCCGCTGGTGTTGCCCGAACAGCCCGCCGCTGCGCCTGCCGTGGAAACCCCGGCCGAAACCCCGGCCGCGCCCGTGGCGGAACCGCCGGCCAACGCTGACGCCGGCACCCCCGTCAGCCAGCCCTGAGCCGGCCATGCGTTTCAGCAAGATGCACGGCGCCGGCAACGACTTCGTCGTGCTGGACCTGCGCGGCGGCCTGCCCGCACCCACGCCGGCGCAGTGCGCGCGGCTGGGCGACCGTCACTTCGGCGTCGGCTGCGACCAGATCCTGACCATCGAGCCGCCGCGCAGCGCCGGCAGCATCGCCGCCTACCGGATCTGGAATGCCGATGGTTCGGCCTCCGGCCAATGCGGCAACGGCGCGCGCTGCGTCGCCGCCTGGCTGGTGCGAGATGGGGCTGCGCCCGCGGATGCGGGGTTCACCATCGAAAGCCCGGCTGGCGTGCATCCGGTGCAACACGACGGCGAGGGCGGTTTCGTCATCGACATGGGCGCGCCGCGCTTCGCCCCGGCGGCGATCCCGCTGGCCGGCGTCGACGGCGAACACGACGAATACATGCTCGCCCTTGACGGCGAAACCCTGCGCTTCGGCGCGGTGTCCATGGGCAACCCGCATGCGGTGATCGAGGTCGCCGACGCGGCGGCCGCCGATGTCGCCCGCATCGGCCCGGCCGTGCAGGCCAGCGCGATGTTCCCGGCGTCGGCCAACGTCGGTTTCGCCCAGGTGCTGGCGCCGGACCGCATCCGCCTGCGCGTGTTCGAGCGCGGCGTCGGCGAGACGCTGGCTTGCGGCAGCGGCGCCTGCGCGGCGGTGGCGGTACTGGCGCGGCGCGGCCGCGTGCAGGCCGATGCCGAGGTGGCGGTGGAGCTGCCCGGCGGCACCCTGCGCATCCGCCACGATACCGCCGCCAACAGCGTGTTCATGGCCGGCCCGGCCGCATTCGTGTTCGAAGGCAACCTGCTTTCCCAGGAGCAACCGTGACGATGGATTTCAACGACGCCACCGAGAAGCTCGGTGCGCACGAAGTGGCGGCCTGGCTGCGCCGCCACCCGGCCTTCCTGCAGCAATTCCCGGACCTGGCGCTGACCCTGGTGGTGCCGCGCGAGAACGGTCCCACCGCCTCGCTGGCCAGCTACCAGCTGGACATCCTGCGCGAGAAGAACCGCGAGCTGACCAAGCGCCTGCACGAGCTGTTCGCCAATGCGCAGGAAAACGAGCGGCTGGCGGTGCGCACGCACCAGCTCACCCTCGCGCTGCTGAAGCAGGACAGCGCGGCCAGCACCCTGCGCGCGATGGCGGCGGCGCTGGCCGAGGACTTCCACGGCGACCTGGTGCGCATCGTCGGCTTCCGCGCCGTCGACGGGCTGGAAGATGCGGACTGGTTCCAGCACATCGCCGAGGACCACCCGCGGGTGGAAGGCTTCCGCGACATCATCGCCGCCGGCGAGCCGGTCTGCGGCCGCCTGCACCCGGACAAGAACGCGCTGCTGTACGGCGTGCGCGCCGACGAGGTGCAGAGCTCCGCGCTGCTGGCGCTGCCCGGCGTGGGCCTGGTGGCGGTGGGCAGCCGCGACGCCAACCGCTTCTTCCCCGGCATGGGCACGCTGTTCCTGCGCATGATGGGCGAGGCACTGGCGGCCGGACTGCGGCGTTTCGGCTGAGGCCACGCGCAGGCGCTGCGCATGACCACCCGCATCTTCCACAACGGCCACGTCCTTACCGCGCGCGGCTTCGAGCGCGATGCCTGCGTGGTGGTCGAGGACGGCCACGTCGTCGCGCTGCTGCACGGCGAGCCGCCGGCGCGCGGCGAACGCATCGACCTGCAGGGCGGCTGGCTGGTGCCCGGCTTCATCGACGTGCAGGTCAACGGCGGCGGCGGCGTGCTGTTCAACAACGACACCAGCGTCGAAGGCATCGCCGCCATCGGCCGCGCGCATCGCCGCTTCGGCACCACCGGTTTCCTGCCCACCCTGATCAGCGATGACGCCGCGGTGATGCGCCGCGCGATCGAAGCCGCCCGCAGCGCCATCGCCCAGGGCGTGCGCGGCGTGCTCGGCATCCACCTGGAAGGACCGTACCTCGCGCCGGCGCGCAAGGGCACCCACGATGCCGGCAAGTTCCGCGTGCCGGATGCGGCGGAAATCGCGATGGCGGCGTCGCTGGACAACGGCGTCACCGTCATCACGCTGGCGCCGGAATGCGTGCCGATGGAGACGATCCGTGCGCTGGTCGAGCGCGGTGCGATCGTCTGCGCCGGCCACACCGCCGCCAGTTACGAGCAAACCCGCGCCGGCCTCGATGCGGGCATTGCCGGCTTCACCCATCTCTACAACGCGATGACTCCCCTGCAGGGCCGCGAGCCCGGCGTGGTCGGTGCGGCGCTGGAGGATGCCGGCAGCTGGTGCGGGGTGATCGTCGACGGCGTGCACGTGCATCCGGCCAGCCTGAAGGTGGCCATTGCCGCCAAACCGCAGGGCAAGGTGCTGCTGGTGACCGACGCGATGCCGATGGTCGGCGGCGCCACCCCCAGCTTCGACCTCTACGGCGAAACCATCACCGCCGTCGACGGCGTGGTGCGCAATGCCGCCGGCGCGCTGGCCGGCTCCGCGCTGGACATGGCCAGCGCCGTTCGCAATACCGAGCGCCTGCTGGGACTGCCGCTGGACGAAGCCTGCCGGATGGCGTCGCAGTACCCGGCGGAGTTCCTTGGCTTGGGCGGCGAATTGGGGCGGATCGCGCCCGGCTACCGCGCCGACCTGGTGCTGCTGGATGCCGGGGTCAACGTGCAGCGCTGCTGGATCGGCGGCGACGAATGAGCGCTACGCCGCGCCGGCGGTGCGCCCGCCGCGCTGGTTGATCCAGAAGCCGGCCGCGGCCACCAGCAGCACCAGCAGCTGCGCCAGCAGCGTCTGCCAGGTCGGGAACACGCCCAGCCAGTCCACGCGCGGCGCGGCCACCGCGCCCAGTCCGATCCAGCCCGCCTCTTGCAGTGCGGCGACGCCCTTGCCGGCCAGCACCACCGCCAGCACCGCGATCAGCGCCGAGCTCCAGGCGAAGAACTTGCCGATCGGCAGGCGCATGCCCAGCCGCAGCAGGGCCCACGCGATCAGCGCCAGCAGCGCCACCCCGGCCGCCAGCCCGGCGAGGATCGCGCGCGCGGTGTCCGGCGTCCACATCGCGGCATAGAACAGGATGGTTTCGAACACCTCGCGGTACACCGCCACGAACGCCAGCACGAACAGGAACCACAGCGAGCGCCGTCCCAGCGCCGCCGCCATGCGCGCCTGTAGATAGTGCTGCCAGCGTCCGGCCAGACTCTTCTGGTGCATCCAGATGCCCACGCCCAACAGCACCAGCGCCGCGAACAGCGACGACAGGCCTTCGGTCAGCTCGCGGCTGGCGCCGCTGATGTCGACCAGCCAGGTCGCCAGCGCCCAGGTGATGCCGCCGGCCACCAGCGCCAGCGACCAGCCCGCGTGCACCCACGGCAGCGCCTCGCGGCGGCCGCTCTTGCGCAGGAAGGCGATCATGCCGATCACCACCAGCAGCGCTTCCAGTCCTTCGCGCAGCAGGATGGCGAAGCTGCCGAGGAAGGCCGCGGTGACGTCGCCGCGTCCCTCCTGCAGCACCCGGTCGGCGCGGTCGAACAGCAGCGTTGCCTGCGCCGCGTCCTGGCGGATCGCGTCGATGCCGGCCCCCGCGCTGATGTCCGAGCGCAGCTTGCCCATCGCGGTTTCAATCCCGCGCAGCAGCGGGGCATCGCGTGCGGCCAGCAGCGGCTCCACCGGCTCCACCCCATCGAGGTAGGCCGACAGCGCCAGCGCCGCCGCCCGCTTGCGATCGCCGTCGGCATACGCACGCAGGGTGGCCTGCAGCTGGCTGCGCGCGAGCGCCAGCGTGGCCGGCTTGGCGTCGCCTGCCTGCTGCAGCGCCTGCGGCTGCGCGCGCAGGAATGCGGTGATGGCGGCGGCCTGACGGGCATCCAGCACCTGCGTCAACTGCGCCGGGCTGCTGCGCACCAGCGCCTGCAGCGAGGGCAGCGCGGCGTGCAGCCGGCCATCGTCCTGCGCCCACAGCGCTTCGCCCTCGCGGCGGGTGGCGGCGTCGAAGGCCATGCCGCCGACGTGGAACGCCAGCGCCCAGCGCTGCGCCTCGTCCAGCTGCGCATACGCCGGCATCGCGGTGCCGGCCACGCCGCGGCTGATCGCCTCGTACAGCGCCAGCGGGCTGCGCTGGGTCGCCCGCGCCATGTCGGTGAAATCGATCGGCGCCGGCACCATGCCGACGGCGGCCGGGCCGTCGCCGCGCCCGCTGGCGCCGTGGCAGCCGGCGCACTGCGCGGCATACAGGCTGGCCGCGGAGGCGGGCTCCGGCGTCGGCATCGCCGTGCTGCCGTCCCCGTAGGCCGCCAGCAACCCGTCAGCCAGCGCATGCGCAGCCTGCGCGACCTGCGCCGCATCGGCCCGGCGCTGCACCAGCGCGATCAGCCCATCCGCCTGCGCCAGCAGCACACCGCGCCGAGGATTGTCCGCCAGCGCGCCGATGCGTTCGCGCGCGGTGGTGGAGAACTCGCGCATTTCCGCGTATTCGCCGTCACTGACCACCTTGCCATCGGCCACCGCGCCGCCGTAGTCCACCGCGATGTAATCCAGCAGCTGCCAGGCCTGGCGCACGTCGGCATCCCCCGGCTGCGCGGCCGCGGCTGCAGCCGACAGCAGCAGTACCAACAGGCAGGTGAACCAGCGGGCCAGCATCGCGATATCCCGGTCAAGCGAGGCGGACAGTGTATCCCTAATTCGCGAATGAGAATCAAAATCAAACAATGCCATGGCAAAACCCCGGCCTTGCTGCGCTGGTAAAATCCCGAGTCTTTGCTCGAACGCCGCCCAAGCCGCGGCGTTCTGTCGTTTCCGGAGTCCGCCATGACCAGCACCGCCGAACTGTCCTCGCCCGAATCCGCCAAGTCGCTGCTGACGCACGACGTGCTGGACACCGACTACACGCTGGAGGACAAATACCGCCGCACCCAGGGCCGGATCTACCTGTCGGGCGTGCAGGCGCTGGTGCGGCTGCCGCTGGTGCAGAAGCTGCGCGACGAGCGCGCCGGGCTGAACACCGCCGGCTTCGTTTCCGGCTATCGCGGCAGCCCGCTGGGCGGCTTCGATCTGGAACTGTGGCGGGCCAAGAAGTACCTGGAGGGCGCGTCGGTGAAGTTCACCCCCGGCCTCAACGAGGACCTCGGCGCCACCATGGTCTGGGGCACCCAGCAGCCGGGCCTGTTCCCGGGCGCGAAGCACGATGGCGTGTTCGCCATGTGGTACGGCAAGGGCCCGGGCGTGGACCGCTGCGGCGATGTGTTCAAGCACGCCAACGCCGCCGGCACCTCCGCCCACGGCGGCGTGCTGGCGCTGGCCGCCGACGACCACGCCTGCCGCAGCTCCACCCTGCCGCACGGCAGCGAGGACGAATTCGTCAGCGCGATGATGCCGGTGCTCAACCCGGCCGGCGTGCAGGACATCCTCGACATGGGCGTGCTGGGCTGGGCGATGAGCCGCTACACCGGGCGCTGGGTGGGCTTCAAGACGATCGCCGAGACGGTGGAATCCTCCGCCTCGGTCGACGTCGATCCGCATGCGCTGCAAATCGTGCTGCCGGGCGACGACGATTTCGAAATGCCCGCCGGTGGCCTCGGCATCCGCTGGCCGGATCCGCCGATGGAGCAGGAGATGCGCCTGCACCGCTACGCGGTGAAGGCCGCGCAGGCGTTCGCGCGCGCCAACAGGCTCGACCGGGTGGTGATCGATTCGCCGAAGGCGCGGCTGGGCATCGTCACCACCGGCAAGTCCTACCTCGACGTGCTGCAGGCGCTGGAATACCTGGGCCTCGACGAGGCCGCCTGCTTTGAGCTCGGCATCCGCGTCTACAAGGTGGCGATGACCTGGCCGCTGGAGCCGGTCGGGATCGAACGCTTCGCGCGCGGGCTGGAAGACATCCTCGTGGTCGAGGAGAAGAAGGCTTTCATCGAGCGCCAGATGAAGGAGCAGTTCTACAACTGGCCGGACAGCTGGGGCGCCAGGCCGTCCATCGTCGGCAAGTACGACGAGGCCGGCAACTGGATCCTGCCGTCCACCGGCGAGCTGACCCCGGCCACCATCGCCGGCGTGATCGGCCGCCGCCTGCAGCGCTTCCACCAGAGCGAACGCATCGACGCGGTGCTGGCGTGGATGGCGCAGAAGGAAGGCGAGCTGGCGCTGCCGCGCGCCAATTTCCCGCGCGTGCCGCACTACTGCAGCGGCTGCCCGCACAACACCTCCACCAAGGTGCCGGAGGGCTCGCGCGCACAGGGCGGCATCGGCTGCCACTACATGGTGACGTGGATGGACCGCAGCACCGACACCTTCACCCACATGGGCGGCGAAGGCGTGACGTGGGCGGGGCAGGCGCCGTTCACCGACACCGCGCACATCTTCCAGAACCTCGGCGACGGCACCTATTTCCACAGCGGCTCGCTGGCGATCCGCCAGGCCATCGCGGCCGGCGTCAACATCACCTACAAGATCCTCTACAACGACGCGGTGGCGATGACCGGCGGGCAGCCGGTGGACGGCACCCTGACCGTGCCGCAAATCGCCCACCAGATGCGCGCCGAGGGGGTGCAGACCATCGCCCTCGTCAGCGACGACATCGACAAGTGGACCGACCCGTCGATCTTCCCGGCCGGCGTGAGTTTCCACGATCGCCGCGAGCTGGACGCGGTGCAGAAGATGCTGCGCGAGGTGAAGGGCACGTCCATCCTGATCTTTGACCAGACCTGCGCCACCGAGAAGCGCCGCCGCCGCAAGCGCGGCAAGCTGGTCGATCCGCAAAAACGCGTCATGGTGAATTCACTGGTCTGCGAAGGCTGCGGCGACTGCGGCGCCAAGAGCTTCTGCGTGTCGGTGACGCCGAAGGAAACCGAATACGGCCGCAAGCGCGCGATCAACCAGAGCGACTGCAACAAGGACTTCAGCTGCGTCGAAGGCTTCTGCCCCAGCTTCGTGACCGTGCACGGCGGCAAGGTGCGCAAGGGCAAGAAGGTCGACGCCGCCAGCCTGCTGGCCAACCTGCCCGCGCCCGCCGCGCGCACCGACCTGTCCCAGCCCTGGAACATCCTCATCACCGGCGTCGGCGGCACCGGCGTGGTGACCATCGGTGCGCTGCTGGGCATGGCCGGGCATCTGGAAGGCAAGGGCGCGACGGTGCTCGACCAGACCGGGCTGGCGCAGAAGGGCGGCGCCGTCACCACCCACATCCGCATCGCCCGGACGCCGGCCGACATCCACGCCGTGCGCATCGCCGCCGGCGAGGCCGACCTGGTGCTGGGCTGCGACATGGTGGTGGTCAACGACTACTGGGTGCTGTCCAAGATCCGCCCCGAGCGCAGCACCGTGGTGGTCAACACCTACGAGGCGATGCCGGGCACCTTCACCACCCGCCCGGACATGCAGTTCCCCGCCGCCGACATCGTCAAGGCGATCGCCACCGCGCTGGGCGGACAGGCACCGCTGCAGATCGACGCCACCCAGATCGCCACCGCGCTGATCGGCGATGCCATCGCCGCCAACCTGTTCATCCTCGGCTATGCGTGGCAGCAGGGGCTGGTGCCGATTTCGCACGAGGCGCTGATGCGCGCCATCGAGCTCAACGGCGCCGCCATCGAGATGAACAAGACCGCGTTCGCCTGGGGTCGCCTGGCGGTGGTGGACCTGGCCGCGGTGGTCGAGGCCGCCGGCATCGTGCGCAACGCGCCTACCAAGGCCGAAGCCACCGCGCATGCGCTGCCGATGCTCGGCGCCACGCCGAACGAAGGCAGCGAATCCGGGCTGATGCCGCAGGCGGCAACGCTGCGCAACGAAGATGCGCTGCGCCACGTGCCGGCCAGCGGCGATGCCGGCAGCGTCTTCGCGCCGCTGGACGACGCGCGCCTGTCGCGTTCGCTGGACGAGGTGATCGCGCGCCGCGTCGCTTTCCTCACCAGCTACCAGAGCGCCGGTTATGCCAAGCGCTATGTCGATTTCGTCAACAAGGTGCGCGCCGCCGAAACCGCGAAGGCGCCGGGCAGCAGCGACCTGTCCGAAGCCGTGGCCCGCTACTTCTTCAAGCTGATGGCCTACAAGGACGAATACGAAGTGGCGCGGCTGTACACCAGCGGCGATTTCCGCAAGCAGCTGGAGGCGCAGTTCGAGGGCGACTTCAAGCTGAAGTTCCACCTCGCGCCGCCGCTGCTGGCGAAAAAGAACGCGCAGGGCCAGCTGGTGAAAAAGGAATACGGCGCCTGGGTGTTCACCGCGTTCCGCGTGCTGGCCAGGTTCAAGGGCCTGCGCGGCACCCCGCTGGACGTGTTCGGCTACACCGCCGAGCGTCGCGGCGAGCGCGCGCTGATCGGCGAGTACCAGAAGACCGTGAGCGCGCTGCTGGACAGGCTGGACGCCGGCAACGTCGACCTCGCCGCCGAGATCGCCAGCGTGCCGGAACACATCCGCGGCTTCGGCCACGTCAAGGAAGCGCACCTGCACAAGGCCCGCGCCCAGCTGGCGCGGCTGCTCAAGGAGTGGGACAACCCGCTGCGGATCGTTCAGGCGGCGTGAGCCGGCGGCTTGCTGCCCGGATGCGAATCCGGGCGGCGGCAGCGTGCCGACAGGCGGTATCCGCCGCATGCGGAAACGTGGCTGGCGTCACGGCGGTGCAAGGATTCGCGGTGCTAGCGTGATCCCGGGTCAACTTCCGGGACACCTCGATGCGCACCCATGTCCACGCCCTGCTGCTTGCATTGCTTGCCCTGTTGTCCGCCCCGGCGTTGCACGCCGCCGAGCGCGCGGTCTGGGTCTGGGAGGATGCCAGCAACGGTTGGCTGGACGACCCCGCATACGCCGGCGACGCCATCGCCTTCCTGCGCGGACGCGGCATTTCCACCGTGTACCTCTACGTGGAGCCCTACCCGGCCAGCAACCGGCTGGCGAACGACCCGGCTGCATACCGCGTGCTGCTGTCGCGCCTGCGGGCCAACGGCATCCATCCGCACGCGCTGCTGGGGTCCGGCCACCTCAACAGTGATGCCTACACCGCGGCGCAGCGGCGCGCGATCGCGGAGGCGCAGTTCCAGGGCGTGCTGGACTACAACGCCAGCGCGCTGCCGGCGGAGCGTTTCGAGGGCGTGAGTCTGGACATCGAGCCGCATCTGCTGAATGCGTGGTCAAGCCAGAAGACCAAGCTGCTGACGCAATTCCTCGACCTCGGCCGCAGCCTGATGGACATGAAGCGACGTTCCGGGCAATCGGCGCTGCAGGTCGGCCCGGCGATTCCGTTCTGGTACGACGGCCTGCGGGTGAAGTGGAACCGGCGCACCCAGTACATGCACGAACACGTGCTGGACGTGTTCGACCACGCGGTGCTGATGGACTACCGCGACCGCGCCGACGGCAGCGACGGGATCATCGCCCACGCGCGCGCGGAGATCGACGCGGCGGCGCTGCGCGGCAAGCGCGTGGTGATCGGGGTGGAGACCGCTCCCAACGAGATCGACAAGGTGACGTTCTTCGACAACACCGACGCGCAGCTGGAACAGGCGCTGGCGCAGACTGCCGGCGCCTACGCCGGGCACGCCGGCTTCGGCGGGTTCGCGGTGCACCACTTCGAGTCGTACGTGGAGTGGCTCGCCGCGCAGTAGCCCCCAAGTGGGCGGAGCAGCGTTGATCGGCGCGTACCAGAAGACCGTCAGCGCGCTGCTGGACAGGCGGGGCGCCGGCAACGTGGACCTGGCCCCCGAGATCGCCGGCGTGCCGGAACACAACCGCGGCTTCGGCCACGTCAAGGAGCCGCACCAGCACAAGGCCCGCGCCCAGCTTGCGCGGCTGCTCAAGGAGTGGCTGCGGATCGTGCGGGGGATGTAAATCAATTCGAATATCTATTCAAGGATTGAGCGTGATTCCTGCATAACACATTTGAAAACAGATAGCTAAGCGACTATTGGCTTGACTATCCATTCAAATATCTATGCAATCGATGCATGGCCGACGCCCGTCAAGCCGCGCTGGAAACCCTGCTTCGCCGCGACGG
The DNA here is from genome assembly GCF_005862345.1 of Thermomonas fusca. NCBI lineage: Bacteria > Pseudomonadati > Pseudomonadota > Gammaproteobacteria > Lysobacterales > Lysobacteraceae > Thermomonas > Thermomonas fusca. The sequence goes on along the minus strand of NZ_SROY01000001.1, from coordinate 239,747 downwards.
CCCGCTGCCGGCCGCCACGTTGGCACAGGCGTTGGGTGTCAGCCAGCCCACCATCTCGCGCCTGCTGGGAAGCGCCGGTGAGCGCATCGTCCGCATCGGCCGCGCCCGCGCCAGCCGCTATGCCCTGGCGCGCGAGATCGCGCGGGCGGGACTGCGTTGGCCGCTGCATCGCATCCGGCCCGACGGGCAGCCGGAAACGCTGGGTGAACTGCGGGCGCTGCATGGTGACGGCTTCCACTTTGCGCCTGCGCGGCCGCTGCATGGCTTTGCCGATGGGCTGTTCCCCGGCCTGCCCTGGTTTCTCGATGACCAGCGTCCGCAGGGTTTCCTGGGCCGTGCTTTCGCACGCCGCGTCGCCATCGACATCGGCGCCCCGGACGACCTGGCTCGCTGGCGCGCCGACGATGTGGTGCTGGCCTTGCTGCGCCATGGCGATGACGCGCCTGGCGACCTGGTGCTGGGGGACGCCGCGCTGCTGCGCGCACTGCGGGCCACGCTGGCGACGGAGGCCATCGCCATGTCCGAGCGCCCAGCGCGCTATCCAGCGTTGGCGGAAGCCGCGCTGAGCGGCCAGGACGTCGGCTCCTCGGCTGGCGGCGAACAGCCCAAGTTCACCGCGCTGCTGCGCGGCGACGCCGGGCATCGAGCGGTGATCGTGAAGTTCAGCGAACGCCGCGGCACGCCGGCGGCGCAGCGCTGGGCCGACCTCCTGCGCTGCGAACACCTTGCCGGCGAGGTGCTGCGCGCGCACGCCATCCCGGCGGCGGAAAGCGAGCTGCTCGAAGCCGACGGACGGGTGTTCCTGCAATCCACCCGCTTCGACCGCACGCCTGCGCTTGGGCGTCACGGGCTGGTATCGCTGGCTGCGCTGGATGCCGCGCATTACGGCCATGGCCGCATCGATTGGTGGCGGTTCGCGCCGCAGCTGCAGCGCGACGGCTGGCTGGACGCGAACGATGCGCGCAGGCTTGCCCTGCTGGGCTGGTTCGGGAGCCTGATCGGCAACAGCGACATGCATCTTGGCAATGCCAGCCTGCTGCTGGCCGACACCCGTCCGCTGACGCTGGCACCCAGCTACGACATGCTGCCGATGGCGCTGCGCCCGGCAGCCAGCGGCGAGGTGGTGGCACGCGTGCTTGACCTGCCGCTGCCGGTGCCCGAACAGCAAACGCCGTGGCGGGAAGCCGCGCAGATGGCGCTGGTGTTCTGGCAGCGCGCCGCCGCGGACGCCGGCCTCTCCGGCGAGATCAGGCACATCGCCGAAACGCAGGCGCGCAGGCTGGAAGCCGCCCGCGCGCGTTTCGGCTGAGGCGCGCTTACCTGCGCGCGCTCAGGATCGGCGTCAGGTAGTCCGGCTTGCCTTCGATCCGCACCAGGTGCGGATGGCGCAGGCCGCCGTGGTAGTCGATCTTGACCGTGCGGTAGCGGTCGAACTCCTTGACCAGCAGTTCGATCGGCGCCTTGCCGGTCTTGGCCGCCTTGATCGCGTCTTCCAGTGCCTCGCCGTCATAGGCCATGCCGTTGACCGCGATCACCTGCGTGCCGCTGCCGAGGCCGGCGTTGAACGCGGGGCCGTCCCAGCGCACGTCGCCGATGCTGCCGTCCTTGCCGATCGACAGCCCGATCGAATAGGTGAAGTCGGCGCCGCCGCGGCTGCCCGCGCCCTTCGCATAGGCGTTGGGTTCGTCCTTGTAGACCAGCTTCCAGCCGCTGGCCTCGATGCCGCCGGCCAGGCCGGTCTTGCCGTCGAGGCGGTCGCGCAGGAACTTCGCCCAGTCGTGCGGATGCACGCCGTTGAGCGTGGCCACCACGTCCTCGAAGGTGTAGGTGTTCTGCACCTTCCATTCGCCGTCGTTGACGCCGAAGAACGCCCTGGCGAAATCATCCAGCGAACGCTTGCCGTTGCTGCCGGCGCGTATCAGCGCGTCGGCTTCCAGCCAGATCATCTGGCCGCCGCGGTAGTAGTCCTCGCTCATCTGGTAGTTGAGATAGGCGCGCGCGCCGCGGCCGACCACGATCGGGTCGTTGGTGGTGTCCTGGATGCCGCGCCACGAAAGCCCCGGGCGGTTGTCGGCATAGGTGGCGGCGACCAGCGCCAGCGCGTCGATCGAGGCCGGCAGCGGGCGCATGCCGCTGCGCGCGGCCAGCACGTTGCCCCAGTACTGGGTCTGGCCCTCGTACACCCACAGCAGGCTGTCCTGCATCGGCGTGTTGAGGTTCGGCACCCACAGGTCCTTGCCGCGGCGGTACTTGCCGTTCCAGGAATGCACGAACTCGTGCGCCAGCAGGTCGGTGAAGCCCTGCTTCTCCTTCCAGCCGGTGAAGTAGTCGGTGCCGACGCCGTTCTCGCTGCTGCGCTGGTGCTCCAGGCCGTTGCCGCCCATCTGGTCGGACAGCGAGAACAGGAACTGGTAGTGATCGTAGTGCTGCGCGCCGAACAGCTTCATCGCCTGATCGACCATCTTCTTGTGGATCGCCACCTGTTCCGGCTTGGCTTCCAGATATTTCGGCGCATCGGCAACGACGCCCAGCATCACCTGCGGCTTGCCGGCCGGGGTCAGGTCGATGTTCTTCGCGTGGCGGCCGGCGTACACCGGCGAGTCGACGAAGATGTCGTAGGGCACGTTCTCGTAATCGACGGTGTCGCCGCTGCGGCCGTCCTCGTGCAGGGCGGTGAACGCGGTCCAGCCGGCCGGATAGGTGACGCGCGGGTCGACCATGATCCGGCTCATGTAGTGGCCGGCCGGGTACAGCGAGGTCGAGATGAACTGGATGTTGAGCATGTTCGGCGTCATCACCACGCGGCCCTGGCCGGGGCCGGTGGCGGTGAGCAGGTCGAACTCGGCGGTGATCTCGGTCACGCCGTCCGGCACCAGCAGGTGGAACGCGCCCACTTCCAGCGTGTCGCGCTTCCAGTCCAGCTTCTGGCCGTTGGCCCTGAAGGTCAGGCCGGCGATGTCGTCCAGCCCGTTGCGCGGCGAATGCCCGCCCGGCACCCAGCGCGGAAACAGCAGGGTCAGCGGGCCGGTCTGCGCCGGGATGGTCTGCTTGATATGGAAGATGCGCTGCGAAAGATTGGTGGCGTCCACCTCCACTTTCATCATCCCCGGCGCATACGGAACGTCCTGCGGCTGCGGCACCGTGGCCTGGGCATGCGCGCCACCGGCAAGCACGAGGGAAAGGGCGAGGGGCAGCAGGCGGCGGCGGGTCATGGCAACTCCGTTAGGACGGTCAAACCCGCATGCTACTGGCCGCACCGGGCGCGCCCCCCTGCCGAAAGGCATGTACGGGAGGTTCATTGGCGCGGCGACATGATGGGCGCGTCACATTTCCGCGAGCCTGCCCATGAACCTGCGCCTGTCGCTGCTGTCCCCGCTGCTGTTGCTGGCCGCCTGCGCCAGCCCGCCCGCCACGCCGCCGCCCGCGGCGGACATGCCGATGACCTGCAGTGCCGATGCGGCCCAGCGTTACGTGGGCTTGCCCGCCACCGCCGCCAATATCGAGGCGGTGCGCAAGGCCAGCGGCGCCAACCTGGTGCGTGCGCTCAAGCCAGACCAGATGGTCACCCTGGAATACCGCGGGGACCGGGTGAACGTGCTGCAGGATGCGAACGGCACGATCGAGCGGGTCAGCTGCGGCTGAGCGCGGCGAGGACGGCTGCTCAGACGCGCTCGTCGATGCCCTGCACGTCGGGGGCCGCGTCCGCACCGAGGTGCGCGCGATCGGTGTAGCGCCACGCCACGATGGCGGCGGTCGCCAGCAGCAGCGCGGCGATCAGGAACGCCACCCCGGGCAGGTGCACCGGCGCGCGCGGGCCGATGAAGAACCCGAACGAGCCGGCGAACAGCGCCGGCGCCATGATCCCGGCCAGCGAGACCAGGCTGCCCAGCGAACCCTGGATGCGGCCCTGTTCGTTGGCCGGCACCTGGCGGGTGATCAGCGCCATCGTCGCCGGCCCGGCCACCGCCCACAGCGCGCTGATCGGCAGGCCGATCAGGAATACCCAGCCCGCGCCGGCCAGCCCGTACAGCACGAAGCCGACGGTGCCGCAGGCCAGCCCCAGCAGCATCGCGCGGCGCTCGCCCAGCGCCTTCACCAGCCGCCCCACCAGCGCCACGTTGACGATCACGCTGCACACGCCCACCGCCGCCAGCACGTAACCGGCCTGCTTTTCCTTCCAGCCGAACGCGGCGTCGGCGAACAGCACGAAGGTGCTGGGATAGACGTAGTGGGCGAAGTTGGCGATGAACACCACCGCCACCAGCGCCCAGATGCGCGGGTGTTCCAGCAGCATCCGCACGCCACCCATCGGGCGTGCGTGCTTCCAGTCGAAGCGCGCGGTGCGGCGCTCCCGCGGCAGCGATTCCGGCAGCACGAACAGGCCGTACAGGAAGTTCAGCAGGGCCAGCCCGGCGGCGAACCAGAACGGCAACCGATGGTTGATGTCGCCCAGCACGCCGCCGATCAGCGGGCCGACGATGAAGCCCAGCCCGAACGCCGCGCCGATCATGCCGAAGCTTTTCGCGCGCTGCTCCGCCGGCACCACATCGGCGATGTAGGCGTTGGCGGTGGAGAAGCTGGCCGAGGTGGCCGCCGACAGCAGCCGGCCCACGAACAGCCAGCCCAGCGTGGGCGCCAGCGCCATGAACACGAAGTCCGCGGCCAGCCCGAAGCAGGACAGCAGGATCACCGGGCGGCGGCCGAAGCGGTCGGACAGCGCGCCCTGGATCGGCGTGCAGAAGAACTGCACGGCCGAGAATGCGAACGCGAACACGCCGGTCCAGTAGGCGGCGGTGGACAGGTCGCCGCCGACCATCTGTTCCACCAGGTGCGGCAGCACCGGGATGATCACCCCGAACGCGATCACGTCGATCAGCACGGTGACGAAGATGAAGGCGAGCGCGGCCTTGCGCGCGCCGGGAGCGGAAGTGGCGTTCAAGCGGGAAATCCTTGGGGTCCGTTGTTGCCGCGCCGGCGCGCGGTGGATCAGGCGACGAAGGCGTCCGTCGCCAGCCATTCCACGTGTTCGCGCACGTCATCCGGCCAGCGCGCGATGCCGGCCTGGAAGCGCCCGTAGTCACCGGCAAACAGCGCGCGGGTGGCGTCCTCGAAGCCGGCCTCGTTGCCGGCCATTGCCTGCATGAAGCGGTAGGTGGTTTCCTGCGCGGCGCGGTGGCGGTCATCCTCCACCGACACCTTGCGCGCTGCGTCCACCAGCCGGCGCAGCGCCACCGAGGCGCCGCCGGGCTGCGCCGCCAGCCAGTCCCAGTGGCGCGGCAGCAGGGTCACCTCGCGCGGCACCACCCCCAGCTTGGGCCGGCCGGGGCGGCGCGGCCGCTCCGGTTCGGGGTTGTCGTCGTGCAGGGTCTGCGGGCTGGACAGCCACGCCAGCAGGTCGGCCGACGGCAGTTCCAGCGGCAGCTCGAGGGTGCGCGCGTCGGCGTCGTCGAACACCAGCACCGGCCGCTCCGGCTGCGCATCGAAGGCCTGCTTGGCTTTCAGCGCGACGTGGCGCAGCTCGCCGCTGGCGATCCGGTAGCTGCCGGAAAAGGCGGTGCAACGCAGGGACGGGCTGACCACGACGGATCTCCGGGCGGGAAGGTCAATATTACCCGGATTAAATAAGCCAGAACAAGCGGTGCTCAGCGGCCCGGGCCGACCTCGATGAAGCGCAGGAACTCGGCGCGGGTGCGCGCATCGTCGCGGAAACTGCCCAGCATTTTCGACGTCACCATGCTCACCCCGCGCTTGTGGATGCCGCGCGTGGTCATGCATTCGTGCGCGCCCACCACCACCACGCCCACGCCACGCGGCTGCAGCGCGCGCTGGATGCAGCCGGCGATCTGCGCGGTCATCTTTTCCTGCACCTGGAAGCGCCGCGCATAGGCTTCGACCACCCGCGCCAGCTTGCTGATGCCCACCACCTTGCCGTCCGGCAGGTAGCCGATGTGGACCTTGCCGATGATCGGCGCCATGTGGTGCTCGCAGTGGCTTTCGTACTCGATGTCGCGCAGCACGATCATCTCGTCGTAGCCGCCCACTTCCTCGAAGGTGCGGGCCATGTAGTCGTCCGGATCCAGCGCATAGCCGCTGAACCAGTCCTCGTAGGCCTTGGCCACCCGTCGCGGCGTGTCCAGCAGGCCTTCGCGCGTCGGGTCGTCCCCGGCCCAGCGCAGCAGCGTGCGCACGGCATCCTCGGCCTGCTGGCGGGTGACGTCGTGGCGGGAATCCTCGCGGGGGGCGTCGGACATCGTGGCTCCAGGATCGGGCGTGGACGGCCGCGCATGTTACCGCGTCCAGCAAAAAGGCCGCCCGGAGGCGGCCTTGTCATCGCTCGGTGGCAGGACTCAGCGGCCGTCGCGGTCCGCATCGCCCGGCATGGCGCGCTCGATGTGGTGCCAACCGTCGCGCACCGCACCCTTGGCCTCGGACCACGCCAGGCGCGAGTTCGCCTTGGTGGCCTCCCAGTTGCGCTCGAGGTCGGTTTCCACGTCCTCGAACTTGCGGCCACCGTACTGGCCGTAGGTGTCGTAGCCGTACTTGTAGGCCGGCTCGTAGTCACGCCACTCGCTGCCGCTCACGTAGTACGGCGCGCTCTTGTAGTTGCTCTCGAAGTGACGGTTGTATTCGGTCGGGTTGATGGCCTCCGCCACCGCGCCGCCGCCCTTGGCGCCCAGCGCACCGCCGGCGATCGCACCGACCACGGTGCCGACCGGGCCGGCGGCCGAACCGACGGCCGCGCCCGTGATCGCGCCCGCAACCGCGCCCGTACCTTCACCGATGCTGTGATCCTTCTTGACAGTCATGTCGCGCTCCTTGGATGTTTCCGTTGGGGGAGCCGGCTGTTGCCGACCGGGCCAAGTTGCACCCGGCGCTGTCTTCAGGCGATGAACTTTCCGTTAGCCCCATGTGGAGGCTCATGAACCGCTCATGGTGGTGAAGGCGACTGCACGAACCGCAATGCGCGGCCGCCGCTCTCGCACGCGGCGGCCGCGATCATGGTCAGAAGGAATTGTCGCCGTCGAGGATGCGGCCGATCCCGCCCAGCACCGAACCTTCGCCGCGGCTGCCGCCGCTCTGCGGCGCCGCCGCCAGCATGCGGCCGGCCAGGCGCGAGAACGGCAGCGACTGCAGCCACACCTTGCCGGGGCCGGTGAGGGTGGCCAGGAACACGCCTTCGCCGCCGAAGAACATCGACTTCAGGCCGGCGACCGGGCGCACGTCCATGTTGACGCTGGCGTGGAAGCCGACCACGCAGCCGGTGTCGACGTCGATGCGCTCGCCCGCGGCCAGCTCGCGCTCCACCACGCAGCCGCCGGCGTGGATGAACACCCAGCCGTCGCCTTCGAGTTTCTGCATGATGAAACCTTCGCCGCCGAACAGGCCGGTGAGGATCTTCTTCTGGAAGTGCACGCCCACCTGCACGCCGCGCGCGCCGGCCAGGAAGCTGTCCTTCTGGCAGATGATGCGGCCGCCGTGCTCGTCCAGCTTCATCGCCATCACCGTGCCCGGATACGGCGCGGCGAACGCGACCTTGGCCTTGCCGCTGCCGGCGTGGGTGTACAGCGTGGTGAACAGGCTTTCGCCGGTGATGACGCGCTTGCCGGCCGACAGCAGCTTGTCCATGAAGCCGCCGGCCTGGCCGGAGGCCGAGCCGTCGCCGAACACGGTGTCCATCTGCACCGCGCTGTCCTTGAACATCAGCGCGCCGGCTTCGGCGATCGCGCTCTCGCCCGGATCCAGTTCGATCTCGACGAACTGCATTTCCTGGCCGTGGATCTTGAAATCGATCTCGTCGCTGCGGCCCTTGCCGCCGTTGCGCGGCGGCGGCGGCGGCGCGCCGGCCACGCCGCCGGGCGCCGAGTCGTACAGCTCGGCGATGTTGCGCACCGGCAGCCAATCGCCCATGCCTTCCTTCCACGCGAGTAGCGAGGGATTGCGCGCGGCCTCGGCGCGCGCGGCGTCGGCGTCCATCGGGCCGAGGCGGCGGTTGGCGGACGGGTCGTGCAGGAACCACTGGCTCATGGTGCTTTCCTTGGCAGGGGGACAAGGTGCCAGTGTAAACGCGCCCGTTTGCGGGACACACCGTCACGGTCCGGGCCGCGCCCGGCGGGGCCGCCACGGCGGATAATGGGCGCCCGTTTCCGCATACAACGACATGCCCGAGCAACGCATCCTCCACGCCGGCCTGCGCGAACGCGTGGCCAGTGCCGCCCAGGCCGCGGCGCTGATCCGGCCCGGCGAAACCGTCGCGATGAGCGGCTTCACCGGCTCCGGCTATCCGAAGGCGGTGCCGCAGGCGCTGGCCAGCCATATCGAGGCGGCGCATGCGCGCGGCGAGGCGTTCCGCATCAACCTGCTCACCGGCGCGTCCACCGCGCCCGAGCTGGACGGCGCGCTGGCGCAGGTGGACGGGCTGGCGATGCGGATGCCGTTCCAGAGCGACCCCGGCGCGCGCCAGCGCATCAACGCCGGCGCGCTGGACTACCTGGACATCCACCTCTCGCATGTGGCGCAGCACGTCTGGTTCGGCTTCTACAACCAGATCGACACCGCGGTGGTGGAAGTGGCGGCGATCCTGGAGGACGGCGCGCTGGTCCCCACCACCTCGGTGGGCAACAACAAGACCTGGCTGGACCTGGCGCAGCGGGTCATCATCGAGGTCAACCAGTGGCAGCCGGTCGAGCTGCTGGGCATGCACGACATCTACTACGGCACCGCGCTGCCGCCGCATCGCCGGCCGATCCCGATGGTGCGCGGCGACGAGCGCATCGGCCAGACCACACTGCGCTGCGACCCGGACAAGATCGCCGCGGTGGTGCTGACCGACGCGCCCGACCGCAACAGTCCGTTCAACCCCATCGACGCCGACAGCCAGCGCATCGCCGGCCACCTGATCGAGTTCCTCAAGCACGAAGTGGCGCGCGGCCGCCTGCCGGCCAATCTGCTGCCGCTGCAGTCGGGCGTGGGCAACATCCCCAACGCGGTGCTGGCCGGGCTTGGCGCCAGCGGCCTGCGCGACCTCGAGGCCTACACCGAGGTGATCCAGGACGGCATGCTGGACCTGCTGAAATCGGGCGTGCTGCGCTACGCCTCTTGCACCGGTTTCGCGCTCAGCCCGGCGGCGAACGAGGAATTCCGCCGCAACCTCGATTTCTACCGCAGCCGCATCGTGATGCGCACGCAGGAGATCTCCAACCATCCGGAGATGGTGCGGCGGCTGGGCTGCATCGGCATGAACGGGATGATCGAGGCCGACCTGTACGGCAACATCAATTCCACCCACGTGATGGGCAGCAGCATCATGAACGGGATCGGCGGTTCCGGCGATTTCGCCCGCAACGGCTTCCTGTCGATCTTCCTCAGTGCCTCCACCGCCAAGAACGGCACGATCTCGTCGATCGTGCCGATGGTCAGCCACGTCGACCACACCGAGCACGACGTTGCGGTGATCGTCACCGAGCAGGGCCTGGCCGACTTGCGCGGGCTCTCGCCCAAGCAGCGCGCGCGTGCGGTGATCGCCCATTGCGCGCACCCCGATTACCGCGACGCGCTGCAGGACTATTTCGACCGCGCCTGCCGCGACAGCTACGGCAAGCACACGCCGCACCTGTTGCCCGAGGCGCTGTCGTGGCACCAGCGCTGGCTGGACACCGGGACGATGCAGGCCGGCTGAGCCGGCGGCGTCAGGCCTCGCAGCGGGCCAGCGCGGCGTCGATGTGCGCGGTGTCGCGCAGGGTGCCGAATGTCGCCGCGTGCGGCGCGCCCAGCCGGCTGGCGCACCAGGCCTGCGCCAGCGGGTGGTTGGCGCGCAGCAGGGTCGCGCCCTGCAGCAGCAGCGCCAGCCGTTCGACGAAGCCGCGCGCGCCGGCCTCGTCGCCGCCTGCGGCCAGCATCGCGAGGCCGGCCGGCAGCGCCGCGTCGAAGTGCACGTCGAGCCCCGCCGCCGCCTGCCATTCGCTGCGCAGCGCGGCGCCGGTGTCGGGCTCGCGCGCCAGCGCGCGCAGCACGTCCAGGCACTGGATGTTGCCGCAGCCTTCCCAGATCGAATTCAGCGGCGCCTGCCGGACCAGCCGCGGCAGCAGCGTTTCCTCGATGTAGCCGAGCCCGCCCAGGCATTCCTGCGTCTCGTTGGCGAAGACTGGCGCGCGCTTGCAGATCCAGTACTTGCCGATGGCGGTGGCGATCCGCGCCAGCGCCGCTTCCCGTGCGTCCTGCGGCGCACGGTCGACCGCGCCGGCCACCCGCAGCGCCATCGCGGTGGCGGCTTCCGACTCCAGCACCAGGTCGGCCAGCACGTTGCGCATCAGCGGCTGGTCGAGCAGGCGCCTGCCGAAGGCGTGGCGATGGCGCACGTGGTGCAGCGCCTGCCGCAGCGCCATCCGCATCAGCCCGGCCGAGCCCAGCATGCAGTCCAGCCGGGTCAGCATCACCATCTCGAGGATGGTGGCCACGCCGCGGCCTTCGTCGCCGACGCGGAACGCCCAGGCATCGTCGAACTCCACTTCGCTGGACGCATTCGACCAGTCGCCCAGCTTGTCCTTCAGGCGCATCAGCCGCAGCGCGTTCCGGCTGCCGTCCGGGCGCCAGCGCGGCAGCAGGAAACAGCTCAGCCCGCCGGGTGCCTGCGCCAGCACCAGGAAGGCGTCCGACATCGGGGCCGAGAAGAACCACTTGTGCCCGGCCAGCGCGTATTCGCCGTCCGCGCCCAGCGCGGTGGCGCGGGTGGTGTTGGCGCGCACGTCGCTGCCGCCCTGCTTCTCGGTCATGCCCATGCCGAGGGTGACGCCGCGCTTGTGCGCCATCGGCACGTCGCGGCCGTCGTACTCGAACGCGCAGGCCAGCTCCGCCCACTCGCGCAGCGCCGGCGCCTGCCGCAGGACCGGCATCGCGGCGTGGGTCATGGTCAGCGGGCAGCTGCTGCCCGGCTCGGCCTGGTAGTGCAGGTAGCTCAGCGCCGCGCGCGCCACCTGCGCGCCCGGTTGCGGCCGTGCCCACGACAGCCCGGCCACGCCGTGCGCGATCGCCGTGCCCATCACCTCGTGCCAGGCGGCGTTGAAGGCGACGCGGTCGACCCGGCGGCCGTAGGCATCAAAGGTCTGCAGGCGCGGGCGGTCGCGATGGGCTTCGTCGGCCAGCCGCAGCAGGGTGTCGCCGGCCAGCGCGCCGTAGTCGGCCAGCCGGGCGACGAAGCTGGCGCCGCTCTCGCGCAGCACCGCTTCGCGCAGGCTGGGATCGTCGCCCCACAGGTCGAACGGCCCCGGCGCGGGCGGCTGGTTGAGGACGTCGTTTGCGCCTGCGTGGGTCATCGCCTTGCTCCTGCCGGGTCGGCCCATTCTGCGCTCAAGCCAATGCGTCGATCCCCACCGCCGCGCCCACGCACCACAGCACCGCGGTCCACGCCGGCCAACGCAGCCCGGCCAGCAGCGCGAAGCCGACCACGGCAATCGCCGCGTCCACCGGCGCGCGCACGCCGCCGCTCCAGACCGGATCGATGAGCGCCGCCGCCAGCAGGCCGACCACGGCGGCGTTGATGCCTGCCATCGCGCTGGCCGCGCGGCGGTGCCGCACCAGCCCGGCCCACAGCGGCAGCATCCCGGCCAGCAGCAGGAAGCCGGGCAGGAACATCGCCAGCAGCGCCACCAGCGCGCCCACTGCCGGCGGCAGGCCCAGCGGGATTTCCGCGCCGAGGAACGCCGCCAGCGAGAACATCGGCCCCGGCACCGCCTGCGCCGCGCCGTAGCCGGCCAGGAAGCTGTCCGCGGGCAGCCAGCCCGGCGCCACCAGCGACTGCTGCAGCAGCGGCAGCACCACGTGGCCACCGCCGAAGACCAGCGCACCGGCGCGATAGAACGCCGCGGCCACCCCGGCCAGCGTGGGCGTGGCGCTGGCCGGCAGCAGCAGCGCGGCCAGCAGCCCGAGCAGGAGCAGCGTCAGGCACACGGCGGCGATCCGGCGGCCACCGCCGAACGGGAACAGCGCCGTCGTCGGCGCCGCAGCCTGGCGGCACCACCAGGGCCCCAGCAGCGCGCCCAGCGCGATCGCCGCCAGTTGCATCCACGCGTTGCCGGTGGTGAGGACCAGCGCGGCCGCCACCGCGGCGATCAGCAGCCGTGGCAGGTCCGGCGCCAGCTGCCGCGCCATGCCCAGCAGGCCGTGCGCCACCACCGCCACCGCGACCAGCTTCAATCCGTGCAGCGCCGCCGCACCCGCGCCGGGTCCCAGCTGCGGCGCCACCGCGGCAAAGCCGAACATCAGCAGCGCCGACGGCAGGGTGAACCCGGCGAACGCCGCCAGCGCGCCGCGCCAGCCGGCGCGCGCCAGGCCGATGCCGAACCCCATCTGGCTGCTGGCCGGCCCCGGCAGGAACTGGCAGACCGCCAGCAGCTGGGCGAAGTGGGCATCGTCCAGCCAGCCGCGGCGACGCACGAAGGCCTCGCGCAGGTAGCCGATGTGGGCGATGGGCCCGCCGAACGCGGTCAGCCCCAGCCGCAGGAAGGCGACGAACACCTCGCCAGCGTTGCCGGGCGGATTCGATCGGGTTGGCGGGACGGCAGTGGGCATCAAGGGCAGGGATGGCGCGGCGGTTCCGCGGCGGCCACGATACCCGGCGGATGTTGCGTTTGCCGCGGCGCTCAGGCCTCGGCCGCCTGCGGCGCGGCCATGCCCTTGCCGTAGATCCCGGAACGGTCGAAGCAGCAGATCCGCCGCTTGCCCGCCGCCAGCATGTCGCAGGCATTGCCGATCCGGCGGTCGCGGGTTTCGGCCTGTTTGGCGGTGCCCAGCCACTGGATGAAATCGCGGCGCGCGGCCGTGGTCAGGGTCTTCCACTGCGCCAGCGCCTCCGGCGCGTCCGCCAGCGCGCTGCGCAGGTCGGCCGGCAGCCGCGGCTCCGGTTCCTTCTCCGCGGGCGCCAGCGACAGCGCCACGCTGTCGCCAACCGCCACGCCGACGGCTTCGTGCAGTGCGCGCGGCAGCTTCAGCCAGTGGCCGCCTTCGCCATCCGGTTCCAGGGTCGCGGTGAAGGCGTGGCCCTCCAGCGTGCCGTCCACCGCCACCATCCCGCGCGACGGCAGCCTGTCGCTGGCCGCCTGCGGCAGGCGCAGGAACCGCCAGCTCGCGTTCCTCGGGCTGGCCGGGCGCAGCAGCGTGGCCTTGCAGCGGATGGCGAAGCCGGGCGCGGCCATTGCGGTCAGCCCTGCGCCACGCGCGCGGCCACCGCATCGGCGTGCAGCGCCTCGTTCAGTTCGTCCACCACGATCGCCCAGTCGGCGTCCTCCCGCCATTCCTCGCGGATGAACTGGCGCTGGCCGTCGTTCCAGAACGGCGCCTCGGAGATCAGCAGCGCTTCCGGCAGCTGGTGCTCGCGGATGAAGCGGGCGATGTCGTCCTTGCCCGCGGGCAGGCCCAGCTGCAGGAACAGGTTGGTCATGCTGGATTCGGTGGTGTCCATCGGGCGACTCCCGGATGCGGATGTTGCGGGAAGTGTCGCCGCAACGATGTAAACGCCGGATCGACAGGCGCGGGCACGGGCGCGCTACACCTGCACCGTCTTCCAGCGCCCGCGGCTGAACAGCCACAGGGTGAACAGGCCCACCGCCGTCTCGGAGACGAACACCGCCCAGAACACGCCCGAATGCCCCAGCCGCAGGTGCAGCGCCAGCAGCCAGGCCAGCGGGATCTGGATCAGCCAGAAGAACACCACGTTGATCCAAGTGGGCGTGGCGGTGTCGCCAGCGCCGTTGAAGGCCTGCACGCTGACCATCCACCAGCCGTACACGAACAGCGAGTACGACAGGATGCGCAGCCACTCGCCGCCGATCGCCACCACCTGCGCATCGTCGCTGAAGAAGCCGACCAGCTCGCGCGGCAGCAGGAAGAACAGCAGCGCGATGCAAATCAGATAGCCCATGTTGTAGCGGCCGATCTGCCACACCGCGGCCTCGGCGCGCTCCGGCTGCTTGGCGCCCAGGTTCTGCCCCACCAGCGTGGCGGCGGCATTGGACATGCCCCAGGCCGGCATCATGGTGAACATCATCACCCGGATGGCGATCGTGGCCCCGGCCACCGCCTCGCTGCCGATGCTGGCGAGGATGCGCATCAGGAAGATCCACGAGGTCATCGACACGAGCATCTGGCCCACGCCGCCCAGCGAGGTGCGCACGATCTGCCAAACCACGTCGGCGCGCCACGCCAGTTGCGCCGCTTGCAGGCGGATGTGCTTGCCGCCGTGGAACAGGATCCACAGCTGCAGCAGCACGCCGGTGCCGCGGCCGATGGTGGTGGCGATGGCCGCGCCCTCCACGCCGAACGCCGGCACCGGCCCCCAGCCGAAGATCAGCAGCGGATCCAGCAGGATGTTCAGGCCGTTGGCCACCCACAGCACGCGCATGGCGATGGCGGCATCGCCGGCGCCGCGGAAGATCGCGTTGATCACGAACAGCAGCAGGATCACCACGTTGCCGCCCAGCATCCACTGCATGTAGCCCACGCCGTGCTGCAGCGTCCACGCATCCGCGCCCATCAGCGCCAGCAGCTCGCGCGCCCACACGATGCCGGCGATGGCGAACGGCACCGACGCCAGCACCGCGATCCACAGCGCCTGCGCAGCGGTGACCGAGGCTTCTTCCGAGGCGCCCTCGCCGACCCGCCGCGCCACCAGCGCGGTGATGCCCATCGCCAGGCCCATCGCGATGGAATAGAGCAGGAACAGGTAGCTCTCGGTCAGCCCCACCGTGGCCACCGCCGACGCCCCCAGCTTGGCGACGAAGAAGATGTCCACCACCGCGAACGTGGATTCCAGCACCAGCTCCAGCACCATCGGCACCGCCAGCAGGAACACCGCGCGCCGCAGCGGGATGCGCGTGTAGTCGGCGCTGGTGCCGCGGATCGCATCGCGCAGCCCCGCCCACAGCGATGCGGGCGGCGCGTCGGCGGGGCTGTCAGGCGAAGGCGTCGGCTGCATGGCGGGGCTTCCGTGAGTGTGGCGATCCTAACTGCGACGGATGACGGGACGTGGAATCGACAGCGGGCTGCCGTGCATCGCCTTGCCGCGGCGTCGACGCGGTCCGCGCGAGCATGGCGGCTCCCCACCGCTCCGGAGGCCGCCATGCATCCGTACCGCAACTTCCTGCTGATGATCCTCACCGGCTCGGCGCTGATGTTCGGGCTCATGTACCTGAATACCTACCAGCCCTCGCACGTGTGGTTCAGCCAGACCCGGCTGTTCATGACCTGCATCATGGCCGGCGCGATGGCGCTGGTGATGTTCGCCTTCATGCGCCACATGTACCGCGACCGCCGCGCCAACTTCGCCATCGTGATCGGCGGCGTCGCGTTGATGGGGCTGGGGCTGGCGCTGGTGCGCAGCCAGGCAACCGTCGGCGACGTGGCGTGGATGAAGGCGATGATCCCGCATCATTCCATCGCCGTGCTCACCAGCGAGCGTGCCCGCCTGCGCGACCCGCGCGTGCGCCGGCTGGCGGACGACATCATCCGCACCCAGCGGCGCGAGATTGCGGAGATGGAAGCGCTGATCGCGGAGCTCAAGCGCCAGCACGAGTGATCCCGCGGCGGCGCTGAACCGCCGCCCGCAGGCTTCGGCAGCGGGCTGGTCGTATCATGGCCGCGCATCCACCCAGACAAGACTCCGCACGATGGCCAAGGCGAATCCCCTGCAGGAACAGCTGCTCAAGGCAGGGCTGGTGAAGAAATCCAAGGTGGCCGCGGTGGCGCGTGAACAGCACGTGGCCCGCCACGCCAAAGCGCAGGCCGCGCCCAGCGAGGCCACGCTGGAGGCCGAGCGCGCGCGCGCCGAAAAGGCCGAGCGCGACCGCGCGTTGGAGCGCGAGCGCAAGGCACAGGCGCAGGTGGCCGAACTGCGTGCGCAGGCGCGGCAGATCATCCAGGACCGCAAGCTGGCCGCGGCCGGCGAGATCGAATACCGCTTCAGCGTCGATACCGCCATCCGCACCATTCTGGTCAGCGACGACCAGCGCAGGAAGTTGGCCGCAGGCGCACTGGTCATCGTCCGGGTGGGCGAGAGCTTCGCCCTGCTGCCGCGCGTTGCCGCCGACAAGGTGCGCGAACGCGATGCCGGCATGATCGTGCTGGACCACGGCCTGTCCGCGGACGCCGAGCCCGCCGCCAGCAGCTCCGAGGACGATGCCTACTACGCGCAGTTCCAGGTGCCGGACGATCTGGTCTGGTAGGCGCTGCGGAAGCCGGCCGCAGCCGGCGGTGGACGCGCGCAGCCCTCAGAGCTGCGAGCGCAGCGGCCGGATGAATTTCTCCACCAGCTTTTCCTTCAGCGGCCGGCGCTCCCACATCTCGTGGGTGTAGCGGACGGTGTGCTTGAGGTCGTCCTCGAACACTTCGGTCATGCGTGCGGCAAAGTCGGCGTCGTAGACGTTGAGGCTGGCCTCGTCGTTCAGGCGGAAGCTGCGCACGTCGAAATTGGTGGAGCCCACCGACACCATCAGCCCGTCCACGATCAGCAGCTTGTTGTGCATCATCGTGGGCTGGTATTCGTGGATCTCCACGCCGGCCTGCAGCAACTCGTCCCACTGTGCGCGCGAGGCCAGGCGGACGGTGTCGGAGTCGATGAACTTGCCGGGCACCACAACACGCACGCGCACGCCGCGCTGCCGTGCCGCCAGCAGTGCTTTCATGATCAGCGGGTCAGGCACGAAGTAGGCGGCCTGCAGGTCGATGCTGCGCTCCGCCGCCGCGATCGACATCAGGTACATCAGGTGCATGGATTCGCTGCCGCCGGCGGGCGAGGCCACGAACACGTGCGCGTCGGTGTCGCCCACCCGCTGCTGCGGCGGGAAATAGCCCTCGCCGTTCAGCACCACGCCGGTGGTCTTGATCCAGTTGTCGTTGAAGGCCGCCTGCATCTGCGCCACCACCGGGCCCTCCACGCGGAAATGCAGGTCGCGCCAGTGTTCCGGGTCCTGCGCATGGCCGGACCACAGGTCAGCGATGCCGACGCCGCCGGTGAACCCCACCCGGCCATCCACCACCAGCAGCTTGCGGTGGGTGCGGTTGTTGAGCCGGGTGATGTTGTACCAGTGCAGCGGCCGGTACTGGTGCAGCTCCACCCCGGCGTCGCGCATCCGCTCCACCAGCGCGTTCTCCATCTTGATGCTGCCGGCCCAGTCCACCATCACCTTGACGGCCACGCCGTTGCGGGCGCGCTCCGACAGCGCGTCGGCGAACTGGCGGCCCACCTCGCCGGACCAGTAGATGTAGGTCTCCAGGGTGATGGTGTGCTGCGCGGCGCGGATGGCCGCCAGCATGGCCGGGAAGATCTCGTCCCCGTTCTGCAGGTCCTGGATGCGGTTGCCCGGCACGATGCCCGGCCCCAGCATCACGCCCATCTCGCGGCGGAACTGCGGGTCGGCGACCGCATAGCGGTGCTCCAGCTTGCGTTCCAGCGCTTTCTCCGGGGTCTTGAAATTGGCGGCCAGCACGATCGCCAGCGCGGTCAACAGCACGGTGGTGATGACGACCCAGATCATGGATTTGCGGCTCCAGCGTCGTGGCATTGGCTCGATTCGCTTTGCACGAATGCGGCCGACAGCATTGCGAAGTCGTGTTCAGGATCGTGTGAAAGCCGGCCTGCTATCCACCCGCCAGATAGAAATCCAGCGGGATCAGCTCCACCGCCCAGCCGCCCGCCTCGCCGATCTGCGCGGCCGGATGCATCGCCGCGATGCGCAGCGCTTCGTCGTGGCTGTCCGCCTCGATGATGAACAGCCCGCCCACCACCTCCTTGCTCTCGGTGTACGGCCCATCGGTGATCCGGGTCTTGCCGTCGTGCGGGCGCAACGTGCGCCAGTGCTCCAGGTCACCCAGCGAAGCGGACACCAGCACCTTGCCGGTGGCGCGCATCGCCTCGTCCAGCGCCGGGCACTGGCCTACCAGCGCCTTGACGTCTTCCGGCGCCATCGCGGCGAACCGGTCGGGAGTGAAGTAGGCCAGGCCGAGGTATTTCATGGGACTGCTCCAGGGTGGGTGCCTATACGACGATGCAGGATGGCGGGAATCGACATCGGGGAAGTCGACTCTGACCCCGGTTCCGGACCCAAGTACTCAGGAGAACTCACTGACAAGCACCACCAGTGCGAACCATGTGCATCCCGCGCGTGTCACGGGATGGATGCGCCCGATCTGTTTCCGGTCGTAAAGCCACAGGGACAGGAAGAAGCCGGCCCAGCTGCCCCAGCGGAATACGAGGTAGGCGATCTCATCCACCTGCCTGGTGTAGAGCGTGGAAAACAGCGGCTTGGCCCACGACATGACCAGCGGGTCGTAAATGCGATCCACCACCGGCCCCAGCATGAAGAAGGTGCCGATGAAGATCAGCCGCTTGTGCCAATCGGACCGCCCGCGCAGTTGCCATGCAAGCAGGACACACAGGGCATAGCCCGGCAGCAGCAGGCGGTTGGCCCGCACCTCGGGCTCCATGTTCGCCCAGCCCTTCCACAGCACGACGAAGATGTAGAGCGTGCTGAGGGTGACGCCGATGGCGACGATGAAAGCGGCAATGCCAAGCTTCCGGTGCAGGCGCAGCTTGCGCGTCCTCACCAGGTTCGCCTGCGTCGCCAGCAGCACGTACCAGGCCAGCCCGAACAAGCCGTGGACGATGAACTTCGGGTCGCTGTTGCTGGGCTGGCTCACATCCGTGAACAGGTTGTCGGAGAACGCGACAACGCTCAGTACCAGCAGCAACACGCTGACGATGGAGAAGTAGGTTCCCGATGTTGGCTGGGTCATTGCGCTCCCCGCGCGCGTGGAAGACCGAAGACGCTTCAAGCTCAAAGCACGGGGCTTCGGGGCCACACCGGCCAACTGCTTTCGAAATCGACTCTGCCGCGGGATTCCTACTGGGTGGGGTCTACCCCTAAATTCAACTGATGAGTGAACCTGACCCCGTTTCGCTCATGGGGTTGCTCCGGGGTGGGTGTCTGGATGACGATCCGGAGTGGCGCGAATCGGCATTGGGGAAGTCGATTTTGACCCCGGTTCTTGCCGATAAGTGAACCTGCCCCGTTCTTGCTTACACTCTCCGATAAGTGGACCCGACCCCGTTCTTGCTTGTTCTCAAAACTGGGGAAGTCGACTCCGGCCAACGATGTTCTGATCCGTATTGTTCGCGACTGCTCGTTTTCTCCGTGCTCCTGTCGTGGCAACCTGTAATGCACGGCAAGTCAATCAGGAATCCTTCATGCCCACTTACATATACGCTGACAATTATCGCGGCTTTAAAGGAATGTTTTTTGCGCTCAAACAGGTGAATTTCTTGGTGGGGGAAAACAGTACTGGAAAATCTTCTATTTTGGAGCTTATAGAGAATCTCGCAGACGTAAATTTTTGGGCGTTCCATCCTGAATTTGGTGGCGAGTTTACCCCTCGACGACATTTTAGTGACCTTGTTTCACTGGATTCCCCCAGTAAAAGAAGTTTCACCATTGGTGCTATCTCAATTACAAAGACAAAAGCAGAATCTGTACATGGGATGCTCGTAACTTATATCAATAATGACGGACGACCTTTCCCATCGAAAATTTCGGTCATTTCTGACAATTGCATTCGCACCGTAGAGGGTAACTTTTCAAAATCCAAAGGTGACATGCTAAAGGCATACGAGAAAACTTTTAACCGGGCAACTACCTGTAAAGACGAGGTCGACCGTTTGCAAGCAATGGCACGAGCGCACGCCACTCCTGCAAATCCAAAGACATTCAATAGTCCTAGGGTAGGAGTGCCGTTGCTCCTTAGGTTTTCCGAGCAACTTCATGGAAAAGATGCTGCGCGATCCTTGCAGCAGAAGTTTCGCGCGCCTTCATTCTCCCGGCAATTTGTTGAACTCGCTCCAATCCGAACGAAGCCAAAAAGAACCTATGATTCACCCGAAACACCATTTTCGCCAGAGGGCGATCATACTCCTTACGTAATAAGAAAAAGGTTGTCCTCAAAAACAGGCAAGGAATTTAAGGAATTTATGCATTTGGCGGGTGCAGACTCCGGCCTGTTCCGTACCCTCTCAGTTAGGGAATACTCTCCTGAGGATCGTGCGCCGTTCGAGATCAGGGTAAATCTCGACAAAGGCGAACTTACCCTTGATAACGTGGGCTATGGCGTTTCTCAGGCGCTGCCATTGCTTGTTGAAATTTTTGTCCAGCCGAAGGGTTCGACATTCGCGATACAGCAGCCGGAAGTGCACCTGCATCCGCGGGCTCAGGCGGCCTTCGGTGACGTTATTGCCTCCATTGCACGGGTTGATGGCAAGCAGTTTTTAATAGAAACACATAGTGATTTCACTATTGATCGCTTTCGAATGAATGTTAAGAAGAGCGGAAATATCGAAAGCCAAATCCTGTTTTTTGAGCGATCCGCGGGCAATAACAAAATAACTGCAATTGATATCAAGGAGGACGGCTCAATTGGCGAGGACCAACCAGAGTCATATCGCGAGTTCTTCCTAAATGAATCTCTGGCGAATCTCTAGGGGCTCAGAATGTGCATCGTATCGGATCCTCCGGCCCTTCTAGCCATATTCAAGCGAGATCATGAAAGGCATGCAGATTTCTCGCATATCGGGGACTGGGTTATAAAAGGAAATGGAAAATTTGTAATGGGCGGCACGCTATATAAACAGGAGCTGGCCCACTTAAAATCATTAGTTCCGCTAATTGCTGAGCTTAAAAGAAAAAACAAAATAGTTTCTGCTGATGATGTAGCTATCGATGCGAGAGTTAAAGAATTAAAGGTGCTTGAGCCGAGCAAGGATTTCGATGATCCTCACTTGGTCGCGCTGTCGAGCACTACTGGCTGCAAAATTATTGGAATAATTGACCCTAGGGCTCATAGGTTTTTGCGTCGAGGTGATTTTTACGCCCGACTAAGAGACAGGCCTAATCTATATACGCGCGCCAAGAATGCGCATCTTCTAAATCCTAAAAACATCGCTAAGTGTTGTAAGTAGCAGTAAAAGTGCCTTAATCCGTCGACTTAGCGCTGCCTTCGTAGTCACTCCCCCAACCTCCACCCCAACCCCGACACCCGTCCCGCATGCCGTCCCAGCGCCGCGGCTATCACCTCCGCGCTCCCTGCAATATGCAACGCGGTCCGCGCGCGGGTCAGGCCGGTGTAGAGCAGTTCGCGGCTGAGCACGCGGGCATCCTGGCGTGGCAGCTGCAGCCACACTTCGTCGAATTCGCTGCCCTGCGCCTTGTGCACGGTCATGGCGAAGGCGGATTCGTGCGCGGGCAGTGCGGCGGGGTGGAAGGCGCGGACGCCTTCGCTGCCGCCGGGGAACCAGGCCAGCAGCGCGCCGCTGGCATCAAACAGGCACAGGCCCACGTCGCCGTTGAACAGGCCGTGGCGGTAGCTGTTTTCGGTGATGAGCAGCAGGCGGCCGGGGAACCACGCGGGCGGGCTGCCGATGCGGCGGCCGGAAAGCTGCGCCTCGATGCGGGCGTTGAGGCCGCGCGCGCCCTGCGGGCCGTCGCGCAGGGCGGTGAGCAGGCGCAGGCGGTTGGCGCCGGCCAGCGCGGTGGCGGGATCGGCGGCGTTGGCCAGGCCGCGGAAATGCGCCAGCAGGTCGAAGCCGCGCGCGGCCAGCGGGTCGTCGGTGCCGTCGTGGAAGTGGATGTTGGCGAGGCTGCCGGCGCGCAGCAGGGCCAGCGTGTCGTCGGTGTCGCCGCGCCGCACGGCGTCGGCCAGCGGCGCGAGCTGCAGGCTGTCGCTCTGGCGCCAGCCGCGGGTGAGGTGGGCGCGATGGCCGTGCAGGCCGGGTGGCGCGGGCAGTGCGGGCCGTGCAGGTTCCGCGGGGAACAGCGGCAGCGTGGTTTGCGGCCCGGCCGCTTCGGCCGCGGGTGCGATGTCGGCACCGGCCGATGCCACGGCGGCGGCACCGAGCAGCGGCGCCAGCGCGGCGGCATCGTCCGCGCGCAGGGTGTTGCCGTCGCCCGCGGCGCGCAGGATGCCGGCCAGCACGTCGCCGGCTTCCACCGAGGGCAGCTGGTCGGGATCGCCCAGCAGGATCAACTGCGCGCCATCCGCCACGGCTTCGGCGAGTTTGCACATCAGCGGCAGGTCCACCATCGAGGCTTCGTCCACCACCACGATGTCGAACGGCAGCGGGTTGCCGGCGTGGTGGCGGAAACGCGGCGCATCCGGGATCACGCCGAGCAGGCGATGCAGGGTGCTGGCCTCGCCCGGCAGCGCGGCCAGGGCGTCGTCGATGCCGAAAGATTCCATCTGCCGCACGGCGCGGCGCAGGCTTTCGGCCATGCGGTCGGCGGCGCGGCCGGTGGGCGCGGCCAGGGCGATGCGCGGCGGCGGGTGGCCGGCCTGCAGCGCCTGGACGATGCGCAGCGCCAGCAGCCGCGCAATCGTGGTGGTCTTGCCGGTGCCGGGGCCGCCGGTGACCAGCAGCAGGTTGCGGCGCAGTGCCAGCGCGGCGGCGCGGGCCTGGGCATCGCCGCGGGCGGCGTCGGGGAACAGCTGCGCGAACAGCGGCGCCAATGCGTCGATGCCTGTCTCCGGCATCGCGGCAGCGGCAATCGCGCGCAGCCGCAGCGCCAGCCGGCGTTCGTATTCGCGGTAGCGGCGCAGGTAGAGCAGGCCGTGTTCGAACACCAGCGGCGCCGCCTCCGCCTGCAGGTCTTCCGCGGCGGGCGTGGCGACGAAGCGGGATGCCGCCAGTGCCTGCGCCCAGCTGTCGGCCTCCGGCCACGCCAGCTCGGCATCCACCAGCAGCCGCGGCTGCGCGGGGTCGAAACCGGCATGGCCCTGCGCCACCGCCAGCGAGGCCAGTGCGGCCGCGGCCAGCACGCTGTCGGGCGTGTCCGGGTCGAGCCGGCGCAGGGTGTTGGCCAGCGCATCGTCCAGCGGGCGCAGCGCATTGATGCGGTCGAGTTCGCGCAGCAGGCTCATGCGGCGGGCCTCCGTGCGGGGTGGCCGAACAGGGCATCCAGCGCATGCACCAGTTCGGGCGTGAAGCGCTGCGCGTGGATGCCGGGGGAGGCCGCGCTGCCGGCATCGAGGCCGCGGCAGAACAGGTAGCGGATGCCGCCGAAGTCGCGCGCGTAGTCGTAGCCTGCGCCCAGCCGGAAGCGCAGCCAGCGGTGCAGGGCCAGCGTGTAGATCAATGCCTGCAGGTCGTATTCGCTGTGCGCCATCGCGCGCTGCAGCGCCGCGTCGTCATAGCCGGGCAGGCGGTTGGATTTGTAGTCGAGCACGTACCACTTGCCGGCGTGGCGGTAGGTCAGGTCGATCAGGCCGGTCATCAGGCCTTCCAGCCGTTGCCGCGCGCCGAAGCGGTCGCGCTCGCGGACGATGCCGTGCGCGTGCAGCAGTTGCAGCAGGGCATCGACCTGCGTGGGCCGCAGGGCGAACTGGAATTCGATTTCCGGCCGCCGTTCGGTGGGCGGCACGTCGCACAGGCGGGTGCCTTCCGGCAGCGCCACGGCCAGGGTGTGGCCGATCAGCTGCGTGGTCAGCGCGATGCCGTCGTCCAGCGCGTCCTCGCCGTAGCCTTCGCCGCGCAGCGCCGTGGCGATGACGCGCGCTTCTTCCGCCGGCGCAGGCGCACCCGCTCGCCAGCCTGCCCACGCATTGAAATCGGCGTGTTCCAGCGCCGCGTGCAGGGCCACGCCGTAGCGGTTGCCGGCGAAGCGCGGGTCGAAGGCTTCGGCCGGCGCGGTGTCGTCCGCGTTCTCCGGTTCGTCGTGGCCGCCGGGCGCCGGCAGGGTGGCGGCGCTGGCGGTGTCGCCGCCGGCCTCGGCGCGGGCCAGCTGGCTGAAGCTGTACACCCACCAGTCGTTGTGC
This sequence comes from Thermomonas fusca, assembly GCF_005862345.1. Classification (NCBI taxonomy): domain Bacteria; kingdom Pseudomonadati; phylum Pseudomonadota; class Gammaproteobacteria; order Lysobacterales; family Lysobacteraceae; genus Thermomonas; species Thermomonas fusca. The sequence goes on along the minus strand of NZ_SROY01000001.1, from coordinate 215,906 downwards.
AGCGTGCGCATGGCCTCGCGCGCGGGCGGCACCGCGGCATCGGACGCCGGCGGCAGGCGCGGCAGATCGACCGGTAGCGGCGCGGTATCGAATGTGATGCCGGCCTGCCGCAGCGCGTCGGCATCGCCCAGCAGCTTCGCCAGCGCCGTCTTGTCGGCGCAGTAGAAATCGCCGCTGGCGATCCACAGCGCGTGCTCGGCACGGGTCAGGCCGACGTAGAGCAGGCGCGCGTCCTCGGCGCGCTGCTCGGCCTTCCATGCGCTGCTGGCGCTGTTCCAGTCCGCTTCGGGCAGCGTTTCGAACTTCCAGTGCAGGCGGCGCGCGCCTTCCAGATGCACGCTGCAATGGCGGCCCGGCGGCTTTTCATTGCTGCCGATGCCGACGAAGGGCAGGAACACCAGCGGGTATTCCAGGCCCTTGCTCTTGTGCAGGGTGACGATCTGCACCCGCCTCGCGTCGGACTCCAGCCGCAGCAGCTGCGCTTCGTCATTCGCATCGGCGCCGGCGATCGCGCGGCCCAGCCAGTCCACCAGACCGTGCAGGCCCAGCGCGCTGCGCTGCGCTTCCTGCAGCAGTTCGGCCAGCTGCAGGTAGTTGCCGATCCGGCGTTCGCCGTCGACCAGCGCCAGCAGGCGTTCGCCGTGCGCCGCGCACAGGTCGCCCACCAGCGCCAGCGGGCCGCCGCCGCGCAGGCGCTCGCGCCAGCGCTGGGCCTCCAGCTGCCAGCGGCGGTGGGCGTCGCCGTCGCGCTCCAGCGCGTCGATGGCCAGCGCGTCCAGCCCCAGCAGCACCGTCCCCAGCGCGGCGCGCAGGCGGCCGTCGTCGGCGCCGTGCAGCAGTGCCAGCAGCAGCGCGTGCAGCTCGCGCGCCTCGCCGGTGGCGAACAGGCTCTGCTTGCCGGCCGCGACCGCGGGAATGCCGAGCAGGGCCAGCGCCTGCTGGATCATCAACGCCTCCCGGTGCGAACGCACCAGCACGGCGATGTCGCCGGGCTGCACCGGCCGCGGCGCTTCCCTGTCCATCAGCTGTGCGTTGCCGGCGCGCGCATCTGTCAGCACCGCATGGATGGCGGTGACGCAGGCGCGGGTGGCGAGCTCGCGCGCCTGGCCGGCGCTCCAGCAGGTCGGCTTGCCGTCTTTCTTGAATCCGCCGGTGGCCGGGGCCCGCCAGACCGTCAGCGCCGGCGCGGGTTCGCCATTGCGCAGGTAATCCGCGTCGGCGCGCTTGCCGCCGGCTTCGACTTCGAAGAAGCGGATGCGCGGATCGACGAAGGCGGCGTCGCCGGCCTGCCGGTACAGCGCGGCAATCGCGGTGAGCAGGGCGGGCCGCGAGCGGAAGTTGTGCGCCAGCGCCGGGGCGTGGTCAGCGATGGCGGCGGCCTCCAGATAGGTGTGCACGTCGCCGCCGCGGAAGCCGTAGATCGCCTGCTTGGGGTCGCCGATCAGGAACAGCGCGGGCTCGCTGCTTTCGCTGCCGAACACGCGCTCGAAGATCCGCCACTGGCGCGTGTCGGTGTCCTGGAACTCGTCCACCAGCGCCACCGCGTACTGCGCGCGCAGGCGTGCGGCGAGGGCGTCGCCGTGCGGGCCTTCCAGCGCTTCGGCCACCCCGTCGATCAGGTCGTCGTAGCCCTGCACGCGGCGCTCGCGCTTGCGCGCGGCCATGCGGGCGCGGGCGTCCCCGCGCAGGCGGTGCAGCAGGGCGGCGCGGCGCAGCGCGCGGTATTCGTCATGCGCATGCAGGGCGTCCAGATACGGCGCGATCAGCTGGCACAGCGGCGAGGCCGGAAGCTGCGCGTCCTTGCCCTTGTTGACCTTGCCGCGCAGCGTGTCCGGGGCGAAGCGCTCGATGCGCACATCCGGCGGCGCGGAGAACTCACCGCCGTCGCACCAGTTCCGCCACGCCGGCCACAGCGCTTCGATCCAGTCCAGCTTGTAACTCTGGCCGTTGAGCACATTGTTCGCCAGCGCGGCGCGCAGCGCTTCGAGGAAGTCGTCGCCGTGGGCGCGGAACCCGTCGGCCAACGCCTGCCCGCTGGCCTGCACGCGCGATTGCGGGTCCGCCGGCAGCGGCGCATCCGGCGGCAGCAGCACCTGCCCGCCCAGCAGTGCCGGCAGGTCCTTCGCCAGCTCCTCGTAGCCGCCCCGCCACAGCGCGGCCAGGTCGTCCGCGCCCTCTTGCGTCTGCGCGTGCTGGCGCCACAGGTCGGCGGCGATCTCCTTGCGCAGCTCGGCATCGCTGGCCAGCAGTTCCGGCGCATCGAAGCCCTGGCCGGCTTCCAGCGCGTGTTCGCGCAACACCCGCGCGCAGAAGCCGTGGATGGTGAAGATCGTGGCCAGGTCGATTTCCACCGCGGCCTGGCGCAGGCGCCGGCGCAGCGCGGCGTCGCTTTCGCCGCTGGCGGCGCGATGGTGCTGCAGCAGGGCGCGGGTGAGTGCGGCCTCGGCGCTTTCGTCTTCGGCCGGCGCCGCGTCCACCAGTGCCAGCGCCAGCTGCAGGCGTTCGCGGATGCGCTTGCGCAGCTCCTGCGTGGCCGCTTCGGTGAAGGTGACGGCGAGCACCTGGCCGATGCGCAGGCCACGCTCCACCACCAGCCGGGTCACCAGCGTGGCCAGCGTGTAGGTCTTGCCGGTACCGGCGCTGGCCTCGACCAGGCGCACGCCGTCCAGCGGCAGGTGCAGGTATGGATCGGGCGCGGGCTGGTTCATGCCGCGTCCTCCGCGTCGTCGTCTGGCAGCGCCATGTCGTCGATGTCGATGGGCGCGGGCAGGCCGTTTTTGACCGCGCCGAACACGATACCGGCCATCCGCGCGAACCCGCGCAGCGCCTCGCTGCTGTCGAACGGATCGCGCCCGCGCAGCGCCAGCCGCAGCGCCTCGCTGCTGCCTTCGGCCCAGCCGCCGTTGCCGCTGCCGCGCCACTTCTTCGCCGCGTTGCCCACGCCCGCGTTGATGCTTTTTGCGCCGAACAACTCCCAGCCGCTGTAGGGCGCGAACGGCAGCGGCTGCTGCAGGCCCTCGCGGCGCAGCGCCAGCAGCGCGCGCAGCGCCTCGGTCGCGTCGTCGCGCGACAGCGCATTGCGGGTATGCGGGCCGATGCCGGTATCGGCTTCGTGGAATTCCACGAACGGCAGCTCGACGCCGGCCGCGCGCGCCAGCAGCCAGTCCAGCCCGTTGCGCAGCATCGACGGGCCATTCGGCGCGCCGAAGCGCAGCCGGGCGATGCCGCTTGGCCAGACGTCCGCGATGCGGCCGTGCAGGCGAAGGCCGTCGATCTCCACCTCCAGCGGCAGCGTGTCCGCCGCCGTCGCGCCGCGCCACTGCGCGTACGGCGCCACGTAGGGCGCGACCTCGCCGGCGATCTCCGCCAGCGCGCGCCGGCCTGGCGGGCCGGAGGGCAGCAGGCCGCGCGCGCGCAGCGGCGCCTGCATCGCGTCGAGATCGTCGCCGGCCAGCAGGCGCGCGAACACCGCGCGTTGCAGCAGGCTGCGCGCCAGCCCGCGGCCCGGCACCTGCAGCGGTTCGATGTCCTCGCCGCCGTCTTCGGCTTCCGGCAGGCGCAGCTGCAGGCGCTGGCGCAGGAACTCCCCGGCCGGAGCCAGCAGGAAGCGGCGCAATGCGTCGAGCGACAGTTCGTTCTCGTCGGGCAGCGGTGCCAGCGCCGCATCCATCCGCATCCACGGCGCCAGCGCAGTGCGCGCACCGGACAGGCGACCGGCGGCCGGGTGCCAGTGGCGGCGATAGCTGAAACGGCGCGGGTCCTGCGCGTCGCCGTCATCGGCAGCGCCGAACGCGGCCGGCGAGAACGGCTGCAGTGGATGCCGCAGCACCAGCTGCTTCGCGGCCGCAGCGGCATCGACGTGCTGCGCCGCGGCCGCAGCCAGCAGCTCGGTCACCAGCACCGACGGCTCGCGCGCGCTGCCGTCGCGCGCATCCGCGCCCAGCCAGCTGAGATAGAACACGTCCTGCGCCGAGGCGAACAGCTGCAGGAACAGAAAGCGGTCGTCCTCGCGGGTCGAGCGGTCGCCGTGGCGGCGGCGCTCGCTGCCGAGCTCGGCGGTGAGGCGGTTGAGCCCGGCGGCGGGATCGCGGCGCGGGAAGTCGCCGTCGTTCATCCCCAGCAGGCAGATCACCCGGAACGGCAGCAGCCGCATCGGCACCATCCGCGCGAAGCTGACCCCGCCGGTGAGCAGCGGCGCGCGGGTATCGGCCTCGCCCAGCACGGCGGCGAAATGCGCGCGCACCGGCTCGGCAGGCACCGGCGCGTCGAAGCCGGCCTGTCCGGCCTGCGTGGCGAACGCGTCGATGAGCTTGCGCAGGCGCTCCAGCGCGCGCTGCGCGCCGCTGTCCGCCGGCGGCCTGGGCAGCAGTGCATCCAGCAGCTTCAGCAGGCGCTCGCGCCACTGCGCCGGCGGCACCGCTTCGCCCAGCGTGCGCGCATGCCGCGCCAGCACGCGCAGCAGCCGCAGCAGCCGGTCCAGCGCCTCCAGCGCGCTGCCTTCCAGTTCGCTCCACGGCGCGACCCCGGCGATGTCGTCGTCGGCGCCGCTGGCATGGCCCAGCAGCAGCCGGTCGAGCGCGAACTGCCAGGTGTAGGCATCGTCGGCCGGCGCGCCCTGGCGCGCGCGGTGGCTGGCATCGATGCCCCAGCGCGCGCCGGCTTCGCCCAGCCAGCCGCGCAGGCGCTCGAAATCATCGGCGTCCAGGCCGTTGGCCTCGGCCAGCACCGGCGTGGCCAGCAGGTCGAGGATTTCCTCCAGCCCGAAGCGCGACACCGGCAGTGCCAGCAGGCGCAGGAACAGGTCGGCCAGCGGCTCGTCGGCCAGCGGGCTGGCGTCCGCCAGTGCATACGGGATCGGGTCGCGCTGGCCGTGGCCGCCGAACACCGCGTCGAGATAGGGCACGTACGGGTCGATGTCCGGCGCCAGCACCGCGATGTCGCGCGGCTGCAGCGGCGGATCGAAGCGTGGGTCTTCCAGCAGGCCGCGCAGGCGGTCGTGCAGCACCTGCAGTTCGCGCAGCCGGGTGTGGCTGGCGTGGCACTGCAGGCTGGGTTCGTCGAGTTCCACCGCCGGGCGCAGCGGCGAACCCGGCGCGGCGCGGCGGTGGAACAGGTCCGCCTGCAGGCGCTGCAGCAGGCCGGCGTTGGCGTTTTCGGCCGGGTCGGCATAGGCGGCGATCTCGCCGCTGGGATGCACCACCTCGTAGCTGCCCAGCAGCGCCATGAAATCGCGGCCGGCCGCGCCCCAGTCGCGCAGCAGCGGGTTGTCGGCGGCATCGCCGGCGAACGGCTCCTCGCCCGCCCGCAGGCGTGCGCCCAGCGTCTGCAGGTCGCCCCAGTAGGCGCGGCTGGGCGTGGGCAGGTAGAAGTGCAGGGTGCCGACGCGCGCCTGGGTGGCCAGCACCCGCAGCACGTCGGGCGAGATGTTGAGGGTGGCGAAGGCGAACAGCCGCGACGGCAGGCCGGCGGGTTTGGCGTCGCCGTCGGCGAAACGGGCGAGGTAGTCCTGGATGCGCCGCGCGCGGTGGCCGCGGCCGCCGGTCACCGCGCGCCACAGGATCGCCTGCGGGTCGTCGCGGTCGGCGCCGTCATCCCAGCGCAGCAGCCAATCGCGCCGCCAGGCCTGGTATTTCTCGAACACCGCGGCCAGTTCGCCGGCCAGCGACCACGGCTTCAGCGGGTCGGCGTCGCCCAGCCAGCCCGCGATCTGCGCCAAGGCCGGCTTCGCCAGCAGCGACGGATCGGTCAGCGCGGCGTACAGCCGCCAGTGCAGGCCGGCGGCGTCGAGGTCGTCGCCGGCCTTGCCGAGGTTGGCGTCGAGCGCGCGGCTGACGAATTCGCCGGGGGTGAGGAATTCGAGGTTGGCGGCGACGCCGTGCTGCTGCGCCAGGGTGGCCTGCAGCCAGCGCCGCATCGCCACCTGCGGGATCAGCACGGTATCCGGCGCCAGCAGCGGCTGGCCGGCGGCCGGCGTGCGCAGTTCATCGGCCAGCAGCGCGGCCAGCACGTCCAGCGCATTGGAGTGGTAGAGGCGGAAGTCGGAGGCGGTGCCGGACATGCAGCCATGATGCCGGAGCCCCATCTCATGCAGTGAGCCGAAGCCGCCGGAACTGCGCCTTGCGGGACGCAGCATTCCAGCGCGGCAGCCGGATGGCGCTACACCGCGGTGTCGGGATGCGCGATAATTCCTGTACCCGCTGGTTCAATCGCTTCAGCCCGGTTCAGCCAGATCGCGGCAACCTGTGCGGCCTCGCGCCCGCGCGCGGCCGCTCTGCATCCCCCTTCCGGTCCCCCATTGTCATGTCCGACCCGTCCGCCACTGCCGTGCGCCTGTCGTCCGTCCGCCTGGATCGCGGCGGACGGACCATCCTGCACGGGCTGGACCTGGCGATTCCGCAGGGCAGCATGACCGCGGTGCTGGGGCCGTCCGGCACCGGCAAGTCAACCCTGCTGGCTGCGATCACCGGCGAACTGGTGCCGGTGTCGGGCCGCGTCGAGGTGTTCGGCCGGGAAGTCCCGCGCCAGCCGCGCGCGCTGCTGGAAATGCGCAAGGGCCTGGGCGTGCTGCTGCAGGGCAACGGCCTGCTCACCGACCTCAGCGTGGCCGAAAACGTGGCGCTGCCGCTGCGCGCCCACGCCCGCCTGCCGGAGCCGGTGCTGCGCCGGCTGGTGGAGATGAAGCTGGATGCGGTGGGCCTGCGCGCCGCCGCCAACCTGTTCCCGCGCGAGCTGTCCGGCGGCATGGCCCGCCGCGCCGCGCTGGCCCGCGCGTTGGCGCTGGACCCGCCGCTGCTGCTCTGCGACGAACCGCTGACCGGGCTGGACCCGATCGCCAGCGGGGTGATCATGAGCCTGCTGCGCCGGCTCAACCAGACCCTGGGCCTGACCTGCATCGTGGTCAGCCACCACGTGCGCGAAACGCTGCCGGTTTGCGACCAGGCGGTCGTCATCGCCAATGGCACCGTCATGTTCGACGGCGCCCCCGAGGCGCTGCAGGCCAGCACCGATCCGCTGCTGCGGCAGTTCCTCGACGGTACCCCCGACGGCCCGATCGCGTTCGAAAGTGCGCCCCGGCAGGAGGCCGCCTGATGCCCGTGGTCGCATCCGTGCGTTCGCTTGGCCGCGCCGGGCTGTTCTCGCTGTCGGTGCTGCGCGCCTCGCGCCCGAGCGCGGATTTCCTGGCCGAGCTGGTCAAGGAGATCTACAAGGTCGGCGCGCGCTCGCTGCCGATCATCGCGGTGGGCGGCGCCTTCGTCGGCCTGGTGCTGACCCTGCAGGGCTACCGCACGCTGCAGACCTTCGGCGCCTCGGACGCGCTGTCCACCCTGCTGGGACTGTCGCTGTATCGCGAGCTGGGCCCGGTGCTGACCGCGCTGCTGTTCATCGGCCGCGCCGGCAGCTCGATCTCGGCCGAGCTGGGGCTGATGCGCGCCACCGACCAGATCAAGGCGCTGGAGCTGATGGCGATCGATCCGCTGGCCAAGGCGGTGGCGCCGCGCTTCTGGGCGGCGGTGCTGTGCGTGCCGCTGCTGACCGGGTTCTTCTGCTCGCTGGCGATCGCCGCCAGCTGGTTCGAGGCGGTGCGCATCCTCGGCCTCGACAACGGCACCTTCTGGTCGGCGCTGCAGAACAGCGTGGATGCGTGGGACGACTTCGGCGTGGCGCTGCTGAAGTCGGCCGTGTTCGGCGGCACCGCGGCGCTGGTGGCCTCGCATTCCGGCTTCCACGCCGAACCCACCATCGAGGGCACCTCGGTGGCCACCACCCGCGCGGTGGTCAACGCCTCGCTGCTGGTGCTGATGCTCAATTTCGTGATGTCCGCGCTGATGTTCCAGTGAGGCCGGCACAGGCCCCCGCGCGTGGTCGCGCGGGGTTTCAACCGAATCATCCGGCGTCGCCGACGCCCTGCAAGTTTGGACAGAGGTAGAACAATGGCAATCCGTGGCCCCAGGCTCGAATTCGCGGTCGGTGCGTTCCTGCTGCTGGCGCTGGCATCGCTGCTGGTGCTGGCGTTCGCCTCGACCAACCGCCAGTTCGGCGGCGGCGGCGACACCTATCCGCTGACCGCGCGCTTCTCCACCCTCGGCCAGCTGCGCCTGCAGGCGCCGGTGCGGATCGGCGGCGTGGCGGTGGGCCGGGTGGCGAGGATCGATCTCGACCCCAAGCGTTTCGACGCGGTGGTGACGCTGGACATCGACCAGCGCTACCAGCTGCCGGCCGACACCTCCGCCGGCATCTTCACCAGCGGCCTGCTGGGCGAGAGCTACGTCGGCCTGCAGCCGGGCGGTGACCCGGAGAACCTCAAGTCCGGCGAGGAAATCGCCTATACGCAGCCGGCAGTGGATCTGATCCAGATGGTCGGCAAGTACATGTTCGGCGGCGGCAGCGCGGCCGCGCCGGCCGCTGCCAACGACAGCGCAACTCCCCCGTCCCCCACGGAAACCACCCCATGAAGTCCCTGATCCTGTCCCTGTCGCTCGCCGTCGCGGCGCCCCTGCTGGCGGTTACGCCGCTGGCCGCCCACGCCCAGCAGGCCGCTGTTAGCCCCGGCCAGCAGGTGGTCGCCAACGGCGGCCGCGTCCTCACCACCCTGCAGCAGCGCCGCGCCGAGTTCCGCAAGAACCCGGCCACCCTGCGCAGCTTCATCGACAGCGAACTGCGCGGCAGCTTCGACAGCATGTACGCCGCCCGGCTGGTGCTGGGCGCGCACGGCCGCGGCGCCAGCGAGGCCGACATCAAGCTGTTCGCCGACGCCATGGTGGACAACCTGATGCAGCGCTACGGCGCCGCCCTGCTCGATTTCGAAGGCAAGCCGCGGCTGCGCCTGAAGGGCGAGACCGCACTGCCCGGCGGGCGCGGCATGAAGGTGTCCACCGAGCTGCTGCGCGACAACGGCGCGCCGGTGCCGGTGGACTACCTGGTCCGCAACAACGGCGGCTGGAAGATCTTCGACGTGATGATCGAAGGCGTGTCCTACGTGCAGACCTTCCGCGGCCAGTTCGACAGCCCGCTGCGGCAGAAGGGCATCGCCCAGGTCGCCGCCGACCTGCGCAACGGCAGCCTCAAGGCCGCCTCCGGCAATGGCAGCCACTGAGCCCAGCGTGGAGCGCGCGGGCACGTTGCTGCGCCTGCGCGGCCGGCTCGACCGCGCCAGCGTGGCCGGCCTGTGGCCGCGTGCGCTGGCCGCGCTGGACGGCGCCCAGGCGCTGGACCTGCAAGCGGTCGAAGCGCTCGACAGCGCCGGCTTGGCGCTGCTGGCCGAACTCGCCGACCGCCTGCCGCAGGCAACCCGCCGCATCGAAGGCGAGCCGCCCGGGCTGGCCGGCCTGTGCGCCGCCTACCGTATGAACGCGGACCTGATCCGCGCGCAAGGAACCGTATGAACCGCCTGCTTGCCGGCGCCGCCCTAGTCCTGTTGCTGGCCACCGCCGGCTGCGCCACCGGGCCGGCGCCGCGCGCCGCGTCCGACGTGCCGGCCGACACGGTGGTGGAGGCCGCGGCTGCCGACACCGCGTCGCCGACGCCGGTCGAACCCGCGACCGCCACCGAACCGGCCGCGCCGGCGCTGGCGGATGCCACGGCCGCGGTTGTCACCCTCGAGCCGCCCGCGGACAGCGTCGGCGACGACGACTTCGCGGCCATCTACGGCGACGCGGCCACCGCCGGCGACGACGGCGGCGACCGTTTCGCCGCGCTGGACCCGTGGGAGCCGATGAACCGCCGCGTGCACGCGTTCAACGCCGCCATCGACCAGGGTTTCATGCGCCCGCTGGCGCGCGGCTACGTGAAGGTGGTGCCGGTGCCGGTGCGCGCCGGGGTCAGCAATTTTTTCGACAACATCGGCGCGCCGCTGGCGTTCGGCAACCTGCTGCTGCAGGGGCGTCCGCGTGAATCGGTGGAGACGCTGGGCCGCTTCCTGGTCAATACCATCGTCGGCATCGGCGGGATCTTCGATCCGGCGACCAAGGCACTGAAGATGCACCGCCACGGTGCCGATTTCGGCCGCACGCTGGCACGCTGGGGTTGGCGAGAATCGCGTTACCTGGAGCTGCCCTTCCTCGGTCCGCGCACCGTGCGCGATGCCGTGGGCGCAGTGGGCGATTCCTCGATGGCGCCGATGACCTACGTCGAGCACGACCGCACCCGGGTGTCGCTGGAAGCGCTGTGGCTGATCGACGTGCGCTCCGGCCTGCTGTCGCTGGACGAACTGCGCGAAGCCGCCCCCGACGAATACGTGCTGACCCGCGATGCCTGGCTGGCGCGCCGCCGCTATCTGGTGGAGGCCGACCGCAGCCAGCGTGACGAAGGCAACGAAGCGCTGCCGGCCTATCTGATGGAAGCCGAGCCGACGCCGGCGCCCACGTCCAAGCCGTAATCGCGAATTGGCGCGGCGCGCCGCTACAGGTGTCGCAGGGCGTCGCGCAGCTGGGTCAGGCAGCGCCGGCTGACCTCCAGCGGCGCGGTCACGTTGCGCAGCACCGCATGCACCTGGCCATCCGGCGAGCGGTGCAGCTCGACGATCTCGTCGCGCGCCACCAGGCAGTTGCGGTGGATGCGGATGAAGCGGCTGGCGAATTCGGCTTCCAGCGACTTCAGCGATTCCTCGATCAGGTCCTCGCCGCGGGCGTGATGCACCACCACGTATTTCTCGTCGGCCTGCAGGTAGCGGATGTCCTCGACCGGGATCAGCCGCAGGCTGCCACGCAGACGCGCGCACAGGTGGCTGCGCGGCTGGCCCGGCGGGGGGGCGTCCTGCTGGCGGGCACGGCCGGCGAGGAAGGTGCGCACCTTGTCCAGCGCCCCGGCCAGGCGCTCGCCGCGTACCGGCTTGACCAGGTAGTCCAGCGCCTGCGCTTCGAACGCGGACAGCGCATGCACGTCGAAGGCGGTGCAGAACACGATGGCCGGGCGCAGCGGCAGCGCGCCCAACCGGCGCGCGGTTTCCAGCCCGTCGATGCCGGGCATGGCGATGTCCAGCAGTACCAGGTCGGGGGCGTCTTCGGCGCAGGCCGCCAGCGCCGTCTCGCCGTCGCCGGCCTCGCCGATCACCTGCACGCCCGGTTGCGCCTCCAGCAGCGCGCGCAGCCGCGCCCGTGCCAGCGGCTCGTCGTCGACGATCAGCACGCGCAACGCGGTTGCGGTCATGGCGTGTCTCTCCCCGGCAGCGCCCGGCCCTGGCGGCGATGGTAGCCGCGCGGTGCGGCGTGCGTCACCTCAACCGGCGGCCAGGCGCGCGCCCATCCACTCGGCCAGGTCGGCGATCTCCTCGGCGCACACCTGATGTTGCATCGGGTAGCGCTGCCACTGCGGATCGAAGCCGAAGCCGCGCAGCGCCTGCATCCCGGCCTCACCGGCGGCGACCGGCACCACCGGGTCGAAGCTGCCGTGGGCCATGAACAGCGGCTGCGCGGTAGCCTGGGGCTGCAGCCGCTGCTGCGCCAACGCCAGCGGCATCGGCAGATAGGTGGACAGGGCGATCAGACCGGCCAGCGGCTGCGCGCGCGCCAGTCCCGCCGCCAGGGTGATCGCGCCGCCCTGCGAGAACCCGGCCAGCAGCAGCCGCTGCGGCGGAATGCCGCGCTCGGCTTCGCGCGCGATCAGCGCCTCCACCTGCGCCACCGACTCGTCCACGCCTTTCAGGTCGGCGCGGTTGGCCAGGTCGAAGTCGCGGATGTCGTACCAGGCGCGCATCCGCGCGCCGCCGTTGATGGTGACCGCGCGCACCGGCGCATGCGGGAACACGAAGCGCAGCGCCGGCCAGTCGCGCCGCACCAGCTCGGGCACGATCGGCGCGAAGTCGTTGCCGTCGGCGCCGAGCCCGTGCAGCCACAGCACGCACCACTCGGGGTTGGGGCCGGTTTCGTGTTCGACGGTGTCCAGCAGCATGCGCGGCTCCAGCGTAAGGTCGGCGCGCATTATGCCGGGGGTTGCTCAGTCGCCGGTCGCGGCCAGCAGCGACGCGGTGTCCAGCAGGCGCAGGCCGGGCGTGCGCGCCAGCGCCGCGCGCAGCCAGTAGCCGTGTTCGGCGCCGACCAGCACCACGATGCGCTTGCCCGGGTGCTCCCGCGCGGCGCGGATGATGGTGGCCAGGAACTCGCCGTTCCACGCCTCCCAGCCGGCCCGCTCGCCCTCGCCGACCAGCGCTGCCTGCAGCGCGTGCTTGGCCTGCATCTGCGCGTCGGTGACGGCGTCGTTCACCCGTGCGGGCGAGGTCCAGTACAGGCGCAGGGTGGCGTACAGCGCGCTGGCCTGCGCCTGGAACGCCTGCGACGCGGCGGGCTGCTGCTCGGCGAACGCGCGGCTGGCCGCAAGGTAGGGCTGCAGGATCTCCGCGTCGCGCGGCGCTGCCGGTTCCATCGGGTACACCCGGTAGCCGCGCGCATCGATCAGCGGATAGACCACCGCCGGATATTCGATCTTGTTGGCCTCCGGTCCGCGCGCGGCGTAGCGCGACGGGCTCACCTCGATGCACAGCACGTCCGGCGCCAGCCGCTCGATGCTGCGCTTCAGCGCCGCGTGGTCGTAGGCGGGCACCTGCGCGTGCAGCTGGTGCAGGGTGACCAGCACCGCGACCTCGGCGGGCGCAGGTTCGCGGGCATGGGCCAGCGGCAGGCAGCAGGACAGCAACAGGGCGAACAGAATGCGCATCGAGAAGACCTCGGCGGGATACGCGCAGGATGCGACGGGCGACTGGGCGTCGCCAGCGCCGGAAGTCATCGCGCCATGGCGTCAGCGCGAGCCCGCGCCTGTCGCTGCAGCCGCGCGCGCTTCGCGCTCCAGTGCGGCCTGCGTCATCGAGCCGTCGGCGAACGCGGCGGTCGCGGTCTGGTAGGCGCTGATTGCCTGCAGGGTCAGTGCCGGATCCTCCGCCAGTTCGGGCTGCGCCACGTCGCGGGCGTAGGCCGGGCGCAACGTGTCCACCTTGCGATGCGGAGAGAGCTGCACCAGCTTGTCGTCGCGCAGGTAGCCCAGCAGCTGGTAGGTGCCGATGAAGGCGCGCGCGCGACCGGAGGGTTGCTGAAACACGTCCACGCCGTAGAAGCGGCTGTCGTAGTCCATGCCCAGCATCCCCAGCACGGTCGGCGCGATGTCGATCTGGCTGACCCGGCGCTCCACGCGGCCCGGCGCGACCTGCCCGCCGGGCGCGTAGATCCACAGCGGGATGCGGTAGCGGAACGCCGGCAGTGCGGCGATGCCGGCGCTGGAGGCGCAGTGGTCGGCGGTGATCACGAACAGGGTGTTGCGGTACCAGGGCTTGCTGCTGGCGCGGCGCAGGAAATCACCGATCGCCCAGTCGGTGTAGGCCACGGCGCTCTCGCGCTTGCCCTGCGGCCACGGCCCGCGACCGGCCGGGAAGGTGTAGGGGCGGTGGTTGGAGGTGGTCATCAGGTGGGCGAAGAACGGCTTGCCGGCTTTGAAATCGGTATCGAAATGCTTCATCGCCATGCTGTAGAGGTCTTCGTCGGCCACGCCCCAGACGTTCTCGTGGTGGATCTCCTGGTCGGGGATGTCGGTGCGGTCGTGGACGTCGTAGCCGTTGTGGCTGAAGAAGCGGTTCATGTCGTCAAACGCGCCGTAACCGCCGTACAGGAACATGGCGTGGTAGTCCTTGCCGCGGAACACTTCGCCCAGCGTGGCCAGGCCCTCGTTGTGCTCGCGGCGGACGATGGATTCGCCGGGCGTGGGCGGTACCGACAGCGACAGCGCTTCCAGGCCGCGCACGGTGCGGGTGCCGGTGGCCCACAGGTCGGCGAACAGCAGGCTGTCCCTGGTCAGCGCGTCCAGTCGGGGGGTCAGCGAGTCCTTGCGGCCGTAGGTGCCGGAGAAGTCGGCGGACAGGCTTTCCACGCTGATCAGCACCACGTTCATGCGCTGCTCCGGCGCGGCGTTGTGGATGTGGCGGGCAATGCCGGCGGGGCCGAAGAAGGTGGCGTCCGGTGTCGCTACCTGCGCGCGCACCTGCGCCCAGGCCTCGTCGATCGGCACGGTGCGGTAATAGCGCGCGTAGTCGAGCGAAGCGCTGCGGTAGGCGGAGAAGAACTGGTAGATGCCGTTGCCGGCCAGCTCGTTGACGTAGGCGTTGTCGCTGCGGTCCTTCATCTCGCCGCTGACCAGCCAGGTGCCCAATGCGCTGGCCGCCAGCCAGCACGCCACCACCACGGTGCGCGCGGCGAAGCCGGCCTCGTCGCGCCGTACGCGCCGCCAGCGGCGGGTGGCGAAGAAGCCGCCCAGCGCCAGCGCCGCGACCGCGGACAGGATCAGCCCCACCGGGTAGGACTGGCGGATATTGCCGATCACCTCGGTGGTGTAGACGAGGTAGTCCACCGCGATGAAGTTGAAGCGCGCCTGGAATTCGTCCCAGAACGTCCATTCGGCCACCGCCACGAACAGCAGCACGAACAGCAGCAGCAGGCACAGTCCGCCGACCGCCAGCCGCCCGCGCCGGCGCAGCAGCCAGCCGGCGGGCAGCAGCCAAAGCAGCAGCACCAGCGGCCAGGCGAAGTACAGCGCCGCCAGCAGGTCGTAGCCCAGGCCGACGCCGAACGCGTACAGCCACGGGCCGGGCGCCGCCGGCACGCCGCTGCCGGTGGCCACCAGCAGCGCCAGCCGGGTCAACGCGGAGATGACGAGGAAGCAGGCCACCAGCCAGCGCATCGGGCGGAAACGGTCGAAGCGGGCAGCGGGGACTTGGGTCATCCGTGCAGCCTGTGGCGGCTCGGGTAAGCGCGTCTCAGCCGAATCTCAGCCGCCGGTTAACACTCTGCCGGGCAGCGGTGGCAGGCTATCGCCATGCCCAATCCCGCCCCGCCCGGCGTGCCTGCCGCTGGCCTGCGCGTCCTGCTGATCGAAGACCAGCACGACATCGCCGCCAACATCTGGGACTTCCTCGAACGGCGCGGCCATGAGATGGACCACTGCGCCGATGGCGTGTCGGGTCTGGCGCGGGCGCTGCGCGGCGACTTCGACGCCATCGTGCTGGACGTCGGCCTGCCGCGCATGGACGGGTTGGAGCTGTGCCGCCGCCTGCGCGAGGCTGGACACGGCGTGCCGGTGCTGATGCTGACCGCGCGCGACACCCTGGACGACAAGCTGCGAGGTTTCGCCGAAGGCGCGGACGACTATCTGGTCAAACCGTTCGCGATGGCGGAACTGGAGGCGCGCATCCGCGCGCTGCAGCGGCGCGGCCGGCCGGCCGCGGGCGAAGTTGCGTACGCTGCACTGGCCTACGACCCACGCACCCTGACTGCACGTCGCGACGGCCGCGACATCGCCCTGACCCGCCTGCAGGGCGCGCTGCTGGACGCGCTGTTGCGCGAGGCGCCGCGGATCGTGCCGCACGCGCGCCTGATCGAAAGCGCATGGGGCGCGGGCGGCGCCGACACGGCCGCGCTGCAGACGCAGGTGTACGAGCTGCGCGCGCTGATCGACCGGCCGTTCGCGCAGCCGCTGCTGCAGTCGGTGCGCGGCGTCGGCTATCGCATCGTGGCGCCGGCATGAGCGCAGCGCTTCCGCGCCGGCCGCTGTCGCTGCGGCAGCGCTTCACCTTGCTGGCGACCCTGCTGGGGTTGCTGCTTGGCGCCCTGGCCGCGGTCACCCTGCTGGCGGTCGCCGAGCGCTACGAATACGTGGTGGCCAACGAAATCCTGCAGGGACAGGCGGAGGATTACGGCCTGCGCCTGGCCAACCATATGCCGGCGCAGCTGCCGCGCACCCAGCGCCTGCGCGGCTACCGCCTCGACGATCCCACTCTGCCGCGCAACTACGCCGGCTTTCCGCCCGGCGTGCGCGAAGACCCGGGCAGCGAGGCCGTCCACGTCGGCGTGTTCGATACCGCGGCGGGGCGGCTGGTGTTCGTCATCGACCTGGGCGACATCGAGGCGACGGAGCGCCTCCTGCACCTGCTGGTGGCGGCCATGCTGCTTTCCGCCACGATGCTGGCGGGCTGGTTGGGTTGGTGGTTGTCGGGAGTTGCGCTCAAACCCGTGCGCGCGCTGGCGGAAGGGGTGGACGCACTGCCGGTGCAGCCGCAGCCCAGCCGGCTTGCCGACGCCGTCAGCGACGACGACCTGGGCCGGCTGGCGCGCGCCATCGACGGCTACCAGACGCGGCTGGTCGATGCCGACGCGCACGAACAGGCGTTCCTGGCCGATGCCAGCCACGAGCTGCGCACGCCGCTTGCGGTGATCCAGGGTGTGGCCGAAGTGCTGCTGGACGATGACAGTGCAGCACCGGCCCAGCGCGCGCGCCATGCGCGGCTGCAGCGTGGTGCCAGCGAGATGCACCGCCTGCTGGAAGCCATGCTCGCCGCCGCGCGGCGACGCCCGCTGCAGTTCGAAACCATCGCCGCGGCGCAGCTGTTGCGGGATGCGGCCGAGATCGCGCTGGCCGGCAAACCGGGAATCACCGCAAGCATCGATGCCGACGGCGAGCTGCACACCGCCCCGCGCGAAGCCGTGCTGCTGGTCGCCGGACTGGCGCGAAAACTGGCGCAGCCGCGCACCGACGCCACCCTGCAGCTGGCGCTGGAACCGGGCCGAATCGTCCTGCGCATGACGCCGGAAGACCCCGATGCCGATGCCGCAACGCCGATGCGCGCGGACACCGGCACCGGCTCCGCCCTGCTCGACCGGCTCGCCCAGCGCCTGGGCTGGCAGGTGGCGTTCGACGGAAGTGCGCAGGTGTCGATCCGCCTGCGTTGATATATGGGCCCACCAGGACTCGAACCTGGAACCAAAGAATTATGAGTTCTCTGCTCTAACCATTGAGCTATAGGCCCGCAATGGCGGAATTGTAGCCGCAGGCAACAAAAAACCCGCCGGTGCGCGGCGGGTTCCCGTGCGGCGCTGTGCTGCAATCACTCCACGTCGAGGAAGCTGCGCAGCGTCTCCGAACGGCTGGGGTGGCGCAGCTTGCGCAGCGCCTTGGCCTCGATCTGGCGGATGCGTTCGCGGGTGACGTCGAACTGCTTGCCGACTTCTTCCAGGGTGTGGTCGGTGTTCATGTCGATGCCGAAGCGCATGCGCAGCACCTTGGCTTCGCGCGGGGTCAACCCGGCCAGCACGTTGCGCACGGTCTCGATCAGGTTGATGTCGGTGGTGGCGTCGATCGGGGACATCACGTTGGTGTCCTCGATGAAGTCGCCGAGATGGGAATCCTCGTCGTCGCCGATCGGAGTCTCCATCGAGATGGGTTCCTTGGCGATCTTCATCACCTTGCGGATCTTGTCCTCGGGCATGTCCATTTCCTTGGCCAGCTCCTCCGGCGTGGCCTCGCGGCCGTACTGCTGGAGCATCTGGCGGGAAATGCGGTTGAGCTTGTTGATCGTCTCGATCATGTGCACCGGGATGCGGATGGTGCGCGCCTGGTCGGCGATCGAGCGGGTGATGGCCTGGCGGATCCACCACGTCGCGTAGGTCGAGAACTTGAAGCCGCGGCGGTGCTCGAACTTGTCCACCGCCTTCATCAGGCCGATGTTGCCTTCCTGGATCAGGTCGAGGAACTGCAGGCCGCGGTTGGTGTACTTCTTGGCGATCGAGATGACCAGGCGCAGGTTGGCCTCGACCATTTCCTTCTTGGCCTTGCGCGCCTTGGTTTCGCCATAGGCCATCGCGCGATTGATTTCCTTGAGGTCGGCCAGGGTCACCTGCATCGCCTTTTCCAGCGCGATGGTGGCTTCCTGCTCGGCGATGATCTGTTCGCGCACGTCGCGCAGGGCGCTGCCCCACTTCTGCTTGCGCTTGAGCAGTTCGTCGACCCATTCGAGATTGGTCTGGTTGCCGTCCCAGGCCTTGATGAAGTCCTTGCGCGGCATCTTGGCGACGCGGGTGGACAGGTCGAGGATGCGGCGCTCGTGGTCCTTCACCTGGTTGATCGCTTCGCGCAGCTTCTTCACCAGCGCGTCGGTCAGCGGCAGCGGCAGCTTCAGGGAGACGAAGATCGCGGCGATTTCCTCGCGCGCCTTCAGTGCGGCCTTGGCATCGGGGCCGCCCTTGGCGCAGGCCTTCTCGAAGCGGGCGAACGCGGCGCCCATCGCCTCCATGCGGGCGGCGACTTCGGCCGGGTCCGGACCGGTCGGCGCCGGCTCATCGGCCTCGCCGCTGTCCTCGTCCTCTTCCTCGTCCACCTCGGTGCCGGCGTCGTCATCGGCGGCCACGGGCGCCGGCGCGGGTTCCGGTTCCGGCTCCTCGTCGTTGAAGCCGACCACGATCTCGGCCAGGCGCTTCTTGCCGGCCTTGTGCAGCTCCCAATCCTCCAGCAGCATCTGGGCGGACCAGGGGAAGCTGGCCAGCGCGGCGTTCATCTGCGCCAGGCCTTCCTCGATGCGCTTGGCGATGGCGATTTCGCCCTCGCGGGTCAGCAGGTCCACCGTGCCCATCTCGCGCATGTACATGCGCACCGGGTCGGTGGTGCGGCCGCCCTCGGTATCTACCGAACTCAGCGCCGCGGCGGCTTCCTCGGCCGCGGTTTCGTCGACTTCGCGGCCACCGGCCTGCTGGCCGGCCAGCAGCAGGGTTTCCACATCGGGTGCAACTTCATGCACCTCGATGCCCATGCCGTTGATCATGCCGATGATGTCTTCCAGCTGCTCCGGATCGACCATGTCGTCGGGCAGGTGGTCGTTGACCTCGGCGTAGGTCAGATAGCCTTGCTCCAGACCCTTGGAGATCAGGAGCTTGATATCGGATTGCGGGGCTGTCTGCCGTTCGTTGGCCATTGGGGTGCTACCGTTTCGTGGGGATCTGCGGACGACGCAGAAAGAGAACCAAGCATTATACCGTGCGCGGTGGCGCCGGTCGCCGGAGGGCCGCAGGTTCAGGGGCGAAGGAGGAAGGTGACTGGCCCGTCGTTGACCAGGCTGACCACCATATGGGCACCGAAACGCCCGGTTTCCACCCCCCGCGGGTGCAGTTCCCGGCAGATCGCCACCAGCCGGTCGAACCCGCGTTCAGCTTCCGCGGGCGGGGCCGCGGTGGTGAAGCTGGGACGCATGCCGCTGCGGGTATCCGCGGCCAGGGTGAACTGGCTGACCAGCAGCAATTCACCGCCGATATCCGCCAAAGACCTGTTCATCTTGCCGGCATCGTCGCTGAAAATTCGGTAGCCGAGCAGGCGCTGCGCGAGCCGCCGGAACTGCGCTTCGGTGTCGCCCGGTTCCACCGCCACCAATGCCAGCAGGCCCGCGCCGATCGCCCCGACCACGGCGTCGTCGACGGTCACCTTCGCTTCGGTCACGCGCTGGATCAGGGCAAGCATGGGCGCATTGTAGGGTGGGCACCGCGGTTTCATGGACATCGCGCGCGGCTCCTACAATAGGCCGATGACCGAGCTTGCCGCCGCCCTGCTGTATGCCCTGGCCTGGGCCATCGCGCGCCTGCCATGGTGGCTGCTGCGGATGCTGGCGGACGCCGTGGCGCGCCTGTGGCTCGCGCTGGATGCGCGTGAGGCGCGGGTCGCGCGGCGCAATCTGGAACTGATCCGCGCCGATCTTGACGCCAACGCGCGGGAAGCACTGCTGGGCGACATCCTCCGTACCACCGCCCGCCAGACCTTCGAGACGCTGCGGCTGTGGACGCGGCCGGCCGCGCGCAATCTGGCCGACATCGTGGAAGTCCGTGGCGAGGCGCTGTTCGACGAGGCCCTGCGCAGCGGCGACGGCCTGATCGTGGCCGCCCCGCACATGGGCAACTGGGAGTTGCTGAACCAGTGGCTGGCCAGCAAGACGCCGCTGGCGATCCTGTACCGGCCGCCGGAATCGGCGGTGGGCGAGGCCTTCCTGCGCCGCGTGCGCGCCAATGCCGGCGGCGATGTCGAGCAGGTCCGCGCCGAGGCGGCCGGCGTGCGCACCCTGCTCAAGCGCCTGCAGAAGTGCGGGGTCATCGGGATCCTGCCCGACCAGCAGCCGAAGGCCGGTGAGGGCGAATTCGCGCCGTTCTTCGGCAAGCCGGCGCTGACCATGACCCTGCTGGGGCGGTTGGCCAGCCGCAGTGGCGCGCGGGTGCTGCTGTGCTGGTGCGAGCGGCTGCCGGGCGCGGGCGCGCCGCGCTTCGCCCTGCACGTGCAGGCCGCGCCGGCGGGCGTGGACGCGGCGGATCCGGCGCAGGCGGTGGCCGCGCTGAACGCCGGCGTGGAAGCGGTGGCGCGGCGCGATTTCGCCCAGTACCAGTGGACTTACAAGCGCTACACCCTGCGCCCGCCCGGCAGCGGCGAGGAAAACCCGTACCTCGACCTGTACCGCTGATCGCGCGCGGCAGGCGTCCGTCCCTCCATCCGCACAGGAACCGCCACGACATGTCCGCCCCCATCCTCGTCGTCGGCGGCGCCGGCTACATCGGCTCGCACATGGTCAAGCGGCTGCGCCGCGCCGGCTTCCACGCGGTGGTGGCCGACGACCTTTCCTCCGGCCATCGCGAGGCATTGCCGGGCGCGCCGCTGCACGTCGGCGACATCGGCGATGGCGCGTTCGTCGATGCGGTGCTGGGCGAGGTCCGGCCGGCGGCGGTGATGCACTTCGCCAGCTTCATCCAGGTCGGCGAGTCGGTCGCCGATCCGGCCAGGTACTACCGCAACAACGTCACCGCCACGCAGATGCTGCTGGATGGCATGCGCGCGCACGGCATCGACAAGTTCATCTTCTCCTCCACCGCCGCGATCTTCGGCGACCCGCAGTACGTGCCGATCGATGAGGCGCATCCGAAAGCGCCGATCAATCCCTACGGCCGCAGCAAGTGGTTCGTCGAGCAGATGCTGGCGGACTACGATCGCGCCTACGGGCTGAAGTCGGTGTGCCTGCGTTACTTCAACGCCGCGGGCGCCGACGCCGAGGGCGAGCTGGGCGAATGCCATGAGCCGGAAACGCATCTGATCCCGCTGATCCTGCAGGTGGCTTCCGGGCGGCGCCCGCACATCACCGTGCATGGCGAGGACTACGCCACCGCCGACGGCACCTGCATCCGCGACTACATCCATGTCGAGGACCTCGCCGACGCGCACCTGCTGGCGCTGCGGCAGCTGCTCGCCGGCGGCGACAGCGCGCGCTACAACCTCGGCAACGGCAATGGTTATTCGGTGCGCGAAGTGATCGAAGCGGTCCGCCGCGTCACCGGCCATCCGATCCCGGTGGTCATGGGCATGCGCCGTGAAGGCGACCCGCCGTCGCTGGTGGCGAACGCCCGCGCCGCGCGCGCAGCGCTGGGTTGGCAGCCGCGCTACCCGGCGCTGGATGCGATCGTGGCGCATGCCTGGGCGTGGGAGCAGCGGCGCGCGCGGGGCCTGTAGGAAAGTCTTCCGCCGCCACGGCTCAGGCAGTGCGATTCGCGGCAGCCGCCAGTGCCAGGAACAGATCCTCGTAGCGTCGGTTCATCAGTTCACGGTCGTGCCGTTCCAGCGCCGCGCGCCGCGCACTCGCCGCCATCCGCGCGGCATCGTCCGGATGCCGTAGCAGCCGTTCCAGCGCGTTCGCCAGCGCCTGCGGGTCGCCTTCCGCCACCAGCAGGCCATCCTCGCCGTCAGTGAGCACCTCGCGCACGCCCGGCACCGCGCTGCCCACCACCGCGCAGCCGGCGGCCATGCCTTCCAGCAGCGCCAAGGGCATGCCTTCGTAATGGGTGCTGAGCACGCAGACCTGGTGCGTCATCAGCCGTAGCGGCACGTCGCGCACCACGCCCGGGAACTGCACCCGGTCGGCGATACCCAGCTGCGCGGCCAGCGCTTCCAATGGTTTGCGGTGCAGCGCCTTGCCGCCGCCAGGCAGCTGCAGCGGCACGCGCAGGCCGCGTTGGCCCAGCAGCGCCACCGCCCGCAGCAGGGTCGCGTGGTCCTTCTGCTTGGAGAACCGCGCCACCATCACGATGCCGGGTGTGCGCTGCGCGAAGGGCTGCGCGTCGGCCTCGACGAACGGATCCAGCCGAATGCCGTTGGGAATGGCGATGGTGCGCTCGGGCGGCATGCCCAGCGCCAGCAGCGCTTCACGCACGCCTTCGGAGCAGCCGACGATGCGGTCGGTGCGACGCGCCAGCCAGCGCGTCTGCGCCAGCCGCCAGCGGGTGTAGCGCTCGCGGGTGTTGTGCTCGACGTGGACCAGGGCCGGCACCTTCGCCAGCAGCCCGGCGTAGCGGCCCCACAGGTGTTCGGAGAAGCCGTGCGCGACCAGCACGTCGGGGCGGAACTCCCGGCACAGCCTGACCAGCGCGAAGATGGTCGCCAGGTGCGACCAGCCCGGCACCAGCCGCAGCGGCACGCCCTGCCCGTGCAGTTCGGAGATCCGCTCCGGCGGCGTGCGGCGCTTGCGCCGCAGCACCAGCAGCGGTTCGATGCGCGCACTGTCGCGGGCGGCATTGACCAGCTGCAGCGCGACTTGGGTCGCACCGCCGGAGAACCCGCCGGTGACGAAATGGAGGACGCGGACGGGCCTCGACATCGGCTAGCGTCCGAACGCGGCGCGCAGCGCGCGGTGGGTGCGCAGCGCGCGCAGCCACCAGCCGCGACGCAGCCATGCGCGCAGCACTGGTGCGGTGCCGTGCGGGAACAGTCGCGTCCGCGCCTTCGCCAGCGTGGTCTGTGCGGTTGCGCGATCTGCAGCCGGCAGGCGCGCAGTACGCCGCAGCGCCGAGGCCAGATTGCGCAGACGGAAGTCCGCTGCCGCCTGCACCGCGGCAGCATCGGCGGCGACCTCGGCATCCGCCAGCAGCGGCTGCATGCCTTCCAGTGCCATCATCCATTCGTCCAGCCGCGCGTGCGTCAGCGTCGCCATGATGCTGTGAGGATGCTGCCGGTAGCCAAGCCACGGACGGTGCACGTGGACCCAGCGGCGCACCTGTGCCAGCAGCTGGCAGGTACCGGCGATGTCCTCGAAGTGGCGGTCGATCGGGAATGCCACCTGCTGCCAGAGCTCGCGCCGCGCGACCTTCGACCATACGTGCAGTTCCCCGGCCGCAAGCGTGGCCGCCACCAGCCGCGCGCGGCTGTCCGAAGGCGTGTTCGCTGGCGCGTGGCAGGTGCAGCGGGTGCGCGACAGGCCGCGCTCGCGCAGGTACCGGAAATCGCACAGGACCAGGTCCGGGTCGTGCCGATCAAGCACGTCGCGCAGGCCGGCGATCGCGCCGGGCAGCAGCACGTCGTCGGCGTCGACGAACCACAGGTAGCACGCCGTCGCTTCGGCCAGCAGCCGGTTGCGTGCCGCGGAAATGCCGCCGTTGCGCGGCGCCAACAGCACCCGCAGCTGACCGGGATGCGCCGCCGCCAGCCGCGCGAGGATGGCGCCGGTATCGTCGCTGGACGCATCGTCCAGCACCAGCACTTCGATGCCGGGATCGCCCGCCGCCTGTTCCAGCAGCGAGTGCAGGCAGGTTTCGATGTAACGCGCGGCGTTGTGCGCCGGCACCAGCAGGCCCAGCCAGGGCGCTGCTGCGGACTCAGCGGCAGCCACGGCTGGCCTCTGCATCCAGCAGCCACCAGCGGCGGCCGTTGGCCACACCCATGTCGCGCGCGCGCGCTCGGTCGATGCAGGCGGGAAGGCCCTGGCTTTCCTCCACCAGCAGCCAGCGTGCTTCGGGATGGCCCTGCTGCCAGCGCACGGCGTCGGCGAACTGCAGCGCGATGCCGCGCTTGAAGCCGAAGTCCGCGGCGGGACGATCCGCCATCAGCAGCTGCTGTTCGCGCCAGCCGACCAGCCCGAGCTCCGCCTGCGGGCCGATGGCCGCGCCGACGTCGCGCATCAGCCCGCGCGAGGAGCTGCCGTCGTTGAGCAGCGGCGCGCCGACGAGTGAATACAGCAGCCACAGCGCGGTCAGCATCGCCACCAGCGCGGCGTGCGCGCGGCGGCGGCCGAACCACAGCGCGCTGCCCAGGCCGAAGCCGCCGATGGCCGCGAACATCCACGCCAGTCCGCTGGCAACGTGCGCATCGCGGCCTTCCATGAACTTGCGCTCGAAACCCGGATCGCCCAGCAGCATCGCAAGGCCCGCGCCCAGCGCGGCCAGCGAGAACACCAGCACGAAGCCCAGCAGCAGGCGCTGCGCATTCGGCCGCCGCAGGATGCCGGGCAGCAGCGGTGCCAGCGTCAGCGCCAGCATCGGCAGCGCCGGCAGGATGTACATGTCGCGCTTGCCCGACGGGATGCTGAAGAACACGAACACCAGCAGCACCCAGCCCAGCGGGACCAGGAAGCGCGCATCGCGCCGCTGCAGCCGCCGCCGCCACGCCGGGATCGCCCACGGCAGCGCCAGCACGGTCGGCAGCCAAGCGGTCAGCAACACTTCGATGAAGTACCACCAAGGCTGGCCGTGGTGCCAGGAGTTGGCGTAGCGGGTGACGGTCTGGCGCAGCAGGATGTCGTCGACGTAGGCGCGGTAGTCGCCGCTGCCGTTGCCCAGCGCGGCGATCAGCATCGGCACCAGCCACACCCCGCAGGCGGCGAGGAAGGCCAGCGGGCCCAGCCAGAAACGCGCATCGCGCGCATGGATGCGCACCCCCGCCCAGCCCCGCAGCGAGGCGACGGCGGCGGGGACCAGGATCAGCAGCGCGATCACGCCGACGCCCTTGGTGATCGTGCCCAGACCCGCCGCCGCCCAGCCCAGCGCCCACAGCCGCCAATTCGGGCCCTGCAGCACGTGCCGCAGCAGCGCATAGCAGGACAACGTGATCCAGAACACCACCATCGGGTCGATCTGCGCCTTCTTGGCCTGCCAGGTGAACTGGATGGTCAGCAGCGTGGCCCAGCCGGCATACAGGCCGATGCGCCGCGTCCACAGCCGCGCGCCCAGGTCGGTCACGCACCACAGCGTGCCCAGCGCGGCCAGCAGCGACGGCAGCAGGAAGGCGATGCGCAGGTTGCCGGTCAGCCACAGCACGCTGGCCTGCATCCACATGAACAGCGGCGGCTTGTCCGAATACAGCTCGCTGCCGCGCATCGGGAACAGCCAGTTACCGCTTTCCACCATCTGCTTCGCCACCAGCGCGAAGCGCGGCTCGTCGGCGGGCCACGGATCGCGCAGGCCCAGCCCGGTGGCCAGGATCAGCAGCGCGAACAGCCAGAACAGCCAGGTTTCTCGGCGGGTTTGGGTCATCGCCGAATGATAGTGGCGAAGGCTCAGGACTTTTGCAGCCGCGCGCAGAAAAAGCCGTCCATGCCGGCGTCGCCGGGCAGGCGCTGGCGGCCGAAGCCGGTGTCGTGGCCGAAACTCGCGTCCAGCGGTGCCAGCGTGGCGTCGGGTGTGCGGGCGAGGAAGGCTTCGACCTGGGCGGCGTTTTCCGCATGCAGGATCGAGCAGGTGGCATAGACCAGCGCGCCGCCGCGGGCGAGCAATGGCCACAGCGCGTCGAGCAGCTGCGCCTGGGTGCCACGCAGGGCGGCGATGTCGGTCTCGCGCCGGTGCAGCAGCACGTCGGGCTGGCGGCGCACGATGCCGGTGGCGCTGCACGGGGCGTCGATCAGGATGGCGTCGAAGGCCGTGCCATCCCACCAGCCGTCCGGCTGCAGCGCATCGGCCGCGCGCACGTCGATGCCCTCAAGCCGCAGGCGCGCGAACGTCTCCTGCATCCGCCGCGCGCGGCGCGCGTCCACGTCCAGCGCGGTGATGCGCAGCGATGGGTCGCGTTCGGCCAGATGCGCGGCCTTGCCGCCGGGGGCGGCGCAGGCGTCGAGGACCCGAGCGCCGGCGGCAGGCGACAGCGCATCGGCCATGGCCTGCGCCGCGCCGTCCTGCACCGACACCAGTCCGGCGTCGAAGCCGGGCAACTGCTGCACCGGCAGCGCGGATTCCAGCCGTAGCGCGTCGGCCAGCGAAGGCGCCGGCGCGGCCTCGATGCCGGCTTCGTGCAGCAGCGCGAGATAGTCGTCGCGGCCGATCCAGCGGCGATTGACGCGCAGCCACATCGGCGCGATCTGTGCGCTGGCCTCGAAGATCGCGTCGGCCTGCTGCGGCCAGTCCGCGCGCACCTGTTCCGCCAGCCATTGCGGCCATGCCTGCGCGGGATCCGCCGGCGGCAGGCCTTCGCGCTGGGCGCGGCGCAGCAGCGCGTTGACCATGCCCGCCTGGTGGGCGCGGCCCAGCGCGCGGGCGGCGTCCACCGTGGCCGCCAGCGCGGCGTGCGCCGGCAGACCCAGCGTCAGCTGCGCAAGTCCGGCCAGCAGCAGCGCGCGCAGCAGGCCGTCGCGCTGGCCCAGTGGGCGCGGCATCCAGCCGTCCAGCGCTGCGTTGTAATGCACCCGCTGGCGCAGTGCGGCCAGCACCATCGCTTCCACCAGCGCGCGGTCGCGCGGGTCATCGATGCCGGGCAGGGTGGCGCCCAGCGCCGCCTTCAGCGAGCGGCCGCGGTGCAGCACCTCGTCGAGGGTGCGGGCCGCGGCGACCCGGGCGGCGACGCCGTCGCTCATGCGAACACGTCGCGGCGGGCGTTGCGGTAATCCTGCGCGCTGATCGGCTTGCCGCCGTCGCGCTGCAGGCTCTGCAGGCGCAGCACGCCGTGGCCGCAGGCGATGTCGATGCCGTCGCGCCCGGCGCGCAGCACGCTGCCCGGTGCGCCGTCATGCGTTTCGTCCAGCGCGCGGGCGGCGTGGATGCGCACCCGCTCGCCGACCAGCTGCGCTTCCGCCACCGGCCACGGATTGAAGGCGCGCACCTTGTTGGCCAGCACGGCGGCCGGCTGCGACCAGTCGAGTTTCGCTTCCGCCTTGTCCAGCTTGTGCGCGTAGGTCACGCCTTCGGCCGGCTGCGGATGCGGCGGCAGCGCAATGGTGGCGCGCAGCAGGCCCAGCGCATCGGACAGCACGCGCGCACCCAGTTCGGCCAGGCGGTCGTGCAGCTGGCCGCCGGTTTCCTCGGAACCGATGTCGAGCGCCTGCGCCAGCAGCACCGGGCCGGTGTCGAGTCCCTTCTCCATCTGCATCAGGCAGACGCCGCTGCGGCTGTCGCCGGCTTCGATGGCGCGCTGGATCGGCGCCGCGCCGCGCCAGCGCGGCAGCAGCGAGGCGTGCACGTTCCAGCAGCCGTGCTCGGGGATGTCCAGCACCGACTGCGGCAGGATCAGCCCGTAGGCGACCACGATCATCACGTCGGGCTTGAGTGCGCGCAGCGCGGCTTTGGATTCCGCCGAGCGGAAGTTCTCCGGCTGCTGCACCGGGATGCCGCGCTGCACCGCTTCCAGTTTCACCGGCGAAGGCGTCAACCCGCGGCCACGGCCGGCGGGCCGGTCCGGCTGGGTGTAGACCGCAATCACTTCACCCTTGCCGGCGGCCGCGCGCAGGCAGGGGACGGCGAACTCCGGCGTGCCGGCAAAGACGATGCGCATGGGCTCAGGCGGCCCGCTTGGCCTTCAGCAGCTTCTTGCGCACCATTTCGCGCTTGAGCGGGCTCAGGTAGTCGACGAACAGCTTGCCCAGCAGGTGGTCCATCTCGTGCTGGACGCATACCGCCAGCACGCCGTCGGCCTGCAGGGTGAACGGCTGGCCATGGCGGTCCAGCGCCTCCACCGTGATGGTGTCGCTGCGGGTCACGTCGGCATAGATGCCGGGCACCGACAGGCAGCCTTCCTGATAGACCTGTTCGCCGTCGCGGGCGGTGATGACCGGATTGACGAACACCAGTGGCCGGCTTCGATCCTCGGTTACGTCAATCACCATGAATCGTTTGTGCACGTCGACCTGACTGGCTGCCAGACCGATGCCGGGCGCCTCGTACATGGTCTGGAACATGTCGTCGATCAGGGTCTGGAAGGCCGGCGTGGCCAGGTCGGCGGCGTCGACGGCCACGGCCTGGGTGCGCAGGCGCGGGTCGGGGAATTCGAGGATCGGGAGCAGGGCCATGGCGAAAATCCGGGAATCGGCAGCCGGGTGGGCTGCGATGGCGGCGATTGTATCGCGCCCGACCTGCACGGCCGCTTGCCAGCAGCCGCGGGTTGTGGGCTATATTGGTCGGGCTTCAGGGGGTTTTCGCCATACGGAGCGGGGAGATAGCGATCATGCTTGAACGGGTTTCCAACCTGGCGCGCACGGGTGCGCCGCGTCCGCGCGGTCTGCGCACCATGCTTGCGGCCGCGCTGTTGACGGTGGCCAGCTATGCCGCGGCGGTCGAGCTGCGCGGCGACCATCCGGACAGCTACGTGGTGAAGCGTGGCGACACCCTCTGGGATATTTCCGCGCGCTTCCTCAAGAAGCCGTGGCTGTGGCCGGAGATCTGGCAGGCCAACCCGCAGATCAAGAATCCGCACCTGATCTATCCGGGCGATGTCATCAGCCTGGCCTACCTCGACCGCGTGGCGGCCAGGGTGCAGGCCGGCGAGCGTACCGCCAGCCCGGTCAACGCGGTGCCGCTGGAAGAGATCGAGCCGTTCCTGCGCGATACCCGCATGGTGTCCAGCATTGACCAGCTGCCCTACGTGGTCGGCCTCGAGGAAAACCGCACGCGCGCGGTCCGCGGCCATGTCGCCTACGTGCGCGGGCTGGAAGGCGTCGCCCCCGGCCAGCGCTACCTGGTGGTGCGGGCCGAGAAGCGCTATCGCATGGTCGAGCGCGCCGGCCTGTGCTGCGACCTGTTCCAGAGCCAGGATCTCGATGCCCGCGGCCGCCCCGGCCCGGATGACGGCACCCTGTGGAGCAATGCGGTGTTCCCGAGCAAGAACACCGAGCTCATGGGCTATGAGCTGGTCACCCAGACCACCGGCACCGTGACCCGCGGTGAAGTCGGCGGCATCCAGGCCAGCACCGTGCTGCTGGACAACGAGGGTCGCGAAGTGCGCGTAGGCGACCGGCTGGTGCCGGTCGAGGCGCAGCCCTACGACCTGCAGTTCTTCCCGCATCCGCCCAGGCAGCAGGCCAAGTACGGCCGCCTGACGGTGATGTCGGTCGCCGACCAGCTGACCTCCGGCGGTACCCGCGACGTGATCGCGATTTCCGGCGGCGCCCGCGAGGGCATCGACAACGGCACCGTGTTCTCGCTGTGGCGGCGCGGCGACTCGGTCAGCGACCGGGTCAAGTCCGGGCTGGATCGCGACGACGACGTGACCCTGTTCGAAAACAAGGTGCGCCTGCCCGACGAATTCGCCGGCCATGCAATGGTGTTCCGCACCTTCGACAATGTCAGCTATGCGCTGGTGATGAGCAGCGTCAAGCCGGTCCGTGTCGGCTACGAGCTGAAGCATCCGGACGCGCCCTACTGATTTTTCGGGGTTTCCCGACGCAAGACCGCAACGGCGCCCGAGGGCGCCGTTGTCGTTTGCGGACGATGCTGGCCGCATGTCTGCCTGCGCCGAACATGAACCCCTGCTGCGTCTGCTGCACAGCGGTGCGGCCGCATCCGCGCTGCGCCGCCTGCTCGATACCCACGGCGGGGCCGCCGCAGCGTTGGCCGCCGGACGTCGCGATTGGGCCAGCCACGGCGTCGACGCCGTGGCCTGCACGGCCCTGCTGCGGCCCGATGCGGCTGCGCTGGCCCGTAGCTTAAGTTGGCTGGAAGCGCCGACCCATCACTTGCTGGGGTGGGGCGATGCGGCCTACCCGCCGCTGCTGCGGCGGATCGCCTCGCCGCCGGCGATGCTGTTCGTGGCCGGTGATGCGGATCTGCTGTGGCGGCCCACGGTCGCCATTGTCGGCAGCCGCACCGCCACCGCCGGCGGCCGCGTCAACGCCGGCCATTTCGCCGCCGCGCTGGCGCGCGCCGGGCTGTGCATCGGCAGCGGGCTGGCGGCGGGGATCGATGCCGCCGCCCATCAGGCCACGCTGGACGCCGGCGGCATGACCGTCGCGGTGCTGGGAACCGGGCCCGACATCGCCTATCCCGCCCGCCACCGCGCGCTGATGGCACGGATCGCGGAGGCCGGCGCCGTGGTCAGCGAGCACCCGCCCGGCACGCAGCCGCTGCGGACGCACTTTCCCAGCCGCAACCGCATCCTGGTGGGGCTCAGCCTGGGCATCGTGGTGGTCGAGGCCGCCATCCGCTCCGGCGCGCTGATCACCGCCAGGCTGGCCGGCGATGCTGGCCGCGAGGTGTTCGCGCTGCCCGGTTCCATCCACAATCCGATGGCGCGCGGCTGCCACCGGCTGATCCGCGAGGGCGCGGCGCTCGTGGAGACGCCGACCGAAGTGGCCGAGACGCTGGCACCGCTGGTGCGCGATCTGGTGCGGGGGCTGCGCGGAGAACTGGCGTCCTGCCCGGTCGAACCCGAGCGGGAGGCGGCAGGGCTGCCCGACCTTCCAGATATCAACCGGTTGTGGGAGGCGCTTGGTCACGACCCAACCGGTATGGATGAACTGCTGGATCGCAGCGGATTGACGGCGGCGGCGGTGTCGTCCATGCTGCTGGCGCTGGAGCTGGAAGGACGGGTCGCGGCCGAACATGGCCGTTACAGTCGGATCGGGGTCTGAGACCAGCGATTCGCTTCCACGGTGCCCACGGGCACGAGCCAAGGACACACGGACATGAAAGAGAGCATCCTGGACGTCCTGCTGTACCTGTTCGAGCACTACTTCGCCAACGACGACGCGGCGCTGTCCGACACGGCGTTCATTGCGCGCGACAGTTCGCTGATGAACGAGCTGGCGGCCGCCGGGTTCTCGCCCAGCGAAATCCACAACGCCTTCGACTGGCTGGACGCGCTGGAACGACAGCGGCCGGCGCCCGGGCAGGCGCGCGCCAGCGGGCCGGTGCGGGTGCTGCACGGGTCGGAGCTGGACAAGCTGGACATCGAGGCGCGCGGCTTCCTGCTGTATCTGGAACAACATGGCGTGCTGGATGCCGGTCAGCGCGAGTTGGTGCTGGATCGGGCGATGGCGCTGGACCAGGACGAACTGGACCTGGACGACCTGAAGTGGGTGGTGCTGATGGTGCTGTTCAACCAGCCCGGTTCCGAGGCGGCCTATGCCTGGATGGAAACCCAGATGTACCTGGACGAACCGGAGCCGGTGCACTGAGCCGATCCAGCCTCGCGCCCTGCGCCCTGCGCCGTCCGCCCGCAGCTGCCGCGCCGCCCTCGCCGGGCCCGCGGCGAGCCGGGCCGGCAGCGGCCGTACTTGACAGCGCAGCCCCGTCCATGATTCCACTATAAATAAGCGCCCGGGGCATCTGCTCCGGGCGTTGGCATCTACGGCGGCCTGCAGCCGCCCTACCGGAACCCGCGCCACCATGGCCAAGAACCTGCTCATCGTCGAATCGCCCGCCAAGGCCAAGACGATCAACAAATACCTCGGCAAGGACTTCACCGTCCTCGCCAGCTATGGCCACGTCCGCGACCTGGTGCCGAAGGAGGGCGCGGTGGATCCCGACAACGGGTTCACGATGCGCTACGAGACCATCGAGAAGAACGAGAAGCACGTCGATGCGATCGCCAAGGCCGCCAAGGCCGCCGACCATCTCTATCTGGCGACCGACCCGGACCGCGAGGGCGAGGCGATCAGCTGGCACATCGCCGAGATCCTGAAGGAGCGCAACCTGCTCAAGGACAAGTCGCTGCAGCGGGTGGTGTTCACCGAGATCACCCCGCGCGCGATCAAGGAAGCGATGTCGCAGCCGCGCGACATCGCCGCCGACCTGGTCGACGCACAGCAGGCGCGGCGCGCGCTGGATTATCTGGTCGGCTTCAACCTGTCGCCGGTGTTGTGGCGCAAGATCAAGGCCGGGCTGTCGGCCGGCCGGGTGCAGTCGCCGGCACTGCGGATGATCGTGGAGCGCGAGGAGGAGATCGAAGCCTTCATCGCCCGCGAATACTGGAGCATCGAGGCGGAGTGCGCGCATCCGTCGCAGGCGTTCACCGCCAAGCTGGTGAAGCTGGACGGCAAGAAGTTCGAACAGTTCACCGTCACCGACGGCAGCACCGCCGAAGACGCGCGGCTGCGCATCCAGCAGGCCGCCAGCGGCCGGCTGCACGTCACCGACGTGGCCAGCAAGGAGCGCAAGCGCCGTCCCGCGCCGCCGTTCACCACTTCCACCCTGCAGCAGGAGGCCGCGCGCAAGCTCGGCTTCACCACCCGCAAGACCATGCAGGTGGCGCAGAAGCTGTACGAAGGCATCGCGCTGGGCGACGAAGGCACGGTCGGCCTGATCAGCTACATGCGTACCGACTCGGTGAACCTGTCGCAGGATGCGCTGGCCGAGATCCGCGACGTGATCGCGCGCGATTTCGGCACCGCCTCGCTGCCGGACAAGCCCAACGTCTACCAGACCAAGTCGAAGAACGCGCAGGAAGCGCACGAAGCGGTGCGCCCGACCGCCGCGCTGCGCACGCCGGCGCATGTCGCCCGCTTCCTCACCGACGACGAACGCAAGCTCTACGAGCTGATCTGGAAGCGCGCAGTGGCCTGCCAGATGATCCCGGCCACGCTCAACACGGTCACCGTCGACCTGTCCGCCGGCAGCGAGCACGCCTTCCGCGCCAGTGGCACCACCGTGGTGGTGGCCGGCTTCCTTGCGGTCTATGAAGAGGGCAAGGACAGCAAGGGCAAGGAGGACGAGGACGAAGGCCGCAAGCTGCCGTTGATGAAGCTGGGCGACATGGTGCCGCTGGATCGCATCCACGCCGACCAGCATTTCACCCAGCCGCCGCCGCGCTTCACCGAAGCGGCGCTGGTGAAGGCGCTGGAGGAATACGGCATCGGCCGGCCGTCCACCTATGCCGCCATCATCCAGACCCTGCTGGGCAAGCAGTACGCGGTGCTGGATGGTCGCGCGTTCAAGCCCACCGACATCGGCCGCGCGGTCGGCAAGTTCCTGTCCAGCCATTTCTCCAAATACGTCGACTACGACTTCACCGCCAACCTCGAAGACGAGCTGGATGCGGTGAGCCGCGGCGAGGAGGACTGGATCCCGCTGATGGAGAAGTTCTGGGGTCCGTTCAAGGCGTTGGTGGACGACAAGAAGGCCACCTTGGACAAGGCCGACGCCGGCAGCGTGCGGGTGCTGGGCAGCGACCCGGCCAGTGGCCGCCCGCTCAGCGCGCGCATCGGCCGCTTCGGCCCGCTGGTGCAGATCGGCACCGTGGAAGACGAGGAGAAGCCGCGCTTCGCCTCGCTCAAGCCCGGCCAGAGCATCTACAACATCACCCTCGATGAAGCACTGATGTTGTTCGAGATGCCGCGCAAGCTGGGCGTCGACGGCAGCGGTGAGGAAGTCAGCGTGGGCATCGGCCGCTTCGGCCCGTTCGCCAAGCGCGGCAGCTCCTATGCCTCGTTGAAGAAGGAAGACGACCCCTACGTCATCGACCTGGCGCGCGCGATCTTCCTGATCGAGGAGAAGGAAGAAATCGCCCGCAACCGCGTCATCAAGGAATGGCCCGGCCACGACGTGCAGGTGCTTAATGGACGCTTCGGCCCGTACATCAGCGACGGCAAGCTCAACGGCAAGATCCCCAAGGACCGCGAGCCGGCCTCGCTGTCGCTGGAGGAAACGCTGAAGCTGCTGGAAGAAACCGGCAAGCCGGCGCGCAAGGGCTTCGGCGCGAAGAAGGCGGCGGTGAAGAAGGTCGCCAAGAAGGCCGCGGTGAAGAAAGCGCCGGCCGAGAAGGCGGCGAAAAAGCCGGCCGCCAAGAAGGCCGTGGCCAAGAAAGCGGTGAAGAAGGCCCCGGCCAAGAACGCCGCGCGTCCGTATTCGGCCGACATCGAACCCGCCAAGCCGCTGCTCACCGCGGCCAAGGTGGAGCCCGGCAAGAAGCGCGTGGTGAAGAAGCCGTCGCGGGACGAGGCGCCGTTCTGAATTTTCCGCCGCCATTTCCGTGGATACGGGAATGAGTGGAAAATAACCCCATGGATCTGCAGGCCGCTCTCGCTCCCGCCTTCGTCGCGCTCCGTAACGGCGGCCTCATCGCCTATCCCACCGAAGGCGTGTGGGGGCTGGGTTGCGATCCGCGCAGCGAAGCGGCCGTGCTGCGCCTGCTGACGCTCAAGCAGCGCGATGTCGCCAAGGGGTTGATCCTGATCGCCTCCAGCGAAGCGCAGCTGGCGCCCTTCATCGACACTGCATCGCTTGCCGCATCGCAGCTGGCCGAAGTACGCGCCAGCTGGCCGGGGCCGAATACCTGGATCGTGCCGGCGTCGAAGGACGCGCCGCGCTGGATCACCGGCGCGCATGACGGCATCGCCGTGCGCGTCACCGCGCATCCGCTGGTGCGCGCACTGTGCGACGGCTTCGGCGGCGCGCTGGTGTCGACCAGCGCCAATATCGCAAGCCGACCTTCGCCGCGCACGCGGGAAGAACTCGACCCGCGCATCGTTGCCGGGGTCGATGCCGTCACCGATGGCGAAACCCTCGGGCGCGCGCAGCCCAGCACCATCCGCGACGCGCGCAGTGGCGCCGTCCTGCGCTGAAAACCGCGTCCGCCCTGCGTTTGCGGGCGAAAAGCGGTTTCTCCTGCAACGAAAATTCTTCGCAAAACCCTCTTGTTGCGCTGCACAAACTATGCTCTAGTCGGGGTGCGCATCGGGTTCCACAGGGAGAGTCGGAACGCGGGCGTTCCACAACTCCTGCACGGACACGACCATGCGGCGCAGCCCGATCCGGGGTTTGTACGACCCTGCCAGTGAACATGACAGTTGTGGCTTCGGCCTGATCGCACAGGTCGAGGGTGGGGCGTCGCGGGCGATCGTCGATGGCGCACTGGAAGCCCTGTCGCGGATGGCGCATCGCGGCGGCGTTGCGGCCGATGGCCTGTCCGGCGACGGCTGCGGCGTCCTGCTGCACGGCATCGACGGTTTCGTGCGCGCGCTGGCGAACCCCGCCGGCATCGCACTGCATGCCGGGCTGATCGCCGCCGGCAACGTGTTCCTGCCTCGGGACGCTGCGCTCGCAGCGCGCTGCCGCGACGTGCTGGCGCAAGAACTCGGCAACGCCGGTTTGCGCGTGGCCGGCTGGCGCGACGTGCCGGTCGATCCTGCGGTGTGCGGCGAACTCGCGCGCGCTTCGCTGCCGCGCATCGCGCAGGTGTTCGCGGAGAGCGACGGCGACGATGCCGATGCGTTCGAACGCGCGCTGTACCTGGCCCGCAAGCGCGCCGAGCAAGTCCTGCGCGACGTGCCCGACTTCTACGTGGTCAGCCTGTCCACGCGCCTGCTGGGCTACAAGGGCATGGTGCTGCCGAAGCACCTGCGGCAGCTGTTTCCCGACCTTGCGCATCCGCAGCTGGAGGCGCGCGCGGTGCTGTTCCACCAGCGCTTCTCCACCAATACCCAGCCGCGCTGGCCGCTGGCGCATCCGTTCCGCCGGCTGGCCCACAACGGCGAGATCAACAGCATCGAGGGCAACCGCCGCTGGGCGCAGGCGCGCAAGGATGTGTGGAAGTCGCAGCTGCTGGATGTGGGCGGATTCGACGAAGTGGTGTCGATGCATGGTTCCGATTCGCAGTCGCTGGACAATGCGCTGGAGTGGCTGCTGCTGGGCGGCATGGACCTCCCCAAGGCGATGCGCATCCTGATGCCGCCGGCCACCCAGTCGCTGGAATACAAGGACGCCGACCTGTCGGCGTTCTACGAGTACTACGCGATCAACTCCGAGCCGTGGGACGGCCCGGCCGGCGTGGTCACCTGCGACGGCAGGCACGCCGCCTGCACGCTGGACCGCAACGGACTGCGCCCGGCGCGCTGGCTGCTGACCACGGACGGGGTGTTCGCCATCGCCTCCGAAGCGGGTGTGCTCGACATCGATCCGGCGCGCGTGCAGGCCAAGGGCAAGCTGGGGCCGGGCGAGATGATCGCGGTCGACCTGGTCGCCGGCCGGCTGCTGGACAACGACGCCATCGACGCGCTCAACCGCGCGCGCGCGCCGTACAAGCAGTGGCTGCGGCAGGGCATGACCTACCTGCACACCGAACTGATCGACCCGGCGCTGTGCGACGTGCCGTTCGATGACGCCACCGTGCTCGGCTTCCAGAAGCTGTTCCAGCTCACCCGCGAGGAACAGGAACGGGTGCTGCGGCCGCTGGTGGAAACCGGGCAGGAAGCCATCGGTTCGATGGGCGACGACATCCCGATGGCGGCGATCAGCCAGCGCGTGCGGCCGCTGTACGACTGCTTTCGGCAGGCCTTCGCGCAGGTCACCAACCCGCCGATCGACCCGCTGCGGGAGGCGTGCGTGATGACGCTGTCCACCCAGATCGGCCGCGAGGGCAACCTGTTCCACGACGGCCCGGACAACGTCGACCACGTGCTGCTGAATTCGCCGGTGCTGTCGCAGCGCAAGCTGCACCAGCTGCTGGCGCTGCCGCGCTTCTCCGCGCGCTACCGCTACATCGACCTGTATTTCGATGACAGCACCACGCTGGCGCAGGCGCTGGACCGCATCTGCGCGCAGGCCGAGGAAGCGGTGCGCGCCGGCGACGAACTGCTGGTGCTGTCCGACCGCCGCCCGCGCCGCGGTGCGGCCGCGGTGCACGCGCTGCTGGCCACCGGTGCGGTCCACCAGCACCTGGTTCGCGCCGGCCTGCGCTGCGACGCCAATCTGATCGTGGAAACCGGCACCGCGCGCGACCCGCACCATTTCGCCTGCCTGATCGGCTTCGGCGCCACCGCGGTCTATCCCTACCTCGCCTACCAGACCCTGCACGCGCTGGGCCGTCGCGGCGTGCTGGGCGGCAAGACCGCCGCCGAGCCGCAGCAGATCGGCCGCAGCTACCGGCGCGGGGTGAAGAAGGGGTTGCTGAAGATCCTCTCGAAGATGGGCATCGGCAGCATCGCCAGCTATCGCGGCGCCGGCCTGTTCGAGATCGTCGGCCTGGCCGACGAAGTGGTGGCGCGCTGCTTCGACGGCACGCCCTCGCGGATCGGCGGCGCCGGCTTCGCCCGGCTGGAAGCGGACGCCCGCCAGCTTGCCGCGCACGGCTGGGACGACGACGCGCTGCCGGAGCTGGGCGGGTTGCTGCACTACGTCCACGGCGGCGAATACCACCAGTACAACCCGGACGTGGTGCAGTCGCTGCAGCACGCGGTGCTGACCGGCGATCGCGCCGACTGGAAGACCTACGCCGCCCACGTCGATACGCGCCCGCCGGCGGCGCTGCGCGACCTGTTGCGGCTGAAAGCCGCCGTCACGCCGCTGCCGCTGTCGCAAGTGGAGCCGGTGGAAAGCATCGTGCGCCGCTTCGACAGCGCGGCGATGAGCCTGGGCGCGCTGTCGCCGGAGGCGCACGAGGCGCTGGCCATCGCGATGAACCGCCTCGGCGGGCGCAGCAACTCCGGCGAAGGTGGCGAAGATCCGGCGCGCAACGGCACCGACCGGCGCAGCAAGATCCGCCAGATCGCCTCCGGCCGCTTCGGGGTGACGCCGGACTACCTGATCAACGCCGAAGTGCTGCAGATCAAGCTGGCGCAGGGCGCCAAGCCCGGCGAGGGCGGCCAGTTGCCGGGCAGCAAGGTCAACCCGCTGATCGCGCGGCTGCGCCACGCCAAGCCCGGCATCGGCCTGATCTCGCCGCCGCCGCATCACGACATCTATTCGATCGAGGATCTCGCCCAGCTGATCTTCGACCTGCGGCAGGTCAATCCCGATGCGCTGATCTCGGTGAAGCTGGTGTCGCATGCCGGCGTCGGCACGATCGCCGCCGGCGTGGCCAAGACCGGCGCGGACCTCATCACCATTGCCGGCCATGACGGCGGCACCGGCGCCAGCCCGATCGGCTCGGTGCGCTATGCCGGCGTGCCGTGGGAACTGGGCCTGTCCGAGGCGCGGCAGGCACTGCAGGCCAACGAGCTGCGCGGGCGCGTGCTGCTGCAGACCGACGGCGGCCTGAAGACCGGGCTGGACGTGATCAAGGCGGCGCTGCTGGGCGCGGACAGCTTCGGCTTCGGCACCGCGCCGATGATCGTGCTGGGCTGCAAGTACCTGCGCATCTGCCACCTCAACAACTGCGCCACCGGCATGGCCACGCAGGACGAGCGTTTGCGCCGCGACCATTTCAAGGGGCTGCCCGAGCGCGTGGAATGCTACTTCCGCAACGTCGCCGAGGACGTGCGCGAATGGCTGGCCTTGCTGGGCCTGCGCACGCTGGACGAGGCGATCGGCCGCACCGACCTGCTGGAGCAGCACCTGCGCGCGACCCGCGAGGATGTCGACGTGGACCTGTCGCGGCTGCTGGCGCGCGATCCGGCGCAGGCATCCGCCTACTGCGGATCGCCGGCGCTGCAGGTGCCGCCGGACGGGCTGGCCGCGCAGCTCGACGCGGCTTTGGCCGATGCGATTGCCACCGGCGCCGGCGGCGCCTTCGTCGGCAGCATCCGAAACACCGACCGCAGCATCGGCGCGCGCCTGTCCGGGCGCATTGCCCGCGTCCACGGCAATACCGGCATGGACAGCGCGCCCATCGACGTGCGCCTGAGCGGCAGCGCCGGCCAGAGTTTCGGTGCATTCAATGCCGGCGGGCTGCACCTGCACCTGCAGGGCGAAGCCAACGACTACGTCGGCAAGGGCATGGCCGGTGGCCGCATCGTGCTGCAGCCGCCTGCCGGCAGCCGGTTCGCCTCGCAGGACACGCCGATCCTCGGCAACACCTGCCTGTACGGCGCCACCGGCGGCGAGCTGTTCGCGGCGGGCCGCGCCGGCGAGCGCTTCGCGGTGCGCAACTCCGGCGCCACAGCGGTCATCGAGGGCGCGGGCGACCACTGCTGCGAATACATGACCGGCGGCGCGGTGGTGGTGCTGGGCCGCACCGGGCTGAACTTCGGCGCCGGCTTCACCGGCGGGCTGGCCTATGTGCTGGACCTGGAGCGCGATTTCGTCGATCGCTACAACCACGAGCTGGTCGACATCTCGCGGATCACCCCGGAGGGGCTGGACGGCTATCGCCAGCACCTCACCGATCTTATCGAGGCGCACGCGCGGCTGACCGGCAGCGCCTGGAGCGTGCGCATCCGCGACGACTTCCGCGACTTCGTCGGCAAGTTCTGGCTGGTCAAGCCGAAGGCGGCGAGCCTGGAAGCGCTGGCCCACGAATTGAAGAGAGCGGCCTGATGAGCAAGCAACAACTCTTCCAGTTCCTCGAATCGCCGCGCGAGATGCCGGCCAAGGTGCCGCTGGCCGAACGGGTGGCCGGCAGTTTCGACGAGCTGTACGGGCGTTTCGGGCAAGCCGAGGCCGCGCACCAGGCCGGGCGCTGCCTGGACTGCGGCAATCCGTATTGCGAAGCCAAGTGCCCCGTCCACAACTACATCCCCGACTGGCTGCAGCTGGTGCAGGAAGGCCGCATCATCGAGGCCGCCGCGCTCTGCCACGAAACCAATCCGCTGCCGGAGATGTGCGGGCGGGTGTGCCCGCAGGACCGGTTATGCGAAGGCGCGTGCACGCTCAACGACGGCTTCGGCGCGGTCACCATCGGCGCGGTGGAGAAGTACATCGTCGATACCGCTTTCGCCCAAGGCTGGCGGCCGGACCTGTCGAAGGTGAAGCCCACCGGCAAGCGGGTGGCGGTGATCGGCGCCGGGCCGGCGGGGCTGGCCTGCGCCGACCGGCTGGCGCGCAGCGGCATCGAGGCAACCGTGTTCGACCGCTACGAGCAGATCGGCGGCCTGCTGCAGTTCGGCATCCCCAGCTTCAAGCTGGACAAGGCGGTGATCGCCACCCGCCGCGCGGTGCTGGAAGGCATGGGCGTGCGCTTCCGCCTTGGCGTGGACGTGGGCCGCGATGTCGGCATCGCGGCGTTGCTGGGCGAATTCGATGCGGTGTTCCTCGGTCTTGGTGCCTACCGCTATACCGATGGCGGCCTGCCCGGGCAGGAGCTGGCGGGCGTGCTGCCGGCGCTGCCGTTTCTGGTGCAGAACGGCCGCATCGTCACCGGCCACGATCCGCACGGCCGCCCGATTGCCGGCTGGGAGGACCAGCTTGCGTTGCCGGATCTGCGCGGCAAGCGCGTGGTGGTGCTTGGCGGCGGCGATACCGGCATGGACTGCGTGCGCTCCGCCATCCGCCTCGGTGCGGCCAGCGTGACCTGCGCCTACCGGCGCGACGAGGCCAACATGCCCGGCTCCGCGCGCGAGGTGGCGAACGCGCGCGAGGAGGGCGTGCAGTTCCTGTTCAACCGCCAGCCGCAGGAGATCATCGGCGACGGCCAGGCGCGCGGGGTGCGGATGGTGGAGACGCGGCTGGGTGAACCCGATGCCAACGGGCGCCGTGCGGCGCAGCCGATTCCCGGCAGCGAATCGGTGCTCGACGCCGACGTTGTCATCATCGCCTTCGGTTTTTCCCCCCGCGTGCCGCAGTGGCTGCAGGCACTCGGTGTACAGGCGCAGGCCAACGGCCGGCTGGTGGTCGGCGGCAATGGCCGGCTGCCGTACCAGACCGGACACGACGCGCTGTTTGCCGGCGGCGACTGCGTGCGCGGCGCCGACCTGGTGGTGACCGCGGTGCAGGAAGGCCGCGACGCCGCGGCCAGCATCGCGCGCATGCTGCGCGGCGCGAAGGCGATTCCGCTGGCGCTGACGGCCGCCTGAAAGCGTGCGCGCCGCGGGGTTTCGTCGCGCGCGCCAACGCGCCAAGATGGGGCCATGCGCGTCGCCCTCGCCCTTGCCGTCTGCCTGCTGCTGTTCGCCGGCAGCGCGCGTGCGCAGGCCAAGCCGGCAGCCACGGTCACCGTCTATCGCTGCACCGACGCCGCCGGCAAGGTCAGCCTGCAGGACGCGCCCTGTGCGAAAGGCCAGGCGCAGCAGGCGCGCGAGATGCTGCGGCCGGTCGATGCTTCGCCGCGCGCCGCGGCGTCGTTGCCGACGCCTGCAGCGCCGCCTGCTGCGACCGACGCCCGCACCGTTTACCTGGCGCCGCCGCGGCCGCTGTACGAATGCGTCACGCCCGAAGGCAAGCGCTACACCAGCGACGACGGCCGCGGCAATCCGCGCTGGGTGCCGCTGTGGACGCTGGGCTATCCGACAGTGCGGCCGCGCTCGGTGCTGGGCGACAACATCGGCCACCCGGAGCGGGTGATGCGCCCGCCGCATCGCGAGATCAACTGGCCGGTCGCCACCGGCGGCGGGACCTGGATCCGCGACGACTGCGTCATGCTGCCGCCGGTCGAGGCCTGCGCGCGCCTGCGCGACCGCCGCAGCACACTGCGCACGCGCTTCTTCAACGCGCAGGAAAAGGAGCGCGATGTGCTGCGCGAACAGGAACGTGCGCTCAACGCGCGCCTCGACAACGACTGCGACGGCCGCTGAGATGCGGCTGATCATGCCGCTGCCGATGCTGGCGCTGCTGCTCGTGTGCACGCCGCTGCCGACGTGGGCGCAGGAAACCGTCTTCTACAAATGCACCGATGCCAAGGGCAACGTGTCGATGCAGAACGGCACGCCCTGCGCGGCCGGCATGAAGCAGGAAATCCGCCGCATCGGCGAAGTGAAGACCATGCCGGTACCGGCCAGGAAACCACGGGTCGAGACGCCACCGGTGCCACCGGTGTACGGCGACTTCGTGCTGGTCAGCGGCCCGGCCGCGCAGCGCGCGCCGGCGCCCGAAGCCGCCGGCCTGCCCGCGCCGCC
Organism: Thermomonas fusca; assembly: GCF_005862345.1. Classification (NCBI taxonomy): domain Bacteria; kingdom Pseudomonadati; phylum Pseudomonadota; class Gammaproteobacteria; order Lysobacterales; family Lysobacteraceae; genus Thermomonas; species Thermomonas fusca. The sequence goes on along the minus strand of NZ_SROY01000001.1, from coordinate 174,475 downwards.
GCCGCTGTACCAGTGCCGGACCTGGGAAGGCGATACCTATTTCGGCGAGAGCGCCGAACCGCCGCCGCGCTGCGCGCCGCTGCAGGTGACCGGCATCGATGGCCGCGCTTCGCTGGGCATGGCCAGCGCCTGCGAGATGAAGCAGGACAGCTGCGCCGCGGTGCCGGAAGCGCAGCTGTGCGCAAGCTGGTATCGGCGCCTGGACGAGGCCGAGTTCAAGCTGCGCTATGCCAGTGACGGCAGCCGCCGCGAGCGGCAGGCCGCGTTCGATGCGGTGGATGCGAAGATCAAGGCCAGCCGCTGCGCGACCACCGCGCCGACCGATCCCGCCGTGCCGTAAGCTGGTCGCGGGATTGCATGGAAGGAACGGATGGATAGCGGCGGCCTGGAACTGGCACTGGTTTTCCTGCTGGCGGCGGTGCTGGCAGTGCCGCTGTTCAAGCGCTTCGGGCTGGGCGCGATCCTCGCCTATCTCGCCACCGGCGTGCTGCTGGGCCCGCACGAGCTGGCGCTGGTGCGCGACCCGGACAGAGTGCTGGCGGCCAGCGAGATCGGCGTGGTGATGCTGCTGTTCGTGATCGGGCTGGAGCTGTCGCTGCCGCGGCTGAAGGTGATGCGCAAGCCGATTTTCCTGGTCGGCGGCCTGCAGGTGCTGCTATGCGGGTTGGCGCTGGGCGCGCTGGCGATGCTGGTAGGGCTGGGCTGGAAGGCCGCGCTGGTGGTGGGCCTGGGACTGGCGCTGTCATCCACCGCGGTGGGCCTGCAGCTGCTGGCCGAGCGCAAGGAGCTGGCTACCGAGCACGGCCGGCTGGCGTTCGCGATCCTGCTGTTCCAGGACCTCGCCGCGATCCCGCTGCTGGCTGCAATCCCATTGCTGGGCAAGGCCAAGACCGTGGGCCTGGAATGGACCGAGGTGGCGCGCGCGGTGGCGCTGATCGCGGCGCTGATCTTCGGTGGCCGCTACCTGCTGCGCCATCTGTTCCGCGTCATTGCCCGCACCGACCTGCCCGAGGTGTTCACCGGCGCCGCCCTGCTGGTCGTGCTGGGCAGCGCCTGGTTGATGCAGGCAGCGGGTTTGAGCGCCGGCCTCGGCGCATTCCTGGCCGGCGTGCTGCTGGCCGAATCCGAATACCGGCACGAACTGGAGGCGCAGATCCGCCCGTTCGAAGGCCTTCTGCTGGGGCTGTTCTTCATGGCCGTGGGCATGGGCATCGACGTGCAGCGGATCCTCACCGAGCCGCTGCTGATCGCGGCGGGCGTGGCCACGCTGCTGGCGGTGAAATCGCTGCTGCTGTTCGCGCTGGGGCTGCGCCCGGGCCGGCTGGACGCGCGCGGCGCCTGCCTGCTGGCGGCGGTGCTGGCGCTGGGCGGCGAGTTCGCCTTCGTGGTGTTCGGCGAAGCGGGGCGGGCCCGGCTGCTGGATGCCGCCACCCTTGACCGCCTCACCGCCATCGTCGGCCTGTCGATGGCGCTGACACCGCTGCTGCTGATGCTGGCCTCGAAGCTGCTGCCCGACAGGCTGGCCGCGGAAGCGCGCGAGTACGATGCGATCCCGCAGGACCGCCACCCGCAGGTGCTGATTGCCGGCTTCGGCCGCTTCGGCCAGATCGTCGCCCGCCTGCTGCGCGCGCAGGGCATCGCCTTCATCGCGATCGACCCGGACATCGAGCAGGTCAACCTGTCGCGGCAGATCGGCACCGACCAGATCTACTACGGCGACCCGACCCGGCTGGCGCTGCTGCGCTCGGCCGGTGCGGCGCGGATCCGGATCTTCGTTGTCGCCATCAACGGTGTCGAGGCCAGCCTGCGGATGGTGCGGCTGGTGCGCAAAAACTATCCGCAGGCGCGGGTGTTCGCGCGCGCGCGCGACCGCCGCCACGCCTGGCAGCTGATCGATCTGGGCGCGGAAGCGCTGCGCGAAACCTTCTGCAGCAGCCTGGAGATCGGCCGCGAGGTGCTGGTGGCGCTGGGCATGCAACGCGAACTGGCCGAGGATCGCGCGCGCCGCTTCCGCGAGTGGGACGAGTCGCTGCTGGAGCAGCAGCGGCTGCTGCAGGACGACGAGGACGCGCTGCTGCAGGCCACCCGCGATGCGCGCCTGGAGCTGGATGGCCTGTTCAATGCGGATGCCGGCAGCACTCGCGGCGATGCCCCGCCCGGGGCCGCGTAAGGCTCAGGCGGCCGCTGCGCTCGCGCGGTTCATCCGGACGCGCTTGGATCTCCAGCGCCAGCCCGCAGGCTCGCCACGCTACTCGCGCAGGAAGCGCGCCATCGACACGCCCGAGGGCGGCGGCGCGGCCGGCGGGACGAGTTCGGCGGCGATGTCGACATAGCCGCGCAGCAGGGCGACGTCGCGCGGGATGCGTCCGCCGGTGTCGGCCAGCGCCGGGTCGGCGCCGGCGCGCAGCAGCGCCTGCACCGTGCGGCGCAGGCCGTGCAATGCGGCCAGATGGAGGGGGCCGTAGCCGCGGGCGTCGCGGGCGTCCAGCCGCACGTCTTCGTCCAGCAGCCGCTCCAGCGCGGCCAGCAGCACGTCCTCGCTACTGGGCGTGCCCGGCTCGGCGCGTGCGCCCAGCAGCAGCAGCAGCGGGGTGGTGCCGTTCTTCGCCGGCAGGTGCGGGTCGGCGCCGGCCAGCAGCAGGCCGTCCAGCAGCGCCAGCAGCCGCGCGCGATCGCGCGCGGTGAAGCCGTAGAGCGCGGCGCAGTGCAGGGGCGTCTGGCCCTGCGCGTCGACCGCGTGCAGGTCGGCGCCGGCGCGCAGCAGCCGCGCCACCAGCTCCGGCAGGCCCAGCGCGGCGGCCAGCATCAGCACGGTGACTTCGCCGGGCAGCCGCTGTTCCAGGCTGCAGCCGGCCTGCAGCAGGCGTTCGACGATCTCCGGCTGGCGCATGCTCACCGCCGCGGACAGCGCGGTGGCACCGGTGTTGGCGGTCAGGCCGGGATCGGCGCCGCGCGCCAGCAGGTCTTCGACCAGCCCGCGATGGCCGCCACCGGCCGCGCGCAGCAGCGCGGTGCAGCCCTGGCTGTCGGTGGTGTCTATCGGAAAGCCGAGGTCCAGCAGGCGCCGCACCGCGTCGCGGTCGCCGGTGATGGCGGCGGCCGGCAGGTCGGTGGCGCGCAGTGGCCGATGCGGCAGCGGCCAGCCGCGCCAGTCCAGCCAGTCGGCGAGCAAGCGCTGGCCGCTGGCCAGGGCGATGCCCAGGGGCGTCTGTCCGTCGGCGGCGCGCCGGTCCGGCGCAGCGCCTTCGGCCAGCAGCGCGGTCAGCATCGGTTGGCGCCCCAGGCTGGCGGCGAAATGCAGCGGACTCATGCCGCGGCCGTCGCAGCCGTCGGGATCGGCACCGTGGGCCAGCAGTTGTCGCAGCAGCGCCTGCCAGCCCAGCCGCACCGCCAGCAGCAGCGGCGGGTCGCCGGCGGCGGAGGCGGCAAACGGATCGGCGCCGCGCGCCAGCAGTTCCAGCGCGAAGGCTTCGCCGCCCGCGTCGCCGCCCGGAGCATCCAGGCAGGCGGCCAGATAATCGGCCAGACCGCCGGCGCCGGCCGGCGAAGCGCCGTGCGCCAGCAGCCGCCGCGCGACGGCGATGCCGGCCTCGCCGCGGGTCAGCGCGGCCTGCAGCGGCGCCGGGGCAGCGGCGACGCGGGATTCGGGATTGGCGCCGTGGCGCAGCAGCCAATCGGTGCGCGCGGCGCTGGCGGCGACTTCGGCATCGCCCAGCAGGTGATCGAAGTCGGCGCGCTCCAGCAGCGCCGCCAGCGCCTGCAGCCGCGCCGCGTCGGCGCCTTCCAGCAGCGCTTCGCGCAACAGCAGGGATGGCGGGCGTTCCGGCGCCGGTTCATCGTCGCCAAGCGCCGCCGACGGGCTGCGGCCGGGATCGAGCAGCGCCGCCAGCGCCCAGCGGCCGGCGGCTTCGGCAATCTCCACCGCGCTACGGCCGTGCGCGTCCGCGGCATGCGGATCCACGCCCTGCGCCAGCAGCAGCTGCACCAGTGCCGGTGAGGGCGCTTCCGCGGCGCAGGCCAGGTGCAGCGCGTTGGCGCCGCCGGCATCGCAGGCGCAAGCGTCGGCGCCGGCGGCCAGCAGCACCTCCAGCGCCGGCTGGGCGCTGCTGCGGGCGGCGTCGAGCAGCGGCGTGCGGCCCTCGCCGTCGCGCGGATCGGCATCTGCGCCGGCTTCCAGCAGGGTCTGGCAGATCGCGGCGTGGCCGGCCGCGGCGGCTTCGTGCAGGGCGCTGCGGCCGCGTGCGTCGCGGGCGTTGGCCTTGGCCTTGTGGCGCAGCAGCAGCAGCACGCCGGCGGGGTCGTCCTCCTCGCTGCCGGCGGCGGCCAGCAGGGCCGGCTGACCGCCGGCGGGTTCCGGGCGCGCACCGCGTTCCAGCAGGAACCGCGCCAGCCGCCAGTTGCCGCAGGCGCAGGCGCTGCCCAGCGGCGACAGGCCGGCGGCGTTGGGCGCGTCGATGGCGGCGGCGGCGTCGCGCAGCAGCGCGGCCACGCCGGGGTCCGAGCTGCGCGCGGCATGGTGCAGGGGGGTGTTGCCGTCGGCATCGGCGATGCGCGGGTCGGCACCGTTGGCGAGCAGGGTCATCACCGCTTCCGGGCGCCCGTGCCAGCTGTCGCGGGTGGCGGCCAGCAGCGGCGTCATGCCGTCCTGCATGGCGTTGACGTCAACGCCGCGCTCGATCAGCGCGCGCAGCAGGCGCAGGTCCGGCAGCACCGCCGCCAGCACCGGCAGGCTGCGGCGATCGCGCGCATCGGGTTCGGGTTGCACCTGCGGATCGGCACCGGCCGCGAGCAGCGCTAGCGCGCGATCGACCCGGCCCAGCCGCGCGGCGGCGTACAGCTGCCGGCTCAGGCCGGCCAGTTCGGCGGCGGAACTGGCCTCATCCGCAGCTGGCAGCGGCGCGATCGCCGGTGTGCTGTCGAACGCTTCTTCCTCCAGCGCGGCAGCGTCGGCGACGGCGTCCATTTCCACCACCGGCAGGCCGTGCAGGGCGATGGCGGGCGCCGCCGACTGCAGGGCAAGATGGGCCAGCGGCAGCAGCACCAGCGCATAGGCGAAGCTGATGCCCAGGCGGGCGCCACCGGCCAGCAGATCCGGCCAGCCCAGCAGCAGGCCGCCGGCCAGCAGCAGGAACACCGGCAGCGCGCCCAGCAACAGCCCGCGCCAGGCGGCGGGGTCCTGCGCCTGCCGGGCGGCGAAGCGCGACTGCGCGCTGCCGCCGCTGCGTTCCAGCGTGTACCAGTCCGGCCAGCGCCACCACAGCGCCACCAGCAGCGCACCGGCCAGCCCGGCCAGCGCCAGCGCGTGGCCCAGCGACGGGGCTTCGCGCAGCCGCAGCAACGGCCAGGCCAGCAGCGCGCCGGCCAGCAGGAAACCGCCGCCCCAGAACAGCGTCAGCCGGCCGGCATCGATGGCCAGCGCGCGCCGGTCGCGGCCGCCGCGCAGCAGCGCGATGCCCAGCGCGGCCGGCACCTGCGCCAGCCAGGCCAGCGCGGCGGCGACACCGTCGGCGGCGAACCCGCTGGCGACGGCCGCAAGCAGTGCAAGCGCGAGCAGCGCGGCGCCAGCCACGGGCATCCGTTCAGGCATCGGTGCCCCAGTCGTCGCTCATCGGGTCGGCCATGGTGGGCGGGAACTGCAGGTGGAAGCCGCGGCTGGCGAGGTTGCTGCGCACCACGTCGGGGTTCTCCCGCGCCAGCCGGCGTTCCGGCGTCAGCGCCACCTCCAGCACGAATTGCAGGCTACCCAGCTGCGCGCGCAGCGGCTCTGGCAGGCAGCCGAAATCGTCGCGCGTGGCGAGGTAGAGAAAGGTGTCGGCCTTTTTCAGGCTCTTGTAGACGAAGGCAAGCATCGCGATCCGGGGGAATCGGGTTTGCGGAAACAATCACGGATTGTGCGGTAAAGCGCGCTGCGGCGGAACCGCTGTCGGGACATCCGGCACAGGCGCGCAGGAAACCGGCTGCTACGCTGCGCGATTCGCTTCGCCCTGGACCCGTTCATGCGCCTCCTCCCGCTTGCGTTCGCCCTGCTGTCCACCCTGCCCGCCGCGCACGCCGCGGAGCGGGTCAGCCTGACCCAGGCGATGGCCGATCCCGACTGGATCGGCAATCCGGTGGAACGCGCGTGGTGGCGCTGGGACGGCAAGTCCGCCTACTACCTGCAGAAGCGCGACGGCGCCAGCATCCGCGACACCTGGCGGGTGGGCATCGACGGTGGCGCAGCCGGCCGGCTGGACGATGCCGAGCGCGTCGACCTCGACGCCGATGGCGCGGTCATCGACGCCGCCGGCAGCCGCAGCGCCTTCATCCGCAATGGCGACGTGTTCGTGCGCGAGTTGCGCAGCGGCGCGCTGCAGCAGCTGACCCGCGACACCCAGGCCGCCTCGCGGCCGCAGTGGAGCAGCGGCGGCGCGCTGGTGTGGCGCGCGGGCGAGGCCTGGTATCGCTGGGACGGCCGCGGCGTGGTGCAGGCCGCGGTGGTGAAAGCCGAAGACGCGCCGGGCACACCGCCCAAGGCCGACGACCTGCGTGATCGCCAGTTGCGGCTGATCGCCACGCTCAAGGACGACCGCGCCCGCCGCGACGCCGCGCGCGTGCAGGCCGACGACTGGCGCAAACTGGATCCGACCCGCGCGCCGGCGCCGGTCTACCTGGGCAAGGACGTGGAGATCGCCGATACCGCGCTGTCGCCGGACGGCCGCTGGTTGCTGGCGGTCACCCGCGAGAAGGGCGCCGACGCAGGGCGCGCCGGCAAGATGCCTATCTACGTCACCGAATCCGGCTACGAGGAGGTCGAGGACGTGCGCACCCGCGTTGGCCGCGGCGATCCGCTGCCGCACAGGCTGTGGCTGGCCGACCTTGCCACCGGCAAGCTGGCCGAGCTGGGGTTCGACGCGCTGCCCGGCGTCGCCGTCGATCCGCTGGCGGCGATGCGCAAGGCCGCCGGCAAACCGGCGCTGCAGGGCAACCGCGCGCTGCAGGTGGGTGATGTGCAGTGGAGCGCCGACGGCCGCAACGCCGCGGTGATGCTGCGCGCGATCGACAACAAGGACCGTTGGATCGCCGGCGTCGAGCTCGTCGGCGCGCGCCTGCAGCCGCGCCACCGGCTCACCGACCCGGCGTGGATCAACTGGGGCTTCAACGAATTCGGCTGGCTGCCCGATGGCCGCACGCTCTGGTACCTCAGCGAGGAAAGCGGCTACTCGCATCTCTACACGCTGGACGGCACGCGCCGCCGCCAGCTCACCCAGGGCCGCTGGGAGGCCTCGCAGGTCAGCGTGTCGCGCGATGGCGCCACGTTCCGGTTCCTGTGCAACCGCAGCGCGCCCGGCGATTACGAGGTCTGCAAGGTGCCCGCCGCCGGCGGCGAGGTGCGCGAGCTGACCGCGCTCGACGGCGTGGAGGATTTCACGCTGTCGCCGGACGGAACCAGGCTGCTGGTGCGGCATTCGCTGGCCTACCTGCCGCCGCAGCTGTCGGTGGTGGACGCCGGCGGCGGCGAGGCGCGCCGCCTCACCGACACCCGCAGCGCCGACTTCAAGGCGCGCAGCTGGATCCAGCCGCAGCTCGTGCAGGTGCCCAGCAAGCACGGCGCCGGCAACATCTGGGGCAAGTACTACGCCCCGGAGAAGATGGAGCCGGGCCGCAAGTACCCGATCGTGATGTTCGTGCATGGCGCCGGCTACCTGCAGAACGTGTCGGCGCGCTACCCCAACTACTTCCGCGAGCAGATGTTCCACAACCTGCTGGTGGACCAGGGCTATATCGTCCTCGACCTCGACTACCGCGCCAGCGAAGGCTACGGCCGCGACTGGCGCACCGCGATCTACCGCTGGATGGGCAAGCCGGAACTGGAGGATTACCTCGACGGTCTCGACTGGCTGGTGGAGACCAAGCAGGGCGATGCCGACCGCGCCGGCATCTACGGCGGCAGCTACGGCGGCTTCATGACCTTCGCCGCGCTGTTCCAGAAGCCGGGCGTGTTCAAGGCCGGCGCCGCGCTGCGCCCGGTCAGCGACTGGTCGCAGTACAACCACGAATACACCAGCAACATCCTCAACACGCCCGAACTGGATCCCGAGGCGTACAAACGCTCCTCGCCACTCGAATATGCGGACGGCCTGCAGGACCACCTGCTGATCGCCCACGGCATGATCGACGACAACGTGTTCTTCAAGGACTCGGTGATGCTGGCGCAGAAGCTCATCGAGCTGCGCAAGGACAAGTGGGAGCTGGCGCCGTATCCGCTGGAGCGGCACGGCTTCACCCATGCCGACAGCTGGCATGACGAATACCGGCGGATCTACGAGTTGTTCGAGCGCACGCTGAAGTAAGGATTCGCCGGACGTTGCCCATGCTTCGCATCACCGACCTCAAGCTGCCGCTGGACCACGACGAAGCCGCGCTGTCCGCGGCCGTCATCGCGCGGCTGGGCATCGCTGCAGCTGACCTGGCCGGCTACACCGTCGCCAAGCGCAGCCATGACGCGCGCAAGCGCGGCGCGATCGCGCTGATCTACGCGCTGGACGTGGACACCCCGCGCGAAGCCGAGCTGTTGCAGCGCTTTGCCGATGACCCGCACGTGCAGCCCGCGCCGGACACCCGCTACCGCCTGGTGGCGAAGGCGCCGGCGCAGCTGCGGCACCGCCCGCTGGTGATCGGTTTCGGCCCGTGCGGGTTGTTCGTGGGCTTGATCCTGGCGCAGATGGGCTTTCGCCCGATCATCCTGGAACGCGGCAAGGCGGTGCGCGAGCGCACCAAGGACACCTGGGATCTGTGGCGCAAGCGCAACCTGCACGCGGAGTCGAACGTGCAGTTCGGCGAGGGCGGCGCCGGCACGTTTTCCGACGGCAAGCTGTACAGCCAGATCCGCGACCCGCTGCACCATGGCCGCAAGGTGCTGACCGAGTTCGTGCAGGCTGGCGCGCCGGAGGAAATCCTCTACCTCGGCAAGCCGCATATCGGCACCTTCCGGCTGGTGTCGATGGTGGAGAACATGCGTGCCACCATCGAATCGCTGGGTGGTGAGATCCGCTTCAGCCAGCGCGTCGATGACCTGCTGATCGACGTCACGCCCAGCGGCGAACGGCGCGTACGCGGCGTCACCCTGGCCAGCGGCGAGCAGCTGCGCGCCGACCACGTGGTAATGGCGCTGGGCCACAGCGCGCGCGATACCTTCGAGATGCTGCATGCGCGCGGCGTGCACCTGGACGCCAAGCCGTTCTCGATCGGTTTCCGCATCGAGCATCCGCAGTCGGTGATCGACCGTGCCCGCTTCGGCCCGCAAGCCGGCCATCCGCTGCTGGGCGCGGCCGATTACAAGCTGGTGCACCACTGCAAAGGCAGGCACGCCGGCAGCGGCCGCTCGGTGTACAGCTTCTGCATGTGCCCCGGCGGCACCGTGGTGGCCGCGACCAGCGAACCGCAGCGCGTGGTCACCAACGGCATGAGCCAATACTCGCGCAACGAACGCAATGCGAATGCGGCCGTGGTGGTTGGCATCCAGCCCTCCGACTTCGCCGCATTCGATGCCAGCGGCAGCGTGCTGGCCGGTATCGCCATGCAGCGCGCGCTGGAGAGCCATGCCTATGTGCTGGGTGGCGAAAACTACAGCGCGCCGGCGCAGTTGGTGGGCGATTTCCTCGCCGGCCGCGCATCGCGCCAATTCGGTGAAGTCCAGCCGTCGTACAAGCCGGGCGTCACCCTGGGCAGCCTCGACAGCGCGCTTCCCGACTACGCGATTGCCGCGATCCGCGAAGCGCTGCCGGCATTCGAGCGGCAGATCCGCGGCTACGCGATGCACGACGCGATCCTGACCGGCGTGGAGACCCGCACATCGTCACCGGTCCGGATCACCCGCGACGACAGCCTGCAAAGCCTCAACACGCGCGGCCTGTTCCCGGCCGGCGAGGGCGCGGGCTACGCCGGCGGCATCCTGTCCGCGGGCGTGGATGGCATCAAGATTGCCGAAGCGGTGGCGCGCAGCATCCTCAACGGCGATTGAGGCGCCGTCCTCAGCGCTCCAGGATCGCCACCACGCCCATCCCGCCTGCCGTGCAGATGCTGACCAGGCAGCGGCCGCCGCCGCGCTGCTTCAGTTCCTTGGCGGCGGTGGCGACGATGCGCGCGCCGGTGGCGGCGAACGGGTGGCCGGTGGCGAGCGACGAGCCGTTCGGGTTGATCCTGGCCGGGTCGATGCGGCCCAGCGGCGCGTCCAGGCCGAGCCGGGTCTTGCAGTACTCCTCGCTCTCCCATGCGCGCAGGGTGCACAGCACCTGTGCGGCGAAGGCTTCGTGGATCTCGTAGAAATCGAAATCCTGCAGCGCCAGGCCGTTGCGCTTGAGCATCTCCGCCACCGCCACGGTCGGCGCCATCAGCAGGCCTTCGCCGTGGACGAAATCGACCGCCGCGACCTGCGCGTCGCGCAGGTGGCAGAGCACTTCATGGCCGTGCCGCGCGGCCCATTCGTCGCTGGCCAGCAGGCAGGCGGAAGCGCCGTCGGTCAGCGGGGTGGAGTTGCCCGCGGTCAGCGTGCCCTTGCCGGAGCTCTTGTCGAACGCGGGCTTGAGCGCCGCCAGCTTCTCGATGCTGCTGTCGGGGCGCAGGATGTTGTCGCGGTTGACCCCGCGGAAGCTCACCACCAGGTCATCGAAGAAGCCGCGCGCATAGGCGGCGGCCAGCTTGTGGTGCGAAGCCGCGGCCAGTTCGTCCTGCGAATCGCGCGAGATGTTCCACTCCTTCGCCATGTCCTCGCAGTGCGCGCCCATCGACTTGCCGGTGCGCGGCTCGGCCACGCCGGGGAAGTCCGGCTTCAGCTCCATGAGCCGGAAGCCCTTGAACGCGGCCAGCTTGTCCTTGAAGGTCTTGGCCGCCGCAGCCTTGAGCAGGCGCTGGCGCAGCGCCTTGCCATAGACGATCGGCACGTCCGAGGTGGTGTCGGAGCCGCCGCCCACTCCGGCTTCGATCTGCCCGGTGGCGATCTTGCCCGCGATGTGGACGATCGTGTCCAGCGAGGTGCCGCAGGCGCGCTGCAAGGTGATGCCCGGGGTCAGTGGCGACAGCCCGGAGGACAGCGCGGCCTCGCGGCCGAGGTTCCAGTCGGACGAATGCTTGATCACCGCGCCCATCGCCACTTCGCCCAGCTGCTGCCCGTGCAGGCCGAATTTCTCGACCAGCGCGCCCAGCGTGCGCACCGACATGCCGAGGTTGCCGACGTCGGCATAGGCGGTGTTCTGGCGGCAGAACGGGATGCGGACACCACCCAGGATGGCGACGGGACGACCGTGTTGCATGGCACACCTCGGGGTCTGGCCCGCGACGCGGGCATAATGGGCCGAGTGTAGCGTCGCTCTTCCGAGTCAGGACTCAACATGTCGTTCACCGCGCCAGACCTTGCCGTGTTCCGCGGCGTCATCGCCATCGAGCTGCGCGACGGCGGCATGCCGGAGCGCGCCGCGCTAGCCGCCGGCAGCGCCGGCGAGGTGGCCGCGCTGCTGGGCCGCGATCTTGCCAAGCTGACCCCGGACGTGGCCGACTGCGAACTGGCGCTGATGGCGGCGCATTTCGATCCGGCCGAAGCGCTGCGCCCCGGCTGGCCGCTGCACCAGCGCGTCATCGAGCTGCTGCAGCGCGCGCCGGGACAGGCGCAGGGCGCGCGCGTGATCGGCTTCGGCGCGGATGCGCAGGGCGATGTGCCGCAGCCGCTGCAATGCGATCCGGCGCTGGCCGGAGGCGGCCTGCGGGTGATGCCGTTCGTGCTGCGCGGGGCTGGCCTTGCGGCCGCCGCGGAGCAGCTGGAATCCAAGCTGTTCGACTGCGGCATGGCCCAGGCCGACGCCGCGCTGGCGCTGCAGGACGGGCTGGGCGCGCGGATCGAACACATCCGCTACCTGAGCCTGCACGACCTGCTGGCGATGATGGCGATGCAGTACCAGAACGTCGGCCTGGACGCGCTGTGGTCGCTGCTGGAGCACGCGCTGATCGGGCCGATGCTGGCCGAGAAGGACGCCGAGTTCCTGCTCGACGCGGCGCCGGAACCGCTGGCCCGCTACGGCGACGGCGAGGTACGGATCGCGATGCTGTCGCCGCAGGCGTGGCGTGCGCGCAATGCGCCGGAAGAAACCGACAGCGGCAAGCTGGAGCGCGGTTTCATCCGTTTCCAGGCGCGCCAGCGCCAGTACGCGGCGGTGCTGGAAGTGCACGGCGTGCAGGTGCAGTTCGTCCACTGCGGCGACGGCAGCAGCGACTGCTTGCGCTGAGGCAGGCGCGCCCTGCGGCGCGCGCTGCCGTCATGCCCTGCTCAGGGCGCGTCAGGGAGCGGTCACCCGGATCACCCCGCAGGCCACCCGTGCACCGGCGTTGCCGGCCGGCTGGCTGCTGTAGTCGTCCGCGTTGGCGTGGACGATGAGTGCGCGGCCGGCGATGTCGGCGGCACTGCCGCCGCCGAGGCTGACTCCGGAGAAGTGTGCGTTGACCCGCGCCACGCCTTGGGCATCTGCAACCAGGTTGTCGCCATCGCCGGCATGGTGCGCGCTGTGCCCGGCGCGGCCATGCGGCTTCGCGGCGGGGTTGAAGTGGCCGCCGGCGCTGCTGGCATCGGCCGCGCTGCAGTCGCCCTTCTCGTGGATATGGAAGCCGTGGCTGCTGTTGGCCTGCAGCCCGCCGATCTCGCCGGTGATGTGCACGCCGTCGCCCATCGGCACCAGCGCCAGCCGGCCGCTGACCAGGCTGCCGGAGGCCGAGGCGAGGTTGGCGATGGCCTGCGTGGCGGTGCTCGCGTTGTGCTTGCTCACGGCGGGCGCGTCGGGCCTCGCGGTTTGCGGCGCCGTGCTGGCGCAGGCCGTCAATGCTGCGGCGAGGGTGGCGATGGCGATTCGGGGCAAGGGATTCATGACGGTCTCCGTTGGCTGACAGGGCACTATGTCGGGATGCGGCTTCAGTTGGGATGAAGAAGTTGCAGTCCGCATGCCGTCAGCGTCGCCTGCGCGATGAACCCAGCTTGCGGGTGACGGTATTGCGCGACAGTCCGAGCAGGGCGGCGGCGTCGCTGCGGTGGCCGTTGCAGCGCTCCAGCGCGGTGTCCAGCAGGGTGCGGTCGAGCAGCTCGCGGGCCTGCGCGTGCAGCGCCGGCGTGCCGGCGTCCAGCTGCGTGCGCGCCCAGTCGGCCAGCAGCCGGGTCCAGTCCGCGGGCGCCGTGGCCTGGGTGGCCGACGGCAGCGCCAGCATCAGGTCGGCTGCGCCGATGGTTTCGCCAGGGGCCAGTGCGGCCAGCCGCCAGCACACGTTTTCCAGCTCGCGCACGTTGCCCGGCCAGGCGTGCGCGCACAGCCGCTCCAGCGCCGCCGCGGACAGCTTTTTCGGCGCCAGCTGCAGCTTGCGTGCGGCGTGGGCGAGGAAGCGCGCGGCCAGCTGCGGGATGTCCTCGCGGCGTTGGCGCAGCGGCGGCAGCTGCAGCCGCACCACGTCGAGGCGGTGCAGCAGGTCGGCGCGGAAGCGGCCCTGTTCCACCAGCGTTTCCAGCGGCTGGTGGGTGGCGGCGATCAAGCGCACGTCGACGCGGATCAGCTCGCGGCCGCCGACGCGGAAGAACTCGCCTTCGGCCAGCACCCGCAGCAGCCGCGTCTGCAGCGCCGCCGGCATGTCGCCGATTTCGTCGAGGAACAGGGTGCCGCCGTCGGCCTGCTCGAAGCGGCCGATGTGACGCTTGTGCGCGCCGGTGAAGGCGCCGGCCTCGTGGCCGAACAGCTCCGATTCCAGCAGTTCGGCCGGGATCGCGGCGGTGTTCAGCGCCACGAACGGGCGCGCCGCGCGCGGCGATTCGCGGTGCAGCGCGCGCGCCACCAGCTCCTTGCCGGTGCCGGTCTCGCCGGTGATGAGCACCGACAGCGGCACTTGCGCCAGCCGGCCGATGGCGCGGAACAGCGCACGCATGGCGGGTGCCTGGCCGATCAGCGCCTGCGCCGGTTCGGGGACCGCCGCAGGCGGCAGGGCGGCGCGTTCGATCGCCTGTTCCGGCAGCGCGCGCCGCACCAGCGCCACCGCTTCGTCCATGTCGAAGGGCTTGGACAGGAATTCCTGCGCGCCGCCGCGGAACGCGCCGGCGGTGCTGGCCACGTCGGTATGCGCCGACATCACGATCACCGGCAGGCGCGGGTGGCTGGCCTTGAGCTTGTCCAGCAGGATCAGCCCGCTGTCGCCGGGCATGCGCACGTCGGTCAGCAGCAGGTCCGGCACGCGGCCGGATGCCAGCGCGTTCAGCACTTCGGCGGCATCGGCGAAGGCGGTGATGCGGAAGCCGGCTTCGCCCAGCGCCGCGGCCAGCACGAAGCGGACCGAGCGGTCGTCGTCGACGATCCAGACCTGCGCGGCGTCAGCCATCGGTCTGCTCCGGTTCGGCCGCCAGCGGCAGCAACAGGGTGAACACCGTATGGCCGGGGCGCGAACGCCAGGTCAGGGCCCCGCGATGTTCGCGCGCTACCTGCTGGGCCAGTGCCAGCCCCAGCCCGGTGCCATCGGCGCGGCCGCTGACCAGCGGCAGCAGCAGGTGTTCGGCCAGTTCCGGGGGCACCCCGCGGCCGTCGTCGACCACCTCCAGCCGCAGCGCCAGCGGCAGCAGCGCTTCGCCCAGGCGCGCGCCGTGCTCGACGCGCGTGCGCAGGGTGACCGTGCCGGCGCCGGCCTCGATGGCATTGCGCACCAGGTTCCAGATCGCCTGCGAAAGGCGGTCGGCGTCGCCGGCGAATTCCGGCAGCGAGGGGTCGTAGTCGCGCTGCAGCTGCACCGCCCAGCCGGCATCGCTTTCCGCCAGCCGCAGCACGCGATCCAGCACGGCGTGGATGTTGAGCTCGGCGAATGCCTGCGGCGGCGCCGGGTTGAGCAGGCCGTCCACCAGCGTGGCCAGCCGCTGCACTTCGCTTTCGATGATGCCGGTAAGTTCGCGTGCATCGGCATCGACCCGCCGCGCCAGCAGCTGCGCCGCGCCCTTGATGCCCAGCAGCGGGTTGCGCAGCTCGTGCGCCAGCCCCTTCAGCGAGGCGGCCAGCGCGGAGGGCAGCAGCTGCGCCGGGTCGCCGCCGGGAAATTCGTCGACCGGGTGCGCTTCCAGCCACAGCCCGTCCTCCGCCGGGGTCAGCCACAGGTCGGCGAAGCGCAGCGCATCGCTGCCCGGCAGCGCCAGCCCGACCCGACGCAGCCGCGCCGGGGCGTCCTGCGGCCGGGCCAGCCGGGCGGCCAGCTGGTTGCCCTCGCGCTCCAGCGCGGCCGCGTGCAGGCCGATCAAGCGGCGCCGGCTGACTCCCAGCCAGCGCGCGCTGGCCGCGTTGGCGAACGCCACCACGCCCTGCGCATCCAGCTGCAGCAGCGGCGTGGTCAAGGCGTCGAGGACGCTGTCGGGAGGGTCAGGCAGGCGCATTGCACTAATTTAGTGCAATTGCGCCGCGCCGGCTTCACATGCCTGCCAACCGCGGCCCGGCAGGATCGGGACAGGTTCCGCTCGAGGCTCTGCCATGCACCAGCTCCGCCACGCCACCCCCCTGCTGTTGATCGCGCTGGCCGCCTGCGGCGCGCAATCGCCCGCCGTGAACGCGGCAAACGAGGCCATGGGCCGAACCGCGCCGGAAGCCGCACCGGCACCGGCGTCCGCGCCCGCGGCACCCGAACCCGCCGCAGCCCCGTCGGCGCCGCCCGTTGCCGCGCCGCCGGTGCTCGGGCCGCAGCCGGTGCGGGCCTGGGGCACCGGGCCGGCGGCGGTGCCGGTGATCGAGGATGAGCCTGCGCCGGTCGCCGCCAACGGGCAGGACGCCAACGATCCGGCGATGGCCACCGGCAAGGCCAGCGTGCTGCGGGCGCAGGTGCTGCTGCTGCGCGCGCACTACTCCGGCGGCGAGATCGATGGCCTGGCCGGCAAGAACCTGGCGCGGGCGGTGCGCGGCTATCAGGCGGCGCAGGGGATCGAAGCATCCGGCAAGCTGGACGCCGCGACCTGGGCGGCGCTCAACCAGGACGCGGCGCCGGTGCTGGTTGAATACACGCTCACGGCCGAGGACGTGGCCGGCCCGTATGCGCCCACTCCGGAACAGCCGGCAGACAAGGCGAAGATGCCGCGCCTGGTCTATCAGGACGTCTTCGAAATGCTGGGCGAGCGCTTCAACGGCAAGCCTGCGCTGATCCGCGCGCTGAACCCCGGCGTCGAGATGGTGGCGGGCACCCGGCTGGTGGTGCCGCATACGCGCCCGGCGCAGCAGTTGCCGAAGGCGGTCAAGCTGGTGGTGGACAAGTCGGACGGGCTGCTGCAGCTGCTCGACAGCGATGGCCGGGTGTATGCGCAGTTCCCGGCGTCCACCGGCTCCACCCGGTTTCCGCTGCCGATCGGCGACTGGAAGATCACCACCGTGGTGCGCGAACCCGACTACCGCTACGACCCCGACCTGCTGGTCAACCAACCCGAGGGCGCCAAGCCGGCGATGCTGCCGCCGGGCCCCAACGGGCCGGTGGGGCTGGTGTGGATGGGCATCGACAAGCCGCATTACGGCATCCACGGTACCCCGGAGCCCGGTGACATCAGCCGCGACCAGTCCAGCGGCTGCGTGCGGCTGACCAACTTCGCCGCGCTGGCGGTGGCCGGCGCGGTGGCGGCCGGCACCCCGGTCAGCTTCCGCGACTGAAGGCCGTGGGTGTCGCGCGTCGAACCCGCCGGAGCCTGCGCGCGCTGCTGTATGTGGCGTTCGCGCTGCTCGCCGTGGGCATTGCCTGCCGGCGCCAAACCCCGCAAGCGCAGATTGGGCATGCGGACGATGCGGTCATCGCGACCGAGCCGGCGGCCGCGCCCTTCGACGAGTCCACCGCGCCAGCGCGGCCTGCGCCGGTGGTCGCCGCCGCAACGCCGTCGCCGGCCGCCGACGCCCGGGCCGCGCCCGCGGCTGGCCTGCTGATTCCGGTCCGCGGCGTCAGCGCGCAGCAGCTGCGCGACACCTTCACCGATGCGCGCAGCAGCGGCCGCGTGCACGATGCCATCGACATCATGGCGGCGGCGGGCACGCCGGTGCTGGCGGTGGCCGACGGCAGCGTCGAAAAACTGTTCGCGAGCCAGCGCGGCGGCATCACCCTGTACCAGTTCAACCCGCAGCGCACCCATGCCTACTACTACGCCCATCTGCAGGGCTATGCGCCGGGCATCGCCGAACAGCAGGTGCTGCGGCGCGGGCAGGTGATCGGCTATGTCGGTGCCACCGGCAATGCCAGCGCGGACGCGCCGCACCTGCATTTCGCGGTGTTCGAGCTTGGCCCGGAGCGGCGCTGGTGGGAAGGAACCGCGATCAATCCGTATCCGCTGCTGGTTGCGCCGCGCTGATCACTGCCCCAGCTTCTGCGCCGCCAGCGCATGCAGGATGCGCAGGTCTTCCGCATCGAACGCCGCCGCCGGATCTTCGCCGTCGTCGCGGCCGCGGTAGTGGCGATGGAAGGCGCGCACCGCGGCGGCGCGGTCCTCCAGCGGATAGCCGATCGCTGCCATCGCCAGCCACGGATCGAAGCCGGCCGGCGGATCGGCCAGCTCGCCGCGCGGCCACAGCCCGTAGCCGGCATCGGCCAGACGCTGCCAGGGAAACAGCGCGCCGGGGTCGCGCTTGCGGGTGGGCGCAAGATCGGCGTGGGCGATCACCTGCGTCTTCGGGATCGACAGGCGGGTGGTGAGGTCGTCCAGCAGCCGCAGCAGCGTGACCAGCTGCGCCTCGGTGTAGGGCTCGCCCACTTCGTTGTCGATCTCGATGCCGATCGAGGTGGAATTGAGGTCGGTCAGCGTCCCCCAGCGGCCGCCGCCGGCATGCCAGGCGCGCTCGCTGTCGGCCACCAGCTGGTAGAGCCGGCCGTCGTCGCCGATCAGGTAATGCGAGCTGACCGGCCCGTGGCGGTTGGCGGTGCGCAGGGTGTCCAGGCTCTGCTGCGCGGAGGCCTGTTCGGTGGCGTGCAGGACGATCACCACCGGCCGGCGCTGGTCGAGGTTGGGCGACGGCACCCATTCGGCCAGCGCGTTGCGGGAAGGCGCCTCGACGTGCGCGCAGGAAGCGGCCAGCAGGCAGGCCGGGAGCAAGAGCAGGAATCGGCGCATGCCCGGATCTTAGCCCGTGCTTGGGCCCGGAGGGGCTGCTAGCCTGTCGCCACCTATCGCAAAGTGCATCCGGCAGCATGCCCCAGTCATTGCCCGCATCCATGGACATGTCGCATGCCACGGGCCTCGCGTGGCTGCGGCAGCGACGCCTGCAGCAGCTGCTGTGGGTGCTCGTGGCGGTGTTTGGCCTGGTGATCGTGATGAACCTCGGTTTCGGGCGCTACCGCAGCGCCGGACTGGAGATGGTGATTGTCTTGGCGCTGGCGCTGGCGATGCACTGGAACCAGCGCGCCCGGACAATGCATGCGGTCGGGCTGACGGTGGCCACGCTGCTGCTGGGGCTGTGCGTCCTCATGGTCAACAACCAAGGCCTGTACGACGAGGCGCCCATGGCGTTCCCGGCGCTGCTGCTGTTTGCCGGGCTGTTTGGCTTCAGGCGCATGTTCTGGGGCTTGGTGTGCGGCATGCTGGCGGTGGTGGCGCTGTTGTTCTTCCTGCACCAGGCCGGGGTGTTCCACAGCGCGCCGGTGATGCCGCTGGACTGGCGGCGGCCGTTCGTCATCGGCCTGATCGTGCTGGTCACCGGTCTGTTCGCGTGGCTGCTCACCAGTGACCTGATGCTGGCGATGCGCCAGCTGGAAGCGGAAAAACGCGCGCTGGAGGCATCGCACGCGCGGATCGAGGTGCTGGCGCAGCGCGACAGCCTGACCGGCCTGCCCAACCGTTCGCTGGCGCGCGAACGGCTGGGCTTCCTGCTGCAGCAGGCACGGCGCAGCGGCGGCATGGTCGCGGTGATGTTCCTCGACCTCGACAACTTCAAGACCATCAACGATTCGCTGGGCCACGCCGCCGGCGACGACCTGCTCTGCCAGGTCGCCGACAAGCTGCGCGCCTGCGTGCGCGAGACCGACACGGTGGCGCGGGTGTCCGGCGACGAGTTCCTGATCCTGCTCGGCGACCTGCAGGACGAGGACGCGATCGTGGCGGTGGTGGCGAAGGTGACCCATCTGCTGGGCCGCGCGTTCACCGTCGAGGGCGTGGAGGTGCTGGCCACCGCTTCGCTCGGGATCGCGGTGGCGCCGCGCGATGGCGAGGATGCCGACCTGCTGCTGAAGAACGCCGACACCGCGATGTACCAGTCCAAGGACGCCGGCCGCAACACGTTCTGCTTCTTCGATGCCAGCATGAACGAGAGCGTCACCGAGCACCTGCACATCGCCTCGGGCCTGCGCTCGGCGCTGGCTGCTGGCGAGCTGCAGCTGCACTACCAGCCGCAGTTCGATCTGCACAGCGGGCGCATCCTCGGAGCCGAGGCGCTGTTGCGCTGGCATCACCCGGAGCTGGGCTGGATCCCGCCCGGCAAGTTCATCCCGATCGCCGAACGCAGCGGCCTGATCAACGAGCTGGGCAGCTGGGTGCTGCGGCAGGCCTGCCGCGATGCCCAGGCCTGGCGCAGCGATGGCCTGGGCGAGCTGCGGGTGGCGGTGAACGTGTCGCCACTGCAGTTCCGCCGCGACGACATCGAACGCGAAGTCGCGCAGGCGCTGCTGGCCAGCGGGCTGCCGGCCACCGCGCTGGAGCTGGAGTTGACCGAATCACTGCTGGTCGCCGACGCCCGCAACATCGGCGAGGTGCTGCAGCGGCTGGGCGCGCAGGGCGTGCAGATCGCCATCGACGATTTCGGCACCGGCTATTCCAACCTCGGTTACCTGCGTCGCTTTTCGGTGCACAGGCTGAAGATCGACCAGTCGTTCGTGCGCCGGATGTGCGCCAACGCGCACGACGAAGGGCTAGTGCGCGCGATCATCGAAATGGCGCACTGCCTGGACCTGCAGACCGTCGCCGAGGGCGTGGAGGACAGCCAGACCCTGGAGCGCCTGCACGCGTTCGGTTGCGAATCCGCGCAGGGCTACCACTGGTCGCCGGCGCTGCCGGCGGACGCCTTCGTCGAGTTCGTGCGTGATCGACAGGCCGTGGCCGGCTGAGCAAGCCACGGCCTGCCCGGTTTCAGCCGGGGTAGGCGGCTTCACCGTGCGAGGCGACGTCCAGGCCCTCGCGCTCGGCCTCCTCGTCCACCCGCAGGCCGCCGCAGGCAAGGCCCGCGATCCAGAAGGCCAGCGCCGACACCACGCCGATCCAGCCGAGGGTGACCACCACCCCAAGCGCCTGCACGCCGGTCTGGGCAAGAATGTCGTAACCCGCCGCCACCGACCGGGTGCCACCCAGGCTGTCGGCCGAGAACACGCCGGTCAGCAGGGCCCCGATGATCCCGCCGAGCCCGTGCACGCCGAACACGTCGAGGCTGTCGTCGGCGTCCAGCAGCCGCTTCAGTCCGGTCACGCCCCACACGCAGGCCATGCCGGCGATGAGGCCCAGTGTGATTGCGCCGAACGGCCCCACCGTGCCGCAGGCC
Source organism: Thermomonas fusca (assembly GCF_005862345.1). Classification (NCBI taxonomy): domain Bacteria; kingdom Pseudomonadati; phylum Pseudomonadota; class Gammaproteobacteria; order Lysobacterales; family Lysobacteraceae; genus Thermomonas; species Thermomonas fusca. The sequence goes on along the minus strand of NZ_SROY01000001.1, from coordinate 153,962 downwards.
GGGGTGATCGCCACCAGCCCGGCGACCATGCCCGAGGCCACGCCCAGCGCCGAGGCCTTGCCCTTCGCCAGCTTCTCCACCAGCGCCCAGCCCAGCACCGCGGCCGCCGGCGCGAGCAGGGTGTTGAGGAAAGCCAGCCCCGCGCCCGCGTTGGCCTCCAGGTTGGAGCCTGCGTTGAAGCCGAACCAGCCCACCCACAGCAGCGCAGCGCCGGCGTAGGTCAGGACGAGGTTGTGCGGCTTGATCGCCGCCTGTCCGTACCCCAGGCGCTTGCCGACGAACCACGCGCCCACCAGCCCGGCCACGCCGGCGTTGATGTGGACCACGGTGCCGCCGGCGAAGTCCAGTGCGCCCTTCTCGAACAGGAAGCCGCCGCTGGCCCACACCATGTGCGCGAGCGGCAGGTAGCCGAGGCTGAACCAGATCACCGAGAACAGCAGCACCGCGGCGAACTTCACGCGCTCGGCGAAAGCGCCCACTACCAGCGCCCCGGTGATCCCGGCGAAGGTCGCCTGGAAGCCGGCGAACACGTATTCCGGCAGGGCCACGCCTTCGCTGAAGGTGGCGGCCAGGGTGCCGGGTCCGACGCCACGCAGGAACAGTTTGTCGAGGTTGCCGATCCACGCGCCGTCGCCGGAGAACGCCAGGCTGTAGCCGTAGCAGACCCACAGCACCACCAGCAGCGAGAACACCACCGCGACCTGGATCAGCACCGACAGGACGTTCTTGGCGCGGACCATGCCGCCATAGAACAGGGCGAGCCCGGGGACGGCCATCATCACCACCAGCAGGGTGGCGGTCAGCATCCAGGCCACGTCGCCCTTGTCCACTACCGGCGTTGCCTGCTGTGCGGTGGCCGGGAGGGACGCCAGCAGCGCGACGGCAGCCATCAGCACGGTGTCGCGCGTCGGGCGCACGCGATCACGGGACATCTTGTTCATCGGATTCTCCGGGAAGTGGTCACAGCGCATCGGAATCGAGCTCCCCGGTGCGGATGCGGATGGCCTGTTCCAGCGGACTGACGAAGACCTTGCCGTCGCCCACCTTGCCGGTGCCGGCACTGCGCGTGATCGCGTCGATCGCGGCATCGAACAGGGCGTCGGTGACGGCGATCTCGAGCTTGAGCTTGGGCAGGAAGTCGACCTGGTATTCGGCGCCGCGGTAGAGCTCGGTATGGCCCTTCTGGCGGCCGAAGCCCTTGACCTCGGTGACGGTGATGCCGGACACGCCGGCCTCGGACAGTGCTTCGCGGACGTCATCGAGCTTGAACGGCCGGATGATCGCGGTGATCAGTTTCATCGCGTGGGCTCCTTCAGAACGTCTGGGCGAGGGTCAGCGCGACGGTGCTGCGCGCCAGCCGCCGGCCGTGGGGGTTGGTGTACAGCGCGTCGTCGGCGTCGGTGCTGGTCCAGGCCAGGCCCAGCGAGGCGCCGTGGTCGAAGCTGCGGGTGACGCCGAGCTTCCAGTCGCTGTATGCGAACGCGTCGTTGCCTTCGATCCATTGCCTGCCGGCGTGCGCCGCCAAGGCCCAGCCCGGGGCGATCGCGTAGGTCGCGGACAGGTCGAGGTAGCCGCTGCCGCCGGAGTCGACGTAACCGAACAGGTCGGTGGTCGCCAGCGAATACTTCGCCCCCAGGCTCAGCCTGTCGCTGGCGGTGACGGTGAGGCCGGCATAGAGCTCGAAGGTGTCGGCGCGGTTGAAGCCGGACGGGAAGTCACCCGGGTAGGCGTAGTACTGCGCGCCCACGTCGAAGGCCACGGCATCGGCCAGCTTGCCGCGATACCCGGCATAGGCGTCGAGTTCGATGCTGCTGGAGACCGGCGCCGCGGTGGTCGAGAGATCGGACAGCCAGCTGATGCTGCTGCCCCAGGCGCCGGCATGGGCGCCGCCTGCGGCCGACAGTTCGACGCCGCCCTGCAGCGCCGGCCGCTGGTTGCTCTGCGAGACGCCGCGGAAGATGTAGTCGGAGGTCAGCGACAAGCTGCCGCTGCTGCCGGCGTGGGCGCTGCCGGTGCCCAGCAGGGCGAACAGGGCCAGGGCGGTACACGGGCGCAGGCCGCGGGTCCGCGCGGTGGCGGAGATACGGCGGAGAATTGCTGGAACGCGAGACGACATGACGCAGGCTCCTCATAAGCGGTGCCCTCCCCGGTCAGTGTTGCGTGCTCATGCAGTGCGGGACGGCGCATGCCCGCCTGCGGCGATCCGTGGATCGCGTCTTCCTCCTGTCCTGTGCGTTCGCGCAGTGCCGCCGCGCGCGGCTCGCCCCGTTCCCTCTCCGGGCACACGACGGCGCGGGATGGGCGCACCCGTCGGTACGCCCATCCCGGCCACCCGATCCCCGCCGGGGAGGGAACGAAGCGGGGATCAGCCTGCTGCGTTCCGGATCGCGGCTGCGATCAGATCGTGTAGTACATCCGGTATTCGAGCGGGTGAGGGCGGGATGCTTGCGCGGCACTGCCGCGCATCCCGCCCGAACGCCCGCCGCGCTGCGGCGGGCCGGACATCCGCCGATCCGAAGCAATGAAGGCGCGCATTCCGGGTTCCCTCAGATCGTGTAGTACATCTGGTATTCGAGCGGATGGGTGGCGCCGCGGAAAGCCGTCACTTCCTTCATCTTCAGGCCGATGTAGGCATCGATGAAGTCGTCGGTGAACACGCCGCCGGCCTTGAGGAACTCGCGGTCCTTGTCCAGCGCGTCCAGCGCCTGGTCCAGTGAATGGCAGACGGTGGGGAAGTTCTTTTCCTCTTCCGGCGGCAGGTCGTACAGATCCTTGTCGGACGGCGCGCCCGGGTCGATCTGGTTCTTGATGCCGTCCAGGCCGGCCATCAACAGCGCGGCGAAGATCAGGTAGCCGCTGTTCATCGGGTCGGGGAAGCGGATCTCGACGCGGCGCGCCTTCGGGTTGGCCACGTACGGGATGCGGCACGAAGCGGAGCGGTTGGAGGCCGAATAAGCCAGCATCACCGGCGCTTCGTAGCCCGGCACCAGCCGCTTGTAGCTGTTGGTGGTGCTGTTGGCGAAGGCGTTGATGGCGCGCGCGTGCTTGAACACGCCGCCGATGTACCACAGCGCCATCTGGCTCAAGCCGCCGTAGCCGTCGCCGCTGAACAGGTTGACGCCGCCCTTGGCCAGCGACATGTGCACGTGCATGCCGCTGCCGTTGTCGCCGACGATGGGTTTCGGCATGAAGGTGACGGTCTTGCCGCTGCGGTGGGCCACGTTCTTGATGACGTACTTCATCGTCATCAGGTCGTCGCCCTTCTTCACCAGGGTGTTGAACTTGGTGCCGATCTCGCATTGGCCGGCGTTGGCCACCTCGTGGTGGTGCACCTCGGTTTCGATGCCGACCGCTTCCAGCGTCTTGCACATTTCCGCGCGCAGATCGTGCAGCGAATCCAGCGGCGCCACCGGGAAATAGCCGCCCTTGACCATCGGCCGGTAGCCGCTGTTGCCGCCGGCGTATTCGCGCGCGGAGTTCCAGTGCGCTTCCTCGGAATCGACCTGGAAGAAGGTGTGGCCCATCTCGTTGGCGAAACGCACCGAATCGAAGATGAAGAATTCCGGTTCCGGGCCGAAGAAGCCCTGTTCGGCGATGCCGCTGGCCTTCAGATAGGCCTCGGCGCGGTGGGCGACGCCGCGCGGGTCGCGCGAGTACGCCTGCATCGTCGCCGGGTCGAGGATGTCGCAGGTCAGCACCAGCGTCGGGTCGGCGGTGAACGGGTCAAGGAAGGCGGTGGACGGGTCCGGCAGCAGCACCATGTCGGAGTTCTGGATGCCGCGCCAGCCGCTGATCGAACTGCCGTCGAACATCTTGCCGTCCTCGAACAGGCTGGCGTCGACGATCGACTTGGGGAAGGTCACGTGATGCTGCACGCCGCGCATGTCGGCGAAGCGCAGGTCGATGAATTCGACCTTGTGGTCCTTGATGAGCTTTTCGACGTGTTCGAGGGACATGGCTGGCTCCGGGGCAGGAATGAGGAAAGGCATCGCGGTGTCGACCCAATGCATAAAGCATGCGGCGTGCCAACTTGGACTTAAGCGCAAGTTATTGATTTGCAATGGCGTGCGCGTCACCGTGCAAAAGCGTTTGCACCAAATTGATGAGCTTGCGGGCGTGAATGCACCGAAATCGTGCAAGCGGCGCATCGGGTATGCTGCGCGACTGCCCGTGCGCCCGGCGCACACTTCCCCGGCCCCGCTTTCCCCCATGTACGAGCTGCTTGCCGCCCTGCTGCTGGGCATCATCGAAGGCATCACCGAATTCCTGCCGATCTCCAGTACCGGCCACCTGCTCATTGCCCAGCACTGGCTCGGGCCGCGCAGCGACCTGTTCAACATCGCCATCCAGGCCGGCGCGATCCTGGCCGTGGTGCTGATCTACTGGAAGCGGCTCTGGGGCATGCTGGTCGCGTTCGCCGGACGCGACGCGCCGGCCGAATTCGACCCGCTGGGCGTGTCCACCACGCCGGCGCAGTCGCGCGACTACGCCTTCAAGCTGGCCGGCGCGTTCCTGGTGACCGCGATCCTGGGGCTGGCGCTGAAGAAGGCCGACCGCATCGGCGCGCTGTTCGGCCAGCAATGGACGCCGTTCCACCTGCCGGCCACCGTGCAGCCGATCGCCTGGGCGCTGATCATCGGCGCGCTGTGGATGCTGCTGGCGGAGCAGTGGGCGGCGCGGCGCGCGGCGCGCGACGGCGAACGCACCGCGATCGCCTGGCGCACGGCGTTGCTGGTGGGCGTGGCGCAGGTGCTGGCGGGGGTGTTTCCCGGCACCTCGCGCAGCGCCGCCACCATCTTCGTGGCGCTGCTGGCCGGCACCACCAGCCGCGCGGCGGCGACCGAATTCGCGTTCCTGGTCGGCATCCCCACCATGTTCGCCGCCACCGGTTACGAGCTGCTGTCGCTGTGGAGCGACGGCGGCTTCGCCAACGTGGACTGGAACGCACTGGGGGTGGCCTTCGTCGCCTCGGCGGTGACCGCGTTCGTGGCGGTGAAATGGCTGCTGCGCTACATCCAGGGCCACCGCTTTACCGCATTCGCGATCTACCGCATCGTGCTGGGCGTGGCGCTGCTGCTGTGGTTGCCGGCGGGCCAGTGAGCGGAGCCAACCGCGGAGGAAAGGTCGTGCGCAAAGTGTCGATGATCGCCTTGCCCGGCCTGCTGCTGGCCGGCTGCCAGCCCGCCGTGGCGCCGGCCGCGGTGCCCGCGCCCACGCTGGAGGCGCAGTCCGTCACCCCGCCGCCTGCGCAGATGCAGCAGGCCACGCCGGCACCCGCCGGCGCCCTGCACGCGGTGCTCGCGCTGACCCGCCACCACTGGCGCCTGGTCGCCGCGGTGGACGCCGGGGGTCGCCGCATCGATGCGCTGTTCGTGCGTCCGCAGCTGCCGGTGCAGCTGGATTTCAACGCCTCGCTGGTCAGCGTGGGCAATGCCTGCAACGTGATGAGCGCGCGCCATGCACCGAGCGCCGACAGCCTGCTGGTCGAACCTTTCAGCGTGGCGATGACGCCCTGCGCCGACCCGGCGCTGGGCCGCCTCGACGGACAGGTGGCCAACCGTCTGCAGGGCCGGCTGGCGATGCGTTTCGAGCAGGCGCAGCCGCCCAGGCTGGTGCTGGTCAATGCCGCCGGCGACGTCTTCAGCTTCGATGGCGTCGACGATGCGCGGGTGGCGCCGGCTGGCGGCTGAGCCGCAGGCCCCGCGCGAACGCCAGCGGCAGGCAAAAGAAAACCCGCCGTGGGGCGGGTTTTCCGGGAGGGCAAGGCCGGCGCGCGATGCGCCGCGGCTTACTTGATCTTGCCTTCCTTGTACATCACGTGCTTGCGAACGACGGGGTCGTACTTGCTGACCTCCATCTTGTTCGGGGTGTTCTTCTTGTTCTTGTCGGTCGTGTAGAAATGACCGGTGCCGGCCGAGGAAATCAGACGGATCTTGTCGCGCTTGGTAGCCATGATTCAGTCCTCCTCAGACCTTCTCGCCCTGCTTGCGCAGGTCGGCCAGGACGGCATCGATGCCGTTCTTGTCGATGGTGCGCAGCGCGGCATTGGAAATGCGGAGCTTGACCCAGCGGTTTTCCGAAGCGACCCAGAAGCGACGCTCGTGGAGGTTGGGCATGAAGCGACGACGGGTTTTCCGGTTCGAATGCGAAACATTGTTGCCGGAGATCGTGCGCTTGCCGGTGACTTGGCAGACTTTGGACACTGTGCACCTCGATGGTGTGTGGTTGTCGCCCGTAGCCCGGGTGACGGCGGCCCCGGCGTGAAATCCACGACGGGAAGCGCTGCAGGACGCAGCGAGCCGCGCATTATGCGGGCTTTCCCCTTTGCGCGCAAATACTTGGCTTGCGCCGCCGCGTCTGGCCGTGGCGTCCGTCCCGCCGCGCGTCAGGGCGCGGCCGCTTTCACCGCCACCCAGGCGCGGATCTGCGATTCCAGCACCGGCAGCGGCACCGAGCCTTGCGACAGGATGGCGTCGTGGAAGGCGCGCACGTCGAACTTCGGCCCCAGCGCGGCTTCCGCCTCGCGACGCAGGCGCATGATGGTGATCTCGCCCAGCTTGTAGCTCAGCGCCTGGCCGGGCCAGCTGATGTAGCGGTCGACCTCGGTGGTCACCTCGTGCTCGGACAGCGCGGTGTTGTCGCGCAGGTAGGCCAGCGCCTGCTCGCGGCTCCAGCCCTTGTGGTGGACGCCGGTGTCGATGACCAGCCGGCAGGCGCGCCACATCGCGTAGGTGAGCCGGCCGAAATCGTCGTAGGGCGTCTCGTAGATGCCCATCTCCTTGCCCAGCCACTCGCTGTACAGGCCCCAGCCCTCGCCGTAGGCGCTGATGTACTCCCGGCGGAAGCCGGGCACTTCCCCCTGTTCCTGCGCCAGCGCGCCCTGCAGCGCGTGGCCGGGGGCGGATTCGTGCAGGGTCAGCGCCGGCAGGTTGTACAGCGGGCGCGACGGCAGGTCGTAGGTGTTGACCCAGTAGGTGCCGGCGCCGCCGCGGCCTGCGGTCCAGAACGGCGCGATCGCCGGCGGCACCGGCACGATGGTGAAGCGCCCGCGCGGCAGGGTGCCGATGATCCTGCCGACCTGTCCGTCCACCCGCTTGCTGATCCAGGCGGCGTGGTTGAGCAGTTCCTGCGGGCTCGATGCGTAGAACTGCGGGTCGGTGCGCAGGAAGGTCAGGAAATCGTTGAAGCGGGTTTCCTTCGATTTGCCTGCGAAGCCCAGGCCGTCGATGATCGCCTCCATCTCGGCGCGGATGCCGGCCACTTCCTGCAGGCCGATGGCGTGGATCTGGTCGGGCGTCAGCTCCAGGGTGGTGTATTTGCGGATCTGCTCGCGATACCAGGCCTCGCCGTTCGGCATCGCCTCGGCCGCCAGCGTGGCGCGCGCTTTCGGCATGTACTCGCTGCGGAAAAACACCAGCAGTCTGGCGAAGGCGGGGATCACCGCCTCGCGGATCGCGGCGCGGCCTTCGGCGCGCAGCGCGTCCTGCTCGGCGGTGGGGATGCCGGCCGGGATCGTCTTGTAGGGCGCCCACAGCGAGGCGGCTTCCGGGTCCTTCAGTTCCGCGGTCATCGCGATCGACACATCGCGGCCCGGCAGCACCGCGCGCGGCACCGAGAAGCCGCGCGCCAGCCCGGTGCGCATGTTGGCGATCTGCTGGTCGAAGTAGCGCGGCACGTCGCGCAACCGCGCCGCGTAGGCGCGGTAATCGTCGGCGCTGCGCAGGTTGGCGCGGGCCATGAAGTCGAGGTTGGACCAGAACGAGCTGTCGGAATTGAACGGCATCTCGTGGTCGCGCAGGCGGATCTCCGCCGCTTTGTGCTCGATCTGCGGACGGTAGATCGCGTAGTTCAGCTGCTCGGCCGGCGACAGCGCGGCCACCTCGATGCCGTCTAGCTGGCGCAGCACGCCATCGAGATAGGTGAGCTGCTTCTGCAACGCTTGTGGGCTGACGTCGGGCAGGCTGCGCGCGGGCGTGCGGCTGGTCTCGTCGCTGTCTTCGGTCCACGCCCCGGCCTGCTGCATCCGCCATTTCCATTCGGCCTGGTAGATCGCGCGGAACGCGGCATCGGCGGCACTGATCGATTGGGCAGGAGCCGGCGCGGCTGGCGATGTCTGTGCGTGGACGAGGGCGGACGACAGGCACAGGGCCAGCAGGCTGGCGCGGGCGATGGACTTCACGGGGCGGGAACCGGCGGTGGCGGGGTGCCCGGATCGTAGCATCGAGACAGGCGGCTCAATGGCCGGCGCGGTCGCGCTTCCAGCCGCGATGGCGGATGTCCAGGTACAGGCTGTAGCAGGCGGTGAAACTGGGGAACAGGTTCTGCAGGATGCCCACCGCGTCGTTCTTGCCGAACACGAAATAGCTCAGCGTCATCAGGCTGCCGAGGATGCTCATGTACCAGAACAGCCGCGGGATCACCGGCTTGCCGTGGCGCTTGCTGGCGATGAACTGCACCAGCCAGCGGCCGCCGAACATCAGTGCGCCGACCAGCCCGATCAGCTTCCACGGGCTCATGTGGATGCCGGTCCAGGCCAGCGCCGCCAGCGGCGTGTCCATGAAACCGGCCGGCGCCGCCGCCAGCAGCGCGATCACCGCGACAGTTCCTCGGTGGCGGTGCGGCGGCTGCGCTGGATCAGCCAGGACACCCCGAACAGGTCCTTGATGCCGACCATGGCGCGGCCGAGGTTGTTGTACTTGGACACGCCGGCGGTGCGGTGGCGGTGGTTGACCGGCACGCTGACGGTCTGCCAGCCGGCGCGCTGCATCAGCGCTGGCAGGTAGCGGTGCATGTGGTCGAAGTAGGGCAGGTCGAGGAACGCTTCGCGCGCGAACAGCTTGATGCCGCAGCCGGTGTCGGGGGTGGCGTCACGCAGCAGCCGTGCTCGGATCGCGTTGGCGAATTTCGACGCCCAGCGCTTGCTGCCGGAATCCTGGCGGTTGACCCGCCAGCCGGCGAACAGCTTCACCGCCTCGGGCGAAGCGTCACGTTTGGCCAGCAGGTTGGGAATGTCGGCCGGGTCGTTCTGGCCGTCGCCGTCCAGCGTCGCGATCCACGGCGCGCGCGCGGCCTTGACCCCGTTGCGCACGGCGGTGCTCTGGCCGGCGTTGGTTAGGTGGCGGACCACGCGCAGTTCCGGCGTGGTCGCCTGCAATTCTCGCAGGCGCGCCAGGGTGGCGTCGCGTGAGGCGTCGTCCACGTACACGATTTCGAAGTCGATCCGCCCACGCAGCGCGGCCACGATCTCGCCGGCCAGTGGGGCGAGGTTGTCTTCCTCGTTGTGGACCGGGACGACGACCGAGAGTTGCGGAGATCCGCTCATGCGCGCTGTGCCCTCACGACCGGTTGCGCAGCCGCTCCAGCACGCCATCCAGCGCGTCGAGGTTGGCGTAGTGGATCACCAGCTTGCCCTTGTTGCCGCGGCCGTTGAGCACGTTGACCTTGCTGCCCAGCGTGTCCGACAGCTCGCGCTCCAGCGCGGCGATGTCGGCCTGCGGCGGCTTTGCCTTCGGCGCGGACTTGCGCGGCTCCACCGGCACCTTGCCGGCGGCGATCTGCTGCACGCGGTGCTCGACCTGGCGCACCGACCAGCCTTCGTCGGCGGCCTGCTTCGCCAGCGCCACCGCCATCGGCTCGGCCAGCGGCAGCAGCGCGCGCGCGTGGCCCATTTCTATCGCGCCGGTCTGCACCAGCACGCGCACCGCTTCCGGCAGTTCCAGCAGGCGCAGCAGGTTGGAGACGGCGGCGCGTGAGCGGCCCACCGCTTCGGCGGCGGCGGCGTGGGTCAGGTCGAACTCGTCGATCAGCCGCTGCAGCGCCTGCGCTTCCTCCAGCGGGTTGAGGTCTTCGCGCTGGATGTTCTCGATCAGCGCCATCGCCACCACGGTGCGGTCGTCGACCTCGCGCACCACCACCGGCACTTCGGCCAGGCCCGCGCGCTGCGACGCGCGCCAGCGGCGCTCGCCGGCGATGATCTCGTAGGTGCGGCCGCCCTTGCCGTCGGCGCCCATGCGTTCGCGCACCACGATCGGCTGGATCACGCCCTGCGCGCGGATCGACGCGGCCAACTCGTCCAGCTTGGCGTCGTCCATGGTGCGACGCGGCTGGTACTTGCCCGACACCATCGCGTCCACCGGCAGGGTGCGCAGCACGTCGCCCGGCATCGCCTGCAGCGCCGGCGCATCGGCCGCTGCCTTGGGGCCCAGCAGGGCTTCCAGTCCGCGGCCCAGGCCACGCTTCTTGGCACCGCCCTTTGCGGCCTCCTTGCCAGCAGTCATGCGGCGGTCTCCTTCTGTTTCTGGCTGCGTTCGCGCTGGCGGCGCAGGACTTCGCCGGCCAGGCCAAGATAGGCCACGCTGCCGCGGCTGGCCTTGTCGTAGCCGAGGATGCTCTGGCCATGGCTGGGCGCTTCGGCCAGGCGCACGTTGCGCGGCACGATGGTGCGGAACACCAGGTCGCCGAAGTGGTTGGTCAGTTCGGCCGACACCGCGTTGGCAAGGTTGTTGCGCACGTCGAACATGGTGCGCAGCACGCCTTCGATCTCGAGCGCAGGGTTGAACCGGCCCTTCAGGCCCTCGATGGTGTCGATCAGCGCCGACAGGCCTTCCAGCGCGTAGTACTCGCACTGCATCGGCACCAGCACCGAATCCGCCGCGGTCAGCGCGTTGAGGGTGAGCACCGAAAGCGACGGCGGGCAGTCGATCAGCACGAAGTCATAGCCGCCGCGCAGGGTTTCCAGCGCCGCCTTCAGTCGGCCTTCGCGGTTGGCCGCATCCATCAGCTGGATCTCGGCGGCGGTCAGGTCGATGTTGCCGGGCAGCAGGTCGTAGCCGTCGGCGCTGCGCACCACCGCGTCGGCCGGCTGCGCCTCGCCCAGCAGGACGTCGGTCACCGACGCACCGAGCTCGCGCTTGTCGATGCCGCTGCCCATGGTGGCGTTGCCCTGCGGATCCAGGTCCACCAGCAGCACGCGCATGGGCGTCCGCGCCAGCGCGGCGGCGAGGTTGACGGCGGTCGTGGTCTTGCCGACCCCACCCTTCTGGTTGGCAATGGCGATGATGCGGGCCATGCGGCGTGTGTTCCTGCGGCTGGGCCTGCGCCGGGGCAGGCAGGCGACAGAGGATTATGCCTTATGCCCGGGTACGCACGATTTCCAGCAGATGGCGCTCGGCGGAAAGTCCAGGCACGCGCAGCGGATAGATTGCGGCGACCCGCCATCCCGCCGGCAGCGCGGCGATCTCGTCATCCGGCAGCACGCCCTTCATCGCCAGCAGCCTGCCGTCGGGGCCGGGCAGGTGCCCGCCCAGCTGCAGGATCAGCGGCAGGGTGGCCAGCGCGCGCGCGGTGATGGCGTCGAACGTGGTGCCGGGCCGGAACGCTTCGATCCGCGATTCCGCCACCTGCACGTTGCCCAGCTTGAGCTGGCGCACCGCCTCGCGCAGGAAGCGCGCCTTCTTGCCGTTGCTTTCCACCAGCGTCACCTGCAGGCCCGGCGTGGCGATGGCCAGCGGGATGCCGGGCAGGCCGGGGCCGGTGCCGAGGTCGGCGAGCGTGCCGATCCCGCGCACGAACGGCTGCATCGCCAGCGAGTCCAGCAGGTGCTTGGCCAGCATCTCGCGCGGGTCGCGGATGGCGGTGAGGTTGTAGGTCGCGTTCCAGCGCGCCAGCAGCGCCAGGTAGTCCAGCAGCGGCGCGGCCAGCGCGGGTTCGAGATCGAGTTGCGCAAGGCCTGCTTCAAGCTCGGGGCGCAGCGAATCGGTATCCACGGTCATGCGCACAGTATGCCGCCGCGGTTGCCGTCTTCACGCGCCGTCGGCATCGCTGAACGACGGCTCGGTCGTGCGAACGCGGTCATCACGCGGGCTGGGGAAGACTGCATCCGTCCGCCGCGATTTACGCGTCGGGTCAGACAAGCCAGCCCATCCGGGACTTTCTTTCCGTTTTCCAGGAGACATGTCATGAATCTCATCATCTGGTTGATCATCGGCGGCATCATCGGCTGGCTGGCCAGCCTCGTCATGAAGACCGACGGCCAGCAGGGCATCATCCTCAACGTCGTGGTCGGCATCATCGGTTCGTGGCTTGGCGGCTGGCTGATTGCCCCGCTGATCGGCGGCGCCGGCGTCATGGCCTACGTATCCGCCTTCCTCGGCGCGATCATCCTGCTCGCCATCGTCAACCTGTTCCGTCGCGGCCGCGTGCGCTGAAACCCGGCTTGACAGGGATGTCAGGACAAGGATGTCTTGCGAAGGCCCGGGAACCCCGGGCCTTCGCTTATTGCGAGGCCGCGAGCCGGCTCAGCCCAGCTCGATGAACGCCGGCGCGTGGTCGCTGGGCCGTTCCCACTGGCGCGGGTTGCGGTCGATTCCGGAGGCCACCGTCGCATCGCGCAGCGCGTCCGAGACCAGGGTCAGGTCGATGCGCAGGCCGAGATTGCGGCGGAACGCCGCCTGCCGGTAGTCCCACCAGCTGAAGATGCCACCCTCGTCGTTGTGCAGCCGGAAGCCGTCATGCAGGCCCAACGCCAGCAGCCGCTGCAGGGCATCGCGTTCGGCGGTGGAAGTGAGGATATGGCCGTCGTTCCAGGTGGCCGGATCGTGCACGTCGCGGTCGTCGGGCGCGATGTTGAAATCGCCCAGCACCACCAGCTTCGGATGCCGGCGCAGCTCGTCGGCCAGCCAGCCGTGCACCGCTTCCAGCCAGCGCAGCTTGTAGGCGTATTTGTCGGTGCCCACGTCCTGGCCGTTGACCACGTAGAGATTGACGATGCGCACGTCACCCACGCTGGCCGCGATCGCCCGCGCCTGCGGATCGTCGAAGCCGGGAATGGCGACCTGCACGTCCGCGATGCTGCGCTCACGGGCCAGGATCGCCACGCCGTTGTAGGTCTTCTGGCCGTGGAAGACGCTGCGGTAACCGGCTTCCAGCAGCGCGTCGTCCGGGAAGCGATGGTCTTCCAGCTTGGTTTCCTGCAGACCCACCACGTCCGGGGCGAAGTCGGCCAGCCATTGCTGCAGCTGCGGCAGGCGCACGTTGAGCGAATTGACGTTCCAGCTGGCGATCTTCATGCAGACTCTTGGGGGCGAGGCGGACCGAATCCGCCGCAGCCTACCGTACCCGGCGCCGTTCGGCGTCGCCTGCCCCGTTCCGCTTCCAACTTATCGGCCACCAACCGCGATGCCCAGCGCCCGCCACGGCCCCGCCTTCCTCTACGTGCTGCGCATGAGTGGCGCCGAGGATCTGCTCAAGGCCGGGTTGACTGCCGACCCGCTCGCGCGCTGGTCATCCTTCCATCCGCGCTGGTTCGAAGCCTTCGACATCGAGCACAGCCTGCTGGTCGAGACTGAATCGCGGAGCGACGCACAGGCGCTGGAGACCGCGCTGCACCGGCGCCTGAAAGCCCACGCCTGCCCGGTGCCGTTGACCATGCGGGCATTTGCCGGTGGTGCCACCGAATGGTTCCGTGGCGCATCGTTGGCGGCGCAGGACTTCGTCCGCAGCTGCGAGGCGCAAGGGTTCGTCGTGCATGCGGACGCACGCGGGCTCATCGGCGCGAGCCTGCACACCCAGCGCCATGTGCTGGCGACGGTGCTCGACCAGGCCGTGCGCAATGCCCGCGACGGCGTGCTGACGCCGCAGGAGGTCGATGCGGTGCGCGATCTCGCGGAGGCGCACGGCGCCTTCGGGGGCGACCTGTCGGCACTGGTGACGGACGAAGGGCGCGCGTTGCTGCACCTGGGCAGCTAGGCCGGCGGCGGATACAGCGGCTGGCAGCGCACGCAGAAGAATGTGCGCCGATTGCGGGTGCCCATGTGCTGGCGGGTCAGCTTGCCGCCACAGTTCGGGCACTGCCCCTTGTTGTGCACCAGCCAGTGCTGGCGCAGCACGTACTGTTTCTTCCATTCCAGGAACTGGAAGCTGTAGTCGCGCGCGTCCTTGATCATTTTCCCCAGCAGGCGCGGCGGCAGCGCGCCGACCGTGCTGGCGGGATGCACGCGGATGCGGAACAGCACTTCGTTCTTGATGATGTTGCCGACGCCGGCAAACACATCCTGGTGCAGCAGCGCGTCGCAGACCAGCACCTCCGGCTGCCGTTTCAGTTTGGTCCGCGCCAGCTTCGGGTCCCATTCGGGGGCCATCACGTCGCCGCGCCAGTCGTACGCCTCGTCCAGTGCGCCTTCGATGTACTTCAGCGAGCAGGCGTAGAGGTTCAGCGTGCCGTTGTCGAAGCGCAGCGACAGGCGCGGTGTTGCCGCCTTCTCCGCATCGATCAGCCAGGAGCCGAACAGCAGCAGGTGGGCGCGCAGGCTGAAGCCGCGGAACTCGAGCAGGAAGTGCTTGCCCCAGCTGCGCACCCCGACCACCTTGCGGCCGCGCATGCGCTGCAGGTCCAGCTTGCTGTTGCCGTCGACCTCGCGCACGGTCTTGCCGCGGAACCTGGTCGCGGCCTCGCGCATGATGATGATCGAGGGGCCTTCAGGCATGGTCGCCGCCGGCCGCATCTGCAGCCAGCAGCGACTGCAGCCGGCTGGCGTCGGCGATTGCGTGGCCGCCGGCGGTGTTGTCGAAGATCACCCAGCTGGCGCTGTTGGTGCCGATCCCGGTGATCGCGCTGGCAAGCGCCTGCAGCCGTGCGTCCGGATAGGCGCTGCGATAGATCTCCGGCGAGCCATGCCAGCGCCAGTAATGCCAGCCGGGGTCGCCGCCGGGCGCCGCACCGGCCACGGCGCGCGGCGGGTCGGCCGCGACCCGCGACACGCCCTGCGCCGCCAGCAATGCCTCGGCGCGCGGGGTGAACCAGCTGGCATGGCGCGGCTCGCAGGCGACCGGGGCGTCGCTGCGGCGGCGGAACTCGGTGAGGAACGCGGCGGCGACGGCATCGTCGAAGGCAAGCGTGGGCGGCAGCTGCAGCAGGAACCCGCCCAGCCTGTCGCCGAGCGCGCCCGACTCGCCGAGAAAAGCGTCGAGCAGCGCCTCGCTGTCGCGCAGCCGGTGCTCATGCGAAATGGCGCGCGGCATCTTGACCGAGAAGCGGAAGTCGGCCGGCACCGTTGCCGCCCAGCGTGCGTAGGTCGTGGGCTGGTGCGCCCGGTAGAACGAGGAGTTGATCTCCACCGCGGAGAAGCGGGTGGCGTAGCGCGCCAGCGCGCTGTCACCCTCGCCGAACAGCTCACGATGGCGCGCAGGAATCGACCAGCCCGCGCAGCCTACCCGCGGATTCCGGTTCGCCGGCGTGGATGGCGCAGTGGAAACCATGCGTCCATCAAGGCCCATCGACCCATGAAGGGGCCGTGAGCGTGCGCGCCGTTGCTCAGCGCACGATCAGGTCGATCAGCCACTTCGCCTTCGAGTACGGCGGCTTGAGCAGGTCGCCGCCGGTGCGCCGCGCCTGCCACAGCACCGGCAGCAGCTTGCTCATCGCATCGAAGCCGGTGCGGCTGTGATAAGCGCCCATGCCGCTGGCGCCGACGCCGCCGAACGGCAGGGTGGGCACGGCAAAGTGGAACAGGGTGTCGTTGACCGAGACGCCGCCAGCCAGCGTTGCGTGCAGGATTTTCTCGATCACCGCGCGGTCGTGGCTGAACGGATACAGCGCCAGCGGGCGTTCGTGGCCGTTGATGTAGTCGATCGCTTCTTCCAGCGTGCGGTAGCTTTTCACCGGCAGCAGCGGGCCGAAGATTTCGTCCTGCATGACCTTCGCGTCATCGCCCGGCTCCAGCAGCACGGTCGGCGGCAGCAGCCGCTGCGCCGGATCGGCGCTGCCGGCCAGGGGGGCGATGTCGATGCCACGCTGCTGCGCGTCGTCGAGATAGCCCTGCAGGCGCGCGTACTGGCCGTCGTTGATGATGCGGGTGTAGTCGTCGCGGTTGCCGAGGTCGCTGCCGTAGCGCGCCTGGATTTCGCGGCGCAACGCATCGACAAAAGCATCGCGCTTGTCGGCCGGCACCAGCACGTAGTCGGGCGCGATGCAGGTCTGGCCGCAGTTGAACCACTTGCCTGTCGCAATACGGGCGGCGGCCTTTTCGATGGGGTAGTCGGCGGCGACCAGCGCCGGCGATTTGCCGCCCAGCTCCAGCGTCAGCGGCGTGAGGTTGGGCGCGGCGGCGGCCATCACCTTGCGGCCTACCGCGGTGGAGCCGGTGAACACCAGATGGTCGAACGGCAGCGCCGCGAAGGCCGCACCCACCTCCGCGCCGCCGATGGCGACGGCAACGCGGTCGGCCGGGAACACCTCGGCCAGCAGGTCGCGCAGGAACGCGCTGGTGCGCGGGGTGTGTTCGGACGGCTTCAGGTAGACGTGGTTGCCGGCGGCGATGGCCGTTGCCAGCGGAATCAGCGCCAGGTTGACCGGGTAGTTCCACGGCGCGATCACGCCGACCACCCCCAGCGGCATCGGCCGCACCTGCGCGCGTGCCGGCAGGAAGCGCCAGCCCACGCCGACCCGGCGCGGCTTCATCCAGCCGCGCAGGTGCTTGAGCAGGTGGTCGATCTCGTTGAGCGCGGTCATGCCGTCGGCGATGCGGCTTTCGTCCAGCGAGCGGTGGCCAAAGTCGGCGGCAATCGTGCGCGCCATCTCGTCCAGCCGCCGCTTCAGCGCGTCGCGCAGGCGCTGCAGGTCGTCGCGGCGCTGCGCATGGTCCGGCTTGTTCGCCTGCCAGGCCGCGCGCAGGCGTTCGAGGGTGGGCTGCAGGTCGTGGAGCGGGGTATCGGCGCTGTCCATACGGGGCAGTGTAGTCGCGCCGGCGCTAGAATCCAGCCATGAACATCCGACCCTACCGCGGCATCACCCCCACCCTCGGCACGCGCGCCTACATCGACCCCGCCGCCTGCGTGATCGGCGACGTGGTGCTGGGCGACGACGTCTCGGTATGGCCGTTCACGGTGATCCGCGGCGACGTCAACTTCGTCCGCATCGGCGACCGCACCAATCTCCAGGACGGCACGGTCATCCACGTCAGCCACGACGGCCCGCACGCCAAGCTGGGCGGCTTCGCCACCCGCATCGGCAGCGACGTCACCATCGGCCACAAGGCGATCATCCACGCCTGCACCATCGAGGATGCGGTACTGGTGGGCATGGGCGCGATCGTGCTGGACGGCGCGGTGGTGAAGAAACACGCCTTCATCGGCGCCGGCGCGCTGGTGGCGCCCGGCAAGGTGGTGGGCGAGGGCGAACTGTGGCTGGGCAACCCGGCGAAGAAGGCGCGCATGCTCAGCGAGGCCGAGATCGAGGCGCTGTACTACAGCGCCGGCCACTATGTGCGGCTGAAGGACGCGTACTTGGCGGGCGACGTGGGCTGAGCGGTTCCACACGTTTCGTGCAGGATGGGATCCGGTGTTGCGGGGGTGACATCGACAAACGGGGAGATGGGGATGCGTACGTTGAAGGCGGGGGTATTGGCGCTGTTGCTGGCGTCCGCAGGTGCACAGGCCGGCGAGCGGTTGGCGGTGCAGGCGGTCGGCGAGAGCGTGATGACGATGCGGGTGGACGGCGACTTGCTCATCGACACCGAGGGGCGGGTGAAGGAGTACAGCCTGCGCACGGCGCTGGATCCGGCATTGCGAAACATTCTTGACAAGGCGATCCCGGTCTGGCGATTGAAGCCAGTCACCCAAGGTGGCAAACCGGTCAAGGCGAAGACGCCGATGCGGATCATTCTGGCGGCCAGGGAAGTGCCTGCCGGTTATGAGGTGGGCATCGACAACGTGGTGTTTGCGCCCATTACCCCGGAAGACCGCGCGGCGGCGAAAGCCTCGCAGCTGGCCGCCCGCGAGCGTGGCGAAACCATTGATGTGGCCGGCGAACAGCCTCGGCAGCCGGTGTCCATCACCCATCAGATGATGCAGCCGCCGCTCTATCCGAAGGGACTGATGATTGCCGGAGTGGAAGGAACGGTGCTGCTGAACGTGCGCCTGAATCCCAATGGCACGGTGGCGGAGGTGGTGGCGTCGCAGTCCAGCCTGCTGAACGTCAAGGGCCGGTCCTCGGTACTGGACAAAGCGCGCGCCCTGCTGGAGCGAGAGTCCATGCGGGTGGCCGCGCAGTGGCGCTACACCGTGGATGCGGCGCACCCGGAATTGCTGGATGCCGAGGACCTCACCCTGCGTGTACCGATCGAATTCCGCATGGGCCGGTCAGGAGACAAGGTCGACCCGCTGAATGGTGCGTGGCGCCACGAGTTCCGCGGCCCCAATCTCCCCGTGCCATGGCTGCGGGGCAAGGAGGGCGAACAGGTCGTGGGCGTTTCCGATCTTGCCGGCAGCGAGCAGATGGCTGGCCGCACGCCGTTCCGTCTGGTCGACCGCGGTGTGCTGGGCCAAGCGCTCTGACTGTCAGAATTGCAGGTGATGCGAGGGCGGCATGCCGCCCTCAGTCCGCGGTCACCAGCCCATCGTTGCGGGCACGCAGCTCGGCATACACCGCTTCGGTTTCCGGGCGCAGACCGTGCCAGAGCAGGAAGCTTTCCGCGGCCTGTTCCACCAGCATGCCGAGCCCGTCCAGCGCCTGCGTGCAGCCGGCGGCGCGGGCCCAGGCCAGGAACGGCACCGCCGCCTCGCCGTAGCTCAGGTCCACCGCCGCGCTGCGCCGACCGGCCAGCGCCATCGGCAGCGTCGGCAGGCTGCCGCCGCGGGTGGCGGAGGTGGCATTGATCAGCAGGTCGAATTCGCCCAGCCGGGCAAGGTCGTCAAGGCTGCGCGGATGGACGCGGCCGGGCTCGCCCAGCGCATCCGCCAGCGCCTCGGCGCGCGCCAGCGTGCGGTTGGCCACGTACAGCGAGTGGATGCCGGCATCCAGCAGGGCAGGCGCCACCCCGCGTGCGGCGCCGCCGGCGCCCAGCAGCAGCACGCGGCGCTCGCGCAGATCCAGGCCGTGGCGCTCGGTCAGGTCGCGCACCAGCCCGCTGCCGTCGGTGTTGTCGCCGCGCCAGCTGTCGCCGTCGCGGATGAGGGTGTTGGCCGCGCCGGCGCGCTGCGCGCGGGTGCTGGCATTGCCCATGCACAGCGCGAACGCGTCTTCCTTCAGCGGCAGGGTGACGTTGGCGCCGCGCACGCCGCTGGCGGCGAGCTTGGCGGCGAAGTCGGCGTGGCCGGCCTCGATGGCGTCGTAGTTCATCGCGATGCCGCACTGCTTCGCGAACGCGGCATGGATGCGCGGCGACTGCGAGTGGCCGATGGGCGATCCGAATACGGCGTAGCGTTGCATGTGCTGCTCCCTGCCTTTCATCGCGCCGCTGCGGCGCGCGCCTGTCGGATCAGGCCTTCATCCAGCGCGCGGCGTCCAGCGCGAAGTAGGTGAGGACGCCGTCGGCGCCGGCGCGCTTGAACGCGGTCAGTGCCTCCATCGCCACCATCCTCTCGTCGATCCAGCCGTTGGCCGCGGCGGCCTTGATCATCGCGTATTCGCCGCTGACCTGGTAGGCGTAGGTCGGGCGCTTGAAGTGCTGTTTCACCCGGTACAGCACGTCCAGATACGGCAGGCCCGGCTTGACCATCACCATGTCGGCGCCTTCGGCCAGATCCAGCGCCACTTCGTGCAGCGCCTCGTCGGAGTTGGCCGGGTCCATCTGGTAGGTGTACTTGTTGCCCTTGCCGAGGTTGCCGGCGCTGCCCACCGCGCTGCGGAACGGGCCGTAGAAGGCGCTGGCGTACTTGGCGCTGTAGGCCATGATGCGGGTGTGGATGAAGCCGTTGGCTTCCAGCGCGTCGCGGATCACGCCGATGCGACCGTCCATCATGTCGGACGGCGACAGCACGTCCACGCCGGCGGCGGCGTGCACCAGCGACTGCCTGACCAGCGCTTCGATGGTCTCGTCGTTGAGGATGTAGCCGGCCTCGTCGATCAGCCCGTCCTGGCCGTGGGTGGTGTACGGGTCCAGCGCCTGGTCGGTCATCACGCCGAGTTCGGGGAAGCGCGACTTCAGTGCGCGGATGGCGCGCGGGATGATGCCGTCCTCGTCCCAGGCGACACGGCCGTCGGCGGTCTTGGCGGACGGATCCGGCACGCCGAACAGGTCGAGCACCGGCACGCCGAGCTCCAGCGCCTGCTCGCCCACCCGCAGCAGTTCGTCGATCGACAGCCGCTCCACGCCCGGCATCGAACCGACCGGCGCGCGGCCCTGTTCCTCGTGCACGAAGACCGGGTAGATCAGGTCGTTGGTGGTCAGCACGTGCTCGCGCATCAGCCGGCGCGAGAACTCGTCGCGGCGCATGCGCCGCGGACGGACGGGAAAGCGGTTTGCGGGCGTGTTCATGCGGGCATTTTACGCCCGCCGCCGGCGATCAGAGGATGCCGCCACCTATCAGCAGCCGGATCGAACCGATGCCGATGGCGACGATGCACAGGAGCAGGCCGATGATGCCGGTCACCCGGCCCTTGCCTGTGGCGATGGCGATGATGGCGAGGATCGCGCCGACGGCCGCGAACGGGATCATGAACCAGTTGCCCCAACCCAGCAGCGGCACCAGCGCCAGCAACATCCACAGCAGTGAAAGAATGCCCCAGATCAGGCTGACCAGTCCCATGCGCGTTCCCCCGGATTGTCCAGCTGCACGATATGCAGGATGTCGCCGGTCAATGCAAGCGCGGACCCGGGTCAGGCGTGGCTGCCGTCGATCTCCACCGCAAGCTCGCGGCGGCACACGTGGCCGTGCAGCAACAGCCGCGGCACGCCCGGCAGGCGCGCCTGCAGCAGTGCATCGACCTGCGGCAGCGCAGCCGCATCGCGCACGTACACCTTCAGTGGCGAGCCGGCGCCGAGGGCGGCGGACAACGCCGGGCGCAACTGGCGGGCGGTGTCGATCAGGCTCTGCAGGTTGACCAGCACTTCGTCCAGCTGCGCCTCCAGCGAATCGCCGTGCTGCGAGGCGTGGCCGACCACCGCGGCGGTGCCGGACAGCAGCAGCGGCATCGCGTCCGAGGCCGGCAACAGGGCACGGGCGAAGCCGGGCGGCTGCGGCCCGTACTGCCGCGGATAGCGCCAGGCTTGCAGCTGGCGCGGGTTCTCCAGCGGCGTGCCGGCCTGCTGCGCGGACAGCCAGTACAGCTGGAAGCGGCCGCTGCGCTGCGGGTGGCCGATGGCGGTGGCGGCGGGCAGTTCACCCGGCGCCAGTTCGCGGCCGATGCCGCGCGCGCGGCCGACGCAGAAGCGCCGGTAGCGCTCGTTGTCGCCGTCGCCTTCGGTGATCGCGTCGAGGTAGTTCCAGATCCGCAGCGGATGCGGATGGTCGCTGCGCGACAGCCACTGCTGCAGGCGCCGGTAGGCGGCGTCGGCGACCGCCTCGATGTCGCCGTCGTCGGCCAGTTCCAGCGCGCCGAACTGCAGCCCGCCACCGCGGCTCCAGGCGATGTCGCCGTCGCGGCCGTGCGACACGGGGCCATCCACCCGCCAGCACTCCAGCGCCGCGCGGCCAGGCGCCGGGGCCAGCGCCACCCGCAGGTGGCGGGCGTCGTCGCGGCGGGGCGTCGGGGTGGCGTCGAATGTGAACGCCGCCAGCAATCCCGGCTCGGCCAGCACGGCCTCCAGCGACGCGTCGACGAGGTCGATGCGCAGCGGATTGGCGGGCGGGGAGGCGACGGTGGGCAGCGAGGACATCAGGGCGCGAATGATAGCGCGCCGGCATGAGGCGCCGGTCACGGCCCCGACCATTGGCACGGGCGCCGCGACGGGCCACGCGCTAGCATCGCCGGCGGTGCGCACGGGCGCGAGGACTCTCGGGGATGCAATGGCACGACATTCGAACGCGGTCTGGCTGGCGGGGGCGCTGCTGATGGCGGGCGCGGGCACGGCGACGGCGCAGGCGGTCACCACGGCCGACTACGAGCGCGCGGTGAAGATGCTGGGTGACCGCACCGCACCGCTGTTGGACCAGGCGCTGAGCGGCGCCAGCTGGCTGGACGACGACACCCTGGTGTACCGGCTGGCCGACAACGGCAAGGTGCAGGTGCTGCGCTTCGATCCGGCCACCGGCAAGTCCGCACCGGCGTTCGACGCGAAGGCGCTGGCGGCGGCGATGAACGCGGCGTCCACCGGCAAGGGCAAGCCGGTCGATCCCGACAAGCTGCCGCCGCTGCAGGTCGAACGCGAAGCCGACGGCAGCCTGCTGCTGCGCGGCCTTGGCAGCGCGTTCCGCTGCGCCGCCGACGGTTGCAAGGTGGAGGCGAAGCCCGCGCCGAAGTCCGGCAGCGAGCCCGGCGCGGCCTCGCCCGACGGCAAGCGCGCGGCCTTCATCCGCGACTGGAACCTGTGGCTGCGCGATCTCGCCAGCGGCCAGGAAACCCAGCTCACCTTCGACGGCAAGCCCGACTACGGCTATGCCACCGACAACGCCGGCTGGAAGCACACCGACAACGCCATCGTGGTGTGGTCGCCCGATGGCCAGAAGATCGCCAGCTTCCAGCAGGACCAGCGCAAGACCAGCACCATGACCATGGTCGGCACCAATGTCGGCGCGCCAGAAGTGCAGCAGTGGAAGTACCCGTTCGCCGGCGACAAGGACGTGACGCTGATCGAACGCGTGATCATCGACCTGTCCGGCGCCAAGCCGAACGTCGTGCGCCTGCAGATGCCGGCCGACCAGCACCGCTCCACCTGCAGCGACGACATCGTCTGCGATGACGGCTGGGAAGACGTGCAGTGGGCGAAGGACGGCAGGACCCTCGCCTTCGTCAGCACCGACCGCGGCCACAAGTCGGCCACCCTGCGCGTGGCCGATGCCGCCACCGGCAAGGTCCGCGACGTGTTCACCGAAACCGTGGCCACCCAGTACCAGAGCGCGCCCGCGCTGAGTTCGGTGAACTGGCGCTACCTGCCGGAGAGCAACGAGTTCCTGTGGTTCTCGCAGAAGTCCGACTGGGGCCACCTGTACCTGCACGACCTGGCGACCGGCGAGCAGAAGCGCCAGCTCACCAGCGGCGACTGGAACGTCACCAAGGTTCTCCGGCTCGATCCGGCCAGCCGCCGGCTGTGGGTCACCGGCGTCGGCCGCGAGGCCGGGCGCGACCCGTATTTCTCGCACTTCTACAGCCTGTCGCTGGACGGCGGCGAGCCGCGGCTGCTGACCCCGGAAAACGCGAACCATGCGGTGACCCTGTCCGAGGACGGCAAGTATTTCGTCGACGTGCATTCGACGATCGCCGACGCCCCGGTGGCGCTGATGCGTGATGCCGAGGGGAAGCAGGTGGCGGCGCTGGCAAAGACCGACCTGACCCGCCTCAAGGCGGCCGGCTGGGTGGCGCCGGAGTCGTTCACGGTCAAGGCGCGCGACGGCAAGACGGATCTGTACGGCCAGATGTTCAAGCCGTCCAACTTCGATCCGAACAAGAAGTACCCGGTCATCACCTACATCTACCCCGGTCCGCAGGTGGGTTCGGTGCGCAGCCGCAGCTTCCAGCCCGCGCACGGCGACCACCAGGCGCTGGCGGAGCTGGGCTTCGTGGTGATCGCGGTGGACGGCATGGGCACGCCGCTGCGCAGCAAGTCCTTCCAGGACGCGTGGTACGGCGACATGGCCGACAACACCCTGCCCGACCAGGTGGCGGCGCTGAAGCAGCTGGGCGAGCGCCATCCGTGGATCGACACCACCCGTGCGGGCATCTGGGGCCACTCCGGCGGCGGCAACGCCACCGCCGCGGCGATGTTCCGCTACCCGGACGTGTACAAGGTCGGCATCGCCGAATCCGGCAACCACGACAACCTGACCTACGAGGACGACTGGGCCGAGCGCTACCACGGTCTGCTGGAAAAGAAGGCCGACGGGTCCACCAACTACACCGGACAGGACAACGCCGCGCTGGCGAAGAACCTCAAGGGGAAACTCTTCCTGCTGCACGGGATGATGGACGACAACGTGCCGGTGCAGTCCACGCTGCAGGTGGTCGATGCGCTGATGAAGGCCAACAAGGACTTCGACCTGCTGCTGCTGCCGCACGCGCGCCACGGTTTCGGCGCGGACAGCTACTACGTGATGCGCCGGCGCTGGGACTACTTCGTGAAGAACCTGCTCGGCGCCGAACCGGCGAAGGGTTTCGAGGTCAAACCGCAGTTCTGACGGCTTCGCCAGTTCCGCAACGCACGACGGCGCCGCAGGGCGCCGTCGTCGTTTCCGGGCTCAGCGCGGGCCCTGCCCAAACAGGACCGTCTTCTCCTCGTCCGACATCGGCTTGCCCGCATCCGGGTTCACCTGCTGCGCCAGTGCATACGCGCGCTGGGTGGCTGGACGCGCGGCGATCGCCTCGCGCCAGCGGCGCACGTTGGCGAACGGCGCAAGGTCCAGCGGCGCGGAGGTATAGGCGCCGACCCACGGATAGCAGGCCATGTCGGCGATGCTGTAGTCGTTGCCGGCGATGAAGGCGCGGCCCTGCAGCCGCCGGTCGAGCACGCCCAGCAGCCGTTCGGCTTCCTTGCGGTAGCGCTCTCGCGCGTAGGGCACCACTTCCGGCGCGTAGACGTGGAAATGGCCGTACTGGCCGGTCATCGGGCCCAGCCCCGCCATCTGCCAGAACAGCCACTCGTCGACCACGATGCGCTGGCGCAGCGCGGCCTGCGCGTCGGCGCCGGCGGCCACCCCGGTGAAACGACCGGCCTTGTCGGACAGGTAGCGCAGGATCGCGCCGGATTCGAACACGCTGATCGGCTCGCCGCCGTCGGCGGGCGCGCGGTCGACGATCGCCGGCATCTTGTTGTTGGGCGAGATCGCCAGGAACGCCGGTTCGAACTGCGCGCCCTTGCCGATGTCCACCGGATGGATGGCGTAGGGCAGGCCGGCTTCCTCCAGCAGCAGGGTGATCTTGTGGCCGTTCGGGGTGGGCCAGTAGTACAGGTCGATCATGGCAAGGTGCTCCTACGCGGGGAGCGCCACTCTAGCGCCGCCACTGTTGCAACGGAGGCAATGCGGCGTTGCGTCAGTGGCCGCGCTCGGCCGCCAGCCGGTCGAGGTCGATGCCCTGCCGGCGCAGCGCCGCGCCGGCGCGCAGTGCGTAGAACGCGAGGTAGCCGAAGCAGGCCACGCCGACCCAGAAGCTGGCGTGCACGCCCACCGCGTCGGCTAGCGCGCCCTGCGCCCAGCTGACCAGCCCGCCACCCATGATCATCATGATCAGCAGGCTGCTGCCCTGGTTGGTGTGGCGGCCCAGCCCGGCGATGGCGAGCGTGAAGATGCACGGCCACATGGTGCTGCAGAACAGGCCCACGCTGATGAAGGCGACGATGCTGGCCTTGCCGGTGGTGGCCATGCCGATCAGCAGGGCGACGATGCCGCACAGCGCGAAATACAGCAGCATCCGCGCCGGGTTGCCGCGGCTGAGCAGGGTGGCCGCCACCATCACCACGATCACCCCGGCATAGCCGAGGAACTGCGACACGTCGTGGCGGGCGATCGCGTTCACCGCGAGGAACACGCCGAAGGCGAGGAACGGCAGCAGCCAGGTCAGCGCCCGGCGCGCGCCTGCGCCGACCTCGAACGCGCCGGCCGCACCGGTCCAGCGGCCGATCATCAGGCTGGCCCAGTACAGCGAGACGTAGGGCGCCAGATGGTGGGTCTCGATGCCCAGGCCTTCGTGCAGGTAGGCGGGCAGGTTGCTGACCGTCGAGACCTCCACGCCCACGTACAGGAAGATCGCCACCATCCCCAGCACCAGCTGCGGGTAGGCGAAAGCGGACGCGCGCGCCGCCGGGCCCGTGTCGCGCGTGGCGTCGTCCGCGGCCGGCTCCAGCGCGATGTGGTTGGGCACCGCGGACAGGCGCAGGAACAGCGCCACCAGCACGAAGGCGGCGCCCAGCACCAGGTACGGGATCTTGACGCTCTCGATGCTGGCCTCTTCGTTGCCCGTGGCCACGCTGCCGAAGATCGCCAGGCTGACCAGCAGCGGCCCCACCGTGGTGCCGAAGTTGTTGATGCCGCCGGCCAGGGTGAGCCGCTGCGCGCCGGTGGCGGGGTTGCCCATCACGATGGCCAGCGGGTTGGCGGCGATCTGCTGCAGGGCGAACCCCAGGCCGACGATGAACAGACCGCTCAGCATCAGCGCGAAGGAGCCGGTGTTGGCGGCCGGATAGAACAGCAGGGTGCCGAGTGCCGACACCAGCAGGCCCAGGCAGATGCCGTTGCGGTAGCCGATGCGGTCGAGCAGGTCGCGGCCCAGCAGCTTCGAGGCCGCCATGTAGGCCAGCGAGCCCACCGTGTAGGCCACGTAGAACGCCACCGAGACCCCCTGGCTCTGCGCCTGGGTCAGTCCGAACGCCTTCTTGAACACCGGGATCAGGATGTCGTTGCTGGCGGCGACGAAGCCCCAGAAGAAGAACACGGTGATCAGGACGCTGAACTGCGCCCATCGGGTCTGCTGCTGTGCCATGGTGCCCCGCCGGTTGGTGGTCGTCATCGACGGGCCAACGTCCGTCGACGCCGCGCCCGCTCCCCAGTCCCCGCAGTACACAGCCGCGGCGGCGGCTTGTATAGGTCTTCCAGAGGCACTGCAAACGATTTCCCGGGCGGTTGACGGCGGCGGCGCCAACCGCTGCAATGCAACATTCCCAGTTGACCGCTCCCGCCGATGCAGCCCGATCAGAACCCACGCCTGTCACCCCTGCCCGCCCTGATCTTCTCCTCGCGCTGGCTGCAGCTGCCGCTGTACCTGGGCCTGATCGTGGCGCAGGCGATCTACGTCTGGCAGTTCGGGGTGGAGCTGGTGCATCTGATCGACCAGGTGTTCCTCGGTGGCCACGCCGCGGAGGCGGTGGCGAACGGTGCGGTGCCGGCGGAGCCCGAGAAGAGCGCCGAGATCGTGATCATGCTGATCGTGCTCGGTCTGATCGACGTGGTGATGATCTCCAACCTGCTGGTGATGGTGATCGTGGGCGGCTACGAGACCTTCGTCTCGCGGCTGCGCCTGCACGGCCACCCCGACCAGCCGGAGTGGCTGAGCCACGTCAACGCCAGCGTGCTCAAGGTCAAGCTGGCGATGGCGATCATCGGCATCTCCTCGATCCACCTGCTGAAGACTTTCATCGAAATCGGCGATCTCGGCGCGCCCGGCAACCGCTTCACCGAGGCCGGGGTGATGTGGCAGACCATCATCCACTGCGTGTTCATCTTCTCGGCCGTCGGCATCGCCTGGACCGACAAGCTCATGCACGGCGTGTCCAACGGCAAGCAGGCGCACTGAGGAAGGGACGGCGTGACCGGCCCCGGTAGAATGGCGGGATGGATGTTTCCCACCTTCTCGATGGGCTGAACCCGGCCCAGCGCGAGGCCGTTTCCGCCGCGCCCGGCCATTACCTCGTGCTGGCCGGCGCCGGCTCCGGCAAGACCCGCGTGCTCACCCACCGCATCGCCTGGCTGCACGAGGTGTTCGGGGTGCCTCTGCACGGCATCCTGGCCGTCACCTTCACCAACAAGGCGGCGGGCGAGATGCGCGCGCGCATCGCCGCGCAGCTGGGCGGCGAGCCGCGCGGCGCGTGGATCGGCACCTTCCACGGCCTGGCCCACCGCCTCCTGCGCCTGCACTGGCAGGAAGCGAAGCTGCCGGAAGGCTTCCAGGTGCTGGATTCCGACGACCAGCTGCGCCTGGTCAAGCGCGTGGTGCAGCAGCTGGAGCTGGATGACGGCCAGTTTCCGCCGCGCCAGATCGTCTGGTGGATCAACGCGCAGAAGGACGAAGGCCGCCGTCCGCAGCACATCCAGCCGGCCGCGAACGACCCGTGGAACGATGCCCTGCTGCGCGCCTATGCCGCCTACCAGGAACGCTGCGAGCGCGCCGGGCTGGTGGATTTCGCCGAGCTGCTGCTGCGCGCGCATGAATTGCTGCGCGACAACCCCGGCCTGCTGGCGCACTACCGCCACCGTTTCGGCCAGATCCTGGTCGATGAATTCCAGGACACCAATGCCATCCAGTACGGCTTCGTGCGCCTGTTGGCCGGCAGCGAGGGGCAGGTGTTCGTGGTTGGCGACGACGACCAGGCCATCTACGGCTGGCGCGGCGCCAAGGTCGAGAACGTGCAGCGCTTCCTGCGTGATTTCAGCGGTGCGCAGACCATCCGGCTGGAGCAGAACTACCGCTCCACCAGCAATATCCTCAATGCCGCCAACGCGGTGATCGCGCACAACGACGACCGCCTCGGCAAGCGCCTGTGGACCGAGGCCGGCGAAGGCGAGGCTATCGACCTGTATGCCGCCTACAACGAGATGGACGAGGCCGCCTACGTGGTGGACCGGATCTCGCAGTGGGTGCGCGACGGCGGCAGTCACGGCGACGCCGCCATCCTCTACCGCAGCAACGCGCAGTCGCGCGCGTTCGAAGAGGAGCTGCTGAAGCGGCAGATCCCGTACCGCGTGTATGGCGGCATGCGCTTCTTCGAGCGCGCCGAGATCAAGGACGCGTTGGCCTACCTGCGCCTGCTCGCCAACCGCGACGACGACGCGGCGTTCGAGCGCGCGGTGAACACCCCTGTGCGCGGCATCGGCGACCGCACGCTGGACGAGGTCCGTCGCGCCGCCCGCGAACACCGCGAGTCGCTGTGGCGGGCCTCGCGCCGGCTGTGCGAGCACTCGACGCTGGCAGCCCGCGCGCGCAATGCGATCGCCGGTTTCATCCAGCTGATCGACGCGCTGGCCAGCGAAACCGCGGCGATGCCGCTGGCGGAAAAGACCGACCACGTGCTGGCCCGCTCCGGCCTGCGCGTGCATTACGAAAACGAATCGCGCGGCCAGCAGGATTCGCGCACCGACAACCTCGACGAACTGGTGTCGGTGGCCTCGCGCTTCGTGCGTGGCGACGAGGAAGACGCCGCGTCGATGCCGGAGCTGATCGCCTTCCTCGCCTACGCCGCGCTGGAGGCCGGCGAGGGCCAGGCACAGGCCGGCGAGGACGGCGTGCAGCTGATGACCCTGCACAGCGCCAAGGGCCTGGAGTTCCCGCTGGTGTTCCTGGTCGGGCTGGAGGAAGGCCTGTTCCCCAACATGCGCTCGGCCGAGGAGCCGGGCCGCATGGCCGAGGAGCGCCGGCTGGCCTACGTGGGCATCACCCGCGCGCGCCAGCAGCTGGTGCTGTGCCACGCCGAAAGCCGGCGCATCCACGGCAGCGACATGTACGGCCTGCCGTCGCGATTCCTGCGCGAAATCCCGAAACCGCTGCTGCGCGAGATCCGCCCGAAGCAGCAGCCCAGTTTCGCCCGCGGCGGCTTCGCCCAGCAGCCGCGCCGCGACTTCGGCCACGCCCCGCTGGAAGCACCGCCGGTAAGGCTGGGCGCCAACGTGCGCCATCCGAAGTTCGGCACCGGCTTCGTCACCGACGTGGAAGGCAGCGGCCCGCACGCGCGCGTGCAGGTGAACTTCGACGAGGTGGGCAGCAAATGGCTGGTGCTGGCGTACGCGAACCTGACGCCGGCGTGATGCGCGGCGCGTTTACCAGCTGAAAAGCTTGTAATAGGTCATCGGCCCGCCCTTGGCGTCGGCGTCGTTGACCACGCCGTCGCCGTTGCGGTCGTAGATGTAATAGGCGGGCCCGCGCGCCGGCACCACCTTGACCATGGTCAGGCGCCCGCTGACGCGGTACTCGGTGACCACGTCGCCGTTGGCTTCGGTGCGGGTGGCCGGCACCGCGCCTTGCGCCAGCAGTTCTTCCGGCGCGGCGGTGGCGCAGGCGGCCAGCGCCAGCGTCAGGGCAAGGGGCAGGGCGATGCGCATGGCGGTGTCCTCGGGAGCGGTTCGGCAAGTATGCGCGATGCGCGCCGGGCCGGCTCAGTCGGCAGTGGTCGCGTCCAGTTCCAGGAAACCGCCGGACTGCCGCTTCCACAGCTGCGCGTAGAGTCCGCCGCGCGCGAGCAGCTCGTCGTGCGTGCCGGCCTCGACGATGCGGCCGGCGTCCATCACCACCAGCCGATCCATCGCCGCGATGGTGGAAAGCCTGTGCGCGATGGCAATCACCGTCTTGCCCTGCATCAGCCGGTACAGGTTTTCCTGGATCACCGCCTCCACTTCCGAATCCAGCGCCGAGGTCGCCTCGTCCAGCACCAGGATCGGCGCGTTCTTCAGCAGCACCCGGGCAATCGCGATGCGCTGGCGCTGGCCGCCGGACAGCTTCACCCCGCGCTCGCCCACCTGTGCATCCAGCCCGCGCTGGCCGTGTGAATCCACCAGCTCGGCGATGAAGCCATCGGCATTGGCCTGGCGCGCGGCCTCCAGCAGGTCCGCCTCGCTGGCGTCGGGGCGGCCGTAGAGGATGTTCTCGCGCACCGAGCGGTGCAGCAGCGAGGTGTCCTGGGTGACCACGCCGATCTGCGCGCGCAGCGAATCCTGCTGAACAGAAGCCACGTCGATGCCATCGATGGTGATGCGCCCGGCTTCGACGTCATGGAAGCGCAGCAGCAGGTTGACCAGCGTGGACTTGCCGGCGCCCGAGCGACCGACCACGCCGATCTTCTCGCCCGGCGCGATCTGCAGGTCGAGGCGTTCGATCACGCCGCTGCCCTTGCCGTAGTGGAAGGCCACGTTCTCGAAGCGGACGTCGCCGCGCACTTGCGGCAGCGCTGGCGCGGCGGGTATGTCGTCCACCGTCGGCGGCAGCGAGATCGAGCTGATGCCGTCATGCACGGTGCCGATGTTCTCGAACAGCGCCGACAGCTCCCACATGATCCAGTGCGACATGCCCAGCAGGCGCAGCGCCAGCGCCGACGCCACCGCCACTGCGCCCACGCTGACCATGCCGTGCAGCCACAGCCAGATGCCCAGCGCGGCCACCGCGAACAGCAGCGTCATGTTCAGCGCGTACAGCAGGCTGTAGACGCAGGTGGCCAGCCGCATCTGCCGGTACACGGTGGACAGGAAGCCACCCATCGCCTCGCGCGCATAGGCCTGCTCGCGCTGCGAATGCGAGAACAGCTTGACCGTGGCGATGTTGGTGTAGCTGTCCACGATGCGGCCGGTCATGGTGCTGCGCGCATTGGCCTGGTCCTGCGACACCTTGCCCATCCTCGGCACGAACCAGCGCATCAGCAGCCCGTAGCAGGCCAGCCAGCCGGCGAACGGCAGCATCAGCCGCCAGTCCGCGCTGGCCGCCACCAGCAGGGTGCCGCCGAAATACACCAGCACGTAGTTGCCGATGTCGAACAGCTTGACCACGGTCTCGCGTACCGCCAGCGAGGTCTGCATCAGCTTGGTGGCGATGCGGCCGGCGAACTCGTCCTGGAAGTACCCCATCGACTGTCGCAGCAGGTAGCGGTGCACGTTCCAGCGGATCCGCATCGGGAAGTTGCCGAGCAGGGTCTGGTGCTGCACCGCCGAGTTCAGCCACGTCAGCAGCGGCAGGACGACGACGACCAGCAGCGCCATCCACGCCAGCCGCGGGCCTTCCGCGGCAAGGAAGCCGGCCACGCCCAGCGCGTTCATCCGGTCCACCAGCGCGCCGACGTAGGCGTACAGCGCCACTTCCGCCAGCGCGATGGCGGCGGTGGTGGCGGCCATCAGCAGCAGCCAGCGCTCGGCGCCGCGGGTGTAGTGCCGGCAGAACGCGTACAGGCTCGCCGGAGGCTGCGTCGGCGGCGCGTCGGGGAAGGGGTCGAGGCGGGATTCGAACCAGCGCAGCATGCGGGCGTTCCGGGCGGGGCAGGGCATTGTGCCGTGCGTCCGTCATTCCTGCCTTCGCGGGATCCGGGCATTAGAATCGCCCGATGACGAAGCTCGTGCTGATCGACGGTTCCTCCTACCTCTACCGCGCCTTCCACGCGCTGCCGCCGCTGACCAATGCGGCCGGTGAACCGACCGGCGCGCTGTTCGGCGTGGTCAACATGCTGCGCGGCCACCTGAAGGAGAAGCCGGAGCACATCGCCTTCGTGGTCGATGCGCCTGGCAAGACCTTCCGCGACGAGATGTATCCCGACTACAAGGCCAACCGCCCGCCGATGCCGGACGAGCTGCGCGCGCAGGTCGAGCCGATGCTGGAGATCGTGGCGGCGCTCGGCATCCCGATCCTGCGCGAGCCGGGGGTGGAGGCCGACGACGTGATCGGCACGCTGGCCCTGCAGGCGTCGGCGCAGGGGCTGGCCGTGACCATTTCCACCGGCGACAAGGACTTTGCCCAGCTGGTGCGGCAGCCGGCAGCCGATGCGGGGCCGGTGGCGCTGGTCAACACCATGAACGGCAGCCGCATGGATTCGGACGCGGCGGTGATCGACAAGTTCGGCGTGCGCGCCGACCAGATCGTCGACCTGCTGGCGTTGATGGGCGATGCCATCGACAACGTGCCCGGCGTGGAGAAATGCGGGCCGAAGACCGCCGCCAAATGGCTGGCGGAACACGGCAGCCTCGACGGCGTGATCGCCAATGCCGCGGCGATCAAGGGCAAGGTCGGCGACAACCTGCGCGCCGCGCTGGCGCGGCTGCCGCTGAACCGCGAGCTGGTCACCATCAAGACCGACGTGGCGCTGGCGCAGGCGCCGGCCGACCTGGCATTGCGCGAACGCGACGCCGACGCGCTGCGCGGGCTGTACGCGCGCTACGGTTTCAACCAGGCGCTGAAGGAACTGGACGGCGGCGCGGCGACCGGTGCGGTGGCAAACCGGGAGCCGGGGGTGGCGCGCGGCGGCGGTTTCGTCGCGGCGGCCGCGCCCGCGTCGCAGCCGGAGATCGCCCCCGCGCTGTCAGCGCCGGGCGAATACGAAACGGTGCTGACCGAGGCGCAACTCACTGACTGGATCGCGAAGCTGCAGGCTGCCGACGAATTCGCTTTCGACAGCGAAACCGATGCGCTCGATCCGATGCGCGCCAACCTGGTCGGCCTGAGCTTCAGCGTCGAACCGGGCAGGGCCTGCTACCTACCGCTCGGCCACGACTATCCGGGTGCGCCCGCGCAGCTTTCGCGCGCGCAGGTGCTGGACGCGCTGCGCCCGCTGCTGTCCGATCCTTCGAAGAAGAAACTGGGCCAGCACGGCAAGTACGACCTGCACGTGCTGCGCCGGCACGGCATCGACGTGCGCGGCTATGCCGACGACACGATGCTGGAAAGCTTCGTGCTCAGCGCCGGCATCGCCCGCCACGACATGGATTCGCTGGCGAAGCGGCATCTCGGCTACGACACCATCAAGTACGAAGCCGTGGCCGGCAAGGGGGCCAAGCAGATCCCGTTCTCGCAGGTCGCCATCGACGACGCCACCCGCTACGCCGCCGAGGACGCCGACATCACCCTGCGCCTGCACCGCGTGCTGCGCGCGAAGCTGCAGGCCGAGCCGACGCTGGAAGCGGTCTACCGCGACATCGAGATGCCGCTGGTGCCGGTGCTGGCGCGGGTGGAGGCGAACGGCGTGCTGGTCGATGCCGACGAACTGCGCCGGCAGTCGGCGGAGCTGGGCCGGCGCATGCTGGCCGCGCAGCAGCAGGCCACCGAGCTGGCCGGGCGCAGCTTCAACCTGGATTCGCCCAAGCAGCTGGGGGCGCTGCTGTTCGATGAGCTCAAGCTGCCGGCGCTGGTGAAGACGCCGGGTGGCGCGCCTTCGACCAATGAAGAGGCGCTGGAAGCCATCGCCGACCAGCACGAACTGCCGCGGATCATCCTGGAATACCGCGGTCTGGCCAAGCTGCGCGGCACCTATACCGACAAGCTGCCGGAGATGGTCAATCCCGACACCGGCCGCGTGCACACCAGCTACCACCAGGCCGGCGCAGCCACCGGGCGGTTGTCCTCGTCCGATCCCAATCTGCAGAACATCCCGATCCGCAGCGAAGAAGGCCGGCGCATCCGCACCGCCTTCATCGCGCCGCCGGGCCGCAAGCTGGTGGCCTGCGACTACTCGCAGATCGAGCTGCGGATCATGGCCCACCTGTCGGAAGACCCGGCGCTGCTGCGCGCGTTCGCGGAAGGCGCCGACATCCATCGCGCCACCGCCGCCGAGGTGTTCGGCAAGCCGATCGCCGAGGTGTCCGGCAACGAGCGGCGCGCCGCCAAGGCGATCAACTTCGGCCTGATCTACGGCATGGGCGCATTCGGGCTGGCCAAGCAGCTGGGCGTGGGCCGCGGCGAGGCGCAGGACTACATCGCGCTGTACTTCAGCCGCTATCCGGGCGTGCGCGACTACATGGAGCGCACCCGCCAGCAGGCGCGCGATGCCGGCTTTGTTGAAACCGTGTTCGGGCGCCGGCTGGCGCTGGACTACATCCACGCGCGCAACGCCGCCCAGCGCGCCGGCGCCGAGCGCGCCGCGATCAACGCGCCGATGCAGGGCACCGCCGCCGACATCATCAAGCGCGCGATGGTGCAGGTGGACGCCTGGCTGGCCGACAACCGCGAGCGCGCGCTGATGATCCTGCAGGTGCACGACGAACTGGTGTTCGAGGCCGACGCCGACTTCGTGCCGATCCTGCTGGAACAGGTACCGGCGCTGATGTCCGGCGCGGCCCGGCTGCGGGTGCCGCTGGTGGTGGACAGCGGGGTGGGCGACAACTGGGACGAAGCCCACTAGACAGCCGGAAACCGTGAACTGGCGCGGGTTTTGACGGCTTTCGCGGGATTGCAATGAATCATTCCTGAACCCAACGGTTTTTTAACTGGAATCTTCACGAACCATCCATGTTGGAAGTGGTCATATAGCTCGCAACAGGTGCAACGCCTGTTGCCGATCACTACCCCTCCCCTGGTGTGATCACCGGAAGGTGCAGGTCCTCCCCAACCGGCCTTCCCCGGCCCCGCAGTCCCCCCTGGCTGCGGGGCTTTTTTGTGGCCGCCTTTTGGCGGCCACAAAAACCCAAAGTTTGCTGCGCAAACCTTGGGCCCCATGCCGGTGGCTTCCAAATCCCCGCGCCTGTCGGCGCGCCCCCTTTACTAAAGGGGGCTTTGCACCAGACAGTTGCATGGCAGTCCTGTTTGCTGCGCACCGATGAGGATCGCCATGAGCGAGTTGTTCCAGCTGTCCGCGCCTTGGTGGCACTTCGTGCTGCGGGCCTGCGCGATCTACGTGCTGGTGATGGTGCTGGTGCGGGTTTCCGGCAAGCGCGCCGTTGGGCAGTTCACGCCGTTCGACCTGGTGCTGCTGATCCTGATCGGCAACGCGGTGCAGAACGGCATCAACGGCGGCGACAACTCGCTGACCGGCGCGGGGATCATGGCCACCACCCTGATCGCGCTCAACTACCTGGTGGCGTGGCAGACCTCGCGCAATCGCAGCGTGGAGCGCTGGGTCGAGGGCGAGCCGGTGGTGCTGGCGCGCGATGGCAAGGTGTTCAGGCAGGTGCTGCGGCGCGAGCTGGTCAGCCACGACGATTTCGCCGAGGCGCTGCGGATGAACAACATCGACGACGTCGGCGACGTGCGCCTGGCCCTGCTGGAGACCAATGGCCGCATCAGCGTGATTCCCCGCGAGCGGGACGACTGAGGCGGGCAGGTGCCGCCCGTTCATTCGTGGTTGTGTTGCCGCCGCCGCCATGCACGCCTGCTTCACGCGCCTGCGGGGTAAATGGCCGCACCCCCACAGTGAAGGAGGCTCCATGAAGCGCTTGCTCACCCTGTTGATGCTGGTCATGTTCTCCAGCATGGTTCTGACCGCCTGCAATACCGTTGCCGGCGCGGGCAAGGACGTACAGAAGGCCGGTGAAAAGGTCTCGGACAAGGCCCAGGACTGCAAGGACATGAAGTGCTGATAGCCTCCCCGGCGCCGGCCGGCCGCCAGTACGCGGGCGGCCGGCGCGGGAAGCGCTCTTGCCTGACCTCCCCTCGGCCCGATAATGTCCGTCGGATCCCGAGGAGAACCCCATGAAGCTGATGAAGATGGCGCTGTTGATGCTGGCCTGTCTG
Organism: Thermomonas fusca; assembly: GCF_005862345.1. Classification (NCBI taxonomy): domain Bacteria; kingdom Pseudomonadati; phylum Pseudomonadota; class Gammaproteobacteria; order Lysobacterales; family Lysobacteraceae; genus Thermomonas; species Thermomonas fusca. Next base: position 118,192 of record NZ_SROY01000001.1, on the reverse strand, counting down.
GCTTTTCTGGCTGGCTGCAACACCATTGCCGGTGCCGGCAAGGACATCCAGAAGGCCGGCGAGAAGATCGAAGGCGCGGTCAAGTAAGAGCCGGTGCTCCGGCGGGTCGTCCCGCCGGAGCACCTTCGGTCAACGGCCCGGCGGATCGGCGACGAACTCGCCCGGGAACGCGCGCGGCGGCTGGGCAACGCCAATCAGATTGCGGCGCGGCAGCACCCCCATCGCCATCAGTGCGTCCAGGCTGTCATAGCGCAACTCGCTGATTTGTTCCGGGCTCGCACTGGCGCGCTCGAACGTGGTCTGCCCCACCGGCGCGTGCTCGCGCTGGCCGTGGCCGGTGCCGATGCGCTGCGGCATCGCCTCCATCGTAATCGCGCGGTCTGCGCTGGCCTTTGCGCCGGCCTCCGCCCGTGGTGCGGCCGCGACCGGCGCCGGTGGCGGCAGCGGGCGCCGCCAGCGTTCGCGGAACACCGCGATGCCGACCACGCCGACGTTGTCCGGCCGCCCGGTGCGTGAGGCGTAGCTGCCTTGCAGATCGGTGAACACGAACTGGGCGATGTCGTCCAGCGATTTGCGCCAGCCGCCGATCTCGGTGCTTTCCCACGGACCCAGCACATAACCCGCCTGCGACGGCGCGGCGGCCTGGCCGCTGACCGCATTTACCCCATCCACCGACAGCACCACCAGCACCCGTTCACCGCTGGTGTTGGTCAGGTGCACCGCGTAGCGATGGCCGGGCGTGCCGGCCACCCAGTCGCGGCCGCGGTGGCGGTATTCGGGCAGGGTCAGGGCGGTGTCGCGGTCCACCAGCGCCAGCTCCACCAGCGGGTAGGCGGGAAGCGGCGTGCGCGCGGCGACGGGCGCGCTGGCGGCGATGACGGCAAGGACGAACAGCAGGCGGCGGAACATGGCTCTCTCCGGGGGCGCAGGCATTGCGCTGCACTGCTGTCAACGCGCGGCGCCCGCGAACGGGGTTGCCGGGTGGCGCGGGTACACTGTGCAGCCCGTCTCCCGCGTTCCGACAGCGCCCACCGCATGAGCAAGACCCGCATCCTGACCGGCATCACCACCTCCGGCACGCCGCATCTGGGCAACTACGTCGGTGCGATCCGCCCGGCGCTGGCCAGCGCGCAGGCCGCCGATGTGGAGAACTTCTATTTCCTCGCCGATTTCCACGCGCTGGTGAAATGCGGCGATCCGGCGCGGGTACAGCGCAGCACGCTGGAAATCGCCGCCACCTGGCTGGCCTGCGGCCTGGACGTGGAAAAGAACTGGTTCTATCGCCAGAGCGATATCCCGGAAATCCCCGAGCTCACCTGGCTCCTGACCTGCGTGGCCGGGAAGGGCCTGCTCAACCGCGCCCACGCCTACAAGGCGGCGGTGGACCGCAACCGCGCCGAGGGCGAGGACGACGATGCCGGCGTCAATGCCGGGCTGTTCATGTACCCGGTGCTGATGGCCGCCGACATCCTGATCTTCAACGCCAACAAGGTGCCGGTGGGCCGCGACCAGATCCAGCACATCGAGATGGCGCGCGACTTCGGCCAGCGCTTCAACCATCTCTACGGCGAGCACTTCGTGCTGCCGGAGGTGGTGATCGACGACAACGTGGCCACGTTGCCCGGCCTCGACGGCCGCAAGATGAGCAAGAGCTACGACAACACCATCCCGCTGTTCGCCCCGCGCAACGAGCTGAAGAAGCTGATCGCCGGCATCCTGACCGACTCGCGCGCACCCGGCGAACGCAAGGACACAGAAGGCTCGGCGCTGTTCCAGCTCTACCAGGCGTTCGCCTCGAAGGAGGAAACCGCGGCCTTCGCGCAGGCGTTCGCCGACGGCATCGGCTGGGGCGATGCCAAACACAAGCTGTTCGAGCGCATCGATGCGGAAGTGGCGCCGTTGCGCGAGAAGTACGAGGCGCTGATGGCGAAGCCGGCGGAGATCGAGGCGGTGCTGCGCGACGGCGCGGCGCGCCTGCGCGCGACCCACGCCACCCCCACGCTGGTGCGCCTGCGCTCGGCGGTGGGCCTGCGCGACCTGTCCACGGTGGCGGTGGATGGCGACAAGACCGAGGCAAAGAAGGATGCCGACGCGCTGCCCGCGTTCAAGCAGTACCGCGATGCCGATGGCAAGTTCTACTTCAAGCTGGTGCAGGGCGAGCGCGTGCTGCTGCAGAGCGTGGGCTTCGATTCGCCGCGCGATGCCGGCCAGCGCGTGGCCGCGATCAAGCAGGGTGAAGTGGGCGACGACGCCAGTGACTTCCTGCTTGGCGAGGGCGTGACCAGCGCCGAAGTGAACGCGGCGCTGGCGGCCTTCGTGGCGGCTGCGCTGGAGGGCGAGGGCGGCAAGGCGTGAACAACGTGGCGGCGTTGCCGGCGCTGGCGCTCATCCTGTTCGCGCCGTGGTTCCTGATCCTGTCGGCCCTGTATTGGCTGTATCCGCGCCAGCCGCGCAACGCAGCGCGCCGGCGTTTCGACGGGATCGCCCTGCTGCTGGCCTACGTTGGCTGCCTGCTGAGCCTGTATTGGAGCTTTGATGCGGCGGATCGCAGCCACGGCGCACTGTGGCCGCAGATCCTCGCCACCTCGGTGGGTTACGGGGTGTTTCTGCTGGTGCTGGCGGTGGCGTTCTGGTTGCGGCGGCGCTGGCTGGCCAAGGCCTGATCGATCCGGCGGGCTGCACGCTGCGCTCTGGTCAGCGGGGCGCGACTGAAGCGGCTCCTGCAGAGAGCCGATGCTGCCCCAGCATTTTTGCAGGCAAACAAAACGGCGGGCCGAAGCCCGCCGTTTTTCTTGCCGCCACGGACTGGATTTACTGCGGCAGGGCCAGATCGTCCAGCAGCGCCTTGAGGAAGCGCGCGGCTTCGCCGCCGGTGCAGGCGCGGTGGTCGAAGGTCAGGCTGATCGGCATGCGGCGGTGCACCTCGATGCCGCCCATCACCGCCACCACGTCGTGCGACAGCTTGCCCACGCCGACGATGGCCACGCACGGCGGCACCACCACCACGGTGCCGTAGCGGCCGGCGAACACGCCGAAGTTGGACAGCGAGATGGTGTAGCCGCTCAGCTCCGATGCCGGAATCGAGCGGTCCTCCACCTGCGTGCGCAGGCGGTTGATGCCTTCGCGCAGGCCGCGGCTGTCCAGCATGTCGGCATTGCGCAGCGCCGGCACGAACAGGCCGTCCGGGGTATCCACCGCCAGCCCCAGGTCCACGTGCGGGTGTTTGGTGAGGGTGAGGTTTTCGTCGTCGAACCAGGCGTTGAGCGCGGGCTCGGCCTTGCAGGCGGCCACGATCGCGCGGATGGTGCGGGCGGTGATGTCCTGCTTGCCCAGCCACTGGTGCAGGTCGGCATCGTCCACCAAGGTGGTCTGCACCACCCGGTCGCGCGCATCGGCCATCACCCGCGCCATGTTGCGGCGCACGCCTTTGAGCTGCTCTGGCTGGCCGCTGGCGGTAACCCCCGGCGGCTGGGTGCGCATCGGCTTGCCGCTCTGCGACAGCGCGCTGCGCTGGGCCGGTGCGGCTGGGGGCGCCGCCGGGGCCGGAGCCGCGGCGCGTGCCACCGGCGCGGCGCCAGGCTTGGCCGAACCGTCGGCCGCCGCGCGCTTCACGTCGTCCATGCTGACCGTGCCATCGCCGCCGGTGGCGCGCACGCGGGTGATGTCGACGCCAAGCTTGCGCGCCATCGCGCGCACCGCCGGCACCGCCTTGACCCCGCCGACCGCCACCGCGGCTTCGCTGACCACCGCGTTGCCGACTTGCATCGCACCGACCACGGTGCCGGCGTCTTCCGGCTCCGCCTTCGCGGCGGCTGCCGGCGCGGCCGCTGCCGGTTCCGGTGCGGCGTGGGACGGGCCGTGGTGGTGGCCGGTGTCCTGGCCTTCCGCGCGCTGCGGCAGGCTGGGGTCGATCTCGAATTCGGCCAGCATGGTGCCGGTGACGATCACGTCGCCGGCGCCGCCGGCCAGCTTCAGCACCTTGCCGGAGACCGGCGAGGGCACGTCGACCACCGCCTTGGCGGTTTCCATCGAAACCAGGTTTTCGTCGAGGCGGATCACGTCGCCTTCCTTGACGTACCACTCCACGATGGTCGCGTCCGGCAGGCCTTCGCCGAGGTCGGGCAGGAGGAACTTCTTGCTCATGGGCTGTCCTTTACGAATACGCCATCGCCCGCCGGGTGGCGGCGATGATCTTGTCCACGCTCGGCAGGTACTTCATCTCGAGGCGGAACAGCGGGATGTGGGTGTCGTAGCCGGTGACGCGCTCGACCGGCGCCAGCAGGTCGAACAGGCATTCCTCGGCGACGCGCGCGGCGATTTCCGCACCGAAGCCCGCGGTCTTGGCGGCTTCGTGCACGATCACGCAGCGGCCGGTCTTGGCCACCGATTCGGCGATGGTGGGGAAATCCAGCGGGGTCAGCGTGGCGACGTCGATGACCTCGGCGCTGATGCCCTCGGCGGCCAGTTTCTCGGCGGCCTCCAGGGTTTCCTTCACCTGCGCGCCCCAGGTCACCAGGGTCACGTCGGAACCGTCGCGCAGCACGTAGCACACGTCCAGCGGCAACGCCTCGCCGTCATCCGGCACCAGCTCCTTGTACTGCCGGTAGATGCGCTTGGGCTCCATGTAGATGACCGGATCCGGGTCGCGGATCGCGGCCAGCAGCAGGCCGTAGGCGCGCTGCGGGGAGCTTGGCATCACCACCCGCAGGCCGGGCACGTTGGTGAAGATGGATTCGTTGGCTTCGCTGTGGTGTTCCGGCGCGCGGATGCCGCCGCCCCATGGCACCCGCAGCACCATCGGGCAGGTCAGCCGGCCGCGGGTGCGGTTACGCATGCGCGCGGCGTGGCAAACGATGAAATCGACCATCGGGTACATGAAGCCGTCGAACTGGGCTTCGGCCACCGGCTTCATGCCCTGGCTGGCCATGCCGACGGTGAGGCCGGCGATGGTGGTTTCATCCAGCGGCGTGTCGAGGATGCGTTCGGTGCCGAACTGCGCGGACAGGCCGGCGGTGGCGCGGAACACGCCGCCGTTGACGCCGACGTCCTCGCCCAGCACCACCACGGATTCGTCGCTGCGCAGTTCAAAGGCCAGCGCCTGGGTGATCGCCTCGATCAGGGTGATGGGTTGCGCGCTCATGCCCGGCCCTCCAGCGCGATAGCGGCTTCCCGCTGTGCCAGCACATCGGCCGGCATGTCGCCGTAGAGGTAGTCGAACATCGCTTCCACCGGCTGCACCGGGGTTTCCAGATAGGCGTTGATTTCCACGTCCACGCGCTTGCCGCTCTCCTCGATCCAGGCTTTCTCCTGCGCCTCGTCCCACAGCCCGGCATCGGTCAGGAACTTGCGCAGGCGCAGGAACGGCTCCTTCAGCCAGGCCTGCTTCACTTCGTCCTCGCCGCGGTAGCGGCGGGCGTCGTCGGCGGTGGTGTGGTCGTGCAGGCGATAGGTCATGAACTCGATCACGCTGCCACCTTCGCCCTTGCGCGCGCGCTCATGGGCGCGGCGCATCGCTTCCAGCACCGCGACGATGTCGTTGCCGTCCACCTGCAGGCAGTGCAGGCCGCCGGCCAGGCCCTTCTGCGCCAGGGTCTCGGCGCCGGTCTGGGCCTTGCGCGGCACGCTGATCGCCCAGCCGTTGTTGACCACGCACAGCACCAGCGGCAGCTGGTAGGCGCCGGCCGAGTTCACCGCCGCGTAGAAGTCGGTTTTCGAGGAACCGCCGTCGCCGCAGACCGCCACCGCCACCCGGTCCTGCTTGCGCAGCTTGAAGCTCAGCGCGGCGCCGGAGGCCATCAGCATCTGGGTGGAGATCGGCACGCACCACGGATAGTCGTGGGCCGGGGCGCCGGTCAGCAGGTTGCCGCGCTCGTCGCCGCCCCAGTACATCAGCACTTCGCGCGGGCGCATGCCGCGGGCGAACTGCGCGCCGTATTCGCGATAGCTGGGTGCGAACACGTCTTCCGGCTGCATCGACGCGCCGATGCCGACGTGGGTGGCCTCGTGGCCCAGGCAGGCGGCATAGGTGCCAAGCTTGCCGGTGCGCTGCAGGGCGATGGCCTTGCTGTCGAAGGTGCGCAGGAACAGCATCTGCTTGAACAGCGGCAGCAGCGCCGCCGCATCGGCCACCGCGGGCGGCAGCGGCGCGGCCAGGGTGCCATCGGGTTTGAGGTATTGCAGGTATTCGATTTCGAAGCTGGCGGCAGTAGTCATGATTGCCTTGATGTTGGAGCAATTGCTCCATGATACCGGCGATGTGTTGGCATTCCGTTGCGCGCTGCGGCATCGCAAGGCACTTGACGGCGGTCAGCGCGGCACTGCAGGACGGCGTGCGAGAATCGCGCGATGAGCAGCGAACACGACACCGCCAGCGCCAATCAGCGCGACCTCGAAGCCGATATCCATACCGACCTGGCCGGGCGCATCACCTACGGCGGCTACCTGCGGCTGGATCGCCTGCTGTCGGCGCAGCAACCGCTGTCGAACCCGGCGCACCACGACGAGATGCTGTTCATCGTCCAGCACCAGACCAGCGAGCTGTGGCTGAAGCTGCTGATCCACGAGCTGTCGGCGGCGGTGGAGCACCTGCGCAATGATCGCGCCTGGCAGTTCGGCAAGGTGGCCGCGCGCTGCAAGCGCGTGCTCGACCAGCTGACCGCGCAGTGGTCGGTGCTGGAGACGCTGACGCCTTCGGAATACATGGAGTTCCGCGACGTGCTGGGGCCGTCGTCCGGGTTCCAGTCGCTGCAGTACCGCACGGTGGAGTTCCTGCTCGGCAACAAGAACGCGGCGATGCTGAAAGTGTTCGCCCACGATCCCGCCGGCCAGGCCGCGCTGGAAGCGGTGCTGCGCGCGCCCAGCCTGTATGACGAGTTCCTGCGCTATCTCGCCCGCTGGGGCCATCCCGTGCCGGCCGCGCACATCGAGCGCGACTGGTCGCAGCCGCACGTGCTGGACGCGGCGCTGGTGCCGGTGTTCGAGCGCATCTACGAGGACACCGACCGCTACTGGCGCGAATACCAGCTGTGCGAGGACCTGGTGGACCTGGAAACCCAGTTCCAGCTGTGGCGCTTCCGCCACATGCGCACGGTGCAGCGGATCATCGGCTTCAAGCGCGGCACCGGCGGTTCCAGCGGCGTGTCCTTCCTCAAGCGTGCGCTCGACCTGACCTTCTTCCCCGAGCTGTTCGAGGTACGAACCTCGGTCGGGCCGGGCCGCGACGGCGCCGCCTGAGCCCGTTCGCACGCACCCCGCATGGGGTGATTTGCTGCTTTGCAGCACGATGTCCTGAATGCGCACGGTTTGACGTTGCCTGCGCCTGTCGGCCATTCTCGCCCGGTTCCGCGCCCAACGCAGGCCGGTTCGACATCCTCAATCAACGCTAGAACACAAGGGGGAACGCCGCATGAGCGGAGCCGCTGATACGACGCCGGGCGCAGTTCCGGAATTCAAGCAGGTCATGGGTCATCCACGTCCGCTGTGGATGCTGTTCATGACCGAGTTCTGGGAGCGCTTCGCCTTCTACGGCATGCGCTGGGCGCTGGCGCTGTACATCGTGGCGCAGTTCTTCGGCGGAGATTCCTCCGGCGAGGCCTCGGCCAGCAAGCTGTATGGCGCTTACCTGGCGCTGGTGTACGCGGCGGCGCTGTTCGGTGGTTACGTCGCCGACAAGGTGCTGGGCTACCAGCGTTCGATCCTGCTGGGCGCGGTGGTGATGGCGGCCGGCCTGTTCATGATCACGGTGCCCAGCGAGACGGTGTTCAAGATGGGCCTGGCCACGGTCATCGCCGGCAACGGCCTGTTCAAGCCCAATATCTCGACCATGGTCGGCCAGCTGTATTCGACCGGCGATGAGCGCCGCGACTCCGGCTTCACCCTGTTCTACATGGGCATCAACGCCGGTGCACTGATCGCGCCGGTGCTGACCGGCTTCCTGGCCGAGAACATGTTCGGCGGCTCCTCGGAGATGCCGGCCTACAAGGCGGTGTTCATCGCCTCCGGCATCGGCATGCTGATCAGCCTGGTGTGGTTCTGGATCGGCCGCGCCCAGCTGCAGGGCATCGGTCGTCCGGTCGAAGGCGGCGAAGGACTCGGCCGCGTACTGATGGTGGCGGTGGGCGTGCTGGTGGCGATCCCGGCGATCTATTTCCTGCTCACCATCGATGCGAACAACCTGCAGATCCTGCTGACCGCGCTGTTCGTGGTGCTGTGCGTGCTGATCCTGCGCGAGGGCTTCGCCAACGGCGCCGTCGCCCGCGACAAGGCGATCGCGATGTTGATCATCTTCGCCTTCAACGTGCTGTTCTGGATGTTCTTCGAGCAGGCGGGCAGCTCGTTCAACTTCCTGGCCCAGAACATCGTCGAGCGCGACTTCGGCGGCTGGACCTTCCCGGTGGGCTGGTTCCAGTCGGTCAACTCGCTGGCCATCATCACCCTGGCGCCGGTGGTCGCCTGGATCTGGATCCGCATGGGGCGCGCCAATCCGTCGATCCCGCGCAAGTTCGGCCTCGGCATCATCTTCAACGGCCTAGCCTTCCTGCTGCTGATGATCGCGCTGTCCAGCATGGTTGATCCGCAGACCATGAAGATCCCGTTCTGGACGCTGTTCATGGTTTACGTGATCCAGTCGGTGGGCGAGCTGTGCCTGTCGCCGATCGGCCTGTCGATGGTGACCAAGCTGGCGCCGATGCGCCTGGTCGGTTTCGGCATGGGCGGTTGGTTCCTGTCGACCGCGATCGGCAACAACCTGTCCGGCATCTTCGCCAGCAGCGTCAGCGGCGAAGCCGGCATGACCGTGGCCTCGGCGCAGGCCGGCTACACCTTCGGTTTCTGGGTGCTGATCGGCGCCGGCGTGCTGCTGTTCCTGATCGCGCCGCTGATCCAGAAGCTGATGCACGGGGTGAAGTAAGGCATGCCGCCCGCGCCGTGCATCGGCGCGGGATGGTGATGCAAGCGCGGCGGCCCCAGGGCCGCCGCGTGCGTTTGCAGCCGGTGGAAATCAGCCGGCTGCGGCTTGGCTGGTGGCCTCGACCCGAAGTTCCAGCTCGTCCAGGCGGTCCAGCAGGCGGAACAGCAGTGCGCGTTCGTCCGCCGGCATGTCGCCCAGCAGCTGGCGCTCGAAGCCCAGCGCCAGCGGCACGATCTGGTCGTAGATCGCGTAGCCGGCTTCGGACAGGCGCAGCACCGAGCGGCGGCGGTCATCGTCGTCGAAGCTGCGCAGCAGCCGGCCGGATTCCAGCAGGCGCGCCACCGCGCGGCTCACCGCCACCTTGTCCATCGCGGTGCGCTGCGCCACCTGGTTGGCCGACAGGTCGGGGCTGCGGCCCAGCACCGCCATCACCCGCCATTCGGTGACGCCCAGGTCGAAGCGCTGCGAATACTCGCGTGCGATCGAGCCGCTGATGCGATTGGAGAGCACGCTGAGCCGGTAGGGCAGGAAGCGTTCGAGGGCGAGGCTGGCGTGGTCGGGCATGCGCGGAGGCCGGAAAAGAGGAGGGAACTTGAGATAGTTGCAAGTGCAACCATAGAATGCGCATTCCCGGCGTTGAGGACACCCCGCATGAGCGCGCAACCCAATCTTGGCATGCAGCCGACCACCTTCGACAACCCGATGGGGATCAACGGCTTCGAGTTCGTCGAATTCGCCGCCCCGGCCGGTCAGGGCGCGCGCATGCGCGAATACCTGGAGCAGCTGGGCTTCTCCGCCGTCGCCCGCCACCGCGCGCGCGCGATCACCCTGTTCCGGCAGGGCACGATCAACTTCCTGCTCAACGAGTCGGAAGATTCCTTCGCTGCCGACTTCGCCGCCGAGCACGGCCCGTCCGCCTGCGGCTTCGCGATCCGTTTCCGCGAGTCCACCGGAAAAGTGCTGGCGCACGTGCTGGCCAACGGTGGCGCGCAGATCGATCACAAGCCGGAGACCGGCGCGGTGGTCACGCCCGCGATCAAGGGCATCGGCGACTGCATGCTGTACCTGGTCGACGACGGCCGCACCGACCTGTACGCCGACTACGTGCCGCTGCCCGGCGTGGACCAGCACCCGAAGGGCTTCGGCCTGACCTTCATCGACCACCTCACCCACAACCTGTTCGTGGGCAACATGGCGAAGTGGTCGGACTACTACGAGAAGCTGTTCAACTTCCGCGAGATCCGCTACTTCGACATCAAGGGCGCCAAGACCGGCCTGCTGTCGAAGGCGATGACCGCACCGGACGGCGTGGTGCGCATCCCGCTGAACGAGTCCAGCGACGACAAGAGCCAGATCAACGAATACCTGCGCGCCTACAACGGCGAGGGCATCCAGCACATCGCGCTGTTCACCGACGACATCTACGACTCGGTCGAACGCATGCACGCGGCCGGGGTGAAGTTCCTCGACACGCCGGACACCTACTTCGACGTGATCGACGTGCGCGTGCCCAACCACGGCGAGGACGTGGAGCGCCTGCGCAGGAATTCGATCCTGATCGACGCCGACATGGAGACGAAGTCGCGCAAGCTGCTGCAGATCTTCACCCAGAACGCGTTCGGCCCGATCTTCTTCGAGATCATCCAGCGCAAGGGCAACGAGGGCTTCGGCGAAGGCAACTTCCAGGCGCTGTTCGAGAGCATCGAGCGCGACCAGATGAAGCGCGGCGTGCTGTGATCCCCGCCCGCCGCGTGGCGGGTATCCACTGAGCGAGCAGACCATGGCGATCCACAGCAACGGTTACCAGACCGGTTTCGGCAACGAATTCGCAACCGAGGCGCTGCCCGGCGCGCTGCCGGTGGGGCGCAACTCGCCGCAGCAGGTGGCGCATGGGCTGTACGCGGAGCAGCTGACCGGCACCGCGTTCACCGCGCCGCGCCACGCCAACCGGCGCAGCTGGCTGTACCGGATCCGCCCGGCGGCGGTGCACGGGCGCTTCGAGCCGTTCGCGCACGCGGGCTTCCACAACGACTTCGGCAGCGGCCCGGTGACGCCGGAGAAGTTGCGCTGGAACCCGCTGCCGCTGGCGCAGCCGGAGCAGGCGGTCGATTTCGTCGAAGGCCTGTACACCGTGGCCGGCAACGGCGGCCCGGAGGCCGGCACCGGCGTCGGCCTGCACCTGTACGCGGCCAACCGCGACATGGACGGCCGCTTCTTCTGCAATGCCGACGGCGAGATGATGCTGGTGCCGGAACACGGCCGCCTGCACATCGAAACCGAACTGGGCGTGCTGGACGTGGAGCCACAGCAGATCGCGGTGATCCCGCGCGGTGTCCGCTTCCGCATCGCCCTGCCGGACGGGCAGGCGCGCGGCTATGTCTGCGAGAACTTCGGGGCGCTGTTCAAACTGCCCGACCTTGGCCCGATCGGCAGCAACGGCCTGGCCAACCCTCGCGACTTCGAATATCCGCAGGCGGCGTTCGAGGACGTGGAGGGCGACTTCGAGCTGCTGACCAAGTTCCAGGGCCACCTGTGGCGCAGCGACATCGGCCATTCGCCGCTGGACGTGGTGGCCTGGCACGGCAACTACGCGCCGTACCGGTACGACCTGCGCCGCTTCAACGTGATCGGTTCGATCAGCTTCGACCATCCGGATCCGTCGATCTTCCTGGTCCTGCATTCGCCCAGCGACACGCCCGGCACCAGCAGCGTGGACTTCGCGATCTTCGCGCCGCGGGTGTTGGCGATGCGCGACACGTTCCGGCCGCCGTGGTTCCACCGCAACATCGCCAGCGAGTTCATGGGCCTGTTGCACGGCGTGTACGACGCGAAGGCCGAAGGCTTCGCGCCGGGCGGCTGCTCGCTGCACAACTGCATGACCGGGCACGGGCCGGATGCCGCCACTTTCGAGAAGGCCAGCGCGGCCGACCTGAGCCAGCCGGACTACATCGACGGCAGCATGGCCTTCATGTTCGAGACCCGCGCGGTGATCCGCCCGACCGCGCAGGCCATGGCCGCGCCGCACCGCCAGCAGGATTACCCCGACTGCTGGATGGGCCTGCGCAAGCGCTTCCAGCGCTGAGCCGCTGGCGCCTCAGCCGCCCACCAGCTTGAGCTGCGGGGCGGCCTCGCGCGGTGCGCGCGTGACGGTGACCGCCTCCAGCCGCGGCAGCAGCGGTTCCGGCAACACTTCGGCCAGCCGCGCCAGCACGCGCTGGCCGTAGCTGTCGTTGGTCAGCCGCAGCAGCAGCTGCAGGCCGTCGAGAACGGCTTCGATCAGCGCATCGTCGTTGCCGCAGAACTGGATGCGGGCCTTGCGCTCCACTGCGTCCGGATCGCGCTGCAGCGACAGCATGTCGATCATGTACATCTTCGCCGCCACCAGCGAGCGGCGCTGGCCGCGCGCGGGCACAGGCCCTGGGCCAGCCCCTGCCACCGACGGCGCGGCGCCGGCAGCGTGCGGCGGGGAGCTGATGTCGGCCTGCGTTGGCGTCGGCCGCGGGCTGCCGGCGCGGATCTGTTCGGTGCGCGCCTGCAGCGCATCGGTGGTGGCGCGCAGCAGGCCGGTGAAGGCGCCGGCGACGCCGCTGGCCGGGGCGCTTGCAGCGGCGGCCCTGGCATCGGCGGGGCGGATGTAGCCGTCCTTCAGCAGGCGGTCGATGGCCGGCAGGATGTCCGGCCCCAGCATCGCCATCACCTCGTTGAGCGTGCGCTTGCCGTCGGTGACGATCAGGATGCGGCGCTCGGCCAGGCTCAGTCCGGCGCTGGAGCCGGCCTGCAGGGCGCTGTGCGCGAGTGCGGTCTTGTTGAGCAGCATGGGGGATCCCCGGTTCGACGTGCGCCACGCTAGCCGGCGTCGATGTCGCGCGGATGACGATCGCGTGGCCGTCACTTCCGAAGGCGCTTCGCGCCGCGTTCACCGCGGCTGGCGACACTGCGGGCTCCGTCGCAATACAAGGAGTTCCGCGGTGCGCCTCCTGCTTCCGCTTGTCCTGTTGGCCATGCTGGCCGCCTGCAAACCCGCTGCAACCCCCGCTACCTCTGCGGCGCCCGCAGAGCCGGTGGCGGCGCCGCAAGCCGAAGCGCCTGTCGCGGCCGCCGCACAGCAAGGATTGGCCGGGTTCGGCGGTTATGGCGATGTCCGGCTTGGCATCCCTGCTGCCGACATGGAGCAGGCCTGGGGCGGGGCGCTGGAGCGGCTGGGGCCGTCGCCTGAGCCGGCCGATGGCTGCCACTACCTGCGCCCGAAGCGCGCCGCGCGGTCCGCCGAAGACCCGGCGTTCATGCTGGAGGGCGGCAGGTTCGTCCGCTATGACATCGAAGGCGAACGCGAAACCGCGCCGGGCGGCGGCAGGATCGGCATGCACAGGTCCGACATCGTCAGGCTGTATCCAAACCAGGTCGAAGCGCGGCCGCACCATTACACCGACGGCGAATACCTGCGCATCCGCGATCCCGCCGGTGGCGCCGGCGTGCTGGTGTTCGAGACCGATGGCCGTGGCGAAGACGCGAGGGTGGTCGCGTGGCGGGTGGGCCTGCCGCCGCAGGTGGACTATGTGGAAGGCTGTTCTTGACGCGATCGCGCGGGTAGTCGACGCAGCGGGCCTTCTATACTGCGGAGGATGACCACGCATGCCTCCGTCTTCGCCCGTGCCCAGAGCGCGCTGGCCGAATTCTTCCGCCTTGAAGCCGCCGCCGGCATCATCCTGATCGCCGCCGCGGTGCTGGCGATGATCGCCGCCAATTCGCCGTTGGCGCATGCCTACGAGGTGTTGCGCGACACCCCGCTGGGCGGCGAAGGCTGGGGCAAGTCGCTGCACTGGTGGATCAACGACGGCCTGATGGCGGTGTTCTTCCTGCTGGTGTCGCTGGAGATCAAGCGCGAGGTGATCTCCGGCCAGCTGTCCAGCCGCGATCAGCTGGCGCTGCCGGTGGTCTGCGCCGTGGCCGGGGTGGCGGTGCCGGCGCTGCTGTATACGGCGATGAACCACGGCGATGCCGGGGCGATGCGCGGCTGGGCCATTCCCACCGCCACCGACATCGCCTTCGCCCTCGGCGTGTTGGCGCTGCTGGGGTCGCGGGTGCCGCTGGGAATGAAGCTGCTGCTGTCCACGATCGCCGTCGCCGACGACCTGATCGCGATCCTGATCATCGCCTTCTTCTATTCACACGGCCTGCATTGGGGTGCGCTGGCCGGCGCGGCAGTGGTGGTCCTGGCGATGTTCGCGCTCAACCGCCGCAACGTCACGCGACTGGCGCCCTATCTGCTGCTGGGCGCGCTGCTGTGGGCGCTGGTGCTGGCCTCGGGCGTGCACGCCACGCTGGCCGGTGTGGTCACCGGGCTGATGATCCCGCACTACGACCGCGGCAACGCGATCGACGACGCCAACGAGCATTCGCCACTGGAAACACTCGAACACGCGCTGCATCCGTGGGTGGCGTTCGCCATCCTGCCGCTGTTCGCATTTGCCAACGCCGGGCTGGCGATGGGCGGGCTGCGCCTGCAGGACCTGGCCTCGCCGCTGCCGGCGGGCATCGCGCTGGGGCTGGTGCTGGGCAAGCCGGTGGGAATTGTTTCCGCGGCGCTGGCGATGCGCGCGTTGGGGCTGGCGCAGTTCCCGCAGGGCATGGACCTGCGCGCGATGCTGGGCCTCGGGCTGCTGTGCGGGATCGGCTTCACCATGAGCCTGTTCATCGCCTCGCTGGCCTTCACCGGGCATCCGCTGCACTACACCGAGGGCGTGCTGGGCGTGCTGGGTGCGTCGTTGGTGGCGGCGCTGCTTGGCAGCGTGTGGCTGGCGCTGGTGCTGCCGCGCAACGCCCGCGCATGAACACCGCGCTGGTGTTCGGCGGCAGCGGGCAGATCGGCGCGGCGCTGCTGGCGCGGCTGCGCGCCGAGGGCTGGCAGGTGCTGGCGCTGTCGCGCACGCAGCGCGCCGATGGCCCCGGCCTGCGCTGGCTGCGCGGCGGCTTTCCGCAGCCGCCGGGATTGCCGGAGCAAGTCGATGCGATCTTCAGCTGCGGCCCGCTGGATGCATTCGCGCAGTGGTATGCGCAGGCCGGCATCCGCAGCGCGCGGGTGGTCGCGTTCGGCTCCACCAGCGTCCACGTCAAGCACGCCTCCGCCGATGCCGGTGAGCGCGACGTGGCGCGGCGCCTGCGCGAGGCCGAAGCTGCCTTGTTCGCGACCGCCGAGGCGCGCGGCGAAGTCGCCATCGTGCTGCGTCCGACGCTGGTGTACGGCGTCGGGCGCGACGCCACCCTGACCCGTATCGCCCGGCTGGCGCGGCGCTTCGGCCGTTTCGTCCTGCCGCGCGCTGCCGCTGGGCGGCGCCAGCCGGTGCACGTCGATGACCTCGCCGACGCGGCGCTGGCGGCCTGTCGCAGCGCTGCCGCCGCTGCGCGTGGCTATGACCTGCCGGGCGGCGAAACGCTGGCCTATGCCGAGATGGTGCGGCGGATGCTGGCCTGCCTGTCGCCATCGCCGCAGCTGCACCTGCTGCCGATGCCGCTGTTCCGAATGCTGCTGGTGGCGGCGCGCACCGGCGGCATTGCCCGCGACCTCACCGGCGATGCGATCGCGCGCATGCGCGACGACCTGGTCTTCGATGCCGGCCCGGCCGCGCGCGACTTCGGCTATGCACCGCGTGTGTTTGCGCCCACCGCGGCGATGTTCGGTACGGCTCAGGCCAGCAGCGGCGCGCCGTAGAACCGGCGCAGGTGCGCGGCGACCTCGGGCATCGCCGCCTGCAGCGTGCGTGCGTCGCTGAAGTGGTATTCGGTGCAGACCGCGAAGAATTCCTCCGGCGCTTCCGCGGCATAGGGGTCGATGGCGGTGTCATGGCCGGCGTCCACCTCGGCGCAGAAACCGTCGTAGGCGCGCTGGAAATCCGCCGCCCACTGCCGCTGCCAGTCGCGCGGCAGCGGCGGGGTGCCGTCCATCGCGCCGTCCAGTGCGTCGAGTTTGTGCGCGATCTCGTGCGCGGCCACGCAGAAGCCGTCGTTCGGCGCGGCGATGTCGCTGCGCACGTCGGCCCAGGACAGGATCACCGGGCCGCGCTCCCAGGCTTCGCCGATCAGCTCCTCGGCGCCCTCGTGGAGGATGCCGTGGGCGTCGACATGGCTGCGTTGGGCGCGGAAGGCGGCCGGGTACACCAGCAGCTCCTTCCAGCCGTGCAGGCCCTCGCGACCGAACTCCAGCAAAGGCATGCAGCACAGCATCGCCAGCCGCAGCCGCTGCACCTCGTCCAGGCGCAGGCCGTGCAGCGGGGTGATGGCCTTGTCGGCCAGGAATTCGGCGGCCAGCGCGTGCAGGCGCTGCTGGCGCGGCGGGTCGAGATCGCGCAGCCACGGCAAACCGGCCGCAGCCTGCCGGCACAGCGAAGGGTCAAGTGCGGGAGCAGTGCGCGGGCGGCGCGAGAACGGCCAGATCACGCGGAACCGGATTGCTCAGCGGAACATGCCGGGCAGGAAGCTGTGGAAGCGCGACGGCATCGCGCGGCTGTCGCCGGAAGCGCGGGCCGGGCCCGGTGCCTGCGCCTTCGGGCGCGGTGCGCGCGGCGTATGCGCGGCGGCGGTGACATCGATGTCGGCTTCGTCCAGCCGCTCCATCGACGCCGGTTGGGGCTCTGCCGGCGGCGTGCTTTCCGGTGCCATCTGCCGCAGTTCGCTGGCGCCGGCATGGCCAAAGGCGCCCGTCAGGGCAAGGCAGACCAACAGCTGACGCGTCGTGGACAGGCGCATGGAGGGTCACCGGATGAATGGGCGTACGCAGCGCACGGCCCGCCCGCGACTATAGCAGCCGACCGAGCCGGTCGGTGCTGCGCCGCAGCAGGCGCGGATGCGGCCGGCTCTGCACACTGGCGGCATGTCCGACACCGCCCTGACCACCAGCGTCCCGCCCTCCGCCGTCACCGCCGCCGCGCTGCGCCGGGCCCTGATCGCCGGTGCGCGGCGGGTGATCGCTGCGCGCGACGAGCTCAACCGCATCAACGTGTTCCCGGTGCCCGACGGCGATACCGGCAGCAACCTCGCCTCGACCCTGGGCAGCGTGCTGCACGGCGCGCTGAGCCGGCGCAGCCGCCATGCCGGCGAACTGCTGCTGCGGGTGGGCAACGACGCGATCGATGGCGCGCGCGGCAATTCCGGCGCGATCATGGCGCAGTTCCTGATGGGCCTGGGCGAGCAGGCGCGGGCGTTGTCGCAGCTCGATGCCGGCGAGCTGGCGGCGGCGGTGCGACGCGGCGCGGACAGCGCTCGCGCGGCATTGGCGCAGCCGGTGGAGGGCACCATCCTGAGCGTGATCGCGGCGTTCGCCGAGGCGCTGGAGGAGCAGGCGCGCAGGGTAGGGGCGAAGCCATGGCAGGCGTTCGCGGCGGCGCTGCCACGCGCGCGCACCGCGCTGGCCGACACCCCGCGGCAGATGCCGCTGCTGCGCAAGGCGGGCGTGGTGGATGCCGGCGCGCGCGGATTCGTGGACTGGCTGGAGGGCATCGCCGCCTATGCCGAAGGCGGTCCGCGCGTGCTGAACCTGCGCGGCGCGGTCGGCGACGGCGCGGAGGCCGCTGCCGCGCATGTCCATCTGGATGTGGATCCGGGTTGCCGCTATTGCACCGAATGTCTGCTGGTGGGCGAGCGGATCGACCGGGTCGCGCTGCGCACCGCGCTGGCGGTGATCGGCATCGAATCGCTGGTGGTGGCAGGCAGCGACAGCCGGGTGCGCGTGCATGGCCACGCCGCGCGGCCGCAGGTGTTGTTCGATGCCTGCGCCGGGTTCGGCCGGGTCGAGGCGATGAAGGCCGACGACATGGTCATGCAGCAGCGCAGCGTGGAATCGCCGGGCCGGGTGGCGGTGGTGACCGACAGCGCTTCCGATCTGCCGCAGGCACTGGCCGATCGCTTCGACATCCACGTGGTGCCGGTGCGGGTCAGCCTGGACGGCCGCGATTACCTGGACCGCCTGGGCCTGGGGACGGCCGAGTTCTACCGGCGCATGGCCGCCTCGGCGCAGCTGCCGCAGACCAGCCAGCCACCGCCGGGGGATTTCCGCCGCGTCTTCGAACACGTGCTGGCGCACCAGCCGGCGGCGGTCTACGTGGGCCTGTCGCGGCCGCTGTCCGGCACCCTGCAATCGGCCGAGTCGGCGGCGCGTGGGCAGCAGGGACCGCTGCACTGCATCGATAGCGGCCACGCCAGCGTCGGCCAGGCACTGTTGGCATGGCGCGCCGGCGAGCTGGCCGCCGCCGGTGCGGAGGCGGACGCGATTGCCGAGGAACTGGCGCGGCTGGTGCCGCGGACGCTGACCTGGGCGATGGCACGCGACATCCGCCACGCCGTGCGCGGCGGTCGCATTCCGCGCTGGGCCGCCCCGCTGGTGCGCTTCAGCGGGCTGACCCCGCTGGCCGCGATCCGCAACGGCGTGCTGAAGGTGGCCGGTGGCCTGTTCGCCCGCCACGGCGCGCCGGAGGCGTTCGCGCGCCATGTGGCGCGGCGGCTGCCGGCGGCACCCGGCTGGCGGCTGCTGGTCGGCCATGCCGATGCGGCGGCGGACGGCGAACGCGTGCTGGCGGCGCTGCGCCGGCTGCTGCCGGTGACCGAGGCGCATCTGGTCGAAGTGGGGCCGGCGATCGGCGCGCATGCCGGACGCGGTGCCCTGGTGCTGGGGCTGCAGCCCGCGCCCTGACGCGATCCGGGTGCGGGCGGATGGCCGCGCTGCGTATCATCGAAGGATGTCGCCCGTACTCGCCGCCGCCTGCCTGCTGTGTGTCGCCTACCTGCTGGGCTCGCTGTCCGGCAGCCTGCTGCTGGGCCGGCTGCGCGGGGTCGACGTGCGCACCCTGGGCAGCGGCAACGCCGGCGGCACCAACGCGTTCCGTACCCAGGGCCTGCGCTTCGCGCTGGGGGTGGTGCTGATCGACGTCGGCAAGGGCGCGCTGGCGGCGTGGCTGGCGCTGCGTTTCGCACCGGCCGTGGCCTGGCCCGCGGCGGCGCTGGCGGTGGTGGGCCATGTCTGGCCGGTCTGGCACGGTTTCCGCGGCGGCAAGGGCGCCGCCACCGCGGTCGGCGCGCTGCTGGTGCTGTGGCCGCTGGCCGTGCCGCTGCTGCTGGGCGTGTGGCTGCTGGTACTGGTGGCCACCGGTTACGTCGGGCTGTCCACGGTGCTGGCGACGGCCAGCCTGCCGCTGTGGGCCTGGTTGTTCGATGCCGGTGCGCCGCGGCTGGCGTTTTCCGTCGCGCTGGCACTGTTCCTCGCCTTCACCCATCGCGGCAACCTGCAGCGGTTGCGGCACGGCACCGAGTCGCGCTTCGAGCGCGCGCGCCTGCTGCGCCGCCGGGGCGCACGCGCATGAGCGACGCCCGCGGCGAACGCGCGCTGTTGCAGCGGCTGGCGGACGGGCCGGTCAGCGGCGACGTGCTGGCCGGCGAGGTCGGGCTGACCCGCGCCGCGGTGTGGAAGCGGATCGAGGCGTTGCGCGACGCGGGCATCGCCATCGAGGCGGCGCCGGGGCGCGGCTACCGCCTTGCGCAGCCGCTGGACCTGCTGGACGTCGACGCCATCCGCGCTGCCCTGCCGGCAGCGCTGCGCACCGGACTGGCCGATCTGGAGGTGGCGTGGTCGCTGGATTCCACCAACAGCGAACTGCTCCGCCGCGACACCCCTGCGCGCGGCTGCGCGGTGCTGCTGGCCGAACGCCAGACCGGCGGGCGCGGCCGGCGTGGCCGCGAGTGGGCGTCGCCGCTGGCCGCGCATCTGTATCTGTCGCTGGCGCGGCGTTTCGAGGGCGGATTGGCGCGGCTGGGCGGCCTGAGCCTGGTGGCCGGGATCGCCGCCTGCGAAGCGCTGCATGTGCTGGGCTTCGCGCAGCTGCGGCTGAAGTGGCCGAACGATCTGGTGGTCGACGATGGCGGCGGCCTGCGCAAGCTCGGCGGCCTGCTGGTGGAGGGTGGCGGCGAAGCCGGCGGCGCGGTGCGCGCGGTGGTCGGCATCGGCGTCAACGTGCGCATGCCGGCAGCCTTGTCCAGCGCGATCGACCAACCGTGGACCCAGCTGGCCGCACTGGTACCGCAGCCGCCCGCGCGCAACCTGCTGGCGGCCGGTCTGCTGGCCCACCTGCTGCCCGCGCTGGACGTGTTCGATGCGCAGGGGCTGGCCCCGTTCCTGCCGCGCTATGCGGCGCTGGACGCGCTGGCCGGACGGCCGGTGCAGGTGCATGAGGCCACGCGCAGCTGGAAGGCGCAGGCACTGGGCATCGCGGAGGACGGCGCGCTGCGGGTGCGCGACGCCGCTGGCGACATCCGCCTGGTGCACGCCGGCGACGTCAGCGTGCGCGCCGCGCGAACGGACGCGGGGCGGGCATGACCACCTGGCTGTTCGATCTCGGCAACACCCGCCTGAAATGCGCGCCGCTGGAGCCCGACGGCAGCGTGGGCGAGGTGCGCGCGATCGCCCATGACGATGCCGATGGCTGGCTGGACGCATTGCCGGCCGGCGCTGTCGCCTGCATCGCCAGCGTGGCCGCACCGGAGCGGCGGGTGGCGCTGCTGGATGCGCTGTGCGCGCGCTTCCAGCGCCTGCATCGGGTGCACACCGAAACGGCGCTGGGGCCGCTGCGGATTGCCTATGCCGAGCCCGCGCACCTGGGCGTGGACCGTTTCCTGGCGATGCTGGGGCTGTGCGGCAGCACGCCGGCGCTGGTGGTCGGTGTCGGCACC
The DNA here is from genome assembly GCF_005862345.1 of Thermomonas fusca. Taxonomy (NCBI): domain Bacteria; kingdom Pseudomonadati; phylum Pseudomonadota; class Gammaproteobacteria; order Lysobacterales; family Lysobacteraceae; genus Thermomonas; species Thermomonas fusca. The sequence goes on along the minus strand of NZ_SROY01000001.1, from coordinate 97,572 downwards.
GCGCTCACCATCGACCTGCTGGATGGCGCGGGCCGCCACCGCGGCGGCCGCATCGCGCCGTCCCCGCAGCTGATGCGCGAAGCGCTGCACGCACGCGCGGTGCAGCTGCCGCTGGCCGGCGGCGACTATGCGGAGTTCGCCGACGACACCCACCACGCGCTCGCCTCCGGCTGCGACGGCGCCGCACTGGCGCTGGTCGAGCGCAGCCTGCACGTCGCGCAGGCGCTGCTGGGCGCCACGCCCCTCCTGCACCTGCACGGTGGCGGCGCCGCGGCGTTGCGCTCGCGCTTGCCGGCGCATACGTGGGCGCCGGATGCGGTGCTGCAGGGGCTGGCGCGCTGGCACGCGCTGCGGATCGCATAAACTCGACCGATGCTGCTGCGCGCCGCCATCGTGATCCTCGTGATGCTCAACCTGGGCGCCGCCGGCTGGTGGCTGTTCCAGCCGTCGCCGGCAGCAGGCGCAACCAGCGCAGCGGCAGCGCCGGGCTTGCGCCTGCTGCGCGAAGCCGCGCCCGCCGGCGCAGAACCGGCGGCGGCATCGGCAACTCCCTCGCCTGTGATCGCGGCCGTGGGCGCGCCGGCAACGCCGGCAGTGGCGGCTGCATCCACGACTTCCGGATCCATCACGCCGGTGGCCGCGGCCGAACAAGCGCCGGCCTGCCTGCGCTTCGGCCCGTTTGCCGATCCTGCCGCCCGCAACGGTGCGCGCGCGGCGCTGGCGGCGAGCGGCGTGACTGCCACGGCGTTCGACGAGCGCGCCCGCGGCGTGCGCGGCTGGAAGGTGTTCCTGCCGGTGCAACCCTCGCGCGAGGCTGCGGTGGCGCTGGCCGAGCGGCTGAAGGCCGGCGGGGTCGCCGACCTGTTCGTGATGACCCAGGGCGCGGACGCCAACAGCATCGCGCTGGGCCGCTTCAGCAGCGAAACCGGCGCGCGCAGGCGGCAGGCGGAACTGCAGGGCAAGGGCGTGCAGGCGCAGGTGGAGCCGGTCGGCGGCACGCCTGCGCAGGCGTGGCTGGACGCGCGCCTGCCGCCGACTGCGGACCGCGCCGCGCTGGCGCGGATCGCGCGCTCGCAGCCGCTGGACTGCTCGCAGCTGCGCTGAGCGCACGCCGGCAGCGGTTCCGGCGGCGACAGGGCCGCCTGATAGAATCGGCCTCCCGCCGCTTTAGCTCAGTTGGTAGAGCAGCTGTCTTGTAAACAGCAGGTCGTCCGTTCGATTCGGACAAGCGGCACCATCTTCCGTTCGCACCCGCGCCGATCGCAGCGCCTGGAGCCACCATGATCCGTGCCTATCCGCCTGTTTCCGTGTTCGGCGTGCCCACCGACATCGGCGCGTCCCGGCGCGGCGCATCGATGGGCCCGGAAGCCCTGCGCGTGGCCGGGCTGGTCGAAGCCATCGCCGCGCGCGGCGTGGATGCGCGCGACATCGGCGATGTCGCCGGCCCGCGCAATCCGGTCAGCCCGCCGGTGGACGGCTATCGCCACCTCGCGGAAGTCACCGCCTGGAACCGCGCGGTATTCGACGCCAGCCTCGGCGAACTGCGCGCCGGGCGCATGCCGATCATGCTTGGTGGCGACCACTGCCTGGCCATCGGTTCGATCGCCGCGGTGGCCGCGCACTGCCGCGACAACGGCAGGAAGCTGCGGGTGCTGTGGCTGGACGCGCACGCCGACTTCAACACCAGCGCGCTCACCCCCAGTGGCAACATCCACGGCATGCCGGTGGCCTGCCTGTGCGGGATGGGCCCGCAGGCGCTGACCACGCTGGGCGGCGTGGTGCCGGCGATCACCCCGGCGCAGGTGCGGCAGATCGGCATCCGCTCGGTCGATCCGGGCGAGAAGCAGCTGGTCAAGGAACACGGCCTCGACATCTACGACATGCGCTACATCGATGAGGTCGGCATGCGCCGCACGATGGAAGAAGCGCTGGAAGGCGTGGATGCCGACACCCACCTGCACGTCAGCTTCGACGTCGACATGCTGGACCCGTCGATCGCACCCGGCACCGGCACCCGCGTGCCCGGCGGCGTGAACTACCGCGAGGCGCAGCTGATCATGGAGATGGTGGCCGACAGCGGCCGCCTGGGCTCGCTCGACCTGGTGGAAGTGAACCCCGCGCTGGATCGCCGCAATGCCACCGCGAAGCTGGCGGTGGACCTGGTGGAAAGCCTGTTCGGCAAATCCACCCTGATGCGCGACTGATCAGGCCAGTTCGGCCAGCCAGTCGCGCGGACGCAGGTAGTCGGCCAGCCGCGCTTCGGCGCTGCCGGCCTCGGGCTGGTAGCCGTACTCCCAGCGCACCAGCGGCGGCAGGCTCATCAGGATCGATTCGGTGCGGCCGCCGCTCTGCAGGCCGAACAGGGTGCCGCGGTCGAACACCAGGTTGAACTCCACGTAGCGGCCGCGCCGGTACAGCTGGAACTGGCGCTCGCGCTCGCCGTAAGGCGTGTCCTTGCGGCGCTCGACAATCGGCAGGTAGGCATCGAGGAAGCCGTCGCCGACCGCGCGCATGTAGCCGAAGCAGTCGTCGAAGTCGCCGTGCAGGTCGTCGAAGAACAGCCCGCCCACGCCGCGGGTTTCGTCGCGGTGCTTGAGCAGGAAATATTCGTCGCACCATTTCTTGTGCGCCTCATAACGCGCCTGTCCGCCGAACGGTTCGCACAGCGCGCGCGCGCTGCGGTGCCAGTGCAGCACATCGTCATCGAACGGATAGAACGGGGTCAGGTCGAAGCCGCCGCCGAACCACCAGGCCACGGTTTCGCCGTCGCGCTCGGCACGGAAATGGCGCACGTTCGCATGCGTGGTCGGAAGAAACGGATTGCGCGGATGGAACACCAGCGAGACGCCCACCGCGCGCCACGACGCACCGGCCAGTTCCGGGCGGCCGGCACTCGCGGATGGCGGCAGGCGGTCGCCGGCCACGTCGGAAAAACCGATCCCGGCCTGCTCGAACACCGCGCCCTCGCGCAGCACCCGGGTGCGCCCGCCGCCGCGGATCGGCGAGCTGGCGGGATCCTTCGTCCACGCGTCCTCGCTGAAGCGCGCGCTGCCGTCGGCGCGCTCGATCTCGCTGCAGATGCGGTCCTGCAGGCCGGTGAGGTAGCTGCGGACGCTGTCGATGTCGGGGATGTTCATGCGCGCATTGTAGGACCCGCGCCGCTCAGCCCAGCGCCAGCAGGGCGATCGCGGTCAGCGCCAGCAGCAGGCCGGCGGCGTTGATCCGGCTCAGGCGTTCGCGGAACAGCGCAACGCCTGCCACCGCGCCGAGTGCCACCACGCCGAGGTTCATGCTGGCGAACACCAGCGACGGGCTGTCCGGCAGGGCGCGGTGGGCGCGCAGGTAGAACAGGATGTTGGCGAAGTTGACCGCGCCCAGCAGCAGTCCACCCAGCGCGCTGCGCATGGTGAAGCGCACCCTGCGAAACAGCTGCAGGGCAAAGTCCACCAGCAGTGCCAGCGCGAACACCGCCAGCAGCGCGCTGCCCAGCGGCAGGCCGCCGCCGGCCACGCGCTTGAACAGGACGTCGATCAGTCCGAAGCCGGCGAACACCGCCAGCGGCCAGCCCCAGCGCGCCACGCCGTTGCCGCCGGCATCGCGCCCATCGCGCCAGACCATGCCGGCCAGCGCCAGCAGGCCCAGCGCGCAGCCGGCCAGCTTCAGCGGCGCCAGGGCTTCGCCGAACAGGGTGAACGCGGCCAGCAGCGGGATCAGCAGCGACAGCCGTTGCGCCGCGTCGCTGCGCACGATGCCGGCGTGGTGCACGGAGGCCGCCAGCGCCAGGAAGATGGTCGGCAGCAGCAGGCCCAGCGCGGCGAGGGTGAGCCACGGCGCATCCGCCTGCCGCAGCGGTTGCAGCGACGGCTGCAGGACCAGCAGCGTGAGCGCGCCGGTGGCGACGTAGTTCCACGCCACCGCCTGGCCGACGTCGATATCGAAGCGCCGGGCCAGCTTGAGCAGCACGGAGACCAGCACGCTGCACAGTGCGGCCAGCAGGACATGGATCATGGAGGGCGTCCGCAGAGGGAAAGAGCCGTTGCCCGCGTGGGCCCGGAGGACGACTATTTTCGCCGAACGGCGCCGGCTGCACCGGCGCGTTGCGGCGTGTGGTCAGTCGGCCAGACGCGGCAAGCCGAAGCGATCGCGCGTTTCGACGTGGGCGTCCGCCGGCTGCGCGGGAGGGGCCGCGTCGACGGGATCCACCGCGACATCACCGCGCTGGCTGCGCAGCGCATTGGCATAGCAGCGCTGCGCACGGACATGGTCGTCCAGCTGCGCGGCGCCATCGCCCAGCGCTTCCCAAGCGGGCGCGCCGGCGCCTGCAGTCAGCGCGCGATTCAGTGCGTCCTCGGCCGCCAGCCAGCGGCCCCGCCGCTGGTCGATGCGGGCGCTGGCAAGCAGCAGCGCCGGGCTGGCCGGGCGTGCCTGCAGCCAGCGCTCCAGCTGCGCATGGCGATGTTCGATGCGGTCGACGTCGAGCTGTCCGTACAGCGCGGCCAGCGCTTCATCCCATTCGGCATCCAGGGCCTGTTCGATGCTCGCCGTGGCTGCGTCGTGCCAGCCCAGCGCGGCGGCGCGACCGGCATAGGCGGCCGCCACGTCGGGATGCGTGCGCAGTGTCGGCGGCAGCGCATCCCACAGCGCGGCGACGGTGTTGCCGTCGTCGGCTTCGCGCAGTGCCTGCGCCGCCCAGCGCGCCGGGACTGTCTCGGCCTCGGCTGCCGGCAGCGCCTGTTGCTGGCGCAGCGCGCCAAGCAGGCCGTAGGCCTCGGCGCTGCGTGCGCTGGCCAGCAGCGCCTGCGCGCGCAGCCACAGGCCGCGCGGCGGCAGCGGTTGCGCCGGCGCGGCGTCGAGCGCTTGCAGTGCGGCTTCCGGCTGCTGCCGGGCCAGCGCGCGTTCGGCCAGCACCACCGCGCGGATGCCGGCGTGCCGATGTTCGAACCCCGCCAGCAGCGCTTCGCCTGCTGCGTCGTCGCCGCGCATGAACGCGGCGCGTGCCGCCTGCGCGCGGGCCACGGCTTCCGCCGCGGGATCGTCTGCGGCTTGCCGCAGCAGCTGCCCGGCGCGCAGGTAGTCGCCGCGCTCGAATGCCGTCAGCCCATCGATCAGCTGCGCCCGCGCACGCCGCCTGCGGCGCCGGGTCCACAGCCGGAACGGCAGCCGCAGCGCCGTCCACAGCAACGCCAGCGCGAACAATCCCGCCAGCAGCAGGCCGATGCCCACCGCCAGCGTGGTGCTGTAGTCGGTGCCGCGGTAACGCACCAGCAGATAGCCCGGGTCCTGCAGCAGGTACTGCACCAGCACGGCGCCCAGCACCGCCAGCAGCAGCCAGACCAGCACGTTGCGGAACAGGTTCATCGCGGTGTCTCCCGAGTGTGCGGGGCGTGATGCGCGCGTCGGCGAACGCGGAGCGCGATCGCGACGGCAGGGTGGAAGCCAGTGTACGCAGCGAGGCGGAAGCCGATGTCCACGGTGCGCGCGCGGCGGCGCAACGACCCGCGCTTCAACCGTCGCGCTGCGCGCGCAGCTGCGCCAGGGTGCTGCCGGACAGCGGCGCGGCTGGGTGCAGGGTGATGGCGTGCAGCTGCTCGATCAGGCGCTGGCGCTGCGCGAGCTGCGGCGAACCGGCCAGCAGGCGCTGCAGCCAGCCGTCGATGCGGGTCAGCGCCTGCTGCAGGCCGGCACCGTCGCGGCGCTGGATGGCGGCGCGTGCCAGCGCGGCTTCCAGCTGCAGCGCGGCCAGCGCGGCCTGGCGGTCGGCGTGGTCGCGCAGGCCGGCGCTGGCGGTGGGCTGCACGCGCACGATGCGATCCAGCAGCCGCGCGAACCACGGCGTGGCCTGCGACTGGTTGGCGCTGGTGATAGCGCCTTGCTCCAGTGGGATATCGGCAACCAGTCGTTCGAGCAGTGACTCTGCAGTGCCGCGCGGATCCGCTCCCAGCGCCTCCAGCGCGGCCTGCTCCTGCGCCAGCGTCTGCTTGAGGTTGAGCCAGGCCGGATCATCGACGCTAGCCAGCAGTGGCGCCGCCAATGCCAGCGCGCGCCGCGCGCCGTCGAGGTCGCGGTCCAGCTGCAGGCGCTGCTGGCCGATCGCCAACAGCAGTTCAACCTGGTCCAGCCGTAGCGACAGCGCGCCGTGGCGGTCGGCATCGGCCAGCCGCGACACGCTGTCTTCGATCGCCGCCGCGCGCTGGCCGAGGCCCAGCAGTTCGTCGCGCAGCACCCGGTTGGTGGCTTCGGCCTGCTGCAGCCGCTGCGATTGTGCGCGCTGCGCCTGTCGCAGGCTGTCGATGCGCGCGTCCAGCGCGTCGCGCTGCTGCTCGCTGCGCGCCCGCTCCTGCGCTTGCAGCGCCTGCCACTGGCGCCAGCCCAGCCCGCCGGCGGCGGCCAGCGTGATCAGCAGCAGCGCCAGCAGCAACAGGCCGCCGGCGCGCGAGCGGCGCGCCGGCGAAACGGGGGTGTCGGATGTGTCGGAGGTGTCCACGGCGATGATGTTAATCGTGGCGGGCGAAGGCGTCGGCGGCTGCGCGCAGCAGCGCGGCCGGGCGCGCGTCGCTGGCCAGCGCGATGCGGGTGAAGCCCGCCGCACGCGCCGCCTCGCCCAGACGGGCGCTGGCCGCAACCACCGCGACCTTGCCCAGGCCGCGCGCCGGCAGCTGCGCCAGCAGCGCGTCCAGCGCTTCGCCGCTGCTCAGTGCCAGCAGCACGCGCTCGGGGTCGCGCAGCACCGCTTCCAGCGCCGCGCGCCGGGCCGACGACAGGGCGACTGCGCGACGCGCGTACACGTTCGCGCGCAGCACCGTCGCGCCGCGTGCCGCCAGCGACGGCGCCAGCACGCCACGGCCGCCCGGCGCGGTGACCAGGCCGACGCGCTTGTCCCGCACATCCACAAGCTGCGGCAGGCCCAGCAGGCCTTCGCTGTCCATCCGCGCCGGCGCCACCGCGTCGATGCCGCTGCGCGCCAGCGCGCGTCGCGTGCCGGCGCCGACCGCCAGCCAGTGCTGGCCGCGACGTGGCCGCAGCGGTGCCAGCGCCGCCGCCGCGCGCGCCGCATTCGGGCTGGTGAACAGGAGGATGTCGGCGGCCAGCGCTGCGGCCAGGGATTGCCGCGCGTCGCTGTCGTCGAGGATGTCGATGGCGATCGGCGACAGCGCCAGCAAGCGCGCGCCGGATCGCGTCGCCGCCGCGCGCAAACCGGCGTGCTGTCCGCGCGGTCGCAGCGACAGTACGGTCCAGTGTTGAAGCGGAAGTGCTTGATCGGCAAGGCGCGACATGCACACAGCTTGGCATGGCGTCGACGTTTGCGTCAGGCTTCGCGGATGAATGCAATCGAGAAACCCGACGCCGCGTTGGCCGCGTTGGCCCGCCATTTCGCCGGCATGCCGCCGGTCGCCGCCATGCAGCCGCAGGTGCTGGACTGGCATGACGGCGTGCTGCGCCTGCGCGCGCCGCTGGCCGCCAACGTCAACGACAAGCACTGCGCGTTCGGCGGCAGCCTGTCCTCGCTGATGACCATCGCCGCGTGGGGGCTGGTGTCGATGGAGCTTGAAGCCGCCGGCCTGCACGCCGACGTGTTCGTGGCCGACAGCCGGGTGCGCTACCTCAAGCCGGTGTTCGAGGACATCGTGGTCGAGACCACGTTCGACGATGCCGTCGAGCACGCCGCGCTGGTGGGCACGCTGCGCCGGCAGGGCCGCGCCGGCATCCGCCTGCAGGCGAAGACGCTGCTGGCCGACGGCGGGGTGGCGGCCACCTATACCGGCCGCTACGTGGCGATCGGCAAGGCCTGATCGGGCGGCGGCGGGGGAGTTGTCCGCAAGCGGTTAGGATGCGTCGTCCCCCGCCGGAGAATCCCGATGTCCCGATGGCTGCTGCGCTGCCTGCTGCTGTGCTGCCTGGCCCTGCTGGCCGGTTGCCCCAAGTCCGCCAGCAAGGGCAGTGCGCTGGACGAGGCGCAGTACAGCTATTCGGCGGCGATCCGCTGGGGGGATTTCGAAGGCGCGTGGAACCTGGTCGATCCCGAGGTGCGCAAGGAACACCCGCTCACCGACATCGATTTCTCCCGCTACAAGCAGGTGCAGATCTCGTCCTACCGCGACAGCGGCGGCACCACGCTGGGCAACGGCGAGGTGGTGCGCGACATCGAGATCGGCGTCATCAACCGCAACACCCTGGCCGAACGTACCGTCCGCTATCGCGAGCGTTGGCGCTACGACGAACCCTCGCGCAGCTGGTGGCTGGTCAGCGGCCTGCCGGACCTGTGGGGCGAATGAGGCGCGAGGTGCGGCTACAATTGCCGCCCCGTCTTGACCGGTCGATGCCGTGACCTTCGCCGAACTGGCCGCCTTTGCCGGCCGCCACCCCATGCTGTCGCTGGCCCTGGCCGGCATCACCGTCGCCCTGATCGGCAACGAACTCGCCAACCTGCTGGGCGGCGTGCGCCGGATCGGCCCGGCCCAGCTGACCGGCCTGATCAACCGCGACAACGCGCTGGTGGTGGACCTGCGTGCGCCCGGCGAGTTCGAGAAGGGCCATATCGCCGGCTCCAAGAACGTCCAGCCCAGCCAGTTCGACCCCGAGCACAAGCAGCTGGCCGCCGCCAAGGCGCTGCCGGTGGTGCTGGTGTGCCGGGTCGGGCAGACCGCCAGCGGCGCCGCCAAGCGCCTGCGCAAGGCCGGTTTCGCCCACGTCAGCGTGCTGGAAGGCGGCATCCAGGCCTGGCAGGGCGCCGACCTGCCGCTGGTCAAGGGCCGCTGATCCGCCCTGCGCCGGACTTGTGTTCGGCGCCCGCCTGCCCCACGTCGGAAAGGCCGCGCCGCGTTCGGTGCGATAATCGACGTTTCCATTTCCTTCGCTGCACTCGAGAATTCCCATGTCCGATGAAAACCTGAACGGCATCGCGCCGGCCGCCGACGCCCAGCAGGGCCCGACCTTCACCGTCGAAAAGCTGTACGTGAAGGACGTCTCCTTCGAAGCGCCGAATGCGCCGCAGGTGTTCAACGAACAGGGCCAGCCGGACCTGCAGATGAAGCTGAACCAGAAGGTGCAGCGCCTGGCCGACAATGCGTTCGAAGTCAGCCTGGGCATCACCCTGACCTGCACCCTGAACGACAAGACCGCCTATCTGGCCGAAGTCGAGCAGGCCGGCGTGTTCGGCCTCGGCGGCATGGACGATCAGATGCTGGACGCGATGCTGGGCATCCAGTGCCCGAACATCCTGTACCCCTACGCTTCGGCCACCATCGGCCAGCTGATCACCTCGGGCGGTTTCCCGCCGTTCCCGATGCAGCCGATCAACTTCGAGGCGCTGTACGCCGAGACCCTGCGCCAGCGCGTTGCGCAAATGTCGCAGGGCGACTCGCTGGCCGACGCCGAAACCGCCGGCAACGCCTGATCCGCGACGCATGACGGCGTCTGCCAAACCGAAGGTCGCGGTCCTCGGCGCGGGCTCCTGGGGCACCGCGCTGGCGGCACTGATCGCCCGCCACGACCACCCCACCGTGCTGTGGGGCCGCGATGCCGCCGCCGTGGCGGCCATCGAAGGCGGCGGCGAGAACCCGCGCTACCTGCCGGGCATCGTCCTGCCGGGCGCGCTGCGCGCCACCACCTCGCTGCACGAAGCGCTGGCCGACGCCGAGCTGGTGCTGGTGGTGGTGCCCTCGCACGCCTTCGCCGAAACCCTGCGCGCGCTGGCGCCACTGCGTCCGCCGCAGGCCGGCGTGGCCTGGGCCACCAAGGGCTTCGAGCCCGGCAGCGGGCGTTTCCTGCATGAAGTCGCCGCCGAAATGCTGGGCGATGAGGTGCCGCTGGCTGTGGTCACCGGGCCTTCGTTCGCCAAGGAAGTGGCCGAGGGCCTGCCCACCGCGCTGACCGTCCATTCCGACGATGCCGCGTTCTGCCGGCAGGTGGCCGACGCGCTGCACGGCCCGGCGTTCCGCGCCTACACCGGCAACGACATGCGCGGCGCCGAACTCGGCGGGGCGATGAAGAACGTGCTGGCGGTGGCCACCGGCGTGGCCGACGGCATGGGGCTGGGCCTGAACGCCCGCGCTGGCCTGATCACCCGCGGCCTCAACGAGATGCTGCGCCTCAACATCGCCCTCGGCGGCCGCCCGGAAACCCTGATGGGCCTGGCCGGTCTTGGCGATCTGGTGCTGACCTGCACCGGCGACCTGTCGCGCAACCGCCGGCTGGGGCTGGCGCTGGGGCGCGGCGCCACGATCGCCGATGCGGTGCGCGAGATCGGCCAGGTGGTGGAATCCCTGCAGACCGCCGACGAAGTGATGCGGCTGGCCAATGCGCATGGCATCGAACTGCCGATCGCCGAAGGCGTGCGCGACGTTCTGCACGGCACGGTCACGCCGGCGGAAGGGCTGGCGCGGCTGATGGCGCGCGAGCGCAAGGCGGAATACCCGCAGTCGCTGTTCGGCTGATCCGCCGAAGCGGCGCGGATCGCGCCGCGCGCAAAAGAAAACGCCCGGCAATGCCGGGCGTTTTTGCGTGGCTTGGCGGATGCCTTACCAGGTGAAGCGCGGGCCCACGAACCACTGGGTATCGCCGCCGTTGACCAGCTTGACCTCGGCCGCGGCGCCCCAGTTCTGGTTGAACTTGACCGCTGCGCCCAGGCGGCCGTAGGCGTCGCCGTCGAAATCGTCGCCGTCCTGGTAGCCCAGCATCGCGTAACCCTCGATGTTCGGGGTCATCATGCTGCGCACGCCGGCTTCGGCGCTGTAGCCCTCGGCCTTGATGCCGGCGCCGGCATCCAGCTTCTCGTAGGCCAGCTGGCCGACGAAGTCGGTGCGGTCGGAGATGCTGCGGTTGTAGCCGCCGCCCACCCGCCACTGGTCGAAATCGACGCTGGTGTTGTCGATCTTCTGGTTGGCGTAGTCGGCGAACAGGTGGAAGTTCGGGTGCACGGCCACCGAGCCGCGCAGGCCCCAGCCGTCGGCGTCGCCGGCGTCGGTGTTGGTGGCGACGTAGCCGCCCTGCACGTAGTTGTACTTGATGCCGTCGGCCGCGGAGGCGGCGAAGGGCATGGCGGCGGCGAGGGCGAAGGCAAGGATGTGACGCTTCATGAGGTGGACCTCCATGTTGTTGTTGGCCCCGTCGAATCGGCGGGACGTGGGGGCATTCTTTGCGCCCGGTCACAACATGGACTGAATAACGGACTTTTCGGTACAGGAATCGTTCGGGTTCGCTGTAGTACGCGCCGCGCGATGGCGCAGGGCTATTCGCCGCCGGCGAAACCCGCTTGCCGCCACGCTTCGAACACCATCACCGCCACCGCGTTGGACAGGTTGAGGCTGCGGTTGTCCGGCCGCATCGGCAGCCGCAGGCGCTGCGCTTCGGGAATGCTTGCCAGCACCACCGGCGGCAGGCCCGCGGTTTCGCTGCCGAACAGGAAGGCGTCGTGTTCGCGGTAGGCAGGCGCGTCGAAACGCACGCGCCCGCGCGTGGACAGCGCGAACACCCGCGGCGGCGTGCCCGCCTGGGCGGTGATCGCGGCCAGTGCGGCATCGAGGTCGTCGTGCACCTGCATTCGCGCGTACTCGTGGTAGTCCAGCCCGGCGCGTTTCAGCTGGCGGTCGTCGATGTCGAAGCCGAGCGGGCGCACCAGGTGCAGCTGCGCGCCGGTATTGGCGCACAGGCGGATCACGTTGCCGGTGTTGGGCGGGATTTCCGGGCGATGCAGGATGACGTGCAGCATGCGTTTACTCCCTCACCTGCTTGCAGGGGAGGGTTGGGGAGGGGTTGGCTTTCTGCCTCACCACGACAGCGCTTCGCCGCGCCAGTCGAAGAAGCCGCCGGACTGCGCGGGTGTGGCGGCATCGATCAGCCGCAGCATGCCGGCGACCACGTCGGCCGGCGCATCCGGCGCTTTCTCGCCGCCCATGTCGGTTTGCACCCAGCCCGGATGCAGCGACAGCACCACGATGCCGCGCGCGGCCAGCGCCTGCGCCAGCTGCGCGCTGGCCATGTTCTGTGCGGCCTTGCTGATGGCGTAGCTGGGCGCGCCGAAGCGGGTGACGCCGGCAATGGAGCCAAGCTGGGAACTGAGGTTGGCGATGACCGTCCGGTTGGTGTTGCCGAGGGCGCCGGGGAGGCGGTCAAGTCGCTCCCCGATACTCGCTTGGTTGACCGCCTCCCCGGCGCCCTCGGCAACACCATCGCCATCCCGCAGCAACGATGCCACCGCCTGCGCCAGCAGCAATGGCCCGATGGCGTTGATGCGCAGGCTGTCCTCCAGCGTCTCCTGCCGCAGCTGGCCGAAGCGTTCGCCCGAATGCAGCACGCCGGCGTTGTTGATGACGAGGTCCAGCCGTCCGTCCTCGCCAAGTACCAGCGGCAGTTCGCGGATCAGCTCGGCGCGGGACTTTTCGCTGGCCACGTCCAGCGGCAGCACGTGCAGGCGGCCCGGATGTTCGCCACCCAGCGCGTTCAGCGCGGCGGCCTTGCCGGGGTGGCGGCAGGTGGCGATGACGTGGTCGCCGCGAGTCAGCAGCTGGCCCGCGAACGCCAGGCCGATGCCGCGGTTGGCGCCGGAGACAAGGACGGTGCGGCTCATGCGGGACTCCCGGGGATGGCTTCCGGCCTAGTGTATCGGCCATGCACGCGGTCTATCATGGGAAAGTTTGCTGTCCGTCACGTTGTTTCCCACAGGAGTTGCCCATGTCCGTGCTTCGTCCCGCCGCGCTTGCGCTTGCGCTCGCCACTGCCCTGACCGCCGGCGGTTACGCCCCCATCGCACGGGCCGCCAGCGCCCCGGCCGTCGACATCCCCTACGAAACATTCACCTTGCCGAACGGCCTGCGCGTGGTGGTCCACACCGACCGCAAGGCCCCCATCGTGGCGGTCAATGTCTGGTACCACGTGGGCAGCAAGGACGAACCGGCGGGCCGCACCGGCTTCGCCCACCTGTTCGAGCACCTGATGTTCAACGGCAGCGAAAACGCGCCGGGCGAATTCTTCACCCCGTTCAAGGCCATCGGCGCCACCAACCAGAACGGCACCACCAATTCCGACCGCACCAACTACTTCGAGAACGTGCCCACCACCGCGCTGGACACCGCGCTGTGGATGGAGTCCGACCGCATGGGCCACCTGCTGGGCGCGATCGACCAGAAGACCCTGGATGAGCAGCGCGGCGTGGTCCAGAACGAGAAGCGCCAGGGCGAGAACCAGCCCTACGGCCAGGTCTGGGACGTGCTGGGCGCGACGATGTACCCCAAGGGTCACCCGTACCACCACAGCACCATCGGTTCGATGAACGACCTCAACGCAGCCGCGCTTGCGGACGTGAAGACCTGGTTCAAGACCTGGTACGGCCCGAATAATGCGGTGCTGGTGCTGGCCGGCGACATCGACCTCGCCACCGCCAAGGACAAGGTGGCGAAGTTCTTCGGCGACATCCCGGCCGGCCCGAGCATGGCCCAGCCGAAGGTGGACGTGGCTGCGCACAGCGCCGATTCGCGCTCGGAAATGACCGACCAGGTGCCGCAGTCGCGCATCTACCGGGTGTGGAACGTGGCCGAATACGGCGCGCCCGACCTCGACCGCCTGCAGCTGCTCGCGCAGATCCTGGGCGGCGCCAAGTCCTCGCGCCTGGACAAGCGGCTGGTGCACCAGGACAAGCTGGTCGACAACGTCAGCGCCGGCGCCTACGGCTCGCAGCTCAGCAGCACCTTCATGATCACCGCCGCGGTGAAGCAGGGCGTGGAGGTGGCGAAGGTGGAAGCGGCCATCGACGAGGAGCTGAAGAAGCTGCTGGCCGAAGGCCCCACCGCCGAGGAAGTGACGCGCAACCGCACCGCCATCGAGGCCGGCTGGATCCGCGGCGTCGAGCGCATCGGCGGCTTCGGCGGCAAGGCCGACGCGCTGGCCGAATGCGCCGTGTTCATGGGCGATCCCGGCTGCTTCCGCGACAGCCTGAAGACCCTGGCCGAAGCCACCCCGGAGGCGCTGCGCACCGCCGGCAACGCCTGGCTGGGCGCCGGCAAGGGCAGCCACACCCTGGTGGTGAACCCGGGCAAGCGCGTGGCGCTGCAGGAAGAACCGGCGGCCACCCCGACCCCCTTCAAGACCCCGAAGGCGGACACGAAGTACAAGACCGTGGCATCCAGCGTGGACCGCAAGGGCGGCGTGCCGATGCCGGCCAGCTTCCCGGACCTGAAGTTCCCGCAGCAGCAGCACGCCACCCTCAGCAACGGCACCAAGGTGGTGCTGGCCGAGCGCCACGACATCCCGGTGGTGCAGATGAGCTACGAGTTCCGCGGCGGCCAGGCGGCCGACCCGACCGCCAAGCCGGGCATGGCCAGCTTCACCATGAGCCTGCTGGACGAAGGCGCGGGCGATCTCAACGCGCTGGCCTTCGCCGACCGCGCGCAGTCGCTGGGTGCCAACCTCGGCGCCAGCGCCGGCCTCGACAGCAGCAGCGCCTATCTGTCGGCGCTGAAGCAGAACCTGGAGCCGTCGGTGACCCTGTTCGCCGACATGCTGCGCAAGCCGCGCTTCGAGCAGGCCGACATCGAGCGCGTGCGCGGGCAGTGGATCGCCGGCATCAAGCAGGAGAAGGCCAACCCGAACGGCATCATCCAGCGCGTGCTGCCGGGCCTGGTGTTCGGCGCCGGCCATCCCTACGCCGCCCCGCGCACCGGCAGCGGCACCGAGGCGTCCATCGCCGGGCTGACCCGCACCGACCTGCAGGGCTGGCATGCCGGCGCGCTGCGTCCGCAGGACGCCACCCTGGTGGTGGTGGGCGATACCACCCTGGCCGAGATCGTGCCGGTGCTGGAGAAGAACTTCGGCGGCTGGAAGGCCAGCGGCAATGCCAGCGCCGCCGCTGCGATCCCGCAGGTGGCCGCGCAGGCCAAGCCGCGCGTGTTCCTGATCGACCAGCCGGGTGCGGTGCAGGCCAACATCGTTGCCGCCAAGACCCTGCCGTCCAGCGCCGATCCGAAGACCGTGCAGTACGACATGGCCAACATGATCGTCGGTGGCGACTTCACCGCCCGCCTGAACATGAACCTGCGCGAGGACAAGCACTGGTCATACGGCGCCCGCAGCGGGGCCGGCGGTTCGCTCGGCCAGCGCCTGTGGAGCGCCTCGGCGCCGGTGCAGATCGACAAGACCGGCGAGGCGATGGCGGAAATCCAGCGCGAGCTGGCCGATTACGCCAGCGGCAAGGCCCCGGCCAGCAAGGACGAGGTGGAAGGCATGGAAAAGGTGCTCACCCTGACCCTGCCCGGTGCCTATGAAACCGCGTCCTCGGTGATGAGCACCATCGCCAGCAACGTGCTGTACAGCCGCCCGGACGACTACGTGTTCCAGCGCACGGCGGAGATCGAGGCGATGACCCCCGAACAGGTTAACGCCGCGGCCAAGGCGCTGGACCCGGCCGGCCTGACCTGGGTGGTGGTGGGCGACCTGTCCAAGACCGAAGCGCCGATCCGCGCGCTGAACCTGGGCGAGGTCACCATCGTCGACGCCGACGGCAAGCCGGTGGCGAAGAAGTAAGCCATCGCCCCACTCCCTCCCTGCTTGCAGGGGGCGGAGCCGCGCGCTGCGATGCCAGCTCTTGTCTTCCTCACCTGCCTGCAGGGGGGGTGGGGGAGGGGTCGCTTTTGCACGATTCAGACGCACCGGGCGACAATCCGGTGCGTCTTCTTTTTTTCGGGAACCCGAGCATGCCCCTGCCGATCCGCTTTGCCGCCGTCCTGCTGGTGCTTGCCCTGCCTGCCTGCACCTTCGTGAAGATGGCGCCCGGCGCGCAGCAGGTGAAGGTGCTGTCGGTCGCGCCCACCGGCTGCGAGAAACGCGGTGACGTGGCGGTGTCCATCACCCATCGGGTGGGCTTCTACGAGCGCGACGACACACGCGTGCGCGACGAGCTGGAGCTGCTGGCCCGCAACGAGGCCCCCGGCCTGAATGCCAACCGGATCAGCCCGCTGGGCCCGCCGGAAGATGGCAGCCAGCGCTGGGCGATGTGGCGCTGCAACTGAATGCGGGGCAAGCCGCGAGCGTGATCGCGGGCGCAGTTTCCACAGTACGCTGCCGCATGGATTGACAAGGCGCTATCCTATGCGGTTCCGGCGCCGCCTCGGCGCCAGTGCGAGTGTCCCGCCATGCTGTTCCAACATGTCTCCATTGCCGGTCTGGCCCACATCGATGCGCCGCGCCGGCTGTCGTCGGATGAGATCAACGCGCGCCTGCGGCCCACGCTGGATCGGCTGGGTATCCGCGTCGACGTGCTCGGCGACATCGCCGGCGTGCATGCGCGCCGCCTGTGGGACGACAACGTGCAGGCTTCCGACGCCGCCACCCTGGCCGGCGTGAAGGCGCTGGCCGATGCCGGCATCGACCCGGACAAGGTCGGCCTGCTGGTCAACACCTCGGTCAGCCGCGACTACCTGGAGCCGTCCACCGCTTCCATCGTCAGCGGCAACCTCGGCCTGCCCGACACCTGCCAGAACTTCGACGTCGCCAACGCCTGCCTGGCCTTCATCAACGGCATGGACATCGCCAGCCGCATGATCGAGCGCGGCGAGATCGACTACGCGCTGGTGGTCGATGGCGAAACCGCCAACATGGCCTACGAAAAAACGCTGGAGCGCATGACCCGCACCGACGTCACCGAAGCCGACTTCCGCAGCGAAATGGCCACGCTCACGCTGGGCTCCGGTGCTGCCGCGATGGTGCTGGCGCGCAGCGAACTGGCGCCCGGCGCGCCGCGCTACAAGGGCGGCGTCACCCGTGCCGCCACCGAGTGGAACAAGCTCTGCCGCGGCAACCTCGACGGCATGATCACCGACACCCGCCTGCTGCTGATCGAGGGCATCAAGCTGGCCACCAAGACCTTCGAGGTGGCCAAGCTCAAGCTGGGCTGGGTGGCCGGCGAGCTGGACGAGTTCGTCATCCACCAGGTCAGCAAGGTCCACACCGCCGCCTTCACCAAGGCCATGGGCATCGACCCCAAGAAGGTCATGACCATCTTTGCCGAACACGGCAACATCGGCCCGGCCAGCGTGCCGATCGTGCTGAGCAAGCTGCGCGAGATGGGTCGCCTGAAGAAGGGCAGCCGCGTCGCCCTGCTCGGCATCGGCTCGGGGTTGAACTGCTCGATGGCGGAAGTGGAGTGGTGAATCGGATTGCGGGCCTGGGGCAATCCACGGGATTTGCCGACGCCTGAGAAAATCGCGAAGCCAGAAAGCAGGTGATGCGATCTGGCTTCCTTATGGCGCGGCTTATCCGCCATAGGACAAGGCTCCATGCCTTGCCGATTCAGTGGGCAACGCCGCCAGCAGACCCGGTTCTCCCGGCCGGCCCCGGCAGGGACGTATGCTGGCGGGATTCCGAGCGCCGACTGCGGCGCGTGATCCCTTGCGGTCGTCGGCTTCTTCGCCCGCGGATGGAAGAGCTCCAGAGCGACCCGCGCCGCGATTGACCAGAAGGCCTTCCGGTGGGCCGGGATGTGGCGGGCATGGGGAAACGTCGCCTCGAATCGGCAGGAGGTCGGCGCGGGTTGGTGCAATATTCAGCTCTCACCCCGGCCCGCGCGGCCGCAATCGCGAGGATTCCCGCATGAGCGCAGTTCCCGGTTGGTTCAAGGTGGTGGCAGTGCTGGCGCTGCTGTGGAATGTGCTGGGCTGCGTGGCGTTTTTCGCGGACCTGAAGCTCTCTCCCGCGGACGTGGCCCAGCTGCCTGAAGCACAGCAGGTGCTGTATGCCGCACGGCCGGCCTGGTCGGTGGCGGCCACCGGGCTCGCGGTGTTCGGTGGCGCGCTGGGGTGCCTGGGTCTGCTGCTGCGCAGGAATTGGGCGGTGGCGGTGCTGGCGCTCTCGCTGTTGGGCATCGTGATGCAGGACATCGCGCTGTTCCTGCTGGTGGACGGCGCGCGCCTGGCCGGCCCGGTGGCGGTGGTGCTGCAGACCGTAGTGCTGGTGGTCGGCATCGCGCTGCTGTTGCTGGCGCGCAAGGCCAGCGCGCGGGGCTGGCTGGGTTAGCGCGCACACGGTACCCGTCGCAGGCCACTGCAGCGGGCCAGGCATGACGGCGCACAACTTCCGCAGCCTGCCGAAGTTGCACCGGCTTGGAGAATCCCCGCGCCGCTGGCTATCCTCCGATGGGGCGGCCGGGGAGCGCGCCGCTTCGCACCATGACGCAACCAGGGGAACGCAATGGCAGACAAGGAGAACAGCCCGGCGATGGCGCCGGCGGAAGCCGCACGGCCGGGGATGCTGCGACGTGCGTTGCAGTGGTACTGGGGCCAGCGTGATAGCGCCGAGCAGGGCGAGCCGGTCAAGCGCACGTTGGTCGCGGTGGTGCTGCTGGCGCTGGGCGTGGGGGGCAGCGAGGCCTATGGCTATGTGCGCGACAAGTTCCGCGACCCCGACGCCTACCTGGTGCAGATGAAGCAGGACCAGGACGCCGCGTTCAAGAAGCTGCAGGGCAGCCTGGACGCGCTGGGCAGTTCAGTGGAGGGCAACGGACGGCAGGCGCTGTCGCAGGTCAGGAGCGCGGTCAGCGAGATGAAATCCGCCAATGCCGGGCTGATGGCGCAGCTGGCCCTGGCCAAGCAGGAGAACGTGCGCCTGTCGCAGGTAGCGGGCCAGCAGGCGGGGGTGAGTGGCGGCTACGACATCATCCTGTCCCAGAACACCGGACTGGCGCTGGATGCCTCATCGGTGCTGGGCGTCCGAGGTGTTTCCAGCGGTGGGGCGTATGTGACCGTGAGCGCCGCGGGCGCCGGCGACCAGCGGAAATTCCTGCAAAGTGGCGAGTCCATTACCTATCGCGGCGCCGCTGGCCGTGAATGCCGGATCAGCCTGTTGTCCGTGTCGGGTGGCGAGTCGGCGTCGTTCAAGACGAGCTGCGGTTGATGGGGGCAGCGAGTGCGGGGCCGCATTCGGTCGGTCGGGCCGAGTGCGATCGTGCCGGGCACAGCGAAGTGGCGGCCCCCGCCATCTGCCCGATGTGCGGGAATGCGACCCGCGCCTTCTGCGAGGACCGCGCGCGGCGCTACTTCGAATGCCCGGGCTGCGGGCTGGTGTCGGCCGACCCGGCCTCGCAGCTGTCGCCGGAAGACGAACGCGCGATCTACGACCTGCACCAGAACGATCCCGCCGATGCCGGCTATCGCCGCTTCCTGTCGCGGCTGGCCGATCCGCTGGTCGCCAGGCTCGTCCCCGGCATGCGCGGGCTGGACTTCGGCTGCGGGCCGGGGCCGGCGCTGTCGATCATGCTGCGCGAGGCGGGCATGGCGATGGCCGATTACGACCCGTGCTACGCGCCCGACGCGGCGCTGCTGGACGCGCAGTACGACTTCGTCACCTGCACCGAGGTGGTGGAGCACTTCCGCGACCCGCTGGCGGGCTGGACGCAGCTGGCGTCGCTGGTGCGTCCGGGGGGCTGGCTGGGGGTGATGACCCAGCTGGCGCCCGATGTGCCGGCGAACTTCCTGCGCTGGCGCTACCGCGACGACCGCACCCACGTCAGCTTCCATCGGCTGGCCACGCTGCAGTGGCTGGCGGCGCGTTTCGGCTTCGCGCTCGAACGGCTGGAAAGCCAGGCGTTCCTGCTGCAGAAGCAAGGCTGAAGCGGGCGCACCGCCTACAATAGGCGGATGCGCTTTCCCGACTATCCGTTCACCCCGCAACGCTTCGAAGTCCGCCCCGGCATCGCCCTGTCCTTCCTCGACGAAGGCCCGCGCGACGGCGAGGTGATCGTGATGCTGCACGGCAATCCGTCGTGGAGTTTCTATTGGCGACATCTGGTGGCCGGTTTGCGCGACAAGTACCGCTGCATCGTGCCGGACCATGTCGGCATGGGCCTGAGCGATCGCCCGGACGATGGCCCGTCCGCGCAGCCGCGCTACGACTACACGCTGCAGTCGCGCATCGACGACGTGGACGCGCTGCTTCGGCACCTCGGCATCGATGGCCCGGTGACGCTGGCGGTGCACGACTGGGGCGGGATGATCGGCTTCGGCTGGGCGCTGCGCGATCCCGCGCGCATCAAGCGGCTTGTCATCACCAACACCGCCGCTTTCCCGCTGCCGGCGGCCAAGCGTTTTCCGGCGCGGCTGGCGATGGGGCGCGATTCGCGCCTGGGTGGCTGGCTGATCCGCCGCTTCAACCTGTTCGCGCGCGGCGCGGCGTGGATGGGCACGAAGCGTTCGTTGCCGAAGGACGTGCGCGCCGCCTATGCCGGCGTGTACGACGGCTGGGACCGGGCGATCTCCACCCTGCGCTTCATGCAGGACATCCCGCTGCACGACGGCGACCGCGCGATGCCGCTGGTGCAGGCCAGCGCAAAGGCACTGCCCGGCTATGCGGACCGGCCGGCGTTCATCGGCTGGGGCCTGCGCGATTTCGTGTTCGACAAGCACTTCCTCGACGGCTTCCGCAACGCGCTGCCGAACGCGGAAGTGCATGCGTATGCCGATGCGGGCCACTACGCGCTGGAGGACAAGCACGAAGTGCTGGTGCCGCTGATCCGGGCGTTCCTGGATCGCAATCCGCTGTAGCGCCTGTTCCGCCGCGGGAGCGTCGACGGAAGGATGGCACCACAAGTTGCGAGGCCAGCCGGAGGGCAGCGGCCTCGCAACCAAGCGAGTATCGGGGAGTGCGCCTGCGCAGCAGGTGCGTTGCGAGGCCGCTGCCCCCCGGCTGGCCGGCTCCGAAGCTGATTCCTGCGATCAGAGAATCCAGCCGCCGTCCACGGTCAATTCCGCGCCGGTCACGAACCCTGCATCGGGGCCGACGAGGAAAGCCACCGCGGCAGCGATTTCCTCGGGCTTGCCGATGCGCTTGAGCGGCGTGGCTTCGATGCCGGCCTGATTGGCCTCCGGCGGGTTGTTGTCCAGCATCGGCGTGTCGATGAAACCCGGATGCACGGAATTGACGCGGATCTGCGCCGGCGCCAGTTCCAGCGCGGCGGTCTTGGTCATCCCGCGCACCGCCCACTTGGTGCCCACGTAGGCGGCGGCGTTGGGGAAGCCGAGCTGGCCGGCGATCGAGCTGATGTTGACGATGCTGCCGCCGCCAGCCGCGCGCAACGGCGCCTGTGCATGCTTCATGCCGAGGAAGGGGCCCAGCTGGTTGACCCGGAACTGCTGCTCGACGTCGCTGACCGCGGCGTCGGCGATCTGGCCGGGATGGAAGATGCCGGCGTTGTTGACCAGCACGTGCAGGCCGCCGAAGCGCGCAGTCACTGCGGCCAGCGTGTCCACCCACGCGGCTTCGTCGCCGACGTCGTGGTGGAAATACGCGGCGCGTTCGCCCAGTTCCGCCGCCAGCGCGCGGCCGGCATCGTCCAGCACGTCGGTGATCGCAACGCTGGCGCCGTCGGCATGCAGCCGGCGGACGATGGCCGCACCGATGCCGCGCGCGCCGCCGGTGACCAAAGCGACCTTGCCGTCCAGTTTTCCGCTCATCTCGCGATCCTCCGCATGGGTGGACGTCCAGCCTGCGCGCGCGCGCCCGCGGATGTTTTGATCGGGATCAACCCGCCGCTCACGCGGCGACCGGCGGCATCGCAGGCGGCAACGGGCTGTTGCCGCTGTCGTCCGGGTGGTCGTCGTTGTCGGCGCCGTCGCGCCAGCGCCAGTCGGCCGCGGTCAGCACGTGCAGGCCGAAGGCGATCCGGGCCTTGTCGCACTGCGCGCTGGGGCGGCCGAATTCGAACGAGGCTTCGACCTCGCGGCAGACCGATGGCCGGTTGGGATGGATGCTGCAGCGCGAGTACTTGCCGATGTCGGCATCCAGCGCCACGCAGCGGATCGGCGCGGAGAAGGTGCCCTGCATGCACAGGCGGTGGCCGTCGAGTTTCTCGGTGAGCGCGGCCGGCACGCCGCCGGGCGTGACCTCGTCCGATTCCATCCAGTGGAAGGCGACGCGGTACTGGGTGCAGCAGGCGCCGCAGGTCAGGCAGGGATGCATGGAAGGCCGGGCCTTGCGCGGCGAAGATCGGGACAGGGACGCGATTTTTTTCCGTGCCGGGCCGGCGCGCAAGGGGGGCGGGCGATAATGCCGGCATGACCGAACCCTGCAACATCGCCGCCGCGCTGCCGCGGCTGGCCCGCCAGCACCCCGACCAGGTGGCGATGCGCTGCCCCGGCGCGCGCGGCCGCTATGAGGCGGCGCTGACCTATGCCCAGCTGGACGCGCGCAGCGACGCCATCGCCGCGGGCCTTGCCGGACGCGGCATCCGTCGCGGCACCCGCGCGGTGGTGATGGTGCGGCCGACGCCGGAGTTCTTCCTGCTGATGTTCGCGCTGTTCAAGGCCGGCGCGGTGCCGGTGCTGGTGGATCCCGGCATCGACAAGCGCGCGCTCAAACAGTGCCTGGACGAGGCGCGGCCGGAAGCGTTCATCGGCATCCCGCTGGCGATGCTGGCGAAGGCGCTGTTGGGCTGGGCGAAATCGGCATCGGTGCGCATCACCACCGGACGCTGGCCGCTGCTGGCCGACACCACCCTGGCGCGGATCGAGGCCGAAGGCGCCGGCGCCGGTCCGCAGCTGGCCGCGACCGACGGCGAGGACGTGGCCGCGATCCTGTTCACCAGCGGCAGCACCGGCGTGCCGAAGGGCGTGGTGTACCGGCACCGGCACTTCGTCGCGCAGATCGCGATGCTGGGCGAGGCGTTCGGGATCGGTACCGGCGGCATCGATTTCCCCACCTTCCCGCCGTTCGCCCTGTTCGACCCCGCGCTGGGGCTGACCAGCATCATTCCCGACATGGACCCCACGCGCCCGGCCAAGGCCGATCCGCGCAAGCTGCACGCGGCCATCGAACGCTTTGGCGTGACCCAGCTGTTCGGCTCGCCGGCGCTGATGGGCGTACTGGCCGCGCACGGCGAAAAACTGCCCACCGTGAAGCGCGTCACCAGCGCCGGTGCGCCGGTGCCACCCGACGTGGTGCGGCGGATGCTGGAACTGCTGCCGGCCGATGCGCAGCTGTGGACGCCCTACGGCGCCACCGAATGCCTGCCGGTGGCGGTGATCGAAGGCCGCGAGCTGCTGATCCTGCGCGCGCGCACCGAAGCGGGCGCCGGCACCTGCGTGGGCCGGCCGGTGGCGGGCAATGCGGTGCGCATCATCGGCATCGATGATGGCGCGATCCCCGACTGGAACGACGCGTTGCAGGTCGCGCCCGGGCAGGTCGGCGAAATCACCGTCGCCGGTCCCAGCGCCACCGACACCTACTTCAACCGCGACGCGCAGACCGCGCTGGCGAAGATCCGCGAAACCCTGCCCGATGGCAGCACGCGCATCGTCCACCGCATGGGCGACCTCGGCTGGTTCGACGGCGAAGGCCGGCTGTGGTTCTGCGGGCGCAAGTCGCAGCGGGTGGTCGTCGATGCGCAGGCCACGCTGTGCACCGAGCAGGTCGAGCCGGTGTTCAACACCCATCCGCAGGTGCTGCGCACGGCGCTGGTCGGCATCGGTGCCAAGGGCGCGCAGACGCCGGTGCTGGTGTTCGAATTGAGGCCGGGCGCGCAGGCCGAGGTGGCGGAAGTCGCCGATGAACTGCGCCACATCGCGGAAGGCTTCGTGCACACCGCCAGGATCGAGCGCTTCCTGCACCATCCCAAACCATTCCCGGTGGACATCCGCCACAACGCCAAGATCGGCCGCGAGAAGCTGGCGGCGTGGGCGGCGGCGCAACCCGCGGGGGGCAGGGCATGAAGCTGCTCGTCACCGGTGGCGGCGGTTTCCTCGGTCAGGCGCTGTGCCGCGCGCTGCTGGCGCATGGACACGAGGTTGCCAGCTTCAGCCGCAGCCGCCATGCGGCGCTGGACGCGCTGGGCGTGCGCCAGCTGCAGGGCGACCTGGCCGATCGCGAAGCGGTGCTTGCGGCGCTCGCGGAAGGCTTCGACGCGGTGCTGCACAACGCCGCCAAGGCCGGCACCTGGGGCAGCTACCAGAGCTATTTCGATGCCAACGTGACCGGCACCCGCAACGTGATCGCGGCCTGCCGCGCGCATGGCATCGCCCGGCTGGTGCATACCTCCACGCCCAGCGTGGCGCATCGCGCGACCCATCCGGTGGAGGGCGCCAGCGCCGACGAGGTGCCCTACGGAGAAGGCGTGAAGGCGCATTACGCCACCACCAAGATCATCGCCGAGCGCGAGGTGCTGGCCGCCAACGACGCCGCGCTGGCCACCGTTGCGCTGCGTCCGCGCCTGATCTGGGGACCGGGCGATACCCAGATCCTGCCGAAGCTGGTCGAACGCGCGCGCAGCGGGCGGCTGCGGCTGGTCGGCAGCGGCGACAACCTGGTCGACACCACCTACATCGACAACGCCGCGCAGGCGCACGTGGATGCGCTGGAGCACCTGCACGTCGGCGCCGCCTGCGCCGGTCGTGCCTATTTCATCAGCAACGGCGAGCCGTGGCCGCTGCGCGAGGTGTTGAACGGGCTGCTGCGCGCGGCGGGCGCGCCGGAAGTGCACAAGGCCCTGCCGTTCCGTGCGGCGTACGCGATCGGTGCGGTCTGCGAAATGCTGTGGACCGCGCTGCCGCTGCGCGGCGACCCGCCGATGACGCGCTTCCTGGCCGAACAGCTCAGCACCGCGCACTGGTATTCGATGGCGCCGGCCACGCGCGATTTCGGCTACGTGCCGAAGGTGTCCATGGCCGAAGGGCTGGCGCGGCTGCAGGCCTCGCTGGGGCGCTGACGGGCCGAGGCCCGCCGCTTGCGACGCCGCAGGTGCAGGTGGCGGCGATGGGTGCGTGCCTTCACTCCGGCGTGATCGGGCCGCGTCCAGTCTGGCGCGGCGCCAATCCGGCGCGGCCGAACGGAGTCGTCCGATGCTGCATTACGCCCTCGTCTTCCTTGTCATCGCGCTGATCGCCGCCTTCCTCGGCTTCAGCGGGCTTGCCGGCATGGCGGCCACCATCGCCAAGGTGCTGTTCGTCGTCTTCCTGATCCTCGCGGTGGTCGCGTTCCTGCGTAAACGGGTCTGATCCGTGCGGGTGCAGGCGCGCGGTGTCGACGCGCGACCGGCCCTACAATGCGCGCATGACCGAGCCCGCCTTCAACTGGAAACAACCCGCCGGCCGCGCGCTGGAACTGGCGCTCAACCATGCGCTGGCGCTGGACGAGGACACCCGCGACGGCCTGCGTGCGCTGGAGGGCCAGCGGGTGGCGCTGACCATCGCGTCGCCGCCGCTGGCCCTGCAGGTACGGGTGGAGGATGAAGCGCTGCGGGTGGGGCCGCTGGATGGCGATGCCGAACCGGATCTCGGCGTGCGCGCAACCCTGGGCGGGCTGATCCAGCAGTTGCCCATCTTCCGCAGCAGCAACGCGCCGCCGGTGGGCAAGCTGCGCATCGAAGGCGATGCCGAACTCGCGCGCCGCCTGCAGAAGCTGGCGCAGGGTTTCGATCCCGACTGGCAGCTGCCGTTCGTGCGGGTGTTCGGCGAGGTGCTGGGCGTGCAGGTCGCCAAGGCCGTGCGCGCGGCGATGCAGCAGGCACAGGTCGCCGGCCGCAACCTCGCAGGCATGGCGGCCGAATACGTCACCGAGGAAAGCCGCGACGTGGTGCCGCGCGCCGAGCTGGATGCCTTCCACGACGACGTGGATGCGCTGCGTGATGATGTCGAGCGGATCGCCGCCAGGATCGTCCGGCTGCGCCGCGAGCGGGGCCTGGCTGCATGAAGTCGGCGCTGCGTGCATGGAAGATCGGCCGGGTGCTGCTGCGCTACCGGCTGGACGACCTGCTGGATGGCACCCCGGCCGAGCGCTGGCTCAAGCTGATGCGGCCGTTCGTGCCGCGCGCCTCGCGCGAAGTGGCCACCCAGTCGCGCGGCGCGCGGCTGCGGCTGGCGCTGCAGGAACTGGGGCCGATTTTCGTCAAGTTCGGGCAGATCCTCTCGACCCGTCGCGACCTGGTGCCGCCGGACATCGCCGAGGAGCTGACCCAGCTGCAGGACCGGGTGGCGCCGTTCGACGGCCTGCAGGCGCGCGCGCTGGTGGAAGCGGCGCTGGGCCGCGGCATCAACGACGCCTACGCCGACTTCGACACCGTGCCGCTGGCCTCCGCCAGCATCGCGCAGGTGCACGCGGCAACGTTGCACGACGGCCGCGAGGTGGTGGTCAAGGTGCTGCGGCCGGACATCGCCAGGCTGATCGCCTCCGATATCGCGCTGCTGAAGAACGTGGCCGGCATCGTCGACCGCACTCACCCGAGCGCCGACAAGATCCGCCCGCGGGAGATCGTCGCCGAGATCGAGAACACGCTGGCCGCCGAGCTCGACCTGCAGCGCGAGGCCGGCAACGCCAGCCTGCTGCGGCGCAACTGGCTGGACTCGCCCGATCTGTACGTGCCGGAAGTGATCTGGTCGCACACCGCCGAACGCGCGATGACCATGGAGCGGGTGCGCGGCATTCCGTCCGACGACATCGCCGCGCTGGATGCCGCCGGCATCGACCGCAAGGCGCTGGCGGCGAAGGGTGTGCGGGTGTTCTACCAGCAGGTATTCCGCGACAACTTCTTCCACGCCGATGCCCACGCCGGCAACATCTGGGTGGACTCCGGGCGCAAGGCCGATCCGCGCTTCATCGCGCTGGATTTCGGGATCATGGGCCAGCTCTCCAGCGACGACCAGTACTGGCTCGCCGAGAACTTCATGGCGATCTTCAATCATGACTATCGCCGCATCGCCGAGTTGCACGTGCAGGCCGGCTGGATGCCGCCGCACATCCGCATCGACGAGCTGGAAGCGGCGGTGCGCGCGGTCTGCGAGCCGTACTTCACCCGCCCGCTGAGCGAGATCTCGCTGGCCGAAGTGCTGGTGAAACTGTTCCGCACCGCGCAACGCTACGAACTCACCCTGCAGCCGCAGCTGATCCTGCTGCAGAAGACCCTGCTGAACATCGAGGGCGTGGGCCGCCAGCTGGATCCGAAGATCGACATCTGGGCGGTGGCAAGGCCGGTGCTCGAGGACATCCTGGCCGAGCGCTACAGCCCGAAACGGCTGGCCGGCGAGCTGCGCAAGCGGATGCCGGAGCTGGTCACCCGCGCACCGGAAATGCCGCGCCTGCTGCACGCCTGGCTGCAGCAGCAGGTGCAGGGCGGGCACGAGCTGAGCATGCGTTCGACCGACCTGCGCGAGATCGCGCAGACGCTGGCGGCGATGCAGCGGCGGGTGGTGGCCTCGATCCTCGGCGTCGGCCTGCTGATCGTGGCGGCGGTGCTGTACGCGCTGGAGGCCGGCGGGCCGCAGCTGCTGTCGCTGCCGGTGTCCACGTGGATCGCCGGCGTCGGCGGGCTGTGGGCGCTGCTGGCGGCGTGGCCGCGGCGCTAGAGCGCAGCGCGGCGCGACCGGCGCATGCCGGCCGCGCCTTCTCCGAATTCACCTGCCCTCGACCAGCGCTTCCAGCTTGTCCTGCGCGGCCCGCGACTCCGGCTTGAGGGCCAGCATCCGCTTCGCCTGCGCGATGGCGGCGTCGCGGTCGCCGGCGGCCAGATAGGCATCGGCCAGGCTGTCCAGCGCGTTCATCGAGTCAGGATGGGCTTCCTGGTTGAACCGCATCACTGCCAGCGCCTTGTCGATCTGCTTCGCTTCGATCAGGCGATAGCCGATGTCGTTGAGCCTGTTCTCCGGAACGTCGTAGCGCGCCGGTTTCGCGTTGCGCTGTGCGTCGAGCCAGCGGCGCAGGGTTTCCGCGTCGTCGCGCTGCAGGCGTTCGCGCAGCGGCCAGTCGATCGGTTCCTTCACCGGCTGGTACGGCTTGCCGGCCAGGATGGCTTCGACCGCGTCGCGCGCCGCATCGACGCTGTCGTCTTCGCCGTTATTGCTGAGCAGGACGACGTCGCTGTCCTGCGAGGGGAACCGGGCCAAGTCCGCCTTGAACGCCCGCCAGTGGCCGCCGTGCTCGATGCGCGGCTGCTGCAGCGGCGAGGTGCGCAGGCCAAGCCCGAAGCCGTAGGGCACGCTGCTACCGTCGTTCAGGCGCAGCAGGGTGGTGGCTTCGCGCCAGCCGTCGGCCGACATCGCCTTGCCTTGGCGCAGCGCCTTCGACCAGAGCAGCAGATCGCCGGTGGTGGAGTAGATGCCGCCCGCGCCCAGCATGTAGAAGCCGGGGATCTGGTCCTGCGGTCGCCGCTGTCCGTCGGACGTGAGCGTGAAGCCGTAGGCGCGCGGGGCGATGCCGGTCTCGTTATCGGGCATGCGCACGCGTGTGTGCGACATGCCCAGCGGCTCGAAGAATTCGCGCTGCAGGAAGGTCGCGAACGGCTGGCCGGAAACGTGCGCCACCACCTGCGCCAGCAGCAGGTAACCGGTGTTGCTGTATTCGAAGCGTTCGCCGGGCGCGGACTTCGGCGCCTTGCCGGAGGTCGCCAGCACCTGCACCGCGTCGGCGGCCAGCAGCGGAGCGGTGAACTTCCCGCCGCGCAGCACCTGCGTGTAGTGGGCCATCACGTCCGGCACGCCGGAGGTGTGGTTGAGCAGCTGCCGCAGGGTCATGCGCGGGTACGGGAAGCCCGGCAGATGGTCGGCAACGGCATCGTCCAGGCGCAGCTTGCCGCGTTCGGCCAGGCGCAGGATCGCGGCGGCGGTGAACTGCTTGCTGATCGAGCCGATGTCGAAGGCGTGCGCCGTGGTCAACGGCCCCTGGCCGGCGGCGCCGGCATCGCCGAACGCGGCCGCGTAAAGCACCTTGCCGTCGCGGGCGACAAGGACGCTGCCGTTGCAGACGTGCACGGCATGGCACTGCGAGAAATACCCCTGGAGCGCGGCGGCGGCGGCATCGGCGTCGGGAACCTGGGCTTGGACGGCGCCGGCCAACGGAAGGGCTAGGGCCAGCAGGCGGGGCAGGGCGGCGCGGATCGCGGCGGGAAGGGCGGAACGGGTAGCCATGGCGAGGTCTCGCTTTGCGTGTGATGTGTACTATCGAAGCTAGTACAGTGATCCGGGCACGTACAGGCGCGAGTGCGTGAAAACCGCTGGACGCCGACGAAGGCGCGGTTTCCGGGAGCGAAACCGGAGCGGGATGTCCGGTCGAGGTCTCGGCAGCGCCAGCGGGCGATCCGGCGGGTGGCGCTCTTGGCATGCGAAGCGCTTGGATGAAATTGTGTAACCCGCGCGCCTGCCGCTAGGGTGCCGCGCATTCGGCAACGGATCATGGCAATGGGCGCAGGCCACTCCGATCATTCGCATGAGCACGACCACGACCACGGCCATAGCCATGTGCCCGCGCGGATCCGCCACGAGCGGCCGCTGTGGATCGCGTTCGGGCTGACCCTGCTGTTCCTGCTGGTGGAGGTCGTGGGCGGCCTGCTCAGCAACAGCCTGGCGCTGCTGTCCGACGCCGCGCACATGATGACCGATGTGCTGGCGCTGGGCATCGCCCTGTTCGCGGTGCGCATGAGCCGCCGCCCGCCCGATGCCAAACGCACCTATGGCTATGCACGGATGGAGGCGATCGGTGCCCTGGCCAATGGCGGGCTGCTGTTCGTGGTGGCCGGCTTCATCCTGTGGGAGGCGCTGGGCCGCTTCCGCGAGCCGCAGGCGGTGGCATCGAACGCCATGCTGGTGGTGGCCTCGCTCGGGTTGCTGGTCAACCTGGTGTCGATGCGCCTGCTGGCGGCCGGCGCGGGCGAAAGCCTCAACGTCCGTGGTGCCTACATGGAGGTGTGGAGCGACATGCTCGGTTCGCTGGGCGTGATCGCGGGCGCGCTGCTGATCCGCTTCACCGGCTGGACCGTGGTTGATCCGGTGATCGCCGTGCTGATCGGCCTGTGGGTGCTGCCGCGCACCTGGCTGCTGCTGCGCGCGGCCGCGCAGGTGCTGATGCAGGGCGTGCCGGCCGGGTTGGACATCGACGAGGTGCGCGATGCCATGCAGGCGGCCCCCGGCGTGGCCACGGTGCACGACCTGCACGTGTGGGCGCTGGGCTCGCGCGAACCGATCCTCACCGCGCACGTGCTGCTGGCGGAAGGTGCCGGCGATGTCGATGTGCTGCGCGCCGAACTGGCCGGTCTGCTGCATGCGCGCTTCGGCATCGACCATGTGACCCTGCAGATGGAAGCACGCCACTGCGGCGGGGGCGAGCACCGCTGACCGCGGACGCATCGGCGACAATGCGCGCATGACCGAAGCGCCGCTGCCCGTGCTCTACCTCGATGATGCCCTGGCCGTGGTCTGCAAGCCGGCCGGGCTGATGGTCCACGACAGCGCGCTGGCGCGCGGCGAAACCGACTTCGCTGCGGACCGCCTGCGCGAACAGTTCGGCCGGCCGATCTTCCTGGTGCATCGGCTGGATCGCGCCACCAGCGGCTGCCTGCTGCTGGCGTTCGATCGCGACACCGCTTCCGCGCTGGGCAAGACGTTGATGTCGCACGAGGTGGAGAAGGACTACTGGGCGATCTGCCGCGGCTGGCCGGCGGAGACGTTGTTCACGGTCGACCACGATCTCGATGGCGGCCCCGGCAAGCCGCTGAAGAAGCCGGCGCAGACCGCCTTCGAGGTGCTGGCCACCTGCGAACTGGCGCTGCCCTCGGCGGGATTTCCGACATCGCGCTATGCATGGCTGCGGGCATCGCCGAAGACCGGCCGGTTCCGCCAGATCCGCCGCCACCTCAAGCACCTGTCGCATCACCTGATCGGCGATTCCAGCCATGGCGACGGCCGCCACAACCGCAGCTTCCGCAGCCTCGGCATCCACCGCATGCTGCTGCACGCGCGCCGGCTGGCATTCACCCATCCGCATACCGGCGCGCGCATCGAAGCACTGGCGCCGGCGGATGCGGAGTTCGAAAAGGCGCTGGTGCTGTTCGACGCGCCAGCGCGGTAGGGCTTACTTCGCGGCAGCCGCCTGCTGCTCGATGGCGGTCTTCACTTCCTGCATCGCCGCCTGCATCGCCGGCTGGATCTCCTGCATGGTCAGGCCCATCGCCTGCGGCGATTTCTTCAGGATCGAGGCGCCTTCCGGGCTGGCGTAGAACGCCGTCATCGCCTGCACTTCGCGCTTGCTGAAGACCTGCATGTAGACCTTGCGCACCACCGGCTCCAGCGCCTCCCACGACAGGTGCTTCTGGATGATGGTGCTGCTGGTCGCCATCGCTTCCTGCATTCGCGCGCGCTTGGCCTCGTCGAGATCGGCCCCGAACGCGTCGGTCAGCATCTTTTCCTGCGCGCCCTGCATCTGCTGCATCATCCCGGCCATCATCGTCTTCATGTCCATCGCCTGCAGCAGGCGGTCGACGTCGGCGGCGCTGGCGGATTCCGCGGCCGGCGGCTGCGTGGCGGTCTGGGCGAGCGCGACGGGCGAGAAGGCGAACAGCAGGACAAGCGACAGGCCGATGCGGCGCATGGAGCGATTCCAGGGAAAGAAAGAGGCGGCATGTTCGCAGCCGCGGCCCGGCCCGGCAATGGCACGTCGATGCGGCGCGCGCACGTTGCGGCTTGCAACGGCGCTGCCATTAGAATCGCCGCATGCAGATCGGCCGGCTTGCCATCGACGATGACGAACTGATCGAACGCTTCGTGCGCGCGTCGGGGCCGGGTGGGCAGAACGTCAACAAGGTCGCCACTGCGGTCGAGCTGCGCTTCGACATTGCGCGCTCGCCGTCGCTGCCGGAACCGGTGCGGGCGCGGCTGCTGGCCAAGCGCGACCGGCGGGTGACCGGCGACGGCGTGCTGGTGCTGTCGGCGCAACGCTTCCGCACCCAGGAGCGCAACCGCGAGGATGCACGCACGCGGCTGGCCGCGTTCATCGAAAGCGGGCTGCATGCGCCCACCCCGCGCATCGCCACCAAGCCGACCCGCGGCTCCAAGGAGCGGCGCTTGGGCGAAAAACGCGGACGTGCGAGCATCAAGCAGGGGCGCAGCGGGCGGGGTTGGGATTGAACCGGAATCACGGGGACAGCGTGCTGGCGCTGCCACAACAGGCGCCGCGGA
Organism: Thermomonas fusca; assembly: GCF_005862345.1. Lineage (NCBI taxonomy): Bacteria > Pseudomonadati > Pseudomonadota > Gammaproteobacteria > Lysobacterales > Lysobacteraceae > Thermomonas > Thermomonas fusca. The sequence continues at coordinate 65,665 of NZ_SROY01000001.1, read as the reverse complement.
TGCCGCGCAATCGCGGCATGGAATGGCTGGGGCGCAGCGTGCTGCGGCTGGGCGGCTGGCGCATGGCCGGTGCCCTGCCCGACCTGCCGCGGGCGGTGCTGATCGCGGCGCCGCATTCCTCCAACTGGGACGGGGTCTGGGGCATCGCCGCCAAGCTGGCGATGGGGCTGCGGCTGTCGATCCTGGGCAAGCACAGCCTGTTCCGGATCCCGATGCTGGGCCCGCTGCTGCGCTGGCAGGGGGTGATCCCGGTGAACCGCGCCGCCGCGAACGGCGTGGTCGGGCAGGCGATCGATGCGCTCCGGGATTCGCCATGCATGTGGTACGCGATCGCCCCCGAGGGCACCCGCCGCCAGGTGGAGCAGTGGAAGCCCGGCTTCTGGCGCATCGCCCACGGCGCCGGAGTGCCGGTGATCGTGGCGGCGTTCGATTATCCCAGCCGCACGCTCACCATCGGCCCGGCCTTTGCGCTGAGCGGCGACATGACGGCGGACATCGCCGCGATCCAGCGCTGGTATGCGCCGTTCCGCGGCCGCAACCATGACGTGTTGCAGCCCGCCAACCAGCCGCCGCCCCGCGTCGAAAACTGACGCAAAACGCCAGATTGCGATGACTGCGCGCATGGCTGGCGCCGCGAGCCTCTGCGCTGTCCGGTCTGGCATGCGAATTGCGTCACATTTCCTACAGCCGCATATGCGGCCGCTTCGATGCCAGCCATGCGGACGCCGCGTTGGGGCACGAATGCAACGAGGGCGCAAGGCGTCGACCGCGGATCCCGCATGCGGGGCGGCGGCGGCTTGCATCCGGATTTCAGCCCATTAGTCGAGAGCCCATGTACAAGCCCAGCAAACGCATCGTCATCACCGTCCTCGTACTCGGCCTTGCCGGGTTCGCCTTCGGCGTGTGGGTGTTGCTGCACCCGGCCAGCGTCTTCGTGCAGCCGTGGCGGGCGGTGCGGGCCGAAGCGCCGGTAAAGGGCGTGCTGCTGGGGCCGTATCCGGTGGAGGAAGACTTCGCCGATCTCAAGAAGCGCGGCGTCACCACCATCATCAGCCTGCTCGAGCCCAACGTGCCCTATGAAAAGGTGCTGCTGGAGCGCGAGCGCGCGCTGGCCGAAAGCCATGGGATGACGGTGAAGAACTTCCCGATGGGCAGCATCCTCGGGCAGAAGTTCGGCGAGAATTATTCGAAGAATTCCAAGGCGGCGGCCGAGGCGGCGCTGTCCGCGGACGGCGTTGCCTACATCCACTGCTACCTCGGCCTGCACCGCGCAAGAAACGTGCAGCGCTATCTGGCCGAGCATGCGCAGGTGCAGGCGCAGACCTATGCGACCACCGGCGCGGGAGTCAGCGGCGCCGACATGGAGGCGGAGGATCGCGCCACCCGGCTGTTCGACGAGGATCGCTTCGAGGAGAGCCTGTCCGCACTGTCCGCGGTGAAGGACAAGGGGCCGCGCATGCTGCGCCTGGAAGGCTGGAGCCTATACCGCCTGCATCGCAACGACGAGGCGCACGCCGCGTTCGCGCGCGCGCTGGCGATGTCCCCGGGCGACAAGGACGCGCGGATCGGGATGGCCTACAGCGACCTGGCGAGGAAGCGGCTGGAACAGGCGCAGCAGGACTTCCTGGAACTGCGCCGGCTGTATCCGACCGACGGGATGGTGCTGCAGGGTCTTGGCAATGCGTATTTCCGGCAGGCGCGCTGGAAGGAAGCGGAAGCAGTGTTCGTGGAGACGCTGCGGCGCGACCCCGGCAACGGCGAGGTCAAGGACATGCTGGAGCGAGTGCGGCGCTTCATGGCGCCCGATGCCGCTCCGGCAGACGCCTGAGCGGACAGAAATGAACAGTCCGCGAGCGCGGACGGGAGTTTGAAATGGATACCCTGATGCATGCCGACTCGCAGATCGCGTTCGCGATCTGGGTCGGTCTGGGCGTGACGGTGACGTCGGTCCTGCTGCTGCTGGCGGTGCTGGTGATTCGCCAGCTGGCCCAGCGGCGCGAACGCAACCACCTGCGCGCGGCGACGCTCTGGCGCGGCGTGCTGGTGGACGCCATGCAGGAGCCGCCCACCCGCGTGCCGGCGCTGCCCGCGCGCGACATGACCGGTTTCGTGGAGGCCTGGAACGAACTGCACGATGCGCCCGGCGGCGCCGAGGACCGCGGCATGCTGGCGGTCGCCGGGCAGGTGGACCTTGCGTCGAAATTGGAGCGCATGGTCGAACACGGCCGCTTCCATGACCGGGTGATGGCCATCATCGCGATCGGCTACCTGCGCAGCGCGTCGAGCTTCGACCGACTGGCGGCGCTGATCGACGATGCCAGCCCGATCGTGTCGATCAGCGCGGCGCGTGCACTGATGCGGATCGATCCGCAGCGCGCGGTGCAGCAGGTGGTGCCGCAGATCGTGTCGCGCCATGACTGGGTCGACGGCGGCATCGCGCAGATGCTCAACGAGGCCGGCCCCGAGGCGGTCAAGAACGAGCTGGGCGCGGCCGCGCTGCGCGCCAACGACGAAGTGGCCCCGCGGCTGGTGCGCTTCCTTGCCGGGGTCAGCCCGGAAGCGGCCGCCCCGGTGATCGCCCGCATCCTGGCCGAACCGCACGACGAACACCTGGTGTCCACCTGCCTGCAGGTACTGGCCGATGCCGGCGACCTCGACAAGGCGCGGCCGCTGCTCGTCCACGAGCGCTGGCATGTGCGCATGCACGCAGCCGCGGCGATCGGCCGCCTGGGCAGTGCCGCCGACGCTCAAGCGCTGGTACCGCTGCTGTCGGACCCGCAGTGGTGGGTCCGCTATCGCACCGCGCAGGCGTTGCAGCACCTGCTCGCCGGCGAAGGCCGGCTGGCACAGGTGCGCGACGCGCAGGAAGATCGTTATGCACGCGACATCCTCACCCAGGTGATGGCCGAGCGTGCGCTGGGAGAAACGCAATGAACCTGTCCTGGATCACCCCGGAAATCTCGTCCGCGCTGATCGGCATGCAGTGGACCTTCCTGGCCTATTTCATCTGCATCAACGTGGTCTACCTGGCGCTGAACTTCATCGCCATGTTCGCGATCCTGCGCCATGCGCGCGAACACGGCGCCGGCTTCCGGGTCAAGAACTTCGCCGACTACCAGCCGCCGGTCAGCATCCTGGTGCCGGCCCACAACGAAGAGCGCACCATCGTCAGCACGGTGCGTTCGATGCTGCGCCTGAACTACCCGAACTTCGAGGTGGTGGTGGTCAACGACGGTTCCACCGACGCCACCCTGCAGACCGTGGTCGATGCCTTCGGGTTGGTGGAGTTCCCCGAGGCCTACCGCAGCCGGCTCAAGACCGAACCGGTGCGCCGGATCTTCGCCTCGCCGCAGGGCGGGCGGGTGCGGGTGGTGGACAAGGACAACGGCGGCAAGGCCGATGCGCTGAACGCCGGCATCAATACCGCCCGCTACCCGCTGTTCTGCGTGGTCGATGCCGACTGCATCCTGCAGCAGGACAGCCTGGCGCGGGTGGTGCAGCCGTTCCTGGAAGACGCCAGCATGATCGCCACCGGCGGCGTGATCCGCATCGTCAACGGCTGCAAGGTCAAGGACGGCCTGCTGTCGAAGGTGGAGCTGCCGGACAAGGTGCTGCCGCTGGTGCAGACGGTGGAATACCTGCGCGCGTTCCTGTTCGGCCGGCTGGGCTGGTCGCCGATCAACGCGCTGCTGATCATCTCCGGCGCGTTCGGCGTGTTCTACAAGGAGCGGGTGATCGCCGCAGGCGGCTACAAGGGCGACCTGGTCGGCGAGGACATGGAAATGGTGGTGCGCCTGCACAACCGCATGCTTGAGGAAAAGCGCCCGTACAAGATCGCCTTCGTGCCCGACCCGATCTGCTGGACCGAGGTGCCGTCCGACCTGCGTTCGCTGTACAACCAGCGCGTGCGCTGGCAGCAGGGCCTGGCCGAGAGCCTGTTCGGCAACTGGCGGTTGATGTTCCGGCGCAATGGCGGCACCGTCGGCTGGGTGGCCTATCCGTTCATGCTGGTGTTCGAATGCCTGGGCCCGGTGATCGAGGTGTTCGGCTACCTCTCGGTGATCGCGCTGGGGCTGATGGGCATGCTGTCCACGCAGGCCTTCTTCGCCTTCCTGTTCGCCTCTGTCGGGCTGGGCGTGCTGCTGTCGGTCAACGCGATGATGCTGGAGGAGATTTCCTTCCACCTGTACCCGCGCCCGCGCCAGCAGCTCAAGCTGTTCCTGGTGGCGGTGCTGGAGAACTTCGGCTACCGGCAGATGACGTCGCTGTTCCGGGTGGTCGGCCTGGTGCGCTGGGTGGTCAAGCTGCGTCGCCGTTCCAAGTGGGGCCATATGCACCGCAGCGCCGAATGGCAGGAACACGAGCCCCAGCACGCGACCCGCGTCGCCGCCACCGGCCCCGCCGTTTCCTGATCGCAAGCAGATACCGCAAAGGACATGTCCATGAGCCTGCTGTACCCCGCCGTCCTCCATGCCGCGCTGCTGGCCGGCGGCGCCGATCCCGCCCTGTTGCAGGAACCCGCCGCGGCGCAGGACGCGCCAGTGGAAAGCTACGAGGCGCGCCTGGAGCGCGCCCGCGCGCTGGCCACGGCTGGCGACGCCGCCCAGCGCGAACAGGCGCTGGCGATCTACGCGCAGATGCTGCAGGCCTCGCCCGGCAACAGCGACGTGCTGCTGGCGCGTGGCCGCACCCTGGCCTGGGCCGGCCGCCACGCCGAAGCCGAGGCCGACCTGCTGGCGGTCACCGGCGCCAAGCCCGGCTATGCCGATGCCTGGTCGGCATTGGGCGATATGTACCTGTGGAGCGCGCGTCCGCAGCAGGCAGCGGAGGCCTACGGGCACTGGGTGGAGCTGGCGCCGACCAGCGCGCCCGAGCCGCTGATCGCCCGCGGTCGCGCCTATCGCGCCGCCGGCCGGATGGCGGAGGCGCGCGCCGATTTCGACGCCGCCGGAGCGCGCGGCGCGGATCCTGCGCAGGTTGCCAGCCTCAATGACAGCACCATGCCGCTGCTGGCGGTGCCCGACGCGTTGCTGGCCGACGGCTACACCTGGTCGCTGCGCGCCGGCGTCGACCGCACCGAATTCAGCGGCGGGCGCGAAGGCTGGAACGACGCCAACCTGACCCTGCGGCGCAAGTTCGCCCGCGGCTCGCTGGGGCTGGAAGTCCTGCATGCCGACCATTTCGGCCGCCGCGACAGCGCCTGGGCGCTGGATGGCTACGTGTCCCTGTGGGCGCGCGCCTACGCCAACGTGCGCTACCAGCACGGCCCGTCCAGCGGCATCCTGCCGCGCCATTCGTGGCGGACCGAGCTGTTCCAGGGCGTGGGCAGTGGCTGGGAGCTGTCCGCCAGCATCGACCACCTGCGCTTCAGCTCCGACACCGAGTTCTACGGCGTCGGCGTGGGCCGCTACGTCGGCAACTGGTATCTGCGCTACAAACTGCAGCACGTGCCCGGGGTGAGCTCGGGCAGTTGGAGCCACCGGGTGGTGGCGCGCAATTACTACCGCGGCAATGCCGACGACTATTTCGAAGTGAGCGGCAGCAGCGGTCGCAGCAGCGACCTCGACCGCAGCGGCGCGCTGGTGCGCAACAACAACGCCTCGCTGGGCGTTTCGTGGACGCATTACTTCCGCCCGGACTGGGGATTCAAGGTCGGCGTTGGTGCCTCGGATGACGCCGACGGCTTCGACGAGCGCCAGCTGTCGCTGTCGCTGTACCGGCGCTGGTAGTGGCCCTAACCACGTCTGCGGCCACCCCCTCGGCGAAGGGGCTGGCGGCATCGCGCCTGTGGGGCTGGCTGCCGGCCCTGCTGGTGGCCCAGCTTGGGTTGGCGCTGTGGGCGGCACTGCGGGCCCAGCCTGACGTTGGCGGCAGCTCCACGCTGGTGGCGCTGGCGGTGGGCAACCAGCTGCTGTTCCTGCTGCGCGCACTGCCGCTGCTGTTGCTGCTGGGCTGGCCGCTCGCCAGCCTGCCCGGCCGGCGCGCGGCGCTGCTGGCGGTCGGTGCGCTGTGGTCGCTGTTCCTGCTGTTGCAGGCGGGCCTGGAGCAGTACTACCTGGCGGCGCGGGTGCCGCTGGGCTCAGACCTGTTCGGCTACGGCTTGGCCGAGATCCGCACCACGGTGGGCGGCACGGGTGCCGGGATCGGCATGTTCGGCTGGGCGGGGCTGCTGCTGCCGTTGCCGCTGCTGTGGGCGGCGCTGGTCTGGCGCAGCCGGCAGCCGGCGCGCACACCGGCGGGCCTGTTCGCCGGCGTGCTGGTCGTCGGCCTCGCCGCGTGGCTGCTGCCGCTGGCACCGGGCACGCGCGGTCTGGACAGCGAAGACGCGCGCGCGGCGGCCACCAGCAAGGGCGCCTATTTCGTCGCCGACAGCCTGCGTTGGTGGCGCGCCACTTCTTCGGCGGTGCCTGCCACGGCGGTCGCGGCATCGATCGGCATGCCACCTGCGGCGGCGTCGGCAGTCGAGCCGGTAACCGATCCGGCCTGGCCTTTCCTGCATCCGGAGACCACGCCCGACGCGCTGGGCCCGTACTTCGGCCCGACCCGCGACGGCCGCCCGCCGAACCTGGTGGTGATCGTGGTCGAAGGGCTGGGGCGTTCGTTCTCCGGCCCGGATGCGCCGCTGGGCAGCTTCACCCCGTTCCTCGACGAGCTGGCCGGGCGCAGCCTGTACTTCGACAATTTTCTGGCCAACCAGGGCCGCACTTTCGGCGTGCTGCCGGCGCTGTTCGGCTCGCTGCCGCTGGCCGAGCAGGGCTTCGCAGCGCTGGGGCCGAAGATGCCCGCGCACGCCGGCCTGTTCAACGTGCTGCACCGCCAGGGCTACCGCAGCGCCTTCTACAGCGGCACCGACAGCGATTTCGACAACGAGCGCGGCTACCTGCAGCTGCAGGACGTCGAGGATCTCGTCGACCTGCGCAATTTCGGCCCGGGCTACCAGCGCAACCCGTTCAGCGACTGGGGCTATCCGGACCGCGAGCTGGTGTCGCGGGTACTGGCCGACAGCGCGCAGCTGCGCCCGCCGTTCGTGCTGGGCGTGCAGACCATCAGCATGCACACCAGCTACAGCTTCCCGGGGCAGGCTGCCTACAAGGCACGCATCGAACCGCGTTTGCAGGCGCTGGGCGTGCCGGAATCGCGGCGCGCGCAATACCGCGCGCAGGCCGACATCTACAGCGCCATCCTCTACACCGACGACCAGCTGCGGCGCTACTTCGAGTCCGCGGCCAAGGCGTCGTGGTACGCCGACACCATCTTCGTGGTCACCGGTGACCACCGGCTGGCGGAGATCCCGCAGGGCACCCACATCGAGCGCTACCACGTACCGCTGCTGATCCATTCGCCGCTGCTGCGCAGGCCGGCGCGGGTGCGTGCGGTGTCCTCGCACTTGGACGTCACGCCTTCGCTGCTGGCGCTGCTGTCGCACACCTACGGCCTGCAGCGGCCGGCGCAGGTCACCTGGACCGGCCGCGGCCTGGACATGGCGGATGCGTTCCGCAGCCAGCAAGAGATCGCGCTCAAGCAGACCAAGACCAGCGTGCCCGACTTCGTGAGCGGGCGCTGGTTCCTGCACGATGGCCGGCTGTTCGAACTGCAGGACGGCATCCGCGCTTTGGAAGTCGACGACGCCGGCCTGCGCGCGCAGGTGACCGCGCGGTTGCTGGCTTACCAGGCCGCCAACGCCACGTTCGTGGGCAAGCTCGCGCTTTCCCCGGAAGGCGGCATGCCCGCGCTGGTGGCGTACCGCGAGGCGCCGGCCGCAGCCGTGCAGCCGGTGGCGGCGGTGGTGGCGCTGCCGGCGGGGTTGGGCCTGGATGCGGTGCGGCTGGAGAACGACGGCAACGGCGTGCGGGTGGCGGCGACCTTCGTCAATGGCGATGCACACGATTCGCGGGTGTTCGCGCCGCTGGCGGTGCTGGCCGCGGAGGACGGACGGGAACTTCGCGAAGGCTACGGCAGTGCGATCCGCCTGCAGCCGCACGAGCGCCGCGAAGTGATGCTGGCGTTGCCGGCCAAGCTGGGGCCGGGTCACTACTTCATCTCGGTGCTGCCTTCGGATCCCGACACCGGCAAGCCGCTGGGACGCGGCCGCTACCGGCTGCCGCTGGATATCGCAGGTAACGCGCCATGAATCCCGTCAGGCTGGCGACGCAACTGGCCCTGTGCGCGCTGCTGGCGCTGGCCACCAATGCCTGTGCGCAGGAGCCGGCCACGGTGCCGGCGCCGCGCGCGGTGTGGACCTGGGAAGGGCCCTCGTACGCGATGCTGGAATCGCCGGCAGCAGCGGACGAGGCGCTGGCGTTCCTGCAGCGCAAGCGGGTCAACGTCGTCTACCTGTACGCCGATGCGTTCGAGCGGCGCAACCTGATCGAACAGCAGCCGCAGCTGTACCGGGCCTTCATCCGCCGCGCGCATGTCCGCGGCATCCGCGTGTATGCGCTGCTGGGCTCGTGGTACCTGCACACCGAGCGTTACGTGCTGCCGCGCCACCAGCGCAAGGCGGTGGCGATGCTGCAGCGGGTTCTGGACTACAACGCCGCGGCGGCGCCGGCCGAGCGCTTCGACGGGGTCAACTACGACATCGAACCGCATCTGCTGGACGAGTGGGAAGACGCCACCCGTCCGCGCCTGCTGCTCGGTTTCCTCGACATGACCGCGGCGATGATGGAGGCCAGGCGCAAGTCCGGCCAGACGCTGGAAATAGGCCCGGCGATGCCGTTCTGGTGGGATGGCATCGCGCTGGAATGGCGCGGCGTGCGCAAGCCGGTCAGCGAGCATGTCGCCGACCTCACCGATTACATCGCGCTGATGGACTACCGCAACCGCGCCGAGGGCCGCGACTCGATCCTGTCGCATGCGCAGGCCGAGATGGATTACGCCAGCCGCATCGGCAAGCGCGTGGTCATAGGCCTGGAGTTCAACCCCGGCGAGCCGGCCAAGCTCAGCTTCCATGGCATGCCCGAGGCGGCGTTCGAGCGCGAGGCGGGCAAGGTCGAGGATGCCTACCGCGGCCGTCCGGCGTTCGCTGGCTTCGTGTTCCACCACTACCTCGGCTACCGCCGCTTCGTCGGCGATCCCGTGCCTGCGGCGAACTGAGTGCGCAAAAAAAGCCCCGGCTGGGCCGGGGCAGGAGGGATGCCGCAAGTGTTCGGGTTTTTTCAGTTCAGCGGCTTGCCGCCGAACTTGTAGGTGAACTGGACGAAGAAACTGCGGCCGAAGCTGTCGAACCACGAGGTGTCGTAGTACGGGTAGTTCGCCCAGGTGGGATCCTTCGGCGGCATCTTGTCGAGCAGGTTGTTGATCGTCAGTGCGATGCGGAAGTGGTCGTTCACGTCGTAGCGCGCGCCGGCGTTGAAGCGCCAGCTGGCCTGCGTCCATGCATCGTTGTCGTAGTTCGCCACCCGCCCGAGGTAGGTGCCGAACAGGCTGGCGCCCCACCCGCCGCGCTCCCAGGTGGCGCCGAGGTTGCCCTTGCTGCGCGGCAGGGTGGTGGCGCTGAAGCTCACGTCCAGCATGTCCTCGGACGGGTCGCCCGGATACTGGATGCGGCTGTGGCGGCGCGCCCAGTTGTAGCTGGCGGTGAAGCGGAAGTCGCCGGCCACCGCGGTCTGCAGGCGGTAGTTGGCGGTCACGTCGATGCCGGAGGTTTCCTCCTCGGCGATGTTGATCGGGGCGAAGTGCACGCTGGTGATGTCGCCATCGGCATCGCGGATCACCCGCGCCAGCGCATCGACGCAGGTCGGCGAGTTGATGTCCACGGTGACGCCTTCGGCGGTCCTGCCGAGGCGGCAGTCGGCTTCGGTCATCCGCAGCACCTCGCGGTCCTGCGCCTGCACCTGGTTCATCACCCGGATCTTGTAGAAGTCCATCGCGATGTCGAAGGCGGAAGTCGGCGACCACACGAAGCCGGCGGTCATGGAGCGGCTGGTTTCCACGTCCAGTTCGAGGTTGCCGGTGTAGACGTCGAAGGTGCTGACGTCCCAGCTGCCGTCGTCGTAGCAGTCACCGTCGCTGTAACCCGGTTCGTCGGTGCGGCACTGGTAGTAGTCGGTGGCGTAACGGGTGCGGTAATAGTCCTGGCCCGCGAACAGGTAGTGCATGTCCGGGGCGCGGAAGCCGGTGCCGTAGGAGCCGCGCATCAGCAGGGTGTCGATCGGCCGCCATTCCAGGCCGGCGCTCCAGGTGAACTTGCCCGGGTGCTTGCCACCGTAGCTGTAGCGGTCGTAGCGGCCGGCCAGGCTGGCCTGCAGCGAGGACAGCAGCGGCATGCGCAGCTCGCCGGCGGCGCTCCAGCGGTCGCGGCTGCCGCTGCCGTCGCCGTAGCGCGGGCCGACATAGGCGTCTTCGGTCAGCGCCAGCGGGTCCGGGTTGATGCGGTAGGACTGGCTGCCGTATTCCAGCGCGCCGGCAAAGCCGACGTCGCCGGCGGGGAGGGTGAACAGCGACGGGGTGCTGGCGGTGAAGCTGAGGTTGTCGTTGTCCGACTTCGGGCGGAACGTCGACATCGCCGCGATCGAGGCGAACTCCGCTTCGGTCAGCGGGGTGAACAGGCGCGCCGGGTCCGGTGCGTAGATCGCGTAGCCGTCGTCGTCATAACCCAGGCGCTCGCCCAGGAACAGGCGGTTGGCGGCGGCGGCGCGGATGCGCGGCATGCCCACGTCGGCCTTGTACTGGGAATGGTTGTAGGACGCTTCCCAGTCCCAGTTCTCGCCGAACGTGCCGTTGAAACCGGTGGTCACCGCCAGCGTCTTCTCGGTGGTGACGTTCATGCGGTTGCCCAGCCCGCCGATCTCCTCGGGGGTGAACTGCCGCGACCAGATCTCGTAGTGGCCGGTGTTGGCGTTGAAGAACATCTTGTTGCGGTAGTTGTTGGTCGAGGCCGGATCGTGGAACTCCCAGCCCATGTGGTCGCTGGCGACGTCGTTGCCGTTGGTGCCGGTCAGCAACTTGACCTCCTGCCAGCCCAGCTGCACGTCGGCGAACCAGGTCAGGCTGTCGGAGATGGTGTATTCGAACGCGCCGTAGGCATTGGCGCCCTTGCGCTGGTTCTGGATGGTCCGATAGGCGATCGCGCGTTCGCTGCCGCAGTAGGGTTCGCCGTAGCGGTCCTCGGCCGGCACGGTGGTGCCCTCGTTGAGGCCGGCCATGGCCTGGCAGCCGTCGGCGGGGGCGATGTTGACGTCGTCATCCCAGTCGTACAGCTGCGCGGTCAGGCGCGGCAGCCGCCGGCGCGAGGTGGGGGCATCCAGCGTGGAATCCTGGACGTTGCGCTGGTAGCCCCACAGCGGCTTCTTGTCGAGCAGCTCCAGCCCGACCACGCCGGTGAAGCCGCCGCGTTCGAAGCCGGTGGTGAGGGTGAGGTGGTGCGACTCGCCGCCGCCGCGGCTGGTGTCGCCGTAGCGGTAGTCGAGGATGGTGCCGTCGACGGACTTCTTCAGGATGAAGTTGATCACGCCGGCCATCGCGTCGGAGCCGTACACCGCCGAGGCGCTGCCGGTCAGGATCTCGACCCGGTCGATCATTCCCAGCGGCAGGTTGCCGATGTCGGTGAAGTTGCTGCGGCTGTTGAGTGGCAGCGGGAAGTCGGCGATCCGGCGGCCGTTGACCAGCACCAGGGTGTGGTTGGGGCCGAGGCCGCGCAGGTCGACCGCCTGTGCGCCGGGCGTGGACTGCGCGCTGGTGGTGTTCTGCTGGCCCTGCACGCTGCCGCTGTTCTGGCTGAGCGAGCGCAACAGGTCCGGCACCGAGGTCAGGCCGGCGGCCTGGATCTGTTCGGCGGACACCACGGTGATCGGCGCCGGGCCTTCCACCTGCGCGCGCGGGATGCGCGAGCCGGTGACCTGGATGGCCTCGAGGTTGGTGACCGGCGCATCGGCGGCCGCCTGCGCTGGCCGGGCCTGCGGCGCCGGGCGGGCGGGGGCGGCCGGCTTGGCCGCGGCGCCGTTCGGCACGATCAGCATCGCCCCGGAGGCATCGCGCTGGGCGCGGAAACCGCTGCCCTTGAGCAGCGCATCGAGCGACTGCGGCGTTGCCGCCTGTCCGCTCAGTCCGGCGCTGCGCGCGCCCTTGAGCTGATCGGCGCGATACACCAGCTGGGTGCCGGTCTGGCGCGCATAGGCATCCAGCGCGCCGGCAAGGTCGCCGGCGGGAATGTCGAGGCGGGCGGTTTGCGCCTGCGCGGCCAGGGCGGCGGAGCAGGCCAGCGACAGCAGCAGGACGCGAAGTGGGCGGGACGGTTTCATGGTGATGGTTTTCCCCCGGGCGCCCGGACTGGACGCCATTACGAATGCATGACGAACGATGGCGGGAAATCCCCCCGCCCGGGCAGATGGCAGTGATCCTGATTGCGGGTGGTACCTGGCTCGCACGGCTGCGCTCCGCGGTGCAGATGCGACAGCGGGGCGGGTTCCGCTCGACGAGTCCGGCGCAGTGCAGTTCGACTTCGGCGGGATCAGCGCGAATGCAGCACGATGCGTCCGGCGTCGGCTTCCGCCCGTACCGGGAAGCCGGTTTCGAGCAGGCGCACGAAGCCGTCGGTGTTGTCCCAGCGGAAGCTGCCGCCGATCCGCAGCGCACCGGCCTGCGCGTCCGCCAGCACCAGCTTGCGCGCGTTGTAGCGGTTGAACTCCGCCACCACTTCGCTCAGCGGCGCGTCGCGGAAGGCCAGCAGGCCGTCGCGCCAGTCCAGCAGCCGCTGCGCGTCGGCCAGCGGCAGGCTGCGCACCAGCAGGCCGTTGCCGCGCACCAGCGCCACGCTGCCGGCCGGCAACATCACCGACGGGGTCGCGCCGGCGGCGGTGGGCGGGGCATCCAGCCGCACCGTGCCTTCGGTCACCACCACCCGCAGCGCGGCGGCATCGCGGCGCACCGAAAAGCGCGTGCCCACCGCCACCGCGCGGTAGCCGTCGGCGGCCACCGCGAACGGCCGGTGCGGGTCCTTGGCCACTTCGAAGATCGCTTCGCCCGAGGACAGCGCCACGTCGCGCGCCCGCGCCGACAGCCGCACCTCGATGCCGGTGGCGCTGGCGAGCGTGGCGCGCGAGCCGTCGGCCAGCGGCAGGGTGCGCACTTCGCCCATGGCGGTCCGGTAGCTGGCGGTATCGACACGGCCCTGGCTGCGCCAGCCGAAGGCCAGCGCCAGCGCGCAACCGGCCAGCGTCGCCGCCATCGCGAAGCGCGCGAAGCGCCGCTGTCGCATCGGCCGCGCCGTCGCCGGGCGCTGCGCCATCGCCTGCAGCATCTGTTCGCGGCGGTCGGCGGGCGTTGCCTGCCAGTGGCCGCGCGCCGGCGCGGCGCGGTCCTGCCAGCCGGCGCCCAGCGCCTGCAACCGGCCGCTTTCCTGCCAGGCCGCCTGCAGCCGCAGGAACGCCACCCGGTGGCCGATGTCTGCCTCCAGCCAGCACTGCAGCGCGGCCTCGTCGTCCGCGTTCCAGCGGCCGCCGTCGCGGCGGGCCAGCCAGCCGGCCGCCACCTGCTCGATCGCCATGCTGTTGCCGCGCATCGCTCAGTCCGCCTGCCGCCGCGCCGCGGCATCGGCCGCACCGGATTGCGCCCGTGCCGGCGCCTCGCCGGTATACAGCGCGTCGGCGAGCAGGCGCATGCCCTTGGCGATGTGCTTTTCCACGGTTTTCTCGCTGATGCCCAAGCGCGATGCCACGTCCTTTTGCGACAACTCCTCCACCCGCCGCAGCCAGACCACTTCCCGGCAACGGTCGGGCAACCGGTCGAAGGCGTCGGCCAGCCGGCGCAGGGCCTGGCGGCCGCCGCACCAGCGTTCCGGCGAGACCTCATCCACCAAGACGAGCGAAGGCTCGAAATCACCCATCGGTTCGATCGACACCACCTTGCCGCGGCGCAGCCGGTCGGTCATCAGGTGGCGCGCGCTGGCGAACAGGAACGCCCGTGGCTGGGTGGGGCGCGATTTCGCGCCGGCCTCGTAGATGCGCGTGTACAGCTCCTGGCGCAGGTCGTGCAGCTCGTCGCGGTGCGGCCAGTGCCGGTGCAGGAAGCGCATCAGCGCTTCCTCGTGGACGAGGATTTCGTGGATGAACCAGCGGTCGAGCTCGGTCTGCATCCACCTACCATAGCGAAAGCGCAGCGCCCGCGAGCGGGGGAAAACCGGTGTACGTTCGTCTAATGACGTATCTGCGAACAACGGGGAAGTGGGCGATGAAGCGACGTGTCGGCTGGTCGATGATGCTTGCCGCGGTGCTGGCCGCGGCGCCAATCCTGCCGGCGCTGGCCGCCGATTTCGGCCACCACGTGCTGGGCGACCTGCAGGCCAGGACGCCGGGCAAGGTGCAGCCCGGCCTGCTGCTGATGGGCGGCGGCGACCGCAATTTCGATGCCATGCACTGGTTCATGAAGAAGGCCGGCAACGGCCACATCGTGGTGCTGCGCGCGTCACAGGGCGGCGAGATCGGCGAGGAGTTCTTCAACGAGGTCGGCGGGATCAAGTCGGTCGAAACCTTCGTGTTCAAGGACCGCGAGGCTGCCAGCGACCCGAACATCCTGGCCGCGCTCAAGCGCGCCGACGGCATCTTCCTGGCGGGCGGCGACCAGTCCCGCTACGTCCGCTACTGGCGTGGCACCCCGGTGGGCGCTGCGCTGGATACGCACGTGAAGGCGGGCAAGCCGCTGGGCGGCACCAGCGCCGGCCTGGCCATGCTGGGCGAATACCTGTACGGCGCGATGGACGGCGGCAGCCAGACCAGCCCGCGCGCGCTGGGCGACCCGCTGGGCGACGGCAACACCATCGAAACCGACTTCCTGCACATCGCGCTGCTCAAGGGCATCGTCACCGACACCCACTTCAGCGAACGCGCCCGGCTGGGCCGCCTGGTCGCCTTCCTCGCCAAGGCCGAACACATCGCCGGCAAGCCGCTGCTGGGGTTGGGCGTGGATGAGGACGCGGCGGTGGCGGTGGAAGGCGACGGCAGCGCGCGCATCTACGCCACCGCGCCCGGCGCGGGTGCCGTGGTGGTGCGCGGCGGCTTCGCGCAGAAGCAGGCCGAAGATGCAGCGATGAATCTGGAGCGCGTCGACACCGTGGTGGCCGGCGCGGATTCCGTGCTGCGCCTGCCCGAAGGCCGGGTGGAACGGCCGCTGGCGCAGCGCCATTACGCGGTGCGCGACGGCGTGCTGGTGGCGCTGGACACGCCGACTCTGGTCATCCATGGCGGCGCCGGGGTGGAGCCGGGCGACCTGACCGCCGACGAGGAGGCCGAGGTCAAGCGCGCGCTGGAAGCGGCGCTGCGCGCCGGCCACGCCAAGCTGCAGGCGGGCGCCTCGTCGCTGGACGCGGTCACCGCCGCGATCACCGTGCTGGAGGATGCGCCGCAGTTCAACGCCGGGCGCGGCGCGGTATTCACCCACGACGGCCGCAACGAACTGGACACCTCGATCATGGATGGCGCCAGCGGCAAGGCCGGCGCTGCGGCCGGCCTGCACCGGGTGCGCAACCCGATCACCCTGGCGCGCGCGATCATGGACAAGTCCAGGCACGTGATGATGGTGGGCGACGGCGCCGAGATGTTCGCGAAGGAGCAGGGCATCGCGCTGGTCGATCCCGCGTACTTCCGCACCGAGAAGCGCTGGAAGGCGCTGCAGAAGGCGCTGCAGGAAGAGCAGGCCGCGCAGGCCAGCAACACGCCGCTGGTGCTGCCGGGCAAGGCCTACTTCGGCACCGTCGGCGCGCTGGCGCTGGATGCGCGCGGCAACCTCGCCGCGGGCACCTCCACCGGCGGCATGACCAACAAGCGCTACGGGCGGGTGGGTGATGCACCGATCATCGGCGCCGGCACCTGGGCCGATGCGCGCTGCGCCGTCTCCGGCACCGGCTGGGGCGAGTTCTACATCCGCAGCGCCGCCGCCCACGAGATCTGCGCGCGGGTGCGCCTGGACGGCCAGCCGCTGGCGAAAGCCGCCGACGGCGTGATCAACCGCGACATCCCGAAGGCCGGCGGCGACGGCGGCGCGATCGCGCTGGGCGCCGACGGCAGCATCGCCTTCCCGTTCAACACCGGCGGTATGTACCGCGGCTGGATCGGCGCCGACGGCGTGCCGCACGTGGCGATCTACAAGACCGACGCGCTGCCCACGCCGCGCACGCACTGAGCCGGAAGGAACAAGGGGCCGAAAGGGGGTCAGGTTCACTTCCGCGTGCGGAAGTGAACCTGACCCCCTTTCACCCTTACCGCTCCGAATGCCCGCTCTCGTCGTAGCCGCGCGGCGTGAGCACCTCCGGCTGGATCAGCTCGACGAACGCGCGGGCCTGCGCTGACAGGAACTTGCCCTTGCGCATCACGATGCCGTAGCTGCGCGACGGGAACCAGCGCGCCAACGAGCGCGCCGCCAGCCGCTGGCGGTCGGCCTCGGTCAGGCAGATCGCGGTGACGATGCTGATGCCGAGGCCCATCGCCACGTACTGCTTGATGACCTCCCAGCCGCCCACTTCCAGTGCGACCGTGTACGGCACCCGGTTCTGCTGGAACACCAGGTCGACCAGCCGGTAGGTGGTCAGGCGCTTGGGCGGCAGGATCAGCCCGTAGGGCGACAGGTCCTCCAGCGACAGCTCGCGCTTGCTTGCCAGCGGGTGGTCGGGCGGGGTGATCAGCATCGGCTCGAAGCGGTACACCGGCGCGTAGGTCAGGTCGGCCGGCACGTCCAGCATCGAGCCCACGGCCAGGTCCACCGCGTCGCTGCGCAGCAGGTCCAGGCCGCTTGCGCCGGTGACGTTGTGCAGGCTCAGGCGCACGTCCGGGTGGCGCTGGCGGAACGCATCGACGATGCCCGGCAGCAGGTACAGGATGGTGGAGCTGCCGGCGGCCACGTTCAGCTCGCCGGCGTCCAACCCGCGCACCTGCTCGCGGAAGCTGGCGGCCAGGTTGTCCAGCCCCTCCACCAGTGGGCGGGCCATTTCGTACAGCAGGTCGCCCTCGCGGGTGGGGACCAGGCGGCGGCCGACGCGTTCCATCAGCCGCACCCCCAGTTCGCGCTCCAGCGCCTGCAACTGCAGGGTCACCGCCGGCTGGCTGAGGTACAGCGCCTCGGCAGCACGCGAGATCGAGCCCAGCCGCGCCACCTGGCAGAACGCCCGCAGTGGCTTCAGGCGCGAGCCCTTGTAGGCGAATCGCAGGGCGCTGGCGGGGCTCTTCGCCATATTTTGATTGCAGTATTTGAAAAATTAATACTAAGCATTGACAAATCTAGTTTGTCAAATACAACACGCAGGCGGATGGTTGGCTTCCCCACACGTGTCACGGAGCCGCCGATGTCCGCAGTGCTGCAAGACCGCCCCGGCGAGGGCGTGGAGACCACCCAGCGGGTGCCCGGGCAGGACGCCCTGCTGTCAGCTGCCGCGCTGGGCTTCCTGGCTGACCTCCACCGCCGCTTCGAGGGCGAGCGCCAGGACCGGCTGGCGGCCCGTCGCGCCCGCCAGCAGGCCTTTGACGCCGGCGCGCTGCCGGATTTCCGTGCCGACACCGCGCAGATCCGTCGCGGCGACTGGACCGTGGCGCCGACCCCGGCCGCGCTGCTGGATCGCCGCGTCGAGATCACCGGCCCGGTCGACCCGAAGATGGTCATCAACGCGCTGAACTCCGGCGCCAACTGCTACATGGCCGATTTCGAGGACAGCACCGCGCCGACCTGGTCCAACCTGCTCACCGGCCAGCAGGCGCTGCGCGCGGCGATCAGCGGGGCGCTGGTGTTTGAGGCCGGCGGCAAGCGCTACGAGCTGCGCCCGCAGGCCGAGCAGGCGGTGCTGATCGTGCGCCCGCGCGGCTGGCACCTGGACGAGAAGCACGTGCTGGTGGACGGCCAGCGGATGTCGGCGTCGCTGTTCGATGCCGGCCTGTTCGCCTTCCACAACGCCCATGTGCTGGCCGGGCGCGACCGCGGCCCCTACCTGTACCTGCCCAAGCTGCAGTCGATGGAAGAAGCCGCGCTGTGGGAGCAGGCGCTGGCGGCCATCGAGGACGGGCTGGGGCTGGCCCACGGCCAGATCAAGGTCACGGTGCTGATCGAGACCCTGCCGGCGGCGTTCGAGATGGACGAGATCCTGTTCGCGCTGAAGGACCGCATCGTCGGCCTGAACTGCGGGCGCTGGGACTACATCTTCAGCTACATCAAGACCCTGCGCCGGCACCGCGACCGGGTGCTGCCGGAGCGCAGCCAGGTGACCATGGTGCAGCCGTTCCTGCGCAGCTATGCCGAGCTGCTGGTGCAGACCTGCCACCGCCGCGGCGCCCATGCGATGGGCGGGATGGCCGCGCAGATCCCGATCAGCGGCGACGAGGCCGCCAACGCCGCCGCCCTGGAGCGCGTCCGCACCGACAAGCTGCGCGAGGTGGGCACCGGCCACGACGGTACCTGGGTGGCGCATCCGGCGCTGATCCCGATCGCCCGCGAAGTGTTCGACGCGCGCATGCCGGGCCCCCACCAGCGCCACGTCGCCCGCGACGACGTGCATGTCGAGGCCGAGGACCTGCTGCGGCCGTCACTGGGCACGATCACCCGCGCCGGCTTCGAGAACAACGTCGAAGTGTGCGTGCGCTACCTGGCCGCGTGGCTGGAGGGCAACGGCTGCGTGCCGATCCACCACCTGATGGAGGACGCCGCCACCGCCGAGATCGCCCGCGCCCAGCTGTGGCAGTGGCTGCACTTCGCCGACGCCGGCGGCCAGCCGCTGTCGCTGGACGACGGCACCCCGGTCGACTTCGTGCTGCTGGAGCGCGCGCTGATCGGGCTGCCCAGCCGGCTGGGCGATCCCCGCCGCATCCCCGGCGCCGCACGGGTATCCGAGGCGATCGGCCTGCTCGACCGCCTGACCCATGCCGACGAACTGGCCGAGTTCCTCACGCTTCCCGCTTACGAACGCATCGATTGATCCACTTCCCGACTTTCCTCCGCTGCCGCCAACCCCACGAGGTTTCCCCATGAAGAACCATCTGCCTACCGCCGAACAACTGAAGCTGGACTGGGCCAACAACCCGCGCTGGGCCGGCGTCACCCGCAGCTATTCCGCCGAGGACGTGGTGCGCCTGCGCGGCACCGTCCCGGTCGAGCATTCGCTGGCCCGGCTCGGCGCCGAGAAGCTGTGGAAGTCGCTGCACAGCGAACCCTTCGTCAACGCGCTCGGCGCGATGACCGGCAACCAGGCCATGCAGCAGGTCAAGGCCGGCCTCAAGGCCATCTACCTGTCCGGCTGGCAGGTGGCGGCCGATGCCAACCTGGCTGGCGAGATGTACCCCGACCAGTCGCTGTACCCGGCCAACTCGGTGCCGCAGGTGGTCAAGCGCATCAACAACACCCTGCTGCGCGCCGACCAGCTGCACCACGCCGAGGGCGACGACTCCATCGACTTCCTGCAGCCGATCGTGGCCGACGCCGAGGCCGGCTTCGGCGGCGTGCTCAACGCCTTCGAGCTGATGAAGGGGATGATCGAGGCCGGCGCCGCCGGCGTGCACTTCGAGGACCAGCTGGCGTCGGTGAAGAAGTGCGGCCACATGGGCGGCAAGGTGCTGGTGCCCACCCGCGAGGCGGTCGAGAAGCTGACCGCCGCGCGCCTGGCCGCCGACGTGATGGGCGTGCCCACCCTGATCGTGGCCCGCACAGACGCCGAGGCGGCGGACCTGCTGACCTCCGACGTGGATGACAACGACCGTCCGTTCTGCACCGGCGAGCGCACCATCGAGGGCTTCTACAAGACCCGCAACGGTCTGGACCAGGCGATCAGCCGCGGCCTCGCCTATGCGCCGTATGCCGACCTGGTCTGGTGCGAGACCGGCAAGCCGGACCTGGAGTTCGCCCGCAAGTTCGCCGAGGCGATCCATGCCAAGTTCCCCGGCAAGCTGCTGGCTTACAACTGCTCGCCGTCGTTCAACTGGAAGAAGAACCTGGATGACGCGACCATCGCCAAGTTCCAGAAGGAAATCGCCAGCTACGGCTACAAGTTCCAGTTCATCACCCTGGCCGGTTTCCACGCGCTGAACTACGGCATGTTCGATCTCGCCCACGGCTACGCGCGCCGGCAGATGAGTGCATTCGTCGAGCTGCAGGAAAAGGAGTTCGCCGCGGCCGAGCGTGGCTTCACCGCGGTCAAGCACCAGCGCGAAGTCGGTACCGGCTATTTCGATGCGATCACCCAGACCATCCAGGGCGGCAAGTCGTCCACGGTGGCGCTGAAGGGCAGCACCGAGGAAGAGCAGTTCCACGCCGGCACGCGCGCCGCCGCCTGAGCTGTACCGCCATCGCCGGCTGCGGCGATGGCGGCCGGGCTTGACCGGGCCGCAGGGGCGGCCGGTCGGCCCGTCGCAATACGGCAGCGGATGCGATGCTATCCTGCGGCTGGATCGAGGGGCCGGAGCCGTACAGGGGAGCGCGTGGCAGCACTAGCGCACATGATCGATGCTCGCACGGGCGTGGACGCCAGCGCGTCCGCGCTGCACCCTGACGAGTACGCGCTGTTCGCGCAGGTGGCGCGTTCCTGTCCGGTGGAAGCCGGGCAGAAGCTGTTCCGGCGCGGCGATCACGGCGCCGCCATGTATGTGGTCGCCAATGGTGCGGTCGAGCTGGATTTCGGCGATGACCTGGTCGGCAAGCGGCTGGGTGCGCGCGCCTTCTTCGGCGAGCTGGGCCTGCTGATCGGCGACCACGCCCGCAGCGCCGACGCGGTGATGGCCGAGACCGGCGAACTGCTGGAACTGGGCCGCGACGAATTCGAACTGCTGGCGCAGCGCGACCCCGCGCTGCTGGCGCAGTTCCTGCGCCGCGCGATCATGCGTGTGGTGCTCAACGAACAGGCCCTGATCGCGCGCCTGCGCCGGCGCAATCAGGATCTGCAGGAAGCATTGGACGCGCTGCGTTCGACCACCAGCCGGCTGGACGAGTCCGAGGCGCTGACCCGCACCGACGAACTCACCGGGCTGACCAACCGGCGCGGGTTCGCCGCCCACGTGGAGCAGCGCCTGCAGGCCGGCGGCCTGGACGGGCACGTGCTGGTGCTGGTGGACTGCGACCGCTTCAAGTCGATCAACGACACCTACGGCCACCTGGCGGGCGACCGCGTCCTGCAGAGCGTGGCCAACCTGCTGCGCGCCGTCGCCGGCGCCGACGACATCGTCTGCCGGCTGGGCGGCGACGAGTTCTGCCTGATCCTGAGCGGCCACGCCCGCGAAGATGCGGAGCGGATCGCCGGCTACGTCACCGACAGCGCGCGCATGCTCGAGCGCATGCACAACAGCCCGCCGCAGATGACCACGCTCAGCATCGGCGCCTGCCTGATCGGGACCGGCAGCCATGCGGGTTGGGAGCACTGGTACGCGCTGGCCGATGACGCCCTGTACCGGGCCAAGCGCAATGGCGGCGACTGTGTCGAGTGGCTGGACTGACGGGCGCATGCAGGACGCCGGCGCGCCGCAGGTCCGCACGCTCCTGCTCACCGATCTGGTGGACTCCACCCATCTGGTGGAGCGGCTGGGCGATGCCCCCGCCGCCGCGCTGTTCCGCGCCCACGATCGCCTGGTACTGGAACTGCAGCAACGCTGGCGCGGGCGCCTGATCGACCGCAGCGACGGCCTGTTGCTGCTGTTCGAGCGCCCCATCGACGGACTCGCCTTCGCCCTCGACTACGCCCGCGGCCTGCGCGACCTGGGCCGCGAAATGCAGGTCAAGCAGCCGCTGCAGGCACGCGCCGGCCTGCACGTGGGCGAAGTGCTGGTGTGGGAGAACAGCGCCGACGCGGTGCGCCTGGGCGCCAAGTCGCTGGAAGTCGAAGGCCTGGCCAAGCCGCTTGCGGGCCGGCTGATGGCGCTGGCGCGGCCGGGCCAGATCCTGCTGTCTGCCACCGCCGAGCCGCTGGCCCACCGCGCCGCCCGCGAACTGGGCGAGCGCGGCGAACTGCTGGTGTGGAAGTCCTACGGGCGCTGGCGCTTCAAGGGCATTCCCGAGGCGCAGGAGGTGTACGAGGTCGGCGAGCCCGGGCTGGCGCCGCTGCGCATGCCCGCGCACACACCCAAGGCCTGGCGTGACCTGCCGCTGTGGCGGCGCCCGGTGGCGCTGGCGGCAGAAGCATTGCTGGTGGCCGGCATGGCCATCGGCGCGTGGTTCCTGGCCCAGCCGAAGCCGGCGATCGCCTTCGCCGAACGCGACTGGGTGGTGGTCGGCGACCTGCGCAACCTCACCGGCGATGCGCGCCTGGACGAGGCGCTGGAGCAGGCGTTCCGGATCAGCCTGGAGCAGTCGCGCTACGTCAACGTGCTGGGCGACCTCAAGGTGCGCGACACCCTGCAGCGCATGCAGCGCAAGCCGGACGCAGCGGTGGACCGCGCGCTGGGTTCGGAAATCGCCCTGCGCGATGGCGCGCGTGCGCTGCTGCTGCCCACCGTGGCCGAAGTCGGCGGTCGCCTGCGGGTCAGCGCCGAGGTCGTCGACCCGCATACCCAGACCACCGTGTACGCGGTATCCGCGGATGGCAAGGGCATCGAATCGGCGCTGGGCTCCATCGACGACGTCACCGACCAGCTGCGCGGCAAGCTGGGCGAGGCCCTGCAGAACGTGCAGAAGACCTCGGTGCCGCTGCCGAACGTGGCCACCCCCAGCCTGGATGCGCTGAAGGCGTTCGCGGTGGCACGCCGGCTGGCCATGACCACCGGTGATCGCGAACAGGTGCTGGGGCTGTACCGGCGTGCCCTGCAGCTGGACCCGCAGTTCGCGCTGGCCCACGCCGACATGGCGCGCCTGCACGCCTCGTTGGGTGAAGTGGCGGCGGCCCGTGATGAGTGGCGCAGGGCATTGGCATTGCCGCAGCGGCTGTCGCCGCAGGAACGGCAGATGATCGAGCTGATGCTGCTGCAGCACGATGGCCCGCAGAATTATTTCCGCAAGGCCGACGAGTACCTTGCGCTGTATCCCGACGACTACCAGACCATCGGCCGGCTCTCCAGCAACCAGTGGCACCAGCGCAACGATTTCCGTACCGCCGAGGCGTTGGCCCGACGCGCATTGAAGCCGCAGAACGAGCGGTTCGGTTCGGTCCACTACAGCATCGGCATCATGCTCCTCGGGCAGGAGCGTTACGACGCGGCGCTGGCCGAGTTCCGGCTTGCGCGCGAAACGGGCTTCCTCGGCGCGGGAGAGTTCTACGCGTTTGCCCACGAGGCCCGCCACCAGTTCGCGGAAGCCGACAAGGTGTTTTTCGCCAGCGCCGTCGGGCGCACCGGCTGGCAGGGCGAGGCGGGCGCCATCGTCTGGATCAACCGCGGCCAGCCGGCGCGTGCGGCCGCTGCCGTGCGGGCATGGTCCGAGGCCGCCGATGCGGGGGACGACGTGCTGGAATCGCTGCGCGCAGGGGCGGCGCTGGCCAGCATGGCGGTGCTGCATGGACAGGGCGATGCGTCGGAGGCGCAGCAGGCACTGCTGGCGCTGGTCGATGCGAAGGGAGCTGCGGGTGATGCGGTGTACCCGCCACTTTCGACCGAGTTGAAGCTGTACTCGGGCCTGCTGTCGGCCTACCGCAACGATCGGTCCGGCGTTGAGGACGCGCTGCGTCGTACGCAGGACAACGCCGTGGTGCACGAATACCCGACCGTGCGGGAGCTGTACCAGGTCCTGCAGGCGGAGCAGGAACGGCTGGCCGGCCAGCCTCGTCTTGCAATGGCGCGCCTTGAACCGCTGGTGCGTCAGGACACCGCCTTGGTGGCGACGCATTGGGCGCTGATGCGGGCTGCACACGCCGCGGGCAGGGCGGACGTCGCCAATGCCCAGGCCGAATGGCTGGCCACGCACCGCGGCAGGGTTTTCGCCGAGAGCACGATGTCCGACGTGCTGCGCTTCTTCAATATCTCCGTGTCCGCCGCAGCGCTGCGGTCGCAACAGGCGCGGATGCGGGCGGGAACGGTTACGCCTTGAGAAACGGCGTCGCGCAAGGGCACCGGGCCACGTGTCCCGGCCTCTTGTGCCAGTCGCCTTGAGTGGCCAGCGGCTGGTGCCCCCAGCCTGGAGTACGGGTGCCGGATCCGCTCTGCAATGAACTCCGGGACACTCTCCCGGCGTTGCCGGGAGGTGTGAGGGTCCGCTTGCGTATGTATTACGTGCCTCCGCCCGGCAATCCGGCGCGGTTTTCCGGTGCCGTCAGTCCGCGCTGAACTGCTGTGCACACAGGAAGCTGACCGGCACGTTCAACGCGCTTTCCAGTTTGGCCCGGTCCC
The DNA here is from genome assembly GCF_005862345.1 of Thermomonas fusca. Lineage (NCBI taxonomy): Bacteria > Pseudomonadati > Pseudomonadota > Gammaproteobacteria > Lysobacterales > Lysobacteraceae > Thermomonas > Thermomonas fusca. The sequence continues at coordinate 41,456 of NZ_SROY01000001.1, read as the reverse complement.
GCGCGATCTTGGCCTTGGGGGCGATGCGGTCGGTCGGTGCCAACTGCATGCACCCGCCCGCGGAGCTCGCTCCTGCCTCCACCTTGTATCCCACCTGCGCCAGAGCCGCATGGGCATCCTTCTTGAACAGACGGCGGAAATCATTGTCGGTAGCCAACTTGTCCAGCAGCTTCCTGGTGACTTTCGGATCAAGCGGTGCGGGCTTGGCGCCCTTCTTGGTAGCCATCGTGGGTTCCCCTGTGGTGGTAGGACGTGCGTGCCGGCGACGCTACCCTTGTCGCTGCTTGGCAGCAAGCGGCAAGATCGTGTTTTCGACCGGATGGACACATGCGGATCAGGCGATGTGCGCTGCTGCGAATCGAGTCCCGCGAAGAGACCCGTTTCGATCTGGAGGCGCTGCTGGCGGGGGGGACTGGAGTGGTCAGCCGCATGCGCTGGCTTGCCCATGCGCCGGCATTGCAGGCCGAGTTCGAGTTGGATGCCGCCGAAGTCGCGCTGCTCGGAGAAACCAGTCCCAGCGACTGGGTGGATGCGGCGCCCGTGCGGATGCGCCATGGCGCGTCGCGGGTGCGGCGCCTGCTTCGCTCGGGACTGCTGGTGGGCAGCACCGGCCCATGGGCGTCCCAGCGCAGGGAAGACGAGCGCGTGCGTGCCCTGCATTGGCATGGGGTTGCCGCGGACTATCATCACGCCTCGCGCTGGGGCGGCATCGATGCCGCTGGCGAGGTTGAGGATGCCGGCCTGCACAATGCCGAAGGCCTGCGTCGTGCCTATGGCGTGCCTCCGCCTATGCTGCATGAGCGCGCCGACGGGGGCGCGATCACCGTCCTGCCATCCGCCGCTCGCGCTGCCTATGACGAACTTTTGGATGCGCGTACCAGTTGCCGCAATTTCGACGTCGGGCGGATGCTGCCGTTGACGGGCCTGGCACAGGTCCTGGAGCGGACCTTCGCGGAGCGCGGGCGCGTCCGGGGCGCGGACGACTTCGATGTCCTCAAGCGCACCAGTCCCTCGGGCGGCGCCCTCCATCCCACCGAGTGCTACGTCATCGCCCGTCGGGTCGATGGTCTTGCGCCCGGGCTGTACCACTATCTGCCGGCCCGGCACGCGCTGCAGGCCCTGCCGATGGATGCCGCCGGGATCCTCGCGGATGCGGGGAGGCACCCCGTGGCACAGGGGAAGGAGGCGCTCGATTATCTGGCGTGGATCGCCGTCGGCGGCCAGCAGTATTTCGCGGAAGCCCATGCGCTCTGCGTTCTGGCGCCGCGCTTCTACCGGAATTTCTGGAAGTACCGGCACCATCCGAAGGCTTATCGCGTCTGCATCCTCGACGCCGGCCACCTGTCGCAGACGTTGTTGCTGAGTGCCGCCGAAGCCGGGCTGGGAAGCTTCGTGACAGCCGCGATCAACGAAGTCGACATCGAGCGCGCTTTTGGCCTGGAGCCGTGGTCCGAAAGCCCGCTTGCGGTTTGCGGCATCGGTCCGCGCGCGGACCGGATGGAGACGTATGAGCTGGATCCCAACCGGCGTGCCTGGCCGCGCTAGTCGAAGCCATCACGCCGCGGCGCGTTCACGCCCGCGTTCCAGCTTGCGGTAGCCGATCGCTTCGGTCAGGTGCGCGGTTTGGATGGTGTCGCTGCCGGCCAGGTCGGCGATGGTGCGGGCCACACGCAGGATCCGGTGCAGCGAGCGCGCGGACAGCTGCAGGCCGTCGACCGCGCGTTCCAGCAAGGCGGTGTCGCGGGGGGACAGGCGGCAGAAGGCATTGGTCTGGGTCTGGTCGAGACGGGCGTTGGCCTGCCCGCAGCGGTCGTACTGGCGGGCGCGTGCCGCGATCACGCGCGCGCGCACCAGTGCGCTGGCTTCTCCCGGCGGACCGTCGGTGCGCAGCGCGGTGGGTGGCAGCCGCGGCACTTCGATATGCAGATCGATGCGCTCCAGCAGCGGCCCGGAGATGCGCCCGCGGTAGCGGCGGATCGCCTCCTCGCTGCACAGGCAACGCCCTGACGGATCGCCGGCCCAGCCGCACGGACATGGATTCATCGCCGCCACCAGCTGAAAGCGCGCGGGGAATTCGCATTGCCGGGCGGCGCGTGAAATGCTGACGCTGCCGGATTCCAGCGGCTCGCGCAGCACTTCCAGCGCGTGCCGGCCCCACTCGGGCAGTTCGTCGAGGAACAGGGTGCCGTGGTGGGCCAGCGAGATCTCGCCGGGGCGCGGGTCGCTGCCGCCGCCGATGACACGTCTAAAAGTGAATGCGACTATCAATCGCCTTCTAGCCTGCTAGAGCGACATGAGCTCACCAAAGCGGCTGCAACCACTTACCAAAGACTGCGCAACTGGATACAGTTTTAACACCAGTGACGCTATCGGGTTCCCTCGCGCCTTGCCCCCCGTTCGAAAAATTGGCCTCGGTCGCCGCGCACTTGCCGGATTGATGCCCAGTGCGAAAGGCGAAGGGGTCGCCCGCTTCGAATCGTCGCTGGAGCGGGACTTCTTTGTGCTGCTGGAGTTCAACGGGGATGTTGAACGATGGGACCCTCAGCCAATCAGGCTCCAAGTGGCTGATGCCAAACGGGACTACGTCCCTGATGTGCTTGTTAGCTTTCGTTCCCCGGAGTCCGGCGGCAGCGCCTCCAAAGTGCTGTACGAGATCAAATATCGCGACGAGTTGCGCAAGAATTGGACCGCCTACCGCGCCCGTTTTCGAGCGGCGCACCGGTACGCACGCGCCCAAGGCTGGAGATTTAAGATCATCACGGAGCGCGAGATTCGCGCTGGCGGAACGCTTTGGAACGCAAAATTCCTTCTGCCCTACCTGTATGACGGAATCGAGGACGGTGAGAGGGCTGTGCTCCTGACTACGCTCCGGCGCTTGGGTGTCGCAACACCAAAGACCTTACTGGAGGCTTGCTCGACAGACGCATGGGAGCGTGCCCGGCTACTCACTGCGTTCTGGCATCTGGTTGCATGCCGCGATGTCGCCGCCGACCTGCGCCTGCGGCTGACCATGGACTCCGAGGTGTGGGCAAATGCATGACGCGGTAGTCGACAATCCGATAGCGGTTGGTGCTGAACTGACCGTCGAGGGAGTTGCCTACACGATCATTCGGTACATCGACCTTTATTCGGCATTGGCGATAAATGTTTCAACCGGCGAGCGCGTACGCCTGTCCGTGGCGGCGATGTTGGAGGCACTGAACCAGCCGGAAGCTCCGCCAGCTATTCAGGAGAGCTCGCAATTCGAAACCTTGTCAGCTACGGAATGGGAGTTGGCCCAAACCCGGATGTCCTTGCTGGCCCCCCTTCTCGGCGACACGGTAGCCACCCGGACCGAAGCATCGCGAGTGGCGGAACAGCTGGGAGTACATGTCGCAACCGTGTACCGATGGATTAGACGGCTCAAGAGCACCGGACGCATCTCCGACTTAGTGCCTCGTAAGCCAAGCGGTGGCCGCGGCAAGGCACGGATCGATCCTATGGCCGACGCCATCATCAATGCGGCCATCAACGACAAGTATTTGCAAACGCAACGCCCCAGCATCAGTCGCCTGATGCGCGACATCCTGGTTCAGTGTCGGCGCGCCGAGATCACGGCACCGCATCCAAACACGGTTCGGCGCCGCGTCCGGCAGCTGTCGGAGCGTTTGCTGATGGAAAGGCGCCTAGGGCGTAAGGCGGCCGACGATAAGTTCGCGGCGCGCCCAGGCTCGTTCCCAGGTGCCGACTATCCGGGTGCGGTTTGGCAAATCGATCACACGCCTCTGGATCTGGTCGTGGTGGATGATGTTCACCGTCGTCATATTGGCAGGCCGTGGCTAACTGTGGCGATCGACGTGTACTCACGTTGCATCGCTGGTTTCTACTTGTCGCTGGATCCGCCGAGCGAGGTTTCGGTAGGCATGTGCTTGGTGCATGCCATGTTGCCCAAGGAAGGCTGGTTGGCTGCCTTGGGCGTGCGAGCGCAATGGCCCGTGTATGGTCGACCGAACACTGTGCATGCAGACAACGGTAAGGAATTCCGTGGTTCGATGATCTCTCGTGCTGCGGAGCAGCACCGGTTCCGCATGGAATGGCGAAAGGTGAAAACACCCAATTGGGGAGGACACATCGAGCGGCTAGTTGGGACCTTCAACCAGGAAGTGCACGCTTTGCCCGGCACGACCTTCTCCAATATCGCAGAGCGCGGCCAGTACGCCCCACATCTAGAGGCAACGCTGACCTTCGCCGAGGTTGAGGTGTATCTGACCGACTACATCTGCGGTGTGTATCACCAGAGCGTGCACGGCGGCATCGGGCGCCCCCCGATCCGGCGATATGAGGCAGGCCTCCTGGGCGATGGAACCCTACCCGGACGTGGGCTGCCGCCGCCCCCGGCCGACCCAAAACGATTGCGCTTGGACTTCATGCCATTGCTTGAGCGTTCGATTCAGCAGTATGGGATTCGCATAGATGGGTTGACCTATTACGACCCTGTGCTTGATCCCTGGATCCGCGCCACAGACCCAAGTACGCGGCGCCCGCGCCGGTTTATTGTTCGACGCGACCCGCGAGACATCAGCGTCGTGTACTTCCTGGACCCGGACACGCGTCAGTACTATCCCATCCCGTTCCGTAACCTTGAGCGCCCTAGCTTGACGCTGTGGGAGTTGCGAGAGGTGCGTAAGCAACTCAAGAAGGAGGGCAAGAGCGAGGTCGACGAGGATTTGGTTTTCGAGACGTACGAGCGTCTTAATCGGCTAGTCGAGCAAGCGCAGGGACACAAAGTTACCGCCCGTAAATCTGCGCAGAAGAAGCGCATGCGTAGCAAAGTCAGGGCTGTCGAAAAGGCCCAGGAGGGCAGCGTCGAACATATGCCGCCAGCGTCGTCCGATCTGATCGGGGGCGCGGGTTGGGAAAGCGAAGACGTGGCGCCCTTCACGGTCATCAAGGTGCGTTGAGCCATGGATCACCTGGATGAGGCCATGCGCCGAATCGCCGTAGGCACTACGGCTGAGCGGATGGCATTCATGCGGAAGCCTAAATGGTTTGGCTATGATCGCGCTGACCTGATCCTTGGGCGCTTGGAAGAGTTGCTGCTGCATCCCCCCACGCATCGCATGCCTGGTCTGCAGATCCTCGGCGACTCCAACAGCGGAAAGACCGCAATCGGCCTCGAGTTCGTCGACCGCCACCCATGGGATCCGAACTTGGCAGGGGACGCGATTCGCGTGCCAGTCATCCGCATCGAAATGCCGCCGAATCCGGACGAGTCCCGGCTCTACGACGAAATCCTGATGGCCTTGAAGCAGCCGTTCAAGGCCAAAGATGCTGTTAGCGAGAAGTCTCGTCAGGTGCGTGCAAACCTGTCGGTTGTAGGTTGCCGCATGTTGATGCTGGACGAATTTCAACACGTGCTCGGGCCACGCAATGATCGGCGGCGCGTAGTCATCGACGTCATCAAACATCTGAGTAATACGCTGCAAATTCCCATTGTGACCATGGGTACGCTTGATGCGCAGGTCGCCGTGAGTAAAGACGAGCAGCTCACGAATCGTCTGTATCCACTGTGGATGCCGACCTGGACCATGGATCGCGAGTATCGTCAGCTATTGGCGAGCTTCGAGGTGACCTTGCCATTGCGCGAGAAATCGCACTTGCAAGAGAGGCAGACAGCGGCATTGATTCTGGAGTTGAGCGAGGGGCTACTTGGCGAGATTCGCGATCTGCTGTGTATGGCCGTGGATCATGCCTTGCACGCAGGCCGCGAGCACATCGACCTGGAGCTAATTAGGTCGTTGCCGTGGATCGCGCCGTCCAAGCGGCGTTCGCGTCGCGTTCCAGTCGGGCGCTGAGCAATGGCGCGCGGTGACGTGCGCTGGTGCGCTCACCCCCGTCTCCATCGAGGCGAAATCCTCTCTTCTTGGTTGCATCGCTATGCGTGGTGCAACGGGCTGTCTGGGCATTCTTTCGCTCGCCACGTCTTTGGGGAGCAACCTGTTTGGACACGCGACATTGACCGTAGCGCAGATGGTGGTCTGCTGAGTTGCGCCTCAGCGATCCTGGGAGAGCCGCTCTCTCGTCTTCGTGGTGCAACTATTCGACGGTATGAAGGCCGCGCGTTCGCGAGCTGCACCACGAACGGTTGGTTGCCATGGCTCGCGCCGGTTGGGGTATACCATCGAACGCGGCGTCATCATGGTTCGGCCTTCTGCGCCCAGTGCCTACAAGAGCGCGCGTGCGCGCGATTGCATTGGCGTATGGCGTGGAACGTGCATTGCTCGCGCCACGAGGTGGCCCTACAGGATGCCTGCCCTAGATGCGATGCTCCGTTTGTATTTCATCGAATCAGCTTGGCCGTCCATGGGCGGCTTGCGTGCCCGGTATGCGGGCACAATTTCGCGAACTACGTTCGCTCTGCTCCTGTTCCCATGCGCGCTCGTGCGCTTCAGCTCGCTCTGACTGCCGCGTGTCAGCGAGGGTGTCGTGTGCTCGATGGAGAGACAATCAGTGCACTGGAGTACGTCGGTGGGATCCGGTGGCTACTTGGTGGTCTTTATGGAAAATCGACTTGGTGTGGAATCGCCGATGCGCTTCCACCAAGACTGCGCGGGGGCGTGCCGTGCCGAGCTCCGAGCCGCTTGCCTTTTGAATATTGGCGCATTCACGAGCGTGCGAAAGCATTGGCGTTATTGGCTACCGCTGTTGAGGACTGGCCCGCTCGTTTGCTGGCGGCTTGCCGCCGTGGTCCTGTGTACCAAGCGCGCTTCGGTCGTCTCGAAAGAGCTCCTGATTGGGTGGTTCGAACATTGGCTCAAGTCAGGTGAGTGTCACTTGTAGCGTGCTTGGCCAACCGTATAGATCGATAACGCACTTGCAGTCATCCATCCACGGCAGCGGCTAAGGAATTCACCGTTTGGGGCCCCAATTGGCCGTCGTCCCGTCAGCTCCGCCGGCCATTGCCTGCGACAACCGGCTATCAATAGGGGGCGGGTTGTCGATGGCGAAGAGAAATTTGCGCAGATCCCGCTCACTGAGGATGATCGGCTGCAAGTCATCGTCGCCATGCGCAGGAAGATCTAGGTCGAGTGCATCAACCTCCCAGCCATCCCCCAAAGCGTGAACTACAAGTTCGTCCCCTTTGCGGCGCGTCGCAGCAGGGATTGCACGTCCCGCGGACCAAGTGGCTTCAATCCACGCCGCTGCAGCTTCGCGCACTGACTCCATGGCGGCGCAGCGCGTATCGCCACACGAGACGCACCCTGGAAGATCGGGAATCTGCGAAGACCAAGAGCTGCCGCCCAGCTCCTGGCAAATCAGCACCAAGTAGCGCACCAGCACACCTCCTTAGACATCAAGCGAAATCCCCGTGCTCGATCCGTGTGAGCTCGTCCTCAACACGTTTGGCGCCCTCATCTGTACCAAGTAGATCCAATGGTGTCGCGCCTAAGATCAAGTTTGGCGTCGCCATCCATCGCTTCGCTTTCTCGGTATTGTCAAAGACAGTCTGGGCAAGTTTCATCAGTCGGGCTGAGCATCCATCCTCCCCGTTACCTCCCAGCGACTCTCCTGAGTGAACCATGGGGCACCTCCGTTCGCGATATCGAGCTCAAGACACTAGGTTGTCTGAGCATTTTCGTTCTCGAAACAAAAGCAACAATAATCAAATCGTGAACTACGCAGACAGCAGAAAATTTGTCGGCGGTGCTGCGAGGTCCAGCCGGGCCAAATGAAGGGAAATTGGCTGGCGCTTAGGTTGTTCGCTTCGGTGCGGAAATCTGCCAGTCGAGGCCGTCCTTCCTCGTAGTCACACGTTTTTTGCAATTGCTCGCATCTTGGCCTCGGTCGCTTGATAGCACGTGCCCGGGGCCAACTGCGTTTGAAGCTTTGGCCCTGCCAGCCCAACACCGCGCTGGCATAGAGCATCGTACCGCTATCTGCACCTTCTGCTGTTGATTGAAGATCAATGTCTGCTTGTCGTGCTTCGCGTCGGCCACATGCCGGTTCGCGGCAATGTTGCTTTGAGGGGGTAGACCTTGGGTAGGACGGAACTAGCGAAGAATCAATGAAAGCACCTTTTCTGTCAGCCGATTTTTGAACTGGGCCCGTGTACGCTCGGGTGTCTGGTTGAGGAGGTGCGGTTGATGCTTGACTCGTTCGAGCACCAATCCAAGGCGCAGCGATGTTTCGCACTCCCAAGGGCAGCCGGGGCGGTGAGGAAAGGCGCCTAGCCATTGCTGAAGGTGTTGCTCACTCAGGGTTCCGCCATGGCGGCGCTCCGTGAGGATGAGCCGAAAGCTCTCGCTCTCGGTAAGAGTCTCGGCATCAAGCAAGTAGATGTGTCGCAGTTCGTTGGTCAGACGCGCTACCACGAACCCTCGCTTAGTGCCGCGCTTGGAATTATGCATGCGCACAGTGCCGGTGCCGAATGGAAAGTCACCCTTCCAGTAAGTGCCGATCTCCGGATGAGCCGCTACTTCTGTCATGACATCAGCAAACAGGGGCGCGATCTCGAGCACATGCGCCTTCGTGCGCTGGTGGTCATCCGCGCGCGCCACATTGCTACTAGCTAATGGTGCCACGCCGGGTTGAGTGAGTGCCGTATCATCGACCGACGCGCCTTGGATGGGCACCGGTGGTTTGTCGTCATGCCCACCGCGGTAGTGCTGTTCGGTCTTGTCGGGTGGTGGCCTGACTTCGACGTTGAGCGCGCTGTTTCCGAAGAACAGGGCTATGGCAGGAGCGCTCTCGAGTGACCCATCATGGCCATCGCCATACAGATCCAAGGCGTCCTCTTCTGGAAGGATGATCCGGGTCGTGTTGCGGTGGACGCGAGGGAGTTCGCTGTTGGAGTGGGGGCCTTGGCGAAAATCCGTGGCAGAGGACACCTGGATCCACTGATATGGCATGGGCTCTTGGGTGCCGCGCAGGCAAGTTACCAGTAAGCGCTCGGGTTCGGAGCCGTGGGCCGGAACGGGAACGTAGTCGATGTTCCAGCGGGAAAGGCAGCGAAACGGTGGCTTGACCGGTGGGAGCTGAATCAGTGGGCGCTGGCTATTGCCCTTGATGCTTTGATGAAGGTACTCGGCACCCTCCCTGCCCGCTGGATCCAAAATGAGTCGGGCCAGACACAGTGCCACGTCGCGCGAAAGACGATCGGCGTGGACGATCTGGGCGCCATCAGGTGGGAGTAATCGGGTGTTCTCGGGCTGCCACGGTACGTAGCGCGCGCTCACGGTATCTGGGCGCGTGATCGCGCCGGCCAGCACACTGGGGATGATCCTACTGTCGAACAAGTACCAGTTGCGGATAATCTCCCAGTTAGGGACGATTAGTTCGATGCCCTGGCGTGTTCGGTAAACCCTGCACCATGAAGGTCCGGACATCCTATGAAGCGGATAGATCCATGGTGGCAATAGATCGTAGGGGTTTCGGGCGCGCTGCTGCGTCGCATCGAAGCTATCCATGTCCACATGGAACTCGCCGCTCTCGGTCGGGTGAAAGCCGGCGAGCGCTCCGTCTCTCCAAAGAGTCGTGGCCGTCAAGTAAGGCAGGCATCCGATGGGCAAGCTCACCGTTATGACGCTCGGGTTGCGCGAACCGGCTTCCACGAACTGAGCATCGACCAGGTAACTGAAAGGTGCGGTGGCCTTTGACGAGCATAAGGAGCCCACCCAGTTCAACCGGAAAGTGCCAGCTCCATGCCGGGCCAATTCGACTAGTCGCGGAACCTTGGGTGGCTGCACGCGGCGGTGCCTGCTAGCTGTACTCACGCCGCCTCATGGCGCTCGATGAGGAAAGTTTGCTTCTGGTACATGCACAAACGCCTGGATATGACGGAAGCGTTATCGGCACTTAAAGACACATCTGATGCCGTCCTCAGCAGCCTCTGTGATTGGAGAAGATTTAGACGGTAGATCATTCATGAACCTAAGGCATACAGGCCTCTAAGTTCGACGCTGTCACCGAATCGCGGTTCGGCCGTACCCCCCCCATGCCAGCAGGATTCGTAGCATCCATGTGGCCTCTGCGTCGCCAGTTGCGGTGGCGGCATGGAGAGCATCGAGCAAGGCTTCGACTGTCATTGGGGAGTCCTCACGAGTTGGGAGGTCGCAGGATTGAGAAATTTGCGTTCTGATGTCATCGGGCTAAGCCTTGGCATTGGGTAGGAGTTTTCCTTCGGAAGACGAAATTTCCGAAGATTCCGCAGACCAATGCCGGAAGATCACTCAGTGTCGTCTGTGAGGTAGAAGCTCATCCGACCTACCGCGAGGTGCAGCAAGCGACTAGCTGAAGTTCAAGAGGAACGCGAACCGCAGCTATTGCCGGATCATTCCCATGTGGCGTGTAATCGACTTGGAGGGGGCAACTCGTCTCAGTCGTCATGCACTTTCGGCTGAGTCGGAGTGGGCGGAAGCTAAGGGGGTGAAGGCATGCACGATGATGATTCGGCTGGCGATAGCAAGTTGGATAAGAGGCCGAGTCGACCGGCGCTTCTGGCGTCCGCTATGCGTACGCTATGGAATGGACGCGATCGCACCAGTACGGCGGAGTTGTTCGCGTTAGCGAGCGATGCTTTTGATGAGCGCGCCCGGCAGTATCTAGCGCGCGAGTATGGCTTGGGTTTCGACCAGGTCGACGACTGCATTGGGGATGCATTGGAAGTCTTGTTCAAGAAGTGGAATGGGGCGGCAACTGACGTGGTAGAGCCATACGCATATCTTTGGGGCACGGTGAAACGGCGTGCATTAGTTATGCAGCGGCTCTTGAGCGTCAATCGGGCAGGGCCGCTCGAGCAGGACGAAGTACGTCCATCTGGCTATGAGGAGTTGGTATCGATCGAGAGTGACGTGGCTACCATCTGGTTCGAAGAGCTAACCGAGCAGGACACACTTCCGGAGGATCGGGATTGGATCCAGGAAGTGCTGGCTGTAGCTATCACACGACTGCCTCTCGCCCTACGTCGAGTTGCCGAGTTCATGCTGCTACCCGAGTTCAGCCACCAGGAAACCTCAGCACAGGAGGCGTGCGCGGAGTTAGGGATGTCGGCAAGCGCGTTCCGACAGAACAAGCACCGCGCCCTAGAGAGGCTGCGCAAGACAATTCCTGGGGTCGTCGAGGAGCTTGGCGTTGAGTTAAGACCTAGGGATGCTGAGTCAATATTCGTAGATCGGCCGAGCCTCGGCCAAGACGGCTAGGACTGGCTGTCACACGCGCGCACTAGTGGGTAAGTAAAGGCGCGCATGCCTGGCAACATCTGCTTGATTTGTCACACGCGCGCACTAGTGAGTAAAACCTAGAGGAGCGCGCAACGTGACCAACCCCGCAAACCCGTGGCCCAGCATCCTGGATCGCTACGTGCAAGAAGTGGCCAAAGATGACAAGGAGAATCACCCCCGAAAAACAGTCCGTCGCTACCACGGCCGCGATGTCTCGCTCTGGGCGGGCAAAGTGCATGTTGACGATGTCGACGGATGGGTGGAGAACACCCGGCTGAAGCACTACTTGCGCCGCTGGCAGTCGCGGAATAGTGATTCTTTGCTGTTGCCGACCACCGACGATATCTACGACATCATGATTGAGGCGGACGAGGAGGAGTCTGCCGAAGCCAAAAAGCCGTTTCACTTGGATCGCTTGGCTCAGAACATCGTTCGTAATCAGATCCAAGAGCCGGTGGTCATCCACGTTCGTAGCGACGGAAAAACCGTGCTGTGGGACGGGAACCGGCGCTTCTTCGCTACCAAGCATCTGATGCGAAATGAAGCTTATCAGAGTGCTCGCAAAAGCGGGCAATGGCTCCCGGCTTACGTTTACGAGGCGTCGGGTGATCCGGAGTTGGATAAGCAAACCGAGCACAAGATTCTGACCGAGCTCAATTTCATCGAGAAAGATCACATTCCGTGGCCGTCTTATGTGAAGGCGTCGGAAGTGCACCAGAGCTATAACTGGCTAGTAGCCAACGACAACAGTCCGACGCAGCAGCGCAGGGCGAAGGATCAGGTAGCCCGCGACTATGGCCTCGGCTCTGCCCGTCGAGCCGATCGCTGGATCAAAATGTTCGACCTTGCGCAGCGTTTTAAGAGTTACTGCGAAAACGAGCGCGAACGCGATGAGGTCGAGGTCGAGCTCAAGATTCAGGAGAAGTTTGAGTATTTCGACGAACTGACGAAGGCGGGCGTATGGGGGGCCATCAGGGACGATGTGGACGCTCAGTACGAGGTCTTCGAGTGGCTATGGGATGGCAAGTTCCAGGCTTTCCCCGACGTGCGGAACGTGCCGAAGATTCTGGCTGATCCGGTTGCCAGACGGCAGGCGAACACGCCTGACGACGTTGATGCTGTGAAGCGTGCGATTCGTACAGTCATCGCGAACGATCCTCTGATGATCAAGGACAAGGAGGCAGCTAACGAGAAAATCAAGCAGTTTGCACAGTGGCTCGATTCCTTCAAGCGCGAGGACTTTCGGCAGCTCGATTCGGACAGCCTCGGCAGTTTGCGGATCATTCTCTCGGACGTGACCCAAATGCTATCCGGGCTGCTGGGGAGCGCGTCGGCCGAGGCGGAAGCATAAAGATGGCGGCCGCCGTGCAAGTTGTGCTCAACGGGCGCACCACGGCCGTCTTGACGGCCGAGCGGGTGCGGCAACTCGCAGAGCTAGAGGTTGCATTGATCGCCGCTGGCTGCACGCCGATCGCGGGGCACAATCCGTCTAGGCTGACGGTGCCGCTCGCACAGCTTTCCGTGGTTATGCCTTCCTTGGAAGCGTGGGCGTGGACGATGGATCCTGAGACCAGCTCCGCCATGGACAAGCAGCGGCAAGTGCTCGAGCAACACAGGCTTGCTAAGGCCCGGGTGGGTTGGTTCGACAGCGACTTGGTGTCGGCCCAGGAGGCGCTTGAGAAAATCGTGCCTCCGGGCCTGCTGGATCCTCACCAAGTAGTTGCGGTGGCCGCTGCTTCAGATCCGATTGTTTCAGGCCTGTGTTTATTTGACGAGCAAGGCCTTGGCAAGACGTTGGAGGGCATTGCCGCGTTCCACGCGATGCGTCAACGGGGGCTCGTGCGGCGGGCGTTGATATTTGCGCCGAAGAACATGCTGACGGAATGGGAGCGAGATATACAGCGGTTTTTCCCTGGGCAGTATCGGGTTAACTTGGTGTCCGGGACGCCCAAGCAACGTCGGGCCGCTATCCAAGCCGATGCCGACCTCTACGTCGCCAACTTCGAGACTGCCATCACTGAGGAAGCCGCTCTTCGCAGCCTTCTGAAGATGAGGGTAGGTGGTGGTTTGCTTGTGGTGGACGAAAGCTTTCACGTCAAAAACCCGGAGGCCATTCGTACGGGGGCCATCCGGCGCCTACGGGAGAATGCTCGGCGATGTCTTGTGCTATGCGGAACCCCTGCGCCAAACGCACCAGGTGATATCGTTGAACAGTTCAACATTGCAGACGGCGGGATCACTTTCGCGGGGGTGAAGGTGCCGGATGACCTTGAGCAGGCTAAAGAGGTAATCGCTGCGACAATCGAAGCGCGGGGCGTCTACTTGCGCCGACTAAAGATTGATGTGCTGCCCGACTTGCCCGGAAAGACGTTTCATCGAACTTTGGTTCCGCTTACTCCAAGCCAGCAATCGCTTTATGTCAGCATGCTGCGCGAATATGTCACCGATCTTGAGCATGCAGACGCGGAATCCTTCAGCAAGGATCGCATCAGCTTTCTCGCAAGACGGGCTCGATTGCTGCGGATTTGCACTGATCCGTCTGGCGTCTCGGATGGGTTTGCGGAGGTTCCTGCTAAGCGTCAGATCCTAGACTCTTTGTTGGTCGACTTAATTGAGCAAAAAACTGAAAAAGTCGTTCTTTGGACTTCGTACACTCGCGCGATCGACGACTTGATGGATCGCTACGCCAAATACAATCCGGTCCGCATCGATGGCGCCGTGTCCGATATTGGGGTGCGCCGTGAGGCAATTACTCGGTTCCAAGGGGACGACACCACCAAGCTGTTCATTGGCAATCCTGCCGCTGCCGGCGCGGGCATTACGTTACATCGGGCTAAGGTTGCGATCTATGAGTCCCTGCCGATTCAGGCGGCGGCGTACTTTCAGAGCCTCGATCGCATACATCGACGCGGTCAGCAGCATCCGGTGGACTACATTATTCTCCTTGCTGCCGGAACCCTTGAGATTGGTGAATATGAGCGCTTGGTCAATAAGGCGCGGCGCTCTCGAGAGCTCCTCGGTGATCGCGATCCGGAAGATCTGACCTTGGATACGCTCTTGAATGAGGCGCATTTTGGGCTAAAGGTCGTCGAAGTGATGGATGGTTCCTAGAGTGGCACCCTCGACTCAGCACGAGTTCCGTGTAGCGAGCTTGGATGCGATTGCGCGGCTAGGCGGCTACTTGGAGCCTATCCCTCTTCCATGCCCCGGCCTCGGGATTCCTGACGTTGCGCGGTTCAACCCTCGTACTCTCGGAGTATTCATAGGCGACGGCAAAGCCACCGAATCCCCTGGTAACTCGGCGACGCTTGCGAGGCTGACGAAATATTCGGAGTTTTTGGTGCGTTGGCATCGCCTAACGGGCGCAGGGGTGATCCTGGCACTGGGTTTTACACGCCCAAGTGACACACTGCGGTGGTGGGATGCGATTCGCAGGCTGTCGCTCGCCAGCGCGCATTCACGATCGACGCTGCACGTCTTGGCTCAGGATGAGCGAGTCCTCGCGCTCGCTGTCCGGTGTGCTCCCTCGGGCCCTCGGGTGCCTAGCCGGGTCTTGGCCGATTTGGCCTGCCCTGTTGCGTGACGAGTCTGAATCCGTTTTCGAATCGGTGTATTGATTTTTTTCAAGAGGGAGCCGCGGTTGCTGTGGCCATTGTTCTCCCAATGGGATGAATCATCCACGCCGTGTAGGCGTCGATGTTTGGCCGGATTGAGCAATGTAGTGGGGCGTCGCATGAGTCTTTGCAGAAGGCCGTCGTTAAAGCAGAACACTCCTCGTTCGTCTACTCGGTCTCTTGATTTTCGTGATTTATCAAGTGCTTCGCCGAGAGCGCGACCTAATCCAACTGGGACTGCGTTGCCGATCTGCCGGTAAGTCGCGCCTAAGGATCCAGCAAACTTCCAGCATAGGGGGAATTCTTGGATCCTGGCATATTCAAACGTGCTCAGGGTGCGGTTTTCCGTCGGATGCCCCAGCAGGGTCGCGCGGGCTGCAGGATTCGTGACAAGGGATGGTGCGGGCCGATCCCACGATAGGCGGCGAAGGAAACCTGTTCGGCCGCCCCAAGAGTCCAGCGCTTTTCCCATCGCTTCGCGCTGCAACTTCGCTGGAAGATTGCGCCAATCGCCGCCCGCTGGAATCAAGGGCAGGAATCGTTGTTGGATCGCGTTGAGCGGCTCGTGCAAAGGTGGTTCGGTCGCTGGGGCGCGGCTCAAGGCTTGCCGGACTGTGACCCAAGATGAGAGGCCATTGGAACAGTCCTCACTATGGGTCTTGATCGGCATTGCCACCGGATGCCCATCACGGGAGCCCATGGCGATGAAGCGCTCGCGCTTCTGAGGGGTGCCATAGTCGGCTGCGTTCAAGACGTCGAAGATAGTGTAGTAGCCCAGCTTGCGTAGCTCGTCCACTACTCTGGCGAAGGCCGACCCCAGCAGTTCGTCCTCTTCCAGAGGGGGATGACCAGGGCCTCTGAACTTCAAGGGGCGATGACGCTCGGCAGCCGACAATAGGCCCCGCACGTTTTCCATTAGAAAGAAGGTGGGGCGCGCTTGGCGTACGACTCTTACGAATTCAAGGAACAGGTTTCCTCGGGGGTCACCAAGAGATGCGCGTTTGCCAACCGTGCTGAATGCCTGGCAGCATGGTCCCCCAACTACGATGAACTCGTCGCCCGCCTTTAATCCTGCTGCAGCAAGGATTTCGGAGGTCTTAACCTTCTCGATGGGACGAGCGATCACCGGTAGATCGGGGCGGTTAAGACGAATCGTCGCAACCGCGGTCTTGTCGGTTTCCACGGCGACAACGACCTCGTGGCCTGCCGCCTCCATTCCCAAGTCGAGCCCCATGGCGCCGCTGAAGAGCGAAACAACTTTCATCTGACCACCGACCTTGCCTATTGGATCTCACGCTTTTGGGCTTCAAGATCCATCTCGTGTTCGCTGGACCTTACCGCTTTAGCGCAGCAAGGTCCAGTTTTTTTTACGTAGAGTAGCCTCGGCAAACATCGTGGGCGAGAGTTCCGTGGTGAGAGCTCTTCAATTTCCGGCAGAGCACGATCTGTGCGAGTGAGAATGGGGCCACTTCGTCTCAGTCCCTGCGACCCTGTTGGGCTCCCGATACCATCGATCCGACGCGGTTGCGACCCTCGCATTGGTTGCCCAGCTAATGAATGTGAAGTTGCTAGTAAGGCCAGCGACACACCAGTCGCAGTCACTATTGTGTAGTCGCCGACTCTTTGGGA
Organism: Thermomonas fusca; assembly: GCF_005862345.1. Taxonomy (NCBI): domain Bacteria; kingdom Pseudomonadati; phylum Pseudomonadota; class Gammaproteobacteria; order Lysobacterales; family Lysobacteraceae; genus Thermomonas; species Thermomonas fusca. The sequence continues at coordinate 25,015 of NZ_SROY01000001.1, read as the reverse complement.
ATTGACAGCCGACCAGCGCGACCGCGCTGGCGGTGTGGTGCGGGGCGCGGAACGGCCGCTGCCGCCAGCGCGTCAGGTCCAGCCCGCGACCGCTGGCGGACGCGATGCTGGCGGCTTCCAGCGCTTCGGCATCGCTGGGTTCCGGCAGGATGCCGCCCAGTCGCGATGCCAACAGGGTCTTGCCGCTGCCGGGTGGACCCACCAGCAGCAGGTGATGGGCGCCGGCTGCCGCGATCTCCAGCGCGCGCCGCGCCTGCGCCTGCCCGCGCACGTCGGCCAGGTCCGGCATCGGGGTTTCCGCGCAGGCGCGCGGAATGGCCAGCGGCAGCGTCTTGCGGCCGTCCAGCGCGGCGCAGACTTCCAGCAAAGTGCGCGCGGTGCGCACTTCCACGCTGGCGGCTGCCAATGCGGCCTCTTCGCCGTTGCCCGGGGCCACCAGCAGGCGCCGCCCGCTGTTGCCGGTGGCCATCGCGGCGGCGAGCGCACCATCGACGGGGCGCAGTTCGCCGGTCAGCGCCAGCTCGGCGATGAATTCCCAGCCGTCCAGCGCTTCCACCGACAGCTGGCCGCTGGCGGCCAGGATGCCCAGGGCGATGGCAAGGTCGTAGCGGCCGCCGTCCTTCGGCAGGTCGGCGGGGGCGAGGTTGACGGTGATGCGGCGGGCGGGGAATTCGAACTGCCCGCACTGGATCGCCGCGCGCACCCGATCCTTGGCTTCGCGCACCGCTGCTTCCGGCAGGCCGACGATGGACATCGACGGCAGCCCGCCGGCCAGGTGCACCTCCACCCGCACTTCGGGCGCACGCACGCCCACCCGCGCACGGCTGTGCACGATCGCAAGACTCATGGTGGCGGCCCTCAGTGGCGCGCGGCGTCGGTGCGGTCGCCGGCCTCGGCCAGTTCGGCCAGCTGGCGCTCCAGCGCTTCCAGCTTGTCGCGCGTGCGCGCCAGCACCGCGCGCTGCACGTCGAATTCCTCGCGGGTCACCAGGTCCAGCTTGCCCAGCCCGGCCTGCAGCACCGATTTGAAATTCTGCTGCAGCTCCTCGCGGCCATCGCGCAGGCCCGGCGGGACCAGGCTGCTGAGGCGGCGGGCAAGTTCGTCGAGTTGGGCCAGGTCGATCATGCGTGCGGATGTCATCGGAGGGGCCTCCTGCAGGGTGTCGCCAGCATGCGCGGGAGGATGTGCGCGCGCCGTCGGTGCGGGGCCCGGAGCGGGGTGGGGAAAGTCCGATCCTGCGGGTGCAAGTATGCCCGCATCGCCCGCGATATGCTCATCACATCAGGCAGGAGAACCGATGATGAAAATGGTGATGGCGGTGATCAAGCCGTTCAAGCTCGACGATGTGCGCGAAGCGCTGGCGGAGGTCGGCGTGGCCGGCATCACCGCTACCGAGGTGAAGGGGTTCGGGCGCCAGAAGGGCCATACCGAGCTGTATCGCGGCGCCGAATACGTGGTGGATTTCCTGCCCAAGATCAAGCTGGAAATCGCCGTCACCGACGACCGCGTGGAAGCGGTGACCGAAGCGATCATCAAGACGGCCGGCACCGGCAAGATCGGCGACGGCAAGATCTTCGTCTGGGATCTGGAGCAGGTGGTGCGCATCCGCACCGGTGAACTGGACGGCGACGCGCTGTAGCCGACGCTACTCTTCCACCCGGTCGCGGCCTTCGTGCTTGGCGCGATAGAGCGCCGCATCGGCGCGCGCAAACAGGGATTCGCGGGTGTCGTCGGGGAGCGCTTCGGCAACGCCGATACTGGTGCGGACGTGCAGCGCCGGATCGATGTCCGGCAGCTGCAGGGTACGTGTGGCATCCAGCAGTCGGTCAGCGATCATCAGCGCCTGCTCGCGGTTGGCGTCCACGCAGACCACCACGAATTCCTCGCCGCCGATCCGTCCCAGCAGGTCGCGCCCGCGCAACTGCGCCTGCCAGGCCACGGTGGTGGCGCGCAGCACGGCATCGCCCGCGGCATGGCCGTAGCGGTCGTTGATCGTCTTGAAATGATCCAGGTCCAGCAGCAGCACCGTCAGCGGCTTCTGCGTCCGCGCAGCTTCGGCCAGCGCCTGCTCGACGTTCTTCTCGATGGCGCGGCGGCTGGCCACCTCGGTCAGCGGGTCCGTCATCGCCAGCGTGCGCAGGCGGCGCGTGCGCTGGCGCTGGCGCAGCGCCAGTGCCGTCAGCACCGCCAGCAGCACGCCCAGCAGCAGGGCCAGAGTCTGCCAGCCGCGCACCCGCTCGAGCGCCTTCAGCTGCGCCTTGCGGGTGTTGGCCTCGGCGCGCAGCCGGTGGTTCTCGAACTCGCGCTTGCGGATCTCGTATTCGTATTCCAGCAGCCGGCTCTGCTCCAGCCGCATCTTGCCTTGCAGGGAGGTCTGCAGCGTCGAGTAGCGCTTGTAGTCGGCCAGCGCCTGCCCGGCGTTCCCCAGCGCCTCCTGGCTGGCGGCGCGCGCCTGGTAGAGCAGGGCAAGGTAGCGCTGGTTGCCGTCCTTCTCGATCAAGGGCAGCGCCTGCGCGTAGCGGTCCATCGCCTCCAGGTGCTGGCCCTTGCCGGCAAGCGCCTGACCGGTCAGCAGCAGCAGCATGTCGTCGTTGCCATGGCGACTTTCCGCCTCGAAGGCAGCACGTGCCTGCGCCAGGCTGGCCAGGGCGGCGTCGTGCTCGCCCAGTGACACCTGCGCGGCGGCCAGGCCTACGCGTGCATTGGCGGCGCTCAGGGGCTCCTTGTGGGCAAGGGCAACCTCGATCGCGCGCGCAAAAGAAGCCTTCGCCTTCTGCGGATTGCCCGACTCGTCGTACAGGTAGCCGAGCTGCACCAGGTCGGTGATCACCCGATCCCAGTCCTGCTTGTCCTGCATCCTCTCCACAGAGTGGGTGAAATAGCGTTCGGCCTGCGTCCAATCGCCAATGCGGCGATAGGTGATCGCGATCCACAGCATCAGCGAGTCGATCTCGTGGTCGATCCCGGCTTGGCGGAAGCTGGCGCGGGCGCGCTGGAAATCCAGCAGGGCCTTGGCCTGCTCGCCCTGCTGGGAAAGCAGCGAGCCGCGCTCGGTCAATGCTTCACCGAGCAGCTGCGACTCCGACGAATTCTCCAGCATGCTTACCATGCGGTCGGCTTCCAGCAAGGCCTGCCCGGCACCTTCAAGCTCCTGCACATAGCCGATCCGGCAGTACTGCGCGCGTCCCCTTGAGGCCAGGTCGCCCGCCGCCTGGGCGCGGCGCTGGGCCTCGTCGGCATAGGCCAGCCCCTGCTTCGGGTCCTTCCAGCGCTCGCTGGTGCAGTACACCGAACGGAATTGCACCTCGCGCTTGCGATCCCCCTGCGGCAGCAGCACGCGCAGTTGCTGCAGGCGGGCCTCGTAGTCCTCCCAGGTCATGTCCATGGAGCCTGGACCGATGACCTCGGCGAACACGGCGTCGAAGCGGGCTGCCGACGGCTGGGCCGACGCCGTCGCGACGCTCGTGGCGGTGGATTGGGTGGCGGGTTCGGCGGCCACACCCGAGCTGGCCGCCAGCACGAGTGCCAGCAGCAGGCTTGTCTTTCGCAGCAACCGGGTCATTTCCATCCGGGCTCCTGCACGCCAGCGCCGCCGTGTTGCGACAGCTCGATGGTATGCGGTTTTCCGGCGGCAGTGGGGGAGCTGCCCCCGGCGGGTCAGGCTTTCAGGGCGGCCGTCACAAATGGCGGCAGACTCTGCGCGCCCTTGTGGATGTCGGCGGTGTAATAGAGCGTGGCGAAGCCCTTGCCGCGGGCGTCGGCCTCACGGAAACCGAAATCGGCGCCGGCGGCCTTCTTCGCCATGGTGCAGCTCCACCAGCCGGTGGGATAGCAGGGCTGCGGGAATGGCAGGGTCTGGAAGCTGGCGAAGCCGGCCTTGCCCATCTCCGTGCGCATCTCGCGGATGAGGTCCAGCAGCACCAGCGGCGATTCGCTCTGCTGCACCAGGATGCCGTCGTCCTTGAGCGCGCGGTGGCAGCTTTCGAAGAAGGCCTGGTTGAACAGGCCTTCGGCCGGGCCGACCGGATCGGTGGAATCCACGATCACGATGTCCACGCTGCCGGGCGCGCAGTTGGCCATGTAGGCGATGCCGTCGTCGAACAGCAGCTCGGCGCGCGGATCATGGTTGGACTCGCACAGCTCCGGGAAATACTTCTCCGCCATCCGCGTGACCTGCTCGTCGATGTCGCACTGGGTCGCCTTCTCGACGCCCGGGTGGCGCAGCACTTCGCGCAGGGTGCCGCAATCGCCGCCGCCGATGATGACCACGCGCTTCGGGCTGGCGTGGGTGAACAGCGCCGGGTGCGACATCATCTCGTGGTAGAGGAAGTTGTCGCGGCTGGTCAGCATCATCGCGCCGTCGATCAGCATGACGTTGCCCCAGTCGGTCGATTCAAAGATCTCGATCTTCTGGAACGGCGACTGCACTTCGTCCAGTTTGCCGGTGATGCGGAAGCCGATGGACGAGCCGGCCTTGTCGAAGTTCTCGTACAGCCAGGTGGAGTCGGTCATGGCGCGGGGTTCCGGGGAATCGTGGTAACCGCGCATTGTAGCGAAAGGAGTTTCCTGCGATGTCGTGGCGGCCTGCCGGGCGCGCCCGGGCGGCGGCAGCCCGGCGGTGTCACCGCAGCAGGACGGGCGCGGCCCTACAATGCGCGCCTGTTTTCCGGAGTTGCCGCGATGTCCCACTGGTCCACCGACCTTGCCCGCAAGACCTATTCGATCCCGCATTGGGCCGACGGCTATTTCGACGTCGATGCGCAGGGCCGGGTGATCGTGCGTCCGCAGGGCGCGTCCGGCCCGGCGATCGCGCTGCCCGAGGTCATCGATGCCTCGTTGGCGGACGGCGGCAACCTGCCGGTGCTGGTGCGCTTCCCGGACATCCTCGGCCATCGCCTGCACAAGCTGCAGGCCGCGTTCGCGCAGGCGCGGCAGGACTGGGACTACAGCGGCGGCTACACCGCGGTCTATCCGATCAAGGTCAACCAGCACGCCGGCGTGGCCGGCACGCTGGCCATGCACCACGGTGAGGGCTTCGGCCTGGAAGCGGGCAGCAAGCCGGAGCTGATGGCGGTGCTGGCGCTGTCGCGCGCCGGCGGCACCATCATCTGCAATGGTTACAAGGACCGTGAGTACATCCGGCTGGCGCTGATCGGGCGCAAGCTCGGCCTGCAGACGTTCATCGTCATCGAAAAGCCCTCCGAGCTGAAGATCGCGCTGGAGGAAGCGGCGGCGCTCGGGGTCAAGCCGGGCCTGGGCGTGCGCATGCGGCTGGCCTCGCTGGGCGCCGGCAAGTGGCAGAACAGCGGCGGCGACAAGGCCAAGTTCGGTCTCGATCCGCGCCAGCTGCTGACCCTGTGGAAGGAACTGCGCGATGCCGGCATGGGCGACTGCCTGCAGCTGCTGCACTTCCACATGGGCAGCCAGATTTCCAATGTGCGCGACATCGCCGCCGGCATGCGCGAGGCCACCCGCTATTTCGTCGAGCTGTCGCGGCTGGGTGCCCACATCACCCATATCGACGTCGGCGGCGGGCTGGGCATCGACTACGAAGGCACGCGCAGCCGCAGCTACAACTCGGTCAACTACGGCATCCACCACTACGCCTCCAGCATCGTTCAACCGCTGGCCGAAGCCTGTCGCGAGGAGGGGCTGGTACCGCCGCGCCTGCTGACCGAAAGCGGGCGCGCGATGACCGCCCACCACGCGGTGCTGGTGACCAACGTCAGCGAGGTCGAGCGCGCGCCGGAAGGCCGGGTGCCGGAATCGCACAGCGACGAGTCCACGCCGGTGCGCCAGCTGCGCGAACTGCACGAGGAGATGGCGCAGCGGCCGGCGGTGGAGGTTTTCCACGAGGCCACCCAGGCGCATGCGGAAGGCCTGAGCCTGTACGCCCTGGGCCAGCTGGACCTGGTGCAGCGCGCGCGCATCGACGACCTGTTCTACGCGATTGCCCACGCGGTGAAGGCGCGGCTGACCTACGACGAGAAGAGCCACCGTGACCTGCTCGATGAACTCAACGAGCGGCTGGTGGACAAGTACTTCGTCAACTTCAGCGTGTTCGAGTCGATGCCGGACGTGTGGGCGATCGACCAGGTGTTCCCGATCGTGCCGATCGAGCGTCTCGACGAAGCACCGACCCGGCGCGGCATCATCGCCGACCTGACCTGCGACTCCGACGGCAAGATCGACACCTACGTGGAGAACGAGGACCTCGACTCCTCGCTGCCGCTGCACGAGCTGCGCAAAGGCGAGAACTACCGCCTTGGCTTCTTCCTCGTCGGCGCCTATCAGGAAATCCTCGGCGACATCCACAACCTGTTCGGCGACACCGATGCCATCGAGGTGAAGGTCAGTGGCGAGGGCTTCGCCATCGTCCAGCAGCGCCGCGGCGACACCACCGACGTGATGCTGGACTACGTCGGCTACAAGCTGGCCGACCTGCGCCGCGAATACGCCGCCAAGGTCGATGCCGCCCATCTGCCCGCCGACGAGAGCGAGCGCCTGAAGGCCGCGCTGGAAGCGGGCCTGACCGCCTACACCTATCTCGACGACACGCCGCAGTGAGCGGCGTTGCTGCGCCGGCAGCGCGGCTGCCCGGCCTGGATCTGCTGCGCGCCGTGGCGGTGCTGTGGACGCTGCAGTTCCACAGCTTCATCGTCGGCGGGCTGGGGCCGGACTGGTCGTGGCTTTCGCGCTACGGCTGGATGGGCGTGGACCTGTTCTTCGTGCTCAGCGGCTACCTGATCGGCGGCCAGCTGCTGCGTCCGCTGGCGCGCGGGGAATCGCCGTCGCTGCGCGCGTTCTACCTCAAGCGCGCGTTCCGCATCCTGCCGGCGTTCTGGGCAGTACTGGCGGTCTACCTGCTGTGGCCGGGCTTCCGCGAGGCGCCAGGGATGGAGCCGTGGTGGAAGTTCGCGCTGTTCTTCGTCAACCTCGACATCGACTACGCCGCCAACGCCGCGTTCTCGCACGCGTGGTCGCTGTGCGTCGAAGAACATTTCTATCTGCTGTTCCCGGCGCTGGCGCTGCTGCTGGCGCGCAAGCCGTCGCCGGCGAAATTCTGGGCCGTGTGCATCGCCGTGCTGCTCGGCGGCATCGCCCTGCGCAGCGGCATCTGGCTGCACGATGACGCCACCCGGCCACAGCGCCCGTGGTTTGTCGAAGACATCTACTACCCCACCTGGAACCGCCTCGACGGCCTGCTGATGGGGGTGATGCTGGCGGCGTGGCAGGTGTATCGCCCTGCTTCGTGGGCGCGCGCCGCGCAGCACGCCAACCTGTTCGCGCTGGCCGGCGTGGTGGTGATGGCGCTGGCGTTCTGGCTGTTCCGCGACCGCGTTGGCCTGCTTGGCAACAGCATCGGCTGGCCGGTGCTGTCGCTGGGGCTGGCGCTGCTGGTGTTTGCCGGCGCGCAGGCGCGTGGCGTGCTGGGCGCGCGCGCCCTGCCCGGCGCCGGCTGGATCGCGGCGATCTCCTACAGCCTCTACCTGGTCCACAAGCCGATGTACGCGGTGGTGCAGGCGCATTGGGGCAGCTGGCTGGAAGGCCGCGGCGTCGTTGCGTGGCTGCTCTATGGCGCGGCGTCTCTGGCCGCGGCGGCACTGCTGTACTACGCGGTGGAGCGGCCGTTCTTGCGGCTGCGTGGCGTGGTGTTGGCGCGGGGGAGTTCGGTCCTGCCTGCGATGGCTTAAGGCTGCCGCGTCTGCAGCCGCAGCGCCGCCTCCAGGATCGGTTTGGCCCAGTCGGGCGTCTGCCTGAGGACGCCGGCATCGGCAGGCCAGGTGATCCGCGCGGCTTCCATCTGCAACAGCAGGCGCGGGTCGCCGAGGGGGGCGCCGGCGGCGGCATCAAGGCTGTTGTCGTAGACCTGAAGCTGCGCAAGGTACGGCAGCAGCGCGACGAGGTTGGCCTGCGATGCGATGTAGCGTTCGTGGATCTTCGCTTCGGGAATGTCGTGCCCGCCCCGGCTGACGCGATAGCGCACGCGGGCGACATGGTGCTCGGGCGAATCCAGTCCGCAGAACCACATGGCGACATCATGGGTCTGCACGGCTTCGCGCAGTTTTGCGGCGATGGTGTTGCCGCCCAGCGTGGTTTCGAAAGCGTAGTCGCGGCCATCGGCGATGGCGGCTTCCAGCCTGCGCAGCCCTTCCTGCCACGCCGCCGCATTGGCATCGGCCAGCGGGCTGCCGGTGGCCTCCATCAGCTGGCGGGTGAAGGTATCCGGATTGAACCAGTCCATGCCGGCATGCCTCAGCGCTGCGCCGCCGATCGAGCTCTTGCCGGCGCCGTTGACCCCGGCAAGCACGAACAGCAGCGGACGCGCCGCCGGCATGTCAGCAGGTTTCTCCGGCGATGACGCGGCCTTCCAGCTTCAGCGGTTTGCGCAGGATGCCGCGCAGCGTGTCGCCCGCCCCCGGCGCATCGAGGCAGGCCAGGCGCTCGTCGAACCTGCGCCGCAGGTCTTCCAGCAGCAGGCGGTCTTTCTCGCCGGCTTCGCGCAGCAGCGCCAGCAGGCGGTTGTATTCCTCCACCGGCAGGATCACCGCTTCCGGCTTGTTGTGGTTGGTCACCACCATCCTGCCGTTGCGGGCCACCACCTGCATCACCCCGCGCCAGCCCAGCTTCTTCACGTCGGAAGCGGGGGTGTGCGGCAGGTCATCCATCGGCTTCAGGATGGTTGCGGCCATGGTGCTGTCTCCAAGGGTGCTTGGAGGAAATATACCCTTTTTGGGAAAAATAGCCTGAATGGCCAGATTCTGGATCAGGTGTCGCGATGCACCTGGAAGCCGGCGAACGACTGCGAGGTGGGCATCAGCTCGATCCGGTTGATGTTCAGGTGCGCCGGCTGGCTGGCGACCCAGAAGATGGTGTCGGCGATGTCTTCGGCGGTCATCGGGTTGGCGCCGCCGTAGAGCTTGTCGGAAGCGGCTTGATCGCCGTGGGTGCGGACCACGGTGAATTCGGTTTCGGCCATGCCCGGTTCAATCGTGGTCACGCGCACGCCGGTGCCGTGCAGGTCGGCGCGCAGGCCCAGCGAGAACTGGCTGACGAAGGCCTTGGTGCCGCCGTAGGCATTGCCGCCGGTGTAGGGGTAGGTGGCGGCGGTGGAGCTGATGTTGACGACGGCGCCCTTGCGCGCGATCAGCGTGGGCAGCAGGGCGTGGGTCAGCGTCACCAGCGCGGTGACGTTGGTGTCGATCATGGTCTTCCAGTCCGACAGCTGCGCGTCTTGCGCCGGCTTGGTGCCCTGCGCCAAGCCGGCGTTGTTGACCAGCAGGTCGATGCCGCGGAAGCGCTCCGGCAGCGCGTCCAGCGCGGCGCGCATGGCGGCTTCGTCGCGGATGTCGAAGCAGGCGGGGTGCAGGGCGTCGCCGAGTTCGGCGCGCAGGGCGTCAAGGCGGTCGCTGCGACGGCCGGTGGCGATGACCTGCCAGCCGGCGGCGATGAATTTCCGCGCGGCGGCGCGGCCGAAGCCGGCGGTGGCGCCGGTGATGAGGGCGGTGCGGGGCATGGTTTCCATCCCCGCATTCTAAGGCCGCAGGCGGCGCGACTCAGTGGGTCTTGACCGCCATCGCCGGCAGGCCGCCACTGGCCAGCTTGGCTTTGGCGTCGGCCAATTCGGAAGCGCTGCCATATGGCCCCATGCGCACCCGGTAGACGGTCTTGCCGTTGATCTGGGCGGACTCCACGCGGGCGTTCAGGCCCAGCAGGGCGATCTTGGCCTTGACCGCCTCAGCGTCGCCGGACCCGCCGAAGGCGCCGGCCTGCAGGAGGTAGCGGGTGGCGGCGGCGCTGGCTGCAGCCTCCGCACCGGCAGCCGGCGCAGCGCTGGGGGCAGGCGTGGCCGCGACCGGGGTTTCGCCCAGCGGCGCGGGCAATGCGTCGCTGCCGCTGCCTACCGCAGCTGCGGCTGCCTGCCTGGCGGCATTGGCCTGCGCTTCGGCTTCGGCCTTGGCGCTGGCGGCCAGTTCGGCATCGCTGACCGCCACTTCCTGGCCCGGCAGCAGGGTGTAGAAGTCGTATTGGGTGGGCTTGGGTTTGTCGGCATCGGCCTTCGCCTCGCCGGCGGGGGCGGTGTCCGGGGCGATCGCTTCGCCTTCGTCGCTGACCGGGGCTGGCAGGGCGTCGGGGTTGGGCTTGGGCCGGAAGAACCCGTCGCCGCCGTCGGACTTGAGGTAGCGCGGCAGCAGCAGCACCGCCAGCAGCGTCAGCAGCACGCCGATCACCAGCCAGGCCCAGCCGGGCAGGCCGCCGGAAGAATTGCGCTTCGCCTGCGATCTGCCGCGTCGTGCCGCCATCACATGCTCTCCGGGGCGGACACGCCCAGCAGGTCAAGGCCGTTGCCCAGCACCTGGCGGGTGGCCAGCGCCAGGGTCAGCCGCGCATCGCGCAGGGCGGCATCGTCCACCAGCACCGGGCTGGCGTGGTACCAGCCGTGGAAGGCGTTGGCCAGTTCGCGCAGGTATTGCGCAACCAGATGCGCCTCCAGCGTTGCGCCGGCGGTTTCCACCACCTCGGGGAAGCGCGACAGCTCGCGCATCAGTTCCTGCGCCGGCGCGTCGTCCAGCACCTGCAGCGAGGCGGCGCCGTTTGCCGCGTCGTACGTGTAGCCCTTCTCCTTGGCCTGGCGCAGCAGGCTGCACACGCGTGCGTGCGCGTACTGCACGTAGAACACCGGGTTGTCGTTGGACTGCGAGCGCGCCAGGTCGATGTCGAAGGTGAGCTGCGAATCCGGCTTGCGCGCGATCAGGAACCAGCGCACCGCGTCGGCACTGGTTTCCTCGATCAGGTCGCGCAGGGTCAGGTAGCTGCCGGCGCGCTTGGACAGCTTCACTTCCTCGCCGCCGCGCATCACCGTGACCATCTGGTGCAGCACATAGTCCGGGTAGCCGGCGGGGATGCCGCAGTCCAGCGCCTGCAGGCCGGCGCGCACGCGCGCCAGCGAACCGTGGTGGTCGGCGCCCAGCTCTGTCACCGCGCGCTGATAGCCGCGTTGCCATTTGCTGAGGTGGTAGGCGACGTCCGGCACGAAGTAGGTGTAGGTGCCGTCGGACTTGCGCATCACCCGATCCTTGTCGTCGCCGAAGTCGGTGGTGCGCAGCCACAGCGCGCCGCCCTCCTCGTAGGTATGGCCCTTGGCGACGAGTTCGCGCACGGTTTCCTCGACCTTGCCGTCGGTGTACAGCGAGGACTCGAGGAAGTAGCGGTCGAACGACACGCCGAAGGCCTGCAGGTCGGCGTTCTGCTCGCGGCGCAGGTACGCCACCGCGAAGGCGCGGATGGCGTCGAGGTCGTCGGCATCGTTCTTGCCCGTAACGACGTGGCCGTCCACTTCCACGCTGTCGCCGCGCAGGTAGGCGGCGGCGACATCCATGATGTAGTCGCCGTTGTAGGCGTCGGCCGGCCACTGCGCGTCGCCCGGCTTGAAGCCCTTGGCGCGCGCCTGCGTGGAGATGGCGAGATTGTTGATCTGCACGCCGGCGTCGTTGTAGTAGAACTCGCGCTTCACGTTCCAGCCGTTGGCGGCCATCACGCGGGCGATGCAGTCGCCGATCACGCCGGCGCGGCCGTGGCCCACGTGCAGCGGGCCGGTCGGGTTGGCGGACACGTACTCCACCCCCACGGTCTTGCCGCCGCCGCTGGCGTTGCGGCCGAAGCCCGTGCCGGCGGCGTGGATGTCGCGCACCTGCTGCTGCCAGGCGCCCGGCGCCAGGTGGAAATTGATGAAGCCGGGGCCGGCGATCTCGACCCTGGCGATCGCATCCGAAGCCGGCAGCGCATCCAGCAGCTGCTGCGCCAGCGCGCGTGGATTGCCGCGCGCGGCCTTGGCCAGCAGCATCGCCGCGTTGGTGGAGAAGTCCCCGTGCGCGCGCTCCTTCGGCCGCTCGATCACGAACTCGGGCGAGGCAAGGTCGGCGGGCAGGAGGCCTGCGTTGCGCAGGGCGGACAGTCCCTGTTCGATCAGGGCGCGGAGCTGGGTTTTCACGTGCGGGAATGCTGCGGTTGAAGCGACCCGCCATTGTACGCGAGGCGGCCTTCACACCAGCCCGCGCTGCGCCATCGAGGTGGGCGGGCCGTCGCCGATCACGAAGTGGTCGAGCAGGCGCACGTCCACCAGCGCCAGCGCCTGCTTGATGCGCGCGGTGACCGCGCGGTCGGCGGCGCTGGGTTCCGGGCTGCCGCTGGGATGGTTATGGCCGATGATCGCCGCCGCCGCGCCGTGCGCCAGCGCGCGCTGCACGAGGATGCGCGGATGCACTTCGGCGCCGTCGATGCCGCCGCGGAACAGTTCCTCGAAACCCAGTGCGCGGTGGCGGGTGTCCAGATACAGCACCGCGAACACCTCGTGCTGCAAGCTGCGCAGGCGCTGGGCGAAGTAGCGGCCGGCGCAGGCGGGGTCGCCCAGCGCCTCGCCGCGTTCCAGCTGCGCGGCCAGATGGCGCTGACCCAGTTCCAGTGCCGCCGCCAGCAGGCAGGCGCGGGCCGGGCCGATGCCGCGCAGGCCGGTCAGCGCCTTGGGGTCGCGATCCAGCAGCCGCCGCAGGCCGCCCTGGCCGGCCAGCAGGCCGCGCGCGCTGGCGACCGCGTCACTGCCGGCGATGCCGGAGCCGAGGAACAGCGCCAGCAGTTCGGCGTCCGACAGGCTGCCGGGGCCGCGGGCCAACAGCTTTTCGCGGGGACGTTCGGTTTCGGGCCAGTCGCGGATGTGCATGCGGCCAGCGTGCGTCCGCAATCGCCGCCGGGCAACGGAAGCCGCCCCGGCATCGGGTAAGCTGCGGCTTCTTCAAGCGGTCAGGGAATGGCCCGATGCAGGCTACGTTTTCTCCCGCCGGCGGCGTTCGCGTGCTGCTGTGCGTCTGTGGCGGCATCGCCGCGTACAAGTCCGCCGAGCTGGTGCGGCGGCTGCGCGACGCCGGCGCCGAGGTGCAGGTGGCGATGACCGACAGTGCGCAGCGCTTCGTCGGCGCGCAGACCTTCCAGGCGCTGTCGCACCGGCCGGTGCGCACCTCCCTGTGGGACGCGCAGGCCGAGGCGGCGATGGGTCATCTGGAACTGGCCGGCTGGGCGCAGCGGGTGGTGGTGGCGCCGGCCACCGCCAACACGCTGGCGAAGCTGGCGCACGGACTGGCCGACGACCTGGTGTCCACCCTGTGCCTGGCCACCGACGCGCCGCTGCTCATCGCCCCGGCCATGAACCACCGGATGTGGCGGCACCCGGCCACCCAGGCGAACGTCGCCACCCTGCTGGCGCGCGGCGTGCGCATGGTCGGCCCCAACGACGGCCCGCTGGCCGAAGGCGAGTCCGGCCCCGGTCGGATGGCCGAGCCGGCGGAAATCGTGGCCGCGCTGGCGGTGGGCGCATGAGCGCCGCGCTGGCGGGCATGCGCCTCGTGGTCAGCGCCGGCCCGACCTTCGAAGACATCGACCCGGTCCGTTTCCTCGGCAACCGCAGCAGCGGCAAGATGGGCTTCGCCATTGCCGCCGCCGCCGCGCAGCGCGGCGCCGAGGTGGTGCTGGTGGCAGGCCCGGTGCAGCTGCCGACGCCGCAGGGCATCGCCCGCGTCGACGTGCGCAGCGCCGCGCAGATGTTCGATGCGGTGATGGCCGCGCTGCCCTGCGATGCCTACATCGGCGCGGCGGCGGTGGCGGACTTCACCCCGCGCGCGATCGCCGCCAGCAAGCTGAAGAAGCAGCCGGGCCAGGACACGCTGGTGCTGGAACTGGTCAAGACCCGCGACGTGCTGGCGGAAGTGGCCGTGCACCCGCAGCGGCCGCGGCTGGTGGTGGGGTTCGCGGCGGAAACCGACGACGTGGCCCGCTACGCGCGCGGCAAGCTGGAACGCAAGCGGCTGGACATGATCTGCGCCAACCGGGTCGGGCTGGCGGGCAGCGGCTTCGAGAGCGACGACAACGCGCTGCTGGTGATCGATGCCGACGGCGCGCGCGCGCTCGGGCCAGCCCCCAAGGCCGAACTGGCGGCGGTGCTGCTGGATATCATCGGCGAACGCCTGCAATCCGAGGGAGTTGCATGAGTCAACGCACGCTGCAGGTGAGGGTGCTGGATGCGCGCATCGGCGGCGAATGGCCGCTGCCCGATTACGCCACCGCGCACAGCGCCGGGCTGGACCTGCGCGCCGCGCTGGACGCGCCGCTGGAGCTGGCGCCCGGGCAGGCGGTACTGGTGCCGTCGGGGCTGGCCATCCACATCGGTGATCCGGGCCTGTGCGCGTTGATCCTGCCGCGCTCGGGGCTGGGCCACAAACATGGCATCGTGCTGGGCAACGGCACCGGCCTGATCGACGCCGATTACCAGGGGCCGCTGATGGTCAGCCTGTGGAACCGCAGCGCCACCGCCTTCACCGTGGAGCCCGGCGACCGCATCGCCCAGCTGGTGCTGATGCCGGTGGTGCGCGCCGCGCTGCAGGTGGTGGATACTTTCGAGGAGAGCGCACGCGGACAGGGCGGCTTCGGCCACACCGGCGTGCGCTGACAGGGGAACGCGATGGCTTTGTTCGGATTGGGTGGCAAGAAGGGTGGCGCGGGCGCGGAAGCGGACGCTGACAAGAAGCTGGCATACGACCCGCTGCAGGCGGCGCGCGCGCTGCCCTGGCTGGTCGGCCTGCTGGGCCTGTTGGGGCTGTGGTGCCTGGTCGCCGGTGGCCTGCGCCAGCGCGACGACAGCCGCCAGAACGCGCTGGAGTTCGCCCGCGACGACGTGGTGGTGGCGGTGCGGCGCACCCTCAACGAACACCGGCAGAAGATGGGTGCGCGGCTGGCCTCGAAGGAGTTCACCGCCGCCCTGGCCGCGGGCGACGCCGCCGCTGCCGCCGCGTCCCTGAAGCAGGGCTGGAGCGAGATCCGCCGCGCCGAACTGTGGCCCGCGGACCTGGAGGCGCGCTACCAGCAGCTGCCGCGCAGCGGCTTCGGCAGCCTGGCCGCGGCCGAGGATGCGCTGGTCACCGGCAAGCTGGCGGTGCGGATCGTGCGCGCCGCGGATGGGCCGAGGGTCGCGTTGGCCGCGCCCGTCAAGGGCGCCACCGAGATGGTGGCCTATGTCGAGATGCCGCTGGCGCGGCTGGAGAGCGCGGTGACCAGCCCGGCGTTGCCGAGCGGTACCTATCTGGCGCTGCGCCAGGGCCAGCGCAGCGTGGTCGAGCGCGGTGAAATCGAACTGGCCGCGGCCGCCGAGGCGATGGGCGCCAGGGTGCCCGACAGCGAGCTGCGGGTGGCCGCGGCGGCACCGGACAGCATGGCCGCGCCGTTCGGGCTGAGCGGCTGGATCTCGCTGGTGTTGGGTGTCGTGCTGCTGCTGCTGTGCGGCGGGCTGTGGTTCGTGCTGCGCCCGCGCCTGCTGGCGATGGGCGGCGCCGGCGAAGTCGAGTCCGGCCCGACGTTGTCTGACCTGCAGCAGACCCTGCCACCGGTCGCGCCGGTCGCGCGCGCCAAGTCCAGCGAACCGGATGCCGCCAAGGCAGCGCGCAAGAACTCGGTGGTGATCGACCACCGCATCTTCCGCGCCTACGACATCCGCGGCGTCGTCGGTCAGTCGCTGGACGCCGGCGTGGCCGAACTGATCGGCCAGGCGATCGGCTCGGTGATGGCCGAACAGGGGCTGGATTCCATCGTGGTCGGCCGCGATGGCCGGCTGTCCGGGCCGGAGCTGTCGCAGGGCCTGATCGACGGCCTGCGCACCGCCGGCCGCCACGTCATCGACATCGGCATGGCGCCGACGCCGGTGGTCTATTTCGGTGGCTTCCACCTGCGCACCGGTTGCGGCGTGGCCATCACCGGCAGCCACAATCCGCCGGACTACAACGGTTTCAAGATCGTGATCGGTGGCGAGACCCTGTCCGGCGATGCGATCAAGGATCTGCACGCCCGCATCGCCGAGGATCGCCTGCTCACGGCGGAGGTGCGCGGCAACCTGGACGAACGCGACATCGGCGAGGACTACGTCCAGCGCATCGCCGGCGACATCCAGATCGGCCAGCGCCTGAAGGTGGTGGTGGATGCCGGCAACGGCGTCGCCGGCGTGCTGGGCCCGCGCGTGCTGGAAGCCATCGGTGCCGACGTCACCCCGCTGTTCTGCGATATCGACGGCACCTTCCCCAACCACCATCCCGATCCCAGCGAGCCGCACAACCTGGAGGCGCTGGTACAGATGGTGCAACGGCTGGACGCCGACCTCGGCATCGCTTTCGACGGCGACGGCGACCGCCTCGGCGTGGTGACGAAGGCGGGCAAGAACATCTTCCCCGACCGCCTGCTGATGCTGTTCGCCGCCGACGTGCTGGAGCGCAACCCCGGCGCGGTGATCGTCTACGACGTCAAGTGCACCGGCCGCCTGCCGACCCAGATCCTGCGCCATGGCGGCAGCCCGCTGATGTGGAAGACCGGCCATTCGCTGATCAAGTCGAAGATGCGCGAGGTCGATGCCGCGCTGGCTGGCGAGATGAGTGGCCACTTCTTCTTCGCCGAGCGCTGGTTCGGTTTCGACGACGGCATCTACGCAGCGGCGCGGTTGCTGGAAATCCTCGACACCCGCGAGGAGTCGCCGGACGCGGTGTTCGACGCGCTGCCCGACGGCGTCTCCACCGCCGAGATCAAGGTCGAAGCCCCGGATGGCGACCCGCATGCGTTCGTGGAGCGCTTCCGCCTGACCGCGACGTTCGAGGGCGCGCGGCAGACCACGCTGGACGGCGTGCGGGTGGACTGGTCGGATGGCTGGGGACTGGTGCGCGCGTCCAACACCACGCCGGTGCTGGTGATGCGCTTCGATGCCGACAGCAGCCAGGCGATGGCACGCATCCAGCAGGCGTTCCGCGACAACCTGCTGCGGCTGGAACCGGACCTCAAGCTGCCGTTCTGACGGCGGCGGTTTAGCCCGCCGGCGTCGGTGCAGTCGCAGCCGGCGCGGCTGCGGGTGCGCCGGAGTCCTGCCGCATCGCGCGGTAGCGCTGCACCGAGTCGGCCAATTCGCGTTCGAGCTCGGCGCGGTCGGCTTCCTGCGCCAGCAGGATCTGTTGCTGGCGCAGCAGTTCGCCGTGCTGGCGGCGGATCGAATCGATCAGCTTGCGCGGTACCGGGCTCTCGGCCAGCTCCAGGTCGCCGGCCTGGCGCAGCAGCGACAGCAGGCTCAGGCGCAGGTTGGACAGGCCCAGCCGGCTGGCCTTGAGGGTTTCGTCCAGCAGCGCGGTGCGCTCGCCGTAGGCGCGGCGCAGGTCGGCTTCGGTCAGGTAGGACTCCACCATCGCCAGGTCGCGGCGCTTTTGCAGCGCCTCTGCCTCGGCCTGCCGGCGCGCTGTTTCGGCCGCGACCTCCGCGACGCTGCGTTCGGCTTCGGTCAGAGCGCGATCCACCTGCTTGGTGGGGATGCCGCTTCTGACGTTGATTTCGGTGCGCGCGCGGTCCACCGCCGAGGCCGGCAGCGCATCGCCGCAGACCCGGCGGCCGCCTTCGTCCCAGCAATAGATCTTCTTCTGCGTGGGTGCTGCGGTCTGCGCCGCGGCGGCGCCCGCGCCGGCCAGCGCAAGCGCGGCGACAGCGGTGCGAAAGATATGGCGATGGTGCGGCATGACGGCCCCCTGTGGCAGTCGGATGAGCGTATCAGGCGACGCCATAGCGCGCGCGGTAGGCGAGCAGCGCATCGCGATGGGCGGCCAGTTCGGTGCCTTCGCCGGCAAACGCCAGCAGGTCATCCAGCGCGGCCACCGCGACCACCGGGATGCGCTGTTCGGCCGCCACCGCCTGCGCCGCGGATTCGGCGGCGTCCTCGCGCACGCGTTCCTGCCGGTCCAGCGCGATGACGATCCCGGCCGGCGTGCCGCCGGCCTCGCGGATGATCGCCAGCGCCTCGCGGATGGCGGTGCCGGCGGTGATCACGTCGTCCACGATCAGCACCCTGCGGCCGGCCAGCTTTGCTCCGATCAGGCTGCCGCCCTCGCCGTGCGCCTTGGCTTCCTTGCGGTTGAACGCCAGCGGCAGGTCGCGGCCGCGGCGGGCATATTCGCAGGCCAGCGCGGTGGCCAGCGGGATGCCCTTGTAGGCCGGTCCGAACAGCAGGTCGAAGTCCAGCGCCGCCGCGTCCACCGCATCGGCGTAGCACTGTGCCAGCGCGGCCAGCGCGGCGCCGGAGTCGAAGCGGCCGGCGTTGAAGAAATACGGGCTGCTGCGGCCGGACTTGAGGGTGAACTCGCCGAAGCGCAGGGCGTCGGCGCGCAGCGCGAGCTGCAGGAAGCGGTGGCGGTGGTCGGGCACGGCGATTCGGGTCAGGTGGGCGTGGGATGGAAAGCGTACCGCATGCGCCCGAGCCTCCGCGGCCGGACAGGTATGCTTGCGTGCTTCGGGCGCATCGCGCGTCCACCTGCTGCTGCCTCCGACTTCGAGCAACACGATCCCATCCATGCGCATCCTCACCTTCAACGCCAACGGCCTGCGCTCGGCCGCCTCCAAGGGCTTCTTCGACTGGTTCGCCGCGCGCGACGTCGACGTGCTCTGCCTGCAGGAAACCAAGGCGCAGGAACACCAGCTGGCCGATGCCGCGTTCCGGCCGGAAGGCTACAAGGCGTGGTTCAAGGACGCGCAGAAGAAGGGCTACAGCGGCGTGGCGATCTACAGCCGGCGCGAGCCCGACGAGGTGCGCACCGAACTTGGCTGGGCGCCTTTCGACGACGAGGGCCGCTACATCGAGGCGCGCTTCGGCAACCTGTCGGTGGTGAGCTTCTACATCCCCTCCGGCAGTTCCGGCGAACTGCGCCAGGGCTTCAAGGAAGAGGTGATGGCATGGCTCAGGCCGATCATGGACCGCTGGCTGGCCAGCGGCCGCGAGTACGTCCTGTGCGGCGACTGGAACATCGTCCGCGCCCGGAACGACATCAAGAACTGGACCGGCAACCAGAAGAACTCCGGCTGCCTGCCGCACGAGCGCGCCTGGCTCAGTGGGATGATCGCCGACGACTGCCACGACGGCCTGGTCGCGCCGCCCGCGCAGGGCTGGAAGGATGCCTTCCGCGTGGCCAGGCCCGGGGTGGTGGAGTATTCGTGGTGGTCGCAGCGCGGCGCCGCGCGCGCCAACAACGTCGGTTGGCGCATCGACTACCAGATCTGCACGCCGGGCATCGCCGCGTCGATCCGCGCCGCCGAGATCTTCCCCGAGCCGAAGTTCTCCGACCACGCGCCGGTGCTGGTCGACTACGCCGCATAGGCCAGCCCGGTACGATCGCCTCCCGCAAACGCCGTCGCGCCGGCAGGCGCTGCCACAGGAATCCCGATGTCCGAAAGCGCCGCTCCCCGCAACAAGACCAGTCGCGATGTCCTGCGCGCGCTGCGCCGGCCCAAGGTGCTGGCGATGCTGCTGCTGGGCTTCTCCTCCGGCCTGCCGCTGTACCTGGTCGGCAACACCATGGGCTACTGGATGCGCGAGAACGGCAGCGAGCTGTCGGCGATCGGCTTCCTGTCATGGGTGGGCCTGGCCTATACCCTGAAGTTCCTGTGGGCGCCGGTGATCGACAAGACCAATGTGCCGCTGCTGGGCCGGCTTGGCCATCGTCGCGGCTGGATGGTGCTGTCGCAGGTCGTGGTGGCGCTGGGCCTGGCCGGGATGGCGGTGGTGCAGCCGCAGGGCGGCCAGTTCCAGTTCGCCGGCTTCGCCATCGAACACCTGCTGGTGTTCGGCGCGCTGGCGCTGGTGGCGGCATTCGCCTCGGCGACGCAGGACATCGTGGTGGACGCCTGGCGCATCGAGATCGCCGACGACCCCGAAGAGCTCGGCCTGCTCACTTCCGGCACCCAGTTCGGCTACCGCACCGCGCTGCTGGTGACCGATGCGCTGATCCTGATCCTGGCCACCTATGTCGGCTGGTCGCTGTCGTACTGGGCGATGGCGGCGCTGATGGGCGTGGGCCTGTGCGCCGCGCTGTTTGTTGCGCGCGAACCCGCGGCCTCGCAGCGCCCGGAGGTCACCACGCACGCACCGATGTGGACCGTCTCCGGGCTGTGGGACGCCATCGCCGGGCCGTTCATCGCCTTCTTCAAGACCCACGGCCAGTGGGCGCTGCTGATGCTGGCGGCGATCAGCCTGTACCGGCTGCCCGATTTCGTGATGGGGCCGATGAACAACCCGTTCTACGCCGACATCGGCATCAGCAAGGAATTCGTGGGCGAGGTGCGCGCCTCGATCGGGCTGGCCACCTCGCTGCTGGGGATTGCCGCGGCCGGCATCAGCGCGGTGCGCTTCGGCTTCGTGCCCACGCTGCTGGCTGGCGCCATCCTCGGCCCCGGCTCGAACGCCGCGTTCACCTGGGTGGCCTACGCCGGCGGCGACCACGCGGTGTTCGTGGCGGCGATGGCGATCGACGGCTTCTCCACCGGTTTTGCCGGCACCGCGCTGGTGGCCTACATGTCCAGCCTCACCAGCATCGGCTACACCGCCACCCAGTACGCCCTGCTCAGCTCGTTCTACGCGCTGCTGGGCAAGCTGCTGAAGGGCTTCTCCGGGGTCGCGGTGGAACAGCTCGCCGCCGGCCGCACGCTGCTGGACGGCTATGCGCTGTTCTTCCTCGGCACCGCGCTGGCCGGGTTGCCGGCGCTGCTGTTGTGCCTGTGGCTGGCGCGGCGGATGCGCGCCGCCGCCCCTGCTCAGGCGGGGTAGAGCGCGCCCAGCACGCGCGGCCCGGCCGCGCCGGTGACCGCAGGCAGGTTGCCGGGCCGACCGGCCAGGTGCTGGCGCGCCAACCAGGCGAACGCCATCGCTTCGACGAAATCCGGGTCCAATCCATGTACCGCGCTGGACTCGATCGCTGCGTCGGGCATCGCTTCGGCCAGCGCCGCCATCAGCAGCGGGTTGTGCACGCCGCCGCCGCAGGCGATGACCCGGCGGGTGCCCGGCTGGGTGGCGCGCAAGGCTTCGCCGACGCTGCGCGCGGTCAGCGCCAGCAGCGTGGCCTGCACGTCGGCGGGCGCTTCGGTGCCGGCCAGCGCGGCGTCCACCCAATCGAGGTGGAAGCGGTCGCGACCGGTCGATTTCGGCGGCGCCGCGGCGAACCACGGCTCGGCCAGCAGGCGCGCCAGCAGCGGGCCATCGACCCGGCCCTGCGCGGCGAATCCGCCGTCCGCGTCATAGGCCATGCCGGTGTGGCGCTGGCACCACGCATCCATCAACCCGTTGGCCGGGCCGGTATCGAAACCACGCACCGTGCCGCGGGCAGGCAGCAGGGTGAGATTGGCGATCCCGCCCAGGTTCAGCACCGCGCGGTCCTCGCTTGGATCATGCAGGGTGGCGGCGTGGAAGGCGGGCACCAGCGGCGCGCCGTGGCCGCCGGCGGCGACGTCGCGGCGGCGGAAGTCCGCCACCACCGGGATGCCGCAGCGCTCCGCAATCACGTGGGCATCGCCCAGCTGCAGGGTGAAAGGCGCGTCGCCGTGCGGATGGTGGCGCAGGGTCTGCCCGTGCGAGCCGATCGCGGCGACATCGCGCGCGCTCAGGCCGGCTTCGCGCAGCGTCGCCAGCGCGGCGGCGGCAAAGGCGTGGCCGATGCGCACGTCCAGTTCGCCCACTTCATCCAGGGTCAGCGCCTGCGCCTGCTGGCCCAGGGTCACCAGACGCTCGCGCAACGCCGGTTGCCAGGCATGGGTACGGCCATGCAGCAGGGCGGGGCGCGCGTGCGCGTGCGCGTGGTCGTCGTCGAACCGCACCAGCGCGGCATCGATGCCGTCGGCGCTGGTGCCGGAAATCAGGCCGAGGAAGCAGCGGCCGGGAGGGAAGTCGCTCATGCGATGCAGTATCGCATCGCCGCGCGCGGGTTCAGCCCTTCTTGCGCGCGGGTGCCGGCTTGGCGGCGGCGCTGGCGACGCGGCTGCCGTCATCGAGCTGGAACACCACGTCCTCGACCTCGCGGATCTTTTCCAGCGCGCGGTGGGTCTCGCTCTTGAACGCCACCAGCGCGGTGCCGGACAGCGGCGTCGGTGGCGGCAGAGTCATCTTCAGCGGGTTCATGTGCACGCCATTCACCCGGAATTCGTAGTGCAGGTGCGGGCCGGTGGCCAGGCCGGTGCTGCCGACGTAGCCGATCACCGTGCCCTGCGCCACGCGCTGGCCGGGGCGCAGCTTGGCGAAGCGCGACATGTGCCCGTACAGGGTGGTCTTGCCGCCGCCATGGTTGAGAATCACGGTGTTGCCGTAACCGCCCTTGCGGCCCATGAACTCCACCCGCGCATCACCGGCAGCCTGGATCGGGGTGCCGGTGCCGGCGGCGTAATCCACGCCCTTGTGCAGGCGGAAACGCCCCAGCACCGGATGCTTGCGACCGCCGAAGCCGGAGCTCAGGCGTGCGTAGGGAATCGGCATGCGGATGAAGGGGCGACGCAGCGAACGGCCGTCCGGGGTGAAGTATTCCGGTTTGCCGTCGCGCATGTAGCGGAACGCGCTCTTGAGCTTGCCGTCGACGGTGAAGGTGGCGGCCAGCACCGGGCCGGTGTTGGCCAGCTGGCCGTTCTTCCAGGTCTGGTCGACGACCACGCTGAAGCGGTCGTCCTCGCTCAGGTCCGAATCGAAGTCGATGTCGTACTTGAACATCTCGTCGGTCAGCTGGTTGAGCTGGGCGCTGCCCAGGCCCAGCTTGCGCGCCGAGGCGAACAGCGACTTGCCCACTTCGCCGGTCAGCACCACCGTGCGGGTGGTGATCTCCACCGGCACCGCGCGCTCGCGCAGGGTGTCGCCGCTGAATTCCAGTTCGATGGGGGTATCGCCGATGCCCGGGCCGGCTTCCAGACGCATCGCCCGCACGCTGCCGTCGGCCGGGAGGTTGAAGCTCAACTCGGTACCCGGGCGCAACTTGCGCAGGGTCGGCTTGATCTTCGGATGCTGCATCACCCGCGCCAGCTGGTCGTAGGGAATGCCGAGCTCTTCAAACACGCCGCTCAGGGTCTGGCCCGGCTTCAGGGTGACCGACTGCCACTGGTCGTCGGTGCTCTTGGCCTGCTT
This sequence comes from Thermomonas fusca, assembly GCF_005862345.1. Taxonomy (NCBI): domain Bacteria; kingdom Pseudomonadati; phylum Pseudomonadota; class Gammaproteobacteria; order Lysobacterales; family Lysobacteraceae; genus Thermomonas; species Thermomonas fusca. The sequence goes on along the minus strand of NZ_SROY01000001.1, from coordinate 2,028 downwards.
GCCTACCTTGGGCAGGGTCAGCGCCAAAGTCATGCGCTGCATCTTCATGTCACCGGGGTGCTCCAGCACGCTGGAGAAGCCCGGCACGATCGCCGCCAGCAGCACGCCCATGGTGGTGACGACGCTTGCATGCGCCCAGTGGCGGCGCGTCCAGCGGCCACCATGGGGGAAGGAGTAGGAGGAGACGGATCGGTCCGCGTTGACGCGGGCGCGTTCAAGATTCTCGCGACGCACGGCGTCGTGATTGGAATCCGTCATATGATCGCCCCTGCCTGTGTAGAAACCGTCAACGCGCTACCATAGGCATGCAAAGAACCTGCGTCAACCCATTGAATCTGCGAATGTTTTTCCAGTTCACAGTTTAACGCGTGGTTAACGCAGCCAGCCCCAAACATGAATGCGGCGCAGCGCTCGCCGCCGGAGAGAACTGCCCGTGTCCCCACAGTCCCCCGCCGATCTGCAGCCCGTCCTGGATCAGATTGCCCGCGGCAGCGATGAAATCCTCAAGCGCGACGAGCTGGAAGCGCGGCTGAAACTTGGCCGCCCGCTGCGGGTCAAGGCCGGCTTCGATCCCACTGCGCCGGACCTGCACCTCGGTCACACCGTGCTGCTCAACAAGATGCGCCAGTTCCAGCAACTGGGCCACCAGGTGATCTTCCTGATCGGCGACTTCACCGGGATGATCGGCGACCCGACCGGCAAGAACGTGACCCGCAAGCCGCTGACCCGCGAAGACGTGCTGGCCAACGCGCAGACCTACGCCGAGCAGGTGTTCAAGGTGCTCGATCGCGAGCGCACCGAGGTGCGCTTCAACAGCGAATGGTTCGGTGCGATGAGCGCGGCCGACATGATCAAGCTGGCCGGCCAGCACACCGTCGCGCGCATGCTCGAGCGCGACGACTTCGCCAAGCGCTACGCAGCGCAGCAGTCCATCGCCATCCACGAGTTCCTGTATCCGCTGGTGCAGGGCTACGACTCGGTCGCGCTCAAGGCCGACATTGAACTCGGCGGCACCGATCAGAAGTTCAACCTGCTGATGGGTCGTGGCCTGCAGGAGCACCACGGTCAGCCGCCGCAAATCGTGCTGACGATGCCGCTGCTGGAAGGGCTGGACGGCGTCAACAAGATGTCGAAGTCGCTGGGCAACTACATCGGTATCGCCGAGCCCGCCATCGACATCGTCACCAAGACCATGAAGATCGGCGACGCGCTGATGTGGAAATGGATCGACCTGCTCAGCTTCGAGATCGGCATCGAGGAGGCCGCGCGCCTGCGCGGCGAGGTGGAGGCCGGCCTCAATCCGCGCGACGTCAAGCTGCGCCTGGCTCGCGAGCTGGCGGCGCGCTTCCACGATGCCGCCGCCGCCGAGCAGGCCGTTGCCGGCTGGCATGCCGCGGTGCGTGGCGAGGGCGATCTCTCCGCGCTGCCGCTGCAGGACGTCGCGGTGCCGGCGGAAGGCCTGCGCATCGCCGCGCTGCTGGTCGCGGCGGGCTTGATGCCCAGCAACTCCGAAGCCAATCGCAAGCTCAAGGAGCGCGCGGTGCGCGTCGACGGCGAGGTGTTCGAGGATGCGGCACGCGTGTTTGCGCCGGGCTTCGAGGGCGTGCTGGCGGTAGGCAAGCGCAACTTCGCCCGTGTACGTCTCTGCCCAGCCGGCTGATTGCCCGGTGGGTAAATGAATGCGCGCGCGATAGCCGCATTCAGGAAGTGAAATCAAGACTTCCCAATCGATCGAATGGGGTGCAAGATGCGCCCCCTTGCCGCTGCGGATGAATGCGGGGCGGGGCAGGGAAGTGAGGCGATCCGGGTGTTGACAGAGGTTGTAACCCGGGTATGATTCGCGGCCCTCCTGCAGACGGTTCGCCGGAAGCGGGGCGGGAAAAAAAGTTCATCACGGGGTGTTGACAGCAATACAAACCCCTGTATGATGGGCGGCTCACTCGGACGCTACGGCGCTGAGGGAAAACGGGAAAGGCGCTGAGGCCGGCCCCGCAGATCTTTGACAGTGTGCGCAGGTGACTTGTGCGG
>NZ_SROY01000014.1:0-1189 GCF_005862345.1 Thermomonas fusca | reverse complement strand
GGAAGCATTGCTTTTAGCGGCCTAACACCTGAGTTAAGCCGCGCCGCGAAGCGGCGTCGGCTTGAATGAACTGTTAGGGCGCAAAGTAGCAGAAGACGAGGACAGTCGGGCGCGAAGCGCACGGCAGGAACCCGTACGCAGCTGCCTGTGCCAGCCGAAAGCCGAGCCACACGAGCGCACCGCGAAAGTCTGCGAGGAAACGCTGCGTGTGGCGAGAACGTTTGATCGTCTGCTGCCGCGAGAAACTGCGAGCGCGGGCCGATGCTGAGGCAAGCACGAACCGTTGAACGATGTTGCCTCCGAGCGCCAGGAACCGAACGGGAGAACCGGTTGGCAAGTTGCGCCTGCGCACTGCTTGGCGCAGCTACGGAAGCATTGCTCTTAGCGGCCTAACACCTGAGTTAAGCCGCGCCGCGAAGCGGCGTCGGCTTGAATGAACTGTTAGGCCGCACTGGATCTAGGCCTTGCGATCATTAGGAAGCCAGCATGCAGGGTTGCGCCTGTAGCGGACATAGCCAGCGAGGGTGAAGATCGTGCCGGTAACCACAGCCCAAAAGCTGGCAAATTGAACTGCAGCTACTTGCGAGTGTCCCTTGGCGAGCTCTACGCCGAAAAGAACCACGAAGGCCACTACCAGTGCTAGCGAGAATCGCTTTATCCAGAATGCTGCGCCCATCATGAGCTCCCTTGCTTGTGCAGCCTAACACCTGAGTTAAGCCGCGCCGCGAAGCGGCGTCGGCTTGGACGAATTGTTAGAGCCCGCGTCTCTCAGTTCGAACTCATGGAGAGTGGCTGACCTTTGGCGTACGTCCATGAACCTCCAATATTCACTAGCTTAATACGACCAGAACTCTGATTGGTTCCCATGGGTGTTTTGAGAACAGCGGTGAAAGCGCAGTCGTAACCCGACTTGTCCCTCGTTTGGGTGCATCGAGAATTCTTGACCGACTCGATCGATATGTCGATTCCACTCTCCGCCTCGGCTACGCGAGCTTTCAGCGCCTTCTCAACTTCTGAATTTGAAGGTCCTGAAGAGCAAGCTGCTAGAAGTAAAAAGGCTGTAAACAAAACGATAGTTTTTTTCGGGAGCATCGTGGACCTCTGTGCGGGCTCTAACACCTGAGTTAAGCCGCGCCGCGAAGCGGCGTCGGCTTGAATGACTTGTTAGGGCGCAAAGTAACAGAAGACG
>NZ_SROY01000013.1:0-1581 GCF_005862345.1 Thermomonas fusca | reverse complement strand
GAAACGGTTGGCAAGTTGCGCCTGCGCACCGCTTGGCGCAGCTACGGAAGCCTTGCTCTTAGCGGCCTAACACCTGAATTAAGCCGCGCCGCGAAGCGGCGTCGGCTTGAATGAATTGTTAGGGCTCATGCCCTGATGGGGAAAGTACGAGAACGGAGCTATTGAAGGTGGGCCCTGACCAATACTTGATATCTATGATGTCTCGAATCAAGACCTGCGGGTCGAGAGTCCTGAGCTGTAGGTTAATTGGGGTCTTTGGGCTGACCAGAGTGAAGTCAACTTTGAAATAGCGACTAGCATCAGGAATGGCGAGGCACCCGCGGCTTGTAATGCTATTAGATGAGCGGGTAGTAAGGTGGGCGTACGTTTGTTCGAAATTTTCTGGGCAATCAGCTTTGGATGTTGGCCTTACCAGCAATGAGATTTGGCTTGTGTCATTTAAACGGACGACAAGTAGCCGTTCACCATTTTCACGGTGGTGGTAGGTGCGGTCTTTGACCATGCCCGACACACCCTCAACCATGGAAAAGCAAAGAACGTCATAGCAAGTATTGACTCGAGGAAGGGTGGCTGCGCAGCAGAACGAAGTCGCGTAGATCGCTAGACCTAACAACAATTTGCGACTGAGTCTGATCATGAGCCCTAACACCTGAGTTAAGCCGCGCCGCGAAGCGGCGTCGGCTTGAATGAACTGTTAGGCGCGACGGTATCGCCGAAGGCGAGCAACCGCAAGCTGCGACGCAGAGCGAGACGCTGGCAACTCTGCCCGCAGGCCGAGCTACACGCGGGCCGAGGCTTGTAAAACCGAAGCCGAGGCGCCGCCCAGCCGAAGCGGGAACACCCGCACACGAATGCGCAACGGCAAGATCCGCACGGCGCAGCAACATCCGCGCGCTCACACGAAGGTCCGCTCACTGACGCGGCGGCGGCGCATCTGCGCTGCCCGAAGCGATGCGACCGAAGCGGGAAATGCTGGTCAACAACGAGACGGCAACCGGAGCCGGCCCAACACGACGCGACTGACGCAGAGCGCGAAGCCGTTGCCGGAACCAACAAGACTGGAATGCTTTTTCCCCAGGCCTAACACCTGAGTTAAGCCGCGCCGCGAAGCGGCGTCGGCTTGAACGAATTGTTAGGGCGCACCTGCATGGTCAGCCCCGATCAATGTCTATGACATGGCGAGGCTGGAACCAAAGAGGCATGCCGGCTTGGATAGAGTCTGTGCAGTGCGGATCATTGTCCAGCGCCCCAAAGTACCAATCACCATGTCGTTCTTTGACTTGGACCCACATTCGCTCCCCGTGATCTACGAGCTCACCCGCGTCGTTGGGCGCACGGATGTAAAAACGGATCTTGACGATTGATCCAGGTTCAAGCGACTGACGCTCGTGGAGCGGAGGAATCCAGAATTTGTCTGGACTCTCGGCGTGAGCGATCTCGCCGTCGTCGATCATCCAGCCGTCAGCTTCCAATGTTGTGAGTTGCGGAGTGGTCACAAGTGCGCCCTAACACCTGAGTTAAGCCGCGCCGCGAAGCGGCGTCGGCTTGAATGACTTGTTAGGGCGCAAAGTAACAGAAGAC
>NZ_SROY01000012.1:0-3744 GCF_005862345.1 Thermomonas fusca | reverse complement strand
GGCATGTCACCAGTAGAGTTCGAGAGGCGCTACGCGCAACGCAGCGACTGAGTGTCTACGGAAATCTGGTCGGTCCAGACCCAGGCGGCGAATTCGTCGAAGTCGGTGATGAAATCCTCGCCGTTGCTGATCAGGATCTTCTCCTGCGAGGCCAACTCGCGTGCATTGCGCGCCTGAAAGACTTCATCGAACAGCCAAGTTGTGGGCTGGCGATCACCAGGCCTTTGGACGGTGATGGTGAAAAGGGCCATTAGCGGGCCTCCCAGAGGGGGCCGGCGCCATCAGAGACGATGTCGTTGAGGTACGTGTCGCGGTGTGCCACTACGTCCTTGGCCTGCTGGGCCGTATCACTCTGAACCCGTAGTACCTCACCAAGAAGCAGACGGCGTTTCAGAAGATCGCTGCGTTTGTGGAGAAGTTCAAGGGTGTGGGTGGGCAGGCTTGAATCTGCCCTTTTCTCGCCGGAAAATCCATAGACTGCAAGAATGACAGCAAGGAGGTTGGGATCGCACGTAGGGCTGTGTGACCCCCATCCTGCAGCGTGACCTGATTGGGTCAAGGCCGAGTTGTCATGCAGGCAGTTTGGCTGCAAGCAGTTCGACCTTCTCGATATTGGGCGGAGAACTGAGCAAGGCCGCTGCGTTGGCCATCAAGGCCGCGGCGATCTGGCCGTTCAGATGTGCCTGGCGACCTGCCTCATCGGCGAAGGCATCGAACACACCGAATGTCGAAGGGCCAAACTTCAATGCGAACCAGGCCGTGGTGCCGGACTCGGCGTTGGCGAGCGGCAGTGCGCTGGCCAGGAAGTCGGCAAGCGCAGCCTCCTGGCCGGGTTTAGCTTCGAGGCGAACAAACAAGGCGAGCTTGGTCATGCTGTATTCCTTTGGGTAAATGGAAAAGTGGGTGAAGGGATCGAAGAGACTGCAATCTAAGTCTTCATGACAGACATCTCTATAGGCAATAATGACAACATTGATATCATTGTTGCCATGAAACTCCACCTCCTTGTTTGTGATGGCGTGTTTGATCTGGGGCTTGCGGCGCTCACTGACACAATAGGCTTGGCCAATGCGATGGCGGGCTCGCTGCCACAGGCTCCCGGGCACATAGAGCTCACGCTGGTGGGTGTGCGGCGTCGCATCCGAACTGCGCAAGGCTTGACGGTGCCCGTGGTCACTGCGCGTGGTGTGCCCGAACCTGACGTCGTGCTCGTGCCCGCGTTTGGCGACAAGATGCCTGACACGCTCTCGGCTCGGCTCACACGCCCCGATGTGCCCGATGCGGTCGCGGCTCTACAGCAGTGGTCCACCGCTGGCGCGCACCTTGGTGCCGCTTGCTCCGGTAGTTTCTTGCTTGCAGAGAGTGGCCTGCTTGATGGGCATCGTGCGACGACGTCATGGTGGCTGGGGCCGATGTTTCGGCAGCGCTATCCGAACGTCACGCTGGACGAGTCACGCATGATCGTGAACTCGACACGCTTCACCACCGCGGGTGCCGCTTTGGCCCACGTCGACTTGGCCTTGCGCATCATCCGCGGGCGCAGTCCGGCGCTGGCGGCCCTGGTGGCACGCTATCTGCTGGTCGAGACACGCAGTTCGCAAGCCGAGTTCGTGATTCCCGACCACCTTGCGCATGCCGACCCGATGGTAGAGCGCTTCGAGTGCTGGGCCAGACGTCGGCTCGCGCAGGGGTTCTCGCTGGCCGAGGCGGCCAGCGCCGCGGGCACAAGCGAGCGCACCTTGGCCCGGCGGCTGCAAAGCGTTTTGGGCAAGACACCCCTGTCGTATTTCCAGGACTTGCGCGTGGAGCATGCCGTCCATCTCTTGCGCACCGGGAGCGCCAGCGTCGACCAGGTCGCCGCACAGGTCGGGTACTCGGATGGGGTGACCCTGCGGGCCCTGTTGCGCCGCAAGCTGGGCCGGGGTGTCAGGGAGTTGCGACGCGGTGGATGACCAAAGGCGTTTGGTGCATGTACGGCTGGAGACCACCGCGAAACTGTCGGAAGCAAAGGCTTACCCACTTGCGTCTACTACATCGTGCGTTGGGTGCAAAAGCACCAGCCGTGCCAAAGCAGTCTTCAGTGACCTTTCAAAGTTCAGTGACCTTTCAAAGGTCTGAGTATTGGGAATACTGTTAGCCTTACCACTGTTTTCTGTTCACTAATCTGGGTTTTCATCCACATGCTATTCAATCCACTTCAAGTAGGTTCTCTCACCCTGCCCAACCGCATCCTTCTGGCACCATTGACACGCGCCCGTGCCGACGCTGGCCACATGCCCAACGCGCTGATGGCCCAGTACTACAGCCAGCGAGCCACCGGCGGCCTGCTGATTTCCGAATGCACCATGGTGGCGCCCGGTACATCGGCCTTCGTCAATGAGCCTGGCATCTACAACGACGCGCAGATTGCAGCCTGGAGGCAGGTGACCGACGCGGTGCACGCCAAGGGCGGACGCATCTTCATGCAGATCTGGCACGCTGGCCGCGCAGCCTACCCTGGCGCTGCCGATGGCGCCCCCATTGTCTCCAGCAGCGCTACCGCTATTGAGGGTGAGATCCACACGCCCCAAGGCAAGGTGCCGCACGCGGTGCCCCGCCCCCTGACCGTCGAAGAGATTCCCGGCATCGTGGCTGCGTTTGCTCAAGGCGCACGCAACGCCATTGCCGCCGGCTTTGATGGTGTGGAAGTACACGGCGCCAACGGCTACCTGATTGACCAGTTTCTGCGCGACACGCCCAACCAGCGCACCGATGCTTACGGCGGATCGCTGGAAAACCGTGCACGTTTGCTGTTCGAGGTACTTACTGCCGTGACCCAGGCGATCGGTTCCGAACGTGTGGGTCTGCGCCTGTCGCCCCTCAACAGCTTCAACAGCATGAAAGACAGCCACCCGCTGGCCCTCATCGGCTTCCTGGCCGATAGGCTCAATGCCTTCAAGCTAGCCTACCTGCACGTGATGCGTGCCGATTTCTTCGGCGTGCAGAAGGCCGATGTCATGCCCGTAGCGCGTGAAAAGTACAAGGGTGTGTTGGTGGGCAATATGGGTTACAGCGCTGATGAGGCAGAGGCAGCTATTGCCGAAGGTAAGCTTGACGCTGTGGCCTTTGGCACCGCCTTCCTGGCTAACCCGGACCTGCCCGCACGCATCAGGGCCAAGGCACCGCTGAACGCGCCTGACTCCAACACGTTCTACGCAGGTGGCGCCAAGGGCTATACAGACTATCCGACACTGCAGGTCGCGTAAATCACCGCCCCAGAAGACCGAAGAAACGAGCCACTTTATACCCAAGGCTCTGCCCTTCGATCTTGCGAAGCTGTGAATCGATGGCATCTACCGAGTGAACCGCACCGGGTTTCGTGGAGGCAGTTTGGTTTAAGTCAGGTCGCCACCGAGGTGGCCTGACTGGCGAGTTGCCGGTAGTAGTTTGCCTCAGCTTCTGCGGGCGGAATGTGCCCCATGGGCTCAAGGAGCCTGTGGTGGTTAAACCAGGACACCCATTCGAGGGTGGCCAGTTCCAGAGTTTCTTTCGTTTTCCACGGTGCCCGGCGGTGAATCAACTCGGCTTTGTACAAGCCGTTGATGGTCTCGGCCAAGGCGTTGTCGTAGCTGTCACCGCGACTGCCCACCGAGGGTGCAATTTTGGCCTCTGCCAGCCTCTCGGTGTAGGCCCGACGTCCCCCCGCTTTCAGTAGCAGGTTGATCTAGAGTCCGGGGTTGATAGTAGTGGATACCAGCGTTTGGG
>NZ_SROY01000011.1:0-5605 GCF_005862345.1 Thermomonas fusca | reverse complement strand
GGCGCTGAGGGAAAACGGGAAAGGCGCTGAGGCCGGCCCCGCAGATCTTTGACAGTGTGCGCAGGTGACTTGTGCGGGCGTCTGGTAATGGATGGTTGTCCATAGCAGACGTTCGAACAGAACCTCAATTCTTATAAGTATTTGTACGCAAGTACAACGTACAGCGAGTAATTGAGTCTGGTCGGGCTCTGCATTTCGAAGCATTAGAGGATTCGTCCTCGAAAACTTTAAGTGAAGAGTTTGATCCTGGCTCAGAGTGAACGCTGGCGGCAGGCCTAATACATGCAAGTCGAACGGCAGCACAGCAGAGCTTGCTCTGTGGGTGGCGAGTGGCGGACGGGTGAGGAATACATGGGAATCTGCCCAGTCGTGGGGGATAACGTATGGAAACGTACGCTAATACCGCATGCGCCCTTTGGGGGAAAGCCGGGGACCTTCGGGCCTGGCGCGATTGGATGAGCCCATGTTCGATTAGCTAGTTGGCGGGGTAAAGGCCCACCAAGGCGACGATCGATAGCTGGTCTGAGAGGATGATCAGCCACACTGGGACTGAGACACGGCCCAGACTCCTACGGGAGGCAGCAGTAGGGAATATTGGACAATGGGCGCAAGCCTGATCCAGCCATGCCGCGTGAGTGAAGAAGGCCCTCGGGTTGTAAAGCTCTTTTGTTGGGGAAGAAAAGCAGTCGGTTAATACCTGATTGTTCTGACGGTACCCAAAGAATAAGCACCGGCTAACTTCGTGCCAGCAGCCGCGGTAATACGAAGGGTGCAAGCGTTACTCGGAATTACTGGGCGTAAAGCGTGCGTAGGTGGTTTGTTAAGTCTGATGTGAAAGCCCTGGGCTCAACCTGGGAATGGCACTGGATACTGGCAAGCTAGAGTGTGGCAGAGGGTAGTGGAATTCCTGGTGTAGCAGTGAAATGCGTAGAGATCAGGAGGAACATCCGTGGCGAAGGCGACTGCCTGGGCCAACACTGACACTGAGGCACGAAAGCGTGGGGAGCAAACAGGATTAGATACCCTGGTAGTCCACGCCCTAAACGATGCGAACTGGATGTTGGGTGCAATTTGGCACGCAGTATCGAAGCTAACGCGTTAAGTTCGCCGCCTGGGGAGTACGGTCGCAAGACTGAAACTCAAAGGAATTGACGGGGGCCCGCACAAGCGGTGGAGTATGTGGTTTAATTCGATGCAACGCGAAGAACCTTACCTGGCCTTGACATGTCTGGAACCCTTGAGAGATCGAGGGGTGCCTTCGGGAACCAGAACACAGGTGCTGCATGGCTGTCGTCAGCTCGTGTCGTGAGATGTTGGGTTAAGTCCCGCAACGAGCGCAACCCTTGTCCTTAGTTGCCAGCACGTAATGGTGGGAACTCTAAGGAGACCGCCGGCGACAAGCCGGAGGAAGGTGGGGATGACGTCAAGTCATCATGGCCCTTACGGCCAGGGCTACACACGTACTACAATGGTGGGGACAGAGGGCTGCAAACTCGCGAGAGTGAGCCAATCCCAGAAACCCCATCTCAGTCCGGATTGGAGTCTGCAACTCGACTCCATGAAGTCGGAATCGCTAGTAATCGCAGATCAGCATTGCTGCGGTGAATACGTTCCCGGGCCTTGTACACACCGCCCGTCACACCATGGGAGTTTGTTGCACCAGAAGCAGGTAGCTTAACCGCAAGGGGGGCGCTTGCCACGGTGTGGCCGATGACTGGGGTGAAGTCGTAACAAGGTAGCCGTATCGGAAGGTGCGGCTGGATCACCTCCTTTTGAGACATGGCAACGCTGTTGCCAGACGTCCGCACAAGTGACCTGCATTCAGAGAGCGCGATCCGAAGTCGGATTGCGTGTCCCGTATTAAACGGGGCCTTAGCTCAGCTGGGAGAGCACCTGCTTTGCAAGCAGGGGGTCGTCGGTTCGATCCCGACAGGCTCCACCACTGAAGAGAGACGCATTTTGGGTCTGTAGCTCAGGTGGTTAGAGCGCACCCCTGATAAGGGTGAGGCCGGTGGTTCGAGTCCTCCCAGACCCACCACTTATGCGCCTGGGCAGGCCGGAAACACTCTGAATGACACGCGCACACACACTTTGAATTGGTTCGGCATTGAGGCCGGCCCATGTTCTTTGAAAATGAGGAAGAAGAGTCAAACGAGCGTTTGAGACGTAAGTCTTGCAACGTGTCGAGGCTGAGGCGAAACGGCGTAAGCCGTTTTTATCAAGTGATAGTCGTACCATTCGCTGGTACGTGTCGTTCCGAGGCAACTTGGGGTGATATGGTCAAGCGAATAAGCGCACACGGTGGATGCCTTGGCGGTCAGAGGCGATGAAGGACGTGATAGCCTGCGAAAAGCGTCGGGGAGCTGGCAATAAGCTTTGATCCGGCGATGTCCGAATGGGGAAACCCACCCGCAAGGGTATTGCATGGTGAATACATAGCCATGCAAGGCGAACGCGGTGAACTGAAATATCTAAGTAACCGTAGGAAAAGAAATCAACCGAGATTCCGTCAGTAGCGACGAGCGAAAGCGGACTAGCCCAAAAGTCGATCTTGTTTTAGCAAAACACTCTGGAAAGTGTGGCCATAGCGGGTGACAGCCCCGTATGCGAAAGGGCCTGATCGATGAAATTGAGTAGGGCGGGGCACGTGAAACCCTGTCTGAACATGGGGGGACCATCCTCCAAGGCTAAATACTCCTGACCGACCGATAGTGAACCAGTACCGTGAGGGAAAGGCGAAAAGAACCCCGGCGAGGGGAGTGAAATAGACCCTGAAACCGTGTGCGTACAAGCAGTCGGAGCCCGCAAGGGTGACGGCGTACCTTTTGTATAATGGGTCAGCGACTTACTGTTCGTGGCGAGCTTAACCGTATAGGGGAGGCGAAGGGAAACCGAGTCTGATAAGGGCGCATAGTCGCGGGCAGTAGACCCGAAACCGGGTGATCTAGTCATGCCCAGGGTGAAGGTACCGTAACAGGTACTGGAGGCCCGAACCCACGCCCGTTGCAAAGGTCGGGGATGAGGTGTGATTAGGAGTGAAAAGCTAATCGAACCCGGAGATAGCTGGTTCTCCTCGAAAGCTATTTAGGTAGCGCCTCGTATGTATCCTCTCGGGGGTAGAGCACTGTTATGGCTAGGGGGTCATCGCGACTTACCAAACCATTGCAAACTCCGAATACCGAGACGGACTGTACGGGAGACACACGGCGGGTGCTAACGTTCGTCGTGAAAAGGGAAACAACCCAGACCCACAGCTAAGGTCCCAAATTACCGCTGAGTGGAAAACGATGTGGAAAGGCACAGACAGCCAGGAGGTTGGCTTAGAAGCAGCCACCCTTTAAAGAAAGCGTAATAGCTCACTGGTCGAGTCGGTCTGCGCGGAAGATTTAACGGGGCTAAGCGGTAAACCGAAGCTTGGGGTGCATAACTTTGTTATGCGCGGTAGAGGAGCGTTCCGTAGGCCTGCGAAGGTGGATTGAGAAGTCTGCTGGAGGTATCGGAAGTGCGAATGCTGACATGAGTAACGATAATGCGGGTGAAAAGCCCGCACGCCGAAAGCCCAAGGTTTCCTTGCGCAACGTTAATCGACGCAGGGTGAGTCGGCCCCTAAGGCGAGGCAGAAATGCGTAGTCGATGGAAAGCTGGTTAATATTCCAGCACCTCGTGCAAATGCGATGGAGGGACGGAGAAGGTTAGGCAGGCCGGGCGTTGGTTGTCCCGGTGAGAGGGTTGAGGCGGTGCTCTTAGGCAAATCCGGGAGCGCAACGTTGAGACCAAGGACGAGTCCAATTGGACAGAGCTGCTGATATCACGCTTCCAGGAAAAGCTCCTAAGCTTCAGTTTGCACAGACCGTACCGTAAACCGACACAGGTGGGCAGGATGAGAATTCTCAGGCGCTTGAGAGAACTCGGGTGAAGGAACTAGGCAAAATAGCACCGTAACTTCGGGAGAAGGTGCGCCTCCTATGGTTAATAGCTGAAGGAGGCCGAAGTAACCAGGCCGCTGCGACTGTTTATCAAAAACACAGCACTCTGCAAACACGAAAGTGGACGTATAGGGTGTGACGCCTGCCCGGTGCCGGAAGGTTAATTGATGGGGTCAGCGAAAGCGAAGCTCTTGATCGAAGCCCCGGTAAACGGCGGCCGTAACTATAACGGTCCTAAGGTAGCGAAATTCCTTGTCGGGTAAGTTCCGACCTGCACGAATGGCGTAACGATGGCGGCACTGTCTCCACCCGAGACTCAGTGAAATTGAAATCGCTGTGAAGATGCAGCGTTCCCGTGGCAAGACGGAAAGACCCCGTGAACCTTTACTATAGCTTTACACTGAACGTTGAGTTCGTCTGTGTAGGATAGGTGGGAGGCTGTGAAGTGTCGGCGCTAGCTGGCATGGAGCCAACCTTGAAATACCACCCTGATGTGCTTGACGTTCTAACCTGGGCCCGTAATCCGGGTCGGGGACCGTGTATGGTGGGTAGTTTGACTGGGGCGGTCTCCTCCCAAAGAGTAACGGAGGAGCTCGAAGGTACGCTCAGCGCGGTCGGACATCGCGCACTGTGTGCAAAGGCATAAGCGTGCTTGACTGCAAGATCGACGGATCAAGCAGGTAGGAAACTAGGACTTAGTGATCCGGTGGTTCTGTATGGAAGGGCCATCGCTCAACGGATAAAAGGTACTCCGGGGATAACAGGCTGATACCGCCCAAGAGTTCATATCGACGGCGGTGTTTGGCACCTCGATGTCGGCTCATCACATCCTGGGGCTGTAGTCGGTCCCAAGGGTATGGCTGTTCGCCATTTAAAGTGGTACGCGAGCTGGGTTCAGAACGTCGTGAGACAGTTCGGTCCCTATCTGTCATGGGCGTTGGAGATTTGAGAGGGGCTGCTCCTAGTACGAGAGGACCGGAGTGGACGAACCTCTGGTGTTCCGGTTGTCACGCCAGTGGCACTGCCGGGTAGCTATGTTCGGAAGCGATAACCGCTGAAAGCATCTAAGCGGGAAGCGCGCCTCAAGATGAGATCTCCCGGGGCACAAGCCCCCTGAAGGAACCATCAAGACCAGGTGGTTGATAGGCAGGGTGTGTAAGCGCAGTAATGCGTTGAGCTTACCTGTACTAATGATCCGTGTGGCTTGACCATATCACCTCAAGTTGCTTCGCCCAGCGAAGCAACCCTTGGCCTCAACACGTTGATGGCTTGCTCCAAACGCTCGTGGACTCTTCTTCCAACCTCTGAGAGCGAGGCGCTGCCGTATCTACGGCCGGCGACCCTCCACCCTCTCCCTGGTGATAACAGCGCTGTGGCACCACCCGATCCCATCCCGAACTCGGAAGTGAAACACAGCTGCGCCGATGGTAGTGTGCTTCTGCATGCAAGAGTAGGTCATCGCCAGGGTCTTTATCCCGCAAAACCCCGAGCCTCTTGGTTCGGGGTTTTGTCTTTTAGGTGAATCGCGCATTTGCGGTGCGCGGCGCAGCCGCGAGCCGCAACAGGTCATCGCCAGGGTCTTTATCCCGCAAAACCCCAGCCCAACAAGCTGGGGTTTTGTCTTTTTGCATCCGGATATCTTCCAGCACGACAATCAATAACCGCGACTCGCGGCGCGG
>NZ_SROY01000010.1:0-7690 GCF_005862345.1 Thermomonas fusca | reverse complement strand
GTCTTCTGTTACTTTGCGCCCTAACAAGTCATTCAAGCCGACGCCGCTTCGCGGCGCGGCTTAACTCAGGTGTTAGGCCTCATGGAATTTTCGCCAACCAATTTGGGTGTCATCGTCTGCAGCCACATTCTCGAGGCTTCGCGACCGATATTGCTCGTAGCTCACGATGCCGACGGTTGGAACTTCGCATGTGGCGAGCGCGACCACGGCGGAGCTGACGACTTCCATGTTGTCGGCGTTGGTCATCTGGCGAGCAGGGATAGCTCTGTCAACGACTGCGCCAATTTGCCTGCTGGGTTCATCGCAGAGCGAGCGTCTGTGGGCTCGCCGTGGATACGGCGGGAGGATCCCGGCGATGAGCCCTAACATTGCGTTCAAGCCGAAATTGCATCGCTACGCCAACAACATGGCCGATAAAGCTTGCCATGTCGTTGGCTACGCGCTGCAATTCGGCTTAACTTGAGCGTTAGGCGGCATGGGGAAATTCAATGGCGGGTGAAGTTTTAGTAGCAGCGATCGCGGCAGGTGCGGGCGTCGTGGGCGGCCTTGTGTCAGCCGTGGTCGGCCCTTTCATAACTCATCGGCTACAGGGCTCTTCCGCGGTTAAAGAACAACGCCGCGCGCACGTACAGAAGTGGCGCGAGATGATCCATGAGATCCACGTGGAGAGTGACGGCGACCAGAATGTGAAAGCCATGATCCTCACTCACCCGGTCTACCTCGGGCTTGAGCCGCACCTGGAAGAGAGCGTGCGCAAGGAACTCCGGTCCAAGGGGATCGTCATAATCCAAGACAATCAAGGTCTTGCCGCACCGCTGCAGGCCCTCGCTCGCGAGATCACTCGAATCGAGAAGGGCTGGGAACTTGTCTAGTTTGCCGCCTAACAATTCGTTCAAGTGGAAGCCGCTTCGCGGCTCCACTTAACTCAGGTGTTAGCCCCCACGCCGCACATCCCGGCGGCGTGGGGGCGTCGGTCATACTGCAATACGCCAATCTTCGGCCAGTACGTCAGTCTGGCTTGCAAGCCACGGGACGCGCGCGCCAGGCGTGTTCTGCGCGTCGGCGGGGTAATTCAGGTAGATGTATGGGAGCGTCATCCTGCTGTGCGCATCAGGACGTTGCAGTTCAAGCCATAGGCCCTTACCGTTCCATCCGTCGCGCTGCACTTTGCCGCCAGCCTTCAATTCATCCAGCGCCTTTCCAAAATCCATGTTGCACCTCGTTGGCAGTTTTGCCACTCTCGCTGTGGTGGCTAACAGTTCATTCAAGCCGACGCCGCTTCGCGGCGCGGCTT
Organism: Thermomonas fusca; assembly: GCF_005862345.1. Lineage (NCBI taxonomy): Bacteria > Pseudomonadati > Pseudomonadota > Gammaproteobacteria > Lysobacterales > Lysobacteraceae > Thermomonas > Thermomonas fusca. The sequence goes on along the minus strand of NZ_SROY01000010.1, from coordinate 6,396 downwards.
AACTCAGGTGTTAGGCCGCTAAAAGCAATGCTTCCGTAGCTGCGCCAAGCGGTGCGCAGGCGCAACTTGCCAACCGGTTCTTCCGTTGGGGTCCTGGCGCTCGGCGGCAACATCGTTCAACGGTTCGTGCTTGCCTCAGCATCGGCTCGCGCTCGCAGTTTCTCGCGGCGGAAGACGATCGGACGTTCTCGCCGGCCGCAGCGTTTCCCGGCAGCACTCTTGCGTTGCGCGTGTGCGGCTCGGCTCTCGGACGGCACAGGCAGCTGCGGCAACCGCTTGCCGTGCGCTGCGCGCCCGACTGCCTTGGTCTTCTGCTACCTTGCGCCCTAACAGTTCGTTCAAGCCGAAACTGCTTCGCTCCAGCAACGGCGTGGCAGAAAAAGCTTGCCACGCCGTTGCTTGCGCTACGCAGTTCGGCTTAACTCAGGTGTTAGGCTGCAGCGTCGGAATTCCAGGCGGCGGACGCGAGAGCCATCAGAGTTTACCGAGTCGTTTTCGCGGCGTTCGCCGAGTGACTGAATCCGCAGCCGCCTGCTAGAAAAGCGGTGCATCGCACGGCGCTGCCAAGCGCGCTTGGCAGGCCAGCGTTCACCGCTTTTCCTCGCGCCGTTTGGCGCCTGCTCCCTGCCGCGCTGCTTCCTCGTGCGTCGGCGGGCGTGGCAATCTTGCGGTGACCGCTAGCAAGTACGGTCGGCTGCACCCTAACAAATCGTTCAAGCCGACGCCGCTTCCCGGCATCGTGATAAGTTCTCGCAACTTGCCGTTCCCCGCTTCGGTGGCTCTTCGTTGCGGCGCGGCTTAACTCAGGTGTTAGAACTCATGGCGCAGCATGACTACCAGCCGGTGGAAGACGCTTTCCGCGAGGGCACCGTCTCAGGAAAGTCTCCTGAGGAGCTCCGCGCCTATTTGCTCGCACTGGCAAATCAGCCCATCCCAAATGATTCGGTCCGGCACCGAGACATCATCCGCGGGCTAACCGTCAACCACTTGTTGCTTCAGCACCACATTGACTCGCTAAACCGGCAGAACAGCAAGACCCAACGCTGGGTCATTGTCCTAGCGGTCGCGGCCCTCCTGAGTTCAATCGTGCAGATCTTTTCACCGCTGCTCTTCAACACTGGAAGCGGTGTCCAGAAGGCGGAGGCCGGCAGGGAAACCGGGCCAGTGAGTTCTAACAATTCGTTCAAGCCGACGCCGCTTCGCGGCGCGGCTTAACTCAGGTGTTAGGCCTACAGGAAATATCCATGCGCCTTCTGACAATCGCCCCGCTTCTGCTGCTGTCGTTCTCATCAGTTGCCGAGCCTGACTACAGCTACTGCGAGATCACCGGTCTTGCACTCGGCGCGGACAAGGAGTTCGTTGGCTCCGTGGCGGCGCGCATCGTAGACCGTCAAGGTCTAACGGGCGATTCTGGCTGCCAAGCTGTGTGGCAGGACGCTTACCGTACCGGCAAGCGTCTTTCTACTGGCGGTCAATGGTCTCAACTAGACACAGTTAAATGGGGCAAGCTCCAGGCCTTCGAGACCAAGGTGCTAGACAGCGTTATCAACGGCTTGCATCTCGGCTTGTAGGCCTAACAATTCATTCAAGCCGACGCCGCTTCGCGGCGCGGCTTAACTCAGGTGTTAGGCCGCTAAAAGCAATGCTTCCGTAGCTGCGCCAAGCGGTGCGCAGGCGCAACTTGCCAACCGGTTCTTCCGTCGGGTTCCTGGCGCTCGGCGGCAACATCGTTCAACGGTTCGTGCTTGCCTCAGCATCGGCTCGCGCTCGCAGTTTCTCGCGACAGCAGACGATCAAACGTTCTCGCCGGCCGCAGCGTTTCCTCGCAGACTTTCGCGGTGCGCTTGTGCGGCTCGGCTCTCGGACGGCACAGGCAGCTGCGTGCTGGCTCATGCCGTGCGCTACGCGCCCGACTTTCCTCGTCTTCTGTTACTTTGCGCCCTAACAAGTCATTCAAGCCGACGCCGCTTCGCGGCGCGGCTTAACTCAGGTGTTAGGCCGCAAGATGCAAGAACGTAGCTTCTCATTGTCAGAGCTCTTGCTAGCCACATCTCCAGTTCTCGGCCGTCTTCTGCTCATTTGGGGCGTCATTGCGCTTGGCAAAGCCGCACTCTTCTATTTGTTTGGCCTATCCGGCGCACAGGCAATCGTGATTGCGCTGTTGACTGGCGCGCTATTCTTTTCTGCGCCACTCGCAACATCAGCACTCCGCGCCAGGCGACGCGTCCGATTGTTCTCTCAAGCTGGCCGCAAGACGCTAGCGTTTTGCTTCGTGTGGGGCGCAATTGCCGTTGCAATATTCATAGCCATCCTCCAGCTGCTTCAAGGCATGGAGGCAACCCCAATGAACTATCTGCTCGCAATGCTCGGCGGCGGGTTGTTCTGCTCTGCCACAGCTTCAATCCCCAACGGACGCTAGTGGCTTTGCGGCCTAACAATTCGTTCAAGCCGACGCCGCTTCGTGGCTTCACCTTTGCGCTTGCGCTACGCTAGCGCAAAGCCTTCGCCACTGCGCGGCGCGGCTTAACTCAGGTGTTAGGCATGTTCCGGACACTGCTCGAATGCCCGCATTGCAAATGGCGCATCGCACTTGAGGATGCACGCACCGAGATCCCGCAGCCGGAGCTCAGCACCACTTGGAAGAAGGTCCAGCTTGTGTATACGATCTGCCCTGAATGCCGCCGCGACTTTCGGGTGACTGGCGAGCGCCGGGCCGCAGCGATCTTGCTCATGGCTGTCCTTGCCTCCCTTCTAGCGGCCAATTTCATGGACTCTTGGTGGCCACTTGTGCTCGGCAGCTCGCTGCTTCTGCTGCAGAACAAGGTCAAGCAGCTTCTCATCAGGGCTGAACATGCCTAACAATTCGTCCAAGCCGACGCCGCTTCGCGGCGCGGCTTAACTCAGGTGTTAGAACTCATGCCCACTCTTATCGCCAACTGGAAAAGGCTTGTCGGCTGGGCCGCACTGATCTTTGTTGCCTATCAGGCTGTCAGCCTGATCGTATATACAACTCCAGCGGAGTCCTACAGTACTTTTGCGGCGCGAGCTTCTGCATTTCTGGCGTATTACGTCTTCTTCCGCCGCACTCCAAGCCATAAGCGTTTGCTTGGCGCAGCTCTATTCGTGTTGATTCAGGTGATAGATATTGCCGTGCTTTTCGCCTTGTCGGGCTCGTTGGCAGGCTGGCTCGATCTACCAGGTACTTCAATCAACTTTGCAGTCTGTTTGCTGGCGTATCTTGCGTCGCAAATGAGTTCTAACAATTCATTCAAGCCGAAGCCGCTTCGCGGCTCGGCTTAATTCAGGTGTTAGGCCTGGGGAAAAGCTTTCCAGTGTTGTCGGCCTTCGGCAGTTGTTTCGCGCTCTGCGTTTCTTGCGTTCTGCTGGGTCGCCGTTGGTCAGGCGTTCGTGATCCACTGTTCTTGCTTCGGACGCATCGCTTCGGACAGCGCAGGTGCGCGGCCGCCATGTCGGTGAGCGGACCTTCGTGTTCGCGCTCGCGTGTTGTCGCGTCGTGCAGTGTTTGCCGTTGCGCTCTTGCCCGCCAGTTTTCCCGCTCCGCTCGCGCGGCGCTCTTGCTTCGGCTCTTCAAGCCTCGGCCTGCGTGTGGCTTGGCTAACGGACGGCGGCTCCCGTGTCGCGCGTGGCGTTGCAGCTTGCGATTCCGCCACTTCGGCCGTAACGTCGGCCCTAACAATTCGTCCAAGCCGACGCCGCTTCGCGGCGCGGCTTAACTCAGGTGTTAGGCCGTAGACCAATCTATGTTGCTAGCCAAAGTAATCGCCACTGCTTACGTCTTGCTTGGACTCTTCGGACTGATCGTAGTCTCGGTGCCAAGCAACTACGCAGACATGTTTCATGAGCCAGGGAAGCCTTGGGTTGGCCTCCTTCGCCAAGCTCACGCTTACGTTGCTCTTGTTTTCATTGTCACTTGTGGGATCGCTGTTTGGTTCTTTCCGACTTACGCTGGCGAGCTTTCTATTGCGGTCTTAGGCGTCTTGGTTGCTGGCAAGGTCTTTAGCGTTTTGGCGGGACACAGGATTAGGTGCGTACGTTGCTTGGTCACTGGCGTGCTGATCGCATCTCTTAGTACATGGGCCATCGTTGCAGGCACCTCGCCTACGGCCTAACAATTCATTCAAGCCGAACCCGCTTCGCGGGTCGGCTTAATTCAGGTGTTAGGCCCTACTGAAACAACTATGGCGATCTTGATGACTTTGCTAGTCGTTGTCGCGGTGCTTCTCGCAACCAATGCGTATGTGAAGGCCGACCGGTTCTTCTCGGCGCTTGTAGCCGATCATCCCGCCGCTCTGGATGCGTTCCAACCCGGGCACGGCGTTCGGTCGTACGGCCCAATCGCGCCAGCCAAGTTCCGCTATCTAAATGCTCGGCAGTTCCTCTCATTAGAGGAGCCGGAGTTGCGGCGCAAAGGCGCCCAAGCATACTTTGCCCTATCGCTATACGCGGTGTCGTTCTTGGTGCTGCTTGTGGCTTTGCTCGCTTGGTCCGCGTGGCGTGGGGCCTAACAATTCGTCCAAGCCGACGCCGCTTCGCGGCGCGGCTTAACTCAGGTGTTAGGGCGCATGTCGGACATCCAGATGCGATTTGAAGAAGGAGCAAGCGACGTAGATCCGTCGCGCCCTCTCATCTATCTCTGGGAGATCATCGGATCCGATGGATAAGTCTGTACTTGGTTCAAAACCATAGCAAGAACATTGCTCCCGCTAATTATTCAGAGATATTTATCGCGGAACACCTTGATCCAAAGGTACCAGTAGTCATTACCTTGACCACTTGTGAGGCTTGTAAAGCCTCAAAAATATGGCTTGGAGAAAACAACATAAGCCATATCGAACTAGATATTCAGAAAAACGAGCGCCTAGCGAAACGACTCCTGAAAGCGGTTAATGCCTCAGCAGTTCCTGTGCTTCTTACTCAGAAAGGAGCCATCGTTGGATTCGACTCCGCACAATGGAAAAAATCCATACAAAGCAATTAATTATTCTTCCTGCGAAACATGCTTACGCGCCTTGATTCTGACTCAAAGGAAAAAGTAAAAGACAGCTTTATTGCAATCGGATTCTTAAGAACGCCCGCTCCGCTGCAATCGTCCGTAATCTGCGCACCAATTGGAAATGTGCACACCATCGGCGGAGTAAATTTCCAGCCCTTCATTGAGCTAATCATGGCCGTTACAAACGCCTGATCTATCTCACCCTCTTTTTCCGGGCATTCTGGAATTTCATAAAGCGGCGTAACTTGTTCCACCGATCCTTTTTCATTAATAACAATTTCACCGCATGTGCTTACAGACCTAATATTCCTTGACTTCAACTCCTCCGGATAATTAGGCAAGGTATCTACTAACGGAGAAGGCATAACAAACTTCTCGTTGTCCGGGATCTTCATCCTCTCCGCACCTGGTGGCAGGATAATTCCCATTGCTACGTCATTCTTAACGTTTTTTTGGCATGCCGTCATTCCAGCAAGCAACAATGAAATAGCAAGAATTCTTTGCATTGCACTCCTCCTAAATTTTGCCCAGCGTATTTCTGGTGTCGCTTCAATGTCAAATCTTGCGCCTAACAATTCGTTCAAGCCGACTCCGCTTCGTTCCGGCGTCAGGCATGGCAGAAAAAGCTTGCCATGCCTGCCACCTCCACTACGCTACGCGGCTTAACTCAGGTGTTAGACCACTTGGACACAGAAAGGAGTCCAGCTTGAAAAAGATCATTGCCCTGCTGCTTCTGACTCTCGCCATGCTCACCACTGGCAACACTTTTGCCAAAGACAAGAGCGAGAATGGCGTCTATCGGCCAACGCTCTCAACCAACCCCAAGAAGTATCTGCGCGAGTTCCAACTCAACAAGGCTACACCCGACGAGATCATTCAGTACGTTGGCGCTCCAGACAAGACGTACTCCCTCGGCGGCTCCGACTTCATCACGTACAACCTCGCCACTCAAAAAGGCGGCATCATCGAGTACACGTTTGAGGTCAAAGATGACCTTGTGGTCAATGTGACCTATCTCAACTCGGGCAATTTCTTTGGCGTCACGCAGCGTGAGTCAGCCAAGCAATTGCAATCTCCGTGACTTCTAGTCTGTGGTCTAACAATTCGTTCAAGCCGACGCCGCTTCGCGGCGCGGCTTAACTCAGGTGTTAGGCATTGATCTTAGCTTTCAAGCTCGCCTCGATCGTCTTCGTGCTGCTCCTCGCGGCGCTGGGTTGCTGCCCATCTCTCTTTTCCCTCCCTTTCATGCTCTATATGAGCAAGGGCTGGACGCCTAAGCAAAAGGACAGACTCCGTAGCGCGGTAGCGACGTCCCCCCGGATTTGAGTAGCGCTGCGATCTGGAGTCCAATCCCCGGCAGCAAGGAGATTGGACGTGAAGAA